>NZ_BCXI01000028.1 GCF_001895025.1 Rhodococcus zopfii NBRC 100606 = JCM 9919
CGGCGGGAGCTTCGGCGGCGGGAGCCGGTGCGGGTGCTGCGGGTTCGGCGGCGGCCGGAGCGGGTGCGGCGGCGGGAGCGGATGCCTCGCCGGCGTCACCGATGACGGCGAGCTCGCCGCCGATCTCGACGGTGTCGTCTTCCTGGGCGACAATCCTCACCAGGACACCTGCAGCGGGGGACGGGATTTCGGTGTCGACCTTGTCCGTGGAGACTTCGAGCAGGGGCTCGTCGACTTCGACCGTGTCTCCTTCCTGCTTGAGCCATCGCGTGACAGTTCCCTCGGTGACGCTCTCACCAAGCGCTGGCATCTGGACGGAGAAGGCCATGTCTGTTGACTCCTCGACGGTTGTTTCGTGTGTGTTGAGTTGTACCGACTCGTGGTCGTCCGACCATTGTGTGGTCGTTGACTATTGTGCTCGAGCCCGAGGACTCGTGCGGGTACTTCGGTAGTGCATACGGTCCACACCCGCGCGAGGCATGGCCTCGACCATCCTTGCACTGATCACTTCGTGGCGTTCGGCGAGGGGCACGTCACGTTGCACCGCGTGTGCCTTTCGGGGCCTCGGGGCACCCGAAAGGCACACGTTCGATCAGCCGTTGGCGGCGATGTCCTCGATGACCGCGAACATCGTGCGCACGGGCACGCCGGTCCCGCCCTTCCCGATGTAGCCGAACGGGCTGCCGGTGTTGAACGCCGGACCGGCCACGTCCAGGTGAGCCCACTGCACGCCTTCGGCGACGAACTCCTTCAGGAAGATCGCGGCCGCCGACATCCCGCCCCACCGGTGCGGGGTGACGTTCGCCAGGTCCGCGACCCGCGAGTTCAGGTCGGCGCGCAGTTCCGCAGGCAGCGGCATCGCCCAGCCGTTCTCGCCGACGGACCGTGACAGTTCCGCGACCCGGTCACGGAACTCGTCGGTGCCCATCACACCCGGGGTACGGGTGCCGAGCGCGACCATCTGCGCGCCGGTCAGTGTCGCGGTGTCGATCAGGTAGTCGGGTTCGTCCTCGCAGGCACGCACGATCGCGTCGGCCAGGATCAGGCGACCCTCCGCATCGGTGTTGATGACCTCGACCGTGGTGCCGCCGTACTGCGTCAGCACGTCGCCGGGGCGCTGCGCGGTCGACGACGGCATGTTCTCGGCCATCGGGACGGTCGCGGTAACGTCCGCGGCCACCCCGAGCTTCGCGGCGAGCACGACGGTGGCGATCACCGCGGCCGCACCGCCCATGTCGGAGGTCATGTTCTCCATGCCCGCCGCCGGCTTGATGGAGATGCCGCCCGTGTCGAACGTGACGCCCTTGCCGACCAGCGCGACCTTCGGCGCCTTGCGCTTCTTCGACGAGTAGCTCAGCCGCACCAGCCGCGGCGGACGCGACGAACCCTGCCCGACGCCGACGATGCCGCCGAAGCCCTGCTTGGCGAGGGCCTTCTCGTCGAGCACCTCGACCTTCAGTCCCGCCGCGGTGCCGAGTGCCTTTGCACGGTCGGCGAACTCGGCCGGGTACAGGTGACTCGGCGGGGTGTTGACGAACTCGCGGGCGGTGGCGACGGCCTCGGCGATGGCGGTCGCGCGGGTCAGCGCGGCCTTGGCGTCGCGGGCCCGGGGTGAGGCCACCAGGAACTCGATGCGGGCCGGCGGGCGCGCATCGGCGCCCGGCGCGGACTTCGCGGATCGGAACTCGGTGAACGTGTACGCGCCGAGCGCGAAGCCCTCGACGGCCGCACCCAGATCCACCGCGGACAGCGTGGTCGCGACGACCTCGACACCGGTCAGTGCCCGTGCCGCGGCACCCGCGGATCGGCGCACCTGCTCCGCGTCGATCTTGTCGGCGGCACCGAGCCCGACCGCCAGCACGCTCGTCACCGTCAGCGTGGCCGGGGCGGGCACCCGGGTCAGTTCCTCGGACTTGCCGGTCGCGCCGACTGCGGTCGCGGCGTCGAGCAGGTCGCCGAGTACGGTCTCGTCGACGAGTCCGCCGCCGAGCAGCGCCTCGGGTCCGTCGTCTCCTGACGTCAGTCCGATCACGAGGACATCGGCTCGTTTCGAGACGGACCCGGCGAGAACGAGTTCCGGGAGGGTGGGAGCGGGGGCACTCACGGGCATCTCCTATGCACTAGGTGTGATTGCGTCGATGCTAGTGATCGTCGGGTCCGAAGCCGTGGAGGCGGTCCCGTCCCGCGACGTGGGATACCGTCATGCGACATGAGCGACCAGCAACTTCAGCAGGGCCCGATCCACGCCGTCCACGTCGAACTGGGTGCGACGTTCGCTCCGTTCGGCGGGTGGGAGATGCCCGTCTCCTATGCGGGGACGGTCGCCGAGCACACCGCGGTCCGCGAGAACGTCGGCCTGTTCGACGTGAGTCATCTCGGCAAGGCGCTGGTTGCCGGTCCGGGCGCCGCACAGTTCGTCGATGCGGCGCTGACCAACGACCTGTCCAAGATCGGGCCGGGCAAGGCCCAGTACACGCTGTGCTGCACAGAATCCGGAGGAGTCACCGACGACCTCATCGTCTACTACGTGTCGGACGACGAGCTGTTCCTCGTGCCGAACGCCGCGAACACCGCGGCGGTCGTCGCGGCCCTCGCCGAGGTCGCGCCCGCCGGCGTCACCGTGACGGATCAGCATCGCGACCACGCCGTGTTCGCGGTGCAGGGACCGAAGTCCGCCGACATCCTCACCGGTTTGGGACTGCCCACCGACATCGAGTACATGGCATTCGTCGACGCCGAATGGAACGGCGTGCCGGTGCGGGTGTGCCGCAGCGGATACAGCGGTGAACGCGGTTTCGAGCTGCTGCCGCGCTGGGCCGACGCCGAGGCGCTGTTCCGTGCGCTCGTGGCCGCGGTGCAGGCCACCGGTGGGCAGGTCGCCGGGCTCGGCGCCCGAGACACGCTGCGCACCGAGATGGGCTACCCGCTGCACGGGCACGAACTGTCGACGACGATCTCGCCGCTGCAGGCTCGATGCGGTTGGGCCGTCGGCTGGAACAAGCCGGAGTTCTGGGGCCGGGACGCGTTGCTCGCGGAGAAGCAGGCCGGGCCTGCACGCCGTTTGTGGGGTCTGCGTGCCCTCGATCGCGGGGTCCTGCGCCAGGACCAGACGGTTCTGCGCGACGGTGAGCCGGTGGGCGAGACGACCTCCGGAACCTTCTCGCCGACCCTCAAGGTGGGGATCGCGCTCGCGTTGATCGACAGCGCCGCGGGCCTGACTGCCGGCGACGAGGTGGCCGTGGACGTCCGGGGCCGGTCGCTGCGTGCGGAGCTGGTGACCCCGCCGTTCGTCGAGGACCACACCAAGTAGGGGTGCACGGGCGTTCGATAGGATCGACGTTCATGACCGGTGTCCTCGAATTCGCCCACATCCCGCATCCTTCGCCGACGACCCCTGAGCGTCGGCAGGAGATCCTGTCGAATCCGGGATTCGGGAACTTCTTCACCGACCACATGGTGACGATCACCTACACCGAGGGCACCGGCTGGCACAACGCGACGATCGAACCGTACGGGCCGATCCAGCTGGATCCCGCGGCGATGGTGCTGCACTACGGGCAGGCCATCTTCGAGGGACTGAAGGCGTACCGGCAGGCCGACGGCTCCATCTCCTCGTTCCGGGCGAATGCGAACGCGGCACGGCTCAACCGCTCCGCGGAGCGGCTCGCGATGCCGGCTCTGCCGGAGGAGCTGTTCCAGCGCGCCATCGTCGAACTGCTCGAGGTCGACCACGAATGGGTGCCCGCGGCCGGTGGTGAGGAGTCGCTGTACCTGCGGCCGTTCATGTTCGCCACCGAGCCGGCGCTCGGTGTGCGTCCCGCGAAGGAGTACAAGTTCCTGCTCATCGCGTCCCCGGCGGGCGCGTACTTCCCGCGCGGCGTCAAGCCCGTGAGCGTGTGGCTCTCGCGTGAGTACGTGCGGGCCGCTCCGGGCGGCACCGGTGCCGCGAAGTTCGCGGGCAACTACGCCGCGTCTCTCGTCGCGCAGGCCCACGCCGCCGAGCAGGGCTGCGACCAGGTGGTGTGGCTCGACGCGATCGAGCGCAAGTACGTCGAGGAGATGGGCGGCATGAACCTGTACTTCGTGTACGGGTCGGGTGCCGATGCCCGGCTGGTGACCCCCGAACTGTCCGGGTCGCTGCTGCCCGGCATCACCCGGGAGTCGCTGCTGACCCTCGCGAAGGACTCCGGTCTGTCCGTCGAGGAGCGTCGCATCAGCACCGACGAGTGGCGTGAGAAGGCCGCGTCCGGCGAGATCACCGAGGTGTTCGCGTGCGGCACCGCGGCGGTCATCACCCCGGTCGGCAGCGTCAAGGACGCGAGCGGGGAATTCACCGTCGCCGGCGGCGAGCCCGGCCCGGTGACGATGGCGCTCCGCGACACGCTCACCGGCATCCAGCGCGGCACGTTCGCCGACACCCACGGCTGGATGACGACGCTGCGCGCAGCTCCGTAACCGAACGACGACGCCACGGGCGCGACCGTCAACGACGGTCGCGCCCGTCGTTTCGCTTCAGGGTCGTCTTTCCTTCGGGAATGTCAGATCGCGGCGCCGAGCGCGATCGCGACGGCGGCGACCGTGCCTTCGAGCGCCGCGCCGAGCACATCGCCGTTCACCCCGTCGAAGCGGGCGACGCAGTGCCGGACGAACAGCACCGACAGCGCCAGTGCGCCGAGAACCACGACCGGGCCGAGCCACGGTGTCCCCGGCACACACCACATCGCGGCGACCGCGGCGAGCAGCGGCCAGCCGAGAACGCTCCGCCAGGACTGGGTTCCGGCGACGAGCGCACCGAACCCGCTCCCGGGTGCGGCGACGATCCCGTGCCGACACGCCAGGACCACCGCGACCCGCCCTGCCGCGACCGCGAGCACCACCGCGGGCCACGCATCGGCCTCCGCGAGTGCCCCGAACGACCAGGCCTGCGCCCCGAGCACCACCACCATCGTCGCGACGCCGAACGGGCCCGCCCCACCGGAATGCATGACCTCGCGGGCCCGCTCGGGCGGGCCGTAGCAACCCAGACCGTCGGCGGTGTCGCTCAGACCGTCGACGTGCATGCCGCGGGTGGCCACCGCGAGGAATCCGACGCAGAGCAATCCCGCGAGCGGGGGCGCACAGCCGGCGGTGACCAGCAGCCACAGCATCCCCGCCGCCGCGATGCCGAGCATCACACCGGTGACAGGCGCGGCGCGAATCGCGCGGGCCGCCGCGGACCGGTCGATGTCGGCGGGGCCACGTACCGGCAGCACCGTCAGCCACGACAGTGCGAGCGGCAGCCCGCCCATCACACGTCGCGCGGATCGGGAGCGGTGTCCGTGCCTTCGGGAGCGGTGTCGCGTCCGCTGATGCCGGCCTCGTCGAACGTGGCCATGTGCGCGAGCACGGACACCGCGCCCTGCAGCACCGGCAATGCCGTGACCGCGCCGGTCCCCTCACCGAGGCGCATGCCGAGGTCGACGATCGGATCGAGATTCAGGTGACGCAGCGCGATCGTGTGCGACGGTTCGGCGGACCGGTGACCGGCGACCCACCAGTCGCGGGCGCCGGGGGCCAGTTCCTCGGCGACCATCGCGGCGGCCGTGACGACGACACCGTCGAGCAGCGCGGGCGTGCGCCGAACCGACGCCTGCGCGAGATAGCCGGCCATCGCCGCGAAGTCCGCACCGCCGGCCGTGCGCAGCAGCGCAATGGGGTTGCGGGTGTGCGGACGTGCGCGGCGCATCGCGTCGCGAATCGCGGTGACCTTCCGCATCCAGCCGGCGTCGTCGATGCCGGTGCCGCGGCCGACCGCGGCGACGGGTTCGGTGTTGGTGAGTGTCGCGATGAGCACGGTCGCGGGGGTGGTGTTGCCGATGCCCATGTCGCCGGCGACGAGCAGATCGGCGCCCTCGTCGATCTCCCGGTCGGCGATCGCGCGGCCGGCGGCGATCGCGCGGACCGTCTCGTCGTCGGTGAGCGCGTCCTCCCGGTCGATGGAACCACTGGACCGGCGGATCTTGTACGTCGAGACGGACGGGTCCGTGTCGGTGTCGACGGCGATGTCGACGACGCGCACCGCGGCACCGGCGACGGTCGCGAGGATGTTCACGGCGGCGCCACCGGCGACGAAGTTCGCGACCATCTGCGCGGTCACCTCCGGCGGGTATGCCGAGACACCGTGGCGGGTGATGCCGTGATCGCCGGCGAAGACGACGACCCGGGGCCGCCGGAACGGGTGCGGCGGGACTTCACCCTGGCACGACGCGATCCAGCAGCCGAGGTCTTCGAGCCGGCCGAGCGAGCCGGCGGGCTTGGTGAGTGCGAGCTGGCGGGCGTCGGCGCGTCGACGGATCTCGCGATCGGGGGCGACGACCGGAGGGAAGGTCGCGTCGACCGCGCCGGTCTCGTCGGAGCCGAGGAGGGTCGGCGCGGGTTCGCTGCTCACAGTGCACCTTTCACGGGGGGAATCGGAGTAGACGCTACCAACCGCACGATTGGCAGAAATTCGGCGGGAGATGGCGTTTCGGCCACTGTCGCCGGGGGTGGGGTGGGCGCACGATCGGACCATGCTCGAATTCGCCGTGATCGTCGTCTTCATGCTCGTTGTGGCGATCGGAACCGAACCGGTCGGCCGACGCTACGGAATCGCCACCCGAGGGACGGGCAGGACCTGGATGCGCCTCAACCACTTCCGGCCACAGGACCCCCGGAGATCGGAGGAGCCTGTGGCCGGAGAAGACCGGTTCGTGATGCCGGCGCGCGGCGCACCACACCACTGAAGCCGAATGTCAGACCGCGTCGCCGGGCTTGACACGCGGCAGCGGCGCCCGCAGCTTGCGGATCTGCGAGGCGCGCACGAAGGCGTACCAGCCGAGACCGAAACCACCCTCGGTCGAATCGGGGTAGCGCGCCCGCACCTTCTTGTTGATCATCCGGCCGAGGTAGATGCCCTCGATGACCATCAACAGCATCATCACGAACATCGCGAGCGTGACGTACTGCTGGATGACCGGGCCCAGGAACATGGTGGCGATGAGCACCAGAGCCAGCGGCATGAACATGCCCACCAGGTTCCGGCGGCTGTCGACGAGATCGCGGACATACGCGCGGACCGGACCGCGGTCGCGGGGGAGCAGGAATTTCTCCTCGCCGGCGAGCATGCGGCTGCGTCGCTCGGAGGCGGCGGCACGACGCTCGGCGGCCTGGGTCTTGCGCTCATCCTTCGACATGGACTTGCGCGCGGCTTTCTTGCGTTCGCGGGCCTCTTTCGCCGTCATCGGCGCGGGCGCCACCGGGCCGCGGCGACGGGCCTCGGCTTCGCGGCGCTTGGGCGTCGGCCGTCCCTTGCCCGAGGTCTCCTTGCTGCCGGGCACCGGGGTGCCGGACTGCGCAGGCGTGACCTCGGACGCAGCGACATCGGCGCTGCCGGACGACGATGCGTCCGGGCTGTCGGATTCGTCGGAACTCCCGCGGCGTAGCAGCTTCACCCCTCCAGGCTATGGGATATCGGGACAGGTGGGGAAATCACCCCAGGTCTCGGTCGGTGTCGAGACAGCGCTCATGCCCTGCGGTGGGTGAGGAATAGATGTGCGCGCGGTACCGTTGACACATCGGGGTCGTCTCGACCGATCGATCGACACGACCTTCTGCAACGACTGCTTGAGACGAACGACCAGGGAGCGCCCATGACTGTGCAGGACGAGACCGCCACTCACGGCGTCATCATGACCGAGGCCGCCTCCGCGAAGGCGAAGGCTCTGCTCGATCAGGAGGGCCGCGACGACCTCGCGCTGCGGATCGCAGTGCAGCCCGGCGGCTGCGCCGGACTTCGGTACCAGCTGTTCTTCGACGACCGGTCGCTCGACGGTGATCTCACCGTGGATTTCGCGGGCGTCACGCTCGCTGTCGACCGCATGAGTGCCCCCTATGTCGAAGGCGCGTCGATCGACTTCGTCGACACCATCGAGAAGCAGGGCTTCACCATCGACAACCCGAATGCCACCGGCTCCTGCGCCTGTGGCGATTCGTTCAACTGAGTCCGATCGACAGGGCCCCGGCACCAGAGGTGTCGGGGCCCTGTCGTCGTGTGCGGGTAGCGTGTGAGCTCAGCTTTCCCGACCTCGTCGCGCCATCGTGCCCCGGCGAGGACCGTACTCCGCCCCCGTCGAAAGGCACAGCACCGTGACCATTGCCGTGACCGGCTCCATCGCGACCGACCACCTGATGCGATTTCCCGGCCGGTTCGCCGAGCAACTCCTCGCGGACCAGCTCAACCACATCTCGCTCAGCTTCCTCGTCGACGACCTCGTCGTCCGCAGGGGTGGTGTCGGCGGCAACATCGCATACGCCATGGGTGTGCTCGGAGGCGATCCGGTGCTCGTCGGTGCGGTCGGTGCCGATTTCGCCGAGTACCGGACCTGGCTCGAGGGCAACGGCGTGAACTGTGGATCGGTGGCCGTGTCGACGACCGCCCACACGGCCCGCTTCGTGTGCACCACCGACGAAGACATGGCGCAGATCGCCTCGTTCTATCCGGGCGCGATGTCCGAAGCCCGCAACATCTCGCTTGCCGAGGTCGTGAAAGCACACGGGGTCGATCTGGTGCTCGTCGGCGCCAACGACCCCGCGGCGATGGCCCGTCACACCGACGAGTGCAGGGAACTGGGCGTGCCCTTCGCAGCCGACCCCTCGCAGCAGCTCGCCCGTCTCAGCGGTGACGAGGCCGCCCGGTTGATCGACGGCGCGGCGTACCTGTTCACCAACGAGTACGAATGGGGCCTGCTGCAGCAGAAGACCGGCCTGACCGAGGACGAGATCCGCGCGCAGGTCGGGCTGCGGGTGACGACGCTCGGCGGCGACGGTGTGGAGATCGTCGACGCGGACGGCAACTGGGTACGCGTGGGCGTTGTGCCCGAGCGGGCGAAGGTCGACCCCACCGGTGTCGGCGACGCCTTCCGCGCCGGCTTCCTGCTCGGGCACCGCGGCGGGCTCAGCCTCGAGCGTGCCGCCCAGCTGGGCTGCCTCGTCGCCGTGTACGTGCTCGAGACGACCGGCACCCAGGAATGGATCTTCGACCGTGCCGATGCTCTCAAGCGCCTGACCGACGCATACGGCGAGGTCGCGGCAGAGGAGATCGCGGCGCTGCTGTAGTGCGGCTTCGCCGCCGGTGTGTCTTGTGGCGCCTCCAACCGCCACAAGACACACCGGGCGCGCGGCGTCGCTACAGGCTGACGGGGTAGACCGGCTCCTGGATCTCGGGCGCGATCCGCTTCTCGACGAAGATGCCGTGCCAGACCATGAAGCACAGGACGGTCCAGAGGCGACGGCTGTGATCGGACACGCCGGCGCGGTGCTCGTTCAGCATCCGTGCGACCGCGGCCTTGTCGAAGATGTGGTCGGTGCCCGACTCGGCGATCTGCTCGTGCGCCCACTCGAACAGCTCGGTGCCGGCCAGCCAGTGCCGCAGCGGCACCGGGAAGCCCAGCTTCGCGCGGTGCAGCACGTGCGGGGGAACAATGCCCTCGAGGGCCTGCCGCAGCGCGTACTTGCTCGTCTGTTTCGTGATCTTCTGTTCGAGCGGAATCTGCGACGCCACCCGGAACACCTCGGAATCGAGGAACGGGACACGCAGCTCGAGCGAGTTCGCCATCGTCATCTTGTCGGCCTTGACGAGGATGTCCCCGCGCAGCCACGTGAACAGGTCCAGGTGCTGCATGCGGGCGACGGGATCCCACCCGGCGGACTGCGCGTAGATCGGCGCCGTGACGTCCTGATGGGTCCACTCGGGGCGGAAGTCGCGCAGCACCGACCGCAGCTGCGCGTCGTTGAAGCTGCGCGCATTGCCGTAGTACCGCTCCTCGAGAGGCATCGAGCCGCGATGCAGCAGCGATTTCCCGCGCGTGCCTTCGGGGATCCGCTCGGACAGCTTGCCCGCGGCCCGCCGCAGCCCGGTGGGCAGGAGTTCGAAGGGCTTGAGCGAGATCGGCTCGCGGTAGATCGTGTAGCCGCCGAACAACTCGTCGGCGCCCTCACCGGAGAGCACCACCTTCACGTGCTTGCGTGCTTCCTTGGCGATGAACCACAACGGCACCAGCGCCGGATCGGCGACCGGATCGTCGAGGTACCAGATGATCTCCGGGATTGCCGCGGCGAACTCGGCGGGGGAGACCACGCGCACGATGTGACGTGCCCCGATCGCGGCCGCCGACTCGGCGGCCACATCGACCTCGGAATAGCCCTCACGCGCGAAACCGGCGGTGAACGTGATGAGGTCCGGGTTGTGCCGCTTGGCGAGAGCGGCAATCGCCGTCGAGTCGATGCCGCCGGACAGGAACGATCCGACGGTCACATCGGCACGCATGTGCTTGGCGACGGAATCCTCGAGGGCCTCGGCGATCTCGCGGTAGCGGTCCTGTTCGCGGCCGGCCGCGAACGGCCGTACCGGGAAACGAGGCTCGAAGTAGCGGGTGATCTCGGGGTCGCCGCCGGGCCGGACCCGCGCGTAGCAGCCGGACTCGAGGCGACGGATCTGCCGGTGCAGCGTCTCCGGTTCGGGAACGTACTGCAGCACGGTGTAGTGCTCGATCGCCCGCGGATCGAGGTCGGTGTCGATGCCGATCAGGTCGGTGAGTTCGAGCAGGCTCTTCTTCTCGCTGCCGAACGCGGTTCCGCCCGAGCCGGTCGCCAGGAACAGCGGCTTGATGCCGAACGGGTCGCGGGCCAGGAACAGTTCGCGCGTGTGGGTGTCCCAGACGGCGAACGCGAACATGCCGCGCAGGCGACGCACCGCGTCCGCACCCCAGTGATGGAACGCGGCGACGATCGTTTCGCTGTCGCCTTCGGTCGCGAAGACGGCCCCGTGCTCCTCGGCGAGTTCCTTGCGCAATTCCAGGTAGTTGTAGATCTCGCCGTTGAAGGTCAGGGCGTACCGGTCGGGCTGGTCCTGCGGTCCCCAGCGCAGCGGCTGGTGCGAATGCGCGATGTCGATGATCGACAGGCGGTTGAATCCGAAGATCAGCTCGTCGTCGTGCCAGGTGCCGTGTTCGTCCGGTCCGCGATGGCGTAGGCAGTGCATGGCGGAATCGACCGACGCAACAGCGTCGTCGCTGGTGCCGTCAGTGGTCAGTAACCCGAGCAAGCCGCACACGCGTCCGATACCTCATTCCAGATAGGGAGTGCCGGGCCGCTCGGGAACTTCACCGCGAGCGCCGACGTTCGTCATGTGGAGTATGCCGCAGCAGGATTGCCGCAGCAGTGTGCGGCATGCCCCGAAAGTCGCCGTGACGTCGCCTGTCACCGGGCGCCATGCCGTGCTGCGGCGAGGCAATGTCTCAGGATCGACACGTTCTGTGCGCCCCGAGGGTGGATAGCGCGCCGGTTTGGTCTACGCTGCGTAGTAATTGGGCCTGCCCTCCGGGGTTGCCCTGATGGAATTGCGGCGATCAGGAAGGCGTGAACGTGGCGCAAGGTCGGATCCTTCGGCGGTTCGGGCTCGCAGCATCTCTTGGCATTGCAGCCATGATGTTGACCGGGTGCTCCAGCGAAGAAGTCCTTCGTTTCGGCTGGCCGGAGGGCGTGACTCCCCAGGCCGAGCGTATGCGTGAACTGTGGACGTGGTCGGCTATCGCCGCCCTCGTCATGGGCATTTTGGTGTGGGGCCTGACCTTCTGGGTGGTCATCTTCCACCGGAAGAAGAAGAACTCTCCGGAGTTCCCGCGGCAGACCGCGTACAACGTGCCCCTCGAACTGGTCTACACGGCCGCTCCCTTCGTGGCCGTGTGTGTGCTGTTCTACTTCACCGTCGTGGTCCAGAACTACGTCCTGGAGAAGGAAGACAACCCGAACGTCGTGGTCGACGTCACCGGCTACCAGTGGAACTGGAAGTTCGGTTACCGCACGATCGATCTCGGTGACGGCACCGCCAAGTACGACGGCACCGATTACGAAGCCCAGGAGGCTGTTGCTCAGCCTGAGCGCACTGTCGCCGAGGGTGAGGAGCACGCGTCGGTCCCGCCGATCCACGGGGCGCCTGTCGAAGACCTCTCGTACCTGCACTACGACAAGATCGAGACGATCGGTACCAGCAACGAAGTTCCCGTTCTGGTCCTCCCGACCGGTAAGCGCATCGAGTTCGAGCTCGCCTCGTCCGATGTCATCCACTCGTTCTGGGTTCCCGAGTTCCTGTTCAAGCGGGACGCGGACCCGAACCCGCGGGCGAACAACTCCGATCCGGTCTTCCAGATCTCCGAGATCGAGCGTGAAGGTGCGTTCGTCGGCCGCTGCGCCGAGATGTGCGGTACCTACCACGCGATGATGAACTTCGAGGTCCGCGCGGTGTCGCCGGAGAAGTTCGCGCAGTACATCGAGCTTCGTAAGCCCACCACCGAGGGTGGCCAGGGTCTGAGCAACGCGGAGGCGCTCGAAGCCATCGGTGAGTCGCCTGTCGCGACCTCCACGACCCCGTTCAAGACCGTTCGCACCGACCGTTCGGCCAGCGGCGTCGCGGGCGAGTGACCGAACCCACCATCGACAAGGACAAGTGCTGATATGAAGATCGAAGCCAAGCTCTTCGAGGTCGTGACGGTGTTCTTCCTGCTCGTCGCCATCGTGTACGGAACGTTCACCGGTCTGTCCCGCACGGGTATCGAGTGGGCGGGTCTCACCGCGATCGTGCTCTCGGCAGGCCTGACGCTGATCGTGGGCACCTACTTCCGATTCGTGGCGCGTCGCCTCGACACCCGCCCGGAGGACTACGAGGACGCCGAGATCAGTGACGGTGCCGGCGACCTGGGCTTCTTCAGCGCCGGTAGCTACTGGCCGATCCTGCTCGCGGGTGCCGCGGCCTTCGCGGCGGTTGCCCTGGCGTTCTTCCACCCGTGGATGATCGTGGTGGCGGTCGTCCTGATCCTCGCCTCGGCGGCGGGCCTGGTGTTCGAGTACCACATCGGACCCGAGAAGCACTGACGTAGTACGACTCCGCGCGACGGGCGCCGCACCTCAGGGTGCGGCGCCCGTCGCCGTTCCGGCGTCCGTGAGCTCGGGGGTCCGGGCACGTTCACCCGTGCAGGCAGGACGAGTTCGGGACCCTCGCGGACCTCGAGCGTGTTCCGGGAACGTCCTCGGCGCCCTGTCCACCGGTGCGACACTGGACGAACACGTCCGATGCAGCCCTGGGAGGAGCCCCGCGATGAGTAGCCACCCGGAACACGCCGATCACGGCCACGTCCACGGTGAAGGTTGTGGGCACGTGGCGGTCCCACACGGCGACCACGTCGACTACGTGCACGACGGACACCTCCATCGTGCACACGACGGGCACTTCGACGAGTGCGAAACCACAGGGCATCTGCAACACGAAGGCCACGAGCACGTTCACGGCGAGGGATGCGGGCATGTCGCGGTTCCGCACGGCGACCACGTGGACTATCTACACGACGGGCATCGTCACGCCGCCCACGGCGACCACTACGACGATCACTGAGCCGCACCGCAACCCGCGTGAATCCGGTCTCCTGCGGCCCAGCCGGATGAGCTGTCGCCCGCAGCCGTGACTGTCCGTGGGCCGCTGCCGGAGCGGATCAGCGGGCCGGGCGGGCGGGGGAGCGAAGCGAGTGACGGAAACGGGTAGGGCCCCGAACCGGAATGGTTCGGGGCCCTACCCGTTGTTCTTCGGAGCGGTCCGCGTCAGTGCGTGTGACCGTCGCCCTCGCCGTCACCGCTGCCTGCCTCGAGGCTGTGCACGCGGTTCTGGTAGTCCCGCAGGACCGTCCGCTGCTCGATCTCGGCCTCGTGGTGGGCCGCTTCGAGCGCGGCTGCCTCGTCCGCCGGATCCGGCGAGAGGAAGCTGCCGGCACCGGGCTTGCCGGCACTGCCGAGCCGGTTCATGCGCTTCGGCACCGCGGCACCCTGGTATTCCAGCGGAATCGGGTGGCCGTGCTCGTCCACCGGGCCGAGCGGCTGGTGGATCTCGATGTACTCGCCGTGCGGCAGGCGACGGACGATGCCCGTCTCGATGCCGTGTTCGAGCACCTGGCGGTCGCTGCGCTGCAGGCCCAGGCAGAACCGGTACGCGATGTAGTAGGCGAGCGGCGGCAGGATCACCATGCCGATGCGGCCCATCCAGGTCGTCGCGTTGATCGAGATGTCGAACTTGTACGCGATGAGGTCGTTGACGCACATGAGGGTCAGCACCACGTAGAACGTGATCGCCATCGCTCCGATACCGGTACGAACCGGAACGTCGCGCGGACGCTGCAGCAGGTTGTGGTGCGCGTCGTCCTTGGTGAGGCGCTTCTCGATCCACGGGTAGGTCGTCATCACGACGAAGACCAGGCCCATGATCACCGCGACCCAGAACACCGCCGGAATCGTGTAGCGGCCGAACAGGTAGATCTCCCACGCCGGCCACGTACGGGCCAGACCGTCGGTCCACATCATGTAGAAGTCGGGCTGCGAACCTGCCGACACCTGAGACGGGTTGTACGGGCCGATGTTCCAGATCGGGTTGATCTGCAGCAGACCGCTCATCAGTGCCAGCACCGCGAACGTCATCGCGAAGAACGCACCGGACTTGACCGCGAAGACCGGCAGGATGCGAACGCCGACGACGTTCTGCTCGGTACGGGCCGGTCCGGGGAACTGCGTGTGCTTCTGGTACCAGACCAGCGCGAGGTGCGCGGCGATCAGGGCCAGGATGATGCCCGGGATGAGCAGCACGTGCAGGACGTAGAAACGCGGGATGATCAGCTCGCCCGGGAAGTCGCCGCCGAAGATCGCCCAGTGCATCCACGTTCCGATGATCGGAATGCTCAGGGTGATGCCGGAGAACGCGGCACGCAGGCCGGTACCGGAGAGCAGGTCGTCGGGCAGCGAGTAGCCGAAGAAGCCTTCGAACATCGCCAGGATGAGCAGCAGCGAGCCGATCACCCAGTTCGCCTCACGCGGGCGACGGAATGCGCCGGTGAAGAAGATGCGCAACATGTGGACGATGATCGACGCCGCGAACATCAGCGCTGCCCAGTGATGGATCTGCCGGACGAACAGGCCGCCGCGCACCTCGAAGGAGATGTTCAGGGCCGTTTCGTAGGCGCGCGACATGGTGACGCCACGCAGCGGCGTGTACGCGCCGTCGTAGACGACGTGTGCCAGCGACGGGTCGAAGAACAGCGTCAGGAACACGCCGGAGATGAGCAGGATGATGAAGCTGTACAGCGCGATCTCACCCAGCAGGAAGGACCAGTGGGTGGGGAACACCTTGTTGATCTGGCGCCGAAGACCTGCCGCTACGTGGTAGCGCGAGTCGATGTTCTCCGCAGCTTCGGCGGCGCGGGATGGTGTGGCGGTACTCACGGGCGACGCTCCCAAAATGCCGGGCCGAGGGCTTCGATGAAGTCACCGTTGGCGACGAGGAAACCCTCTTCGTTCACTGTAATGGGCAGCTGCGGCAGAGCGCGAGCAGCAGGTCCGAACAGCGGCTTGCCGTACTCCAGGGCATCGAACTGCGACTGGTGGCACGGGCACAGAATGCGGTTGGTCTGCTGCTCGTACAGCGACGTCGGGCAGCCGAGGTGGGTGCAGATCTTCGAGAAGGCGAAGTAGTCGCCGTAGTTGAAGCTCTCCTGGCCCTTGCGCTTGACAGCGCGCTCGGCGTCCTCGGTGCGCAGACGGATCAGCATCACGGCGTTGCGGATGCCGCGCAGACCGGCGAGCAACGCGTGCTCGTCGCCGCGATCCGATTCACGGAACGGGAAGACGGTCTCCATGCCGCCGGCGTCGAGATCCTCGGGACGCACCAGCACGATGTCGTTGGGGCGACCGGTGTCGCGACGCAGGTAGATGGTCTCGCCCGGGTAGCGCGGCGTCCAACCCGACACCCAGAGCGGGGACTTGTCGCCCTCGGCCCACGGGTTCTTGATCAGGCCACCGAGCGGCATGATCAGGCCCACACCCAGCGCGCCGCCGCCGAAGATCGCCGTGCGCTTGATCAGCTTGCGGCGGGGCAGCGTCGAGGTGTGCAGGGAGTCGGAGAGCTCGGCCACGATCGTCTTGCGATCGACCTCGGACGATCCGCCGTCGTGCCGATCCTGGATCGACACCTCCTCGGGGATGAACTTCTTGGTGAACTGCACCGCGCCCACGCCCACACCGAGGATCGCCAGACCGAGGGTCAGGCCGAGCAGCGGTGTGTACAGGTTGAAGAGGGTGTAGTTCTCCTCGCCCGGGCTCTGGTACTCCCACGGCCAGAAGAGGTAGATGCCGATGAACGCGAGGGCCGCCACTCCGGCGAGCGCGAACCAGAACGCGACGTTGCGTTCGGCGCGCTTCTCCGCGCGGGTGCCTTCGACAGGCCACCGCTCCTTGCGGAACGCGACGTCGACACCGTCGAGGTTGGTTCCGAGTGCGACGAGATCGTCGCGGCTCATCTGATCGAGATTCTCGACCGAGTGCTTGTTGGGCGTTTCGTCGCCACTCATGACCTTGCTCCGATCCACAGTGCAGCGCCGACGACCGCGACGATGCCGACGACCCACATGGCCGGACCCTCGGCACCGGGGCCGAATCCACCCAGTCCGTAGCCGCCCGGGTCGGTCGTCTCGCTGGACGCCTTGACGTACGCGATGATGTCCTTCTTCTCGTCGAGCGTGAGCTGACGATCCGAGAACTTCGGCATGTTCTGCGGGCCGGTGAGCATCGCGGTGTAGATCTGCTGTTCACTGGCCGGATCGAGATTCGGCGCGAACTTGCCGGACGACAGCGCGCCCCCGCGGCCGGTGAAGTTGTGGCACGAGGCGCAGTTCTGGCGGAACAGCTCACTGCCGCGGGCCACGTCGTCGCCGCGCAGCGAGGACTGGGCGATCTCGCCGTTCTCGTCGCGGATCAGGGTGGGGCCGCCGCCGTTGGCCTGGATGTACGCACCGAGCGCGTCGGTCTGCGCAGCGTCGAACTTCGGCTCCTTGCGCAGGGCCTGGGCCTCGTTGCGCGATGCCGGCATACGGCCGGAGGACACCTGGAAGTAGACGGCGGCTTCACCGACGCCGATGAGCGACGGACCGCGGTCCTGGACGCCCTGCAGGTTGACACCGTGGCAGGTGACGCAAGAGGTCTCGTAGAGCTGCTGACCCTTGCGGATCAATGCAACCTGGTCCTCATTCGCGGTCGCCACCTGCGGGGCAGGGGTCAACGCAGACGCGAGGAAACCCGCGCTGAGCAGGCCGAGCGCGAGCACCAGCGCGCCGGTGAGGCGACGACGGAACTTCCGCTGACGGCGGGACCTGGCAGCGGATGCTGCCTCGGACTGACCGGGCATGTCACCTTCGGGTGTGAGAGGTGGGGATGAACTCATCTGTATCCCTTTTTGTATGTCGGGACGGACTGGACGTCAGGGGGCTGCCTGGGCGTACAGCTGGCTAACGGATGAAATAAATCGTGGCAAACAGTGCGATCCACACGATGTCGACGAAGTGCCAGTAGTAGGACACGACGATCGCCGCGGTGGCCTGAGCCGGAGTGAACTTGCTGACCCGGGTGCGGACCAGGAGGAACACGAAGGCGACCAGACCGCCGATGACGTGCAGACCGTGGAAACCGGTGGTCATGTAGAACACCGAGCCATACACACTGCCGGAGATGGTGGTGCCCTCTTCCACCAGGTGGATGTACTCGTAGCCCTGGCCCAGCACGAAGAAGGTGCCCATGGCGAGGGTGACGACGTACCACCGGCGGAGGCCGAACACGTCGCCGCGCTCGGCCGCGAACACGCCGAGCTGGCACGTGAAGGAAGACGCGATCAGCACCAGCGTCACCGGCACCGCCAGCCACAGGTTCAACTCTGTGGGGGCCGGCGGCCAATCACCGTGGGCCTGAGCCCGTGCCACGAAATACATGGCGAAGAGCCCTGCGAAAAACATGAGCTCACTGGACAACCACACAATGGTGCCGACGCTGACCAGGTTGGGCCGGTTCAGCGAGTGCACGCGCTGGGTGATTGCAGTTCCTGAAGTCCCTACTGCGCTCGTCACGCTGGCTAGTATGACCCGTCGTAGTAAGTCTTGGGCAATCGGGGCGGAATTCGGCGCGTCTCGGTAAGTAATTGCCTGGTCCTGGCGGTGCAATGACCGGGATGTGCCCCCGCCGACGGACCGTGCGATCGTGATGTGCATGAGCGGTGTCACAGGGATCTGGGAACGTCTCCGGCAAGCATTGACGGGTGGACGCCGACCGCCCTTGGATCCGGGGCGGACCGATCTCGTCGTGGTGGTGTCGTCCTTCGACGACGCCGAGTCCTGTTCCGGGGCTCTCGAGCGGGGAGCTGCCACCGCGCCGCACTGGATCGACACCGACGAGGCCGTGCTGCGGCACCACCTGGAACTCCCTGGCGATGCCGTTGACCGGGCTGCCGAGCTCGCAGGCCAGGACGGGTACATGAAGGCCGCTCCGGTGCAGGTCCCGGCCGACGGCCGGATCGGCCTCGTGCTGCAGCGGGTGCAGATCCTCGACGCGGTGCACTGCGCGCAGGAGAAGTCGCGGATGGCGGGGCTGGCGCAGCGCCTCGGCGGAACCTCCACCGGATGGGACGCCCTGCAACCCGATTCCGCAGCTGACTAAGCTTCCTGCGGAACGGGCGCGGACGGTGCCCGGCAACGGAGCGAGGTGCGAAGGTGGGTGCGATGAACGCGGGACAACCGGCTGACGAGGGTGCGCAGAGCTGGCCCGCGATACTCGGCGCGTTGACCGCCGGCCGCGACCTGTCCCGGGCCGAGGCGCAGTGGGCAATGGACGAGATCATGTCCGACAACGCGACCTCCGCCCAGATCGCCGCGTTCGGCGTCGCACTGAAGATGAAGGGTGAGACAGCCGAGGAAGTTCTCGGTCTGTCCGACTCGATGCTCGCGCACGCCAGGCTCGTGCCGGTCGACGACGATGCCGTCGACATCGTCGGTACCGGTGGCGACCGGGCGAACACGGTGAATATTTCCACGATGGCGTCGCTGGTCGTCGCGGCGACCGGTATCCGCGTGGTCAAGCACGGCAACCGGGCGGCGTCGTCGAAGAGCGGGGGTGCCGACGTCCTCGAGGCGCTCGGGGTGCACATCACGCTGGGCCCCGAGCAGGTCGCGCAGTCGCTCGCCGAAGCGGGGATCGGGTTCTGCTTCGCGCCGGTGTTCCACCCCGCGCTCCGATTCGCGGGCCCGACCCGCAAGGAGATCGGCATTCCGACCGTGTTCAACGTGCTCGGTCCGCTGACGAATCCGGCGCGGCCCCGGGCCGGACTGATCGGGTGTGCGTTCCCGGGCCTGCTCGACACGATCGCCGGTGTGCTCGCGCGGCGCGGGAACTCCGCACTCGTGGTCCGCGGCGACGACGGACTCGACGAGCTGACCCTGTCCACGACCTCGACCGTGCACATCGTGCACGAGGGCCGGGTGCGCACACAGACGCTCGATCCGACGGTGCTGGGCATCGCCCGGGTGCCGCTCGACGCGCTGCGCGGCGGTGATGCCGTCGAGAACGCGGCGATCGCCCGCGCGATGCTCGCCGGGAAGACGGGTCCGGTCCGGGATGCGGTTCTGCTCAACGCGGCCGCGGCGATCGCCGCATACCGAGGGGTGGACGGCCCGCTCGAGGACGCGCTCGCGGCGGGTCTCGCGGAGGCGGCCGCTGCGGTCGACAGCGGGGGCGCCGAGCGCGTCCTGCAGACGTGGGCGGAGACCACCACCCGGCTCGGCACCGCCGGCTGATCCGGCGGCTACTCGCCGATCGAGAATCCGGCGTCCACGTCGGAACTCGAGTAGGACCGGAACGCGATGTGCGTGACGGTGCGCGAGACGCCGTCGACCTTGTTGATCCCGCCGGTGACGACCTCGGCGATCTGCTCGTGGTCGCGGACCCGGACGACGGCGATCAGATCGACGTCGCCGGCGCACGAGTACACCTTGTCGACTCCGGCCAGGTCGGCGACCGCCTGCGCGGCCTCCTGGATGCGGTCGGCCTCGGCGTCGATCAGGACGATGGCGTTGATCATGAGCGCTCCTCACTCTTGCTCGCGGGTGTGCTCAGCCTAGAAGGTGCCGGTCGCCGGCGACGCCGGCCCCGTGGCAGGGTCCGCGCCGGCCCCGTCCGCTGCGTCCCGTGCCTTGTCCGCCCAGTGCATCCACGCGCCCGCCGAGCGGGCCGGTTCGGCCCAGCCGTGCGTGGTCCGGACGATGCGGATCCCGTCCCCGTCGAGCCAGCGGGCGACCAGGCCGATCTCCTCCACCGCAGCGCCACGCAGCGGGGCGGCGGTCGGGCGGACAGTTTCGGCGGCCGCCGCGATCGCCTCCACCACCGGCATCGGAGGCACATGCCGCGCGGCGATCCCGGCCGACGCGAGCCTTCCGGCGCGGATGACGGCGAACTCCCAGCCGCCCTCCGGGCGTGGTTTCGCCGCGATCAACTCGTCTACGGCGGCGAGTGCGGCCAGCCGCTGGGTGCGCCGCAGCGCCCGCACGGTGTCGGCGGCGCGATCCCGCAGCCGCGCGGCGTTCTCGAACAGTTCGGTGACGGCCAGGTCGGTGATGCGGTCGCGCAGCCGTATCAGGGCGGTGTCGTCGCCGCCGCGCAGCAGGTCGCGCGTCAGGGCGACCTGCGCGGCGTACTGGTCGGCGCTCTGGAGGCCGTACGGGGCGGCGCTGCAGCCTCCGACGGCCTCGGGCGGGCATCGGTCGCCGTGCCGGCCCGTGCGCGGGATCCGGCGGGTGCACGTGCGCAGCCCGCACACCTCGGCGAGCGTCGCGGCGACCTCGGTGGCGGCGACGCGCGCGGTGAACGGCCCCAGTGCGTCGACGCCGGGCGTGCGGCTCACCACGAGCCGGGGGAAGGCGTCGTCGGACAGGTTGATCCACCAGCCGCGCGTCGGATGCTTCGACCTCCGGTTGTACGGGGGAGTGTGTGCGGCGAGCAGGCGCAGTTCCCGGACGCCGGCCTCGAGCCCGTGCGCGCACTCGACGTGATCGATGCGGGTGGTCAGCGCGACCATCTCACGCAGCCGCGGGCGGGTCTCGGAACCGGTGAAGTAGGTGCGGACGCGGCGGTGCAGGTTCACCGCCGTGCCGACGTAGAGCACTTCGTCGGAGGGGCCCCGGAAGAGGTAGACGCCCGGCCGGTGCGGCAGGTGTGCGGCCAGTGAGCGTTTGGCCCGTTGTTCCGAGCTGATCGCCGGAATGTAGTCGCGCAGCTCGGTGAGGCTGTGCACCCCCTGGTTCCCGATCCTTTCGATCAGGGCATGGAGAACGTCGACGGTGGCGCGGGCGTCGTCGAGGGCGCGGTGTGTCGGCCGGGTGGAGACGTGGAACAGATCGGCGAGGGCGGACAGCCGTACCGACGGCGCTTCGTCGCGCCCGAGCACCCGTCGCGCGAGTTTCACGGTGCACACCACCGGGAACCGCGGCCAGGTCGTGTCGCTGCGCGCGGCGGCCGCGCGCAGGAAGCCGACGTCGAATCCCGCGTTGTGGGCCACCAGCACCGAACCCGCGGCGAACTCGAGGAAGGACGGCAGGACCTGCTCCATGCGCGGCGCGGCCCGCACCATGGCCGTGGTGATCCCGGTCAGTTCGACGATCGCCGGCGGGATATCGCGCCCGGGATCGACGAGGGTGGCGAACTCGCCGATGACCTCGCCGCCGCGGACCTTGACGGCCCCGATCTCGGTGACGGCGTCGTTCTCGGCGCTGCCGCCGGTGGTCTCGAGGTCGACGACGACGAACGTGGTGTCCCGCAGCGGGGTGTCCAGTTCGTCGAAGGCGAGTTGGACGCCGGCCGGGAGCGGGGGGCCGGACCGGAGCGGGGACGTCATGGAGGTCAGGTTAGGAAGCGGCACCGACACGCTCTCGGAGGGCGGCCCCGGCTGTCGCGGACCCGCCGTTCGGCGCGATTCGGAAGCCCGAAGAGACGAGGATCACAATCGTTTTTCGGGAGGGCCGTCGAGGGCCGGTGGCGGGTCGTCGCACGGGAGGGGCGCGCCGCCTCGCGGAGTGGCCGTGAGGGGCGGCGAGACGCCATCGGCGATCCTCGGGTGACTGCGTCCGGTATGGGTGCTCGACCTGCGGAGATGTGGTTGTGGCGGCACCGCCGGCGGGCGCGGGATCGCCGGGTGGGGGCGCGGTCGCGGGAGGCCTACGACGGGCGGTCGTTATCGCTTCGTGATCAAGCGTGTGCTGCCGTCCGTCCCGGACCCCCTGCAACGCCCGAATCGGACATCGGGGACGCGGCGTGGTCGACAGTCGCCGATGCCATTTCGTAATCTTCTCGAGACCAAGCGGAGAGTTTGCCGGCCCACCGGACCGGAGCCGCTAGGCCACCGCCTAATCGGCGCACCCGAGATCGGGTGCCCGTGCCGGGGACCCACTCGTTACCTGGGGTGAATCCCCTCCGGTCGCACAGCGGCCGAGGGGTAGGGCTGATCTTCCCGGCCCGAACCCGTCAGCTAACTCGGTCGGCGGATGACGGAAGAAGGAGCAACACCCCGTGGCGTTTCACAAGTCCACGCGCAACGTTCGTCGCGCTGTCGTCGCCGGAGCCCTTTCGCTCGGCGCCCTGACCCTCTCGGCCGGCCCTGCCCTGGCCGCACCGATCAACATCCCCGGCATCGGCAACGTCGAGCTGCCGGCCGGCGTCGCCCTGCCGCCGGAGGTCACCAACCTCATCCCGCAGGCGCCGCAGGCCGCCCCGGCACAGTTCACCGCGCCCTACACCTCGGTCGGCCAGCGCGCCGCCGATGCCGCGCAGACCAAGCTGGGTGCACCCTACGTCTACGGCGCCACGGGCCCGGGCTCGTTCGACTGCTCCGGGCTGGTCCAGTGGGCCTACAAGCAGGCCGGTCTGAACGTGCCGCGCACCAGCTACGAGCAGGCCGGTGCGGGTCGCGCCGTGTCGATCGCCGAGCTGCTGCCCGGTGACGTCGTCTCGTTCTACGGCGGCAGCCACACCGGCATCTATGTCGGTGGCGGCAACATCGTCCACGCCTCCACCTCGGGTCAGCCGGTGAAGATCGCCCCGCTGAACTCGATGCCGGTCGACGGCGCGCGCCGCTTCTGATCGCAGGGAATCGACCCGCGAGGGTGGTCCGGCTGCTGGCCGGTACCACCCTCGCGGCGTTTCCGGTACCCGGTGAAGTCGGCTACTGCCGGGTAGACACAAACCTATGCCGTTCCGTAACCTGATCGAGATCTTTGGGGAAAGGACGTCGCTCTCGTGGTTTTCGACAGGACGAAGCGGACGCTGCGCACCGGGCTCGCAGCCGGGATGCTCCTCGTGGTGGGTCTGACAGCCGCTCCCGCCGCCGCCGACCCGGCCGTCGACAACCCGACGGCCGCCCTCGAACATCTCGCGGACCTGTCCCGGAGGTCCGAACAGACCAACGAAGCACTCCACAACGCCGTCATCGACCTCGACGCCAAGCACGCCGCCGAACGCGAGGCCGACACACGCCTCGCCGCCGACCTCGGTGTCCTGGCACAGGCGCAGGCCGAGGTGGACCGCTTCCGGCCCACGATCGACAAGCTCGCGGCCGCGAACTACCGCGGCGCCCGCACCAACCGCCTGTACTCGGTCCTCGTCAGCGACTCCCCCCAGCAGCTGCTCGACCAGATGTCGGCGCTCGGCGTCATCGCCCAGCAGACCGCCGACGACGTCGAGGGCTACCGCGTCGCGAACAACGCCGCGGTCGAGGCTGCGGCCGCATCCGAACGTTCCGCCGACGCCGCCCGGACCGCCGCCGAGCAGGCCCGGACGCTGCGCGACGACCTCGAGCGGCAGCAGGCCGACCTCCAGAAACAGATCGGGGACGTGTACGACGCGTTCGCGGCCCTGAGCGACGACGAGAAGGCCGTGCTCGCCGGCACCCCGTTCCCGCCCGGCCTCGACGCCGCAACGATCCTGTCCAAGCTCGCCCCGGGCACCGGATCCGCTGCCCTGCGGGCCGCGATGACCCGTATCGGCGACCCCTATGTATGGGGCGCGACCGGACCCGATCAGTTCGACTGCTCGGGCCTGGTGGTGTGGGCGTACCGGCAGGTCGGGAAGAACCTGCCGCGGTCCAGCCAGGCCCAGGCCCAGGGCGGCACCCCGGTCGCGCGCGACCAATTGCAGCCCGGCGACGTGGTGATCTTCTACGACGACGCGTCCCACGTGGGCCTGTACGCCGGTGACGGCAACATCGTGCACGCGTCGACGTTCGGCGTTCCCGTGAAGGTCCAGTCGGTGGACAGCTTCCCGTTCCACAGCGCCCGCCGCTACTGACACCGCTGTCCGGCGGGGCCGCCGCCTACACTGTCCGCCGTGCCCGAATCCTCACCTTCGACGCGAGCGTCCGCGCCCCGGAGCTGGGAGCGGCTCGCGGTCGTCGGGCTCGCCGTCGTGGTGGCCCTCGTCGCACTGCTGGTGTTGTTCACGCCGGACGAGGCGACCCCGGACTCCGGGCAGGCCGACACCGAGCACGCCGACACAGCGCACGATGAGATCCAGGCACTGCTGGACACCTGGGCGGTCGCGGTCCGGACCGACGATGCGGACACGTTGCGCACGCTCGTCGACGAACACGCCCGCCCCGGCCTCCTCGACGCGGAACTGCGCAGAGCCGCCGCCCTGTCCCAGGTGCCGCTCGCGGACTGGGGGTACGAGCTGAGTCCGGAGATCGCCCCGGTATCCGCCGACGTCGCGGCCCGGCTCGGCCGGGCAGAGGCGCAGACGCGCACGGTATACCTGCGCTACGCGATCGACGGAATCGATACCCAGTCGACCCGCAAGCCGGTCACCGTCGTCGTGGTGCGCCGCGACGACGGCTGGTACCTCGTCGACGACGAACCCGGCCCCGGCCGGGTCACCTGGCGCGGTCCGTGGGACTTCGGGCCGCTCGTCGTCGAATCCGTGGCCCAGCGCTCCGGCGGGAGGTCGCTGGTGATCGGCCACCCCGAGCAGCAGGCGCTCGTCGACGCGATCGCCGGGGAGATGGAGTCGGCCGTCGACGCGGTCGATCAGGTCTGGGGAGCGGACTGGTCCCGGAGGGGCCTCGTGCTCGTCACCGCATCCCACGACGAATTCACTCAGCAGGTCGGTGACCGACACAACGGCGCCGCGATCGCCGCGGTCGCGGTGTCCGATGTGGTCGATCCGCGCGCGGGCAGCGTCACCGGACAGCGGATCGTGTTCAGTCCCGCCGCCGGTGACAGGCTCACCGCCGAGGGCCTGCGGACCGTACTGCGGCACGAGCTCACCCATATCGCCGCCCGGGCGCACACCGTCGACGGCTCGCCGCTGTGGATGCTCGAGGGATACGCCGACTACGTCGGATACCGCGGTGCGGACGGGGAATTCGGCCGGACGGCGCCGACGCTCACCGACACCGTGACCCGGAACGGCGCCCCGGCGGCGTTGCCGGGGGACACCGAGTTCGCCGGCGAACGCTCCCTGCTCGCCTATGAGACGGCATGGTCGCTCGCTGCGTACATCGCGGACGACTACGGGCCCGTGCGGCTGACCGAGCTGTATCGGCGACTCGCCCGCGGACCGGTCGACGGGGCAGAACTCGACGCGGCGCTGATGGAGGTACTCGGCGCCGATACCGGCGCGTTCGTCGCCGCATGGGGAAGCTGGGTCGACAGCCGCCTGGCGTCGCATGCGCGGTGACCGGCAGTGCCCGCGCGGTGACCCGCTGTGCAGGCACGGTGACCCGCTGTGCAGGCACAGGGACCCGCCCGTCCGGCGGCCGGACCCGCACCGATACGGTGAATGCCATGCCTCGAACATTGCTGGTGACGAACGATTTTCCGCCCCGGCCCGGTGGCATCCAGTCGTACCTGCAGTCGTTCGCGGCCCAATTGCCCCCCGAGGACCTCGTGGTCTACGCACCCCGGTGGCGTGGGGACAGCCACATCAAGTTCGACGCCCGGCAGCCGTTCGAGGTGGTCCGTCACCCCACGACCCTGATGCTGCCCACCCCGATGGTCGCGCGCCGCGCAACACGGCTGCTCGCCGAGCACGGGTGCGAGAGCGTCTGGTTCGGGGCGGCAGCGCCGCTGGCCCTGCTGGCGCCGGTACTGCGGCGCGCCGGGGCGCGGAAGATCGTGGCCAGCACCCACGGACACGAGGTCGGCTGGTCGATGCTGCCGGGCGCGCGTGGCGCGCTGCGCCGCATCGGGGACGGCACCGACACCATCACCTTCGTCAGCCGCTACACCCGCGGCCGGTTCGCGTCGGCGTTCGGGCCGGAGGCCGGACTCGAACACCTGCCGTCGGGCGTGGACACCGAGGTGTTCCGGCCCGATCCCGCAGCGCGCGCCGAACTACGCGCCCGGTACGGACTGGGCGACAGGCCCACGGTGCTGTGCCTGTCGCGGCTGGTGCCCCGCAAGGGCCAGGACATGCTGATCCGGGCGCTTCCGCAGATTCGGCGCCGCATCGACGGTGCGGTGCTCGTGATCGTCGGCGGCGGCCCCTACGAGGGACGGCTGCGCGAACTGGTCTCTCGGGTCGGCGTCGAGGAACACGTCGTGATCACCGGGGGAGTCCCCGCCGCGGAGCTCGCTGCACATCACACGATCGCCGATGTCTTCGCCATGCCCTGTCGGACCCGCGGCGCCGGGCTGGACGTCGAAGGGCTCGGCATCGTCTACCTCGAGGCGTCCGCGACCGGTGTCCCGGTCGTGGCGGGACGATCCGGTGGCGCCCCGGAGACGGTGCGGGACGGGGAAACCGGCCGGGTCGTCGACGGCACGAACGTCTCCCGGATCGCGGACGCGATCGCCGACGTGCTCGCCGACCGTGACCGCGCCGCCGCAATGGGCGCCGCGGGCCGCGCGTGGGTGGGGGCCGAATGGCGCTGGGACACCCTCGGTGCGAAGCTGCGCCGGATCCTGAGCTGACCGTTCCCGCTCGGTGAGCGGGAACGGGCCCGGGTCCGGCGACGCCGCGGGCGAGCAGCCGGGCACCCCGCAGTGGGCCGGGCACGGCAATATGTGAAGCTGTCCCCCGTGAGCAGCATTCAGGTGGCGGACCAGACCTTCATCGCCGCGGCGCCGGAGCGCATCGCCGCGGCCGTCGCACGCCGAGACCGGTGGCGTGTCTGGTGGCCCGACCTGGCACTCACGGTCCGGGAGGACCGCGGCGAGAAGGGGATTCGCTGGACGGTCACCGGTCCGCTGAACGGGACGATGGAAGTGTGGCTCGAGGAGATGCTCGACGGCGCCATAGTCCACTACTTCCTGCACTGTGAACCGACCGGTATCGCGCCCGACCGGGTCGGGCTGCTCGACCTCGCGGAGCTGAACCGGGAGCGGCGGGTCGCGGGAAAGAAGATGGTCTTCGAGGTCAAGAGGCAGCTGGAGGCCGGCCGGGCCGCGGGGGAGCCCCCGCAGGGCTGACCGGTCGGCCGGGGGCGGCCGCGACCGTTACGGTGTGGGGACAGACAACCGTCCCGGGGAGTAGGCCGGGCGGAACAGACGGAAAGGAAGCGTCATCGCATGGCCGAGAAGACCAAGCGGTCGATCACCATCGCTGCTCCGGCCGATCGGGTGATGGCCGTGATCGCGGATTTCGACGAGTACCCGACCTGGGTCGCGGCCGCGAAATCGGTCGAGGTGCTCGACACGTTCCCGGACGGTCGTGCCGAGCGTGTCCGGTTCGTGCTCGATGCGGGCATCGTGAAGGACACGTACGTGCTGTGCTACGTGTGGTCATCGGACGGACGCTCGGTGAGCTGGGAACTCGAGTCCGGTGAGATCCAGAAGGCGCAGTCCGGGACGTACGCGCTGTTCGACTCGCCGGACGGGGGCACCACCGTCGCCTACGAACTGACCGTCGACCTGACGATCCCGATGATCGGCCTGTTCAAGCGCAAGGCCGAGAAGGTGATCACCGACACCGCGCTCAAGGAACTCAAGAAGCAGGTCGAGGGCTGAGCGGGCACGAGGACCAGGCCGCGACCCGCCTGCGACTCTTCGTCGGCAAGGGCGGCGCCGGTACGAGCACGGTCGCCGCCGCCACCGCGGTCGGGGCCGCGAGCCCACAGCACCCGGTGCTGCTGGTGTCGTTGGACCAGGCGCCGTCGCTCGCGGACGTGTTCGGCCTCGAACGGGCGCCCGGTGTGGTCAGGCCCGTCGCCGACGGTCTCGAGGTCCTCGAGATCGACTCGCTCGCCCTGCTCGAACAGCGTTTCGGGGCATTGGCGGCGCTGCTCGCCGCCGCCGGCAGCGGACACGAACACCCCGAGGGGTTCGCGTTGCCCGCGCCGGAGGAGATCACCGGAGTGCCCGGCGTCCAGGAGGTTCTCGCTCTCCACGAGATCGCTCGGCTGACCGCGGACGACCACCGCCGCACGATCGTCGTCGACTGTCCGTCGGCCGCCGCCGCGTTCGGCACACTGGCCGCTCCCCGGATGGCCGCCGACTACGTCGAACGGATCTGGCCGCAGCACAGCAGAATCGAGGCCGCCACCGGCCCGGACCTGCGGCTGGGATTGGTCGTCGCGCTGTTCGACCGCGTGCTGGACCGGATCGGGGAGATCCGGGATCTGCTTGCCGATCGGACGTGCACGTCGGTGACCCTCGTCGGAACCGCAGACCGGGTCGGCGCGGCCGAGCTGCGTCGGCTCCGGTCGTGGACGGCACTGTCCGGACTGCGCCTCGACAGCGTGATCGTCAACGGTCTCGTCCCCGACTTCGGTGCCGGCACCGGAGCCGCCGCGGACTGGCTCGACGCGCAGCGCAGCGCGCAGCGGGCGGTCCTCGACGAGATCGTCTCCGCCGTCGGCGACGTGCCGGTCCTCGAATGTGAGCAGCAGGCCGCGGAACCGGTAGGGTTGGCGTCTCTCGGGGAGCTCGCGCAGGCACTGTACCGGGACGACCGGAATCTTCGGGGGGCGCCGGCCGGCGACACGAGCCCGGTGCGAGTGCAGCACGAATCGGGGACGGGGGTGGATTCGGTGTACACGATGCGGATGCATCTTCCGCTGGCAGATCCGGCAACTTTGACCTTGGGACGGGTCGACGACGACCTCATCGTCGGAGCCGACGGGATCCGCCGCCGCGTCCGGCTCGCCTCGGGCCTGCGGCGGTGCACGGTCTCCGGCGCCGAGTTCGACGGCGGGGACCTTCTCGTGCGGTTCGTCCCGGATCCGGCGGTGTGGCCGCAGTGAGCTCCGAACACGACGCCCTCGTCGGCGAGCTGCGACTGCTCGCCGAGGCCGTCCTCGACCGCGTCGACCGTGTCGTCCAGCAGTACGCGGCTGCTCAGCAAGCCGGGGCTGCACAAGATCCCCAGCCGACGGACACCGGTGCGGCCGGCGCCGATGCTCCCGGCGCCGATGCTCCCGGAGCGGGGGCGCCCGCGCCGTCCGGTGGGTGCGACTGGTGCCCGGTCTGCGCGATCGCGGCGCTGGTGCGCGGCGAATCACACGAGCTGCTCACCCGGCTCGCCACCCAGGTCGCCGCGATCATCGCGCTGATCCGCGAACTGCTCGCCCGCTACCTCCCGGCACCGGCCGACCCCGGCGGACCGGAGTCGACTCCGCCGTCCGAACCGGCCGACCGGGGCGGCGGCTTCGTGTCCATCCCGGTCACGATCCGGCCCTGATCCGTAGGGGAATCGATGGCAGCACCGGACCGGCTGACGATCGGTATCGATGTCGGCGGCACCAGCATCCGCGCCGCGGTCGTGGACGGCTCGGGAACGATCGTCGACTCGGTGCGCGCGGCGACCCCGGCGTCGGCGGACGTGCTCGAGGATGCGCTCGCGGACGTGGTCCGCTACCTGTCCGACCGCAACGACGTTGCGGCGGTCGGGCTCGCCGTGGCCGGATTCCTCGCCGTCGACCGCCGGACCGTGCTGTTCGCCCCCCATCTGGCCTGGGTGGACGCACCGGTCGCGCAGCGGCTCGCCGACCGTTTCGCGATGCCCGTCGTCCTCGAGCACGACGCGAACGCCGCGGCGTGGGCCGAGTTCCGATTCGGTGCCGCCGCCGGTGGGCACGTCGTGGTCCTCGTTGCGATCGGCACCGGCATCGGTGCGGCGCTGCTCCTCGACGGCCGCATCTACCGCGGCGCGCACGGCGTCGCCCCGGAGCTCGGGCACCTGCAGGTGGTTCCGGACGGCCGGACCTGCGCGTGCGGCAAACGCGGATGCTGGGAGCGGTACTGCAGCGGCACGGCACTCGTGGACACCGCCGTCGACCTGCTGCCGACGATCCGCGGTCGTTCCCTGCTCGCCCGCGAGGCCGCCGCCGATCCCGGTGCGCTGACCGGGCGCCGGATCGCCGGCGCTGCCCAGGACGGCGATGCGCTCGCTGTCGCCGCGATGGCCGAGTTCTCCCGCTGGCTCGGTATCGGACTGGCGGCCGTCGCGGACATCTACGACCCCGAGCTCGTCGTCGTCGCCGGGGGCGTGTCCGGTTCGGCATCCCTGTTCCTCGACGACGCCCGCGATCACTACGCCACCACCCTCACCGGTGCCGGGCACCGCCCGCTCGCGCGGATCCGTGCCGCGCACCTGGGGGATGCGGCCGGGTTGATCGGGGCAGCGGATCTCGCCCGCGGCCCGGCCCACGCCGGCAGGATCGGGCCGTCCGACTGAGATGCTGGTCACGTCCATCGGTGTGACCTCGCGTGTGTGACGGTCACGGTGTGCACGTCGACACCCCGTGCACGTAGAGTCGATCGACGAGCGCGTCGTGGTGGTGCGGGCGGGACAAGGAAGGGATGCCATGTGGTACTGGCTGTTCAAGTACGTTCTGCTGGGGCCGCTGCTGTATCTCATGGGGCGCCCGAAAATCGAAGGCGGAGAGAATATTCCGTCGAACGGACCGGCGATCCTCGCGAGTAACCATCAGGCCGTGCTCGATTCGTTCTTCCTGCCGCTGATGGTGCGCCGCCGCATCACGTTCCTTGCGAAGAGCGAGTACTTCACCGGGACCGGCCTCAAGGGCGGATTTCAGCGCTGGTTCTTCTCCTCCGTCGGCCAGGTACCCATCGACCGCACCGGCGCCGACGCCGCGCAGGACGCGCTCAACGCCGGTGTGCGCGTGCTCGACCAGGGCAAGCTGCTCGGTATCTACCCCGAGGGCACCCGCTCACCCGACGGACGGCTCTACAAGGGCAAGACCGGCATGGCGCGCCTGGCCCTGGAAACCGGTGTGAAGGTCATCCCCGTCGCGATGGTCGGCACCGACAAGATGAATCCGATCGGCTCGAAGATGTGGCGGCCGGCGAAGATCACCGTGCGGATCGGAGAGCCGATCGACTTCTCCCGCTTCGAAGGCATGGGCGGCAACCGCTTCGTCGAACGTACCGTCACCGACGAGGTGATGTACGCGCTGATGCAACTGTCCGGCCAGGAGTATGTCGACATCTACGCCGCAACTGTGAAGAACGCCGCGCCGACGAAGACGGCAGCGACACCGAAGAACGCAGGGGCACCGAAGAATGCAGGGGAGGGGGACGCCGGTTCCGCGTCGAAGGCGCCGACCACTCCCGACGCCGACCGCCTCCCCGACACCCAGGCGGGCTGAAACCGGCGCCGGGCGCCGGACCCGATGCGGATCATTGCCGCCCGAACCCATCGGGCATAATGTCCGCACGTGCGTTACTTCTACGACTGCGAGTTCATCGAGGATGGTCGGACCATCGAGCTCGTGTCGATCGGTGTTGCCTGTGAAGACGGCCGTGAGTTCTACGCGGTGTCCAACGAGTTCGATCCCGAACGGGCCGGACCCTGGGTGCGGCGCAACGTGCTGCCGAAACTTCCCCCCGACGCGCACCCCGCGTGGAAGCCGCGGTCCAGGATCCGCGACGACCTGCTCGCGTTCCTGATTCCCCGGCCCGGCATCCAACCCGAACTGTGGGCCTGGATCGGCGCCTACGACCACGTCGTCCTTGCACAGTTGTGGGGCACCATGCCCGAGCTGCCCGACGCTCTGCCGCGATTCACCCGGGAACTGCGCCAGCACTGGGAGCAGCACGGACGTCCGCTCCTGCCGCCGGTGCCCGACGACAATCACGACGCGCTCGCCGACGCCCGCCACAACCTCGCGAAGTTCGAGGCGATCGAAGCAGCCCGACGCACCCGGTGAACCCGCCGGTTTCGGGGGTGCGTGACCTCGGGCGGTCCAGGGCAATATCCTGGTGGGTGTGAACTGGACTGTCGACGTGCCGATCGACCGCTTGCCCGAACTGCCCCCGCTGCCGGACGAGATGCGCGAGCAGCTCGATGCCGCGCTCGCCAAGCCCGCGCTGCAGCAGCCGAACTGGCCGCAGGATCAGGCGGCGGCGATGCGCACCGTGCTCGAGAGCGTGCCGCCCATCACCGTGCCGCGTGAGGTGATCGAGCTGCAGGACCAGCTCGCCGCCGTGGCGCGCGGTGAGGCTTTCCTGCTGCAGGGCGGCGACTGCGCCGAGACGTTCGCCGACAACACCGAACCCCACATCAAGGGCAACATCCGCACGCTGCTGCAGATGGCCGTGGTGCTCACCTACGGTGCATCGCTGCCGGTGGTGAAGGTCGCCCGGATCGCCGGGCAGTACGCCAAGCCGCGGTCGTCGGACACCGACGCGCTCGGGCTGCCGTCCTATCGCGGCGACATGGTCAACTCGATCGTCGCCGACGCCGCGGTCCGCAACCACGACCCGTCACGGCTGGTCCGCGCGTACGCCAACGCCAGCGCGGCGATGAACCTCGTGCGCGCGATCACGTCCGGCGGCGAAGCCGACCTGCACCGCGTCCACGACTGGAACCGCGAGTTCGTGTCGAAGTCTCCGGCCGGCGCCCGTTACGAGGCACTCGCCTCGGAGATCGACCGCGGACTGCGATTCATGGATGCGTGCGGCGTCGTCGACCCGAACCTGCGAGCCGCGACGATCTACGCCAGCCACGAGGCGCTCGTGCTCGACTACGAGCGCGCCATGCTGCGCCTGGACGATACCGATGGGCACCCGCGCCTGTACGACCTGTCTGCGCACTTCCTGTGGATCGGTGACCGCACCCGCCAGCTCGACGGTGCGCACATTGCATTCGCCGAACTGCTCGCCAACCCGATCGGCCTCAAGATCGGGCCGAGCACCACGCCGGATCAGGCCGCCGAGTACGTCGAACGGCTCGACCCGACCAACAAGCCGGGACGGCTGACCCTCATCTCGCGGATGGGCCACTCCAAGGTGCGCGACTTGTTGCCCGGGATCATCGAGAAGGTCGAGGCAACCGGGCACCAGGTGATCTGGCAGTGCGACCCGATGCACGGCAACACCCACGAGTCGTCCACCGGCTACAAGACCCGCCACTTCGATCGCATCGTCGACGAGGTGCAGGGATTCTTCGAGGTGCACAACGCGCTCGGTACCCATCCCGGTGGCATCCACGTCGAACTCACCGGTGAGAACGTCACCGAGTGCCTCGGCGGCGCCCAGGACATCTCCGACGTGGACCTGCACGGCCGCTACGAGACCGCCTGCGACCCGCGTCTGAACACCCAGCAGTCCATCGAGCTGGCGTTCCTGGTGGCCGAGATGCTGCGCGGCTGACCCGAGCCGTCGACGACCCGGCCCCGGCGCGCGCCGGGGCCGGTCTCGTCTCAGGGAGGTTCGCGATCAGGGAAGGGCGGTCAACGTGACGGTGCCGCCGGGCTCCACCCGATCACCGGCGCCGGGGCTCTGACCGATCACCACCGACCGGTCCGTGTCCGCGACCTGACGTACCTCGACCGCGAGGCCGAGCCGCTCCAGTTCCTTGCGGGCCGCCGGCACCGAACGTCCCAACAGCGACGGAACCTTGACGGCGTTCGACACGAGCAGCGTGACGCTGCTGCCCGCACCGACCTCGGTGCCGGTTGCGGGATCCGTGCCCGAGACCCGGCCGGCGTCGACGTTCGGGTCGAACACCTCCCTGGTGTCGACCACGGCCAAACCGGCGTCCTCGAGCTGGGACCGGGCGGCATCGGGCTTCTTGCCCGCGACGTCGGGCATCTCGATCGGGGCGGCGCCCTTGCTGATGATCACCTTCACCGCCGAACCGACCGCCAGTTCCGTGCCCGGACCCGGATCCAGCGCGGCGACCCCGCCCTCGGGAACCGTGCTGCTGAAGGCTGTGCCGCCGTCGACCGGTTCGAACGTGCGCCGGCGGAGCTCGTCCTCGACGGTCGCCCGGTCGCCCCCGCCGGGCAGTTTGGGCACCGTCGGCCGGCCCAGCGAGACCAGCAGCGCGACCGTCTCACCGTCGCCGACTCGTTCCCCGGCGGCCGGGTCGGTTCCGAGCACGGCGTCGACGGGGGCGTCGTCGGAGTACTCCCCGCGAATTTCGTTCGGTACCCCTGCGGCCTCCAGTGCGGACACGGCGGCCGCCCGATCCAGTCCCGTGATCGTGGGCACCGTGGCCAGCCGCCCCGCCCCGAGCCACCATCCGCCGTAGCCGAGGAACAGCGCGACGACCAGGATCGCGATGATCCAGCCGAGCGTCCTGCGCCGCTGCGCGCGCCGTTCGAGCGCGTAGTCGGGCCTTGCCGCCGGTGCCGGTGCGAACTCCCGCGGCTGTTGCTGGGTGACGACCCGCGTGTGTCGTGTCGTCACCGGTGCGGCCGGTCCGGCGGTGGGCGGGGCGGGGGGAATCACCGTGGTGGGCGGTGCATCCGAGGGAACGAAGGTCGTGACCGCCGCCGAGGACGACGGCGCCGCCCCCACCTCGGCGGGTTGCGCCGGAGCGGCGGCCGCGGCTCCGGCGACGACCGCGGCGGAGCCACGGCGCGGCGCGGGCACCCGGTAGCGGGGCAGCTCCAGCGTGTCGCACACCCCGGTCAGCGCCGAGGCCATCGCTCCGGCGTCGTCGAAGCGTTGACCGGGTTCGCGTTCGGTGGCGTGCCGGACCAGCTCGTCGAATTCCGGGGGCACCCCGTCGATGCAGGACCCCGGATCGGGAACGTCCTTCTCGACCCGCTGGTAGGCGACCGACAGTGAGGTGTCGCCGGTGAACGGCGTGCGTCCGGTGAGCATCTCGAACAGCACGACGCCCGCCGAGTACACGTCGCTGCGTGCGTCGGCGTTCCCGACCGTCACCTGCTCCGGCGACAGATACGCGGCGGTGCCGAGGATTACGCTGCGGGACGTCGTGGTCGCGGCGGCGACGGCACGCACCAGCCCGAAATCGGCGATCTTCACCTCACCGCCGTCGGAGATGAGGATGTTCTCCGGTTTGACGTCGCGGTGCACGAGACCCGCGCGGTGCGCGACGGCGAGGGCCCCGAGGACCGGCGCCGCGACCGCGGCGGCGGCGTGCGGGGGCATCGGACCACGTTCGCGCAGCAATTCGCGCAGGGTGCCCCCCTCCACGAGCTCCATCACGAGGAACGCGTGCTCCCCGTCGTGCCCCTGGTCGTACACGGCGACAAGCCCGGGATGGTTCAGCTTCGCGACCGCCCGCGCCTCGAACTCGAATCGGGTGCGGAACTGGGGATCGGCAGCGAGCTGCGGATCCATCACCTTCACCGCGACCGGCCGGTCGAGCCGCATGTCGGTTCCCCGGTACACCGTCGACATTCCGCCCCGGGCGATGGGCGCTTCGATCCGGTAGCGCCCATCGAGCACGATGCCGACCATCCGGTCGCCTCCAGCGGTCACGCGGTGTACCCCCGTGTTCTGCAACGCCGCTGCGCGACGTCGGTCGGTTCCTGTGTGGGTGGGGTCGTTCACCCCAGTCGATCGTAGCCAGCGCCCCGGACGGGACGGCCCTTCGCGCACGGCGGATCGAACCCGATAACGTTACCCGGGTGAGTGCAATCCCGTTCTGCGACGACGTGCTGGACCCTTCGGTGCCGGTGCTGCAACTCGTCGATGTGTCGAAACAAATCGGTGTCGTCATCACCCGCGTCCACCAGATGCTGCGGGACCGCCAGCTCCTGGCGATCAAGCGCGACGGTGTGCTGGCCGTGCCGGAGGCCTTCTTCGGTGACGACGGGCAGATCCTCGAGAGCGTGCCGGGCCTGATCTCGGTGCTGCACGACGGGGGTTTCCGTGACGACGAGATCCTGACCTGGTTGTTCCGTGAGGACGACTCGCTCGAAGGTGGCAGCCCGGCCGCGGCGCTGCACACGCATTCGGCGCGCGAGGTCGTGCGCCGAGCCCAGGCCCTGGGCTTCTGAGCGACACAGCGCTTCTCGGCGACACTCTCCGGGCGACAGCGTCCGGTGACCGTCAGCGGCGGGAGGCGAGCTGTGTGAGCAGCACCGCCACCCGCCGCCGGCGCGGCACGACGACCCGCCGGTCGAACACCCGGTATCCGTGGTCCTCGACCTCGTCGAGAATGCGGCCGTACAGCACGAACGCCGCCCGGATTCCGGGTCGGACACGGTCGGGGAGCAGCGCCAGTCCCGGCTCGGCGCGCCGATAGTCGGCGCGCGCGAGCGCCACAAAATGCGCCAGCGCCCGTCGTACCCGCCGATCGGGTGTGCCGGTGCGCCGGCATTCGGCGAGCAGTTCGTCGTCCACACCGAACGCGGACCAGCCGTCGGCCGGGAGGTAGATCCGTCCGCGCGCAAGATCCTCGCCGACGTCTCGCACGAAGTTCGTCAGCTGGAACGCGGTGCCCAGCGCGGCCGCGTACGGGGCCGCCCGGTCGGGATCGTCGACGCCGAACACGGGCAGCAGCTGCAGGCCGATCACCGCTGCCGACCCGTACATGTATTCCTGCAATTCCGCCATGTCGCGGTACCGGTCGCGGAACTCCGCGGTCCCCGGGATGTCCATGCGCATCGATCGGACGAACGCGTCGAAATAGGCGAGGGGAATCCGATAGCGGCCGATGGTGTCGGCCGCTGCCCGCACCACGAGACCGACCTCGTCGGCCGGGCCGGGATCGCCGCCGAGCGCGGCGTGCAGACGCGTCCGCACCGTGTCGACCTGCCGGGAGGCCGTTTCCGGGTCGTCGACGGCGGTGACGTCGACGATGTCGTCGACGGTCCGGGCGAACCCGTAGAGGGCATGTACACCGGCGCGACGGTCCGGGGGCAGCAGACGCGAGGCCAGGTGGTAGGTGCGTCCGTGGGTGGCGGTGAGCCGCGCGCAGTAGCGGAACGCCTCGGCCAGGTCGTCAGTCACTTCCGCGGGGCTCCACGGTCGCCGCGGGTGGCGGGCTCGTGGCCGCGGTGGGGTCCGGTGCGCGGTGCCGGGAACGCAGGTGCAGCGGATCGACCGTCGTCAGGGACAGCGCCGCAACCACCGAAACGAAGATCGCGACGGCCACGTGCGCGATGTTGTACAGACCGATCGACCCGTCCGGATTGAAGATCACCATCAGCCAGGTGGACAGGCCCACGAGCAGCGTCAACGTCCGCGTCGACATCGCAAACGCCGCGGCGACGGCGAGCGGCCACGAGTAGTACCACGGCAACGCGGCGGGGGAGAGCACGGTCACCGCGGTCAGCGCGACCACGATGCCGAGGATCGCGTCGCGTTCGGTACGACGGAACCGCCACCACGCCCACACCAGGATCACCAGGAGCGCCGCCATGCAGATCATGCGGGTCACCTCGAGCACCGGCCCGAGCCGCCACGGCGTGAACCACGTCAGGACATGCGCCATCATCGTCGGCAGCGACAGCCAGTTGATGATCTTCGACGAACCGGACAGCGCCGTGAGCCATCCGATGCCGACACCGGCGAGTGCGGAGGCGGCACCGAACACGGCGGCGAACACCACCACGCCGACACCCGCCGTCTTGACGAACAACAGAACCGGTGCGGCCGGGTCGCGCCCTTCCTCCCGGGCCCGATCGCGCTCATGTGCCATCCACACCCAGATCAGGAACGGCAGGGCCAGACCTGCAGTCGCCTTGATCGCCGCACCGAGCGACACGAGTGCGATACCGCCGACGTGCCGGCGTTCGAGCACGAGCACGATGCCGGCCATCATCAGGCCGACCATGAGCAGTTCGTTGTGGACCCCGCCGATGAGGTGGATCAGCACGAGCGGGTTCAGCACGGCCAGCCACATGGCGATGGTCGGATCGCCGCTCATCTTGCGCGCGAGTTTCGGGACCGCCCACGCCATCAGGACCAGCCCCGGCAGCATCGTCAGCCGCCACAACCACGTTCCTAACACGACGTTGTCCCCGGTCAGTGACGTGATACCGGCACCGAGCAGCAGATGCACCGGTCCGTAGGGCGTCGTCGTCGTCGTCCACACGTTGCTGACGTTGTCGAGCAGAACGCCCGGGTTGACCACCGGGCCGTCGACATACGGGTCGAAACCGTCGCGGAGCATCGCGCCCTGGGCGAGATACGAGTACGCGTCGCGGCTGAACATCGGGGTCGCGATCAGCAGGGGTGCCACCCACACGGGCAGCACCGTCCAGGTGTCGCGCAGGCTCACCTCGCCGGCGCGGGCGCTGCGACCGAGCCGCACCCACGCCGCGATCATCAGCAGAACGCCCGCCCAGACGAGGATCGTCGACAGCAACAGCCCGTGACCGAACCGCAGCCACGACAGGAACAGTTCCTCGAGCAGCGGATCCTGGCGGCGGACGCTCCCGGCGCCGAAACTGCCGAACGCCAGCAGCGCGGCGCCGACCGCGCCGAGCACCGCCGCGTTCCCGGCGGGACTGCGCAGGAACGCGCCGACGCGACCGGGCTGCCGGAGCTTCCCGTCGGCGGTCGGTGAGGCGTCCGATGCGGCATCGGGGGCAGCAGGGGACGACATTGGTTACGGTTTCCTCCCCCTGATGCACGCCGTGACGCTGTGCGGATTGCACACCGTGACGCAGTGCAGGTGATCTACGAACGAAAGGACAGTTTAGTTGAGTCCTGGAACCGTGCCGCCCGCCGTGCGGGAACCCGCGTCGGACCGGCGGCGGACGCCGAGCCGTTCGGCCGCGAGCCGACCCGAGAGCAGCACCGTCGGCACCCCGACCCCGGGGACGGTGCCGGACCCGGCCAACACCACGTTCGGATACCGCGGATCGAGGTTGCGCCGGCGGAACGGTCCGGTCTGCCGGAACAGATGTGCGCCGCCGAACGGGCTGCCCGCGAGCATGCCCTGCTCGAGCCACGTCTGCGGTGTGTCCACGCGGTCGATGCGGAACCCGGCGGCAATCCCCGCGTATCCGCGCTGCTCGAGCACGGCACACAGCTCGGCCGAGTACGGAGCGGCCAGGCGCGGCCAGTCGTAGGCCGCGCTGTCCAGGTTCGGGCACGGCGCGAGCACCGACAGCGGTTCGTGCTCGGTTCCGTCGCGGGTCAGCAGCAGACCGGGGTCGCTCAGCGCGGGCCGGGTGATAAGCAGCGACGGATCGCGCATCAGCCGGCCACGGCCACGTCGCGCGGTGATCTCGGCGAACGTGCTCTCCCACGCCGTACCGAAGTCGATGGTGTGGTGGTGCCGGGCCGGCCAGCCCACGGTGACGGCCGTGGGGACCGTGCCGTGCAGCACGACCGCGGACGGGGACGCAACCGCGCGACGACGACGGGGCCGCGGCAGCAGGGCGTCGACAACCGGCAGGTCCGGGGTCAGTACGACCGCATCGCACGGATAGCGGCCGCCGTCGGTGGTGCTCACCGCGACCACTCGGCGGCCGTCGAACTCGAGGCCGCCGACCTCGGTGCCGAGCCGGACGGTGCCGCCGGCTGCCACGAGCGCGTCGGCGAGGCCGCGCGCCACCGAGCGCATGCCGCCCTCGACGGAGAAGACCCCGAGGGAGGTGTCCATGTGCGCGATCGCCGCGTACACCGCGAGTGCGCGCGCCGGGGCGACCCCGGCGTACAGGGCCTGGAACGTGAAGATGCGTCGCAGCCGCGGATCGGTGACCTTCCGGTTCACCTGGGCGCCGAGCCGGCCGAAACCACCGAGCCGCACGAGCCGCAGCAGGTCCCGCACCGAATCCGGGGAACCGACCAGGTCGAGGGGCGAGTCGAAGTTCGCGTCCATGAAGCGGGCGAACTCGGCGTCGAAGATGTCCGCGAGCCAGCGCCGCAGCCGCAGATAGCGGCGCGCCTCCTCAGGGCCGCACACACGGGTGACCTCCGTGACCATCCGATCCGGGTCCGAATGCACCTCGAGGCTGCTGCCGTCGGTGAACCGGGCGTGATAGGCGGGCGTCATCGGGTGGATGCGCAGCGGCGGATCCACCGACGTGAAGTCCGCGCCGACCGCGGCCAGCGCATCGGCGATCAGTTCCGGCATCGTCAGCACCGTGGCGCCGTTGTCGATCTCGTAGCCGGGCCCGGCATGGGTGCCGACGCGGCCGCCCACGGACCGGTCGCGTTCGAGGACGGTGACCTCGCGGCCGTCCCCGCGCAGGTGCAGCGCCGCCGACAGGCCCGCGAGCCCGGCGCCCACCACGACGACGTGCTCGGCCCCGGCGACGGTGCGCGTCGCGTGCATCAGGCTGTCCGGCGCGTCGCGGCGAGCGCCCAGTCGCGCAACATCACCTTGCCCTCCTCGGTGGCATCGGACGCGTCGAGCGCGGCGAACGCCTCCTCGGTGAGCGCGGTGATCCGCCGTTCGACCCGGTCGACGGCACCGAGCTCGGTCATGACCCCGCGCAGCTGCTCGACCTGATCGTCGGTCAGGTCCGTGCCGATCCCGTCGCGCAGCAGCTGTGCCGACGCCGGGGCGGTCGCGTCGGCGGCGGCGAGCGCGAGCGCGAACAACACGGTCCGCTTCCCCGCGCGCAGGTCGTCCCCGGATGGCTTGCCGGTGATCTCCGGGTCGCCGAACACCCCGAGCAGGTCGTCGCGCAGCTGGAACGCGATACCCACATCCGTTCCGAAGCGGCGGTACGCGTCCACCAGCGCGTCGTCGGCCCCGGCGAGGACCGCACCCAGATGCAGGGGGCGTTCGATCGTGTACGCCGCCGTCTTGTACCGGTTCACCCGCATCGCCGCCTCGACCGATTCGTCGCCGGCCGACTCCCCGGCGATGTCGAGGAACTGGCCGCCCAGAACCTCGGTGCGCATCGCCGACCACACCGGCGTGACGCGCGCCGCGGTCGCCGCGTCCAGCCCGGCCTCGCGCAGCATGTCGTCGGCCCACACCAGAGCCAGGTCGCCGAGGAGGATCGCCACGGACTCGCCGAACCGTTCGGGCACGCCACGCCATCGCGAGGTGCGATGCAGTTCTGCGTACTCGACGTGCACGGTCGGGAAACCACGGCGCGTGGTGGAGGTATCGATGATGTCGTCGTGCACCAGCGCACCCGCCTGCACCAGCTCCAGCGCCGAGCACGCGCGCAACACCGCGCCCGCGTCCGGTCCGGTCGGGTCGCCGCCGGCGCCGATCCAGCCGGTCCACGCGAACGCCGGCCGCACCCGCTTGCCGCCGCGCAACACGAACGACTCGAGCGCGGCGACCGCGTCGGGGTAACCCCCGCCGACCGCGCCGACGATGTCGGCGCGCGAGACGAAGAACTCCCGCAGGGCGCCCTCGACGAGTTCGGGCAGCAGCGAGGACGGGACGTGAGCAGATCCGGTGGACAGGGGATTCCTCCTGGTCGAATGGGCGGGCGCCGGCGTCGATCGGGCGTGCACCGAGTCGGTGGTGAGGTCGCGGCGCCAGGGCCCACCCTATCGGGGGCGGAAGGAACTCACTGCTCTCCGGCCGCCTATGCTGGTCGGGTGACATGCGATTCCGTCAGCGGGGGCCAGGGCGGCGGGACATCCCGCACACCGTCGATCGTCGATCGGTTGCGGCTGCCGTCTCACGGCCGGATCCCGTTCTCGGTCGAATTCTCCCCGCCGCGCGACGCCGCCGCCGAAGCGCGGCTCTGGCGTGCCGTGCGCGAGTTCGAACGGCTCGGCCCGGCATTCGTGTCGATGACCTACGGTGCCGGTGGCTCCACCCGGGACCGCACCGTCCGGGTGACCGGTCAGCTCGCCGAGGAGACGACGTTGCTGCCGGTCGCCCACCTGACCGCGGTCGGGCACAGCATCGACGAGTTGCGCGCGATGGTGGGGGCCTACGCGGACCGCGGAATCAGCAACATCCTGGCGCTGCGTGGCGATCCGCCCGGCGACCCGCTGGGCGAATGGACTCCGCACCCGCACGGTGTCGAACACGCCGAAGACCTGGTCCGGCTCGTGCGTGAGCTCGGCGACTTCCACGTAGGGGTGGCCTCCTTCCCGGAGGGGCATCATCGGTCCCCGGATCTCGATCACGACACCCGGTACCTGGTACAGAAGCTGCGCGCCGGGGCCGAGTACTCGATCACCCAGATGTTCTTCGACGTCGAGCATTATCTGCGGTTGCGCGACCGGGTCGCCGCGTGCGACGCGGAACAGGCACTGAAGCCGATCATTCCCGAGATCATGCCGATCACCTCGCTGCGGTCTGCGCGGCGCAGTCTCGAACTGTCGGGCTCACGGCTCCCCGCGGAACTCGAGGAGCGGCTCGTGCGGGCGGCGGGCGACGGTCCCGAGGAGAACCGCGCCGCGGTCCGCGAGGTCGGAATCGAGGTGGCGACCGAGATGTGCGAGCGGCTCATCGCGGAGGGTGCGCCCGGTTTGCACTTCATCACGCTGAACTTTGCGCGCGCGACCAGCGAGGTGCTGGCGCGGCTCGGGATCGAGCTCCCGGCTCCGCTCGTCCAGCCGGTCTGACCAACAGCCGGAACGGACCCGGGTAGTTCGGATCCGGGCAGTTCAGGGGAGCGGCCGGTTCTTCCAGTCGGTCCGGCCCCGGCGCCGGGCACGCAGGGACGCGACGGTCAGCGCGCCGAATCCTGCGATCGCGGCGGGATGGCCGAGCGCCGACACCGCGTCCGATCCGGTCACGGCCGTCCCGCGCTCGGCGGACCGGGCCAGTGCGCGCGAGACGAGCGCGGCGGCGGTGCCGGCCAGACCCCAGCGGCGGACGGCGCCGCGCCCGGCGATCGCGGACACCGGGGGCAGCACGTAGGCGAGCGTGTAGCCGGCGAGGACCGCGACCGCGCCGACGGGCGATCCGAACGCCGACCACAGCCAGCGGGTGTAGCCGGCGGCGAGCTGTCGACGATCGAGATACATGCGGCACGACGCGAACGGTCCGGCCGCCGCGACCACCGTGCGCCGGCCCGCGGTGCGCAGGGTGCGGGCGAGATCGAGATCCTCGGTGGGACTTGCCGCGACCACCGCGTGGCCGCCGATCGCGGCGTACGCGCGAGCGTCGAACACGAGGAACTGGCCGCACGCGACGGCCATCGACGGTCGCGTCGTGCGATTGGCCACCGCGACGGGCAGCGACGAGAACCAGGACCAGCACAGCAACGGCTGCAGCAGCTTCTCGGCACGGGATCCGGCCACCTGGAACGGCCACGGCGAGAGCAGGTCGGCGCGCATCCGCCGCAGTGAGGTCACCGCAGCGGCCAATGCCTGAGGCGCGAGGCGTACATCGGCGTCGACGAATACCACCACGCCGGCGCCCGCTCCCGCGATCCGGTAGGCGTGCGCGCACGCGGCGGCCTTGCCGGTCCAGCCCGCCGGCGGCGGCTGCGTGCTGCGCACCACGACGATGCGGTCGTCCCCGGCGGCGGCCTGCCGCGCGGCGTCGGCGGTGCCGTCGGACGAGTCGTCGTCGAGAACGATCACCCGCATCCCGGGCACCCCCTGCTGGGCGCACAGATCCGCGACGAGGTCCGGCACGCGGTGCGCTTCGTCGCGGGCGGGAACCAGCACGGTGACCGGCTCGGCGGTCGCGGCGCCCGGCTCGAGCCGCGGCAGGGAGAGCCGGTTGGCGACGGCGGTGACCGCACCGAGCAGGGCTACTGCTGCGCCGCAGCGCGTGATCACTGCTGCACCGCAGCGCGTGATCACTGCTGCGCCGGATCGGGTCACGTCAGGTCTCGTCGGAGTCCGGGGCCGGGCCGTTCGACGACGCGCGGGCGGGTGCCGGGTTGCGGTTGAGCCATGCCAGGCCGCCGATGATCAGTGCGACCCCGATCGTGACCCCGGCGACGATGCCCGCCCACCCGGCGAAGCCGCGTGTGTTGGGATCGGCGTAGCGGACTTCGGCGCGCAGGTTCGTGACGTCTCCGGCGGGCAGCTTCCAGGTGACGACCGAGTCGGATTCGCGGGTGCCGTTGGTGGTGGCGATCCGGGCCGGGAACGCGATCGTGAACTGCACGTCGGTGCCTTGCGCGGGGACCGACTCGAGATCGACCTTGCCGGTGAGGGCGACGAGGTCTCCCGCCCGCTGCAACGAGATCTGGAACGAGCCGGCGCTCTGGTCGGTCATCGCGCCGAGTTGCTGCACGTCGCCGAACGACAGGTCGCTGAAGAACACCTGGCTGCCGACGTAACCGTCCTGCTTGTACTCCTGGACGCGGACCCGTCCGGCCAGCGAGTTCGGGACGACGAGCTGCGGTCCCCTGTCGTTCTCGTCGATGGGGATGGTCGCGGCGACGATCTGGCCGGACACCCGGTCGTCGGCCGAGACACCCATCGTCACCTGGGCACGCAGGCAGCCCGCGAGCAGGGGAAGCAACAGGAGAACGAGGGCCGCCAGCCGGATCGGTCGGCGGCGTCGAGCAGGGGTGAGGGACGGCTGCACAGCGAATATCGTGCCAGCATCCTGCGGGGATGTCAGAGGTCCGGGGGTGTCCCGGCGCGTCGCCGCTGGTTCCGGTGGGCGCGGAGATCGCGGCGCAGCGACACCAGCAGGGGGACTCCGAGCAGTCCCATCGCAGCGAGTCCGTAGACGGCCGACCAGCGCAGCTCCGGGGCGTCGAGGAAGACGGCGTGTGCGAGTGCCGACCCGAGCCACGTCCACAGGAACAACGCGATCGGCACTGTGTCGTCGCCCCGGGATCGTCGGGACACCCGGTCGAGTGCGGTGAGTGCGGTGGCCATGACGGCGGCCACGGCGACCCATCCTGCGTAGTTGGAGAGTGGGATGTGCGTGAGCCCGGGCAGCGCGGAGCCGTGGCACCACGTCCACTGCCCGTCCGCGACCATCTGCGGATCCAGGTACAGATCCCATCCGACCATCCCCACCGTTGCCGCCGCGATCCGCGATGCGTCCCGCTCGGTCAGCCGCGACGCCACACACCACACGGGGTAGAGGCCGGCGGTCCATGCCAGCGGCACCACGAGCGGTACGTCGAACAGCGCGGGGCCGAGCCGGTCGGTGGCGTACGCGTAGCACCCGTACGGGAATCCGGTGGCGGTGCCGACCACCTCGGAGGTGAAACCCAGTCCGGCCGAGATCACGAACAGTCCCGTTGCCCACGGCACGCCCCGGTGGACTGCGGCGTGTGTCAGGCAGGTGGCGGCCAGCAGTGCCACCACCAGCACGGTGACGACGTCGCGAGCGGATCCGTGGGCGAGGGGATAGGCGATCTGTGCGGCCACGGCAGCGACGGCGAGTGCTGTGACGGCGAGTGCGGCGGCAGGTATCCGGCTCGGGGGCGCCGTCCGGCGCGGCGGCACGGTCCGGGCGGCAGTGTCCGCCGGGGTCCGGAGCGGGATCAACGGCTCAGCCGCCGGACGATGCGGCGCAGGGGTCCACCGTCGGTGTCGGCCAGCACGGCGTGGGCGGCGCTGCGTCCGCTCGCACCCGACACGCCCCCGCCGGGATGCGTCGACGCACCGGTCAGGTACAACCCGGCCGCGTCCGGCACCCGGTGTTGCGACAGTTCCGGCAGCGGCCGCCACATGAACATCTGGTCCAGCGACATCTCCACGTGCATGACGTTGCCGCCGATCATGCCCAGTTCCTGCTCGATGTTCTCCGGCGTCTGGATGTGCCGGTGCCGGATGGTCGAGGCGAATCCGGGCGCACGCGACTCCATCTCCGCGACGATCCGGTCCGCCTCGGATTCGGCGAGGTCCGCCCAGCGGCGATCGCCGGACAGCCGGTGTGGATGCCACTGGGACCACAGCGTCACCTGGTGCTCGCCGGCCGGTGCGATCGACGGATCCAATGCCGTGAAGCTCATCCCCAGGACCGCCGGGCGGGGCGGCAGTTCCCCGGCGAGCGCCGCGCCGTGTGCGAGCCGCAGGTGCGCCCTGTCGTCGACGAGCAGCTGCAGCCCTCGCGTTGTGTCCGCCGGGGACGTGGTGCCGGCGTACGCGGGAAGCGCGTCGGTGGCCAGGCGCAGCACCATCCCGATGCCCGGTCCCACGCGGATGCGGCGCCGCCAGTCGATCAGCCGGGTGCGGTCATAGCCGCCGTGTTCGAGCAGGTCGAGGGTGGTCAGGATGTGGCATCCGGCGATCACCGCGCGTGCGGTGACGGTGCGGCCGGATTCGGTTCGGACCGTCCACCCGCCGCTCCCGCGGCGCAGTTCGGTGACACCGTCGCCGAGCGTCACGGTGCCGCCGTCCGACGCCAACCGTGCGGTGAGAGCGCGGGTGAGGGCGCCGCTTCCGCCGACGGCCCGTCCCGGCGGCAGCGTGTGCATCAGGGCCGCGAACCCGACCATGGGCGCGGTTCCCGGCTCGGACATCGGTGGTCCGGACTGTGCGCCGAACCACGCCAGTGCGGCCTTCAGCGGCTCGTCGTCGAAGTACTCGTCGAGCAGCGCGTCGCCGGACGCCAGGAATCGGCGCGACAGGTCGCTGCCGCCGCTGCCGGTGTCCAGGCCCCAGAAGGACGAGACGAGATGCCGGCCGGTGGGCGGCGCGGAGAACGACCGCATGACGGCGGCGCTGCGCGGACCCCACACGTCGACGAAGCGCCGATAGGCGTCTGCCTCGCGCGCGCCGCACGCGGCTTCGATCGATCGGCAGGTGCGCTCGAGGTCGCGGTGGAAGACGATTCCGGGACGGTCGCCTCCCGATGGGGCGGGTGCGAAGGCCCACGGGTCGCAGTCGAGATAGCGCAGGCCGAAACCGTCGAGTTCGAGCTCCTCGAGGATCCCGGTGTGGCGGATCATGATGTGCGCGGACGAGCCGCGGTCGACGGCGTGGCCCGGGAACCGTTCGACGGTGGAGACGGCGCCGCCGAGGACGGTATCGCGTTCGAGCACCTCCACCGAGCGACCGGCGCGTGCCAGATAGCACGCGGAGACGAGGGCGTTGTGCCCGGAACCCACCACGACTGCGTCGATCACGTGCCCAGGCTATCGCCGCGGTTCGGATGCGACCGTCAGGGGGAGTTCGCGCCCGAGTACCGCGAACGGACGCGCGTCGCCGGTGAAGACGAACCGGCGTACCACATCGCGGAATCCGAGGCGGCGGTACAGCCGCCACGCGCGGTTGTCCTCGTCGGGTACTTCGGGGGTGGACAGCAGGACCGTTCGTTCCGGCCGGCCGTCGAGCAACCGCAGCAGGAGGGCTTCGCCGATGCGGTGTCCCTGAGCGTCGGGATGGACGTGCAGTTCGGTCAGTTCGAAGTAGTCGCCGAGGGCGTCGTCGATTCGCTCGGCGGAATACCCGGCGTGTCTCATCCCGGACCGGACCTGCTGGTTCCACCACTGCTGTGGCGCACCGCGGTAGCCGTAGGCGATGGCGACGAGGGTCGACGGGTCCTGCGGAAGGGCAGCGGCGACGGCGCGCCACCCGGCGCGGCCGGCGTGTTCGGACCACATCGGGGCGCGGTGGTACTCGGTTCCGCGGGGATATTTCATGGCCGCGACGTAGATGGGGAGCATTTCGGGTAGCCGCGCGCGGAATTCCGCCGGGGACAGTTCGAGAAGTATCGGCGCCGCGTCGTGCGGTGTCGCGTCCGTACTCATGCGGGGAGGAATCCGCCTTCCCTTGACGATGTGTCGGTGGGTGCAGCTATATTGAATACGTCGAACGCATGTTCGATAACGGTGATCCGGTGATGTTCGAGGGAAGCGAACATCCCCGGATCGCCGGCCCGAAGTCACGGGGAGGTGGATGATGGCCGTGCCACAGATTGCCGACGGGGGAGCAGTGCCCGGACGTCGGCGCTGCGTTGCACGTCCGGTGTCTTCGCGGGCGGCGACGATGCTCCGCCGGGCCGACGAGCTGCTGTCCGAGGCCGCCGGAACACCCGACGCCGCGGAACGGTTTCAGCTCGCCTATCTCGCGGCGCTGCGGGGAGCGGGTGCGGTGCTCGCGGTCGCCGAGGTGCGGGCCGGTCAGTCGGTCCGGCGGACCCGGACCCGCAACGCGTGGGTGCTCATGACGAAGGCGGATCCCGGATTCGCGCGCTGGGCGGACTTCTTCGCGGACCGCTCCGCGACCCGCGCGGCGATCGAGGCGGGGATCACGCGGTCGCTGCCTGCCGAGGAGGTCGACACGTTCTACGGCGAGGTCGGTTCGTTCCTCCATGAGGTTGAGGATTGTCTGTCCGATCGAGTCGCCGTTTCGGAATGAACCCGGGACCTTCGATGCCGGGCTGCGGGGACGTTCGGCGGGCCCTCCGGGACTCCCTGTCGGAGTTGGTGGTCCAGCGCATGATGTACTCGTATTATTGACATCAGGCGGCCGTCAAAGTCGGCCCCCCGCCGTTTCCTACCGGAGGATTCGGTGGCCACCGTTTTAGTGCCGGGGGAGGTACCGTGCCACTCTCCGAGCACGAGCAGCGCATGCTCGATCAAATCGAGAGCGCGCTCTATGCTGAGGATCCCAAGTTTGCCTCGACCGTCCGAGGCAGTCGGTTGGGCATGGCGGGCAGCCGGCGACGGCTGCAAGCCGGTGCGCTGTTCGTAGTGGGCCTGGCGTTGTTGATCGCGGGTGTCGCCTTACCGGTGAAGCCGGGTGGGTTCCCGATCATCAGCTTGCTCGGCTTTCTCGTGATGTTCGGCGCGGGCGTTCTGCTCCTCGTCGGGGGTCGGCGCGGAAAGTCGCTCGGTGACGCTCCCCGAGGGGGCGGATCGAGTTCTGGGCAGGGAACGCGGACCAGAGGGAACCGCAAATCCACCGGTGGGTTCACCCATCGGATGGAGGAACGCTTCCGGCGGCGTTTCGAACAGGAATAGACGCGTGTTCGACCACGCGTGACAGGAAGATCGCGAACGGCGCGACCCCTTTGTGCTGGGGTCGCGCCGTTCGTCGTCCGCCGTTCGACTTGCCCCCACATTCACCCCCGCCGGGCTTCCCCCACATCCCCCATCCCTGTCGGTGACGCCGGCGACGCGGGCCGGTGCGGGCGCGCCGACCTGGGTTTTCCCGCGCCCACCGGACTCCGCTCGGGACGTCGTCGCGCGACCGGGTCCTCGACCGCGCACCGCACCCGAATGTGCCCCACTCCACCCCACCGCTTTGAACAGCGATTTCGGGTGAAACGCCCGGCGATTCGGGGCCGTAATTGGTTGAACGTGGGGCAAAGTGGGGTACTGTGGGTCGCGGCGGGGCGGCGCGGGTTGCCCCGTCGGACACGAATGGTCCGGCCGACGAGGGCGGGAGTGACGAGTGTTTCTCGGAACCCACACGCCGAAGTTGGATGACAAGGGTCGGCTCACGCTGCCGGCGAAGTATCGAGACGAACTGGCGGGAGGGCTGATGATCACCAAAGGGCAGGACCACAGCCTGACCGTCTTTCCGCGCGACGAGTTCGCGGCACTCGCAGAGCGGGCCGCTGCCGCGTCGCGGAGCAATCCGCAGGCTCGCGCGTTCCTGCGCAGCCTCGCGTCCGGCACCGACGAGCAGCGGCCCGACGCGCAGGGGCGGATCACGCTCTCCGCGGCGCACCGCAAATACGCCGGGCTCACCAAGGACTGCGTCGTGATCGGTGCGATCAAGCACCTCGAGATCTGGGACGCGACGGCGTGGGAGACCTACCTCGCCGACCACGAGGAAGAGTTTTCGGAGGCGAGGGACGAGGCGCTGCAAGACATCCTGTAACTGCTGCTTCGGCCGCGCGGCGAGTGCCGCGAGGCCTCTGCCCGAGGTCGACCCTGACGCACTTCCCCAGCGCCAGGTTCGGCGAAGGAGCCCTGACGCACTTCCCCAGCGCCAGGTCCCCGCATCGGACAGAGACCTCGATGCATTCGCCGCCCGCGTATCAGCACCCCGACGACCGTTCACCGATCGAACCCCCACGACTCGATTCGTTCGCGAACCGACCGAGCAGAACCGGAGGAATCATGGTGGACGGCGAGGGCGACGCGGAACCCGGTTCCGCCGGTGACGTCCCCGCAGAAGGTTTTGCACACGTTCCGGTGCTGCTCGAACGTGCCGACGAACTCCTCGGGCCCGCAATCGAAGCGGCAGGCCCCGGCGGTGCGGGCGCCGTCTTCGTGGACGCGACACTCGGTCTCGGCGGACATTCCGAACACTTCCTGCGGACCTACCCGGGGCTGCGCTTGATCGGACTCGACCGCGACCCGGATGCCCTCGCGATCGCAAGGACGCGACTCGCGCCGTTCGCGGACCGGACCGACTTCGTCCACACCCGCTACGACGGCATCGCCGACGCGCTCGAAGAATGCGGACTCGACCGGATCGGCTCGGTGCACGCGATCCTCTTCGACCTCGGGGTCTCCTCGATGCAACTCGACGAGGCCGACCGCGGATTCGCGTATTCGAAGGACGCACCGCTCGATATGCGTATGGACCCGACCGTCGGGATCACCGCCGCCGACGTGCTCAACACGTACGGGCACGGCGATCTCGCCCGGATCCTCAGCACGTACGGGGAAGAGCGGTTCGCGGGGAAGATCGCTTCCGAGATCGTGCGGACTCGCGAAAAGACGCCGTTCGAGACGAGCGGCCAGCTCGTCGAACTGCTCTATCGCACGATCCCCGCCGCGTCGCGCCGCACCGGCGGACATCCCGCCAAGCGCACGTTCCAGGCGCTGCGCGTGGAGGTCAACGCCGAACTCGACTCGCTCCGTGCCGCCGTGCCGGACGCTCTCGACGCACTCGCCGTCGGCGGGCGCGTGGTGTTCATGTCGTACCAGTCCCTCGAAGACCGGGTCGTCAAACAGGAGCTCACTCCGCGCTCGAAGTCCCGTAGTCCCGAAGGGCTGCCGGTGGAACTCCCCGGGATGGGGCCCGAACTGAAGATCCTTACGCGGGGCGCGGAGCGAGCCTCGGAACGCGAAATGGAGAGCAACCCACGCTCGGCGCCCGTACGCCTGCGTGCCGCAGAACGAATCGCCAGGAGGTAACCGATGACCGTTCAGGTGGCATCCCCGCTCCGCCGGTCGGCGCGATCCACGGCGGCGCAGCGCGCGTACCAGCGGCGGAACCAGCGCGCAGCACACCTGGGTGTGAAAGGCGAGCCCCGGGGTTCGGCGACCGCGGCCCAGCAGCCGACGGTCGCGACCCGGATCCCGTTCGTCGCGACCATCCTCGCGCTGCTCGGCGTCGGCATGGCGGTCACGCTGTTGCTGACGACCCGGGCAGCGGAGGACTCTTACCAGCTCAGCGCCGCTCGAGCGCACAACGAGACCCTCAGGCAGGAACGCGCGGTCCTCCAGCGCGATGTCGAAGCCGGGAACTCGGCGCCGGTCCTCGCGGTGAAGGCTGCCGAACTCGGCATGATCCCGACCGGGGAAGTTGCGCGCCTGGTTGTCGGTGAGGACGGCGCGGTCCAGGTCGTGGGCACGCCGACGGCGGCGCAGGGTGCGCCCGCCGCGCCGTTGAACCCGCCGAACGCGGCCGATCGCACCGGGCCTGCTCCGCTGGCCGGCAGCGCGGGGACCGAGAACCCGCGCCCGGTACCCGTGGGTGGCGGCCGGGCGGAGACCCCGGCACCCGTGCCCGCGCCGGTACCGGTAGTCGCATCCGCTCCTGCGCCCGCATCGGATCCAGCCGCCACGCCGGAGGCCGCCAATGCGGCCGTCGCGCCCCCTCAGACGGAACAATTGATGCCCGTGAGCCCGACGACGCAGTCCGAGGACGGGCGCCGGTGAGCCGAGGCGCCCAACCTCGCAGGCCGACGCGCAGCCGCAAACCCGCACCCCGCCGCCCGGTTCCGGCCGGGCGTGCGGGCTCTCGTCGAGCTTCGGCCGCGACCTACACCACCGAATTCGGATTTCGGAACAGGGTTGGGCGCGCCGCCATGTTCGGTGCGCTCGGTCTCGCCGCCGTGATGCTGCTGTGGGTTCAAGTCGTGCAGGCCCCGAGTCTCACCGCGGAATCCGCGAATCAGCGCACCACCCGGCTGGTCGAACCGGCCACCCGCGGGACCATCGCCGATCGCAACGGCGCTCCGCTGGCATACACGATGGAAGCCAAAGCCCTCACCTTCCAGCCGCAACGGGTGCGCGCCGAACTGGACGAAGCCCATGCGAAGAACCCGTCGAAACCGGAGACCGGTGAGTATCTGAAGGGCATCGCGAAGGCGATGCACGAGGCGCTGGGCGACGCGGCACCGGAGAAGGACGTCCTGGCGAAGCTCGAGAGCAACGAGACCTTCGTCTATCTCGCCCGGGGCGTCGATCCCGGGGTGGCCGCGGCGATCGTCGACGAATACGACAAGGTCGGTCTCGAACGTCAGGACATTCGGCTGTATCCGGGTGGGTCGCTCGGCGCGAACATCGTCGGGGCGACCGGCTGGGACGGCCATGGACTCCTCGGCCTCGAATCGTCGATGGATTCGGTCCTGGCAGGCACCGACGGTTCGTCGACCTACGACCGCGGATCCGACGGTGCCGTGATTCCCGGCAGCTGGCGCGACCGCCAGCCCGCCGTCGACGGCTCGGCCGTCGAACTGACCATCGACTCCGACATCCAGTACTTCGTCCAGCAGCAGGTGCAGCGGGCCAAGGAACTGTCGGAAGCGAAGAACGCGTCCGCGGTGGTCCTGGACGCGCAGACCGGCGAAGTGCTCGCGATGGCCAACGACGGCACGTTCAATCCCGCCGTCGGCATCGACAAGCAGGGCGACGCGCAGCTCGGCAATCTCGCGGTGAGCTCACCGTTCGAGCCTGGATCGGTGAACAAGATCATCACCGCGGCGGCCGCCATCGAGGGCGGCCTCACCACCCCCGACGAGGTTCTGCAGGTGCCGGGCTCGATCACGATGGCCGGCGTCAACGTCAAGGATGCCTGGGACCACGGGGTGGTGCCCTACACGGCCACCGGTGTCTTCGGAAAGTCCTCGAACGTGGGCACGCTGATGCTGGCCCAGCGGGTCGGCGAGGACCGTTACGCGCAGATGCTCGACCTGTTCGGGCTCGGTCACCGCACCGACGTCGGGTTACCGGGAGAGTCCGACGGCCTGGTGCCCAGCCGTGCGCAGTGGTCCGGCGGTACCTTCGCGAACCTGCCGATCGGCCAGGGCCTGTCGATGACGCTGCTGCAGATGGCCGGGATCTACCAGACCATCGCCAACGACGGCGAACGCATCGCCCCGCGCATCGTCCGCGCGACGATCGCTCCCGACGGCACCCGCACCGAAACGCCACGTCCGGATCCGGTCCGGGTCGTCGGGGCACAGACCGCCGCGACCGTCCGGGACATGTTCCGCTCCGTTGTGCAGGACGACACCGGAAACCAGCGCGGCACCGGCACACCCGCCGCGATCGAGGGATACCAGATCAGCGGCAAGACCGGCACAGCCCAGCAGATCGACCAGAACTGCAAGTGCTATTCGAACTCCGAGTACTGGATCACCTTCGCCGGAATCGCCCCGGCCGACGACCCGCGGTTCGTGATCGGAATCATGCTCGACGCACCGAAGCGCAGTGCCGACGGCAGCGGCGGCCAGTCCGCGGCGCCGCTGTTCCGCAACATCGCGGCATGGATGTTGCAGCGTGAGAACGTGCCGTTGTCGGCCGATCCCGGCAGCAAGCTGATCCTCCAGGTCGACTGAGCGGTGACCCTGTTCGAACGACGGTGCCGGTGTCGGTAACGTGTCACGGCGGGAAGCGTCCCGTCACCGCGGACGAACAGCGACCGGCAGGCCGCTGCGGCAGAGCGAGAGGAACCTGGTGCCTGTGCCCCCGAGTCCGGATCCGTCCCCTCCAGCGGAGGGGCTGAGACCCGAACATCCACCGGCGACTCGGCTCCGGGCGCTGGCCGACGCCGTCGGCGCCGCCCACACCATCGTGGTTCCGGACGACTACGCGGGCACCGCCGTGCCGGCGGACGTGGTCACCGGCATCGACCTGCGCGCTCAGGCCGTCCAACCCGGCGACCTGTTCGCGGCGCTGCCCGGCGCGCACACTCACGGCGCCCAGTTCGCCGCGACCGCGCTCGAACGCGGCGCGGTCGCGGTGCTCACCGATGCGGCGGGTCGTGACCTCATCGCCGCGACGGTCACCGCCCCCACCCCCGTCCTCGTGCACGACGATCCGCGGTCGGTGCTCGGTGAGGTGTCCGCCGCCGTCTACGGCCACCCGTCGCGTCGGATGCAGATCATCGGCATCACCGGCACCTCCGGCAAGACCACCACCGCGTACCTCGTCGAAGCGGGACTGTCCGCCGCCGGCCGGTCCACCGGGCTCGTCGGAACGGTGGAGACCCGCATCGCGGGCCGGCGCGTCCCCAGCGCACTCACCACGCCGGAGGCGCCGCAACTGCACGCGCTGTTCGCCGCGATGCTCGAGCGCGGCATCGACACCGTCGTGATGGAGGTGTCCAGCCACGCCCTGGCCCTCGGCCGTGTCGGCGGGGTCCGGTTCGAGGTCGGCGCATTCACGAACCTCTCGCAGGATCATCTCGACTTCCACAAGGACCTCGACGACTACTTCGCCGCGAAGGCCCTGCTGTTCGACGCGGGGTCACCGCACCGCGCGGCGCGTGCGGTGGTGTGCGTCGACGACGTGTGGGGTGTTCGGATGGCCGAGATCGCTCGCGCGGGCGCGAACGGGCCTGCCGCCACCGTCGCCACTTCGGCGACCGCCCCGGCCGCAGACTGGACCGCCACCCACGCGACCGCGGCCGCCGACGGTTCCCAGGAGTTCACCCTCACCGGACCCGACGGCACCGCTCACCGGGTGCGGGTGCGGCTGCCCGGCCACTACAACATCGCCAATGCGGCGCTCGCCACCGCGGTGTGCGCCGTGGCCGGGATCGACCCGGATGCCGCCGCCGACGGCATCGCCTCGGTGTCGGTCCCCGGCCGAGTCGAACTCGTCGACCGGGGGCAGGATTTCCTCGCCGTCGTCGACTACGCGCACAAACCGGCCGCGCTCGAGGCCGTCGTCGCCACCCTGCGGGGTCGCAGCACCGGCCGCCTCGCTGTGGTCGTCGGTGCAGGGGGCGACCGCGACCGCGGCAAACGCGCCCTGATGGGGGCCGCGGCAGCCCGCGGCGCCGAACTCGTCGTGATCACCGACGACAACCCGCGCACCGAGGACCCCGCGACCATCCGGGCAGCGCTGCTCGACGGAACCCGCTCAGTGCCGGCAGCCGACCGCGGCGAGGTTCTCGAGATCGGCGACCGGGCCGCGGCGATCGAGGCGGCGGTCCGCTGGGCCCGGCCCGGCGATGTCGTGCTCGTCGCCGGCAAGGGACACGAGCGCGGCCAGGAGATCAACGGGGTCAAGCACCCCTTCGACGACCGGGAGGTGCTGGCGGACGTCCTCGAGCGCACTCGGGCCGCCCGGTCGGCACACCCAGCCGACGACCCCGGCCGGAACGGCCCGGGCGGCACCCGAGATGGAGGCACAGCATGATCCCGATGACCCTGACCCGCATCGCGGAGGTCGTCGGCGGAACCCTGCACGACGTGGACGACCCGTCGACGGAGGTGACCGGCACCGTCGAGTTCGACTCGCGGCAGATCGGCCCGGGTGGGCTGTTCCTCGCCCTGCCCGGCGCCCGGTCCGACGGGCACGAGCATGCCGCGGCAGCCGTCGCCGCGGGTGCGGTCGCGGTGCTGGCGGCCCGGCCGGTCGGCGTCCCGGCCATCGTGGTGCCCCCGGTTCCGCAGACCCGGACCAACTCGCTCGCCTACGAGCACGACACCGACGGATCGGGCGCAGCGGTGCTCGCGGCCCTGAGCAGGCTCGCGCGGGCCGTCGTCGACGACCTGACCGCAACCGGCCTGACCGTCGTCGGGGTCACCGGGTCCGCCGGCAAGACGTCGACCAAGGATCTGCTGGCCGCCGTGCTGGCACCACTCGGCGCGGTCGTCGCGCCACCCGGGTCGTTCAACAACGAACTCGGCCATCCGTGGACCGCCCTGCGCGCCACCCGCGACACCCGCTACCTGGTGCTCGAGATGTCGGCACGCGGCCCCGGCCACATCGCCGCACTGGCTGCGGTGGCCCCCCCGCGCATCGGCGCCGTGCTCAACGTCGGCACCGCCCACCTCGGTGAATTCGGATCGCAGGAGGTCATCGCCAAGACCAAGGGCGAGCTCGTCGAGTCCCTGCCCTCGGCCGCCGACGGCGGCGTCGCGATCCTCAACGCCGACGATCCGCTGGTCGTGAAGATGGCCTCGCGCACCGGCGCCCGCGTCGTGTTCGTCGGCAGCACGCCGTCGGCCGCGGTCCGCGCGGAGAACGTGCACCTCGACGACTCGGCGCGCGCCTCGTTCACGCTCGTCGCCCCCGATCCCGGAGCCGACGGCGGGACGCGCAGTATCGACGTCACGCTGGCCGTGCACGGTGAACACCACGTCGGCAACGCGCTGACCGCCGCCGCCGCGGCTCTCGAGTGCGGCGCGACGCTCGAACAGATCGCGGCTGCACTCGGTGGCGCCGCGCCGGTCTCGGCACACCGCATGGCGGTGCAGACCCGACCCGACGGTGTCACCGTCATCGACGACGCCTACAACGCCAATCCCGACTCGATGCGGGCCGCGCTCAAGGCGCTGGTGTCCATGGCACGCGCCGGCGGCACGCCGCGGCGGACGTTCGCGGTCCTCGGCGAGATGGCGGAACTGGGCGAGGAATCGGTCGTAGAGCACGACGCCATCGGCCGGCTCGCGGTGCGCCTCGACGTCACCCGGATCATCGCCGTCGGTGCGACGCGCCCGGTGCGTGGCCTGTTCCAGGGCGCGGTGATGGAAGGATCCTGGGGCGAGGAGGCCAGCCACGTTCCGGATGCGGCCGCGGTGATCGCGCTTCTCGAAGACGAGCTCGAACCCGGCGACGTCGTGCTGGTGAAGGCGTCGCAGTCGGTCGGCCTCTGGTCGGTCGCGGACGCGGTCCTCGGTGCGGAAACCGAGGACGCTGATCCTGCTGTGGAAACGGAGGCTGCACGGTGAGACAGATCCTTTTCGCAGCCGGCATCGCGCTGGCGGTGTCGATCCTGCTCACGCCGGTGCTGATCAAGGCGTTCTCGCGGCAGGGCTTCGGTCAGGAGATCCGAGTCGAGGGGCCGCAGAGCCACCAGGCCAAGCGGGGCACCCCCACGATGGGTGGCGTCGCGATCCTCGCCGGTCTGTGGGCCGGTTACTGGGGTTCACACCTGATCGGCCTGGGATACGACGCGGAGGGCCCCACCGCCTCGGGTCTGCTGGTGCTGGGACTGACCACCGCGCTCGGCGGCGTCGGATTCCTCGACGACTTCATCAAGATCCGCAAGCAGCGCAACCTCGGCCTGAACAAGACCGCCAAGCTGGTCGGCCAGCTCATCGCCGCGGTCGTGTTCGGCATCCTCGCCCTGCAGTTCCGCAACGACAGCGGCCTGACCCCCGGTAGCGCGCACCTGTCCTACGTCCGCGACATCGCCACGGTGTCGATGGGGTCGATCGTTTTCATTCTGTTCGTGTACCTGCTGGTCAGTGCCTGGTCGAACGCGGTGAACCTCACCGACGGCCTCGACGGTCTCGCCGCCGGCTCGATGAGTCTGGTGCTCGGCGCCTACGTGATCATCACGTTCTGGCAGTACCGCAACTCGTGCGTCGCCGAACCCGGCAAGGGCTGCTACGACGTGCGCGACCCGCTGGACCTGGCGTTGCTGTGCGCCGCCGGCGCCGCCGCGTGCATCGGCTTCCTGTGGTGGAACGCCGCACCCGCCAAGATCTTCATGGGCGACACCGGTTCGCTCGCGCTCGGCGGCATGCTCGCCGGCCTGTCGGTCACCACCCGCACCGAACTGCTCATGGTCGTCATCGGTGCACTGTTCGTCGCCGAAGCCGCGTCGGTGGTCATTCAGGTTGCGGTGTTCAGATCCAGCCGCAGGCGGGTATTCCGGATGGCGCCGTTCCACCACCACTTCGAACTCGGTGGCTGGGCCGAAACAACGGTGATCATCCGATTCTGGCTGCTCGCGGCCATCGCCTCGGCCGTCGGCATGGCCCTGTTCTACAGCGAATATCTAGCGGCGATCGGGGACTGACGCGGTGACGCACGAACTGGAATGGCTGCGCGGCACGCGGGTGCTCGTCGCGGGTGCCGGGATCTCCGGACGCGCCGTCGTCGCCCCGCTCACCGATCTCGGGGCGCAGGTGACGGTGACCGACCGCAACGCCGACGCCCTCGACCGCTGCCGTGAACTCGGCGCCGACACCGTCGACCTCGACGAACTGGTCGCCGAGGCGGACGCGGACCCGGAAGCGCTGCGCCGGTTCGCGCTGGTCGTCACAAGCCCCGGGTTCGCGCCCGACGCACCGCTGCTCTCACACGCCGCGGGTGCCGCGGTCCCCATCTGGGGCGACGTCGAGTTGTCCTGGCGCGTCGACCGCGCCGAGATCTACGGTCCGCCGCGCCGCTGGCTCGTGGTGACCGGAACCAACGGCAAGACCACGACGACGATGATGCTCCATGCGATCCTCGAGGCCGCGGGTCTGCCGTCCGTGGCCTGCGGCAACATCGGTCTGCCGATCCTCGACGCGCTGCGGCGCACCGAGCCGCGCGCCGAGGTTCTCGCCGTCGAACTGTCGTCGTTCCAGCTGCACTGGGCGCCGTCCGTGCAGCCTGCCGCCGGCGTCATCCTCAACATCGCCGAGGATCATCTCGACTGGCATGGGGGCATCGAGGGTTACATCGACGCGAAGGCCCGCGTGCTCACCGGCACCGTCGGGGTGCTCGGCCTCGACGATCCGATCGCCGGGGGGCTGCGCGACCGGTCGCGGGCCGTCGTCACCGTCGGATTCACCCTCGGCTACCCGCAGCGCGGGGAACTCGGCGTCAGCGGGGACGTCCTGGTGGACCGTGCCTTCGCGGATTCCGCGGTGCTCGCCGCCGTCGCCGACGTCTCACCTGCGGGCCCGGCCGGTCTGTCCGATGCGCTGGCCGCCGCGGCACTGGCCCGGTCGATCGACGTCCCCGAATCCGCGGTCCACGACGGTCTGCGCCGGCACCGGGTCGGGCCGCACCGCGCTGCGCCGGTCGGCACCGTCGACGGCGTCGAGTACATCGACGATTCGAAGGCCACCAACCCGCACGCGGCGCGCACGTCGCTGCTCGCCCGCGACAGCGTGGTGTGGGTGGCCGGTGGACTGCTCAAGGGCGCGCAGGTCGACGACCTCGTCGCGGAAGTCGCGCCGCGGCTGCGCGCGGTCGTGCTGCTCGGACGCGACGCCGACCGTATCGCCGAAGCCCTCGCGCGACACGCCCCGCAGGTCCCCGTCGTCCACGTCGACACGCGCGACGATGAGACGGTGAGCAGCCCCGGACCGAGTGAATCCGAATCGAGCAACACCGGGCCGAGCGGCGCCGTGGCGGGTGACGTCCTGCGCAGGCTTCCGCTGCCGGGTGCCGACGGCCCCGCCGCGATGCGGGTCGCGGTCCGCGAAGCCGCGGCGCTGGCGTCACCGGGCGACGCGGTGCTGCTGGCCCCGGCCGCAGCCTCGCTGGACATGTTCGCGGACTATGCGCAGCGCGGCCGCAGCTTCGCCGCGGCGGTCGACGAGCTGCACGGGGGCGACGAGCCGCACGGTGTCGACGATCGGGACGGTGTCGACGATCGGGACGGTGTCGACGATCGGGACGGTGTCGACGACCGGCACGGGGGCGGGTCGGGGCGGTGACCACCACCGCGCCCGGCGGTTCGCCGGCATCCACCCAGAGCGCCGCGACCGCCCGTGGGCGCGTCGGCCTGTGGATGGCCCGGCCGCTCGCGTCCTTCCACCTGGTCGTCACCATCGCGGTGCTGCTCACCGTGCTCGGCCTGGTCATGGTGCTCTCGTCGTCGAGTGTCGAGGCGGTCGCCAGCGCCGGATCGGCGTACGGGTTGTTCACCTCCCAGGTGATCTTCGCGATCCTCGGTTTCGCCGTGTTCTACGTCGCGTTGCAGGTCCCGGTGCGGATGCTGCGCAAGCTGTCGTTCCCGGCGCTGGCCGTGACCGTCGTGATGCTCGCGCTCGTGCTCATCCCCGGAATCGGCACCGAATCACAGGGCACCCGCGGCTGGTTCGTGATCGGTGGCATCTCGGTGCAGCCGTCCGAACTGGCGAAGATCGCATTCGCGGTGTGGGGCGCGCACCTGCTCGCGACGCGGCGAGGTGAGCACAGCACGCTCAAGGACATGCTGATCCCGCTGATCCCGGCGGCGCTCATCGTGACCGGCCTGATCGTGCTCCAGCCCGACCTCGGCACCACCATTTCCCTCGCGATCATCGTGCTCGCCCTGCTGTGGTTCGCAGGTTTGCCGCTGCGGGTGTTCCTCGGGATTGTCGGCACCGCGTCCGCGTTCGCGGTCGTCCTCGCTCTCACCGCCGGATACCGCTCGGCGCGGGTGCGGGCTTTCCTGAACCCTGGAGAGGACCCGCAGGGCATCGGCTACCAGGCGCGTCAGGCGAAGTTCTCCCTCGCCGACGGCGGCATCTGGGGTCGCGGTCTCGGGCAGAGCCGCGCCAAATGGAGCTACCTGCCCAACGCACACAACGACTTCATCTTCGCGATCATCGGCGAGGAACTCGGCTTCCTCGGTGGGGTCGCGGTTCTCGGTCTGTTCGGCCTGTTCGCATACGTGGGGTTACGCATCGCGATGCGCTCGGTCGATCCGTTCCTGCGGCTGTTCACCGCGACCGCCACGACATGGATCATCGGGCAGGCGTTCATCAATATCGGCTATGTGGTCGGCCTGCTGCCCGTCACGGGCCTGCAGCTTCCGCTCGTGTCCGCGGGCGGAACGTCCACCGCCACAACCCTGCTCATGTTCGGGTTGATCGCGAACGCCGCACGACACGAACCGGAAGCCATCGCTGCGCTGCACGCCGGTCAGGACGGCCGGTTCGGCCGGCTGCTGCGCCTCCGTAAACCGGAGGCCTATCTGCCGATGCGTGTCGCGGCGGCGAAGGTGCCCGCTCCCCGACGCGGCGGAGCCGCCGCGACCCGGACGCGTCTCGAGGGCGAGGGGCGCGGCCGGGCCCCTCGCGAGCGCGACACCAAACCGCGTGCCGCGGACCAGCGGGCCGGCCGTGCCCGCGCCGCGGAGGAAACCCGGCGGGGGACGGGCCGCACCGCGAACGGCCGCGCCGCGAACAGCGGTCGTACTGCGAATGGCAGGCGCACGAACAGCAGTCGCACGAACGGCGATGGCACAGACCGACGAACCGGAGAGCGAGGAAACCGTAGGTGAGTGGGGAGCAGTCCACCCTGTCCGTGGTTGTAGCCGGGGGTGGCACCGCCGGGCACATCGAGCCGGCCCTGGCGGTCGCCGACGCGATCCGGGCGCTCGTACCCGGCGCGACCGTGACGGCCCTCGGCACCGACCGCGGCCTCGAAACCACCCTGGTCCCGCAGCGCGGCTACCCTCTCGAACTGATTCCGCCGGTTCCGTTGCCGCGGAAGCCCACGATGGACCTGCTGAAACTGCCGGGCCGGGTGATCGCGTCGGTGCGGCGCACCCGTGAAGTCCTCGACCGTGTCGACGCCGACGTCATCGTCGGTTTCGGCGGGTACGTCGCCCTGCCCGCGTACCTCGCGGCCGGTCGCGGCCGCCGCCGCATCCCTGTCGTCGTGCACGAGGCGAACGCCAGCGCGGGCATCGCGAACAAGATCGGTGCGCTGCGGGCGTCCCGTGTGCTGGCGGCGGTCGCGGGGTCGGGCATCGTGCGCCGCGGCGAGGCCGAGATCGTCGGGATCCCGGTGCGCGCGTCGATCACCGGCCTGGACCGGACGGCGCTGCGTGCCGAGGCCCGCCGGCATTTCGGTCTCCCCGCCGAGGGCCCCGTACTCCTCGTCTTCGGGGGCTCGCAGGGTGCGCGCTCGCTCAACGACGCGGTATCCGGCGCCGCCGCCGCGCTGGCCGGAGCCGGGATCTCGGTGCTGCACGCGCACGGCCCGAAGAACACCCTCGACGTGCCCGAGCACCCCGATCACGACCGCTTCCCGTACGTGGCGGTGCCCTACCTCGAACGCATGGACCTGGCCTATTCCGCCGCGGACGCGGTGATCTGCCGGTCCGGGGCAATGACCGTTGCCGAGGTGTCGGCGGTGGGGCTGCCCGCGGTGTATGTGCCGCTCCCGCACGGCAACGGTGAGCAGGAATTGAACGCCCGTCCGGTCGTCGCGGCCGGGGGTGGAATGATCGTTTCGGATGCCGACCTGACGCCGGCGTTCGTGGTGGACTCGGTGGTCCCGCTGCTCGGCGACGCACAGCGGCTCTCCGAGATGGGGCGTTGCGCCGCCGGCGCCGGCCACCGAAGCGCGGCAGACGAAGTCGCCCGGATCGTGCTCGACGTGGCCGGTACGGGCACGAACAGGAGTGATCGATGAGCGAGCAGCTACCCGCCGAACTGGAGCGGGTGCACATGGTGGGCATCGGTGGGGCCGGGATGTCCGGCATCGCGCGGATCCTGCTGGCTCGCGGCGGCCAGGTGTCGGGATCGGATGCCAAGGAGAGTCGCGGCGTGCTGGCCCTGCGCGCGCGGGGGGCGACGGTCCGCATCGGGCACGACGCGAGCGCACTGGACCTGCTCGACGGCGGGCCGACCGCGGTGGTGACCACCCACGCCGCCATCCCCAAGGACAATCCGGAGCTGGTCGCGGCGCGCGAACGGGGCATCCCGGTGCTGTTGCGCCCGGCCGTGCTCGCTTCGCTGATGCGCGGGCACCGCACGTTTCTGGTCTCCGGTACCCACGGCAAGACGTCGACGACGTCGATGCTCGTGGTCACGCTGCAGCACTGCGGCTTCGATCCGTCGTTCGCGGTCGGCGGCGAGCTGAACGAGTCCGGCACGAACGCGCACCACGGCAGCGGCGACGTCTTCGTCGCCGAAGCCGACGAGAGCGACGGATCGCTGCTGCAGTACGACCCGAACGTGGTGATCGTGACGAACGTCGAGGCCGATCACCTGGACTTCTTCGGTACCGCCGAGGCGTATACGCAGGTGTTCGACGACTTCGTCGCCCGTATCGCGCCCGGGGGGCTTCTCGTGGTGTGCCTGGACGATCCGGGTTCGGCGGCACTGGCCCGCCGCGTGGTCGAACGTGACATCCCGGGTCTGCGCGTCGCCGGTTACGGCTCCGCCGACACGATCGGCACCGGCGAGCGCGTCGACGGTGTCCCCGTCGCGGTGCGGTTGGTGGCCTGGGAGGCCAAGGACGTCGGAGGGGTCGCCGAGTTCCACCTCGCCGGTGAGGACACCCCGCGCACGGTACGACTGTCGGTGCCCGGACGCCACATGGCTCTCAACGCGCTGGCGGCCCTGCTCGCCGCGCTCGAGGCCGGTGCGCCGGTCGACGAGGCCATCGAGGGTCTGGCCGGATTCGGCGGTGTCCACCGGCGCTTCCAGTACAGCGGGCGGGAGCACGGTGTGCGGGTGTTCGACGACTACGCTCACCACCCGACGGAGGTGCGGGCGGTGCTGGCCGCCGCCGCGGAGCTCGTGGCGGGCGAGCCGCTGCGGTACGCCGCGTCGGGCACGGAACGTCCCCGCGTGATCGTCGTGTTCCAGCCACACCTGTATTCGCGGACGGAGACGTTCGCGGCGCAGTTCGGTTCTGCGCTCGACCTCGCCGACGAGGTCGTCGTACTCGACGTCTACGGCGCCCGCGAGGAGCCGATTCCGGGTGTGAGCGGCGCGCTGGTCGCACAGTCGGTATCGAAGCCCGTGCACTACCAGCCGGACCTGTCCCTGGTGCCGCGTCAGGTGGCGCAACTGAGCCGGCCCGGCGACGTCGTCATCACGATGGGTGCCGGCGATGTGACGATGCTGGGACGTCAGATCCTCGACGCGTTGCGCAGCAAGCCGGGCCGGTTCCGGGTGGGGCCGGTGGGCGGATCGGGGTCGGGCAGATCGTGACCGAGACACCGACCCGCTCCGCGGCCCGGAAGCGCGCCGCACGCGCGGCCGCGCGCCGGCCTTCCGGCCGGTCGGTCCGGCTGCGCACGGTGTTCATCGGGGCCGGGGTGGTGATCGGTGTGCTCGGGATCATCGCGGTCGCCTGGCTGTCGCCGCTGCTGTCGGTGCGGACGGTCGAGATCGTCGGGGCGGAGACGATTCCGCGGGAGGACGTGCTCTCGCAGCTCGCCGTCGCGGAGGGAACGCCGCTGCTGCGGGTGGACACCGCGGCTGCGGCGCAACGCGTGGCGGAACTGCCGCGTGCCGCCGAGGTGCGGGTACAGCGCGTGTACCCGTCGACCGTGCGGGTCACGGTGACCGAACGGGTCGCCGAGGTGTACTTCGACGCACCCGACGGCACGCATTCGGTCGACGCCGAGGGAGTCGACTTCGCGGTGGAACCGCCGCCGATGCAGACCCCGCGACTCGTCACCGCCACCCCCGGTACCGGCGATCCGGCGACGGCCGCGGCGCTCGAGGTGCTCGGGTTCTTGCCTCCCGAGCTGCGTTTCCAGGTGACAGAGGTGGCCGCGGCGTCCCCGACGGACATCTCGCTGACGCTGCTCGACGGCCGGGTCGTGGTGTGGGGTGGAACGGACCGGTCGGACCGGAAGGCGGCTGTTGTGATCCACCTGCTCACCCAGCCGGGCCAGACCTACGACGTGGCCGGCCCGGACCTGCCGACGGTGCGGTGACACGATGCGCGGAAATTCGTGGCGACTCGTCGGCGCGTCTGCTGGCATATGGCGGTCGCAGTGCCATAGCGTTTCGCCTCAGTCCGGTTACTTGACATAACCTTCAACCTGTGGTTGAGGGTTTGCCCGGTGGCCCAGCATGTTCGAGACAACGATCGATCGAAGCGTGACCCGAAACCAGGAAGGCGAGAGCCCATGACGCCCCCGCACAACTACCTCGCCGTAATCAAGGTCGTCGGTATCGGCGGTGGCGGCGTGAACGCGGTCAACCGCATGATCGAGCAGGGACTCAAGGGAGTCGAGTTCATCGCGGTCAACACCGACGCGCAGGCACTTCTCATGTCCGACGCCGACGTCAAGCTCGACGTCGGCCGCGAACTGACCCGCGGACTCGGGGCAGGCGCCGATCCCGAGGTCGGCCGGAAGGCCGCCGAGGATCACAAGGACGAGATCGAGGAGGTGCTCAAGGGTGCCGACATGGTGTTCGTCACCGCCGGCGAGGGCGGCGGAACCGGTACCGGTGGGGCGCCGGTCGTCGCCAGCATCGCGCGCAAGCTCGGTGCGTTGACGGTCGGTGTCGTCACCCGGCCGTTCTCGTTCGAGGGCAAGCGCCGCGGCGGCCAGGCCGACACCGGCATCCAGACGCTGCGCGAATCGTGCGACACGCTCATCGTGATCCCCAACGACCGGCTGCTCCAGCTCGGCGACGCCGCCGTCAGCCTCATGGATGCGTTTCGCTCCGCCGACGAGGTGCTGCTCAACGGTGTCCAGGGCATCACCGATCTCATCACCACACCCGGTCTGATCAACGTCGACTTCGCCGACGTGAAGGGCGTCATGTCGGGTGCCGGCAGCGCCCTCATGGGCATCGGTTCGGCGCGCGGGGAGGGCCGGGCCATCAAGGCGGCCGAGGCTGCCATCAACTCGCCGCTGCTCGAGGCGTCGATGGAAGGCGCCCGCGGCGTGCTGCTGTCCATCGCCGGTGGCTCCGACCTCGGTCTCTTCGAGATCAACGAGGCGGCGTCGCTCGTGCAGGAAGCCGCGCACATCGACGCCAACATCATCTTCGGCACGGTGATCGACGACTCCCTCGGCGACGAGGTTCGCGTCACGGTCATCGCTGCCGGATTCGACGGGGGAACCCCGGCCCGGCGCCCGGTCGAGGCACCCGCCCAGCCGGCCGCGCGTACCGGCACGATCAGCCCGGCCCGCGCCGGGGAACTCGGCCGCAGCGATCGGGCCGAGGAAACCGCCCGGGACGCCGCACCCACCGGCGCCGGTGCCGTCGGCGCGCCCGGCAGCGTGCAGCCGCGTCCGGTGCCCGTCGACGACGAGGACGGCGACGACGACGTCGACGTGCCGATCTTCATGCGACGGTGACGGTGTCGCAGAACACACTCCGCGCCCGCAGAGTCGTCACCACGCGTGCCGGGGGTGTGTCCGCACCCCCGTACGACTCGTTCAATCTGGGCGACCACGTCGGCGACGACCCGGCCGCCGTCGCCGCGAACCGACGCCGCCTCGCGTCGGTGATCGGACTGCCCCCCGAGCGGTTCGTGTGGATGGAACAGATCCACAGCCGCAACGTCACGGTCGTGGACGGTCCGGTGGACGGTCCGGTGCCCGCGACCGATGCCCTGGTCACCCGCGAGGTCGGTCTCGCTCTGGTGACCCTCAGCGCCGACTGTGTGTCGGTCCTGCTGGCCGACGAGGAAGCCGGGGTCGCCGCCGCCGCCCACGCCGGCCGGATCGGTGCCCGCATCGGCATCGTGCCGGCGGTCGTGGAGGCCATGGTCGAGCTCGGTGCGCGGCCCGAGCGGATCGGTGCGTTCCTCGGACCGGCCGCGAGCGGCCGCCGCTACGAGGTTCCCGCGGCGATGCGTGACGACGTCGAAGCGCACCTGCCCGGCAGCGCCACCCGCACCGTGAAGGGCACCCCCGGCCTGGATCTGCGGGCCGGTCTGCGCCGGCAGCTGCTGGACCTCGGCGTCTCCGCGGTGGCGGAGGATCCGCGGTGCACTATCGAGGACACCATGCTGTTCAGTCACCGGCGTTCGGACCCCACGGGCCGGCTCGCATCGGTGATCTGGCTCGAGGAACAGCCCCCGGCGGCTGCGGAGAGCACCGAATGAGCGAGCACGGCGCCGTGGACGCTCGGCGCGCCGAGCTCGCCGAGGCGCTGGCGGCGGTGCGTCGTCGTCTGGACGAGGCGGCCCGGGCCGCCGGCCGCGCGCCCGGCGACGTGGCGCTGCTGCCGGTGACGAAGTACTTCCCGGCATCGGATGCGGTGCTGCTGTACGAACTGGGGTGCCGTTCCTTCGGGGAATCCCGCGAGCAGGAGGCCGGTGCGAAAATCGCCCGATTCCGCGAGTCGGTCATCGATCCCGATGTCGCCTGGCACATGATCGGGCGGCTGCAACGCAACAAGGCGCGCGCGGTGGCCCGATGGGCGCACACGATCCACTCCGTCGACAGCATCCGGCTCGCCGACGCGGTCGCGGCCGGGGTGCGCGCCGCGCGCGAGTCCGGCGACCGCACCACCCCGATCCGGGTGTTGCTGCAGGTCAGCCTGGACGCCGATCCGCAGCGCGGGGGTGTGGTCGCGGCCGATCTCGATGCGTTGGCGGCCGCGGTGGCCGGCGCGGACGAACTGGAACTGGCGGGGCTGATGGGGGTTCCCCCACTCGGCTGGGACCCCGACGCCGCGTTCGAGCAGCTTGCGGGCATGCACGCGGACGTACTGCGCAGCCACCCCGGGGCGACCGAGTTGTCGGCCGGGATGTCCGGTGATCTAGAGCAGGCGGTTCGGTGGGGTTCGACATGCGTGCGTGTCGGAACCGCTGTGTTGGGTCGACGACCGTTAGCCTGATCTTCAACCGCCGCGCGAGGGAAGGGCGATCGATGAGCACACTCCACAAGTTCAAGGCCTACTTCGGGATGGTGCCGCTCGAAGACTACGAGGACGACTACCTCGATGATCCGGCGAGCGCACGCCGTGAACGTGACCGCGAACGCGAGTACAGCGATCCGTCGTATTCCGGTGGATACGGTCCCTCCCACCGCGACGACTACCCGCCGTCGCGTCGGGATGAGCCCGTCCACGAGTTCCCTCAGGACGATTTCGATCGGTACGACGCTCCGGCCCGCCCGGCGCGGGTCGAGCCGATCTCGGCGCGCGCGCCGCGCGCCGCTTCTGCACCGACCCGCGCCCCCGGCCGATCCTCGCTGGCGGGGGAGTCGCGACTCGAACGCGCCGAAGCTCGCCGCGGTGCCCTGTTCGACGAGGGAGGTCCGTTGTCGAAGATCACCACCCTGCGCCCGCGCGACTACGGTGAGGCCCGCACGATCGGGGAACGGTTCCGTGACGGCACCCCGGTCATCATGGACCTGGTCGAGATGAGCAACGCGGACGCGAAGCGGCTCGTCGACTTCGCGGCCGGCCTGGCCTTCGCGCTGCGCGGTTCGTTCGACAAGGTCGCCACAAAGGTGTTCCTGCTGTCGCCGGCCGACATCGACGTCTCCGCCGAGGAACGTCGCCGTATCGCCGAGACGGGCTTCTACAGCCAGCAGTGACCGCCGGCAGGGCCGACCCGAGCCTCCGGAACGCCCGGCGCATGGTGCAGATCACCGTGCGCCGGGCGTTTCGGTTTTGATCGATCCGTCTTCGTCGGGCAGAGTGGGCGGGTGGCCGTATTCGAGGTGCTCTGGTTCCTGCTCTTCATTTTCTGGCTCCTGTTGATCGGGCGAATCATCGTCGAGTTCATCCGGACCTTTGCACGGGACTGGAAACCGACGGGTTTCGTCGTCGTGGTCCTCGAAGCGATCTTCACGGTCACGGATCCGCCCGTGAAGCTGCTCCGGCGGCTCATCCCCCCGCTTTCGCTGGGGGGCGTGCGGCTCGATCTGTCCATCATGGTCTTGCTGTTCATCGTCTATTTCCTGATGGCATTCATCCCGCGCGGAGGCATGGCCTGATGGCCGACACCCGCATTGCGCAGGCTGCGCGAACGGTGCTCTGTGCCAGAATGGAATGCCAGATACAGTGGGGTCGATACGCGTGACGCATTACAGGTATCGACTGCACTGTGGCTTTCGGCAGGGTCGTCGATATCGACGGTACTGCGGATATCCACACGACTGCGTATATCGACCGGATCGTCGATTTTCGACCCGAATGTGGATATCGCTGAACGCTGCTTGACCGCTTACACGACGCGTGAAGGGACCCTTCCATGCCGCTGACACCAGCTGATGTGCACAATGTCGCGTTCAGCAAGCCTCCGATCGGGAAGCGTGGCTACAACGAGGACGAGGTGGATGCCTTCCTCGACCTCGTCGAGCAGGAGCTGACGAGCCTCATCGAGGAGAACGCCGACCTGCGCCAGCGGGTGGCGGAGCTCGATCAGGAACTCGCCGACGCGAAGAAGAACGCGCGCTCGGGCGGGCAGGTTCCGGCCGCAGCTCCGAAACCGGAACCCGCGCGAGTGGTGGAGACTCCGAAGCCGGAACCGGTCCCGGTTCCGGCGCCCGCACCGGCCCCCGTGGCGGCTGCTGCCCCGGCCGGCGGCGACTCCAGCATGCAGGCCGCCAAGGTGATCGGACTCGCCCAGGAGATGGCGGACCGGCTCACCAGCGACGCCAAGTCCGAGGCCGAGGAGCTCGTGCGCAATGCCCGCACCAACTCCGAGCAGCTGGTTTCGGACGCCCGGACCCGCAGCGAGGCGATGATCGCTGACGCGCGCCAGAAGTCCGACGCGATGCTGGCCGATGCCCGGACCCGCTCCGAGACGCAGTTGCGTCAGGCCAAGGAGAAGGCCGACGCGTTGCAGGCGGACGCGGAGAAGAAGCACACCGAGATCATGGCGACCATCAACCAGCAGCGTTCGGTGCTCGAGGGTCGTATCGAGCGGCTCAAGACGTTCGAGCGCGAGTACCGCGTGCGCCTGAAGTCGTACCTGGAGTCGCAGCTCGAAGAGCTCGAGCAGCGCGGTTCCGCGGTGCCGGTCGACGGTGACGAGGACACGTTCAACGGGTCGGGTTCGTCGTCGTTCGGATCCACTTCGTTCGCCAAGGGCAGCAACTGATCGAGCGCCTGGTCCGGTGCCGAACCTCGGAAGAGGATTCGACGTGCTCGTGGTGACTCTCGTTCTCGCAGCCATCGGATTCGGCCTGCTGGTCGTCGCGGTGATGACCGGCTCGGTCGCCTGGGCCTGGGCCTGCATCGTGGTGTGTGTGGTGGGGGCGGTCCTGCTGCTGGTCAGTGCGCTGACCGGCACGCGTGCCGCTCCCGCCGCGCCTACCGATCGACGATCGCGACGGTCCGACGGCGACCGTGATCGAACCGACTGACAGTACGTCCTACAATGGGTGAGTCCCGGTTCGGCCGGGAATGGACGAAACCCCGGCACGTCCGGGGAGGCGATGATCCGGCCATCACCGGGGAGCTTTCGGAAGAACGGTTGATCCGCCCGTGGCGGCGCAACTCAGTAGAACCGAACGGGTGGGCCCGTCACAGCCTGCACGAGTGGCCCGTCCGGTCCCGACCGGACGGTGCAAGCGGGGTGGTACCGCGGTCGCAGCGCACGGTGCGTGGTGATCGTCCCCGTGCCGAGCACGTCCAGGCACGGAGGAGCCCCGCAGTGACCGAGAAATCTGCAGCGACCGAGAATTCCGCAGCGACCGGCGGATACCCGCGCGTCGACTTCGGCGTCACCAAGGACTCGGGTGTCGACTTCCCCGACCTCGAGCAGCGTGTGCTGGCCCGCTGGGCGGAGGACGACACGTTCCGCGCGTCACTCGCGCACCGCGAAGGCGCCGACGAGTTCGTGTTCTACGACGGCCCGCCGTTCGCGAACGGTCTGCCGCACTACGGGCACCTGCTCACCGGCTACGTCAAGGACCTGGTGCCGCGGTTCCAGACGATGCGCGGCAAGAAGGTCGACCGCCGCTTCGGCTGGGACTGTCACGGACTGCCCGCCGAGCTCGAGGCCGAGAAGCAGCTCGGGATCAAGGACAAGTCCGAGATCGACACGATGGGTCTGGCCGAGTTCAACGCGTACTGCAAGCAGTCGGTGCTGCGGTACACGGGGGAGTGGCGCGACTACGTCACCCGCCAGGCGCGCTGGGTCGATTTCGACAACGACTACAAGACCCTCGACCTGGACTTCATGGAGTCCGTCATGTGGGCCTTCAAGTCCCTGTACGACAAGGGCCTGATCTACCAGGGATTCCGGGTTCTGCCGTACTCCTGGTACGAGCAGACGCCGCTGTCCAACCAGGAGACCCGGCTCGACGACGCCTACAAGATGCGTCAGGACCCGGCCGTCACCGTCGACATGGTGCTGCGCGCGCCCGGCACCGAACTCGACGGCGCCAACGCCCTGATCTGGACCACCACGCCGTGGACGCTGCCGTCGAACCTCGCGATCGCCGTGCATCCGGAGATCACGTACGTCGCGGTGCGTGTCGACGGCGACGGTGAGCAGAAGACGTACCTGCTCGCGAAGGACCGGCTCGGCCACTACACCCGCGAGCTGGGCGACGAGCCGGAGGTGCTCGCCGAGTACACCGGCGCCGACCTGGTCGGCCTCGCCTACGAACCGCCGTTCGACTTCTTCACCGGCCGCGACAACGCGCACCAGGTGATCGCCGCCGACTACGTCACCACCGAATCCGGCACCGGTATCGTGCACCTGGCTCCCGCCTTCGGTGAGGAGGACATGGAGTACTGCCAGCGCAACGGCATCGAACTGGTGCAGCCGCTGGATCCGGGCGGAAGATTCACCGCGATGGTGCCGCCGTACGAGGGCCTGCAGGTCTTCGACGCGAACCCGGTGATCATCAAGGACCTCAAGGCAGCCGGCAAGCTGCTGCGGCACGAGACGATCGAGCACTCCTACCCGCACTCGTGGCGTTCCGGCCAGCCGCTGATCTACATGGCGGTGCCGTCGTGGTTCGTGGCCGTCACCCGATTCCGCGACCGGATGGTGGAGCTGAACCAGGAGATCACGTGGGTGCCCGAACACATCCGTGACGGCCAGTTCGGTAAGTGGCTCGAAGGTGCCCGCGACTGGAACATCAGCCGGAACCGCTACTGGGGCAGCCCCATCCCGGTGTGGGTGTCGGACGACCCCGCCTACCCGCGCCTCGACGTGTACGGCTCGCTCGACCAACTCGCGGCGGACTTCGGGGTGCGCCCGGACGATCTGCACCGGCCGATGATCGACCAGCTCACGCGACCGAACCCGGACGACCCGACGGGCCGTTCGACGATGCGGCGTGTGCCCGAGGTGCTCGACTGCTGGTTCGAGTCGGGGTCGATGCCGTTCGCTCAGGTGCACTACCCGTTCGAGAACCAGGATTGGTTCGAGACGCACTACCCGGGCGATTTCATCGTCGAGTACAACGGGCAGACACGCGGATGGTTCTACACGCTGCATGTGCTCGCGACCGCGCTGTTCGACCGGCCCGCCTTCAAATGCGTTGCCGCGCACGGCATCGTGCTGGGTGACGACGGCCTGAAGATGAGCAAGTCCAAGGGCAACTACCCGGACGTCAACGAGGTGTTCGCGCGCGACGGCTCCGACGCGATGCGGTGGTTCCTCATGTCCTCACCCATCCTGCGCGGCGGTAACCTCGTCGTCACCGAGCAGGGCATCCGCGAGGGCGTGCGGCAGGCGCTGCTGCCGCTGTGGAACGCGTGGAGCTTCCTGCAGCTGTACGCGTCGAAGCCCGGCACGTGGCGCACCGATTCGCCGCACGTGCTCGACCGCTACATCCTCGCCAAGCTCGCCGAGACCCGCGACGTGATCACCGAGGCACTCGAGGTGGTCGACATCGCTCGTGCGTGCGACGAATTGCGCACGTTCTGCGACGCCCTGACCAACTGGTACGTGCGCCGCTCCCGGAACCGGTTCTGGGACGAGGACACCGACGCGATCGACACCCTGCACACCGTCCTCGAAGTCGTCACGCGCCTCGCGGCGCCGCTGCTGCCGATGGCGACCGAGGTGATCTGGCGCGGCCTGACCGGTGGCCGCTCCGTCCATCTCGAGGACTGGCCCGAGGCCGGCGACATCCCCGCCGACGCCGAGCTCGTCGCGGCGATGGACGAGGTGCGGGCGGTGTGCTCGACCGTGCTGTCGCTGCGCAAGGCTCAGCACCTGCGGGTGCGTCTGCCGCTGCCGGGCGTCACCGTCGCGACACCCGGCTCGGCGAGCCTCGAGCCGTTCGTCGAGCTGATCGGCGACGAGGTCAACGTCAAGCACGTCGAGCTCACCGACGATGTCGAGGCGCACGGCCGATTCGAGGTCGTGGTCAACGCACGCGCAGCGGGTCCGCGCCTCGGCAAGGACGTGCAGAAGGTCATCAAGGCCGTGAAGTCCGGCGACTGGACCGAATCCGCCGACGGCACCGTGACCGCCGCCGGGATCGCGCTGCTGCCCGAGGAGTACACGAGCCGGCTCGTCGCCGCCGAACCCGAGTCGACCACCGCCCTGCCCGGTGGCAGCGGCCTGGTCGTACTCGATTCGACGGTCACCGAAGAGCTCGAGGCGGAGGGCTGGGCGAAGGACCGTGTCCGCGAACTGCAGGACGCTCGCCGCAACCTCGGACTCGAGGTGTCCGACCGCATCTCGGTGGTGTTCGAGGTGCCCGCCGATCGTGCCGAGTGGGCGGCCCGTCACCGCGACCTGATCGCCGGAGAGGTCCTCGCGACGACCTTCGAGCTGGGTGTCGCGGGTGACGCGGCCGTCGATCTCGGGGAAGGCGTTCGCGCCGCGATCACCAAGGCCTGACCCCCGCCCGTGCGCGGTTCCGGTAGCACCCGCTACCGGAACCGCGCACGAGGTCGGTCGGTGCCTCGAACTACCCTGAACCGGTGCCCGTCACAGTGAACCGGCGTTGGGTGCTGCACCTGGACCTCGACGCGTTCTTCGCGTCCGCCGAGCAGTTGACCCGGCCGACCCTGCGGGGTCGGCCGGTGCTCGTCGGTGGGCTCGGGGCGCGCGGCGTGGTGGCAGGCGCCAGTTACGAGGCCCGTGTGTACGGGGCTCGATCGGCGATGCCGATGAGCCGGGCCCGCAGGCTCGTGGGGCCGTCCGCGGTGGTCCTGCCCCCGCGCGGCATCGTGTATCGGGAGCTCAGCGACGCGGTGTTCGAAACCTTGCGGTCCCACGTGCCGATCCTCGAAACATTGTCGATGGACGAGGCGTTCGCCGAGCCCGCCGAGCTCGCCGGCGCGAGCGTTGCCGCGGTCGAACACTTCTGTGCGCGGTTGCGGAGGACGGTGCTCGACCGCACCGGGCTGGTGGCGTCGATCGGCGCGGGATCGGGCAAACAGATCGCCAAGATCGGTTCGGGCCTCGCGAAACCCGACGGCATGTTCGTCGTGCGGCCCGACGAGGAGCGCGCCCTCCTGCACGGCCTGCCGGTACGGAAGCTGTGGGGAATCGGACCGGTCGCCGAGGACAGGCTGCGGCGGCTCGGCATCGATACCATCGGCGACCTCGCCGCCCTGCCGGTGGCCGAGGCCGCGTCCATTCTCGGTACCACCGTCGGGCCCGGTCTGCACCGGTTGGCGAACGGAATCGACGACCGCCCGGTCGCCGAACGCGCCGAAGCGAAACAGGTCAGCGCCGAAACCACGTTCGCGACCGACATCGTCACGATGAGCGACCTGCGACGAGCGGTCGCCGGCAGCGTGGTCGCCGCGCATTCCCGGTTGCGGAAGGACGGGCGTGCCGCCCGCACCGTCGTCCTCAAACTGCGCAAGACGGACATGAGCATTCTCACGCGGTCATCGACGCTGCCGTACGCCACCGAGGACCTGCCGACCCTGACCGGCGCGGCGCAACGCCTCGCCCTCGACCCCCTCGAGATCGGGCCCATCAGATTGGTCGGAGTCGGATTCGCCGGCCTGTCGACGATCCGGCAGGACTCGCTGTTCCCGGAACTGGACCGATCGGCCGATCATGACGACGAGGACGAGCCCGGGCCGCGACCGGTACTGCAGCGCGCCGGGGAACCGCGGTCGCGGTGGCATCCCGGCACCGACGTGAGCCACCCCGAGTTCGGGCACGGCTGGATACAGGGCGCCGGGCACGGGCGGGTGACGGTGCGATTCGAGACCCGCACCACGGGCCCCGGACCGGCCCGGACCCTCGACGAGGACGACCCGTCCCTCGTCGTCGCCGACCCGCTCTCCAGCCTCGGCTGAAGATCTCCCGGCTCTCATCGAGTTCTTATCGCCGCCGGGTACGCTTGCGTCCGATCCGCTGTCCCGGTGGAGCATCCGCTGCTGGATGACCCGAGCACGACCACGTGCACGATCGAGAACGAGAAGGACGACAAGTTGAAGCTTCGCAAGATCACCGTCGCCACGGTGGCACTGGCTGCCGCCCTCACGATGTCCGCCTGCAGCTCGGACGAAGGTGACAGCACGACCACGACCGCGAAGACCACCACGGCGACGACCACCACCACCGAGGCCGCCGCGTACCCGCCGGTGCCGACGGTGGAGGACCTCAACGCCATGCTCGCGGAGGCATTCGACGAGACCGTTCCCGCCGACCAGAAGACGAACCTGGTCGAGGGCGCCGCCGCCGATCCGGCCCTGATCGACCAGGTCGCGGCCGCCGCCAAGCAGGCCGGAGCCCAGGTCACCGTCCTCGATGTCAACGACAACGAGAACGGCACCGCCACCGCCGGCATCGAGACCAAGATCGGCGATCAGGTCGCCACCGGCACCGTCGACTTCGTTGCCGAGGACGGCGTGTGGAAGCTCTCGAAGAACAGCGCGTGCGGCATCGTCGCCATGGCGTCGCTGCAGTCGCCTGCCTGCGCCTGATCTTCCGAGCGCCTGATCTTCCGGACACAGCGAGGGCCGGAGCGGACATCCGCTCCGGCCCTCGCCGGGTTCGCGTCGGGGACGCCCGCGCAGGTCAGGGTTGACGAGCCTGCCAGTGCACCCGGTCCTGGAGGGACTGGGCGAGCTCGGTGGTCCCCTCGGGGTCGCTGTACGCCTGGTCCCCGGTGAGGGTGAGTTCGCCGTCCACCGGGAGCGGTTGCGCCGGATCGATCGTGAGGATTCCGTCGCCGGCCATCGTGAACGAATCGATGTTCAGATGGCCGGCTCCGTTGGGCAGCTCCCAGGCCGAGTCCTGCGGTGTCTGCACGATGCTCACCCGGACGGTGAGACGATCGCCGTCCCGCGACACCAGCGTCGCGGTGCTCACCTGGTCGAGGGTGATACCGCTCATCACCTGCTGGTGGATCTCCCATACCGCACCGACACCGACAGGGGTGTCGGGGAACGACACCATCCGGTACACCGCCTGATAGAACGCCTGCTCGATCGCGGCGCGCGCGGCGTCGGGGGCGTTCGGTGCCGGACGTAGCCGCAGCGCGCTGACGGCGCCGTTCGGCCCGATCGTCAGGCCCGCACCGGACCCGGACGCCGACGCGAACGCGGACATCAGGGACCCATCGGGGGAGGTCGCCTCGCCCAACGTCAGATCCACGATCGTGCTGGGATCCGCATCCGACACCGCCTGTGTGACCGTGGCAGTCAGCGGCAGTGTGACCTCCGGTGACGAGAAGTCCTGGCGGGGCTGATCACCGATCTGTTGGAAGACCTGGGAGCTGGTGGTCAGATCGATCTGCTGCACCGTGTCCAGCGCCGGCGTCAGACGCATCACGTCGCGCGGCTCGGCACCCGGGTCGAGCACCGTAGTGGTCACCGCCGATACCGGCACGGTGACCTCGGTGGATGTGGGACCGACAACGGTCGCCGCCCCGTCCGGGGAACCGCTGCATCCGGCAACAACGGCGGTCAAGGACAGGACGGCAGCGAGAGCGCGGGGTCTCGTGGGGGCGAATCTGGACAGCACTGGCACGCCCCCCAGGGTAGCGACGCCGGGTGGGGTGGCCGTCCACTCGGCGGGGTGGGGGATGATGGCACGGTGACCGACGACGCCGCCCGCGAAGATCCCAGCCTCGAACCACCGGAGCCGAACGCCGTGGCCGCACCGGCCGGACGACGGCTGATCGCGCTGCTGACGGTGGCCGTCGTGGTCTTCGCGCTCGACCTGATCACCAAGGTTTTCGCCGTTGCCAAAATCGATCCCCGGGATCCGATCTCGATCATCGGCGACACCGTCACCCTGACGCTGGTGCGCAATCCCGGGGCCGCGTTCTCCATGGCGACCGGAATGACCTGGGTGTTGACGATCGTCGCGATCGCCGTGGTCATCGGCGTCATCAAGATCGGCCGCACGTTGCAGTCCGGATGGTGGGCACTGGGTCTGGGCCTCGTCCTCGGCGGCGCACTCGGTAACCTTGTCGATCGGATCTTCCGTTCACCCGGCCCCTTGCAGGGACACGTCGTCGACTTCGTGTCGGTCGGATGGTGGCCGGTGTTCAACGTCGCCGACTCGGCGATCGTGTGCGGAGCGATCCTGCTCGTGGCGCTCACCGTGTTCGGGATCGATCCGGACGGGTCGCGCGCGGGCAGAACGGACGACGAGGGCGCAGCCGAGGAAACGGAAAAGGGAGCACGCTAGTGAGAGAAACCCGGGCGATGCCCGTACCGGACGGGCTCGACGGGATGAGGGTCGACGCGGGACTGGCCCGCCTGCTCGGACTGTCGCGGACCGCGGTCGCCGCGCTCGCCGAGGAAGGCGCAATCGTCGTCGACGGTTCGGCCGCAGGCAAGTCGGATCGCCTGTCCGCCGGATCGTGGCTCGAGGTGGAACTGCCGGAACCCCCGCGGCCGCTGACCATCGAAGCACAGCCCGTCGAGGGGATGGAGATCCTGTACGCCGACGACGACATCGTCGCCGTCGACAAGCCCGTCGGGGTCGCCGCGCACGCCAGTGTCGGCTGGACCGGCCCGACCGTCGTCGGAGGCCTGGCCGCCGCCGGATTCCGGATCTCTACGTCCGGCGCCCACGAGCGACAGGGCATCGTCCACCGCCTCGACGTGGGCACCTCGGGTGTCATGGTGGTGGCTACCTCGGAACGCGCCTACACGGTGCTCAAGCGGGCCTTCAAGCAACGCACCATCGACAAGCGGTACCACGCCCTCGTGCAGGGACACCCGGACCCGAGCAGCGGCACCATCGACGCGCCCATCGGCCGGCACCGCGGTAACGACTGGAAGTTCGCGGTCACCGCGGACGGCAAGCCCAGCATCACGCACTACGACACAGTCGAGGCGTTCCAGGCGGCGAGCCTGCTCGACATCCACCTCGAAACCGGGCGCACCCACCAGATCCGGGTGCACTTCTCGGCACTGCGCCACCCCTGCTGCGGCGATCTGACCTACGGCGCCGACCCGCGTCTGGCTGCCCGTCTCGGATTGGAACGGCAATGGCTGCACGCCCGATCGCTCGGGTTTGCACACCCTACGCAGGGCCACTGGGTGGAGATCACCAGCAAGTACCCCGCAGACCTCCAGCATGCGCTCAGCGTGCTGCGCAGCGCCTGAGCGGTCGTCGTGATCCGTCGGGTGCTGCCGTGGGCGTCCGTGGCGATACTGGTCCTCGCTGTGCTGCTGGCGGGGGTCCTCCATCCGGTGCGGCCCGCGTCGGTTCGTTCGGACGCCCTCGGTCCGGACTCGGGTGAACTTGTCGCCGACTACCTGACCCGCGCCGCCGAGAGCCTCGACGATCCGGTCGACCCGGACGCCCCGCGGTGGGCGCTCGTGTCGTTCACCGCTCCGCTCGACGTCGGTGCGGTCGCCGACCTCACTGCCGAGCTCGGCGCGGAGATGCGGGTCGCGCAGGTGCTGTTCCGGGTCCCGATCGACCGGGTCCAGACACCGCTGGTGACGGTCGCGGTGCCGCAGAATCCCGAAGCGCTGCGTCGCGCACCGGCGGTGGCGGTGGGACGGCTGCAGATCCCGGCGAGTGGGAACGATCGCGCGGCGCGGGTCGCGGCGGCGTCGGCGCATCGGCTCGCCGAAGGCTGCGCGTGTGTCGTCGGGCTCGTCGTGCGGGCCACAGGTGCGCAACTGCACACCCTCGAATCGGCCCCGGCCGTGCGGGCGGTGGAGGCACTACCCACCGACGCGGTCGCGGGCAGGTTCGCGGTGTCGCCGCTGCTCCCCGAGCAGGTCGAGGTCGTGGCTCCCGGACCCGACGACGGTGAACCCTGAGCCGCGGCACACTGGAGACAGGCCCCGCCACGCCGGCGGGCTCGTCTCCGCCAGGAGGTCCGTGATGGACAACGACCGGCCGTTCGGATTCGACCCCGACGACATCGACCGCGTGATCCGCGAGGCAGGTGAACAGTTCCGGCAGTTGCAGGATCAGTTCGTCAAATTCCTCGGCCAACCGAGTGGCTCGGCACCGCGTCGTGCCCCCGAACCCCAAACGACCGGCAGCGCCGGTGACGGCGTGTGGGCGGTCTACTCGGTCGATGCCGACGGTCTCGCCCGGGTCGAGCAGGTGTATCGCACCGAACTCGACGCGCTGCGCGCGCACAAGAACAACACGGATCCGACCCGGTCCGTGCGCTTCCTGCCCTACGGCGTGAGCGTCGGCGTACTCGACGACAGTGGCTAGCTGTCCGCGCGGAGCGCCGTAGCCGCCGAGCCAGCAGACAGCCGCGCGCGGCCGGCAGCGTGCGGCTGTCTGCCGCGACGGCGGGAACGCTGGCAGGTGGTCCCGGCCGGTACCGTCGCGGAGGAATAGGGTTGGCGGGTGAGCGTCGTCGACCGTACTTCCAACAACATCGGAGTCCTGTGCGGGATCGGCGCCTACCTGGCCTGGGGTATGTTCCCGGCGTTCTTCGGGCTCCTGGCACCGGCCGGGGCGATCGAGATCCTCGCGCACCGGGTGTTGTGGACGTTGCTGCTCATGCTGCTGTTGCTCGCGGTACTGGGCAAGCTCGGCACCTTGCGCGGGTTGGGTCTTCGGACGTGGGCGCTGGTCGCGACGGCGTCGGCGGCGATCGCCGTGAACTGGGGAACCTACATCTACGGCGTGATGTCCGGCCGTGTCGTGGAAACCGCGCTCGGTTACTTCATCAACCCGTTGGTCAGTGTGCTGTTCGGTGTGCTGTTCTTTCGGGAGCGGTTGTGCCGAGCGCAAATAGCGGCGCTGCTGCTCGCCACGATTGCGGTCGTCGTCATCACTGTCGACTACGGACGACCGCCGATCATCGCGCTGACACTGGCATTGTCGTTCGCGTTGTACGGCGTGATCAAGAAGATCGTGCCCCTCGATCCGCGCACTTCCCTCACCGGGGAAGGGGTGGTCGCGGTGCCGTTCGCGCTCGGCTATCTGCTGTTCCTCGCGGGGACGGGTACCGGCACCTTTCTCGGCGAGGGCCCTGGCCACGCGTTTCTGCTCGTCTCGGCCGGTCTCGTCACCGCAGTTCCGTTGTTGCTGTTCGGGGCGGCGGCGCAGCGGGTGCCGCTCGCAACGCTGGGAATGCTGCAGTATCTGACGCCGAGCCTGCAGATGGCGTGGGGTGTGCTGGTTCTGCACGAAGCCATGCCCGCGTCGCGATGGATCGGGTTCTCGCTCATCTGGTTGGCGCTGGTGATCTACAGCGCGGACGCGCTGAGGCGTGCTCGTCGCGCGCCCCGCCGCGTGATCGTCGACGACGTAGACGTCGACCGCTGAAGCACGGACCGTCCGGTTCGGCACAGTCAGTGTGTCGAATCCGGCCATCCCGGATAGGACGGCAGGGTCGGGTACGGGTGGTGAGTGTTTCGCTGATGCGTGCGGGTCTGGTTATGCGGTCGGTATCCGCATTCCGCGCTCGCCTGATCTGCGTTGCATCCCGAGTCGGCGAGTGTCGCGGCGAGAAGCGCGATCACGCGTTTGCGGGTGGGTCCTGGTGATGGCTTCGCTGCGGCAAGGTGCCCAGTCGCCGGAGTCTGATCGCTCATGACGGGGAGGTTGGCCAGCCCGGGAACGGCGGCAGGGTTGGGTACGGGGCTGTGAACCTTTCGTTGATGCGCGTGGGGCGTGTTTCTGGTGGATCCGGGAACTTGTCCACGCAGGCGAGGGCGTCGTTGTAGTTGCGGGTCGAGAAGGCGTGGCGAGTGATGGTCCATCCGCCGAACATGTCGGTCCGAGGTGCGCGGTCGGCGCCGCCTGCAGTGCGTGTCCGATCGGTAGCCCCGTCGGGGCCGGGAGCGAGGTCTATGAGAGTCGCACGCGGGACGCGTGTTCCGAAATTCTTCCAGGCTCCTTCAGGTGTGTTGGTCATCAATGAGTAGTTGCCCTCGCAGACCATTGCTTGCAAACCGTGGTCAACAGGCTTGATAGATAGGATGTGCGCGTAGAAGGTTCCGGTGCGGGTCCACCCGTTGTAGTTGGTTCTGTCGTTGATACTTCTTCCCCGCGGACTGGGACATGCGCTTCCTGTCCGCGGCGTAGTGGATCCGCGAATCGGTGTTCGTTGCACCGGATGTCGCCCACGCCTGCTCCAGCGACGCGACCGACGTCGACGCCTGTGCGGTCAGATGTCCGGCCGCGTCGACGTCGCTCGACAGCACTGCGTAGAGCAGTGGCGCGTTCCGGAAGCCGAGTGCCCCGTATCCGTGTGTTCCGGTTTCCTCGCTGGGAACCCCGACTATGTCGGCCAGATAGGGCGCCACGGCCTGTGCGAGACCTTGGGTCACAGCAGGATTCAGTTCACCGATCGACTTTCCTTCGGACCCGGGAACATCGAGTAGATCCGCGTGATGGCCGGCCGGCAATTGGGAGAGGCCGAAGGCGATTTCGCCTGCGCGCGTAGCACGTTCGATCGTCACGGGGTCGTCGTCGCCCGCTGTCGCATCGGATGCGACCCACTCGAACATCCGCGACACCGAAGCCTCGCCGGAGTTCGACCGATCTTGTTGCAGAAGAGGGAGAATTTTGTCCTCGCGACTGTCCGGATCGACCACCATCCCGTGCACGCTCTCCTGGTCACGTCCACAGGCGGTGACCAGATGCTCGGGGAGTCCGTCGAACGTCGTCGATCCGGCGTCCCGTAGTTCGACGGCGCTTCGGGGTCCCGGATCGAGGGCGGCCGACTCACCGGCCCGTTCCAGGAGTACGCGATCGATCGGATTGCCCTGTTGCAACGCCGCGCTCCGGCCCCGTACGACTGCGCGAACCGGTCGAGCAGACCCGCGTCCGGAACGGCGGTGAGAAACAGCGGGGGGATTGCCCACCACCACGCCGGTGGTGGCCGGCTTGCCGAGGAGCTCTGCCACCCTCGTCGGCATACCGCCGAGGCCGGCCTCGGGTCCGGCGGCGAGCGCCGGACCGTTCGCAAGGAGCCGCTGCCCGTCGGCAGCACCTTCCGAACCCAGCTTCTCGGAAAGTGTCACGAACCGTCGACCCCGAGCGTGCCGTACCGCTCCCGGACATAGTCGAGAGCTTCCCGCGCGGCGGACCTCGTCCCCGTGGTTCATGAGGGTGGTGGCGAACGCGGCGAGCACCTCCGGATCGACCTTCACCGCGACCGCCCGCCAGTGCTCGGAGAACAGACCCGTGCCGAACAGAACAAGATCACACATCGTCCCCTGCGGTGTCGGGTTCATCCCGAATGCAGGGTCCCCGACCCCGACGCAGACGGCAGCCTACACACAGGTGTGTGACGGTCGCCATGCCGAGGACGCGGACCCGCAGCAGGCGCGGTGTGGCTGACCGAATGCGTCGCCGCAGGGGCCTACACTCATCGGTGCCCACTGACTTTCCGGGAGTGACACGCGTGGCTGACTCGTTCGTTCATCTGCACAACCACACCGAGTACTCGATGCTCGACGGCGCCGCGAAGGTCGGACCCCTGTTCAAGGAGGCCGAGCGGCTAGGGATGGCGGCGGTCGGCATGACCGACCACGGAAACATGTACGGCGCAAGCGAGTTCTACAACGCGGCGACAAAATTCGGGATCAAGCCGATCATCGGCATCGAGGCGTACATCGCACCGGAGTCCCGGTTCAACACGAAGCGCGTGCTGTGGGGCGACCGCAGCCAGAAGTCCGACGACGTGTCCGGCTCGGGCTCCTACACCCACATGACGATGGTCGCGGAGAACGCGACGGGCCTGCGGAACCTGTTCAAGCTGTCCTCGCTCGCCTCGATCGAAGGTCAGCTCGGCAAGTGGGCCCGCATGGACGAGGAACTCATCGCGGCGCACGCCGAGGGCATCATCGCCACGACGGGCTGCCCGTCCGGCGAGATCCAGACGCGACTGCGTCTCGGTCACGACCGCGAGGCTCTCGAGGCCGCCGCGAAGTGGCAGGAGATCTGGGGCAAGGACAACTTCTTCCTCGAACTGATGGATCACGGCCTGTCCATCGAGCGCCGCGTCCGCGAGGGCCTGCTCGAGATCGGACGCAAGCTCGACATCCCCCCGCTCGCGACGAACGACTGCCATTACGTCACCAAGGATGCCGCCGAGAACCACGAGGCGCTGCTGTGCATCCAGACCGGCAAGACGCTCTCGGATCCGACCCGCTTCAAGTTCGACGGCGACGGCTACTACCTCAAGTCCGCCGCGGAGATGCGGGCCATCTGGGACTCGGAGGTCCCCGGTGCGTGCGACAACTCGGTGCTCATCGGTGAGCGTGTGCAGTCCTACGAGGACGTGTGGAAGCACCGCGACCGCATGCCGATCTTCCCCGTGCCCGAGGGGCACACCCAGGAGAGCTTCCTGCGGCACGAGGTGTTGCGTGGCCTCGACCGGCGGTTCCCGGACGGCCCGCCGCAGGAGTACCTCGCGCGCGCCGACTACGAGATCGGCGTCATCAACGAGATGGGGTTCCCCGCCTACTTCCTCGTGGTCGGCGACCTCATCAACCACGCCAAGAACGTCGGTATCCGGGTCGGCCCGGGCCGTGGTTCGGCCGCCGGGTCGCTCGTCGCCTACGCGATGGGCATCACGAACATCGACCCCATCCCGCACGGTCTGCTGTTCGAGCGGTTCCTCAACCCCGAACGTGTCTCCATGCCGGATATCGATATCGACTTCGACGATCGTCGCCGCGGCGAGATGGTGCGCTACGCGTCGGAGAAGTGGGGCACCGACAAGGTCGCCCAGGTCATCACGTTCGGCACCATCAAGACGAAGGCCGCGATCAAGGACTCGGCGCGTGTCCAGTTCGGGCAGCCGGGCTTCGCGATCGCCGACCAGATCACCAAGGCATTGCCGCCGCCGATCATGGCGAAGGATATCTCGGTGTCGGGCATCACCGATCCGAACCACGAGCGATACAAGGAAGCCGTCGAAGTTCGCGCGCTGATCGACTCGAACCCGGACGTCAAGAAGATCTATGACACCGCGCTCGGCCTCGAGGGACTGATCCGCAATGCCGGCGTGCACGCCTGCGCGGTGATCATGTCGTCCGAGCCGCTGATGGACGCGATCCCGGTATGGAAACGCGCCCAGGACGGCGCGATCATCACCGGCTGGGACTACCCGTCGTGCGAGGCCATCGGCCTGCTGAAGATGGACTTCCTGGGTCTGCGCAACCTCACCGTCATCGGCGATGCGATCGAGCTGATCAAGGAGAACCGCGGGATCGACATCGACCTCGACACGCTCCCGCTCGAGGACGAGGCGACCTACGAGCTGCTGGCACGCGGCGACACGCTCGGTGTGTTCCAGCTCGACGGCAGCGCGATGCGCGACCTGCTGCGACGTATGCAGCCGACCGGCTTCGACGACATCGTCGCCGTCCTCGCGCTGTATCGCCCCGGCCCGATGGGCATGAACGCCCACAACGACTACGCGGACCGAAAGAACGATCGGCAAGAGGTCAAGCCGATCCACCCCGAGCTCGAGGAACCGCTGCGCGACATCCTGAAGGACACGTTCGGCCTGATCGTGTATCAGGAGCAGATCATGCAGATCGCGCAGAAGGTTGCCGGGTACAGCCTCGGCCAGGCCGACCTGCTGCGTCGCGCGATGGGTAAGAAGAAGAAGGAGATCCTCGACGAGGCCTACGACGGCTTCGCGGAGGGCATGAAGGACAACGGCTTCTCGCAGGCGGCGATCACCGCCCTGTGGGACACCGTTCTGCCGTTCGCCGGCTACGCGTTCAACAAGTCGCACGCCGCCGGCTACGGCCTGGTGTCCTTCTGGACCGCCTACCTCAAGGCCAACTACCCCGCCGAGTACATGGCCGGCCTGCTCACGTCCGTCGGCGACGACAAGGACAAGGCGGCGCTGTATCTCGCGGACTGCCGCAAGATGGGCATCACAGTGCTCCCGCCGGACGTCAACGCCTCGCGCGTCGACTTCGCCGCGGTCGGTGAGGACATCCGGTTCGGTATGGGCGCGGTGCGCAACGTCGGTGCCAACGTCGTCGCGTCCATCATCAAGGCTCGTCAGGAGAAGGGTGCGTTCACCGACTTCTCCGACTATCTCGGCAAGATCGACACCGTCGCCTGTTCGAAGAAGGTCACCGAATCGCTCATCAAGGCCGGGGCCTTCGACTCGCTCGGCCATCCCCGCAAGGGCCTGATGCTCGTGCACGCCGACGCGATCGACGCGGTGATGAGCACCAAGAAGGCAGAGGCCATCGGCCAGTTCGACCTGTTCGGCGGCGCGGACGCCGACGAATCGGTGGCATCGGTGTTCAATGTCCGGATTCCCGACGAGGAGTGGGACACCAAGCACCGGCTCGCCTTGGAACGGGAAATGCTGGGTCTGTACGTTTCCGGGCATCCCCTCAACGGCATCGAGCACGTGCTCGCCGCGCAGGCCGACACCCAGATACCGGCCATTCTCGAGGGTGACGTCAAGGACGGCCACCAGGTCACCGTCGGTGGCATTCTCGCCTCGGTGAATCGGCGCATCAACAAGAACGGTCTGGCGTGGGCGTCCGCGCAGATCGAGGATCTGTCCGGTGGAATCGAGGTGCTGTTCTTCCCGCAGTCCTACTCTGTGTACGGGATGGATGTCGTCGAGGACTCGGTGGTGTTGGTCAAGGCGCGCGTCTCGATCCGCGACGACCGGATCTCCTTGATCGCCAACGATCTTGCGGTACCGGATCTTTCGCAGGTCGGTGTCGCCAAGCCGCTGTCGGTGTCGATGCCGACACGGCTGTGCACACCCGACAAGGTGGGCGCGCTCAAGAACGTCCTGACCCGGCATCCGGGCACCTCGGACGTGCACGTGCGGCTGATCTCCGGCAGCAAGATCACCTTGCTCAAGGTCGACGACAGCCTCCGGGTGGAACCGTCGTCGGCGTTGATGGGTGATCTCAAGGCGCTCCTCGGCCCGGGCTGCCTGAGCAGCTAGCGCGGGTCTCCGGTTCGGAGAGGGAATCTCGGCCGGATACGGGCCGCGTCGGCGGCGGTCACGCGGCCGCCGGTTCCGGGGCGGTCGGGCGCGACGCGCGGGGATGGTGCACGAACCGCGCTGCCCGTCGCTCGATGCGATGTTTCGTTCCTCGGGTCCGTCTGGGCTGACCGGCCAGGTGCATCGGGTCCTCGTAGAACACCTTCTTGGTGAACTCGACCAGGACGAGATAGGCGATGGTCAGCACCACCAACGCAAGGAAGAACTGCCACGGCAGTGGGGCGAATCCGAGCCGGGGACCCAACGGTGACAACGTCAGGCCGATCCCGATGGCGATGACGCTCAGTGTGGTTACGACCAGCCATCCACCGGGTCTGCTGCGGAAGAACGGGATCTTCCGGGTGCGGATGACGAAGATGATCAGCGTCTGCGTGGCCAGCGATTCGACGAACCAGCCGGTGCGGAACTCCGGCGGGCCGGCATGCAGCACACCGATCATCAATCCGAAAGTGAGAAAGTCGAACAGTGAGCTGATCGGGCCGAATGTCAGCATGAACCGCCGGATGAACGCGATGTTCCAGTGCGCCGGCGCGTGCAACTGTTCGGGATCGACCCGATCGCTCGGGATGGCGAGCTGCGAACTGTCGTACAGCAGGTTGTTCAGCAGGATCTGCCCGGGCAGCATCGGCAGGAACGGCAGCACCGCCGACGCCGCTGCGGCACTGAACATGTTGCCGAAATTGCTCGAGGTGCCCATCAGCACGTATTTGATGGTGTTCGCGAAGATGCGCCTGCCTTCCGAGACACCATCGGCGAGCACCCCGAGATCCTTCTCGAGCAGCACCACGTCGGCGGCATCCTTCGCGATGTCGGTCGCCGAGTCGACCGAAACTCCGACGTCGGCGGCATGCAGGGCCAGCGCGTCGTTGACTCCGTCGCCGAGGTAGCCGACCGAGCGGCCCTGCTTGCGCGCCGAGATGATCACCCGCTCCTTCTGCTCGGGTGTGGCCCTCGCGAAGACGGTGGTCTCGGCGACCATCCGGTCGAATGCCGCGCCGTCGAGCCTGTCCATCTCGACCCCGGTGATCGCACCTTTGGAAACCAGACCGAGATCGGCACACACCTTCTCTGCAACCTGGGGATTGTCGCCTGTCGCAACCTTGACGTCGATCTCCAGCGCGGCAAGTTTCGCCAGCGATTCCCGAGCGGCGTGCTTGGGGTTGTCCGCAAACGAGAGAAATCCCGCCAGGGTCAGGCCCACCTCGTCGGCGGCGGTCAACCCGGTCCGGCCCGGCGCCGGCTTGGTGGCCACGGCGACAACGCGTCGTCCGTCGCCGAACAGTCTGTCGAGGGTGAGGTGAGCGGCGTCGGGCACATTCACGCACCGGGCAAGGATCTGCTCGGGTGCTCCCTTGGTCACCAGCATCCGCGCGGGTGGCGACATCTGCGGATCGTCGACCAGCACCGACGTCGCCCGCCGGATGTGGTCGAACGGCAACGCCGCCACCCGTTCGACACCGGCAGTCGTCGCGGCGGGCTGCGACCCCCACAGTGCGCCGTCCATGTCGTTTCCGCTGGCGCCGCCGGTCGCCGGATCCACGTCGGTGGCCAGCATGCCGTACCGCAGCACCAGGTCGGAATGTGATCCCGATGGACCGACCGCATCGATGAAACTGATGTGGCCTTCGGTCAGCGTCCCGGTCTTGTCGGTGATCAGCACGTCGATGTCGCCGAGGTCCTCGATGCTGACCAGCCGTTTGACCAGGACCTTCCGTTTGGCGAGGTCACGTGCACCCGATGCGAGGCTGCTGCTGACCACCGCCGGTAGCAACTGTGGGGTGATGCCGACCGCGATCGCCAACGCGAACAGCACCGAATCGATCACCGGCCTGCGCAACATCAGATTGGCCAGCAGGATGAACACCGTCAATGTCAGTGCGACGTACAGCAGCAGGTATGAGAACTTCCGTAGGCCCGCCTGGAAGTCCGTCTCCGGCTGGCGCTGACCCAACCTCGCGGCGATGCGCCCGAACTGGGCATCCGCACCGGTTGCGTAGACCACTCCGGTTGCGTCTCCCGCACTGACGATCGTTCCCATGAACGCGAGATCGCTGCAATCGGCCAGGGCGGTGTCCGCCGCCACCGCATCCACCGACTTCTCCGCAGTCATCGACTCACCGGTCAGGATGCCTTCATTGCATTCCAGGCCGCTGACCTCGGAGAGCCGGACATCTGCCGGCACCGCCTCACCCAACGTCAAACGGATGACGTCGCCGGGTACCAGCTGGGTCACGTCGACCTTGACGAAGTTGCCGTCGCGTCGCACCAGTGCGCTGTGCCGCACTCCCGAATGCAGCGCCTCGGTGGCGCGTTCGGCGCGGTACTCGTTGAAGAATCCCAGTCCGATGCTGGTCAGCAGGATGATCCCGATGATGATCGCCTGCGTGCCGTCGCCGAGAAATCCCGACACGGCCGCGGTGACCGCCAGCAGGATCAGAACCGCATTGTTCAGCTGACGTTTCAGTACGGCCCAGGCGCTGACCCGGCGGGTACGGATGGCGTTGGGTCCGTGGCTCGACAGGCGCGCGGCTGCCTCGATGGAGGTCAGTCCGCCGGGGTCGGTGCGCAACAGCGACATCAGCTCCGGCACCGACGTCGATGCGGCACACCCAGGACTGATGGACTCGATCATGGCCTCCAGAGCCGACGCTGCAGGACCTCGGGAGCGTAACAAGTACCCCGCGGTCCGGCTGCGTGAGCCGCCGATGGTCGAGCGTGATTGTGCGCTCGGTATTCGGGTAGTGCAGTACTCGAACGCTACGACGGTCGCCGACCCAGCATGGAATGCGTCAATCCTCGGGCATTCTTGCGAGGCGAAGATCATGAACGGGATCGGTGGTAGTGCCTGAACCGCGGTGAACACGGCGGGGACCGGTATCTGCGCATCTCGATGTACGTGCGTGGCAACGGTCCTACGGTGGGTCCATGGACTGGTCGAAGGCTCTCGGAATCCCGGCTGCCACGTTGGCTGCGGTGGCGTCGTACGACCTGCTGCAGCGCAGGCACGCGCTGCTGAGGAACTTTCCCGTCATCGGGCACGGTCGATACCTGCTGGAGTCTCTCGGCCCCGAACTGCGTCAGTACATCGTCACCCGCAACGACGAGGAGCGTCCGTTCACCCGCGACCAACGGCACTGGGTGTATGCCGTGTCGAAGAGGGAGAACGACACCTTCGGCTTCGGCACGGACAACGACATCGAGTTCACCGACGGATACACGATCATCAAGCACCGCACGTTCTCGCGGATCGCGCCGTCCGGAGCGCCTCACAGCGGCGAAGGACTGACGGTTCCGTCGGCGAAGATCCTCGGGGGACCACGCGGTCGTGCGAAGGCGTTCCGGCCGGAATCGTTCGTCAACGTCTCGGCGATGAGTTTCGGATCGTTGTCGTCGGCGGCCGTGGTGGCTTTGAACAAAGGGGCGGCCGCGGCCGGGTGCATGCACAACACGGGGGAGGGCGGTCTGTCGCGGTACCACCGCAACGGTGCTGATCTGATCTTCCAGATCGGCACCGCGTACTTCGGTTGCCGCGACAGCGAGGGCCGATTCGACCTCGACCGGCTTCTCGCGCTCACCGAGTCGGCACCGGTCAAGGCCATCGAGATCAAGTTGAGTCAGGGCGCCAAACCCGGCCTCGGCGGCCTGTTGCCGGGCGCCAAGGTGACGGCGGAGATCGCCGAGATCCGCGGTGTGCCGGTGGGTCGCGACGTGGTGAGCCCGTCCAGGCACACGGCCTTCCACGATGTCGACAGCATGCTCGATTTCGTGGAGATGCTCGCTTCGGCCACCGGTCTCCCCGTCGGGGTCAAGTCGGCGGTCGGCGACCCGGCGTTCTGGCGGTTGCTTGCCGATGCGATGCGCGACGGTCATCGCGGCGTCGACTTCGTCACCGTCGACGGCGGCGAGGGCGGTACAGGGGCGGCGCCGCTCGTGTTCGCGGATTCCATGTCGTTGCCGTTCCGCAGCGGTTTCGCCCGGGTCTATCGGCAATTCGCCGAGGCCGGGGTCGCCGACCGCGTGACCTTCATCGGATCGGGCAAACTCGGGATGCCTGACAATGCCGTGGCGGCAATGGCTCTGGGTTGCGACATGGTCAACGTCGCTCGTGAGCCGATGTTCGCGGTGGGTTGTATCCAGGCGCAGAAGTGTCACACCGACCGGTGCCCCACCGGGGTGGCCACCCAGAATGCCTGGCTGTCAAGAGGTTTGGACGTCCCGTCGAAGGCCGAACGGGTCGAACAGTATCTGCGGGCGTTGCGGCGCGAGGTGTTGAAGGTCGCGGAGGCGTGCGGCGTGGCACATCCGAGCCTGATCACCGCAGAGGACGTCGAAGTCGCGGACGGCAATCGGCGTTCGGTGACACTCGCCGAGTTGTACGGCTATCGGGAGGGCTGGGGTCTTCCCGGTGTCGCCGACCGCGACGCGATCGCCCGCATCATGACTGCCTCCCCCAGCCAGGGCCCGGGCGGCACCGGATCGCCCGGTGCACAGACGAAGCCCTGACCGACGACGGGGGTCTGTGCGCGGGCCCTATGCGCGGCGGTAGTAGGCCAGCCGGACCCACCACGTGACGGTCGCGGCCGCCGCCGCGGAGAGCACGGCCGTCTGCGCGGAACCGGTGATGACGAACAGTGCGAGCAGCATCAGGGCGCCGACGATCACGGCTTCGATCTTGTAGAGCGGCCACTCGGTCCCGGCGAGATCGATGCCGGCGACGTGCCGGGCGGGGCGAGCGGGGGTGCCGAGTGTGGCCATCAAGATGCTCCTACGGTCTCGGAAAGTCTGCCTTCAGGGTAGTCTCAGTCGAGAATTCGGGTCAACGAACTTTCCGCCTGCCGTGTGTCGTCTCACAGAAGCGTGTTGACTGGTCCGTATGCCCCTGATCGGAGAATACGAACCCAGCCCGTCGAAGTGGGCCGCGGACCAGGTCGAACAGTACGAGTCGTCGGGCGGTACCGCGGGCACCACCATGAACGGCATGCCGGTGGTCATCCTCACCACGCGGGGCGCCAGGACCGGCAAGCTGCGCAAGACACCGCTGATGCGCGTCGAGCACGACGGCGCCTACGCGGTCGTGGCATCGCTGGGCGGCGCACCGAAGAACCCTGTCTGGTACTACAACGTCCTCGCAGACCCGCGCGTCGAACTGCGCGACGGTCCCCGGGTGCAGGACATGACCGCCCGCGAGGTCCACGGTGAGGAGAAAGCCGTGTGGTGGGAACGCGCGGTCGCGGCATTCCCCGACTACGCCGACTATCAGACGAAGACGGACCGTCAGATCCCCGTGTTCGTTCTCGAACCCCGGTAGCCCGGACGGCAGCCGCCCGACTGCAGTGTGCCGGGAGGTCGTGCGGGTGGCGAAGCCGAACCTTCGCCACCCGCCACGCCCGTCCCGGTTCACGTCGTGACGGGTACTGCTTTGGATGATCGGCGACGCGGGTGGCAGCATTGACGGGTGACCACCTACCCGCACACCGCAGAACCGACACACGCGCCCGTGATGAACGTGGCCGACATCGATGCGGCAGCGGAGCGAATTTCCCCGGCGGTGGCACCGACTCCACTCGAACACTGCCCGCGACTGTCTGCTCTGACCGGCGCGAACGTCTACCTCAAGCGTGAGGATCTCACGCGGGTGCGCTCGTTCAAGCTGCGCGGCGCCTACAACGTGATGGCCCAGCTCAGCGACGCCGAACGGGCGGCGGGTGTCGTGACGGCCAGCGCCGGAAACCACGCGCAGGGCGTGGCGTACGCGTGCCGCTCCATGGGCATCACCGGGCGCATCTACGTCCCGGCGCGCACCCCGAAGCAGAAGTGTGACCGGATCCGTGTCCACGGCGGCGAGTTCGTCGAGCTCATCCCCATCGGCGACACCTTCGATGCCGCCGCCGCAGCGGCCCGAGCCGACGTCGAGCGCACCGGCGCGACGATGGTCGCGCCGTTCGACGACGTCCGCACCGCGGCCGGGCAGGGCACGATCGCCCGCGAGATCCTCGCGCAGTTGCCGGCAGCGCCGGATCTGGTGGTCGTGCCGGTCGGCGGCGGGGGACTGCTGGCGGGCATCGCGGCCTACCTGCACGAGAAGTCGCCGAGCACCTCGATCGTCGGGGTGGAACCGGCCGGTGCCGCGTCCATGACCGCCGCGCTCGTCGCGGGCGGTCCGGTGACGCTGCCGGAGGTCGAACCGTTCGTCGACGGCGCCGCGGTCCAGCGGATCGGGGACGTGCCCTACTCGGTGGTGTCCGGTCTGGGCGCCGAGGTGGTGTCGCACGCGAACCTGCCGTTGGTCGCGACGATCCGCCAGGACACGCTCGGCACCGGTCCCTTCGGGATGACCCAGGTCGACGAGGGGGCGGTCTGCACCGCGATGCTCGAGCTGTATCAGAACGAGGGTGTCATCGCCGAACCCGCCGGCGCGCTCTCGGTCGCGGCGCTCGAACACATCGCCGCGGAGCCGGGTTCGACGATCGTGTGCCTGATCTCCGGAGGCAACAACGACGTCTCCCGGTACGGCGAGGTCATCGAGCGGTCGCTGGTGCACCGCGGACTCAAGCACTACTTCCTCGTCGACTTCCCGCAGGAGCCCGGCGCGTTGCGGCGGTTCCTCGACGAGGTGCTCGGACCGGACGACGACATCACCCTGTTCGAATATGTCAAGCGCAACAACCGGGAGACGGGTGCCGCACTCGTCGGTATCGAGCTCGGTGGGGCCGACGGTCTTGCCCCGTTGCTTGCGCGCATGGATGCATCGCGGCTGCAGGTGCAGCGGCTCGAACCGGGCTCGCCCGCGTACCGCTACCTGACCTGAGCCGATCAGCGTGGGTCGTCGCGGCTGAGCAGCCGGTCGATGATCGCGCGGTGCAGCTCGGGGTCCGGCCGCGGTAGTCCGAGCAGGGCGCCGAGGTAGATGCCGTCGCCGACGAGCCGTACGATCTCGGCGGTGACGGGATCGTCGAACTCGGCCCGGAGCCCGTCGTCCCACGACCGCATCACGTCGACGACGGCGCGTTGCACCTCGTCGTGCTGACCGTCGGCGCTGCGCATCGCAGCCACCATCGATCGAAACAGTGAGATCTCCGCGGCGTCGCCGAGGTCGTCCGGGTAGGCCAGGTACCACTCGGCGACCCGGGTGCCGCCGGCGACGGCTTCGGCGAGTTGCTCGTCGCTGCGGGTGCCGAGCCGGCGCACCAGGGCGGCGAGCATCGCCTCCTTGGTCGGGAAGTGGTACAGCAGGCCACCTTTCGACACGCCCGCCGCGGCGGCCACCGATTCGAGGGTGACCTGGGTGAGGCCGACGTCGAGCAGCGTGCGTTCGAGTGCGTCGAGGATCCGGTCGCGGGTGTCGGAGGCCATGGTGTGAGCCTAGTCAATCGACTGTACCGGCCGGACGGTCCGCTGCTACCCTGGCATTTGCTGTACCGGCTGGACGGTTCAGTAACCCCCGTATTCCCAGGAAGTAGTCATGCGCGAACACACCGGCACCGCAATCACCGACGCCCCGGCGCGGGCCGACGCCCGCACCTGGCTGGGCCTCGCCGTGCTCGCGTGCGCGGTGCTGCTCATCGCGATCGATGCGACCGTGCTCGATCTCGCCCTGCCGTTCATCAGCGCCGATCTCGCCCCCACCGGCGTGCAACTGCTGTGGATCATCGACGTGTACTCGTTCGCCGTCGCGGGTCTGCTCGTGACCATGGGCGTCCTCGGCGACCGCATCGGGCGCCGACGCCTGCTGCTGGTGGGTGCGATCGGATTCGCCGCCGCCTCCGTGCTGGCCGCCTGGGCGGTCGATCCCGAGATGCTCATCGCGGCGCGGGTTCTGCAGGGTATCGCCGGAGCCACCCTGATGCCCGCGACGCTCGGCCTGATCCGGCACATGTTTGCCGACGCCCGTCAGCGCACACTCGCGATCGGCGTGTGGAGCGCGATGGCGGCCGGAGGCGCCGCGGCCGGACCGCTCGTCGGCGGATGGTTGCTCGAGCACTTCTGGTGGGGCTCGGTGTTTCTCGTGAATCTGCCGATCATGGCGGTCCTCGTCATCGCCGCGCCGCGCCTGATCCCCGAGTCCCGGGACCCGGCGCCGGGCCGCTTCGATCTCGTCGGCGCGATCGCGTCGCTGGCCGCCGTGTTGCCACTGGTCTACGCGGTCAAGGAGTCCGCGCTGCACGGCCCGCAACCGGAATACCTGATTGCCGGTGGCATCGGCGTCCTCGCGGCGCTGTTCTTCGTCCACCGTCAGCGCGCCACGACCTCGCCGTTGCTGGACCTGTCGCTGTTCGCCGAGCGGACCTTCTCCACCGCTGTGGCGGCCAACCTGCTCTCGGTGTTCGCGCTGGCCGGGGTGCTGTTCTTCGGATCGCAATATCTGCAGCTCGTGCTCGACGTGAGCCCCCTGACCGCCGGACTGCTCATGCTCCCGGGAACCGCCGCCAGCGCGCTCGGCTCGCTCGCCGCCGGACCGCTCACCCGCCGGCTCCCGATCGGCGGGGTCCTGGCATGCTCACTCGGCCTTGCCGCAGCCGGGGCAGGGGCGCTGCTCGCGCTCGGTGCCGACGGCGGCGCCGGAGTGTTCGTCGCCGGCTTCACCCTGGTCGGCGCGGGCGTCGGCGTCGCACTGACTCTCACCACCGATCTCGTGGTGGCCGCCGCGCCGCCGGATCGTGCGGGCGCGGCATCCGCGGTGTCCGAAACCGCATACGAACTGGGGCTGGCGCTGGGTGTGGCAGTGCTCGGCAGCGTCGTCAGCGCGACCTACCAGGGCCGCCTCGCCGAGTTGTTCCCCTCGAACGAGGGGCTCGACACCCTCGGCAATCTCGTGGAGACGGCGCGGCACCTGCCGGACACCGCGGCTCGTGCGCTGCTCGAGGAGGGGCGCGAGGCGTTCGTCGCGGGAATGCACAGCGCCTCGGCCGCCACCGCCGTCATCCTCGCGGTGACCGCACTGTTCACATGGCGGATGCTGCGGCGCTGAGACGGAGCGGCGCTGAGACGGAGCGGCGCTGTGACGATGCGGCGCCGCGGCGAGCTCACCGGTCGTGGTGGTCGACGTCGCCGTCGAGCACCGCGAACGAATGGCCGGGGATCAGCGCGGCCGAGCGCGTCCGGTTGACGACCGGTTCGTCCCACCACATCAGCGGGACACCGCCGACCGGAACGGTGATCGGCTCGGCTCCGAGATTGCAGGCGACGCGAATCCTCCCGCGGTGCACGACGATCCAGCGCTCGTCTTCGTCGTAGTCGACCTGCAGGTTCTCGAGCCACGGATCGGTCAGCTCGGCACGGGACCGGCGCAACGCGAGCAGATCCCGGTAGCACGCCAGCAGCCGGGCATGCTCCGGCTCGGTGCGCTCGGCCCGGTTCAGCACGGAACCGTGGAAGGTCTCCGGATCCTGCGGGTCGGGCACGTCGCCGGTGTCCCAGCCGTGTTCGGCGAACTCCCGTCGCCGGCCGTCGATCACCGCCGCGGCGAGCTCCGGTTCCGGATGCGAGGTGAAGTACCGGAACGGGGTGGTCGCACCCCACTCCTCGCCCATGAACAGCATCGGCGTGTACGGGGAGGTGAGCACGAGCGCGGCCCTGACGGCGAGCTGTCCGTGATCGAGATACCGGCCCGGCCGGTCGCCGCGCGCGCGGTTGCCCACCTGATCGTGGGTGCACGTGTAGGCCAGCAGGGAACTGGCCGGAGTGCGGCGCACATCGAGCGGGCGCCCGTGGACGCGACCGCGGAAGCTCGAGTACGTTCCGGCGTGGAAGAAGCCGTGTTGCAGGGTACGGGCCAGGCACTCCAGCGACCCGAAATCTCCGTAGTAGCCCTGCCGTTCGCCGGACACCGCCGCATGCACGGCGTGGTGGATGTCGTCGTCCCATTGCGCGTGTAGTCCGTACCCACCCGCGGATCGCGGGGTGATCAAGCGCGGATCGTTGAGGTCGCTTTCGGCGATGAGCGTCAGCGGGCGCCCCAGATGAACCGAAAGCCGGAAGGTTTCGGTGGAGAGATCCTCGAGCACATGCGTGGCGGTGTGATCCACGAGCGCGTGGACCGCGTCCAGCCGCAGTGCGTCGATGTGGAAGTCGCGGAACCAGCGCAGGGCGTTGTCGATGATGTAGCGACGGACCTCCGCCGACCCGGGACCGTCGAGGTTCACCGTCTCGCCCCAGGTCCCGGCGCCGCCGGTGAGATAGGGGCCGAAGCGGCCCAGATAGTTCCCGGACGGGCCGAGATGGTTGTACACCACGTCGAGCACGACCCCGAGCCCGCGCGCGTGCGCGGCGTCGACGAACCGCTGCAGCGCGTCCGGCCCGCCGTACGGTTCGTGCACCGCGTACCAGAGCACCCCGTCGTAACCCCAGCCGTGGGTGCCGTTGAACGCGTTGACGGGCATCAGTTCGACGAAGCCGACTCCGAGGTCGACGAGTTCGTCGAGATGTTCGATCGCCGCGTCGAGCGTGCCGGCGGCGGTGAACGTGCCGATGTGCAGCTCGTAGACGACGCTGCCCGGCAGTTGCCGGCCCGTCCAGGCCGAGTCGGTCCAGACCGCGGGATCGAGCTCGTGCAGCTGGGACGGGCCGTGCACGCCGTCGGGTTGCCGCGGCGAGCGCGGATCCGGCAGCACGGTCTCGTCGTCCGTTCCGCTGCCGTCCACGACGAAGCCGTAGCGATCGCCGGGGGAGGCGTCGACCTCGGTGCGCCACCAGCCGTGGCTGTCGCGGACCATGGGATGTTCGGTGCCGTCGATGTGCAGGCGGACGGATTCGGGAAGCGGGGCCCAGACCTCGAAGGTGCGCACGGATCCAGCATGCCCGCTCCGCGAGATACGCGCAGCTCCACACGATTCGGATGCACAGTGGGTGCATCCGATGGGTTAGGGTTGCTCCGATGTCCGAGAACACCGCGAAGCGGACGTACACGTCCCCGCTTCGGGAAGAAGCCGCCCGCCGTACCCGCGCCACGATCCGTGCCGCGGGTGCGCGGTTGTTCGTCCGCGACGGCTACGTCAGCACCACCGTCAAGCAGATCGCCGAGGAGGCGGGGGTCGCGGTCCGGACCGTGTTCACCGCGTTTCCCGGCGGCAAATCGGAACTGTTCCGCGACGCCCTCGACAACGCGGTGGCCGGCACCGGTGACACCACCGGTCCGCCGAGGAGGCCGGCCGCCCACCGGGGTTCCGACGCCGACCTGATCCTCGAGCACGTGGTCGGGTTCGGCACCGACATGCTCGAACGGGCCGGGGGCCTGCTCATGACGTCGGTGGAGTCCTCGGGCGCGGACCCGGACATGCGGCGCTTCGCCGACGAGGACGCCCGCGCGACGGCCGAGAACGCCCGCACGATCGCCGAGGGCCTGCGCGCGAGCGGTCTGCTCCGCGACGGGGTGCGCGTCGAGCACGCCGCGGATGTGCTCTTCACGCTCAGCTCACCCCAGGTGCACGCGCTGCTGCGCCGCAGCTGCGGCTGGGACGTCGAGCAGTACCGGTCGTGGTTGACGGACACCCTGCGCGCGACGCTCCTGCGGTGAGGCGGGAGAGCGCATCCGCTCGGATCCCGGTCGTACGCCGACACGATCGGCACAGGGAAGCGACCGGCGCCCGAGCGGGTGCGGAGGGTAGCCCCCTCCGCGGGGCACAGTCAGGGCAGGGCGTCCAGATACACCCAGCGACCGTCCTCGCGCACGAACCGGCTGTGTTCGTGCAGTGTGTCCTCGACGCCGTCGTACGTGTAGTGGGCGCGGAATTCGACGGTGCCCTCGGTGTGCAGGAAACCGCCGCCGGTCGTGCGCAGGATCTCGAGCCCGGTCCACCGCTGGCCCGGATCGAGCTCGAGCCGGGCCGGACGGCCCGCCGGATGCCACGTGCGGTTCAGATGCTCGACGTTCCCGACCGCGAACGCCGTGTACCGCGACCGCATCAACCGCTCCGCGGTCGGTGCGTCCGCACCGTCCAGGAGCGGCCCGCAGCACTCACCGAACGGCAACCCGCCACCACACGGGCACGGGGAATCGGCGGTAGGGACTCGGGTACGTCGACGGTTCACGAGCCCTATTATCGCCGCTCTTGCCGAGGCAATCGCCGACGGGCACGATTGATTCCGTCTTCGGGAGGTCGCAGTGAGCGTCGGTATCGAGTCACGACTGAGCTACATCGACAGGCAGGGACGGCAGCATCGCTACGAGCTGTCGCCCGCGACGCCGCGCGTCACCATCGGCCGGTCACCGGACTCGGACGTCCCGTTCACCGGCGACGAGGAAGTGTCGCGACTGCACGCGGTCGTCGAATGGATCGGGACGCACTGGACGATCGTCGACGACGGATTGTCGCGCAACGGAACGTTCGTCAACGGTGAGCGGATCACCGGCCGGCGGCGGTTGAGGGAGGGCGACAGCATCCGTATCGGTTCGATCCGGTTGACCTTCCAGGAAATCGGGGTCGGGCCGGACGAAGCGACCCGCGTCGCGTCGGAGCTGCCGACGGTCCGGTCGGTCACCGAAACGCAGCGCGGTGTGCTGCTCGCGCTGTGCCGCCCGTACAAGCACGGTGCCGCATTCGCCAGCCCCGCCTCGAACCAGGCGATCGCCGCGGAGCTCTACCTGAGCGTCGACGCCGTGAAGACGCACCTGCGCGCGTTGTTCACCAAGTTCGGTGTCGAGGACCTGCCGCAGAACCTCAAACGGGTGCGGCTCGCCGAGCTGGCCCTGCACAGCGGCATCATCACCGAACGGGACCTCTGAGCTTGCTCAGCCGACCCGCCGCAACAGCGCGGCCAGCGCGTGTGCGACCTCCTCGGCCCGCTCGGCGATCACCGAGTGCCCGGCCCCGTCGACGCGCACCAGCTCCGCGAGCGGCAGCCGGGACGCCAGCCCGGCCGACAGTTCGAACGGGGTCCACTCGTCGGTGGAACCGCACAGCACCAGCGCCGGCACCGCCGCGAGCACCGTCAGGGCCGCCGACTCGTCGAGGGCCGCGAAGGAACGCAGGAACCCGGCCATCGTCACCACCGACGTGTCGCTGTGCAGGATCTTCATCAACGCCGCAAAGCGGCTGTCCGGGCCGCGACGATCCGCGGCCCGCACCAGCGGTCCGCCCATGCGCCCGCCGAACCGGAGCGCTCGTTGCATGATGCCCGGCGCCCGGGTCACCGCCCGATGGAACAGCTCCACCGCCGGGCTGCGCAGATACCGGCCGAGCCCGGACCGGTGCAGATCGCCGGCCGCCGTAGCGATCAGGCCGATCCCCGCCACCCGGCGGCCGATCTCGTGCGGATGCTGTCGCGCGTAGGACAGAATCGCCATGCCGCCCATCGAATGCCCGACCAGCACCACCGGTTCGGACGCCACCGCGCGCAGTACCGCTCCCAGATCCCGGCCCACCTGCTCGACGGTGTACGTCTCGGCGGGAGCGCCACCGGACCGGCCGTGCCCACGGTGATCGAAGAACACCATCCGCACCGACGAGCCCGTCAGGCGCAGAAGCGAATCCCGCAGCGGCGACCAGCTTTCCGTGTGATTGCAGTGTCCGTGGACGAACACGACGGTCAGCGGCGCCGTGGCGGCTCCGACCTCTCGGACGGCCAGTGGCACCCCGTCGTCCGCGAGTACCGTGACGCGCCGGACGAGCCGGGTACTGCGAATGGTGGTCATGGCGATCAGGGTGCGCCCGCACCGCGCCGACCACGACCGATCCCGGCGGTGGAAGTCCGCACCCCCGGAGTGGGCTCCACAACACCTTGGGTTGGTGGACAATCGAAAGATGCAGGAGCAGCGGTATGTCGGTGTCGTCGGGCCCGGCGACGCCACCCCGGAGCAGCGCCGCGTCGCCCGCCGCGTCGGCGGGTTGCTGGCCGGGCGGCGCGCGGTCGTCGTGACCGGCGGATTGGGCGGAGTGATGGCGGCGGCGTCGCGCGGAGCGATCGAGGCGGGCGGCACCACCGTCGGGCTGCTGCCGGGCGACGAACGCGGCGACGGCAACCCCTATCTGACGGTGTCGATTCCCACCGGGCTGGGGGAGATGCGCAACGCCCTGCTCGTCCGCACGAGCGATGCGTTGATCGCGGTCGGCGGAAGCTGGGGCACCATGAGCGAGATCGCGCTCGCGGTCCGGACCGGAGTCCCCGTGGTATCGATCGGGGGCTGGCAGATGCCAGGCCCGGGCGTGCTGGCCGTCGCCGACCCCGACGAGGCCGTCGAATGCCTGCACGCCCTGCTCTGGCGCAAGGACCCGCTCGAGGGCCGGCAGTAGACGCTGCCGGGGAAACGGAGGTCACCGAGGTGGTGCCGGACCACCTCTGGGGTGGGTATCGCGGAGGACGCGGCCGGGAGAACGTGGACATCACGCCTTTCCGCCGTCAGCCAGGAGGACCCCGTGCCGGACCGAACACCGTCCCTGTTCGTCGAAGACGTCACCAAGAGCTTCGGCCCGATCCCGGCGTTGCGCGGAGTGAGCTTCGCCGCCGCTCCGGGTGAAGTCCTCGCAGTTCTCGGTCCGAACGGGGCCGGCAAGACCACCGTGGTGAACATCCTCTCGACACTGTTGCGTCCGGACTCCGGGTGGGCCGTCGTCGCCGGACACGACGTGGTCGCCGACGCGGCCGGTGTCCGGCGGTCGATCATGCTCACCGGGCAGTACGCCGCGCTCGACGACGCGCTCACCGGATTCGAGAACCTCGTGCTGTTCGCGCGGCTGCTCGGACTGCCCCGACGCGCCGCCCGCGCCCGCGCCCGCGAGCTGATCGCGGAGTTCGACCTCGACGACGCCGCGGACCGGGCGGTCGGCCGATATTCCGGTGGCATGCGCCGCCGCATCGATATCGCGTGCGGCCTTGTCGTCCCGCCACAGGTGGTGTTCCTCGACGAACCCACCACCGGGCTCGATCCACGCAGTCGGCAACGGGTGTGGGATCTGGTCTCCGGATTCAAGGCCAGGGGCATCACGACGCTGCTGACGACCCAATATCTCGAGGAAGCCGACCTCCTCGCCGACCGCATCGTCGTCGTGGACCGGGGCGTCGTCGTCGCCGACGACACGGCCGCCCGGCTCAAGGACCGCGTGGGTGGCAGCGTCTGCGAGGTGGTTCCGGTGCGCCCGCGGGACGTCCCCGAGATCGCCGACGTCGTCGGGATCTTCGCGCCCGCCGGGACCGTCGAGATCGGCACCGATCGGGTCTCCATCCCCGCGCTCGACGGGGCAGGCACTCTCGCTCGGGTCGCCGCCGCGATCGACGCCCGGCACCTCCGGATCGCGGACATCGCGCTGCGCCGCCCATCGCTGGACGAGGTGTTCCTCGCCCTCACCGGAACCGGATCGGCGCCGCTGGAGGTCGCGGCATGAGCAGTCTCGCACCCGAATACACGCCGCTTCGGCAGTGGTGGATCCTCACTGCCCGCGGTGTGGGATCGGCACTGCGCGGCGGATCGATGGTGACCGCGCTGATCGCACCGGTGGTGTTCACCCTCGGGTTCTACGTCCCGCTGCACGCGGTGGTCACGAGATTCTCCGGCGGCGGCGTCGAGTACGGGCGGTTCCTGATGCCCTTGCTCGCCTTGCAGGCGGTGTCCTTCACCGCGATCACCGCCGCGTTCGTCGCGGCGACCGACACGGTGCGCGGCGTCGATCGGCGTTTCGCGGCGATGCCGATCCCCGCGGGTGTTCCGGTGGCGGCGCGGGTCTCGGCGAGCACCGTGCGCTGCGTTCTCGCGCTCGTCGTCGCCGTGGTCTGCGGCCACGCGATCGGATTCCGGTTCGACGCCGGACCTGCTGCCGCCCTTGCATTCTGCGCGACGGCACTGGCCATCGGGGTGGCTCTCACCTTCGCCGCCGATCTCCTGGGAGCGCTGTCCCGCAGCCCCGAGGCCACCACCCGCGCGCTGGCCGTTCCGCAATTGGTCCTGGGCATGTTCTCGTGCGGATTCCTTCCCCTCGAACAGTTTCCGCACTGGGCCCAGCCGATCGTGCGCAATCAGCCGGTCTCGCAGTTCTCGATCACGCTGCGCGCACTGGCCGACGGCACCTTCGACGCCCACCTGCTGGTTCCGACGCTGCTGTGGCTGGGCGCCCTGCTCGGGGTCGCCGGATGGATGTCGGTGCGAGTCACCGGGAGGCGAGCATGACCACGACGACGTCGACGATTCCTGTGACGACAGCCGACCCTGCGGCGGAGAACTCGATCCGGATGCTGCTGCCGCACACCTGGCTGCAGTCCCGTCGCCTGCTCACCCGCTGGCGGCGGGATCCCATGACCGTCGTGCAGACCCTGGCCTATCCGGTCGCGATGCTGGTGATGCTCGACGTCGTGCTGGGCCGGCAGGTCACGGCCTTCGCCGGACACGACGCGCTGTACGGCACGGTACCCATGGTGGCGGTGATGAGCGCGTTGCTCGGCTCGCTCGCCGGAACGATCACTCTCCGCCGCGAATGCGAGGCGGGCCTGCCGGGACGGTTGTGGACGTTGCCGGTTCACCGGGCGTCGGCGTTGTTGTCGCGTTCGGTCGCCGAGGCGGTGCGGATCGCCGCGACCACCACGGTGATCGTGGGGATCGGAATGGCGCTCGGATTCCGGTTCCACGCCGGCGCCCTCGCCGGCGCCCTCGCCGCGCTCGGATTCGTGGCGGTGCCGGTGATGTTCGGCGTCGGCTTCGCGGTCCTCGTCACCACCGTCGGTCTCACTTGGTCGAATACCGGTGTCGTCGAAGCTATTTCGCTTCTGTGCACGCTGTTGCTGTTCTTCAACCCGGGCTTCGTTCCGGTGAGTGCCTATCCCGGCTGGATTCGCCCCCTCGTGGAGAACCAGCCGATGACCGCGGCCGTCGAGACCATGCAGGCGTTCTCGCTCGGTGGTCCCGTCGCCGAACCGCTCGTCCGGACACTCACGTGGTCGGTCGTGCTGATCGCCGGATGCGCGATCCCCCTCGTGCGCAGGTACCGCCGCGCACTGTGCTGACCGTGACCGGGTGAACGTTCCCGTCACCCGGTCGGAGCGAATATCGGTTCCCATCACCAGAAGGAGAAGATGACGTGACCGCGATCATCGAACCCGGCGTCGCCGAACTCGACGTCCACCGGCTCTACGACGAGATGGATCGGCTCGACGCCGACATTCTCGCTGCCGTGCTGCAGCGCACGGAACTGGCCCGGCGCATCGCGACGGCGCGCGTCGACGCGGGATCGCCGCGGGTGACCCACGCGCACGATCTCGACGTGATCCGCCGCTACACCGCCGAACTCGGTGGATCCGGGACCGCCCTGGCGATGAGCCTGCTGCGGCTGCGCTGACTATGCGCCGGCCGAGTCGGTGCCCGCACACCCGGCCGGGTCGGTTCCGGGCATGCGCGTGCAGTCGTCGAACGACGGCACGGCACTACCGGAGCCGCTCGACCGCTCGATGAGCAGCTCGATCGTGTCGAGCAGCGCGCCGATGCGCAGATCGAACGGCGTGGCGGCGTCGTCGAACGCCCCGACGGTCCACAACCGTGTCATCGTCGGATAGCGGGCCGGGTCGAAGGTGTTCTCCCAGAAGTCGGACTGCGCGGACCAGTACGCCTCGTAGTCGGTGCCCTGGTCGCGTTCGTCGGTGACCTCGGCGTCGGCGGCGCGCGCGAACCCGGACACGGTCTGGTTCACGATGCCGATCGTCTCGACGACCTGGTTTGCCGTGAGGCCGGTGTCGACGAGGATGCGGAAGGCGGCCTCGTCGGCGTCGAAGACGTGTGGCGCCAGAGGCATTCGCCAGGTGTTCACGGTCAGCAGCCAGGAATGGGCCCGCAGCAGCGAGAAGTATCCGCGTGCGTAGGCCTCGAGCGCGGGCCGCCACGGAAGCGCCGGATCGGGCAGGGTGAAGTCGGCGTAGGCGCGGTCGATCATCGCGTCGATCAGATGGTCCCGGGACGGCACGTGCGAGTAGAGGGTCATCGTGCCGACGCCGAGCGTCCGGGCGATCGAGCGCATCGACACCGCGTCGAGCCCGCTCTCGTCGGCGATCGTGACCGCGGCATCGACCACCTGCGTGCGGTTCACTCGCGGGGGCCGGCCGCGTGTGGGGGGCGCCGGCGGATCCCACAGCGGAGCGAATCGCTTGTTGCCCGCCGGGGGTGCGGTGCTGTCGGCCGGGTCGGTCTCGCCCACTCGAACTCCTCGGGAAATGCCGTTGCGCGTGTATCTCGTACAGCGTACCGTCGATCTCGTGACTGAATCGGTACACCGTACGGAATATGCGATTCGGGCGAGGGGACTCACGAAGACCTTTCGTCGCAGGAAAGAGACTGTCGAGGCGGTCAAGGGCGTCGATATCGATGTCGCCCAAGGGGAACTCGTGGCCTTCCTCGGCCCCAACGGCGCCGGGAAATCCACCACGATCAGGATGCTGACCTCGGTGCTCACGCCGACCTCCGGAACAGCCGAGGTCGCCGGTCGCGACGTCGTGCGCGAACCCGCCGCGGTGCGCGCCCGCATCGGGTACGTCGGGCAGGGCAGCGCCGGCGGCTACTCGTACCGGGTGGGCGACGAGCTGCGGAACCAGGCGCGGTTCTACTCCGTCCCCGGCGACGTCGCGAAACGGCGCGCGACGGATCTGCTCGCGGCGCTCGAGCTGACGGGCCTGGAAAAACGTACCGTGCAATCCCTGTCCGGAGGGCAGCGGCGCCGGCTCGACGTCGCGATGGGCCTGATGAACCATCCGCGCCTGTTGTTCCTGGACGAGCCCACCACGGGCCTGGATCCGCATGCCCGCGCGAACCTGTGGGAACACGTCCTGCGGTTGCGCGAGGAGAACGGCATGACGCTGCTGCTCACCACCCACTACCTCGACGAGGCGGACGCGATGGCCGAGCGGATCGTGCTGATCGACCACGGCACCGTCATCGCCGACGCCGCGCCCGAGGTGCTGAAGCGCGACTACGCCGACGACGTCGTCACCGTCGAGCTCGCTCCGGGGCACAGCCCTGCGACCGCACGGTCGGTGCTCCCGTCCGTCGTCGCGGCGGTGACCGAATCGGTGTCCGACGCGGGCGCGGTGCGGCTCGTGCTCGCCACGCACAACGGCCCGGAACTCGTCCCGCCGCTGATGCGGGCGTTGGACACCGCGGGCGTGTCTGTCGCATCCACCGACGTGAAGCCCGCTTCGCTCGACGACGTGTTCTTGAATCTGACCGGCAGGTCCCTGCGCGAGGAGGCGGCATGACCTACGTGATCGACCGGACCGCGGCCGAATCCGACGTCCTGAACGAACGCTCCCGGCTACGCAAATGGCTGCACGACACCGCGGCCGTGTTCACCCGCGAGATCCTCGTCGTGCTCCGCGATCCGTTCTCGCTGATCTTCTCGCTGCTGCAACCGCTGGTGTTCCTCGCGCTCTTCGGACCGCTCCTCGACGGCATGCTCGGCGCCGGCGGGGTCGACGGGGAGTCGGCACTGCAGTGATTCCTGCCTGGTGTCCTCGTGATGATCGCGATCTTCGGTACCGGCATGGTCGGCGGAAACCTCTTGTACGAGTTGATGACCGGTGCCTACGAACGTATTCTCGCGACTCCGCTGGACCGGTCGTCGATCCTTGTCGGGCGCGCACTCAAAGAATTCGCGCCGCTCGTCGTGCAGGCACTGCTCATCACGGTCGTCGCAATCCCGTTCGGCCTCACCTTCTATCCGGTGCAGGTACTCGTGGGCCTGCTGATCCTCGGCGTCTTCGGGGTCGGCCTCGGGGCGCTGTCCTACGCGCTGGGCCTGGCCGCGAAGGGCCGGGAATGGCTGTTCTGGGGCGTGCAGCAGTCCGTGATCTTCCCGCTGTTGCTGCTTGCGGGCATGATGCTGCCGCTCGACGCCGGCCCCGGGTGGATGCAGGCGGCGGCCAAGGTGAATCCCCTGACCTATGTCGTCGACGCCGAGCGGGCGCTGTTCACCGGCACGCTGTGGGACAGCGACGTCGCGTGGGGCTTCGTCGCCGCGTTCGCCACCTGCGCGGTCGGGTTGTGGGTCGGCATCCGCACGGTCGACCGGACGATCTGAGCCGAGGTGCCTGGCACGGACACGTCGAGTGCGCCGGGGAGGACGTCAACCGTCGGTGCGTTCGAGCGCCGCGACGGGCAGCGTTCCGAGCAGCTCGCTCACCGGCACCGAGCCGACCAGCGTCCGGCCCGTGAGGCGGTCCGTCCAGGTTCCCGCTGGGAGATCGAGAACCGTTCCACCCCAGCCGATATCGCCGAGCGGCACGGTGTGCAGTGTCGCCACGGCGATCACGTCGAGATCACCTGCGGCCGGTCCGCGTCCGAACGCCAGGACGTGCCCGGCGGCCGGGCCCGACGCGAGCAGCGGCAGGTACGCGCCGTCGACGAAACTCGACGGACGTGCCCGGCGCAGCTGCAGTGCCTCGCGCACGACCCGGAACTTCGGCGGCGCCGCGTCGAGGTCCGCGAGGAGCCGACGGCGGGCATCGAAGTCCACCGGGCGCCGGTTGTCGGGGTCGACGAGCGAGTCGTCCCACAGTTCGGTGCCCTGATACACGTCGGGGATTCCGGGTCCGAGCAGTTGCAGCAGTTTCTGGCCGAGCGAGACCGCGGCGGCGTGCGGTGCGACCGAGCCGACGAAAGCGGTCATCGCGCCGTGTACCGGACCGTCGATCACCGAATCGATCCATGCCGCGACCGCCGCCTCGAACTCGTCGTCGACCTGCGTCCAGGTGGTGCGTGTTCCGTTTTCCCGCAGTGCCTTTCGCGTGTACTCGTGGATCCGTCCGCGCAGCTCGGCGCGGACCGTGCCGTCCTCGGGCCACACCCCGAACAGGGTCTGCCACAGGAACGATCCGAATGCCGGGTCGGGGCTCGGCGCGAGATTGTCCCACTCGGCGAGGTGAGCCGCCCACTGCGACGCGACCTGAGGGAGCACCGAGATGCGCGCCCGGACGTCCTCGCTGCGTTTCGTGTCGTGCGTCGACAGGGACGTCATCGCCCGCGGCCACCGCCGGGCCCGTTCCTGCCAGGCCAGGTGGAACTGCGAGATCGGCATCGCGAACCGCCCGGGATGCCCCCCGACCTCCTGCAACGCGATCAGCCGTGACGCGCGATAGAACAGCCGATCCTCCAGCGCCTTCGCGGTTGCGGCGCCGCACACCTGCCCGAATCGAGCCGCCGCGTCGCCCCCCGCGGCCAGCGCCCGGGCGAGCAGTTGCAGCGCAGGTTCGAGGTCCGGGCGTGAATTCGCGACTTCGCCGACGATCCGTGGCAGCAGCCCGGCCAGGGGCGCATAGTCCGCCCGATACACGGGCAGTGCCGCCGCGACCGCGACCGCCGCCTCGCGCAGCGGCTCCGCCTCGATGCCGGTCGTGCCCGCGTCGCGCTGCGCCGCACGCACGAGCCGGCGCATCTCGGGTGCGAGCCCGTCGGTCAGGACGGCGCGTTTCGACCGCGTCTCCTGCTCGTGGAACCATGCGGCGTCCTCGGCCGTGCCCGTGCATGTGCGGGACAGGTCGGTCAGCGCGGATTCGCCACGCGGATCGACGAATACGGCAGCAAGCTCGTTCAACGCGTCGTAACCGGTGGTGCCGTCCACCGGCAGCGTCGGGTCGAGTGGTTCCTCGGCGCCGAGGATCTTCTCGATCACCAGCCAGCGTTCCGGCCCGAGCAGCGTGCGGAGCCGGGCGAGGTAGCCGGCCGGGTTCGCTAGCCCGTCCGGGTGGTCGACGCGGAGCCCGTCGACCAGTCCGTCCGCCACCCACTCGGCGACCTGTGCGTGCGCGTCGTCGAACACGGCAGGATCCTCCACGCGCACCGCGGCGAGATCGTCGATCGTGAAGAACCTCCGATAGCCCACCAGCCCGGAATTCCACGGCACCAGGCGGTAGGCCTGCCGGGCGTGAACCTCGGCGGCGGAACCGGTGTCGGTGCCGGGTGTGACCGGAAACCGCTTGTCGTAGTAGGCGAGCGTCGGCTCGGGTCCGGTGCGGTCGACGGTGAGGTCGTCGGGACCGTCACCGGCGCCCAGCGCGGGCAGCGCGATCTTCCCGTCGGCGCCGTTGTCCGATTCCCGGTCGACGTCGAAGTGCCGGGCGTACCGGGAGTTCTGTCCGTACCGCAGCAGATCCCACCACCAGCGGTTCTGCCGGGCGTCGGCGACGCCCACGTGGTTGGGCACGATGTCGATCACCAGTCCCATGCCGCGGGAGCGTGCCCGTGCGGCGAGAGCCGCGAGCCCAGCGCGTCCGCCGAGAGCGTCGGAGACCGTGGCCGGATCGGTGACGTCGTAGCCGTGTGTCGATCCGACCGTGGCGGTGAGGACGGGAGACAGATAGAGATGGCTGACCCCGAGTTCGTCGAGGTAGTCGACGAGCGCCGCGGCGTCGTCGAATCGCAGTGCGTCGCCCCGCAACTGCAGGCGGTAGGTCGCCCGCACCGGGACCGTGGCCGGAGCGTCGGGAACGCGCCGGTGTGCAGGAGGCTCCATGGCCAATAGACCTTAGTTCGGGTGACGCGAGCGCGCGCGACGCCGACCGCAACCCGGCGGGGGAAGAGATTGAGGCGGTGCGTCCGCGCTGTTAACCTGAGCTGCTCTTATCTAAACCTTACCTAACTCAAGGATGGCGGAATGGAAGTCGGCTCCCATCGCGGTATCGCTGCGTGCCGACCGCCCACCCGTGGGAGCAGGGTCACTTTCGGTCCGGCACCGAGGCCGCCTTCCCGTCCCCGATCAGTCCCGGGTGGGTCATCGAGGAGTACGGTCCGCGGTTCTCTGCCGCTGTCGGCAAGTGACCGCAAACGCCTGTGTCCTAGTGGCTGTGCCGTCGCCCCCGTCGGGGTGGCGGCACGAACCGTGTGTACCGACTCCGCGTGGGCCGCAGGCGAAACCACCACGACCCCCGAGGAACCATGAAGCTGCGCCCGCTGACCTTCGACCGCGCCGAACCGGTGCCGACCCCACCGATCCCGGTCGACGCGGACACCACCGCACGGCAGTTGACGGTCCGTACGATCTTCGCGGCGCGCCGGATGACGCTTCCCGCAGCGGTGCTGATGATCGGTCACCAGGTCGGCGAGGCGCTGGTCCCGGTCGTCATGGGGTCGGCGATCGACCGGGCGATCGCGACGCAGGACGGTACCCAACTCGTGTTGTGGCTGGTCGCGCTCGGCGCCGTGTTCGCGATGCTGTCGTTCTCGTTCCGGATCGGATCCCGGATCGGGTTGCTCGGAATGCAGGCGGTGCAGCACCAACTGCGTACCCGCGTCACCGACCGCATCCTCGATCCGCGGGGCATGGCAGGGCCGCCACGGCTCCCCGGGGTGTCCCTGTCGATCGCGACATCGGACGTGCAGCGCCTGGCGATGGCGTCCGCGATCGGCGTGTACCCGATCGGCCAGATCGCCGCGGTCGTCTTCACCGGCATCGTGCTGCTGACCATCTCGTGGCCACTCGGGGTCGCGGTGCTGCTCGGTGCCCCCACTATCCTGTGGATACTCGACCGCGCCGGAGGTTCGCTGCGCGCCCGCAGCGAACATCAGCAGGAGATGGCCGCGCGAGCAGCCGGCACCGCCACCGACCTCGTCACCGGATTCCGTGTGGTCAAGGGCATCGGCGCCGAGCGGGTCGCCGCTCGCCGTTACGGCGCCGCGAGCAGACGCGCCTTGAGCGGGGTGCTGGCCGCGTCCCGTTCCGAAGGCGTCTACCTCGGCGCGATCGAATCCGTTTCGGGACTGTTCGTCGTCGCGATCGGTGTCGCAGCGGGTCTGATGGCGGTCGGCGGTGGCCTCACCGTCGGACAGTTGATCACCGTCGTCGGCCTCACCCAGTTCGTCATGGGGCCGCTGGGTGCTCTCGGCACCAATGCCGGGTCGGTGTGGGCGGCCGCGGTCGCCTCGGCCCGCCGCATCCTGACCGTGCTCCAGGCGCCTCCGTCGATCACGATCGGCACCACCACCGGAGATACGGCGTCGGGTCCGCTCCGCCTCGATGCGCTAACCCACGGACCGGTGCGCGACCTCGATCTCGACCTGCCTGCGACCGGGCTGGTCGCGGTGGTCGCCGACGCACCGACCACCGCGGCGCTCGTCGGCGTGCTGTCCCGCTCGGCCCCACCCGAATCCGGTTCCGTCCGGATCGGTGACACCGACCTGTTCGATCTCGACGAGGACACCGCGATCGCGACCGTCCGCGTCGCGCCGCACCACGCCGCGCTGTTCGAAGGATCCGTGCTCGACAACATCGCCGCCGCCGTCGATCCGGATGCTGCGGACCGCGAATCCCGAATCACCCGCGCCGTGTTCGCCGCGGCCTGTGACGATGTGGTGGAAGCCTTGCCGGACGGTCTCGAGACCTCGGTCGGGGAAGCGGGTCGGCTGCTGTCCGGTGGTCAGCGCCAGCGTGTCGCGCTGGCCCGGGCGATCGCCGCGGACTCCTCGGTGCTCGTGCTCGTCGACCCCACCACGGCCGTCGACTCCGTCACCGAGGCGAACGTCGCCGAGCGATTGGCTCGGGCCCGCGCCGGGGGCCTGACCCTGGTGTTCACCGACGCCCCGGCACACCTGTCCGCCGCCGACGAGGTGATCGTCCTGGCGGGCGGGCGTCTCGTCCATCGCGGCACCGCCGACGACGCACCTGCCCTGCCCCCGGCCGGACCGGCCGGCACACCCGTGGAGGCCGCCCGATGACCACCACCGTTCCCGAAACGGCAGCGGGCGGCCCGCTTCCCGTCGCCGACGCGCGCACCACGACGATGCACTTCTTCGCCGCGTTGTCCGGCAGCCGGGTACGCCTGGCCGGGGTGGTCGCGCTGCTGGTGGCGGCCGCGGTCCTCGGACTCGTGATGCCGTGGGCGCTGGGCCGGACGGTCGACATCGCCATCGACGGCGGGGGTGCCGCGGAGGTGGGGCGCCTCGCCGTGATCATGACCGTCGCGACCGCCGCCGGGGCCGGGCTGACCGGGTCCGGCGTCGCCGCGTCGGCGCAGCTGTTCGAAACCGTGCTCGCCCGGCTCCGCGAACGCATGCTGGCCGCGGCGCTGCGACTCCCGCTGTCGCGGGTGGAGTCGGCCGGCACCGGGGATCTCGTCTCGCGTGCCACCGACGACGTCGACGTCGTGAGCACCGCGATCTCGCAGGGTGTTCCGGCGTTGTCGACATCGCTGTTCACGATCGTTGCGACGATCGTCGGCCTGGCCGCGCTGGACTGGCGGTTTCTGGCCGTCGTCGTGGTGGTGCTGCCGGTTCATGTGCTCGCGGTGCGGCGGTATGTCCGTGAGGCGCCGCGCGTGTACACGGCCGAGCGCGCGGCGATGGCGAAACGCGCGCACGAGGTGCTCGGTGCCGTCCGTGGTCTCGACTCCGCCCGGGCGTTCGGGTTGACCGGGCGGCTGCTCGACGGGATCGAGCGGCGTTCGTGGGAGGTGGTCCGGTGGAGCATGCGAGCCCGGCTCGTGCAGAATCGGTTCTTCGCCCTCCTCAACTTCGCCGAATTCGTCGGAATGGCAACGATTCTCGGTCTCGGTTATCTGCTCGTCGGGAACGGGGCGCTCACCGTCGGTGCTGCGACGGCGGCGATGCTCTTCTTCCTGCGCCTGTTCGGCCCGATCGGCGACCTGCTGCTGGTGACCGACGACCTGCAGTCCGCGGCCGCGTCGCTGGCGCGCATCGTCGGGGTGACCGTCGAGGGGGAGCGGTTCAGGTCCGACGACGGTGCGGGCGGCGTGTCGGCGCCGACGCCGCAGGAGCGGATCCTCGATGCCCGCGACATCACGTTCGCGTACCCGGGTAAGCCCCCGGTGCTCGAGGGCGTGTCCCTGACGATCGCGGACGGCGAGCACGTCGCGCTGGTCGGCGCGTCCGGTGCGGGCAAGACCACCCTCGCGGCGGTTCTCGCGGGCATCCACCGGCCCCGGCACGGCGACGTGCGGTTCGCCGGTGCCGGCCTTGCGGAACTCGACGAATCGGAACGCGCGCGTCGCGTCGCACTCGTGACGCAGGAGGTGCACGTGTTCGCGGGGACGCTCGCCGACGACCTGCGGATGGCGGCAGCGGAGGCCACCGACGGGCAGGTCCGGGAGGCGTTGCGGCGCGTTCACGCGTGGGAGTGGGTGCAGTTGCTGCCCGAGGGCATCGAGACGATCGTCGGCGCCGGCGGACACGACCTGTCACCCCTGCAGGTGCAGCAGGTCGCGCTGGCCCGGCTGGTGCTGCTCGATCCGGCGCTGGTGATCCTCGACGAGGCGACCGCCGATGCGGGCAGTGCCGGTGCCGGTGTGCTCGAGGCATCCGCCGCGGCCGCGCTCGAGGGACGATCGGCGCTGATCGTCGCGCACCGGCTCAGTCAGGCCGCCTCCGCCGACCGGGTCGTGCTGATGGATCACGGCGCTGTCGTCGAGGAAGGCTCGCACGACGAGCTCCTACGACGCGACGGTCGGTACGCGCGGTTGTGGGCCGCATGGTCGAGGGGCCGGGCTGGGCGGTAGGCCGCGGTTCGACGAGATCGAGGCCGAGCGCATCTGGGCCTGCAGGTCTGCGCAGGGTGGTGGCGTCGTCGGCTCCTACGCCATCGGAGGGTGCCGAAACACTCATCGAGCGCGGTGTCGCGGCAGGCACGAGGCTGTGCAGAATCGCATGAACGCCCGATGCGAGCAGTCCGGCGGATGATCGCCACCCTCGGACCGTCTCCGTCGCGTAAACATATCCGGCGATCTCGTCGGGTGGGACGACACGGGTCAGTGGCTACGTGGCCGCCGCAGCACCAGCAGCGAACGGGCCTGCACCTGCACCGACCCGCCCGGCGCGACCGCCAACTCACGCAGGCCGTCGGGGCTGTCCGTATCGAGCACCGCAGTCCAGTCCGGATCGTCGGGCCCGGACGAGACGACGAAATCGATCGGCTCGTGATGGGCGTTGAAACACAGCAGGAACGAGTCGTCGGCGACGCGCTGCCCGCGCTGATCCGGCTCGGGGATGCCGTCACCGTTGAGGAACACCGCGAGGGATTTGCCGAATCCGCTGTCCCAGTCCTCGGGGGTCATCTCGTCGCCGGCGGGCGTGCGCCACGCGATGTCGCGGGACTGGTCGCCGCTGCGGATGGGCCGGCCCTCGAAGAATCGACGCCGCCGGAACACGGGATGATCGCGGCGCAACCGGATCACGTTGCGGGTGAACGCAAGCATGTCCGTATCCACACTCTCGGGTGACCAATCCATCCACGCCAGTTCGTTGTCCTGGCAGTAGACGTTGTTGTTGCCGCGCTGCGAGCGCCCGAGTTCGTCGCCGTGGGCGAGCATCGGGGTGCCCTGCGACAACATCAGCGTCGCCATGATGTTGCGTTGCTGCCGCGCCCGCAACGCCAGGATCTCCGGGTCGTCGGTGGGACCTTCGGCGCCGCAGTTCCATGACCGGTTGTGCGATTCGCCGTCGCGGTTGTCCTCGCCGTTGGCCTCGTTGTGCTTCTCGTTGTAGGACACCAGGTCCGCGAGTGTGAACCCGTCGTGGGCGGTGACGAAGTTGATCGACGCGCCGGGTCGCCGTCCGGTCGCCTCGTACAGATCCGACGAACCGGTCAGCCGGGATGCGAACTCGCCGAGTGTCGCCGGTTCGCCGCGCCAGTAGTCACGGACCGTGTCGCGGAACTTGCCGTTCCATTCCGTCCACAACCCGGGGAAGTTGCCCACCTGATAGCCGCCCTCGCCGACGTCCCACGGTTCGGCGATCAGCTTGACCTGCGAGACGACCGGGTCCTGTTGCACCAGATCGAAGAACGCCGACAGCCGGTCCACATCGTGCAGCTCCCGGGCCAGCGTCGACGCCAGATCGAAGCGGAACCCGTCCACGTGCATCTCGGTCACCCAGTACCGCAGCGAATCCATGATCAACTGCAGGGTGTGCGGGTGGCGGGCGTTGAGGCTGTTTCCGGTGCCCGTGTAGTCCATGTAGTGGGTCTTGTCGTCGTCGACGAGCCGGTAGTAGGCGGCGTTGTCGATGCCGCGGAACGCGATGGTCGGGCCGAGATGGTTGCCTTCCGCGGTGTGGTTGTAGACGACGTCGAGAATCACCTCGATGCCCGCTTCGTGGAACGCGCGCACCATCGCCTTGAACTCCGCGACGACGGCGCTGGGCTTCGCCGACGACGAGTAGTCCGTGTGCGGGGCCAGGAATCCGAACGTGTTGTAACCCCAGTAGTTTCGCAACCCTTGGTCGAGTAGCACCTGGTCGTGCATGAACTGGTGCACCGGCATCAGTTCGATCGCGGTCACCCCGAGCTCGCGCAGATGGTCGATGATCACCGGATGCGACAGTCCCGCATAGGTTCCCCGCAACTGTTCCGGGACGCCGGGGTGCGACGCCGTCATGCCCTTGACGTGTGCCTCGTAGATGATCGTCTCGTGATAGGGCCGGCGCGGTGGGCGGTCGGTGGCCCAGTCGAAGAACGGATTGATCACCACCGTGGTCATGGTGTGACCGAGCGAATCGAGTTGCGGAAATCCCCCGGCCTCGTCGGGCTGTTCGTCGACACTCTCGCCGCCCTCGGCGGGTGTGTCCGGGGCTGCGGGCTCTGCGCCGTCGGCGTCCCCCGTCACGGCATCTTCGGTGGCCGCATCATCGGGAATCTCCGCGCCGGATGCTTCGCTGTCCGTCTCCGGCCCCGCGACCGCATACGAGTACAGCGAGGGGTCACCGTCGAACGAGCCGTCGAATGCCTTGCCGTACGGATCGAGCAGCAGCTTGCTCGGATCGCAACGCAGGCCTCGCGCCGGGTCGTACGGTCCGTGCACGCGGTAGCCGTAGCGCTGCCCGGGCGCGATCATCGGCAGATACGCGTGCCACACGTACCCGTCGACCTCCTCCAGCGGGATACGTGTCTCGATGTTGTCGCGGGCGATCAGGCACAACTCCACCTTCGCGGCGACTTCCGAGAACACGGCGAAGTTCGTGCCGGCACCGTCGTAGGTGGCGCCCAGCGGGTACGGGCTACCGGGCCAGACCAGTATCTCCTGGTCGGGGGAGTCACCGGTCGCGGTCGGTTCGCTGGGTTCCATACCGGCCAACACTAATCGGAACGTCCTCGGTGCTCGCAGTGAGCGGATCGTCACCACCAGTCGGTGATCGTGCGCAGCTGACGGCCCAGCTCGGGCGCCAAGGTGCGCACGTACACGGTGGTGAGGTGGTCGCGATCGCGGTAGATCAGGACGTTGCCCTCCACCGCCAGGCAGCGATCCGCGCGGCACACCACATCGGACAGATCCAGCGGATGGACGGTCGGCAAGTGCGCCGCCGCTTCCCGAGCCGGATCGACGACGTCGAGCGCATCCGCCCGCGCGACCCCGCACGCATACGCGTCGCCGCCCCGCGCGAGGCAATCCGACGCGCGGTACGGGATGCCGTCGTCCTGCAGCCACGGGGTATCCCGGATCGCAAGAACCTGGATGTCGTACGAGGTGAGCGTCTCCCACAGCGCCACGTACCAGCCGGGCGTGTAGTCACCCGGACCTGCGCCTGCCTCGCGGGGACGGGTCGACGTCGTGAACACGTAGTCCGGCGGATCCGCCGCCAGCGCCGCGAGCACATTCTTCGACCAGGTGTCGCAGTCGACGGTCACCGAGTCCTCGGTCAGCGGCGTCAGCGGATCCGACAGCGGACATCCCACCTTGACGTACGTGTCGACACGGAAACGGTGTTCCTTGCCGAGCAGATCCAGCGCGGGCAACCAGTGCTCGGAATGGGAGCCGCCGGTCAGTGCGATCCGGCGGCTCGCCGTCGGATCCCCGTAGGTGCAGGAGACCGCCTCGCGTTGCCCGGGCGCGGCGATGCAGTGGTCGGTCGTGGTGGCAGGAAGGTCGTGCTCGGCCACCATCAGCGGCGGCTTCACCGGTGCGCTCACCGGATCCGGGTGAATGTCGAACACGCCGGCGCCGGGATAGACCTCGTCGGACAGGCCCGGCAGATCGGCGATCTGCCGGGCGGAACGATCCACGTACTGGACCCACCCGACGGAGACGGCGGCCAGTGCCACACCGGCGGTCGTCAGGGCCGCGACGAGCGATGTTCGCTTGCACGACGGCGTGCCCGTCCTGATCGGGTCCTCCACCAACCGGGTGGTCGCCTCGGCCAGCACCAGCGACAGGGCGATCACCACGAGACCACCGAACGCACCGACACTGAGCCGGTCCCGCACGACCAGGTAGGTGATCAGCACCGGCCAGTGCCACAGGTACAGCGCGTAGGCGATCGCGCCGAGCCACATCAGCGGCGCGGACGCCAACAGGCGCGACACCGCGGTCGGCCGCGTCGTGCCGGTCACGACCAGCAGCAGCGCCGCGCCGACCGGGACCAGCGCCCACGGTCCGGGGAACTGCGCGCGGCCGTCGAGCACCGCGCCGCAGCCGAGAAGCACGAGAAGCGCGAGCACCGCGAGTGTGGCGGCGGTCCATCGCGGCACCCGCAGCCACGGCGCCACGCACACGAACAGCCCGCCGAGCGTCAGCTCCCACAGGCGTGCGGCACTGTCGTAGTACAGCCATGTCGGGCCCGCGGACGAGAACGCGGCATAGCCGAACGAGGCGGCGGTGACCACGACGAGCAGCACCGCGAGCGGCGTCCGGGTGGACAGGCCGCGTCGCCGCAGGACCCCCGCGAGCGTGAACACCACGACCAGCGCGGCGACGTAGAACTGGCCCTGCACCGCGATCGACCACAGATGTTGCATCGGGCTCACCGACGGATCGGCGGCCAGATAGTCGTTTGCTGCGTGCGCCAGATGCCAGTTCTGCAGGAAGGTCAGCGACGCGAAGGTCTGTTCGGCCGTCGAGAACCACCCCGTCGGCGGGGTCAGAACCACCTGGGCCGCGGTGACCGCGATCAGCACCAGCACCAATGGTGCCAGCAGGCGGCGGCCCACCCGGCGCAGCACCGGCCGCGGATCGAGCGGTGCGGTGGACTCCGTAACACGCAGCAACGCACCGACGAAGAAGTACCCGGACAGCGCGAGGAACACATCGACACCACCGGACACCCGCCCGAACCACACGTGGAAGACCACGACCAGGCCGATCGCGAGGCCACGGAGGCCGTCGAGATCGGCGCGGCGACCCGCCCCGACCGCACGGTCGCCGGCCGGCCGCAGCCGTGGGGTGGACGTATCGACGGGCATCGAACTCCCTTCGGGGACGGCCGGACTCGGAGACGTGCGGCACCGAGCGGTTCCTGTAACAGCTGCACACAGATACGGCCAGCCACCCTATGCGCTGCTCCGGACGATCACGACACCGCCTACAGTCGGGGCCGTGAACTCCCCGTCCCTGTCCGTGTCCCGCATCGCGGAGCTCGACGCCGCGCACCTGTGGCATCCGTACGGGGCGTTCCCGGCCTCCACGGAGCCGCTCGTCGTCGACCACGCGCACGGAACCCGGCTCGTCCTCGCGGACGGCCGCGAACTCGTCGACGGCATGAGTTCGTGGTGGGCCGCGGTGCACGGCTACCGGCACCCGGTGCTCGATGCCGCCGTCACCGAGCAGATCGGGCGCATGAGCCACGTGATGTTCGGCGGGCTCACCCACGAGCCCGCGGCACGACTGGCGGAGCTGCTGGTGCGGATCACTCCCGACGGGCTCGACAAGGTTTTCCTCGCAGACTCCGGGTCGGTGTCGGTGGAGGTCGCGATCAAGCTCGCGTTGCAGTATCAGCGTGCGCTGGGACGTCCCGGACGACACCGCCTCATGACGTGGCGCGGCGGCTACCACGGTGACACGTTCACACCGATGAGCGTCTGCGACCCCGAGGGCGGCATGCACTCGATGTGGACCGGCGTGCTCTCCCGGCAGGTGTTCGCCCCCGCGCCGCCGCGCGACTTCGATCCCGGCTACGTCGCGGAGTTCGAGAAGATACTGATCGAGCACGCCGACGAACTCGCAGCGGTCATCGTCGAGCCGGTCGTGCAGGGCGCCGGCGGCATGCGCTTCCACGACCCCGCCTACCTGCGCGAGCTGCGCCGCATGTGCGACGAACACGGGCTGTTGCTGATCTTCGACGAGATCGCCACCGGATTCGGCCGCACCGGCGAACTGTTCGCCGCCGACCACGCCGGGATCAGCCCCGACGTCATGTGCGTCGGCAAGGCCCTCACCGGCGGCTATCTCACCCTCGCGGCGGTCCTGTGCACCTCCGGGATCGCCGAAGTGATCAGCGCCGGGGAAGGTGGCGGCGTCATGCACGGACCGACATTCATGGGCAACCCGCTGGCGTGCGCGGTCGCGGTCGCGGCGGTCGAGTTGCTGCTCACACGCGACTGGCGGTCCGAGGCCGCGGCGCTGACCACCGGCCTCGAGGCCGGACTGGAACCGGCCAGGGAGCTACCCGGCGTGACCGACGTTCGGGTGCTCGGCGGGATCGGCGTGCTCGAGCTCGCCGAACCCGTCGATATGCGCGCCGCCACCGATGCCGCGGTCGCGGCGGGGGTGTGGCTGCGCCCGTTCCGGAACCTGATCTACGCGATGCCGCCGTACGTGTGCACCGCCGACGACGTCGCCGCGATCACCGGCGGGATGCTCGCGGCGGCACGGGCGCGGAGCTGACCGCCCGCCCCCAGCGGCACGAATTGGCCGGGTGGTCACGTCTGGCTACTTGAACACCGTTCAAGTATGGTGTCGTTCCATGACCGCACCCGTCAGTCTGGCCTGGCTCGACGACGCCGCCGAAAAGCGCCGCGTCGCGGGGCTGCATCGAACACTGCTGCCCCGCACGTCCGGTTCCCGCCTCGTCGACCTGGCATCCAACGACTACCTCGGCCTGGTCCGGCATCCCGAGGTCGTCGCCGGTGCCGCGGCGGCGCTGCGTCGCTGGGGTGCGGGCTCGACCGGCTCCCGTCTGGTCACCGGCACGACCGCCGAACACGAACTGCTCGAACGTGAACTCGCCGAGTTCGTCGGCGCCGAAGCGGGTCTCGTGTTCGCGAGCGGTTACGCGGCGAATCTCGGTGCGGTCACCGCGCTGGGCGGACCCGGTACCCTGATCGTCTCCGACGCGGGTTCCCACGCCTCCCTCGTCGACGCGTGCCGCCTGTCGCGGTCGCGGGTGCAGGTCGCCCCGCACGCCGACGTCGAATTCGTCGAGACAGCCCTCGCCACGCGCGCCGAACCGCGCGCCCTTGTTCTCACCGACTCGGTGTTCAGTGCCGACGGTGACCTCGCGCCGCTGCAAGCACTCCATCGGGTGTGCCGCGCGCACGACGCGTTGCTCCTCGTGGACGAGGCCCACGGTGTGGGCGTCCGCGGTGTAGGGGGTCGCGGACTCGTACACGAAGTGGGCCTCGCCGGCGAGCCCGACGTCGTCGTCACGGCGACGCTGTCCAAATCTCTTGCCGCGCAGGGTGGAATCGTGCTCGGGGACAGCCGGATCCGGGAGCATCTCATCGACACCGCCCGCACCTTCATCTTCGACACCGGACTCGCGCCCGCGGCCGTCGGCGCCGCCCGCAGCGCACTGCGCATCCTCCGCGAGCAGCCGGAGCGTGCCACCGCGGTCCTGCAGCGGGCCGCCGACCTCGCCCGCATCACCGGTGTCGACGCGCCCGAATCGGCGGTCGTGTCGGTCATCCTCGGTGACCCGACGATCGCCGTCGGTGCCGCCGCGGCGTGCCGCGAACGCGGCCTGCACGTCGGGTGTTTCCGGCCGCCGTCCGTGCCCGCGGGCACGTCCCGACTGCGCCTGACCGCCCGCGCCGACCTGGAGACCGCGGATCTGGACCTGATCGCTTCGGTCCTCGGCGACGTCCTCGCGGAGGCCCGGGTGTGAGCGTTCTCTGCATCACCGGCACCTCCACAGACGTCGGCAAGACCGTGACGACCGCGGCTCTCGCCGCGGTCGCGGAGGCGGCCGGTCTGCGCGTCGCGGTGTGCAAACCCGCCCAGACCGGCGTCGAGGACGACGAACCCGGCGACCTCGCCGAGATCACGCGCCTCGCCGGTCCCGGCATCGACACCCTCGAGCTGGCCCGCTACCCCGAACCGCTCGCCCCGGACACCGCGGCCCGCCGCAGCGGACGACCGCTGCTGAATCTGCTCGACGTCGTCGCCGCGGTGCGTGCGCTCGACGCGACCCATGACCTGACGCTCGTCGAGGGCGCCGGCGGTGTATTGGTGCGGATCGGCGTCGACGGTTTCACCCTCGCCGACGTCGCGGCCGCGCTCGGCGCCCCGACGGTGCTGGTGGCTGCGGCCGGCCTCGGCACCCTCAACCACAGTGCTCTGACGGTCGGGGCACTCCGGGCGGCCGGTGTCGAGTGCGTCGGGACCGTCATCGGATCCTGGCCCGGCGACCCGGATCTCGCGCAGCAATGCAATCTCGAGGATCTGCCCGACGTCACCGGCGTTCCCCTGCTCGGTCGCATCCCGGCCGGCAGCGGCGGCCTCGATTCGTCGGCGTTCTCGGCCGGTGCCCAGCAGTGGCTGGCGGCGACCCCGCTGCTGCCGGAGGTGTCGGTCCGGTTCGGAACCCGCCGGTGAGCCCCCGACCCGGCCGGTTCGAGAGTTTCTGTCGGTGACCCTCGCGAACGAACGATCACGGGGCATCTCGGCTGCCGGTCGGTCGGCGACGGTCCTCGTCGGTACCCTGCCGATCTCCGCCACGGCCGCCGCCCAACGTGCCGGGGCGATCGGACCCGAGCCCGTCCCCGCGCAGACACCGCGGGTCCACCACCGCCATCACCTCGGGGACCTGCCGCGGACACCGGCGGCGGCGAGGTTCCGCACCGGATCGCCGCTCGAGGAATCAGCCAGCCGGGACGTCCGCGGGTTTATGCGCGATCACCCGGAACCCGACACCTCCGGCGCCGACACGATGCACCTCGTCGACGACGAAACCCGCTCCTTCGAGATAGGGGACCGGATCGCGGGTGAGGTGGTCGGCTCCGAACCGGACGGTGATCGGCTCGACCATTCGCATGAGCGCCGCACCGACCCGGTTCGTAGCAGGTCCGTGCTCGGCGAGAACGAAACGGCCACCCGGAACCAGCACCCGGAACGCCTCGCGGCTCGCGCGCAGGGGGTCTGGGATGGTGCAGAACGTCAGGGTCGAGACCACCGTGTCGATGCTGCTGTCCGGTAGGTCCAGGGCTTGGGCGTCGCCGCGGCGCACGGTCGTTCGGGTCAGCTGCTCGTTATCGATGCGTGCGCGGGCGAGGTCGAGCATCTTGTCGGACAGGTCGATTCCGAGAACGCTCGTGACCTCCGGCCCGTACAGCGGCAGATTCAGCCCGGTGCCCACGGCGATCTCGAGCACGCGACCTTCCGCCCGCGGGATAGCCCATTGCCGGGGCATGCCCAGGACTCGGCGCTCCCACCAGGCGATCTGCGAGTCGTACCGGCTCGACAGCGTGTCGAAGATCCGGCCCACGGTCTCGTTGTCCGGTTGCCGCATGGTGCGCTCCGTTTCTGCCGCGGTGCGAATCCGGTTTCGTCGACTGTACCGAGGTGGAGATACCCACGAGGGGGTATACCCCATGGGGTAGATTGCGTCGAGGTTGTCGAGAGGAAGGGCGTGGTCATGCAGGACGGCACCGACGAAAAGCTGTGGGACGAACGCTACAGCGCCCGCACCGCCCTGTGGAGCGGCGCCGCCAATCGGCACCTGATCGCGGAAGCCGCCGAACTTGCTCCCGGCACGGCGCTCGACGTCGGCAGCGGCGAAGGCGCGGACGCGATCTGGCTCGCGCGCCGCGGCTGGATCGTCACCGCGATGGACATCTCCTCCGTCGCCCTCGCACGTGCAGCCGGACACGCGGACGCCGAACCCGCCGAGATCGGCGACCGGATCGCGTGGCGGCACGAGGACTTGACCCAGTGGGATCCCGGAGACGACCGATTCGATCTGGTCACCGTGCAGTATCTGCACCTGCCCGCCGAGCCACGCGACGTGCTCTACCGGCGGCTCGCGTCCGCTGTCGCGCCCGGTGGCACCCTGCTCATCGTCGGACATCACCCCTCGGACCTGCAGACGACGATGCCGCGACCCCCGCGACCCGAACTGTTCTTCACCGGAGACGATCTCGTCGCCTTGCTCGAACCGGACGCCTGGCAGATCATCACCAACACGTCGGCGCCGCACGAGGCGACCGATCCCGAAGGTCGCGCCGTCACCGTCCACGACACCGTGCTGCGCGCGCGGCGCCGCTGACCGCTGTCGCGGTTGCGGCCCGGAGCGGTTTCATCCGCCTGTTCCGGGCCTGACCGTCACCGCGCGACATCCTCGAAGTGTGTGCGACCTCGGCGTTCCCACAGCACACCACCGGCCGCGGTGGCGCCCTGCGATTCAGTTCGCGCTCGAGTATCTTGTTCGTCGCGGTGACCGGCAGGTCGCTGCTGATCCGCACCCAGCGCGGCCACGCCTTCGGGGGCAGGTCGGGTTGCGCGGCGAGGACTGCTCGAACTCAGCGGGGGAGAGCTCCGCGTCGTCGCGCATCCAGTCGGTGGTGCGCCCGGCCGGATAGACCCGTCCGCGTCCCTGTAACCGAGGTCGCCGGACCGGAACATGCCTCCACGCATCCGCTCGGAGGTGGCGTTCGGATCGTTGTAGCAGCCGGAGAAGAACCCGCCGCCGTGTGTGTTGACGAGTTCTCCGATCGCCTTGTCCGCGTTGATCAATGCGCCGTCGGCGTCGAACTCCGCCGCCTCGCGTTCGGTGAGAGATTCGGAATCGTAGACGGCGACGCCGTCGAGGCCGCGGCCGATCGACCCCCGGCGGGGTGCCCGGTTCGCGGGTGATGATGATCGCCAGCTCCGTCGACCCGAACCCGTCGAACACCGTGCAGCCGAAACGCCGTGAGAACTCGTCGATGTCCCGGTCGGTGGCCTCATTGCCGTACGTGACCCGCAGCGGATTGTCGCAACGCATCCACCACCACCTGTCCAGGACATCTACCCCTGGGCGGCGACTGCGCACCGCCGTCCGCGCCGGCGGACGCCATGTCACCGAAATCGCGCACTCCGACTTCAATGCCCGTGAAGTCCCGCAGGCTGCGGCCGCGGTTGTCGACCGCATCGGCGACAGGAACAGCCTTCGGGGCCTCGGGCGAGGACCGTTCCTCGACGAACCGACGAAAGTCTGAGCACGGATCAATACTGGTGGAAGTCCCCTTCCGAAAGCAGCCTCGACGGGTCGGGTTGGCTCGTCTTCGCATTCCCTGCATGTGGTTTTGCGTTCCGTGCACGAGTGCCGCGACAGTCTTGATGGTGTGATCCGCGACACTTAGCGTGGCCATTCGTAAATGGCTTTACGACTCAGATCGGACACGACATGGCCAAGCCCTTCGCCTCATCAGCCGACCTCGCCGCCAAGGAGACTGTCGGGATAGCGGTTGATCCGGCATTGGCCGATACACCGAGCTTGCTTGGCGAGAAGACACCATCATGACCGAAACACTCGATCCTGTGGATCAGCCGACGATCGATCCCCAGCAGTTGGAGCAGCAGATGCTCGCCCGAGCCGGAGCCGACGTCTCGGCGACGGCCCCTGGTGGGGCCGCGATATTCGACGCCCGCCTCTGTCTTGCGTCAAGAAGGTGGCAAAGGGTGGGCGGCGAAAGGCGCGTGTGGCGAACTGCCGCGGCCTCGATGCCGGGCACGGCCGCATCAACGGTATCGATTTCAGCATCCGGGCTACGATTCGGTGTCCAACAGTCGGCGCGTCTGCTCCCATACCCGGTCCAGCAGTGATGGATCGTTGTGCAATCTGGCGAACAGGAGTGCTCCCTCGAGCTGGGCGAGGACTGCCCTGGCGGTGGCGACCGGATCCTCGGTTGTGATATCTGCGACGATGTCGGCAACAATGGTCGTCTGCTCGCTGGAAATATCTTGAATTCTCTTGCATACCAGCTATTTTCCGTCGGTCGGTTCGATCCCGACGTTTGCCGGCATGCAACCGCCGACGTTTCCGGTGGCCTGCCGATACGTGTGCTGAGCTTGGATCTGGGCGCCGATCAGAGATTCGAGGCGATACTCGGGATCGCCCGCACTGTCTCTGGCGGCCAACCATGCGGGGCGTTGCCCGTCCCAGTAGGCATCGACCGCGGCCAGTGACAATGCCTCTTTGGAAGGGAAGAAATGGTAGAAGCTTCCCTTGCGGACGCCGGCGCGTGCACAGATCTCGGCAACGCCGATGGCGGCGTATCCGAGCTGATGCATGAGGTCGCCCGACGCGGCGAGTAAGCGCTCTCGGGCGTCGCTGAATCTCCCCATTCCCCGAGCCGAGACGATCGGTCAACTTTCCATTTATCGTTGACCGATCGTCTACAAAGGAGTGTGAAGAATGCCCGAAGTCACCGTCGCTGTCGCCGACCGCAGCGGACACGGACATACCGAGCAGCAGGCGAAGTCCGTCGTATGGGGCGCGGAGAGCGTCGACGGCGTCGATGCTCTGCTGGTCGATGTCGAGAAACTCGGCGAGAATCTGCGGACCACACTCGCGGGCGCGGATGCGATCGTGCTCGGTACGCCCACCTCCATGGCCGGCCACAGTGCGGTCTTCCAGTCCTTCGCCGAGGCCAGTTCCGTCGTGTGGGCCGAGCAGGGGTGGAAGGACCAGGTTGCGGCCGGGTTCACCAACTCCGCCGGTGTCAACGGCGACAAGCTCAACACCTTGGTCGGGCTGTCGCTGTTCGCGGCCCAACACGAGACGACCTGGGTGGGTCTCGATCTGCCACCGGGCTGGGCCTACACCTCCGCCGGGCGGCGTGACTCGTTGAACGCACTCGGCAGCTTCCTGGGTGCAATGGCTCAGTCGCCCTCGGTTCTGGCTCCCGCGAAGGCTCCGGTGCAAGCTGATTTGGATACCGCGGCCCATCTTGGTCGCCGCGTTGCCGAACACACACCGGCCTTGTCGCGTCGCCGTCAGGTGGTCGCCCAGTGAACGCCTTCACCGATCTGATCGGAATCGAGCACCCCATCGTGCAGGGGCCGTTCGGTGGCGGATTGTCGACCGTCGAACTGCTGGCCACGGTCTCCGACGGTGGCGGGCTCGGCTCGTTCGGGGCCCACGTCCTCCACGGTTCAGCAATCATCGAGCTGGTCGCTGCATGTAGGGCTCGAACCAGCAGGCCGTTCAACATCAACCTGTGGGTTCCTCAATCCGGCCAACCCACTGATCTCAGTTCTGAGGACATGAACAGGCTCCGACCGTTCTACGCCGAACTCGGCGCCGAGCCGCCACACGAGATCGCTGTACCGGACTACGCCGAACAACTCGCCGCGGTGCTCGAAGCCGCACCGCCGGTGGCGAGTTTCGTGATGGGTATCCCCGACGCTGGATTCCTCGCAGCGGCGCGCGAGCGCGGGATCGTCACCATGGGCACCGCTACGACCGTGGACGAAGCCGTCGCAGTGGAAGCCGCGGGCATGGACGCGGTAGTCGCATCCGGATCCGATGCCGGTGGTCATCGCGGCGCCTTCCTCCGCCCGATCAACGAATCCCTCGTCGGCACTTTCTCGCTGATTCCCCAAGTGGCGCGCGCTGTTTCCATTCCTGTCGTGGCGGCAGGCGGGATCGCCGATACTCGCGGGATCGCCGCCGCGATGCTTCTCGGAGCGGACGCAGTGCAGATCGGTACCGGATTCCTTGCGACCGAACAGTCGGGCGCGAGCGCGGTGCATCGAGCCAGGCTACGCAGCGCCGAGGCTCGAACCACCGTGCTCACCCGGCTGTTCTCCGGTCGTACGGCCCGAGGCATTGCCAATCGCTTCACGCGTGAGATGGCCGAGTTCGAGGCCGCCGTTCCCGGCTATCCCGCACAGAACGCCCTCATGGCACCGATCCGGACCGCGGCCGCGCAACGAGGCGACGCGGAATTGCTGAACCTGTGGTCAGGACAATCCGCGGCACTGGCAGGCAGTACCGACGCCCGCGAATACCTCGCGGCGTTGACGGCCGATGCAGACTTCTGCGGCGGCCGGCACGGATCGGAGAGGTGACTATGGCCGCCACGCTGCACGCGTGATGGCGCTCTTTGATCCTGCTCACCGAAAGTGCTCACCCGTGTGGCTCCGCCGATGGGGGCGGGTCCTCGAGCTGCCTACCAGATGTAGACCGGGTACTCGGGTGTGCTGTTGAGACGGTTGCCGACCACTCCGATGAGTACTAG
>NZ_BCXI01000029.1 GCF_001895025.1 Rhodococcus zopfii NBRC 100606 = JCM 9919
CGCCGCCACGTCCTGATCGACGGCGCCGAGTTGCTCCCGGACGGCGTTCGCGCGTCGGGCATCCGACGGGGACGGTCGGCGACGGGTGGGCGCCGTCGGTTCGCAACGATGCGAAGTTTCCCGTTAGTATGGCAATCGATCCGATTTGCCCTTTTGGCGAACGGCATGCAGTTCGGGGCGTCCCTAGTTTCGGCGGTGTGCCGCGCGCACAATGCGACCGTGTGCCCTGCACACACTTGCAAACCTGTTACACCCCGCCGCCAGGCCCGACCCCGACGGAGTGCCTTTTGCTCGTCATACTCTTCGCCCACGCGGTGGCCGCACTGCTCGCGCCATCCCTGGTCAGAGTCATGGGGAGAAATGCTTTCCTGCCGTTGTCGCTGGTACCGCTCGGCGGTCTGGGTTGGGTGCTGGCGAACTGGGGAACCGAGCGCACGCTCCACATCACCTGGGCCGCCACGGTGTCCATGGACATCGACATGCGTTTCGACTCGCTCGCCGCGATCATGTCGGTGCTGGTCCTCGGGATCGGTGCCCTGATCCTGCTGTACTGCTCGCGCTACTTCAGCGACGACGAGCCGCGCCTCGGCATCTTCGCGGCCGAGATGGTTGCGTTCGCCGGCGCGATGTTCGGCCTGGTCACCAGCGACAACATGCTCGTGCTCTACACCTTCTGGGAACTGACCACGATCCTGTCGTTCCTGCTGGTCGGCCACTACGCGGAACGCGCGTCGAGTCGTCGAGCCGCGACGCAGGCCCTGCTGGTGACGACCGCCGGTGGTCTCGCGATGCTCGTCGGCATCATCATCCTCGGGCAACTGGCCGGCAGCTACAACCTGTCCGCGGTCATCGAGGCCGCCCCGGGCGGCTGGCTCGCCGGGGTCGGCCTCGTGCTGATGCTCATCGGCGCGTTGTCGAAGTCCGCTGTCGTTCCGCTGCACTTCTGGCTGCCGGGAGCGATGGCCGCCCCGACACCGGTGTCCGGTTATCTGCATGCGGCGGCCATGGTCAAAGCCGGCATCTACCTGGTCGCGCGCCTCGCCCCGGCGTTCGCCGATGCGGCGCCCTGGCGACCGATCGTCATCACGCTCGGTCTGGCGTCGATGTTGCTGGCCGGGTGGCGTGCGTTCCGCGCGTTCGACCTGAAGCTGATCCTCGCGTTCGGCACCGTCAGCCAGCTCGGTTTCCTCACGATGCTGGTCGGTGTCGGCACCCGTGAGGCCGCGCTGGCCGGGATGACGATGGTCGTCGCCCACGCGATGTTCAAGGCGTGCCTGTTCATGGTGGTCGGCATCATCGACCACTCCACCGGCACCCGCGACATTCGCAAGCTTGCTCATCTGGGCAAGCGGGCCCCGTATCTTGCGGCCGTGGCGATCCTCGCCGCAATGAGCATGGCCGGATTGCCCCCGCTGCTCGGGTTCGTCGGCAAGGAAACCGCACTCGAGTCGGTGCTGGTCGCGGACGTGCTGCCGGCGTGGGCCCGGATCGCGGCGATCATCGCGATGGTGGCCGGCTCGATTCTGACCCTGGCCTACAGCATACGGTTCATCTGGGGCGCGTTCGGCCGCAAGCAGCTCAAGCGTCCCAGCCTCGCCGTCCAGAATTTCCACGCCCCCGGCCCGCTGCTGTTGTCGGCGCCGTCCGTGCTGGCCCTCGGCGGCCTGGCCGGCGGACTCGCCGCACCGTGGATCGATTCGCTGCTGAGCCCGTACGCCGACACCCTGCCTTCGAGCCTCGGCTCTCCGTATCATCTGGCGCTATGGCACGGGCTCACCCTGCCTCTGGGCCTGACCGGCATCGTCGTGGCCGGCGGTGTCGCGATGTACCTGGCTCAGCGCACCGTGACGCGACTGCGGTTCGAGCATCCGCCACTCGGCAACGCCGACCGCATCTACGACGCGACGCTGCGCGGCATGGACACCCTCTCGATGCGTCTCACCGGTGTCACCCAGCGCGGTTCGCTGCCGCTGACGCAGGCGACGATCCTCGTCAGCCTCGTGGTCCTGCCCTCGGTGCTGCTGCTCGTGTTCGGTCTCGACTCGGCACCTGCCACCCGCCTGTGGGACACCCCGTGGCAGGTCCCGGTCGTGCTGATCGTCTCGGCCGGAGCGCTGGCCGCGACCGTCCTGCGCAACCGTCTCGCCGGGGTCCTGGTCGTCGGTCTGACCGGTTACGGTCTCGGCGTCCTCTTCGCGCTGCACGGCGCTCCCGATCTCGCGCTCACCCAGTTCCTGGTGGAGACGGTGACACTCGTGGTGTTCGTGCTGGTGCTGCGCAAACTTCCCGCCGAGGCCGACCCGTCCGCGAACGTCGGCAAACGCCTGCCCCGCGCTCTCCTCGGGATCGCCGTCGGTGTCGCCGTCACCGCGATCGGCGCATACGCGGTCGCGGCCCGCAGCACCGAGCCGATCTCGCTGCTGCTCCCGGACGCGGCCTACAACCTGGGCAACGGCAAGAACGTCGTGAACGTGCTGCTCGTCGATATCCGCGCATGGGACACGATGGGCGAGATCTCCGTGCTGCTGGTCGCCGCAACCGGTGTCGCGAGCCTCGTGTTCCGCACCCGCCGGTTCGGGACGGCACCGCGCATCGCCGACGCACCCGCTGCACAACTCGACGCCGCGAACGCAAGCACCGAGACGACGTGGCTGCGCGGCGGTGACTTCATCGATCCGCGGCATCGTTCGCTGATTCTCGAGGTGACCACCCGCCTGGTGTTCCCGACGATGATGATGCTGTCGGTCTACTTCTTCTTCGCCGGGCACAACGCCCCCGGCGGCGGCTTCGCGGGCGGTCTCGTCGCGGGCCTGGCCCTGGTGCTGCGGTACCTCGCCGGTGGACGGTACGAACTCGGCGAAGCCGTTCCGATCGACGCCGGCAAGATCCTCGGCCTGGGCCTGACGTTCTCGGCCGGCACCGCACTGGCGTCGCTGTTCCTGGGCGCCCCCGCGCTCTCGTCCGCGACGATCGAGGTCACGTTGCCGCTGCTCGGCCACATCAAACTGGTCACCGCCATGTTCTTCGACCTCGGCGTGTACCTCATCGTGGTCGGCCTGGTCCTCGATGTGCTGCGCAGCCTCGGGGCCCGCCTCGACGCCGAGACGATCGGAGGTCCCCGGTGAACAGCGCGAATCTGACCCTCCTCGCGGCTGTCGGGGTACTCAGCGCGACCGGTGTCTACCTGCTGCTCGAACGCAGCATCATCAAGATGCTGCTCGGCCTGCTGCTGATCGGCAACGGCATCAACCTGCTGATCCTGACCCTCGGTGGCCCCTCCGGCAGCGCGCCCATCGTCGGCAGTTCCAACGACCTGCACGAGGCCATGGCCGATCCGCTGGCACAAGCGATGATCCTCACCGCAATCGTCATCACGATGGGCATCGCGGCGTTCGTGCTGGCCCTGACCTACCGCTCCTACACCATCCGGGCACGCGACGAAGTCGAGAACGACCCCGAGGACACCAAGGTCTCGCGGCGCCGCGCCCCCGCGGATGCACCGGACCGCGACCGGTCCGACGACCCGCTCACCGGCGAGCCCAGCAAGAGCGGCGACGCGTTCGACGCCGCGGGCAATCCGATCCCCCTCGAGGCACTGACCAACATCGAGGACCTCGAAGCCTACGAGGACCTGCACGACGGCGACTTCGACGACGTGACCGACTCGGCGTACACCGAGGTGCACGCGGGCGGCGACGAGCCACGCGACGGGGACGGCCGGTCATCCCAGCGTGGCCGGGACGCCTCGTCACCGAAGGGAGACCGCCGATGACGCTGTCCGCGGCCGCACTGATCCCCCTGCCCGTCCTGATCCCCCTACTCGCCGCCGCAACGACCCTGATCCTCGGCCGGCGGCCCCGCGCGCAACGGTTCGTGACGGTGTCCGCGCTGACCGGGTCGCTGGTCGTGACGGCGCTGCTGTTGTACCTCGCCGACCGCGACGGCATCGCGGTGCTGCAGATCGGCGGCTGGGAGGCCCCGATGGGCATCTCGCTGGTCGTGGACCGGCTGGCCGCCCTGATGCTGGTGGTCTCGGCGATCGTGCTGCTCGCCGTCATGCTGTTCGCGGTCGGTCAGGGCATCCACGACGGCAACGAGCAGCAACCGGTGTCGATCTTCCTGCCCACCTATCTCGCCCTGACGGCGGGCGTGAACATCGCCTTCCTCGCCGGCGACCTGTTCAACCTGTTCGTCGGATTCGAGGTGCTGCTCGCCGCGTCGTTCGTGCTGTTGACGTTGGGTGCGAGCGCCGACCGCGTTCGTGCCGGCGTCTCGTACGTCATGGTGTCGATGGTGTCGTCGCTGATCTTCCTGATCGGCATGGCCTTCGCGTACGCCGCGACGGGCACCCTGAACCTGGCGCACATGGCCGTGCGGCTGGACGACGTGCCGTCCGGGACCCGCGCCGCGATCTTCGGGGTGCTGCTCGTCGCGTTCGGTATCAAGGCGGCGGTGTTCCCGCTGTCGACGTGGTTGCCGGACTCCTACCCCACCGCGCCGGCCCCCGTCACCGCGGTGTTCGCGGGCCTGCTCACGAAGGTCGGCGTGTACGCCATCATCCGCGCGCACACGCTGCTGTTCCCCGGCGGTGAACTCGACAATGTGCTGCTGATCGCAGGTCTGTTGACGATGCTGATCGGCATCCTCGGTGCCATCGCCCAGAACGACATCAAGCGTCTGCTCTCGTTCACCCTCGTCAGCCACATCGGGTACATGGTCTTCGGTGTGGCGCTGTCCACCCAGACCGGCATGACCGGCGCCGTGTACTACGTGGCGCACCACATCCTCGTGCAGACCACCTTGTTCCTCGTGGTCGGGCTGATCGAACGACAGGCCGGTTCGGCGTCGCTGCGCCGGCTCGGTGGTCTGGCCCTGGCCAGCCCGCTGCTGGCCGTCCTGTTCCTGATACCGGGACTGAATCTCGGCGGCATCCCGCCGTTCTCCGGGTTCATCGGCAAGATCGCGTTGCTGCAGGCCGGCGCCGAGGACGGGTCGGCGCTGGCATGGATGCTGGTCGCGGGCGGTACCGTCACGAGCCTGCTGACGCTGTACGTCATCGCGCGCGTCTGGTCGAAGGCGTTCTGGCGGGCCCGCGCCGACGCCCCGGAAGGCGAGCTTGCCGATGTCGCCCCGTCGGCGCTGATCGACGAGTCTGCCGAGGACATCGCGTTCGACGACCGCGCCGATGTCGGCAAGATGCCGTTCGCGATGCTCGCCCCGACGGTCGGCCTGGTCGCGGTCGGCCTGGCACTGACGGTGTTCGCCGGGCCGCTGCTCGACATCAGCGAACGGGCAGCCGCGAACCTGCTGGATCGCTCGGTGTACATCGAGGCCGTGTTGGGAGGCCCGCGATGACGATGAAACGGTCGAATGTTCTGCGGTTGTTCGTGCTGGGCTGGATGACGCTCGTCTGGGTGCTGTTGTGGGGCAACATCACCGTCGCGAACGTCGCCGGGGGTGCACTCGTCGCCGTAGTCGTGTCGCTGGTACTGCCGCTGCCGCGGGTACCCGTCGAGGGTCGCGTGCACCTGGGGTCGGCTGCATATCTCGCGGTGGTGATCTTCGTCGAATCGATCCGGTCGACGATCGCAGTCGCGTGGCTTGCGATCCGGCCGTCCGCCCCTCCGGTGACGGGTGTGCTGCGCTGCCGGCTGACCATCAAATCCGACCTGGTGCTCACGCTGTGGACGGACATCATGAACAACATTCCGGGCACCATGGTCCTCGAGATCGATCAGGTACGCCGGATCATGTACGTGCACGTGCTGGATGTGAGCACCGACCGCGCCGTCGCCGACTTCTATCGTTCGGCGCGGCGCATCGAACGGCTGCTCATCCACACATTCGAGCGGGACGTCGACTGGCAGCCCAGCGCGTGGAAGGGCTCCTCGGAGGGAAGGTCATGACGACGATATTGACGGTCAGCGGGGTTCTGCTGCTGATCTCCGCGTTGCTGATCACCATTCGGGTGCTGGCCGGTCCGACGTCGCTGGACCGCCTGGTCGCGGTGGACGCGATCCTCGCGATCGCGATGTGCGGATTGACCTTGTGGGCGGTGTACAGCCGGGACACGACGATCGCACCGGCGATCGTGGCGCTCGCGCTGGTCGGGTTCATCGGGTCGGTGTCGGTGGCTCGTTTCCGGGTGCGTGACGACCGATGAGCACAGCCATCGACGTCGTCGGCCACATCCTGATCCTCGTCGGGTCGGTCATCTCGCTGACCGCCGCGGTCGGCATCATCCGCTTCCGGGACACCCTCTCACGCATGCACCCGGCAACGAAACCGCAGGTCATCGGGCTGCTGTTCGTGCTGGGCGGCGCAATGCTGATCCTGCGCGGCAACATCGACATCTGGATGCTGGCGCTGGCCGGCATGTTCATGGTGCTCACCGCGCCGGTCATCGCGCATCGGATCGGACGCGTCGCCTATCGCGAGCAGCTCGGCCGCGACGGGCTCATCGATTCCGACGAAGAGTCGTGGCCCTCGGGCTCCTGAGCGGGGAACGCCGTCCGGAAGGCGACGATCATCGCGACGAGTGAGGCGAGCAGCAGCGGCCCGGCGATCAGGGCGTGCTCGGCCATCACGGCCGGCAGATATCGGTAGGCGGCGAGCTGCGCGACGACGAGCAGCGTGCCGCCGGCGACGAGCCGGATCCGGAACGGTCCCCAGCCGCGGTCCGGGTCACGTAGCGCCGATTCGAGGGTCAGGCACAGCACCGCGCCGGTCACCAGATCGACGCCGTAGTGGTAGCCGAAACCGAGGGTCGCGGCGAGGGTGCCCGCCAGCCAGACCGCGCCCATCCACCGCAACCATCTCGGGCCGCTGCGCGAATGCAGGAACAGGGCCGTCGCCCAGGCGGTGTGCAGGCTGGGCATGCAGTTGCGGGGGGTCGCGTCGTCGAACGGAACCGGCACGGGCTGCAGGTTCAGCGGCGCCCACGCGGGCCAGGCGTCGACGATCTGCCAGCCGTTGCCGCTGCCGCCGAAGGCGAACACCGGCCCGACCACGGGAAAGAGCACGTAACACAGCGGTCCGACGAGGCCGATCAGCAGGAACGTGCGCACGAGGTGATGCGCCGGCCACGGTCGGCCGCCACCGACGTTCCGCAACTGGTACACGGCGACGACGATCGCGGCGACGGGCAACTCGATGTACACCCAGTGCAGCACCGCGTAGGCGACGTCGCCGAACTCGTTCAGAACCTGCCCCGCCAGCCACGACGGGTTGCCGAGCGCATGATCGGCGAGCTGGACGTATTCGTCGAGTACCTCGGGGCCGGCGAGCACGGTGAGCTTCAGCCACGCGTCCCCGATCTTCACCGACAGCACCAGCAGCACACCGAGTCCGATCCCGCGGAGCGCACCGCGGCGGGCCTCGCCGGTCATCGTGGCCGCGGTGTAGAGGGCCAGCACAGCCAGCACGATCGTCGGCCCGTTGCCGACGGTGAACGGCCCGTCCGCCAGGAGTCGTTCGACGAGGAATGCCCCGTCGATCAGGGCCGCAGCACCGATCGCCAGCCAGCGATCGCGGGCGGTCAGCCCGACCATCGCCAGCACCAGACCCGCCCACGGCACCGATGCGGACTGCGGAACTCCCACGACGTCACCGATCAGACCCGGCAGCGGCCCGGAGAATCCGGCATGCCGCGCGACGGCCTCGGCGATCAGGATCCCGGCGACCGCACCGGTGAGTGCGAACGGCACGAACCAGTGCGCGCGCTGACGCCGTTCCTGTCCAGTGGGTGGGGATTCCATGACCGACACCCGATGATGGTAAACGGGTGGTGAACGCGGACCGAATCATCGGTCGTCGAACGCGGGCGGGCTACCCGCCGTCAGTGACGCAGCTCGTCCACCAGCGAATCGACGACCGCACCGAGGTCGCCGCCGGTAGCCTCCGCGACACGGCGTTGACGCTGATAGGAAGCTCCCCGGACGGGGATGTCGGCAACCTTCGCCAGTTCGTCGGCGCAGCCCAGACGCACCGCTGTCGGCGTCAGCTGCTCGAGCAGGTCGTGCAGGTCGTCCGTGACGAGCCTCTCGTTGCAGACCGGGTCGAGGATCACCTCGGCGTCGAGCCCGTACCGCGCGGCCCGCCACTTGTTCTCCTTGACATGCCACGGCTGGAGCGTCGGCAATTCCTCACCGCGTTCGAGGCATTCGTCGAAGTACACGACGAGGGAGTGAACGAGGGCGACGAGGGCGGCGAGTTCACCGCGGTTCGTGATGCCGTCGAACACGCGGACCTCGAGGGTTCCCCACTTCGGTGCGGGCCGGATGTCCCAGTGCATTCCGCCGGGCTTGCTGATGACACCCGATTTGAGCTGGTCCTCGATGAACGATTCGTACTGCGCCCAGTTCGCGAAGTGGTAGGGCAGTCCCGCGGTGGGCAACTGCTGGAACATCAGCGCCCGGTTGCTCGCGTAACCGGTGTCGAGTCCGGCCCAGATCGGCGACGAGGCGGACAACGCCAGCAGATGCGGGTACTTCACGAGCATCGCGTTGAGGATCGGGATGACCTTCTCCGCCGATGAGATGCCGACGTGGACGTGCACGCCCCAGATGAGCATCTGGCGCCCCCACCACCGGGTCCGGTCGATCATCTCGTTGTAGTCCGGGCTGCAGGTCACCACCTGATCGGACCACTGCGCGAACGGGTGGGTGCCGGCGCACATCAGGTCCACCCCGAGCGGGTCCGCGGCGGCCCGCAGCAGATCGAGCGACTCGGACAGGTCGTCGACGGCCTCGGCTACCGTGTCGTGCACGTCGGTGACCAGCTCGACGGTGTTGCGCAGGAATTCCTTGGTCAGTCGCGGAGTATGCCCGGCCCTGGCCTCGACCGCGTCGAAGACGACCGCAGCGGTGTTCGACAGATCCCGCGTCGACTTGTCGACCAGCGCGATCTCCCACTCCACGCCGAGGGTGGGTCGCGGCGAACCGGGGAACTCAACAGACACACCCCGAATCCAACCACAGCGCCCCGGCGACCGGCACTCGGTCGCGGGGGCGCTGTGAGGGGCTGTGCTGTGAAACGTGTTACGCGGGCGCCGATCAGCCGATCACGCCGCACGCGAGACGCGCGCCACCGGCGGTCTCCTCGTGCACGACGACGGACGTGCCGTCCGGGCCCTGGAGGTCGGCGATCGTGAAGGCCGTGGTGGCGACGGTGGCCCGCGCGGTGCCGTCGGCGACGACGACGAACGCGCCGAGGTCGCCGCTCTCCGGAACGGCGGTGTGGCCGGGGACCTGCAGGTGTCCGCCGGCGGAAAGGAAGTTCCCGGGCTCGCCGCCGGTCGGTGCGGTGGAGTTGGTCTCACACTTGCCGATCGAGTGCACGTGCACACCGCGGTAACCGGCGGGCAGGCCCTCGAGGTTGAGCGTCACCTCGACGGCGTCGCCCTGGCCGGCGAACTCGATGGTGCCCGCCTCCTCGCCCGTCGGCGTCTTCAGCGTCGCGGTCAGCGATTCGGCCGCGCCGCCGCCGGCGGCCCCTTCGGTTTCTCCGTGGGCGCCCGCTGCGGGTGCCGGCGAACCGGTCCACACCGGCGGGGTGGTGCCGGGGATGTCGGACGCTTCCTCACTGTTGCTGCAGGCACTCAGGCCCACCGCAGCGATCGCGACGATCGGGGCGAGCGCACGCCAGGACATGCGACGGGTGGAACTCGAGGCCATCAAACCGCTCCTTCGAAATGCCGGAAAGTCACTCGATCATAACCGGGTCCGAATCACCCTCATTGGGAGGTGACGATGACGATGACGCCGGGCGAGGAGTCCGAGATTCCCTCGAATCGGGGTTGTGCGGTCACGCCGAGCGCCTCGGCGACGGCCTCGGCGGTCTCGCGTTCGCCGGGCCCGGTCCCGTAGTAGACGGAGGTGGTGGCGATCAGTCCGTCGCTGTAGTTGCCGGTCTCGCTGATGACGAATCCGTCGTCCTCGAGCAGGCTCGCGGTCTGCGCGGCCAGACCCGCCACCTCACTGTTGTTGAACACCCGCACCGGCGTCGCCGACTCGGGGGCGAGGCCGCCGAGCGACGACGTGCTCGTGGTGGCGGCGCTCGTGGTGGTTGCCCGCGCGGCGGTCGTGGTCGGAGCAGCGGCGGCGGTCGACGGGGCGGCCGCACGGGTCGAAGGGACGGCGGTCGATGTTGCCGGGGCGGCGACCGGTTCGGTCGCCGGTGGGGTGGCACTGTCCGAATCGGAACCGCCCAGCGACGCCAGGCCGATGCCCGCGAACAGTATCGCCAGCGAGATCAGCACCATCGCGAGTGCCCGCAGCGGTGGGCCCGAGGATTCGGTGTTCGTACGCACGCCTTCGACCATAGTTGCCTCGCCGATGTCCGCCCGCGGTCAGCGGGTGATCTCGAAACCCAGGCGCCGCGCGGCCCTGGCCTTCTGCCGGCTCGCCCGCAGCCGACGCAGCCGCTTGACCAGCATGGGGTCCGCGGCGAGCGCTTCGGGCCGGTCCACCAGCGCATTGAGCACCTGGTAATACCGGGTCGCGGACAGCCCGAACAGCTCCTTGATGGCTTCTTCCTTGGCGCCCGCGTACTTCCACCACTGGCGTTCGAAGGCCAGGATGTCGTGCTCCCGGCGGGTCAGCCCGTGCTCCCCCACCTCGTTCGGGTTCGCGGGAGCCTGAACCTCGGCGGCGTCGCTGCTCTGCTGGGGATCGTCCACGGACCGGTTCACATTGTCGTGCGCCGCTGCGCCGTCCATCTCACTCCTCGCCTGCCTCGAATCACACCGATAACACCCGTGTGTTTCCGACGCCAATTGAACCACGGGGTAGCGACAGGTACCGGTTCGTCGAGCGGGCGAGTCCGGCGCACTATTCTGTTCCACCATGGCCATCCTTCCCATCGTGATCACCGGCGACCCGGTTCTGCACAACCCCACGGCACCGGTGACCGAATCCCCCGCCGAGATCGCCCAGCTGATCGCCGACATGTACGAAACGATGGACGCGGCCAACGGCGTCGGTCTCGCCGCGAACCAGGTCGGGGTCGGCAAGCGCCTGTTCGTCTACGACTGCCCCGACCACGACGGCAACGGCAACGTCGTCCGCCGCCGCGGCGCGGTGATCAACCCGGTCCTCGAAACCTCCGAGATCCCCGAGACCATGCCCGACCCGGACGACGATCTCGAGGGCTGCCTGTCCGTTCCCGGCGAGAACTTCCCGACCGGCCGCGCCGAGTGGGCGAAGGTCACCGGCACCGACGCCGACGGCAATCCGATCGAGATCGAGGGCCACGGCTTCTTCGCGCGCATGCTGCAGCACGAGGTCGGACATCTCGACGGCTTCCTGTACATCGACGTCCTGATCGGCCGCAACGCACGCGCCGCGAAGAAGACGATCAAGCGTGCCGGCTGGGGTGTGCCCGGGCTGACGTGGCTGCCGGGGACCGTCGAGGATCCGTTCGGCCACGACGACGACGAGGACTGACGACACGGTTATGCCCTCCGATCCGGCGCGGCCTTCCGACCCTGGCGGCACGATTCCGCTGGGATCCCGGGTCGTGCTGCGCTACCGGCTGCCCGCCGGATACAGCCACCCGATGACCGACGTGATCGGTGAGCTCGTCGCCCTCGAACCCGCGGTCGTGGTCCGCACCGAAACGCGGCAGCTCGTCCAGGTCGCGCCGGACTCCGTCGTCGCGCTCAAGGCGCTCGCTGCCCGGCCCATCCGGACCCGCGAGATCCGGGCGCTCGAGGTGGCCGCGGCAGCGGGCTGGCCCGGTCTCGAACTCCAGTGGGTGGACGGCTGGCTGCTGCGGGCCGGCGCCGGATTCACCTCGCGCGCGAACTCGGCGATTCCGCTCGGCGAGCCCGGTACCGTCGCCGATCCGGCCGACCCGGAGGTCCGGGCACGGCTCGCCGGCTGGTTCGCCGACCGTGGGCTGCCGCTGCGCCTGCTGATTCCCGATCGGCTCGCCCGGATCCCCGCCGGGTGGCCGTCCGGTGAGGAGATGCAGGTCATGGCCGCCGACCTGGACAGCGTCCCGTTGCCGGAGGGACCGACCCCGGTCATCGTGAGCAGCACACCGGACCCGAACTGGCTGTCGCGGTACCGCGGAGGGACGCTGCCCGAGGACGCTCGTCGCGTGCTCGGCGCGGTCGCGCGCGGTGTGCTCGGGTTCGGCCGGATCGGCACACCCGGCACCGAGCCGGTCGCGATCGGCCGGGCCGCGGTGACCGACGCACCCGACGGCCGGCGGTGGGTGGGATTGACCGCGGTCGAGGTCGCGCCCGAGCACCGCCGGAACGGCCTGGGCACACTGCTGTGCGGATCGTTGCTGCGTTGGGGCCGTGGCCGTGGCGCGACGCACGCCTATGTGCAGGTCGCCGACGGCAACACCGCGGCGCGGGCGCTGTACCGCGAGTTGGGGTTCGTCGATCACCACCGCTACCGATACGTGACCGAGCCTGTCGGGCCGCTCGCCTAGAGTGTGCGTGTGCGCCTTGCTACCTGGAATGTGAACTCCGTCCGCGCCCGGACCGATCGGATCGTCGACTGGCTTCAGCGAACCGAGACCGACGTGCTGGCCATGCAGGAAACCAAGTGCAAGGACGAGCAGTTTCCGTACGGCCGTTTCGAGGAGCTCGGCTACCAGGTCGCGCACGTCGGGTTGAGCCAGTGGAACGGGGTCGCGATCGTCTCCCGCGTCGGACTCGACGACGTGCAGATCGGCTTCGATGATCAGCCCGGCTTCACGAAGGACCCGGATGCTGCGCCCGCGCAGGAGGCACGCGCGATCGGCGCGACCTGCGGCGGTGTGCGGGTGTGGAGCCTGTACGTCCCGAACGGTCGCGAACTGGAAGATCCGCACTACACCTACAAGCTGGACTGGCTCGCGAAGCTGCGCGCCGACGCACAGGGCTGGCTGCATGCGGACCCGCAGACTCCGATCGCGCTCGTCGGCGACTGGAACATCGCACCGACCGACGAGGACGTGTGGGATCCGGCCTTCTTCGAAGGCAAGACGCACACGTCCCGGCCGGAGCGTGAGGCGTTCTCCGCGTTCGTCGACGGCGGGTTCACCGACGTGGTGCGCCCGCACGCGCCCGGCCCGGGTATCTACACGTACTGGGACTACACGCAGCTGCGTTTCCCGAAGAAGCAGGGCATGCGGATCGACTTCGTCCTCGGCTCGCCGGCGCTCGCGGCGCGGGTCCGCGGTGCCGAGATCGACCGGAACGAACGCAAGGGCAAGGGCGCCAGCGATCACGCCCCCGTCGTGGTGGATCTGACGGACTGACCGTGCCCGCGCCGGCCGGGCGAATGCCCGTCAGGCGCGACGCCGCGCCGGTTCGACGGGCACGATCACGTCGCGATACTCGGGGTTGGAATCGAGGAACCGCCGCACGTACGTGCAGACCGGGCGCACCTTCCAGGCCCGGCGGCGAGCGATGTCCAGCGACCGTCCGACGAGAATGCCCGCCAGTCCCTGATGACCGAAATCCTCGACGATCACGGTGTGCAGGAAATCGACGACCGGATGGTTGCGTCCCGGAACACCCGACGGGCGGTCGGTGTCGAAGTATCCGAGGATACCCACGAGATCTCCGTTGAGCCGGAGCTCGAAGCGGTTCTGATCCGCATTGTCGGACACCTCGGCATGCGGCAAGTTGGTGACCATGAACCCCTCCGTGGTGCCAGAACATTAATGTGACGCACGCCACTATAGAGCACGACATGCCGGCCGCTGGAAGCCCCCTGCCGGTGTTCTCACTCCTCTCCGATCCGGGAGCCCCGATTCCATGACGCTCCACATCGAACACCCGCCGGGATAGGCCGAACGGCTGTCACCACCAGGACGTTTCGCCGAGACACGACCACCGTCGCCGGACCGGACCGTCACGCTCCGGCAGTCGCCGCCGAGCCCCCGGTAGGCTCACGCGCGTGAAGTTGCTGCCCTTGGCCCCCCGCGGCCAGACCCCGATCCGGGCCCTCACCATCGCCGGTACCGATTCCGGAGGGGGCGCGGGCATCCAGGCCGACTCGCGGACGATGGCGATGTGCGGAGTTCATGCGTGCGTCGCGGTGGCGGCGGTGACGGTGCAGAACTCGCTGGGCGTGAGCGGGTTCCACGAAATTCCCCCGGAGACCGTCGCCGCGCAGGTGCGCTGTGTCGTCGAGGACATCGGCGTGACGGCGGCGAAGACCGGGATGCTGGCGTCGACCGCGATCATCGAGTCCGTCGCGCAGGTGTGCACCGAAGTCGGCATCGGGCACGGGCAGCCGATTCCGCTCGTGGTGGATCCGGTGTGCGCGTCGATGCACGGCGATCCGCTGCTGCACGCCGAGGCCCTCGACGCGGTGCGCACCGTCCTCATCCCCCGGGCCACCGTCGTGACACCGAATCTGGACGAGATCCGGCTCATCACGGGCATCGACGTCGTCGACGATGTCACCGCGCGACGCGCCGCCGAAGCCCTGCACGCGCTCGGCGCGCAGTGGGCGATCGTCAAGGGCGGGCACCTGCGCACGTCGCCGGACAGCACCGACCTGCTGTTCGACGGTGACCACTTCCTGGAGTTCACGAGCCCGCGCATCGACACGGGCAACGACCACGGCGGCGGCGACACCCTCGCCGCGGCGATCGCGTCGGCGCTCGCGCACGGCTGGTCGGTTCCGGATGCGGTGGCGTTCGCGAAGGAGTGGGTCACCCGGTGCCTCGAGTGGGCGTACGACCTGGGCGGTGGGCACGGGCCGGTCAATCCGCTGTGGCGGCTGCAGGCCTGATCCCGGTCAGTTTCCGGATCGTTCCCGGTCCCGCGCGTCCCCGGTCGGCACTCCGTCGAGCGACTGCGCGTAGGTGCCGACGCCGTAGCCGACCGACGCGGCGGTGACCGCGAGCGCATCGCGGTCGATGTTGCCGAGGGTGTCCTGCGGCGAGTGGTAGTTCGGGTCGAACGCGGTGTCGACCTCGCCACCCCACTTGCCGGCCTGATCCGCGGACTTACGTTCGTCGGCCCCACTGAAGACACCGCCGGCCGGGATGCCGGCCTCGACGAACGGGCCGTAGTCCGACCGTCCGTCGAAGTCCGTGCCGTCGGCGGCGACGCCGCGGGACTCGAAGAACGAACGGAAGGTCTGTTCGATGCCGGCCGAGCCTTCCGGGCCCGGACCCGCACCCACCGCATCGGAATCGTCGCCGTCGTAGACGAGGTATCCGGGGTTCGGGGAACCCAGCATGTCGAAGTTGAGATACAGCGCGATCGAGTCGCGCTCGTCGTCGGACAGGGATTCGACGTACCGGGTCGAGCCGACGAGGCCGGTCTCCTCGGCGCCCCAGAACGCGAACCGCACCGCGTTGGTGATCGTCGGGCCGGAGCCGAGTTGCAGCGCGGTCTCGAGGACCGCAGCGACGCCGCTGCCGTTGTCGTTGATGCCGGGCCCTTCGGGAACGCTGTCGAGGTGCGCGCCGACCACGACGACGTCGTCGGTGCCTCCGGTTGCGGTCTGCGCGATCACGTTCCGGGAGCGGATGTCCTCGATGGTGGTGTCGACGACCAGGGTCGCGGTTTCGGCCGCGGCGAGGGCGGCACCGTCGTTGCCGCTGACACCGGCCGCGGGGATCAGCTCGTCGCCGTCCTCGCCGAGGGTGCCGCCGGCGAGGGGTCCGGGTTCGTTGTTGACGACGAGCAGCGCCGCGGCGCCGCGTTCGGCGGCGGCCTTCTGCTTGGCCGAGAACGGGCACACACCCCGGTCGACGACGGCGATGGCCCCGGCGGCGTCGAGGCCGTCGTAGTCGGTGACCTCGCAGCCGGGGGTGTCGTCGGCGGGGACCCGCACGACGCGTGCGGTGATGCCGTCCGGACCCGTGGACGGCGACATCCCGAGGACTCTCAACTCGACGGGTGCGCCGTCGACGGTCAGCGAGGCATCGTTGACATCGAACGAGGTGACGTCGAATTCCGGTGTCCGCACATCGAACCCGGCTTCGCGAAGTTTCCCGGCGACGTAGTCGACGCTCGCGTCGTAGCCGGTGGTCCCCAACGCACGGTTGCCGCCGTTCTCGGTGGCGATGCGTTCGAGTTCCTGCAGGTGCCCGACGACCGCGTCGAGCTGGACCGCGTCGGCGAGGGCGGGCGCATCGAGCGGCGCGGGCGGCGCGGAGGTGTTCGAGCAGGCGGCGATCCCCAGCGCAGCGGCGGCGATCATGATTCCCGACAGTGTCATCGCGTTCATCACGGTCCGCCCCATCCGGCGAGGATACCCGCCAGGTCCGTCCGAACCGGGGGACGACACCGAGACCGATAACAGAGCAACCGCTCTGTTATCGTGTGCGGCATGGCCCGCACCCGCACCTACGACCTCGACGGACTGCTCGACGCCGCCGAACGCATCGCCGCCGAATCCGGTGCCGCGGCCGTCACACTTCGGGGCCTCACCGACGCCACCGGCATGTCGAACGGCGCGATCTACCATGCCTTCGGGTCGCGGCTCGGGGTCGTCGGACAGGCATGGCTGCGCGCCGCACGCCGATTCCTCGAGATCCAGCGCGAGGCCGTCGAGGCGGCCCGGGCCGACCGCGCCGCCGATGCCCCGGCGGTCGAGGCGGTCGTTGCCGCCGCGGACGCACCCGCCGTATTCGCCGAACGCCACCCGACGTCGGCGCGACTGGTACTGACCGTGCGTCGCACCGACCTGCTCGGGTCGTCGCTGCCCGAGGATCTCGCCCGCGACCTGTTCGGGCTCGACCGTGAACTCGGCGAGCTGATGGCAGATCTGGCGACGGCCCTGTGGGATCGCCGCGACGGTGCCGCCGTCGACGTCGTGCACTCCTGCATCGTCTCCCTCCCCACCGGACTTCTGTTGCACACCAACAGATATCGCGACCCTGTCGCACGCCGCCGACTCGCCGCCGCGGTCCGCGCGGTGCTGGCACTCGGCCCCGAGAACTCCTCCCCGAAAGGCACAGCATGACCGTCTCCACGACCCACCACGACGCAGTCACCGTCCTGAATCTCGGTGACGACGAGAACCGCTTCTCCCCCGGATGGCTCGACAGCGTCGATGCCGCGCTCGACGAGATCGAATCCGGCGAGCCCACCGCGCTGGTGACCGTCGCGAGCGGAAAGTTCTATTCCAACGGACTGGACCTGGACTGGCTCGCGGCGAACGGCGAGAAGGCGCAGTGGTACGTCGACCGCGTGCACGGATTGTTCGCGCGTGTCCTCACCCTGCCGGTCCCGACCGTCGCGGCGATCAACGGGCACGCGTTCGGGGCCGGTGCGATGCTCGCGCTGGCCCACGACTTCCGGGTGATGCGCACCGACCGTGGCTTCTTCTGCCTGCCCGAGGTCGACATCCGCATCCCGTTCACGCCCGGCATGGCCGCGCTGGTGCAGGCCAAGACCACCCCGCGCACCGCGACCGCGGCGATGACCACGGGACGGCGGTTCGGCGGACCCGACGCGCTCGCCGCCGGCATCGTCGACGCGACGGCGGAGGAACCCGCGCTGCTGACCTCTGCGGTCGGCGTGGTGGCACCACTGGCCGGGAAGGACCCCGGCACGCTCGGCGCCATCAAGTCGACGATGTACGCGACGACGATCGAGGCGCTGACGAAACCCCAGTAGTCCCGATCCCAGCCTTCGGGAGACGCTCGGCCGCGGCAGTCGATTCGACCGCCGCGGCCGAGATCATCTACCGTCCGGAGAACCGGTCCAGCAACCACGATTCGACGCCGTGTCGCGCAGTCGCGGCCAGGTCCGTGGGATGTCCCGTGAACCCGTGCGGCGCCGCGGGATAGATCCGGCACTCGACGTCGTTCCCGGCGGCCGACAGCCGTCCGGCCATCGCCAGGTTGTCCTCCAGCAGCACGTCCTCGGCACCGACGATCAGCAACGTCGGAGGCAGGTTCCGGAGGTCCGCGAAGATCGGGGAGATATCGGGATCTGTTCGGTCGCCCACGTGACCGGCGTACGCCTCGATGAAGTATTCGTCCGCGATCAGGCGCCCGGCCGGGGTCTGCGCGCTGAGATCGTAGGTCCCGAATTGCAGTGCCGCGCCCACAAACCCAGCCTCACCACGGTCCCGCATCCGCAGCAGGGTCACCAAGGCAAGTGTTGCGCCGGCGGAACTCCCGCCGATCGTGCTCCGGGTGGTCCCGAATCGCGTCTCGGCGTACTCGACGAGCCACAGTGCCGCCGTTTCGCAGTCGTCGGGTGCAGCCGGCCACGGATTCTCCGGGGCGAGCCTGTAGTCGACGCTCACGACGGCGACGTTCATCCTGTCCGCAAGTTCACGGTTGCGGAGATCCCCTCGCGCAGCGGACTCCATGTAGAAGCCGCCGCCGTGGATGTCCAGGTGGACCCCCCGTACGAGATCGTCCGCCGGGGTGAACACCCGAACCGGAACGAACCGTCCAGCGGCACCGGCAACCAGTTCGAGCGCCGGTGGATCGGCGGCCGGCGGTGCAGACCTCGCCGCGCGCGCCTGTCGCAGTTCGTCGGGGTTCGCGGGGCCTCGGCCCGCCGTTCTCGACCGGTAGAAGGCCTGCGCGTGCTCGATCTGTCCTGCGGGTACGTCGGCGATCAGGGTGTTCAGTGTGAACCGCATCGTTCAGGCGTCGCGACGGTTCACCACCGCCACCGCGGCACCGAACACCACCAGCACGAACACCGCGAAGTACAGGAACGCACCCCACGGGCCCCAATGGAAATCGATGCCCTGGTCGGTGCCCAGGAAATAGTTGATGTTCGCGAACGGCAGGAACGGCTGCACGTTCCGGCCGAACGACCCGAACAGCCCGAACAGCGATTCGATGAGCATCGGCCACAGCAGCAGGATCGCGATCGTGCCGGCGGACTGACGCAGCAGGGCGCCGACCCCGACCGCCAGGATCGACGCCAGCAGCGCGAACAGCGCGGTGCCGTAGATCGTCCGTCCCGCCGAACCCTCGAGAACCAGGTCGCGTCCGGCCTCCGGCCCGGCGAGCGCCTTGGTCAGATAGAACGCGGACAGCGCGAGCACACCGGACAGGATCGCCCCGAGCACGCCGATGAACAGCGCCTTCACGACGAGCACGACACTGCGGTTCGGCAGTGCCTGGAACGTGGAGCGGATCACGCCGAATCGATATTCGCTGGTCACCGACAGCGCGGCGAGGATCATCAGCACCAGCACACCGAAGCCGGTCACCCCGCTGACGGCGACGTCGACGGTGGGATAGAACCGGACCGTTTCGTCGTCCGCGGACATCGACGCCTTCGCGGCCACACCGAGGATGGCGGCGAGCCCCAGCCCGAGCGCGACGATCACCGCGGTGCACCACCACGGTGACTGCACCGATGTCAGCTTGATGCGTTCGGCGCGCATCGTGTCGATCGCCACGCTCATCACAGGCCACCCTTCATCACGGAGTCGGCGCCGGTGCCGTGGAACTGCACGTCGCCACCGGTCATCTTCATGAATGCTTCTTCCAGCGACGCGTGCTGCCCGGCCAGTTCGTGGAGCACCACCGACCGGGCGGCCGCCAGCTCTCCGACCTCCGCCGTGGTCACCCCGGCGACCACGAGCGCACCGTCGTCGTCGCGGACGGTGTGACCGCGCTCGGCCAGCGCGGCCCGCAGTGTGTCGAGCTGGGGGCTGCGCACCCGTACCGCCGCTTCGGATGCCTGTGCGACGAAGGCGTCGACGGAGGTGTCGGCGATGAGCCGGCCCCGCCCGATCACCAGCAGGTGATCGGCGGTCTGCGCCATCTCCGACAACAGGTGACTCGACACCAGCACCGTGCGGCCCTCCGCGGCGAGCGCCTGCATGAACCGCCTGATCCACACGATGCCTTCGGGATCGAGGCCGTTGACCGGCTCGTCGAACAACAGCACCTGCGGGTCGCCGAGCAGCGCACCGGCCAGACCGAGGCGCTGCGACATGCCGAGCGAGAAACCACCCGCGCGTTTGTTCGCGACCTCGGTCAGGCCCACCTGGCGCAGGACCTCCTCGACCCGCGACGCGGGCAGCCCGTTCGACGCCGCCATCCACCGCAGGTGCGCGCGGGCCGACCGGTTCGGATGCACCCACTTCGCGTCGAGCAGCGCGCCGACGGTACGCAGCGGCCGCCGCAGCTCCCGGTAGGGCTTCCCGGCGACCAGGGCGGTGCCCGCCGTGGGGCGGTCGAGGCCGAGGATCATCCGCATCGTCGTGGACTTCCCGGCGCCGTTCGGACCGAGGAATCCGGTGACGATGCCGGGCCGGACCGTGAACGTCACGTCGTCCACGGCCGTCGTCGACCCGAAGGTCTTGGTCAGTCCCGTCACTTCGATCATGACCCCTACCCTGCCCGATCCATCCGGATTGTGCAGGGGGCTCGCCGGACCTACGGTTCGAGCGGGGACGACGCCTGCGCCCAGAACCGCTTCGGGATCCGGCCGGCGTGCCGCGCCCGGAAGCCCGCGTCGACAGCGTGCCGCATCGCGGACGCCATCAGCGCCGGATCCTTCGCCCGGGTCACCGCGGTCGCGAGCAGGACCGCGTCGCATCCCAGTTCCATCGCGAGCGCCGCGTCGGACGCGGTGCCGATGCCCGCGTCGAGCACCACCGGGACACCGGCGGCTTCGACGATCATCTCGATGTGGTGCGGATTGGCGATGCCCAGGCCGGTGCCGATCGGCGACCCGAGCGGCATCACCGCCGCGCATCCGACGTCCTCGAGCCGCTTCGCCAGGACCGGATCGTCCGTCGTGTACGGCAGGACCACGAACCCGTCGTCGACGAGTTGTTCTGCGGCGGAAACCAATTCGATGGCGTCGGGCAGCAGCGTGCGTTCGTCGGCGATGACCTCGAGCTTGACCCAGTCCGTTTCGAGCGCCTCGCGGCCCAGCTGCGCGGTGAGCACCGCCTCCTTCGCGCCGCGGCAGCCCGCGGTGTTCGGCAGCGGGGTGATGCCGAGGCGGCGCAGCAGGTCGAGCACCCCGGTTCCGGAGGCCGCGTCGACGCGCCGCATCGCGACGGTGGTCAGTTCGGTGCCGGACGCGACGAGCGCTTCCTCGAGCACCGCGAGATTCGCGGCGCCACCGGTGCCGGTGATCAGCCGCGACGCGAAGGTGCGCCCGGCGATGGTCAGCTGCGGCAGGTCGTGTGCCGGATCGCGGAGGTCAGCCACCTTGGACCGCCGTGAGAATCTCGATCTGCCAGCCCTTTCCGACCGGCTCGGACCAACGTCCCCGCGGGAACACCGCGCCGTCGACGGCGATCGCGATGCCCTTCTCCGGTAATCCCAGCTGCGCCAGCAGTTCGGTGACCGTCGGCGCCTCCGCGAAGTAGTGGTCCTCACCGTTGACGGTGATACCCACCGAGATCGGGTTCGTCATCACAGTCCTTCCTTCGAAAATCGTTGCGGATCGGCATTTTTCGCTTCGGGGAGCGGATCGTCGGCGAGTTCGGCGAGCACGGCGTCCGCGGTGATCGGGGTGAACAGGACCCCGTTGCGTCCGTGCCCGGTCGCGGCGACGACCCGCTCGGACAGCCGCCCGATCAGCGGCAGGTTGTCCGGGCTCATCGGCCGCAGCCCCGCCGTCGCCTCGTACAGCTCGTACTCGCCGATCGCGGGCAGCAGCGCTTCGGCGTCCGCGATCAGGTCGCGCACCCCGGCGACCGTCACCTGCGTGTCGTCCGCCTCGTACTGGGTGGCGCCGACCACGAGACCGTCGCCGCGCGGCACCAGATAGGCGGGCCGGCCGTGCACGCTGCCGCGGATGGTGCGGTTCGGTGCGGGGGTGGCACCGGGCCGCGCCCGCAACCGCAGGATCTCGCCTTTGACCGGTCGCACCGGAAGTCCCGGCCACACCCGGGCCGACGCCGAACCCGCCGCCAGCACCACCCGGTCCGCGCGCAGTTCGTCGAGCGAATCGACCGTCGCGGCGACGAACCGCACCCCGGTATCGACGCACGCGCGGTGCAACGCGTCGACGAGGACCCGGTTGTCGACGGCCAGTTCTGTCGGGGCGAGCAATCCGAGCCGGATCCGCGGGCCGAGCGACGGCTCGAGGTCCCGGATCTCGGCGCGTGTGAGCACCCGCATCTCGTGCCCCTGCGCCTGCACCCATTCGGCGACGGTGCGCAGGTCCGCGGCGTCGGCGGCGTCCAGGGCGACGGTCAGCGACCCGTCGGAGGTGAACAGGTCGCAGCCGGTCGCGCGCTGCAGCCGGTCCCCGAACTCGGGCCAGCGTCCGAGCGACGCGGCCCCCAGTTCCAGGACGTGTTCCTCGCCGGGCCAGCCTTCCGACAGCGGCGCGAGCATGCCGCCCGCGACCCACGAGGCACCCGACCCGGGTGCCGGGTCGTGCACCGTCACGGTCCAGCCGGCACACGCCGCGCGCCATGCGATCGACAATCCGATGACACCGCCACCGACGACGGCTACCGTTCCCACCTTGCGTCCACCTCACTCCCTGCGCCGGCATGATCCGGGTCAGGTCATAACGGTCGGGGCCGGCAGGCCCCCTCTCAGCCCCGCGTTCCCCGGGACTCCCGTGTTGTCATGTCTCCCTCAGAGGCTACCGTCTGGACTGTGACTTCCTATCTCGGCAACCACCCTTCCCCTCGGGAACGACTCGCGGACGCGCACCTGTACCTGTGCACCGATGCCCGGCGCGACACCGGCGACCTGGCGCGATTCGCGGAGGAAGCCCTCGCCGGTGGCGTCGACATCATTCAGTTGCGCGACAAGGACTCGGCGGGCGAGAAGAAGTTCGGGCGTCTCGAGGCCCGCGACGAACTGGCCGCGCTGGAGATCCTCGCGGACGCGTGCCGACGCCACGGCGCGTTGCTCGCCGTCAACGATCGCGCCGACATCGCGCTGGCCGCGGGCGCGGACATCCTGCATCTGGGTCAGGGCGATCTGCCGGTCGCGCATGCCCGCAAGATCCTGGGCCCGGACATCGTCATCGGCCGGTCCACGGGCAGCCGCGGGCAGGCGGCACTTGCCGAGATCGAGGACGGCGTCGACTACTTCGCGTCCGGTCCGGTGTGGGATACCCCCACCAAGCCGGGACGCAGCGCGGCCGGACTGGATGTGATCCGGGAGGTCGCGCAGTCCCACCCGACGCGCCCGTGGTTCGCGATCGGCGGGATCGACGCCGAGCGGTTGCCCGAGGTGATTGCCGCCGGTGCCACCCGGGTTGCGGTGGTGCGCGCGATCACGAAGGCCGCCGATCCGCGGGCTGCGGCCGCGGCCCTGAAGGCTGCGCTGCCGGTATAGCGCTGCCGGTATGAGCGGGCCCGGCCTGTGCCAGCCCGCGTGAGCGGGTCTACAGCCAGCCGAGGACCGTCGACGGCGACAGGGTGACCACCGAATGGGGTAGGCGCTGCCGCAGCCCACGGTCCGCGGTCACCACCACCGTCACCTCCGACTCGAGGGTGGCGGTGGTCCCGGCGAGTCGTGCCAGTTCGTCGTCCCCGCTGCCTGCGGCGGCGTGTACCGGGATGCGGGCGTCGTCGACGGTCGCATGCCGGGCCTGGCCTTCGAGCACCGCCTCGATCCGCGTCACCCAGCCGAACCCGCCGTCGGGCAGTTCGAGGGTGCGCGGCAGCACCGCCGCCAGTTCGCCCAGCAGCACGCCGGTCGCTCCGGGACGGTCGCGCCACCATCCGGTCGGCCGCGAGCCGAGCACGTTCGCGGTGTCGAGCAGGACCCGCACCACGCGGGTGCGCAGCGTCGGCCAGGACGCGGCGAAACCCGCATGCAACGCCATCGCTTCGACCTCGACCTCCGGCACCCACCGCAGTTCGGTGCTCTCCCCGTTCGGTGTCGTCGCCAGCGGGATCCCGGCGTCGGCGACGACCGTCGTGTAGGTCCAGCCGCCGGTGACGCCGGCGGTGACGCGCTCGGTCCGGACCGCGACCGCGTCCACATCGATGCCCGTTTCCTCTTGTGCTTCCCGGACCGCGGCGTCGACGGTGCTCTCGTGACTGTCGCGGGCGCCGCCGGGCAGCGCCCAGGTCCCGCCCTGGTGACTCCACGCGGCACGGTGCTGCAGCAGCACCGCGGGCTGACCGTCGGGCAGGGGCGCACGCAGCAACAGCCCGGCCGCACCGTGCTTGCCCCACCGGCGGTCGCCGTCGGGGCCGACGGCCCATCCGTCACCGTCACCGCGCATCGTGTCCGTCCTCCCAGCCGCCGCGGCCTGTCGAGCCCCTGTCCCGAGCGCGTTCGCGCGGCGCATTCCTGTCCGTACTGCTTATATGCTCGCCAAGGACAGTGCAACACCGAAAGGGGCGATTGGTGGACCCGCGTCTGCACCCCACGATCGACCCCGGCGAGCACCGCACCGCCGAATCGCGGTCCGCACCGGCCTTCGATCGGGAACGGACGAGCGGCCGCGAGGTGTCCGAGGACCTCGGTGCCGTCCTGCGCTCGACCCCTTCCAAGCTCATCGCGCTCGGCGTGATCGTTTCGATCCTGCTGTTGCTGTCGGGGTTGGTCGCGGCCCAGACGGTGAGCAGCCGCAAGGCCACGCACGACGCTCTGCTCGCGACGACCGAACCTCTCGCCGACTCCGCGCAGAACCTCTACAGCGCTCTGTCCGTCGCCGACGCGGCGGCCGTCACCGGGTTCATCTCGGGGGGCATCGAACCTGAGGCCGTCCGCGACCGGTACGAGAGGGCCGTGGCGGAGGCGTCCGCTCAACTGGTCGCGGCGGCCGGCGGCACCGGCGACGACCAGGACAGTTCCCGCCTGCTGTCCGGGATCTCCGGACGGCTGACCGTGTACACGGGTCTGATCGAGACGGCACGCGCCAACAATCGGATCGGTAATCCGGTGGGCACCGCGTACCTGGGCGAAGCGTCGCATCTCATGCAGACGTCGCTGTTGCCGATGGCGCAGGAACTGCACATCCGGGGTGTCCGAGCCGTCACCGACACCCAGCACGACGCGGTCCGGCCGCCGTGGTTCGCGATCGGGTTGCTCGTCGCGGCGGTCGCGGCGCTCGGCGGGATCCACCTGATCGTCTCCCGCATCAGCCGGCGTGCCCTCAATCCCGGGTTGATCCTGGCGATCGCCTCGACCGGCCTGCTGCTGGTGTGGCTGCTCGTGGCGGGGTTGGTGTCGTCCACCGCGACGCAACGCGCCATCCGTCACGGCGCCGAGCCGCTCGGCACGGTGGCCGCGGGTCGCATCCTCGCCCAGCAGTCCCGTACCGCGGAGACGCTGCTGCTGGCTCGGCGCGACAGCACCGGCGAGTACGAGGCGGTGTTCGAGCAGTCGATGGCTCGTCTCGGCGATCTGCTACGCGTCCATTCGGGCGGTGACCCGGTCATCGGCGATGCGGTGTCCCGTGCGATCACCGCCCGCAACGAATGGGTGACATCGCACGAACGCACGCACGCCGCCCTGTCGCGCGGCGACTACGGCGCAGCCGCGGTGCTGGCGGTCGGTCCGGGACCGAACGGGTCGGCGGCACAGTTCGCCGCCCTCGACCTGGCCCTGACCGAAGGTATCGAGACAGCCCGCTCCGAGCTGCGTTCCAACGAGGCCCGCGCCTCGCAGCTTCTGTCCGCGCTGGCACCGGCTGCGATCGCCCTCACCCTGGTGTCGTTGATCGGTGTCACCATCGGATTGTGGCCCCGGCTTCGGGAGTACCGGTGAGGAACCGCGCGGCGCTGGCCGCTGCGCTGCTGTGCGGCGCCCTCGTCGCCGGCTGCGCGTCGACGCCGGTGTCGCCGCTGCCCCGGCCCGAGTCCACCTACAGCGAGGTGCCGCTTCCCGAACGCGCGGCCCTGGCCCCGTCCCCCACCACGGAACCGGCGTTGCCCGACTGCGGCGATCCGACGGCGAGCCTGCGTCCCGACGGCGCGACCACCGGACCGACCCTCGACGCGATCCGCGCCCGCGGCCGGCTGGTGGTGGGTCTCGACACCGGCAGCAATCTGATGAGCTTCCGGGATCCGGCGACCGGCCGCATCACCGGTTTCGACGTCGACATCGCCCGGGAGATCGCCCGCGACCTGCTCGGCGACCCCGAGCTGATCGACTTCCGGATCCTCAACTCCGCCGACCGCGAGCAGGCCCTGCAGGATTCCACCGTCGACATCGTCGCCAAGACCATGTCGATCACGTGCGCCCGGCGGGAACACGTCGCGTTCTCGTCGACCTACTTCCTGGCCCGGCAGCGGGTCCTGGTGGTCAAGGGCTCGGGCATCCGGAACGCCGCCGATCTCGCGGGCCGGCGCGTGTGCATCGTGCGCGGTACCACGTCCCTGACCCGCATGCAGCAGGTGCAGCCGTCGGCGTCGATCCTGACCGTGCCGGCGTGGGCGGACTGTCTCGTCGTCCTGCAGCAGGGTCAGGTCGACGCGGTGAGCACCGACGACACCATTCTCGCGGGCCTCGCATCCCAGGACCCGTATCTCAAGCTGGTCGGGGACACCATGGGTGTGGAGCCGTACGGTATCGGCATCACGCGGGGCAACGACGATCTCGTGCGGTTCGTCAACGGCACCCTCGAGCGGATCCGCCGCGACGGCACCTGGGCGCAGTTGTACGACAGGTGGCTCACCGTCCTCGGGCCGACACCGGCGCCGCCGACCGCGACGTATGTGGATTGAGGGACGATTCGATGGCCCACACCGAACCCCCCAGCGGACCGGCGACCCAGCGCACCCCGCACCCCGCCGCGGCGGAACCCGGCGAGTCGACCCGGCGTCCCGCCGTCCAGCCGAGCGTGCCGTCGCAGCGGGCCTCGAGCCGCCGATCGCGTCCCCGCGGCCTGTTGCGCCGGCGGATCGCCGGACTCGTCGACGTTCCCGTTCCGGCACCGCTCGACCCGGCGAGCGTCGTACTGCGCGATCCGCACGTCGCCGAGGGCAAACGCTTCTGCTGGAAGTGCGGAAAACCGGTGGGGCGCAGCACCCCCTCCGGTCCCGGATCCCCCGCCGGCAGCTGCCCGTCGTGCGGAACACCGTTCGAGTTCACCCCGAATCTGGTTCCCGGCGACCTCGTCGCCGGACAGTACGAGATGCAGGGATGCCTCGCGCACGGTGGACTCGGCTGGATCTACCTGGCCGTCGACCGCAACGTCAGCGACCGCTGGGTGGTGCTGAAGGGACTGCTGCACGGCGGCGACGCCGAGGCGCAGGCCGTCGCGGTCGCCGAACGGCAGTTCCTCGCGGAGGTCTCGCATCCGAGCATCGTCCGGATCTACAACTTCGTCGAGCATCCGCGCCCGGACGGCACCCCGACGGGTTACATCGTCATGGAGTACGTCGGCGGGCACACCCTGCGTGATGTCCTGGGCACCTACCCCAAACCCGATCGGATGCCCGTCGACCAGGCCATCGCATACCTGCTCGAGGTCCTGCCCGCACTCGGTTACCTGCACGAGATCGGTTTGGTCTACAACGATCTCAAGCCCGAGAACATCATGGTCACCGACGAGCAGACCAAGCTGATCGATCTCGGCGCAGTCTCGGGCATCGAGGACTACGGCTTCCTGTACGGCACGCCGGGTTATCAAGCTCCGGAAATCGTCCGTACCGGGCCGACCCCGGCCACCGACATCTACACCGTCGGCAGGACACTCGCGGCGCTGACCCTGGATCTTCCGGTGGAGAAGGGTCGCTACGCCGACGGACTGCCCACGACCGAGCAGGCGCCGCTACTCGCCGAGTACGATTCGTTCCACCGATTGTTGTTGCGCGCCACCGATACCGACCCGGAAAGGCGCTTCCGATCCGCCGACGAGATGGCCGGTCAGCTCACCGGGGTGCTGCGCGAAGTTCTGTCGCAGCAGACGGGCACCGAGCATCCCGGTCTGTCGGCGAGGTTCAGCCGCCAGCGCACGACCTTCGGCACCGACGAGGCCGTCGCACAGACCGACGTGTTCGTCGACGGTATCGCCCGCGACAAGACCATCGCCTCGCGTGATGTGGCTGCGGCTCTTCCGGTTCCGCTGCTCGAACCGGACGATCCCAGTGCCGCGCTGCTCGCCGCTGCCGTGCACAGCGAACCCCAGCAGACACTCGACGCACTGCGGCACGCCCGCGACAACGGGCTCGAACGGGTCGTGGGCACCGCCGACGTCTCGTTCTCCCGCGAGATCACGTTGGCCGAGGTCCGCGCCCACCTGGACCTCGGGCACGGGGAACAGGCCGAGGAGCTCCTGCGCAATCTCGAACGCGACCTGGGAATGGACTGGCGGATCGACTGGCACGCCGGGATCGCCGCGCTACTGCTCGACGAATATCAGACGGCATTCGACCGGTTCGAACGGGTGCTCGAGGCGCTGCCCGGCGAGACCGCACCGAAGATCGCGTTGGCCGCGACCGCCGAACTCATTCTGCAGCACTGGGAGAGCGACGATCCGGGAGCGTGGCGCCGGTTCTGCGAGAACTACTACCGGACGGTGTGGCGCACCGACCACAACATCGTCAGCGCCGCGTTCGGGCTGGCCCGCCAGCTCGCCGAACGTCACGACCTGACCGCCGCGGTCGCAACCCTCGACCAGGTCCCCGCAACGTCCCGGCACCACAGCGTCGCCAGCATGACGAGCATTCTGATCATGTTGCACGACAGGCCGATCGATGACGTGACCGAGGCCGAGTTGCGCGAGGCCGCGCACCGCGTCGAGGCGCTGCCGCTCGACGAGGGTCGCGCGCTGCAGATGCGCACACTGGTGCTCGGCACCGCCCTCGAGTGGGTGCGCGCCGGTCACGCCTCCCGCAAGTCCCTCGATCCGATCCTCGGGGTCCCGTTCACCGAGAAGGGATTACGGAGAGGCACCGAAGCCGGACTGCGGGCGCTCGCGCGCAGCGCACCGGCGCGCACGCACCGCTACACCCTGGTCGACCTCGCCAACGCGATCCGCCCCCGCAGCCTCCTCTGACCGCACGATCGATCGGCCGAACCCGCTCGGCCAGTGGATATCCGCGCGTGCCCGAGCGCGCGCGGATATCGTTCCGCTCGGCGAATCCCGACGACGATCAGCAGGACAGGCTCTTCGCGAGCGCATCGGCGGCGCGGGCGATCGCCAGTTCCTCGTTGGTGGGGATCACCAGCACCCGAACCTCCGACTCGGGTGTCGAGATACACCGTTCCCCACTCTCGTGCGCCTTGTTCGCGACCCGGTCGACGGCGATGCCGAACCGTTCGAGCCCGGCGAGCGCATCCCACCGCACGTCTGCGTTGTTCTCCCCTACCCCTCCGGTGAAGACGATCACATCGACACCGCCGAGCTCGATCATGTAGGCGCCGAGGTACTTCCGGATCCGGTGCACGTACACGTCGTAGGCGAGTTTCGCGTCCGCGGACCCCTCCTCGACCAGCCGGTGCAACGCCCGGAAGTCGTTGACACCGCACAGCCCCTTGAGTCCCGAGCTGTGGTTCAGCATGTCGTCGATCGCCTCGACATCCATACCGGCACTGCGCTTCAGGTGCATGAGTACACCCGGGTCGACGTCGCCGCAGCGGGTTCCCATGGCCAGGCCCTCGAGGGGTGTCAACCCCATCGACGTGTCGATCGGGTGGCCGCCCGCGATCGCCGCCGCGGATGCCCCGTTCCCCAGGTGGAACACGATCTGATCGAGATCGGAGTATTCGCGGCCGAGGAACTGCGCCGCCCGCCGCGAGACGTATTCGTGTGAGGTGCCGTGGAATCCGTACCGGCGGATGCCGTGCGCGGCCGCGATCTCCCGATCGATCGCGTACGTCGCCGCCGCGGCCGGCAGGTCGTGGAAGAACGCGGTGTCGAAGACGCCGACGTGCGGAATGTCGGGCAGCACCGCGCGAGCGACTTCCATGCCGATGACGTTGGCCGGGTTGTGCAGGGGCGCGAGCGCGGACAGCTCGGCGACCGCGTGCACCACCGCGTCGTCGATGAGCGTCGGTGCGTAGAACAGGCCGCCACCGTGCACGAGCCGGTGCCCCACCGCGACGATGCCGGCCTCGTGCAGCGACCGGCCGAGCCCTTCGACCATGTCCAGCACGACCCGAAGTCCCGCCCGGTGATCGGCGATCGGCCCGAGACTCTCCTCGGTTCCGGTGGTGTGGTGGAAGACGATGCGTCCCTCCGGCTCACCGATCCGCTCGATCAGCCCGTGCGCCACCGATTCGGCCGTATCCGGGTGGATCAGCTGGAACTTGATCGACGAGGAACCGCAGTTCAAGACCAGCACGGTTCCCGCGGTCGCACCGTCGGGGGCAGTCATGAGCTCAGACCTCCTGTGCCTGGATCGCGGTGATCGCCACCGTGTTGACGATGTCCTGCACCAGCGCTCCCCGGGAGAGGTCGTTGACCGGCTTGTTCAAGCCCTGGAGCACAGGGCCGACGGCTACCGCGCCGGCGCTGCGTTGCACCGCCTTGTACGTGTTGTTGCCGGTATTCAGATCGGGAAATATGAACACCGTTGCGCGACCGGCAACTTCGGAGCCGGGGAGTTTCGCGTTCGCGACCGCGGGCTCGATCGCGGCATCGTATTGGATCGGGCCCTCGACCGGCAGATCCGGCCGTCGCTTCCGGACCAGCGCGGTGGCACTGCGGACCTTGTCGACGTCGGCGCCGATCCCGGAGTCGCCGGTCGAGTACGACAGCATCGCAATCCGCGGCTCGATGCCGAAACGGGCCGCGGTCTCCGCAGAGGAGATAGCGATGTCGGCGAGCTGCTCGGTGGTCGGGTCGGGCACGACCGCGCAGTCGCCGTATGCGAGCACGCGATCGGACAAGCACATCAGGAAGACGCTCGACACGGTGGAGACGCCGGGCCGGGTCCGGATGATCTCGAAGGACGGGCGGATGGTGTGCGCAGTGGTGTGCGCGGCCCCCGACACCATGCCGTCCGCGATCCCCAGGTGGACCATCATGGTGCCGAAATAGGATATGTCGCACATGATCTCGCGGGCTCGGTCGAGATTCACTCCCTTGTGCGCGCGCAGCCGGGTGTATACGGCGGCGAAACGCTCGGCGAGCTCGGAGGTACGAGGGTCGATCATCTCCGCCTTTCCGAGGTCCACGCCGAGTGCGGCGGCACGCCGGCAGATCTGCGTTTGGTCACCGAGCAGCGTGATGTCGGCGATGCGGCGTTGCAGGACCCGTCCGGCGGCGCGGAGGATGCGGTCGTCGTCGCCCTCGGGCAGCACGATGTGCCGGCGTTGCGCGCGGGCCCGGTCGATCAGCTGGTATTCGAACATCTGCGGGGTCGTCACCGTCGGATGCGGAAGACGCAGTCTGTCCAGGATGGCCGGTGCGTCGACGTGCTGTTCCATCAATGCGACCGCGGTGTCGATCTTGCGTTGGGCACCGTGCACCATGCGACCGCGGGTCCGGTCCGCGGCGGAGGCGGTGTCGAATGTGCCGAGGTCGGTCGTGAGGATGGGCAGGGCGGGCTCGAGACCCGCGACGAGTTGCGCGATCGCGGGATGGGGGCGCAACCCGCCGTTGAGGATGATGCCCGACAGTGACGGAAACCCTTCTGCGGCATCGGCATTGACAAGTGCGAGCAGGACGTCCGAACGGTCGGCGGATACGATGACCGCCGACCCCTCGGTGAGACGTTCGAGGATGTGTTCGGCAGTCATGTCGCCCACCACGACTCGCAGCGCTTCGCGGTGCAGCAGTTCGGGATCGCCGCTGTAGAGGTCGCCGTGAACGACGGCCTGCAATTCCGCCATCGTCGGCGCCACCAGGATCGGAACCTCCGGCAGCGTCCACACCGGCACGGGGTGCCCGGCGAAATGTGCGGCGACGGCGTCGAGTTCGGCCGGGTTGCAGCGATTGACGACGATCCCGGTCAGGTGTGCGTGGTGAGCAGCGAGTTCGGCGGACGAGACCGCCGCGAGCTGCGCGATCTCGGACGGTGTTCGTCGCGACCCGCGCAGCGCGAGCAGGACCGGCGCGTCGAGGTTCGCCGCGATCCGTGCGTTGTACGAGAGTTCGCTGGGATTCGCGATCTCGGTGTAGTCGCTGCCGACGACCACGACGGCGTCGCACCGGTCCGCGACGGCGTGGTACCGGGAGACGATCTCGCTCAGTGCCGCATCGGGGTCCGCGTGCACCTCGTCGTAGGTGACGCCGATGCAGTCGGCGTAGTCGAGGTCGACGGTGATGCGCTCGAGCAGCAGCTCGAGGATGTAGTCGCGATCGGCGTCCGAGCGCGCGATGGGCCGGAACACGCCGACGCGGGCGGCGGATGCGCACAGCATCTGCAGGATGCCGAGCGCCACCGTTGATTTCCCGGTGTCGCCTTCGGGCGACGCGATGTAGATGCTCGACACGGATCCCGCAGCGGCGCTCATGGATGCCACCCTAGTGCGGTGCGGGACGGCCCGTACCTGAGTCGCCCCGCACCCCGGAGTCGCGAATTCAGGCCAGCGCGCGCAGACGCGGGGCAAGATCGCGTTCGAACAGTTCGAGGAATCGCTTCTGGTCGTGCCCGGGAGCGTGGAACACCAGATGGTTCAGGCCCGCATCGACGTACGCCTTGACCTGCTCGACCGCCGCGTCGGGATCCGACGCCACGATCCAGCGCTTCGCGACCTGTTCGATGGGCAGCGCGTCGGCGGCCGCCTCCATCTCGATGGGGTCCTCGATCGAGTGCTTCTGTTCCGGGGTCAGCGACAGCGGCGCCCAGAATCGGGTGTTCTCGAGGGCGAGCTCCGGATCGGTGTCGTAGGAGATCTTGATCTCGATCATCTTGTCGATCTCCGCGACGTCCCGCTCCGCCTTCTCGGCACCCTCCGCGACGGCCGGCAGCAGCTTGTCGTTGTACAGCTCCATGCCCTTGCCGGAGGTGCAGATGAATCCGTCGCCGGCGCGGCCCGCGTAGCGTGCGACGACCGGCCCGCCCGCGGCGATGTACACGGGGATACCGCCCTCGGGCACGTCGTAGATCGAGGCGCCCTTCGTCGTGTAGTACTCACCGTCGAAGTCGACGCGGTCGCCGGTCCACAGGGCGCGCATCAGCCGCACCGACTCGCGCAGCCGCGCGAACCGTTCCTTGAAATCCGGCCATTCGCCCTGGTATCCGGTGGCGATCTCGTTGAGCGCCTCACCGGTACCGACACCGAGCATGACGCGCCCCGGGTACAGGCAGCCCATCGTCGCGAACGCCTGCGCGATCACCGCCGGGTTGTATCGGAAGGTGGGGGTCAGCACGGAGGTACCGAGCTGCAGGCGCTGCGTGCGCTCCCCGACGGCCGTCATCCAGGACAGCGAGAACGGCGCGTGCCCGCCGTTGTGCCGCCACGGCTGGAAGTGATCCGACACCGTCGCCGAATCCATGCCGTGCTCCTCGGCGAGCACGGCCAGCTCCACCAGCTCGCGCGGTCCGAACTGCTCCGCGGACGCCTTGTATCCCAACTTCAAGCCCTGTGCCACCGAGTTCTCCTATATGTCTTCGATCTCAATCTGCTTCGAGTATGACCGGACCGACGTGCCGGTGGAGAGTTCACCGTCCGGGGTGCGGCTCGGCGAGGTGAGGATCGGGCTGCCAGTCGTAGACGACCACGGTCCGCAGCACGATGTCCTGCAGGGACCGTCGTCGCCGATCGACGGCGACCACGATCAGCCCGACCGGGAACACGACGCAGAACCCGGCTCGCACCACCGCGCGGACCCAGCCCACGAGCCGGTCGTCGCGCCCCACGACCCGCAGGCCCATCACGACGGCGCCGACGGTGCGGCCGGTCGTCGCCCAGCACGCCGCGAGATACAGCACCGACAGTGCACTGAAGGTCGTCACCGACATGACGACCTCGACGTCGGGAAACGCGAACTGCTGCGGGGAGAACAGCAGTCGCATCAGCGCCCACGACAGGTACAGGCCGCCCATGCCTGCGAGCACGATGCCGAGATCGAGGAGGGCCGCGAGTCCGCGCGTGACGATGCCGGCGGGCCGGTGCTCGCTCACGCTTGCCCCTCCGGTCCGTGATTCTCGGGGCGCCGCCCGAACATGCGGCCGACGAGCCCGGAGACCGCGTCGTCGGCACGCATGCCCTGGCTGCGCACCCCCTGGACGGCCTCGGTGGACATCGTCCCGGTGGATTCCCGGATGATCGAGGGCAGGTCGACTCCGTCGATGACGGTGTCGGCCAGACCGATCAGATCGATGCGGCGGATCACCGCATCCACGTCCACACGTGCCGCGATCGCGTCCACGTCCACACGGTCCAGGATCGGCGTCAGATCCAGACGCGCGGCGATCCCGTCGATGTCGACCCGGCCGATGATCCGGTCGATGTCCACCCGCGCCGCGATCCCGTCGATGTCCACCCGGTCGAGGATCCGATCGATATCGACCCGCTCGGCAATCCCGTCGATGTCGACCCTGCCGACGATTCCGTCGAGGTCGACCCTGTCGACGATCTTGCCGACGTCGATGCCCTCTGCGACCGCGTCGAGGTCCACGTGGTCACGGACCACGGCGGTGATGTCCACCTCGAGCAGTGCCGCCTGGACGATCTTGCGCACGGTCACGCGCAGGATCCGGTCGAGGGCGGCGTCGGCCGCACGCAGCGTGTCCTCGCCGCGCGCCTCGAGATTGTCCAGGACCGGCGCGACCCCGGGCAGGCGACGGGCGAGACCGATGCTCAGGCCCATCACCTTCCCGACCGCACCGGCCAGCTCCGCCCCGGCGCCCACGGCGAGACGCACCGGATCCGCACTTCTGTCGACAGTCATACCCACATCAAAGTCTCGTATCCGGCGAAATGCACGTATCGGCTCACCGGCCGGGGAGAGTGAAGTCGTCGAAGTCGAATCCGGGGACGACGACGCACCCGACCAGACTCGGTTCGCTGCCGGCGGGCCGTGCCCGCTGCCAATGGCCCGGCGGCACCACGACCTGCGGCCGGTCACCGGCGGCGAAGTCGGGACCGACGCGGTACTCGGTGATCTGACCGGGTTCCTTTCCCGGCCCGGCGATCTCGAGCAGCACCGGGCTGCCCCTGTGATACAGCCACAGTTCGGCGCCACGCACCGTGTGCCAGGCGGACTGCTGCCCGGGCATGAGCAGGAACAGGATCGCGGTGCCGGCGCTGCGCGACGCGGGATATCCGGGCAGCGCCGCGACAGGAAGCTCGAGGTCGCTGCGCCAGGTCTCCCGGTACCAGCCGCCCTCGGGATGCGGGGCGAGCCCGAGAGCGCGGGCCCACTCCGGAAGGTCCTGGTCCTGTGCCCCGCCGGGGTGGCCGAATGTCACAGCAGGTCAGCCTAACCGAACCGCTGCGGCATTCGGCCCCGGACACGGTCAGGCGGCGCGCAGCCCCGCGAGCCCCCATTCCCGCGCGAGCAGTTCGTACGACCGCAGCCGGTCCTCGTGCCGGTGCGTCACCGACGTGACGACCAGCTCGTCGGCACCGGTGACCCGGCGCAGCGTGTCGAGCCGTTCCGCGACGGTGCCCGGGGAACCCACGAACTGGGTGGCGAGACGGTCGTCGACGAGTTCCCGTTCCTCGGCGGTGAGGGGATCCGCGGTCGCCGGGTCCTGGTAGGGCTCGGCGCCGCGGCCCGAGCGAATGCTGTGGGCCCAGTGCCCGTACGTCGCCGCGAGATCGCGGGCGGTCGCGTCGTCGTCGGCGACGACGGCGTCCGCGGAGACCACGACATACGGTTCGGCGAGAAACCGCGACGGGCGGAACGCCGCTCGGTACGCCTCGACGGCCTCGACGGTGCTGGACGGTGCGACGTGGTAGTTCGCTCCGAACGGCAGGCCGAGCCGGCCCGCCAGGGCGGCGGACGGGCCCGCGCTCGACCCGAACACCCACACCTCCACGTCCGCGTTCTCCCCCGGGTGGGCGTGCAGCTCGACTCCGTCGGCGGTGCGGTACGTGCCGTCGAGCAACGCGAGGATGTCGTCGACCTGCCCGTCGAAGTCCGGCGACTGCGCGCCAGGCTGCTGGAGCGCCGCGAAGGAGGCCGTGAGACGCGGTGAGGCGAGGATCCGACCGGTCGGGAACGGCGGCGGGATCACGAGTCCGTCCCGGATCTCGGTGGCGCGCGGAGCCGGCGGCTCCGCCCCGGACGCGGCGGCCTTCAGCGCTTCGACGCGGCGCTGCCCCGAACGGCCGAGACCGAGATCGATCCGACCCGGATGGAATGCGTCGAGTGTGCCGAACGCTTCGACGACACCCGCGGCGGTGTTGTGACCGAGCTGCACCGCCGCAGCACCGACCCGGATGGTGCTGGTGGCCGCGGCGATCGCGCCGATCAGCACCGCCGGGGACGACGAGGCCACCGCGACGAAGTGGTGCTCGGCGACCCAGTAACGCCGGTAACCCCACGTCTCGGCCTTCCGCGCGAGGTCGACGGTGTTGCGCAGTGCCTGCGGCACGGTCGACCCCTCGCTGACCGGCGACAGGTCCAGCACGGACAGCGGGACCGGATTCGTCACTGCCATGGTCACTCCCGATTCTGCGGTGTGCGCGGATTGCGTTCGCCTGCTTCGACGGCGAACGGCAGACGGTTCTCGGCGGGCGCGATCGGGCAGGTCGCGGCGTCGGTGAAGGCGCAGGGCAGATTCTCGGCTCGTGTGAAATCGATTGTGACGGCGTTGTTCTCGTCCGGAACACCGAGGTCGAGCTTCCGCGCGGCCGGGTATGTGGTGACCCCGCTGGTGGCGTCGGTGAACAGCACCCGCAGCGGTCCGCCCACCTCACCGAACGCGACGAGCGTGTGTTCGCCACCGTCGTGGCCGAACCGGACGAGTCCGGCTGCGCTGTGATGATGTTCGAGACCGTCGACGACGGCACCGGTGGTGACGGTGCGGGACTCGTCGAACGCTTCGAAACGTCCGGTCAGCACCCACTTCGTATCCGGTTCGTACACCGGCACTTCCGTGAAGGCGACGAGCGCGGGAGCATTCCGGTCATGGACACGGATCGCGAAACGTCCGGTGCGGCGGATGATCTCGACGTATCCGCGCTCGAACCGAACTTCGAGACCGGCGGCACCCTCGACCGGCGCGTAGGTGACCACCTGGCTTCCCGCCACGTGCACGACGGTGTCTCCGTCGACGTGCCAACTGCCCGGTGCCTCGTCGAATTCGGTGGGGTTCTCGTCGAGCCAGTGCAGCGCGGTGAGGCTGAGCCAGCCCAGCGGCTGCCGCAGCGCGTCGTTGCGCGCGGCGTGCCACTGCTGCCAGTCCTCGGCGAATCGGGTGTGGTCGAGTGTTGCGGTCACGATGCTCGGATCCCTTCGTTCGTCTCGTGCGGGTGGCGCAGCCCGAGATGGCCGCGCAGGGTGGTGCCGTCGTACTCGGTGCGGAAGCTGCCGCGTTCCTGCAGCAGCGGAACAACGCTGTCGACGAATTCGTCGAGTCCGCCGGGGGTCAGATGCGGAACCAGGATGAAACCGTCGCTCGCGTCGGTCTGCACGTAGTGGTCGATCTCGGCGGCGATCTGCTCGGCGGTCCCGACGAACTGCTGACGGGCGGTGACCTCGATGATGAGTTCACGGATGCTGAGATTCTCGGCTTCGGCCTTCGCCCGCCACTCCTGCGCGACCGCACGCGGGTCCTTCGCGTGCCGCACGCGACCGCGCGTGATGTTCACGTTGTCCTCCGGGTCGACGTCCGGCAGCGGACCGTCCGGGTCGTAGCCGGAGAGGTCGCGGCCCCACACCTGTTCGAGAAACGCAATCGCGGTCTGCGGGCCGACCTGCTGCAGCCGGATGTGCCGGGCACGCTCCTCGGCGTCCGCGGCGCTGTCGCCGAGGACGAATGCGGCCGCGGGCAGGATCTTCAGATCGTCGTAGCTGCGCCCGTACTTCGCGAGCCGGCTCTTGACGTCGGTGTAGAACGCGCGGCCCTCCTCGAGCGTCCCGTGCCGGCTGAAGATCGCGTCGGCCTTCGCGGCACCGAACTCGCGACCCTCGTCCGAGTCACCGGCCTGCAGCAACACGGGATAGCCCTGCGGGCTGCGCGGCACCTCGAAACGCCCGGTGATGTCGAACTGGGTGGTGTGCAGGTCGAACGGGGCGATGTCGGTGTCGGCCGCGAAGATGCCGTTCGCGCGGTCGACGACGGGAGCGCCGGGTCGCCAGCCGTCCCACAAGCTCCGGGCGACGTCGACGACCTCGTGGGCACGCACGTACCGCTGCGAATGGTCGAGGAAGCCACCCCGGCGGAAGTTCTCGCCGGTGAACGCGTCGGACGAGGTCACGAGATTCCACGCGGCGCGGCCCTCGGACAGGTGATCGAGGGTGGCGAACTGCTTGGCCACTTCGTACGGCTCGTTGAAGGTGGTGTTGATGGTACCGGCGAGGCCGAGATGCGTGGTCGCGCCCGCGAGTGCTTCGAGCACGGTGAGCGTGTCGGGGCGGCCGACGACGTCGAGGTCGTGGATGCGACCGCGGTGCTCGCGCAGCCGCAGTCCCTCGGCGAGGAAGAAGAAGTCGAACTTGCCGCGCTCGGCGGTGCGCGCAAGGTGCAGGAACGACGAGAAGTCGATCTGGCTCTTCGAATCCGGATCGGCCCAGACGGTGGTGTTGTTGACCCCCGGGAAGTGTGCGGCGAGATGGATCTGCTTGCGGACGATAGTGCGTGACAAGGTGATCGATCCTTCAGTGAGCGGAAGCGAAACGGTTGGCGGGGCGGGGCAGACCGAGCCGGTCGCGGAGGGTTCCCGTTGCCGGCGCGACCACGGGTCGGATGACGGGCAGGACGTTCTCGACGAGCCGGGGCAGGGTGGACGGGAGAGCAAGCGGTCGCAGTGTCACTCCGTCCACGCCCCGTATGTCTCCGAGGACCTCGACGGCCCCTGCGTCGGTGCCCACGTGGACGATCGTGTCGGAGACGTACGGCGCTCCGGCCCACGCTTCGAGTTGCGCGAGGCCGGCGACCGCTTCGGCCTCGGTGGCGGCGAGCAGCAGGTCCACGTCGAGCAGGACGAACACCGAGCGGTCCCCTGCGGCGGCCCGGATGCGCGCGGCGAGATCGGCCGCAGCCTCGGCATCTGTTGCCCGAATGCGCACGAGATCGGCTCGCCGCGCCGCGAATTCGAACGACTCTCCGCCGGTGACCGTCACCGCGACCAGCGGTTGCCCCTGCGGAGACCTCGGCACGATGGACGATCCCTTGACGGAGAAGTACTCGCCGACGAAATCGATGTAGTGAACCTTGTCGCGGTCGATGAAGCGGCCGGTGGCGACGTCACGGATCTCGGCGTCGTCCTCCCAGCTGTCCCACAACCTGGCCGCGACCTCGGCGGCCTCGTGCGCCTCGGCCCACAGCGACGCGGTGTCCTGCTCGTCCGCGCGCCCGAACAACGCGACCGGGTCGGCCCCCGGCGTCACCGCGACCTCCCAGCCCGCGCGGCCGAGCGTGGTGTGGTCGATCGCCTGGATCGCCTTGGCCACGTGGAACGGCTCGGTGTGGGTGACGGTCGCGGTGGGGACGAGCCCGATCCGGGTGGTGGCCGCTGTGAGACGCGCAGCGAGCCCCACCGCTTCGAGGCGACCCCGCACGGTGGACGCATCCGTGGTGACGCCGAAGGTGTCGGGGAAGAACGCGAAGTCCACGCCGGCGCGGTCGGCGGCCCCGACGAGGCCGGTCCAGTAGCGGGGGGTGAACAGTTCCTCGGCGCGTGAATCGTCGCGGCGCCACGACGACGGGTGGATGCCGGTGCCGGCGAATTCGACGGCCAGCAACAACTCTGAACTATCGGACATGATGGACCTTCCCGGGGATGGCCTTGAGCAACGTCTGCGTGTACTCGTGCCGTGGGTTGTCGAAAATTTCTGCGGTGGAGCCGTATTCGACGACCCGGCCGGCGCGCATCACAGCGACGGTGTCGCTGATCTGCCGGACGACGGCGAGGTCGTGCGAGATGAACAGGTAACTGAGCCCGAGTTCGGTCTGCAACGAGGTGAGCAGCTCGAGAACCTGTGCCTGGACCGACACGTCGAGCGCCGAGACCGGCTCGTCGAGCACGAGCAGGTCGGGTTGCAGCGCGAGCGCCCGGGCGATGGCGACACGCTGCCGTTGCCCACCCGACAGTTCGGCGGGTTTGCGGTCCAGGTGAGCCGTCGGCAGCGCCACCTGATCGAGGAGGCGTGCGACGTGTTCGGCACGTTCGGTCCGTGTGCCGATGCCGAATGCGTCGAGCGGTTCGGCGACGATGTCGCGGATCCGGAGTTTCGGATCGAGCGACGCGTACGGGTTCTGGTGCACGATCTGCACGCGACGACGCAGCGCCCGCAGTGCATTCCCGTGCAGACCGGTGATGTCGTCGCCGTCGAACCGAACGTGTCCCGCGGTGGGGGTCTCGAGCCGGATCGCGATACGCGAGACCGTGGACTTGCCGGAACCCGATTCGCCGACCAGCGACAGCGTGCCGCCGCGCGGTACCTCGAACGACACGTCGCGCACGGCGTGCAGCGCGGACTTGCGGTCGATGCGGAACGTCTTCGACACGTTCGAGACCGTGAGGATCGGGGCGGCTTCGCGCAGCGCGGGGCGTGCGGGCGCCTCCGCGAGACTCGGTGCCGCGGCGATGAGCGAACGCGTGTACTCGTGTTGCGGGTCGGTGAGTACCTGTGCTGCCGGTCCGGTTTCGACGACCCGTCCGCCCTTCATCACCACGATGCGGTCGGCACGATCCGCCGCGACCCCCAGGTCGTGGGTGATGAGCAGAACCGCCGCGCCGGTGTCGGCGATCCTCGCGTCGAGGTGGTCGAGGATGCGGCGCTGCACCGTCACGTCGAGCGCGCTGGTCGGTTCGTCGGCGATGACGAGGTCCGGGCGGCACGCGAGAGCGATGCCGATGAGCACGCGCTGGCGCTGCCCACCCGACAACTCCTGCGGGTACTGCCGTGCACGCAACTCCGGATCGTCGAGCCCGGCCTCCTCGAGGATGCGCAGTGTTTCGATCCTCGCGGTGCGCCGGTCGGCGAGACCGTGGATGCGCAGCACCTCGGCGACCTGATCCCCGACCCGGATGACGGGATTGAGTGAGGTCGTCGGGTCCTGCGGAACGAACCCGATGCGTGCACCGCGGAGACGCTCGAAGGCCCGCTCCGGCAGGTCGTCGAGCCGGGTGCCGTCGAAGGTCACCGACCCCGCGGTGACACGTCCGGTGCCGGCGAGCAGCCCGATGATCGCCTGGGCGGTGGTGGACTTGCCCGAGCCCGATTCGCCGACCACCGCGACCACCTCGCCGCGTGCCACGGTGAGATCGACACCGCCGACCGCGACCATCGGTTCGCGCGCCGATCCGTAGGCGACCTGCAGGTCGCGGACCTCGAGCAGGGTCATTTCGCGCTCCTGTCCTCGATGGCGTGACCGATACGGTGGGCGGCCAGCACGACGGCCACGATGACCAGGCCCGGCAGGGTCGTCATCCACCACGCCGCGGCGAGATAGTTGCGGCCCTCCGAGATGAGCGAGCCCCACTCGGGAGTGGGCGGGACGGCACCGAAACCGAGGAAGCTCAGCGACGACACGGCGAGCACGGCCATCCCGAATTCGACGGCGGCGAGGGCGGTGACAGGCGCGTACGAGTTGCGCAGCACGTGCCGGCGGAGCACGGTGCGCCAGCGGACACCGCACGCGAAGGCCGCCTCCACGTACAGGGCCTTGCGAACCCGCAGCACTTCCGAACGCATGACACGGGCGAAGTTCGCGACCAGGCTCACGCCGACGGCGATCGCGACGTTCATCGTGCCGAAGCCGAGTGCTGCCACCAGTGCGAGCGACAACAGCAGTGCCGGGATCGACAGCAGCACGTCGACTATGCGCATGAGGACTGCGTCGACGCCGCCGCCGAGCGCGCCCGAGAGCAGGCCGACGAGCGAGCCCACCACCAGGGCGATACCGACGGCGACGAGCGTCGCGGTGAGCGACAGTCCGGCTCCGTACACGACGCGCGTGTAGACGTCGCGGCCGAGATTGTCGGTGCCGAACCAGTGTGCTGCGCTCGGTCCCTGCAGTTTCTCGGCGGGCACGCCCCGCAGCGGGTCGCCGGACGCGAACACCGACGGGAACAGCGCGAAGCCGACGGCGAGGAGCAGGACGACCGCGGACACCGAGAGCACGACATTGCGTCGCAGCGCCGTCACGACGGACGAGATACGAAACGTTCTGTGCAAGGGCGGTTCCGGCCACGGCGACGTCGCCGGTGCCGTCTCGCGGATCAGCGTGTCAGACACGTGCCTCGACCTCCAGGAGAGTGTCGTCGTGAGCCGGGTTCCCCTCCGTCGACGCCACCGCAGCACGGCGCGGCGCCACCGCACCTCTGCGTTCGATGCCGTGGGTGATTCGCGGGTCGATGAGGGGGTAGAGCAGGTCGACGGCGAGGTTGACGAGCACGAAGACGGTGGCCGAGAACACGACGATGCCCTGCACCACGGGAATGTCCTGCGCCATCACCGACATCTGCGTCAGACGTCCGATGCCCGCCCGCGAGAAGACGGTCTCGACGACGACGGCTCCTGCGAGCAGGTTGCCGACGATGACGCCGGCGATCGTGAAGGCGGGGATGCTCGACAGTTTCAGGGCGTGCCGCGTGTGGATGCGCAGGCGCGACGCGCCTTTCGCCCGTGCCGCCTCGATGAACGGCTGCCGCCAGGTCGTCTGCAGGCTCGTCGCGAGCACCTGTGCGATCACCGCGCCGGTGGGCAGTGCCAGGGTGATCGCGGGCAGGATCACGTGTTCGATGCCCTGGTCTCCGAAGGCCGGGAACAGTCTCAGCCGGAACGAGAAGAGCTGCAACAGGATCAGGCCCACCCAGAAGGTCGGCACGGCCACACCCAGCGGAGGGAGCGAGAACAGCAGGCTGCGAAGCAGGTTCGTCCGAGTGTAGGTCGCGAGAAAGGCGACCGCCGTGCCGAACACCAGGGCGAACACCAGCGCTGTGCCCGCCAGTGCGAGAGTGCTCGGCAGGGCGGCGGCGATCGCGTCGGTCACCTGCTGGCCGGTGGAGATGGACATGCCGAAGTCACCTCGGACCGCGTTGCCCAGCGCGTTCCAGTACTGCACCGCGACCGGCTGGTCGAGTCCGTATCGAGCCTGGAGTTGTTCGATCGCGGCGGCGTCGACCGGCGTTCCCGCATCGGCGCCGGCGGCGATGGAGACCGGATCTGAGGGCAGCAGGAACAGGACCGCGAACGACACCGTGAACGCCGCCCACAGCACACCCACCGCCTGGAGCACACGGAAACCGAGATAGCGCAGCATGATCTACTCGCTCAGCCAGGTGTCGACGAACTGCAGTCGCGCCGAGGCCTCGAACTTCAGGTCCGCGACGTTCGGCCCGGCACCGATCGCCTGCGACAACTCGACGGTGGGAATCCACAGCCCGTTGTCGAGCACGAGTTGCTGCGCCTGCCCGACGAGCACGCCACGCGCCGCCGGATCGGTCGTGGACAGCTGACGACCGAGTACGTCGTCGAGCTCAGGGATCGGGTTGCGCCGGTTGATGTTCCGACCGTCGAGACCGAATGCCGTGCGCAGAATGTCGCCGTCGGCCCGGGTGCTGTTGTAGTAGGACGCCTCGTAGTCACCGGCGTTCTGCCGGGCGGTGGTCTCGGGAGTGGAGACGAGATCGAGCTGCAGGTCGATGCCCACCGCACGCAACTGCTGCTGCACGAGTTCGAGGATGGCCTGGTTACCCGCGAACACGGAGCTGAAGAGCACCGGGAAGCTCAGGCGCTGCCCGTCCTTGACACGGATTCCGTCGGGACCGGGCACCCAGCCCGCATCGTCGAGGATCTGCTCGGCCTTCCGCGGGTCGTAGGTGACGTCGGCGAGCTCGACGTAACCGGGGGTCGCGGAGGCGAGGGTGCTGGTGGCGGGGCGGAAGTCGGGCCCGAGGACGGTGTCGACGAGTTCCTGCCGGTTGATCGCCGGAACCAGTGCGCTCCGGACGGCCGGGTCGGCGAGGACGCCGCGGCTGACATTGGGCTGGAATCCGAACGGAATGCCCGGGTTCGGCGTGGTGAGGATGCGGCCACCGGCACCTTCGATCTGCGGGGCATCCTGCGGCAGGGCATCCGAGATCGCGTCGAGCTGCCCGGACGCGAGCGAGCCGGTGCGGACTCCGGATTCGGGCACGATGGTGAATTCGATGCGGTCGAGGTAGGCCTCACCGTCGTGCCCGAACGCCTCGGACCCCCACGAGTATCCCGCGCGCTTGACGAGCGTCGCGGACTTGTCCTGCTGATAGCCCTCGTAGACGAACGGACCGGTACCGGAAAGGTCTCCCGCGCAACGCTCCTCGGCGCTCTTCGCGGTGTCCGCGGCCGAGAGCAGACCGAGCTGGTGGCTGGCGGTGGCCTGCAGGAACGGCGCGTTCGGAGCCGAGAAGTTCACCTGTGCGGTGCGGTCGTCGACGACCGTGGTGCCGGTGTACCCGGCGAGGAAACCGACGGCCTGCGGTGCCTTGACCCCGCCGAGGGTGTTCACGATCGCGTCGAAGTTCCTCTTCACGGATTCCGCGCTGAGCGGGGTGCCGTCGCTGAAGGTCACGCCCTCCTTCAGGCGGAAGGTGAACCGGGTGCCGTCGGCGTTCGATTCCCAGCTCTCCGCCAGCCACGGCACGATCTCACCGGTCTCGGGATCCTGGTCGGTGAGCGAGTCGACGACCTGACGGGCAACGTAGATGGTCTGGTTGCTGCCGGCCTGGGCCGGATCCGCGCAGGTCGGTGCCTGCGACAGCCCGTATCGCAGGGTGCCGCCGGGCTGCGGATCCCCGGCGGGCTCCGAGTTCGCCGCAGTGCCGGATCCGCACGCGGTCAGTGCGGCTCCGAGCACTGCGGCTGCGGCTGCCGTGACGACGAGCCGGGACGCAGAAGAGGACGAGATGGACAACGACGGGCTCCATGATCTGGACATGGCTCCGGCAGCATGACGCAGGCGACGCCGCCGGGCGGACGGAAGGAAGGTGAATTCGACGCGGATCTCAGCGGCCGCGACACCTGGCCCCGCAGTGGCGGCACAGGTCGACGTGGATACGTTCCCACGCACCCGTCAGGCCTTCGCTCGTCATGTTCTCCTCCATCGTTCCCGGCGGTAGCACCCTCACCTGCCGGGGCAGGGGGTTGCTGCGACGTCGTCGAGCCAGGTCTCTCGGTCGCTCTGGATGGTCGTCGCCGACGGTAGTGACCTCTCGATCCCCCGAACACCTTTTTCGTCAGCGCGATCGAAACCCCTCCCGGCGACACCGGCGGTCACCAACGGCGAGGGGCCCACGAGTACCCGTTGTGCGCAGGGCACCGATGGCGCCGCGGATCCGCGGCGCCACCGGGCGTGGAGACAAGTTCGAGTCGACTCAGACGCGAGAACCGGAGTGGGAGGTCGCGCGCGACGGATACCGGTCGAGGGGCTCTGGATGGTCGGTGCAGACGTCAGCGAGCCCGAAGATCCCGGAACACCGTCAACCTCACCGCGATCGAAAGTCCATCTACTCGTGCCGGATGGGTGCCGACGCGCGCGCCAGTTCGAGGACCTCTTCCTCGGTCGGCGGACTCTTCGGGTGATAGGTCAGGCACAGCGGCGTCTGCGTCTTGCGGAATTCGGCCCCTTCGACGGCGGCGTAGAACTGCCCGGCGGGCAGCCGGCCGATATCGGGTACCGTGCCGCCCTTCACCGCGGCCATCTCCTTCGCCGCGTCGATCTGGGCGGGGCTGTTGAGCAGGCCGTAGAACTGGGTCGCGGCGTTGCCCGGTATCCGGTTGTTCAGTCCTTTCGGCGCCTGCGTGGCGAACACGAGACCCAGACCGTACTTGCGTGCCTGGGAGGCGAGAGCCAGCGTGCTCTGCGTGCACGCGGTGGTCTGGCCGGACGGCGCGAACGTCTGCGCCTCGTCCATCACGAACAGACCTCCCAGTGGTCGATCGCCGGCCGGGTTCTTCTTGATCCAGGCGAACAACGCCATCTGCAGCTGGTTGACGAACCCCTGGCGCTGGGAATCCGAGGGCAATCCGGACAGGTTCACCACCGACACCCGGGCTCGGCGGCCCGGCGACGGCGTCAGCAGCACGCCCGGATCCACCGCGGTGCCGATCCCGCCGAACATCGGGTCGGTGGCCATCGCGGCCTTGAGATTCTCGGCGAGGTCCGCGGCGATCTTCTCGGCGTTCTTGAGATTGCTGATGTCCTCCGGGAGCTCTTCGAGGAGAGCAACGAAATCGTCCAGCCCACCGGATGATCCACGGCCGAAGTATTCGAGGGCCTGTTTGAGCACGGCCTGCGCCTTGCCTGCCGCGGCGGTCCGTCCGTCGGCCCTCGCTCTCGGTGCCAGCGCAGCGACGGCGGAGTCGATGGCCGCGCCGAACTCGTCCCGGTCGTCGACGACGCTCGGGAAGTCCGGGAGCGGCTGGAAGCTGAGCGGCAGGCCGTTGGACCGGCGCGGCGTCCAGACCAGCACCTCGGTGTTGTTCAGGTAGTCGGCCGCCTTGATCTCGTCGCCCGGCGTCCAGCCGCGGGATCCGGCCGGCCACGGTGTGCCGAGCCGGGACAGGTCGTTGTTCGGATCGAGGATGATCGAGGACACCCCGTGGAGTGCACACTCCTCCACCAACCGGCGGATGAGCACGGTCTTCCCCGAACCGGACCCCGCGAAGATCGCCGTGTGCTTGCGCAGCGCTTCGAGGGGGATCCGAACCTCGGTTCCGCCGGCGACAGCGGTACCGACCGGGATCGACGGGACCTCGACGGAGTCCGCCGGGCCGGCCTCCGGCTCGTCCACCACCGACGCATCCGGCAGCGCGGCCGATTCGGACGTTCCGGTGCCGGTCGCCGGGGCGGGCTCCGCCGCCGGTCCCGGCGATGCACCGTCGGCCCCGGCGACGTCCAGCGCCGCGCGGAACACACCGACCTCGTGCGCGGGCCGTCGACTCGCCAACCACTCGTCCAGCCTGTCCGGGTTCGCCTCCAGCAGACCGTGAAGTGCTGTCAGGGTTCGGATGTCGTCGCGTGACAGCGGCAGTGTCCGCCCGCCTGCCGCATCGAACGACGCGACGGTCGCCTGAGTCTTCGCGCCCCCGGACCACGGCTCGTTCCGCAGCAGGAACAGCCGACGTCGCGGCATGCTTCCGGCCAACCCGGCTGCGGTACATGCCTTCTGGATTCGATTCATCGACGCGACGGCGTTCGTCGACGACACCGCACGGAACGCCCAGTGTTCCTCGTCCTCGGTGGCGGCATCGAGAGTGCGCCGAAGCCGTGCGTGCAGAGCAGGTTTCGCGCCGGGCAGCGGATCGCGCTGGAATGCGCCGTCCGGTGCACCGGCTTCCCGGATCCACGCGTCGAGCCCCGCGGCGAGCAGCCGTGGCACGACCGTGTCCTCCGATCCGGCGTCGACGGCATCGTCCGCGGCGGCTCCGGCCACGAGCGCCTCGAACCGGGCATCGAGCGCGGTGAGGTCCACATCGCCGCTCACTCCCGGCGTCTCATCCGGTTCTTCGCCGACGGCCCGTCCGAAGTCGGTCATCTCGATCACCGAGTCACGATCGAGACAACGCCGGATGTGCGCGTCGACCTGTTTCAGGAGTTCGCGCGGGGTGATGTCCGGGGTGCCGGCCAGGGCAGCGTCCGTCACGGGCCAGGTCGGATACGGGGCCTCGAACCCGACGGAACCGTAACCCGACCGAAACCGCTTCTCCAGCAACGCGCGAGCGATGTCCGGTGTCGGCAGACCCTTCAACGGCCGGTCCACCCGGAACCGGTCGCGGACGGTCGCGGTGGCTCGGTCCTCGATCAACGCCCACGCCCCGGGTGTGCACGAGACCACCGAGACGGTTCGCTTCAGTGTCTCCCGCAACGACATCAGTCCGTGCGCGATGTCCTCGAGCGCCGAATCGGCCGATGCTTCGGCGGAACCGCCCAGCGTCCGATGAGACTGCGCGATCAGGGTGTCGATCTGATCCACGGCCAGGACGGTGGGGCCCGTCTCCGCGAGCAGCAGGGAGATGTCCCGCGCGATCTCCTGGGGAAGCGTCACTGCCGGACCGATCCCCCACCGGCTACGTTCGCCGGGAGACATCTCCTCGACGGACAGCAGGAACGACTCGCCGACGTCCTGCAGATCGAGATCGGCTGCCGCATACAGCGCCAGGGCGCGCGCCGTGCGGCGACACTGCCTCATCAGCTGGGGCCGGACCTTCGCCAGGGCCATGACGAAGTCGTCCAGCACAGTCCTGTCCAGCACGGCGTCGCCGACGATCGCGCGGCGCTGCGCCCGCGTGATGTGGGCGATCGTGGCGAGCCGCCACAGCAACAGCCGGAGCTGGGTACCGTGCTCGGATGCCGGCCGCCCGAGATTGTCGAGCATCCCGACGACGGTCGAGCGCCAGAAGTCCGACGCGTCGATGAGCCCGATCAGGAAGAAGTACCCGTCCTCGCTCTGCACCCGCTCACGAACGTGCCCCAGCAGGTGAGTCTTCCCGGAGCCGGCCTGTCCTCGCACCACGACACCGAGGGGGCTCGCCGACGGGCTGTTCCGCGCGTCGTCGAACGCACTCATCACGGTGCCGATCACCGGGTCGTGCAGTCCCGGCACGTGCAGGTCGGCCTGCGGCTGCCACACGTCGTCCGGCGTCGGCGCCCACGACAGACGGATCGAGGCGAGTGCGCGGCGCTCGTCGTCGGTCGCGCGCTGCACGGGCTCGGACGTGGCCTGTATCAGCTCTGTCACTGCGCCTCGATCGCGATGGCGTGGTTGTTCTGGAAGCCGATCACCACGGCCGCGGCCCGGTCCCGTTCGGTGAGTGCCTTCTGGTTCTCCTCCGGAACGAGGACGACATCCGGCAGCCGGTACATCCGTGCCAGTTCACGGTCGAGTTCGTCCCTCGGCACGTCGGCCAGCACCTCGCGCAGGTCGGTCAGGCGCACCCACGCTCCCGGCCGTTCCGCCAGCCGCGTATACGCGATGCGGACACGATCCTCGACCGCACCGGATTCGGCGGTTCCCACGGGCGCCGAATCGGTGGCCGTCCCCGCCGGCAGGAACACGTCGGACGGACGCAGATCAGCACGGTCGAAGTACCGGCGCATCGCCGCGAGCATCGTGTAGAGCGTGCGGCCGTACGGGCCCGCTTTCGGCGGCGCCGCCGAACCGATCTCCTGGTAGCACCGTGCCCAGCCGCCGTCGGCCAGCACGTGCGTGTAGGGACGGCCGCTGGTGTCGGTCTCGATCAGTCCCAGCCGGTTCAGCTTCTTGCGGCTGTCCGGCCGCAGCTCCGGCCCGAGGGTCTTCAGTTCGGGGTTGGGCACCGGACGTGACTCGGCCATCAAGGCGAGCAGCACCAGGATCTCGCTCGCCGTCAGATCGTCTGCACTCACCGTGTACTGCCCTCCGTCGCCGACCTGGTCGATCCCGTCTCACGGCGTCGGCCGCGGACATACCCTTCGATGGCGGCCACGACCGCCGAGACGTCGTCGAGGACGTGCTCGTTGGTGAACCGCAGCACCGCGTAGCCGTCGAGCTGAAGCCGGACGTCGCGCCGCCGATCGGCAGCGTACTTGGCGGGCATCCGATGGTCGTCGCCGTCCACCTCCACGACGCATCGGGCGTCCGGCCACATCAGGTCGACACAGATCGGCGCACGCAGCGGATCCGGCTGATAGATCGTGTTCCACCGGCCGCCGCGGGCCCAGTCGCAGTCCTGCAGAGCCGCATCCAGCTTCTTCTCCGCGGCGCTGCCCGGGTGCGGTCGCCCGGCGAGCGCCGGGTACCGCAGCCGGACCGGCTCCGGCGAATGCGGCGACGACTCGCCGTGCGCGACCGTTCCGGTTCGTGTCCCCGGCAGCACGGTGACCGTGGTGAACCGATCGATCGCGGGGATCGCCGACGTGGCCACCGCGATCCCGATACGGCCTTGCACGGCAAGCCATTCGCACGCGGCCGCGAGCACGTGTTGATCGTCCACCGGCAGGTCCGGCGGCGCCGTGACGACGAGCACGGTGTGCGATCGCCGATAGCCGGTCGCGAGGACCCGGGCGAGACCCGCCGCCCTGGTCTCCCGGGCGTACCGGGACGGATCGAGGCGGGTGCCACGTACCGCCGCCTCGGCGAGGGCGGCGACGAACGGTCCGAAGTGACGGCTGGTCGCTGCCAACCGCTTCGCCAGTACCCGGACCGCCGCGACATCGAGCAGGGTCCGGCCGTCGATGTCCGCGCCGCCGGGCAACCAGGCCGGGAACAGGTTCAACGCGGCGGCTTCGAGGTCGTCGAGGATCCCCGCGACGATTTCCGCTGCGGAATCCGTCCCGCCGATGTGGCACACGAGAACGGCCGGTGCATCCTGCGTCTGCGGATCGAGAACGGCAGCGATGTCCGCCGTCGGGTGATTCACACACACGACCCGACCGGCCGGCACATCCGCCGGCCACCGGGCCGGCTCCCCCTCGGACTGCATCGGGACGGCACCGGTCGTCCCCGTTCGTATCGTTCTTGTCACCTATGCGGTCCTGATCCCCATCCACAACGTCACGCGCACCCTATCGTCGGCGCGATCGGCGACGTTTCAGGCGGAGGCCTCGGCGGCCCACGATATCGCGGCGGCGCGCTCGGACAGCAGGGACACCGTCGGGCAGGTCTCGGATCGGTTCGAGCGTGGTCACAGCGGTACCGCCGCGAGCCGTGCGGGCAAGACCCGATCAGCACGACGCGGACGGATACTTCTCGAACGGGTGCGGCCCGATCTCCTCGGCCGGGACGGCCGGATCGAACAGCGCGGTGTACCCGGCCGCCAGATACAACGCGACCGCTTCGGGTTGACGCCAGCCCGTGGTCAGGTAGATGCGGGTGTAGCCGCGCCGCACCGCCTCGGCCTCGAGTTCGTCGAGGACGATCCGGCCGAGCCCACGACGCCGGTGGCGGCTGGAGGTCCAGATGCGTTTGAGTTCGGCGGTGTGCTCGTCGTAGCGGCGGAACGCTCCCCCGGCGACGGGCTCGCCGTCCTCGGCGAGGACGAGCAAGGCCCCGTGCGGTGGGGCGAACTCCTCGCCGGGGTGGGTGGTCAGCGCATCGAACTGTTCCTCGAACGGCCGCTCGTACCGGGTGCTGTACTCGACGGCCAGTTCCGTGAGCAGCGGCAACGCAAGCGGGTCGTTCTGGGCGACGTGATGGACCTGGATGCGGCGGGTTTCGGTCATCGCGCGGCCACCGCCTCCCGGGTGCCGAACCGGAACGGCTCGGGTGCCCGCACCGTTCCGTCGACGAGATCGGCGACGAGTTCGCCGATCGCCGGTGCGAACTTGAAACCGTGCCCGGAGAATCCGGCGGCGACTGTCACGTCGCCGATCCGGTCGACGACGAAATTGCTGTCCGGGGTGGTCGTGTAGAGACACGTGTCGGCGGTGACGGAGCCGGGGTCGACGCCGGGCAGCCACGCGGTGGCGTAGTCCACGAGTCGCGCGACACCGGCGGGATCGGGCCGGTGATCCCGGGTTTCGGGATCGACCACCGGCCCCGTTCCGTGTTCGCCGATCTTGATGCCGTCGCCGGAACCGAGCCCGTAGATGCCCTCGGCGGCGAGCCCGGCACCGGGATGGTGCACGAAACTGGGCCAGTCGTCGTCGGTGACGGGTGCGAAGTGCGCGGGTTGTTCCTGCGTCGTGCGCAGTCGCGGCAGTTCCGGCACCGCGTCCAGACGCGCGGCGTCGATGACCGGCCGGGTCCATGCGCCGGCCGCGACGACGACGTGCCGGCCCGCGACGACATCGTCGTCGGTGATCACCTCGACGCCGGCTGCGGTGGTGCGGATTCCGCGGACGGTGACGCCGTGCCGGATGTCCGCTCCCGTCTTCCCCGCAGCCCGGCTCAGGGCCTGCACCGACCGGTCGGCGTGCAGCCGTCCGGCATCGGGATGGTGCAGGACCTGCGTGTCGAATCGGATTCCGGGCCAACGCCGTCCGGCCCGCTCCGGTTCGAGCAGTTCGTACGGGATCCCGAGCGCGGCCAACGCGCGGGCCTTGGCCGCGAACGCGCCGGGCAGCCCGTGATCGACGGCACCGGTGAGCGTGAGCACCGACGTGCCGGTGTCGTCTTCGAGGGCGCGCCACAGCGGCAGGGCCCGGGCGGCCAGAGCGGTGTAGAACTCCCCGTCGTACGCCTGCCGGTAGATGCGCGAACTGCCGTGCGACGCACCGCGATGGTGTCCCGGCCCGAACTGTTCGAGCAGCACGACCGACCGGCCGCGCTCGGCCAGGCGCCACGCCGCCGCCGATCCGATGACACCGCCGCCGACGATCACCACGTCGGCGCGGCCCTGATCTCGACTCATCGATTCCCTCCGGATGTCGCTGCTACGCAGGCTTCTTGGGCAGTCCGGGCGGGTTGATCACCGAGGAATCGATCGCCTCACTCGAGATGCCCCAGCGTTCGAGAACCTGCGCGTACGTGCCGTTCTCGATGAGATGGTTCAGCGCCTCGTTGATCGCGACGATCAGCCCGTTGTCCTTCTTCGTGAGCACCGCGATCTCGCCCTGCAAGTCAGCGCCCGCTCCGGAGAACGTGCCGACGACTTCGGTCTCGCCGGATTGGATGGCGTGGAACGCCGACGACGGGTTGGGGCCGACATACGCGTCGATGCGGCCCGAGCCGAGTGCGAGGTAATAGTCCGTGGCGTTCTGGTAGTAGAGGATCTCGGCGGGGTCGAGCCCGGCCGCGATGTTCTCCTCGTTCCACTGGACGAGCAGTTCTTCCTGATTGGTGCCCGAGCCGACACCGATCTTCAGGCCCGCGATGTCCTTCGGCCCGTCGAACGTGATACCGCTGTCCTTCTTGACCTCCACGGCGAGGCTGTCGAGGCGGTAGGTGGCGAAGTCGTATTTCTCCTTACGTTCCTCGGTGACCGTCACATTGGAGATGAAGGTGTCGGCCTCACCGGAGTCGATGCGCACGAAGTTCTGTGCCCAGTCCGCCGCGGTCAGCTCGATGTCCAGTCCGAGTACGTCGCCGATGAGGTACGCGAAGTCCGTTTCCGAACCGATGAGTGTGGTGTCGTCGTCGGCGTAGAACCGCAGTGGCGGGGCCGTTCCGGCGGAACCGGTCACGATCAGGGTGCCACGGTCGCGGATGGCCTGCGGGACCTTCGCGGCGATCTCGGGAACCTCGTCCGTGGTGATGCGGTTCTGGTCCGCGGTGAGGTTGTAGCCGGCCGCGGTCGCGGCGTCCGTCTCGGGGTCGCCGGAGCTGCACGCCGCGCCGGCGAGCAGGGCGACGGCGGTCAGGGCCGAGGCAAACAGCCTCGTGGGGCGGGTGGAGGCTGACATCGTGTCCTTCCGGAGGTCTTCGGTGTGAAAGGTTTTCAGAGCACCCGGGACAGGAATGCCCGGGTGCGGTCGTGGGTGGGGCGATCGAGAACGTCGGCGGGTGGGCCCTGCTCGACGATGACACCACCGTCCATGAACACGACGGTGTCGGCGACCTCGCGGGCGAATCCGATCTCGTGGGTGACGATGACGAGGGTCGTACCGTCCCTCGCGAGGTCGCGGATCACCTCGAGAACCTCGCCGACGAGTTCGGGGTCGAGCGCGGAGGTGGGTTCGTCGAACAGGATCACCGCCGGACGCAGTGCCAGCGCGCGGGCGATCGCGACGCGTTGCTGCTGTCCGCCCGACAGCTGCTTCGGGTAGTCGTGGATCTTGTCTCCGACGCCGACGCGGCGGAGGAGTTCTCGGGCTTCGGCCTCCACGGCGGAGCGTTCGCGCTTCTGCGCCGACAACGGGGCCTCGACGACGTTCTCGAGCGCGGTCAGATGCGGGAACAGATTGAAGTTCTGGAAGACGAAGCCGATCCGGGAGCGCTGGCGCAGTACCTCGCGCGGGCGCAGCTCGTGCAGTTTGTTGCCGCGCCGCCGATAGCCGATGAGTTCGCCATCGATACGGATGGTGCCGCGGTCGACCTTCTCGAGGTGGTTGAGGGTGCGCAGCAGCGTGGATTTCCCCGATCCGGACGGACCGAGAATCACCGTCACTTCCCCCTTGCGGACCTGCAGGTCGATGCCCGCGAGCACGTCCAGTGCGCCGAAGGACTTGTGGACCCCGCGCACGTCGACGGCGTAAACCTGCGGATCTCCGGTCGTGGTCAAGTCGTCGCTCCCCTCGGCGCACCGATCCCGGTGTCTCGGATCTCGCGGTACTTGGCCAGCAACTTCTGCCGCGGGGTGGGCGGCAGCGCGCGGGCGGAACCGCGGGCGTAGTGACGCTCGACGTAGTGCTGGACGATGGACAGGACGGTGGTGAGCAGGATGTACCAGACGGTGGCGACCATGAGCAGCGGCACCACCCGGCCGTTGCGTCCGAAGATCACCTGGACCTGGTAGAACAACTCGGCAATCGCCATCGTGGAGACGATCGATGTGCCCTTGAACAGGCTGATGACCTCGTTGGCGGCGTTAGGCAGGATCGCGCGCATCGCCTGCGGCAGGACGATTCTGACGAACTGGCGGTGCCGTGGGATGCCGAGGGCGTTGGCCGCCTCGATCTGCCCGTGATCCACGGAGATGATGCCTGCACGGATGATCTCCGCGGAGTAGGCGGCCTGGTGCAGGGCCAGACCGATCACCGCAGCGGTGAAGCCGGAGATCACCCCGGTCACGTCGAACTCGAAGAAGCTCGGTCCGAACGGAATACCCAGCGACAGTGTCTGGTACAGGTACGCAATGTTGAACCAGAACAGTAGCTGCACGATCAGCGGAATCGAGCGGAACGCCCAGATGTAGGTCCACGAAATGACCTGGAGCACCGGATTGTTCGACAGTCGTGAGACGGCGAGCAACACGCCGAGAGCGAAGCCCAGAACACTGCCCCACAGGGTCAGCTTCACCGTCATCCACAACGCAGCCAGCACCGATTCGGCGGTGAAGTAGCGGGCGAAGGTCGACCAATCCCACCCGGGGTTGGTGGCGAGGCCGTGCAGGAACTGCGCGACGACGACCAGCACCGCAAGGCTGATCACCCACCGCCACGGGTGCCGGGTACGGGCGACGACGAGATCCGCGTCGTCGACGGTGTCGGGCGCCGGTGACGCGGGACGATTGCGGGTCGGCGCGCTCACGCCGGCCTGCCGAACGCTGCGGACATGGAGGTGCCTTTCGAACTGGACAGGGGAATCCCAGAAGTCGGATTGCGGGGACCGGACAGTCAGCGGCAGCGGCGCGAGGCGCCGCGGCACAGATCGATGTGCCGTCGGCGACAGGACGCGCGCTCGTTGCTGCTCATGGTCGGACCTCTCCCTCGGTCCCGTCGGGATCGGCGACCGTCGCATACAGCGTGTTCGTGACGGCCGTCCCGGTCACTGTTTGAAATCCGGGTGATTCGAACACCTCGACCCTCCCGACACCACCCCCTTCGGGTGCTGGGAACCTTCACCCGGAGGGGGCGCGTGCGGGGTGGGGCCGAGGAGCGGGGCGACGGTGGCCGGTCCGTAGACTTCGATCGGTGACTGCGTTCGAACTGTTCCTCGTCGCCCTGGCCGGTCTGGGAGCCGGCGCAATCAACGCACTCGTCGGCTCCGGCACCCTCATCACCTTCCCGACTCTCGTGGCGTTCGGGTTGCCGCCGGTGACTGCGACGATGTCGAATGCGGTCGGGCTCGTCGCCGGTGGCGTGTCGAGCACGTGGGGATATCGGCGCGAATTGCGTGGGCAGTGGCTGCGATTGCGCTGGCAGATTCCGGCCTCGCTGTCCGGCGCGGTGCTGGGATCGTGGCTGCTGTTGCACCTGCCGGAGTCGGCATTCGAAACGATCGTGCCCGTTCTCATGGTGCTCGCACTGATCCTCGTTGTGCTGCAACCGAAACTGCAGAAATGGGTGCTGAATCGGGCCGGTGGGACCGGCGACGACCGCATCGGGCCGGTACGGATGACGATTCTCGTCGCGGGCACCTTCGCCGTCGGCGTGTACGGCGGCTATTTCACTGCGGCACAGGGCATTCTGCTCATGGGACTGTTCGGTGCGCTCCTGCACGACAACGTCCAGCGACAGAACGCGGCGAAGAACCTGCTCTCCCTGTTGGTGAACATCGTCTCCGCCACCGCGTACACCCTCGTCGCGTTCGACCGGATCAACTGGACGGTCGCCGGGCTCATCGCCGCGGGCTCGTTGATCGGCGGCGCGCTGGGCTCACGCTACGGTCGTCGCCTGTCCCCCACGGCGCTGCGCGGCACCATCGTCGTCGTCGGCCTGATCGGCCTCTACCGACTGCTCGCGTGAGCGGGTGAGAAAATGGCACGGTGAGTACATCCGAGGACACCACCGCCCCTGCCTGGACCTATCTGATGGACATGGACGGCGTGCTCGTCCACGAGGACGCACTGGTCCCGGGCGCAGACGCCTTCCTCAGTGAACTGCGGTCGAACGGAACACCGTTCATGGTTCTGACCAACAACTCGATCCGCACTCCGCGTGATCTGCGGGCCCGGCTGCTCCGCACGGGCCTGGACATCCCCGAGGAATCGATTTGGACGTCGGCGCTCGCGACCGCGACGTTCCTCGCGAACCAGCGACCCGAGGGAAGCGCCTACGTCGTCGGCGAATCGGGCCTGACGACGGCGCTGCACGACATCGGGTACGTGCTCACCGACCGTGACCCCGACTACGTGGTGCTCGGCGAGACCCGCACCTACTCGTTCGAGGCGATCACCACGGCGATCCGACTCGTGGAGCGGGGCGCGCGGTTCATCGCGACGAATCCCGATCCGACGGGACCGTCGCTCGAGGGTTCGCTGCCTGCGACCGGCGCTGTCGCCGCGTTGATCACGCGGGCGACCGGCCGCGAACCGTACTTCGTGGGCAAGCCGAACGCGCTGATGATGCGGTCCGCGTTGCGGGCGATCGGCGCGCACTCGGCGACGACGGTGATGATCGGCGACCGCATGGACACCGACATCGTGGCCGGGCTCGAGGCGGGCCTGCAGACGCTGCTGGTGCTCACTGGGATCTCGACGCGCACGTCGGTGGAGCTGTACCCCTACCGGCCCACGCGGATCATCGAATCGGTCGCGGATCTGGTGGGCCGCACCGCGAATCCGTTCTGACGTCGCCTTCCGGCCCCCACCGGGCCGGAAGGCGACAGCGCCCCGCCACCGAGAAGATGAGGTTCTCGGTGGCGGGGCCGGCTACCTGTCGCGGGTACCTATCAGCCGAGGCTGAACGGCTGACCCCACAGGGTGACCTGCTGGACAGCGGTCTTGGTGTTGACCGTGACCTTCACGAAGCTGCGAGCCTGGGCGTAGCCGGCACAGCCGGAGATGCCCACGGTCGAGTCGGCCCAGGTGACGCTGCCCTCAGTTGCCTTCGAAACCACCGAGAAGGGGCGGAAGACCCGCTCACCGAAGGCGTTCTCCTGCTCCAGGGAAAGAACGTTGAAGGAGGAGGTCTTGCCGGGGGACAGAGTGATGCCGACGTTAGCGCTCAGCCCGCCGCTTCCGGTCGAGCTCTGGGTCGACGCAGTCACAGTCGGGTCTGTTGTGGGGGTGTCAGTGGTGGTGGAGCTTGCGCCGCCTCCGCCCGCGGCATTCGCACCCGCCCCGCCCGAGCCGCTGATATCCACCTGGCAACCGGCAACATAGCCCGGCTGAATGCGGAAGTTGGAGACGTCCTTGGCACCGGCTCCTGACAGCTTGACCTGAGCCGACCCGGACACCCACACATTGCGGTGGACAGGGGTGGCGCCCATCGACGGGGAGATGTTCGCCGACTCGCCCGTGGTGGAGACCGTGACGACGACGTCGCCCGGCAGGGTCTCGGTGATCGAGCCTTCCTTCAGGGGGATGAAGGTGTCGGCATTGGCCGCACCGGCGGACGCAAAGCCGATCGCGACGGCGACGGTGGCGCCGATACCGGCAGCGCGGAGACCGCGGCGCAGGCCCTTGGTGATGCTGGTCTTCATGTCTTCTCTCTCGAGTTCGTGGCTCGCGTGAGCGAGGAGTCAGTCAGGGTCTGGTGCGGTGATCAGCCGATGCTGAACGGCTGGCCGTACAGGGTGGTCTTGACGTAGTCCTTGCCCACGACCTCGAGCACGGTGTAGGCCCGAGCCTGCGCGTAGCCACCGCAACCACCGTTACTGAGCTCGGTATCCTGGTATTGGACGGTGTACTCCGTGTTCTTCTCGGTGATGTCCTTGCCCTCGAGGTGCACGAAGGTCACCTGGCCGGGCTGCAGCGGAACGGAGAGAGACGCCGTCGGGCTGACCGCATTTGTCAGGGTCGTGACACCGGTGACGGCGTCTGTCAGCAGGTTTCCGGTCATGGCGCTGCTGCCACCGGTGCTGAAGTTGATGCCCAGGTTGCCCTTCAGACCCGAAATGTCGACCTGGCAACCGACGATGTAGCCGGTGTTGATGCGCGAGACGCCATGCGTCGAGGAATTGTTGGCACCGGCCAGGGGCGAGGTGCTGCCGTCGGTCTTACCCGGTTCCTTCGGGATGTCGACGTTGACCCGAGCGGTGATCTTGCCGGACACCCACGCGACGCGGTTGGTCGGGTTCGCGGCCATGGACGGCGAGATGAGCGCGCTCTCCTCGGTCCGGGTCACCGTGGCCTTACCTCCCGGAGCCGTGATCTCACCGTCGGGCAGGGGAACGAGGGTGTCGGCGTTTGCGGCGCCGACGGACAGGAATCCCAGGGCGATGGCCGCGGCGGCGGCCACGCTACCGATCCGGGCGCCGCGGCGCATACCGGAGGTGTGCTTCTTGCTCAATTTGTACCCCTAGTCAGGTGTGTGCGGTGCCCGTCCGTGGGAGGGCACGGTCGAACACGCCGATCTCCGGGCAGCAGAGATCGACTGGTGTTTATCACAGTGATTCGCTTTGGCCGAAAGACCCTACTGCACAAGGACCTCGGCGCACGGTCGACTGTTCGCCCCAGGGGGCACTGTGGCCGTTTGACAACCAGCCGGCCCCAGTTCGTGACGAACGATAACACGGCTTGTGAATAGCGCCACGAACGATCTCATCCATGTGACCTAGATCACTTACTGGTTACGGATGAGTAAAGAGTAGGTCAAACCCAACAGGCGGGAATCGGTGTTCGAAGTACGAATATTACTGCCCGGTAGCCGCATTCGGCATCGGAGACCGCCAGAGGCCGGTAGAGCTTTATATAGTGACACATTACAGGGACGTAAACCAGTAACCGCCGGTTGCACACAGATCCGTCAGCGGAGCCGCACCGGGATACCCGCGACGACGAGGGACACCGAGTCCGAAATCTCCGCGACCCTCGTGTTCAGGCGGCCGAGCTGGTCCCGAAAGAGCCGACCCGACGCACTCGCCGGGACCACCCCGCTACCCACCTCGTTGCTCACCGCGACCACCGGAACCGCACAGTTCGCCCACGCGGTCAGCAACTCCTCGACATCCTGTTCGACGGCAGCGAGGTCCCCGCCCGTCCACACCTCGTGCAGGTCGAGCCGCGCGGTGAGCCAGGTACCGAGACAGTCGACGAGCAGCGGTTCGGTCGCCGACCGCAGCACCTGCGCGACGTCCGATGTCTCTACGGTGGACCACGATTCGGGTCGGCGGTCGCGGTGCAGCGCCACCCGCTCCGCCCACTCCGCATCGCCCTCGCGGGTCCCGCCGGTCGCCACATACGTCACCGCGGGGTAGGCGTCGAGCAGTTCCTCGGCGTATCGGGACTTCCCGGATCGCACCCCACCGAGGATCAGCGTCCGTTGTCCGGTACCGTATTCGCATCCGGAAGCACCCACCCGAACCACTTCCCCGTCGTTGCCGACCCGCGCGCCGCAGCCACTGAGCCGACGGCGAACCTGGGCGATCGGCGGATTGTGATGCCCCAGGTGCACCGCGACCACATCGGTGGCATCGACGACCGCGCCACACGCGCGCAACGCCGCAACGGTGTCCGCGAACGCCGCCAGTGTGTGGTGGCCGGCGCTGAGATCCGAACGGTCACCGAAGGTTTCCTCGAGGAACACGGCATCGAACGCCGCGTCCGCCACATCGTCGAACCAGGCGTCCGGCAGCGGCCCGGTGTCGCACGCCCACAGGATGCGGGCACCGTCGGGGCCGGTAACGTCGTAGAGCACGGCGTCACCGTCCTCGAACACCTTGTGCCGGGCCCCGAGGACCCCGACCCGGTAGTCGCCGACGGTCAGCACGTCCCCCGCGGCCACCGGCACGAACCGGACGGGATCGTCCGGCCCCACCCAGTCGCGGCACGCATCGACCGCGGCGGCGGGTCCGACGACGTCGACGGTGAACCCGGCTGCGACCCACGAGCGGAACAGCAGCGCTTGCGGCCCCAGGTGATCGGCGTGGGCGTGCGTGAGCAGAATGTGCCGGACCCGAGCCAGATTCCGGCCGTGGCGCAGGGCCGCGCGCGGAGCTTCCGGCCCGCAGTCGAGCATCAGCACGTCGTCGATGAGCGCCGCGGTCTGCCCGCGGATCTCGCCGCGCCGGACGGCGTCGTCGCACGAGGCGCACGTGCAGAACGGATTGGGCCACCCGTCCGCGGCACCGGTACCGAGCAGCAGTAGCTCCATCACATCTCCTTCGGAGGATGCCGCAGGGGAAGTACTGCGAATCCTCCTGGCCGGTCCAGGATTTCGACCCTCGCTCCGTAGACGTCACCGATCCGCTCGGCAGTGAGGACCTGCGCGGGCGACCCGTCCGCGACGACTCGGCCGGAGTCGAGCAGCACCAGCCGCTCGCCGTACTGCGCGGCGGAGGTGAGGTCGTGCATGGCCGCGAGCACCGTGAGGTCACCGTCGCGGCGCAGCGAATCGATCAGGTCGAGAACCTGCTGTTGGTGGCCGATGTCGAGAGCGCTGGTCGGCTCGTCGAGCAGCAGCACCCGCGGTTGCTGGGCGAGGGCGCGCCCCAGCACCACCCGTTGCAGCTCCCCGCCGGACAACTCGGTCGCCGGTCGTGACGCGAGCGACTCCAGGCCGAGACGGTCGATCACCGAGTCGACGACAGCGCGATCGTTCGGGGTGTCGGTCGCGAACCGCGGGATGTGCGGGGTGCGGCCGAGCCGGATCAGTTCGCGGACGGTGACACCTTCGGGAACCACGGGCCGCTGCGGCATCAACGCGACCACCCGGGCGATCGCGCGGCGGCCCGCGCCGGGCGTCAGCCCCGCGATGCGGACGTCCCCGGTGGACGGCACCAGTCCGGCCAGCGCGTGCAGCAAGGTCGTCTTCCCGGCCCCGTTGGGTCCCAGGATCGACACCCACTCCCCCTGCTGCACAACGAGATCCACGGAGTCGACGACGCGGACTCCGTCGCGTTCGACGACGACGGACCGGCACTGCACCTCGGTCACAGGCCCCCCCTGCTCCGACGGAGGACGAGCAGGAAGAACGGCGCTCCGATCGCCGCGGTCACGACCCCGATGGGCAGTTCCGCCGGGGACATCACGGTGCGGGCAACCACGTCGGCGAGCACGAGGAACGCCGCGCCCGCCATCAGCGACAGCGGCAGCAGCATCCGGTGTCCGGGCCCGACGAGCAGCCGGACCGCGTGCGGGACCACGATCCCGACGAAACCGATCAGGCCGCTGACGCTGACGACCGCCGCGGTGCCGAGCGTCGCCACGCACACCAGCACGAGCCGTACCCGCGCCGGATGCACACCGAGGCTGGCCGCCTCGACGTCGCCGACGCCCATCACGTCGAGGGTGCGGCGGTGGAGCAGAACCACCGCGGCGGCAATCGCGACGTACGGTAGCACCACCACCACGTCGGACCAGCCGTCCGTGGCGAGCCGGCCCAGCAACCACGTGTAGACCTGGCGCAGGCTGTCGTCGGAGAGCTGCAACGCGAATGTCTGGGCGGCGTTCGCGAACGCCGCGACCGCGACGCCGGCGAGGATGATCACCACCTCGGAGCGGGCACCGCCGGCGGTCCGCCCCAGCGCGTAGGTCGCCGCGACGGCGAGCAGCCCGCCGACGAACGCGGCGACGGGCACTCCGGCCATGCCGAGCACACCGCCGAGGGCGATCGCGAGGGTCGCGCCGAGACCCGCGCCGCTCGAGACTCCGAGCAGATAGGGGTCGGCGAGCGGATTGCGGAATACCCCCTGGTAGGCGGCGCCGGCAATCGCGAGCATCGCGCCGACCAGCGCCCCCAGCACGACGCGCGGCATCCGGATGTTCCACAGGATCGCTTGCTGGCGCGTGGACAATCCACTGTCCACGTCGACGAACGGCAGTGCGTCCAGCAGCTCGAGCAGGACCCCGCGTACGGTCAGGCCCGCCGGCCCGACGAGGATCCCGACGAGCAGCGCCGCGATCAGGACGAGGAGCGCCCCGCTCAGCACCAGCACCCGGCGCCGTGGCGCACGGGTCACGACGTGGGCTGCGCGGCGGGAAGTGCGGCCGCCGTCGCGGCGAGGTCGCGGAGCAGATCCACGACCCGCGGACCCCAGCGGCTCGCGATGTCCTCGTCCAGCACGTGGACGCGGCCTTCGCGGACAGCGGTCAGTTCCCCCCAGCCGGCGCGCGCGGCAACCGTCTCGGGGGTGACGCCGCAGCACTGCCCGTCGGCCAGGAAGATCAGGTCGGGGTCCGATTCGACGATGTACTCGGCGGACAGCTGCGGATAGGCGTCGGGCCCGGTCGCGATCGAGCGCAGACCGACCAGCCCGTACAGGTACCCGAGGAAGGTGTCGTCGGTGATGGTGTAGAACGTGTCGTCGAGTTCGTGGTAGTAGCTCAGCGGCTGGTCCCGTTCCGGCACGGTCGTGAGGATCTGCTCGATATCGCTGCGCATCGACGCGGCCAGTTCCGCGGAATCGCCGATGTGTCCGGTGGCGGCCCCGACCTGCTCGATCTGGGTGTAGATGTCGTCGAGGGTGTCGGGGGCGGGCAGCAGCAGCGTCGGGACCCCGGCCTTCGCCAGGCCCGCGACGACGTCGCCGTTGTCGTCGGTCGCGACCACCAGGTCCGGCTCGTACCCGAGGATCGCCTCGACGTTGGGGGTATAGCCCGAGAGTCCGGTGACGGGCACCCCCGGCGGATAGTCGGACTGGTCGTCGACCGCGACGACCTGATCCCCGGCGCCCACGGCGAAGAGAATCTCGGTGGTGGTCGGGGCGAGCGAAACGATGGCTGCGGGACGCGCCTCGACGGTGACGGCGGTGTCGCCGGAACCGACGGTGACCGGAAACGTGCCGTCGCCGGTCGGTGCGGCACCGTCGGCGTCGGTGCCGGAGTCGTCACCGCCACCGCAGGACGCCACGATCAGGGCGAGCGTCGCGACACCCGCCCCCAGCATGCGGCGCACGCGGAACCTGTTGGTGGACACAACCATCCTCCGTTTCGGAGAACGAAAGCAGCACGGCTGCAACGGAAGTCCGTCGCGGCACGGCACCGTCCTTCGCCCGAGGACCAGTACGTGACCGCAGCGGCGGCCGATCTGACTCGTCCGGCCCGCGGCCGGCTTCACAGTTGCGGGACAGTGCCGGGATCGCACCGGACTTCACCGTGACGCTGCGGTGCCCCGACCTGACGGCCGGGGCCACCCGCAGCGTAGCGCAGTGCCTGGCACGTGCCCTTAGCGCAGTGCCTGCGCCAGGTCCTCGAGGAGATCCTGGGAATCCTCCAGACCCACCGACAGGCGCACTACTCCGTCCGCCAGGCCGATGGCGGCGCGTCCTTCCGGGCCCATCGCGCGGTGCGTCGTCGTCGCCGGGTGCGTGATGAGCGACTTCGCGTCACCGAGGTTGTTGGAGATGTCGACGATCCGCAGCTTGTTGAGCAGCTCGAACGCCTTCTTCTTGCCCTCACCCTCGCCGGCGGCGAGCTCGAACGTGATGACGGTTCCGCCGCCGCTCATCTGCGACCGGGCGAGCTCGTACTGCGGGTGCGATTCGAGGTACGGGTACTTGACCCAGCTCACCGCGTCCTGCGTCTCGAGGAACCGGGCGAGTTCGAGCGCCGTGTCCACCGACCGCTGTACGCGCAGCGCCATCGTCTCGAGGCCCTTGAGCAGCGTCCAGGCGTTGAAGGGGCTCAGCGCCGGACCGGTGTGGCGGATGAGCTGCTGCACGGGGCCGTCGATGTAGTCCTTCGGACCGAGGATCGCGCCACCGAGCACGCGGCCCTGGCCGTCGATGTGCTTGGTCCCCGAGTAGACGACGATGTCGGCGCCGAGGTCCAGGCTCCGCTGCAGCAGCGGGGTGGCGAACACGTTGTCCAGCACCACCTTTGCGCCGGCGGCGTGCGCCATCTCGGAAACCTTGCGGACGTCGACGAGGGTCTGCATCGGGTTCGACGGGGTCTCGAAGAACACCGCGGTGGTCGGCACCGACAGCGCCTGCTCCCACTGGTCGAGGTCCTCACCGTCGACGAACACGGTCTCCACACCCCACCGGGGCAGGATCTCGTTGCACACCACGAAGCACGAGCCGAACAGGCTGCGGGCCGCGACGAGCCGGTCACCCTTGCCGAGCAGCGCCGCCAGTGCGGTGAAGACCGCCGACATGCCGCTGGCGGTGGCGTAGGCCCCTTCGGCGCCGTCGAGCAGCCTCAGCCGCTCCTCGAACATCTTCACGGTCGGGTTGCCGTACCGCGAGTAGACGAAGTGGTCGACCTCACCGGTGAAGGCCTGCTCCGCGGCCTCGGCGGACTCGTACACGAAGCCGGAGTTGAGGTACAGCGCCTCCGAGGTCTCCTCGAACCCGGAACGCAGGAGGCCGCCGCGGACACCGAGGGTGGCCGGGCGCACCGAATCGGGCAGTGGCCGCTGGAACGCGCCACCCTGGGGAATTGCACTCACGACTGCCTCCACGGCAGGCCCGCGGCCCGCCAGCCCTCGGCGCCCCGATGCCCCTCGGGGTCGAGGGCGCCTTCGAATCCTTCGAGAACGTTGTAGGACGGGGTCAGGCCCGCAGCGGTCGCCGCGACGGCGGCACCGATGGAACGCTGCCCCGAGCGACACAGGAAGACCACCGGACCGCCGTCGATGCCGGCCGCGCGCAGTTCGTCGACGAACCGTTCGTTGGGGGCACCGCTCGGGTAGCCGACCCATTCGACGAAGACGGTGCGGCGACCGATGGACGAGGTCTCGGGAACCCCGACATATCTCCACTCGGCGTCGGTACGCACATCGACGAGCACGGCATCCGGGTTTTCCTGCAGCAGCTCCCAGGCTTGCTGCGGCGTTATATCACCTGCGTAGCTCACCGCACCAGCTTTTCACAGACGTGTCGGGGCCTGCGAGGCGGGCGGATCAGTCGGTGCAGATCCGCCAGCTGCCGTCGATCCGCGTCAACGACCAGACGACGGTCTCCTGCGCTCCGTCGACGGTGGTGCGAACATCGATGCGGCCGCGGTCCCCGTCGATGTCGGCAGTGCCGAATTCGTCGATCTTCACCTCGCCGGCAACGCCGGCGAGCGGCGCCCGATCGGCGGGCAGCTCGGCGCAGCGCAGCCGCGTCATCGCGGCCACATCGGCGGCGTTGTGGGCTCGCACGTAGTCGTCGACGGTCCGGGACACCAGGTCGGAGTCGCTCGGCGACTCGTCGGACGACCCGAAGACCTGCCCGGCGACGACGACGATGATGAGAACGACCAGGACGGCCAGCGCCCCGAGGAACGGGCCGGCGGTGCTGCGGTCCGGCTCGCCGGGATCCGGTTCGGGTGCGGGTCGCTTGTCTGCCATGCCCCTGATCCTAGGTGGACCGCAATCTCCGCCGGTCCGGGCGAGTTTGCCTAATAAACCCTCTCGAGGTAGGAATTGCCCATGGCCTCTGCACACCTCGTTCGACGTCTGGCCGTCGACCTCTGTCGTGTGTCTGCCCATATGTGTTGTCGCTGAAGCGATTCGCCATCCAGCTGCGTTCTGTGCGCACTCGCCGCCCCCGTGTCGCGGCATCGTGTCGGCCCATCAGAGGGGCGACCTAATTTAAGCTGAATCACGTCCGTCCGTTCTCCGAAGAGGTAGTTGACCCCTGATGACCGATCAGACTCGTCCCCTTCGCGTCGCCATCGTCGGTGCCGGTCCCGCCGGTATCTACGCCGCCGATGCGCTCATGAAGTCCGACACTGCGCAGGATCCCGGGGTCAGCATCGACCTGTTCGAACGCATGCCGGCGCCCTTCGGCCTGATCCGCTACGGCGTGGCACCGGATCACCCGCGCATCAAGGGCATCATCACGGCCCTGCACAAGGTGCTCGACAAGCCGAACGTGCGCCTGCTCGGCAACCTCGACTACGGCACCGACTTCACCCTCGAGGACCTGAAGCGGTTCTACGACGCGGTGATCTTCTCCACCGGCGCCAACGCCGACCGGGCCCTGAACATCCCGGGCATCGACCTCGACGGCAGCTACGGCGCCGCCGACTTCGTGTCCTGGTACGACGGCCACCCGGACGTGCCGCGCGAATGGCCGCTCGAGGCCGAGAAGGTCGCGGTGCTCGGGGTCGGCAACGTCGCCCTCGACATCGCCCGCGTGCTCGCCAAGACCGGCGACGAGCTGCTGCCGACCGAGATCCCGCCGAACGTCTACGAGGGCCTGAAGCAGAACAAGGCCGTCGAGGTCCACGTGTTCGGTCGCCGCGGCCCCGCGCAGGCCAAGTTCACCCCGCTCGAGCTGCGCGAACTCGATCATTCCCCCACCATCGAGGTCATCGTCGATCCGGAGGACATCGACTACGACGAGGGCTCGGAGCTCGCGCGCCGCAACTCCAAGCAGGTCGACATGGTCGCCAACACCCTGCAGGACTGGGCGATCCGCGACGTCGGCGACCGCCCCCACAAGCTGTTCCTGCACTTCTTCGAGTCGCCGTCGGAGGTGCTCGGTGAGGACGGGAAGGTCGTCGGCCTGCGCACCGAGCGCACCGAGCTCGACGGTACCGGCAACGTCCGCGGCACCGGCAAGTTCAACGACTGGGAGGTCCAGGCGGTCTACCGCGCCGTCGGCTACCTGTCGCAGAACATCGCGCAGCTCCCGTTCGACGACCAGGCCGGCACCGTCCCCAACGAGGCCGGCCGCGTCGTCGCCGACGAGACCGCCGAGGGCCACGACCGGTTCCTGCCGCACACCTACGTCACCGGCTGGATCAAGCGCGGCCCGGTCGGCCTGATCGGCCACACCAAGGGCGACGCGAACGAGACGGTCGCGAACCTGCTCGAGGACAACGCGAAGGGCCGCCTCAACACCCCGGCCGAGCCCGAGGCGGACGCGGTCGTCGCGTTCCTCGAGGGCAAGCAGCTTCCGTACACGACGTGGCAGGGCTGGTACCGCCTCGACGCCCACGAGCGCAGCCTGGGTGAGGCCGAGGGCCGCGAGCGCGTCAAGGTCGTCGAGCGCGACGACATGTTCCGCGCGTCGGAGCCCCACAAGGCCTGACGGGACGCCACCCCCCCCCGTTTTTCCGAGCGGACGGCACACTCGGTCGGTTGATCCGACCGAGTGTGCCGTTCGCTCGTTGTAGGCGGAGTTCAGAGCACGAACAGCACGGCCCACAGCCAGGCGCCGGCGGCGACGAGACCGCCGAGCAGTTCGACCAGCATCGACAGGCCGACCGCCTTGGTCGCCTCGACCGTCGAATCCCACGCGCCGCGATGGGTGCGGTGCCGCTGTGCCTCGGACAGGTACGTGCCGAGCAGGAAACCCAGCACGAGACCGATCACCGGCACCACGAAGAATCCGACGATACCGACGAGACCGCCGACGACGAGCGAGCGGGTCGGCACGCCCGCCTGCCGGATCCGTTTGCCGGGCCACGTGTACTTCACGATGCCGGTGACCACCAGCGCGACCGTCGCGATCGCGAACACGACCCAGGCCGTGGTGCCGCCGGTGAGGATCGCCCACAGCAGGATCGCCCCGAAGATCAGGATGGCGCCCGGCAGGATCGGCACGACGATCCCGAACAGGCCGACGAGGATCGCCAGTCCGACGAGGACCTCCGCGCCCGCGCTCACGGTGCGACCGGTCGGACGAGCGCGGCGGCTTCGCCGGCCCGGGCGCGGGCGGTGTCGACGTCGGGACCGGTGGCCACGGCCACTCCCATCCGGCGCCGCGCGTAGGACTCGGGTTTACCGAACAACCGCAGATCGGCCTCGGGCACGCGCAGTGCGTCGGCGACCCCTTCGAATGCGATCCCGGTGGCGTCGACGCCGCCGTAGATGACCGCGGACGCACCCGGCGTGAGCAGGGCCGTGTCGACCGGCAGCCCCAGGATCGCGCGGGCGTGCAGTTCGAATTCCGACAGCCGCTGGCTGCGCAGCGTCACCAGGCCTGTGTCGTGCGGGCGGGGGCTGACCTCGGAGAAGTACACCTCGTCGCCCTTGACGAACAGTTCGACACCGAACACGCCGCGACCGCCGAGTGCTCCGGTGACCGCCGCCGCGACCTCCCGTGCCCGGGTCAGCGCCGCCGCGCTCATCGGCTGCGGCTGCCACGATTCGATGTAGTCGCCGCGGCTCTGCAGGTGCCCGATCGGCTCGCAGAAGAACGTCTCGACGTCCCCGGACTCGCCGACCGCGCGGACGGTGAGCTGGGTGATCTCGTAGTCGAAGTCGACGAATCCCTCGACGATGACGCGACCGAAGTTGATGCGGCCGCCGGCCAGCGCGTATTCCCACGCGGCGGGCATCTCGTCGGCGGACCGCACCGTCGACTGGCCCTTCCCCGACGACGACATCACCGGCTTGACGACGCACGGATATCCGACCGCCTCGGCCGCGGCGAGCACCTCGGCGAGCGATTCGGCGAATCGGTAGGGCGAGGTGGGCAGGCCCAGTTCCTCGGCGGCCAGCCGCCGGATGCCTTCCCGGTTCATGGTCAGCTGGGTGGCGCGGGCGGTGGGAATGACCTCGGCGAGCCCGCGTTCCTCGACGACGGCGAGCGCGTCGGTGGCGATGGCCTCGATCTCCGGGACCACCAGGTCGGGTCGTTCGGCCTCGATGATCGCGAGCAGCGCCTGCGGGTCACCCATGTCGACGGTGTGGGCGCGATGCGCGACCTGCTGGCCGGGCGCGTTCGAGTACCGGTCGACGGCGACCACCTCCACACCGAGCCGTTGCAGCGCGATGGTGACCTCCTTCCCCAGTTCCCCGGCGCCGAGCATCAGGACACGGGTGGCATTCGGCGACAGCGGAGTGCCGAGACGCGGTGAGATCATGGTGGGACTATATGTGGCACCGGCGGTCGTTCCTGGAGGATGCGATGAGCAGTAGCCAGACGGACAGCACGACGCGCGAGCACGACGGTGATGCGTCCGATATCCACCGTGCCGATGTGCGGAAGTTCACCGCCGCCGATCGTCGGCATTTCACCACTCCCGGTGGTGATCCCGCGGACGAGGTGGACTGGCAGCGCCGCGACGCGCGCATCGTGCACCACGGCACCGGCGCGGTGGTGTTCGAGCAGACCGATGTCGAGTTCCCGTCCGGGTGGTCGCAGAACGCGACGGACATCGTCAGCCAGAAGTACTTCCGCGGCGAACTCGGCTCCCCCACCCGGGAGCATTCGCTGCGCGACGTCGTGGCCCGCATCGTCGACACCGTCACCGCGTGGGGCACCGCCGACGGGTACCTCGACGACCCGGAGACGTTCGCGGCGGAACTGACGTATCTGCTCGTGCACCAGAAGGCGTCGTTCAACAGCCCGGTGTGGTTCAACATCGGAGTCGCGGGCGTTCCGCAGCAGGCCAGCGCGTGCTTCATCCTGTCGGTCGAGGACAGCATCGATTCGATCCTCGAGTGGTACCGGCAGGAGGCGGTGATCTTCAAAGGCGGTTCCGGGGCCGGGGTCAATCTGTCCCGGATCCGCTCGTCCGCCGAGCCCCTCGGTGGCGGCGGCACCGCGTCGGGGCCGGTCAGCTTCATGCGCGGCGCGGACGCCTCGGCCGGGACCATCAAGTCCGGCGGCAAGACGCGGCGGGCCGCGAAAATGGTGATTCTCGACGTCGGCCACCCCGACATCGAGGAGTTCGTCGACTGCAAGGCGGTCGAGGAGCGCAAGGCCCGCGTGCTCGATGCCGCCGGTTTCGACATGGGACTCGACGGGCGCGACAGCCATTCGGTGCAGTACCAGAACGCCAACAACTCGGTGCGGGTCACCGACGAGTTCATGCAGGCGGTTGTGGACGATGCGCAGTGGCCGCTGCGTTCGGTCACCACCGGTGCGACGGTGCGCACGGTCTCGGCACGAGAATTGTTCGGCCGCATCGCTTCCGCAGCATGGGAGTGCGCAGACCCGGGCATCCAGTTCGACACCACCATCAACCGCTGGCACACCGCGGCGGTGACGGGGCGGATCAACGCGTCGAATCCGTGCTCGGAGTACATGCATCTCGACGATTCCGCGTGCAACCTGGCGAGCCTGAACCTGTTGACGTTCCTGCTCGAGGACGGCACGTTCGACGTGGCCGGGTTCCGGCACGCGGTCGCGGTGCTCATCACCGCCCAGGAGATCCTCGTGGGCCGCGCCGACTATCCGACCGAGCGGATCGGCGACACCTCCCGGCGGTTCCGGCAGCTCGGACTCGGATACGCGAATCTCGGTGCGCTGCTGATGGCATCGGGCCTCCCGTACGACAGCGACGGCGGTCGCGCGTACGCCGCGGCGGTGACCGCCCTGATGACCGGTCACGCCTATGCGGTCTCCGCGCGCCTGGCCGAGCGGCTGGGGTCGTTCGACGGTTTCGCCGACAACCGGCAGCCGACCCTCGCGGTACTCGCGCGGCATCGCGGCGCACTCGACGACGTGGACGCGGACCTCGCACCGGCCACGGTGCTCGCCGCGGCCCGGGAGAGCTGGGACGACGCGGTCGCGGGCGCGGCCGAGCACGGGGTGCGCAACAGCCAGGTGACAGTGCTCGCCCCGACCGGCACGATCGGTCTCGCAATGGATTGCGACACAACGGGTATCGAACCTGATCTGGCGCTGGTCAAGTCGAAGAAGCTGGTCGGCGGTGGCACCCTGTCGATCGTCAACCGCACGGTGCCGCGCGCCCTGTCGCGGCTCGGTTACACCCCGGCGCAGGTCGCGGACGTGGTGACCCACCTCGATACCCGCCGCACGCTGGCCGGTGCCCCGCACGTGCGGGACGAGCACCGCGCGGTGTTCGCGACATCGATGGGCGACAACGTGATCGAGCCACGCGGTCACGTGCTGATGATGGCGGCGGTGCAGCCGTTCCTGTCGGGGGCGATCTCGAAGACCGTGAATCTGCCCGAGTCCGCGACCGTCCGCGACATCGAGGACCTGTATCTCGACAGTTGGCGGCTGGGCCTCAAGGCGGTCGCGGTGTACCGGGACAACTGCAAGCTCGGACAGCCCCTGTCGACGGCACCGGCACAGGCCGCTTCGGCTCCGAAACTTCCCGGAACGGTAGTGCCCGCCCCGAGACGCGAACGTCTTCCACGAACCCGTAATTCGCGCACGTTCGAGTTCCGGGTCGCGGACTGCAAGGGGTTCTTCACGATCGGCGAGTACGACGACGGCAGGCCCGGCGAGATGTTCCTGCGGGTGTCGAAGCAGGGCTCGACCCTGGCCGGGATCATGGATGCGTTCTCGATGTCGGTCAGTTACGGCCTGCAGTACGGGGTTCCGTTGAGCACGTTTGTGCGGGCGTTCACCAGTACCCGGTTCGAGCCCGCCGGGATCACGGACGATCCCGATCTGCGGTTGGCCACGTCCATCCTCGACTACATCTTCCGGCGGCTCGCGATGGACTACCTGGAGCCGGACGAGCGTATGGATCTGGGTATCCGCACGGGTTCGGAGCGGTCGGCCCAGCTCTCCGCAGGCACCGAGACGGTCACCGACACCCGCGAGGGTCACGCCGGCAGCTCGGCCCCGTCGTCGGACGCTCCGTACTGCATGCAGTGCGGGGTGCGGATGCAGCGATCGGGTTCGTGCCATGCGTGTCCGTCCTGCGGAAACACCAGCGGTTGCAGCTGAATCCGGACCCGCCATACTGGCGCGATGGAATTGGGGATCGACACCGAACTGACATTGCTCGCCGCGGGCCTGATCTTTCTACTCGCGCTGGGCCTGGGCGTGTGGAAGTACCGGCAGATGGTCACGTCGGAGAGCCACCTCGCGCACCCGTACGTCGACATCGCGCACCGGTCGGCTCTGCTGTACTCGTTCGCGACGATGCTCACCGCGGTGTTCGTGGAACTGAGCGTGTGGCCGACGGCGGTGAACCTCATCGCCGCGGGGGTGCTCGTGGGCTTCTTCGTGATCGCGATCGGCAGCTACGTCGTGCACGGCGCGCTGCGCGACACCACCAATCAGTTCGAGGACGCGGACCGCGGCACGACCGTCGCGATGATCGCGCTCATCGTCGGCGAGATCGGTGGATTCTCGGTCCTGCTCGCCGGATTCGTGTGGGGCAGTTTCCTCGGCGGCTGACCTGCCGCACCGGCGGCGGTCAGGCCGGCGGCTGGGTCAGGGACAGTACGTTGCCGTGCGGGTCGCGGAACCAGGCGACCCGCAGGCCGTCGGGGGCCGTCCACACGTCGTGGTCGTCCTGATCCATACCGTTGTATCGAACGAGGTCGACGCCCTTGTCCCGCAACGCGTCGACGGTGGCGTTGACGTCGGCGACCTGCCAGCCCAGCACCGTGTACCCGGTGTCGGACCGGGATTGCACCAGCGTCACCCGCACCGGGACACCGCCACCTCCGTCGATCACGAGGGCGAAGTGGTCGCGGGCGATCTTCCGGAATCCGAGCGTGTCGACATAGAACATTTCCGAGACATCGAGATCGGTGCTCGGCACGAAACCCACGAGTTGGCCGCTGATCGTCATGGTGTCCACTGTGCTCTCCGCCCTCGGCACCCGGCAACCCAATCACCACATTCACCCACCGTCCCCGGTCACTGACTAGCATCTGCGGATATGAGCACCTCGGAGATCGCCACCGTCCTCGCCTGGCACGACGCCGTGAACGACAACGACGTCGACACCCTGCTGGAGTTGTCCAGCGACGACATCGTTCTTCCCACGGACGACGACGACGAGGATCAGGGCCTCGACGAACTCCGCGAATGGGCGACGACGGCCGGTGTGACGCTCACGCCGGGCCGGATGTTCGTGCACGGCGGCATCGTCGTCGTCGAGGAGACCGCGACGTGGGCGTCGGAACCGGACAAGGCACTCCCCGAGGCGCTGGCGTTCCGGGTGGTCGACGACCAGGTCGTCTCGGTCTACCGGCATCCGACGCTCGAGCACGCCCTCGAAGCGACCCGTCTCGGCGAGGAGGACCTCTACGAGGGGTGACCCCCGGCACATCTAACGATCGCTAAAGGTAGCCTCACGGGGACAGGTCCCAACGTCCCGAATGAGGTTCGCCGAGTGTCCGCTGAAGCAGTTGAGAAGAAGGGTCCGCTCGCGGGTATCCGCGTCGTCGAGTTCGCCGGTCTCGGCCCGGGTCCGCACGCCGCGACCCTGCTCGCCGATCTCGGCGCCGACGTCGTGTGCGTCCAGCGTCCCGGATTGATCCCGCCCGCCGGTCACCGCGACCAGATCCAGCGCGGCCGCACGATCGTCGAGGCCAACCTCAAGGATCCCGAGCAGGTCGAGAAGGTGCTCGGGCTCATCGAGCGCGCCGACGTGCTCATCGAAGGGTTCCGTCCCGGCGTCACCGAACGCATGGGCCTCGGCCCCGACGTCGCACTGGCCCGCAACCCGCGGCTGGTCTACGGTCGCATGACGGGCTGGGGCCAGGAAGGCCCGCTCGCCAACGCCGCAGGTCACGACATCAACTACATCTCGCTCACCGGTGTGCTGCACGCCATCGGGCGCAAGGGTGAACGCCCGGTGCCGCCGCTGAACATGGTCGGCGACTTCGGTGGCGGTTCGATGTTCCTGATCTTCGGCATCCTGTCCGCGCTCGTCGAGCGGCAGACGTCCGGCAAGGGCCAGGTCGTCGACGCCGCGATGGTCGACGGGGCGCTCGCGCTCTCGCACATGATGTGGGCATTCCGCGGTCGCGGCCTGTGGTCGGACGAGCGCGGCACGAACATGCTCGACACCGGCGCGCCGTACTACGACGTGTACGAGACCTCCGACGGCAAGTACATGGCCGTCGGGGCGATCGAGCCGCAGTTCTACGCGCTGCTGCTCGAGGGCCTGGACCTGGACCCGGCCGAACTGCCCGGGCAGGCCGACATCACGGCGTGGCCGCAGCTGCGGAAGGTGTTCACCGAGAAGTTCCTGTCGAAGACCCGCGACGAGTGGTCGCAGATCTTCCTCGGCACCGACGCGTGTGTGTCCCCCGTGCTGACCTTCGGCGAGGCGTCGGGCAACGAGCACATCGCCGCGCGCGGCTCGCTCATCGAACTCGACGGGGTCACCCAGCACGCGCCGGCACCGCGCTTCTCGCGCACGCCCGCGGGTGCCCCCATCCCGCCGGCCGGTGAGGCGACCGACATCGAGTCCGTCTGGACGTAGGTCCCGCTAGAGCCGGTGCACGGACCCCGCCGTGACCGCGTCCTCGAGGAACGAGGGTGGCACGGCGGGCCGTCCCGGGCGTGCGCGGTCGGCGCGGATGTCGTCGAGGACGCGCCGCGCCACCGCCAGCACGTGCGGGCCACCGTCCGGGAGGAGCCGGGCCAGTCCCGCTTGCGCACCGGTGTCGGCGACCGATGCGAGCAGGTCGGCGGCCTCGTCGGGGCGCCCGGCCGCGTCGAGACACGCCACCAGCAGCCGCTCGGCCAGCAGAGTGCGCCGCGGCCACCGGCCGTCCCGCCACGTCCGCACCCACTCCGATGCCCACCGGCAGGCGAGGTCGGCGTCCTCGGGGGTGGGGTCGGCCAGCAACAACCGGATCGCGGTGGCATCGTCGATCTGCGCGGTCAGCAGAGCGGTCCCGGACTCGGGTCGCGTGGTCGCCCCGTACCGCGCGACCGGGCGCTGTCGACGCACCGGCGGCAGATCCAGCCGGATGCGTTCGTTCTCGACGGCCGCGGCCAGGCGGTCGAGGTGCAGATTCGCCGCGGCATCGGCGCCGTCCCGTAGCCGGTCGGCCGCCATGTCGCGGTTACCGCGCAGCGCCGCCACACGCGCACCGACGACGAATCGGGCGATCTTGAAGTCGACCACGCCCCCCTCGGCACCCAGCGCGTAACCGTCGTCGAGCAGCCGTGCCGCCTCGTCGAGTTCGCCTCTCTCGTAGAGGAATTCGCCCCACACCGATCCCGCGAGCAAGGCCGGCGACGAGTGCCGGCCGCCACTGCGCCGCGACAGCGCCAGGGCTTCCCGGAAGTGTTCGGCCGCGGTGTCGACATCGAGTTCCTCGAATGCGGCGAGCCCGAGCAGGGTGTGCCCGTGCATGAGGTTGTACGGTCCGGCGTTCAGTTCGTGATACGGCCGCGCGAGTTCCTGCAGCCGACGCGCTTCCGCGAAAGCACCGCGATACACCGCATCGAACGTGGCGGTGTTCAATCCGGACGACACCACCACGGACGGGAGGGTCGCCGCCCGGGCCAGGCAGTGCTCGACCACGTCGTCCGTCCGCCCGGTCCGATCGGCGCGGATGTCGACGAAACTGTGGATCACCTCCACCTCCACGGCCATGTCGGCGGCTTCGTCGCCCGTGATCGCGCCGGCTGCCAGCCCGCTCTCGACCAGGCCGAGGGCCCGCAACCCCGGCTGGGTGCGGTGGGAGACGACGTTCGCCCACGCGATGGCCAGTTGCAGGCGGGGACGACGCGCCGTCTCCGACGCGGGCAGCTTCGCGACGAGACCGAGCAGAGCCGATCCCCTGCCGTGTTCGAGGAGGCGGCGGCCGTCACGTTCGACGAGGTCGACGGCACGCTCGTCGTCACCCGTCGCGAGCGCATGTTCGACGGCCTCGGTGACCATGGCATGCTTCTCGCACCAGTCCGATGCGGCGCGGTGCAACTGCATCAACCGCTCGGGATGGTCCCGTTCGAGACGTTGACGCAGGAACTCGGCGAACAACGGCTGGAATTGGAACCACCGCCCTTCCTGGTCCAGCCGGTGGAGGAACAGGTCGCGTTCCTCGATCTCCTCGAGCATCGCCTGTCCGCGCTCGTGCCCGCTGAGGGTGGACGCGAGACTCCCGCAGGTGCGTTCGGTGACGGCCGCGGTGAGCAGGAAGTCGACGAGTTCCGGTTCCAGCGACGCGAGGACGTTCTCCGTGAGGAACTCGCCGATGTCGCGGTGACGACCGGACAGGTGGGCGATGAAGTCGTCCAGGTCGTCGTGCCCGCACATCGACATCGAGGCCAGCTGCAGTGCGGCGGGCCACCCGTCCGTCGCTGCGGTCAACGCCGCGACACGGTCGTCGTCGAGGTTGAGGGCGCACTGCCCCACGAGGAATTCGCGGGCCTCGGGGATGCTGAAACGCAGTTCGTGGGAATCGATTTCGATCAGGTCGTCGCGCACCCGCATCCGGCTCATCGGAAGCCCCGCCCGGGTCCGCCCGACGACCATCACCTGCAGGTGACGACAGCAGTTGTCCAGCAGGAACCCCATCGCCGCGAAGGTGGCCCGGTCGGTGACGCGATGCCAGTCGTCCAGAATGACGACGATTCGTTCGCCGGCGGCGTGAATCTCGTCGATCAACGAGGTCAGCACGTACGTCTCGGCCTCACCGCCGTGCTCGGCGAGCGCCTGCCCGAGCTCGCCGACGAGTGCCGGGCGGACCTGGCGGATCGCCTCGACGAGGTGCGTGAGAAACCACACGACGTTGTTGTCGTCCCGGTCGACGTTCAACCACGCGACCGGGACGCCATCCCGGTCGAGGGCGTACCGCCACTGCACCGCGAGCATCGTCTTGCCGAACCCGGGCGGCGCGTGCAGGACGATCAGGCGCCGACGGCGCTGACCGGCGAGCCGGGCCAGCAACTTGCGGCGGGCCACGAGCCGTCGCGTCGGCACCGGCGGGCGGAATCGGGTGGCGGGGGCCGGCGGGGTGGTGACCCGCGCGCCGCGCCCCGTGCGCCGCGCACTGCGTCCGCTGGTCCCGGTTCCGACCCCGGGCGGCATCGGTTCGTGCACCTGGTCGGCGGCACCGGCGATCGACAACTCGTCGACGACGAGGCCCTGCTGCCTCTGCACGTCCTGCAGTTGCTCACCGAACGCGGCGGCGGTCGCGGGCCGATCCCGCGGATCGGCCGACATGGCCTGCTCGATCGCTGCGGACAGTGCGTCGGGCACACCCTCCTCGCGCAGGTCCGGGACGGGTTCGGTGCTCACCCGCACGAACTGGGTGACGATCTTCTCGCCGCTGCGGCGTTCGAAGGCCGCGTGCCCGGTGAGCGCGCAGAACAGGGTCGCGGCGAGGCCGTAAACATCCGACGCGGGTGTCGGGGTGTGCCCGGCCAGCACCTCGGGCGCGGTGAACGCCGGTGACCCGGTGATCTCTCCGGTCACCGTCTCGAAACCGCCGCGGATCCGCGCGATCCCGAAGTCGGTGAGCTGCGGCTCCCCGAACTCGCTGAGCATGATGTTCGCGGGTTTGACGTCGCGGTGCAGGATGCCGAGCCGGTGTGCCGTCTCGAGTGCCCCGGCCAGCGCAACCCCGAGGTGCACTGTTTCCTCCCAGCCGACGGGACCGGTACGGCGGATCCGCGCGTCCAGCGAATCCCGGCGGTGGTACTGCATCACCAGGTACGGGCGGCCGGACACCGTGGTACCGACCTGCATCACGTTGACGATGTGCGGATGCCCGGACAGACGGCCCATGGCGCGTTGTTCGCGGAGGAACCGTTCGAGATTGTCCGCGGCGAGGTGCGAGGTCAGGACCTTGACCGCGACGGTCCGGTCGAGCGCGACCTCGTGGCAGCGATACACGATTCCGAAACCGCCGCGGCCGATTTCGTACGCGTCCACGAATCCGGCAAGGGCGAGTTCCGTTGCGACGTCGGCTCCGACGTCGCGCTGTGTGGACAGCGGATCCTGCCCGGCCACGGTGGACCTCGCATCTCGTTCGCAGTGCCGATGCTTGTTTCTTCCCGCCTCCATCGAGGATAACGTCCGCGGCCGACACGCGGACCCGGGTCGCTCACGAGGCCCCCGGCGATCAGACCACCAGGCGCGGTTCGGTGAGGTCGCGGTCCGTCGCGAGCGCCCGGTAGGCGTCGGCGACCGCCGCGGCACCGCGGCGCAGATCGTCGGGTTCCCGCGTGTAGGGCAGGCGCACGAATCGTTCGAATGCGCCCTGCACCCCGAACCGGGGTCCCGCGGCGAGCAGCACCCCGTGGTTGGGGGCGATCGCGGCGAGCGCCGTCGACACCGGTTCCGGCATGCGCACCCACAGCGACATGCCCCCTCGCCCCACCGAGCACTCCCATCCCGGCAGGTGCGTGCCGAGCTCCTCGAGCATCACCGCCCGCTGATTCCGCAGCTGCGCGCGGCGCCCGGCGAGCAGTTCGTCGACATCGGCGAGCAGGTGCGCCGCGGCCAGCTGTTCCATGACGGGGGTGCCGAGGTCGACCGCGGTCCTCGCACCGGTGAGCCGGGTGATCAGGTCGCGGTCGGCACGGATCCAGCCGACCCGCAGACCACCCCACAGCGACTTGCCGGTCGAACCGATGGTCACGACCGAGTCACCGTGACCGAGAGTGTGCGCGTAGGACGCGACCGACGGGGGCGGCGGGGCGTCCAGCCACAGATCCACCATCGTCTCGTCGACGACGACAGTCATGCGGGTCTCGCGCGCGATGCGGGCGAGTTCGGCGCGACCGTCCTCCCCCAGGCACAGCCCGGTCGGATTGTGGAAGTCGGGGATCAGATAGGCCATGCGCGCCGCGGTCTGACGGGCGGCGCTGCGCAACCCGTCCGGGTCCCAGCCGCCGTCGGCGCCACCCTCCGGCCGCACCGGCACCGGGACCGGGCGGGCACCGTGCCGCCGGATCGCCTCGAGCGCGTTGGGGTAGGTGGGGTGGTCGACGACGACGCGGTCGCCGGGGTCGGTGAGCACCCCGAGCAGCAGTCGCAGCGCGTGCTGGGCTCCGGTCGTGACCATGATCTGCTCGACGCTCGTGGGCAGCCCGCGCTCGGCGTAGCGCTGCGCGATCACCGCGCGCAGGCCCGGGATGCCGATCGGTTCCACCCCGTGTCCGGTCAGATAGGCGGGCATCGCTCGCAGGGCCGCCGCGTAGGCGGCTTCGATCTCAGGTCCCGGTGCCGGCATCGACGCGTCGCTCAGATCGACCGCGTCCCCGACGGGCGTGGCGGCTCGATCCCGGTTCCTCACCGGTCGCGGGGCGTCGACCGGCTTCGCTACGACGCTCCGGGCGCCCTGGCGGCTGTGGAGGTAGCCCTGTTCCCGCAGGACGGTGTACGCGGAGGTGATGGTGGTGCGGCTCAGCGACAGCGCGGTCGCGAGTTCACGTTCGCTCGGCAGCGCGACCCCGAGTGGCACGCGGCCGTCGTGCACGAGCAACCGGATGCCGTCGGCGAGCGCCCGGTACGCGGGGCGCGCGTCGTCGGTGTCCTGCCAGGTGCCCAGGTCCCGTGCGAGAGAGCCGGCGCCGATCGCGCGAATCATCACCGGTCCAGTATGGCAGTCCAGTCGCGACCGGTGGCCATCTGTCGGCGGTCCAGTTCATACTGGGACGGTGACCGAACCCGGCGCCACCGACAACCGAGAACAATCGCCTTCGGCATTTGCGCTGTTCGACACCGCGATCGGCACGTGCGCGATCGTCTGGTCGGCGACCGGCGTCATCGGGCTGCAGTTGCCCGAACCCGCACCGGAACCGACCCGGGACGAGGTGCGGCGCCGATTCCCCACCGCCGCCGAGCATCCCCTGCCGCCGGCGATCGCGCCGATCGTCGAGGCGGTGACGGCGCACCTGGCCGGAGCCCCGGATGATTTGCGATGGGTGCCGGTGGACTACCGGGACGTCTCCGAATTCGACTGTTCTGTCTACGAATTCACCCGATCCCTCGATCCCGGTTCGACGGCGACCTACGGCGACGTGGCCGCGGCGCTCGGACGACCGGGCGGCGCGCAGGCGGTCGGCCAGGCGCTGGGCCGCAACCCGGTTCCGATCGTCGTGCCGTGCCATCGGGTGCTCGCGGCCGGTGGCGCCATCGGCGGGTTCTCCGCGCCGGGCAGTATCGTCACCAAACGCGAACTCCTCGCCCTCGAACACACACCGGGATTCGACGACCCGACGCTGTTCTGACCACGACGCTGCCCGGGCCGCACCGCTTCAGTGCCGCTCGCGCAGCGCCTGTCCCAAGTGCGCACGGTCGGTGACGTCGAGCTTCGTGCACGCCCGGTAGATGTGCCCCTCGACGGTGCGCACCGACACCACCAGTCGGTCTGCGATCTCCCGGTTACTCAGTCCGGTCGCCACCATCGTCGCGATCTCCCGCTCCCGACTGGTGAGCGGAAGCGGCTGTGCTGCAGCGAGAATCGCCGGCGTGGTCACGTGATCGCACTTCTCGGCGAGCGTGTTCGCCGCAGCAGCCGCATTCAGCGCCTCGTTCCGGCGGCCCGCGATCATCGCGGCCCGCGCGGCCTGGGCGTAGGCATCGGCGGCGTCGATCGGCATCCCGATGGACTCGTATTCGCGTGCAATCTCGTCGAGTTTCCGGAAATCGCCGGCCGCGACCGCCGCGGCCTGCGCGGCGGCGAGAGGCACCAGGCGTCCGTCGCACACCTTCGTGAGTTCGGCGAGCCGCTGCGCGGTGGTGGTGTCACCGAATCGCATCGCGGCGTACAACGCGAGCGCTTCGACACCGAATTGTCCGCTCTCCGAAGCGGATTCGGCGGTGGATCGGGCGGTGGCGAGCGCACGGGACAGTTCGCCGCGGGCCGCGAACAGCCAGGCCCGGGCGAGTTCGTGCTGCACCGCGTTGAGGAGCAGCGGACTGTGACGCGCGGCCGCGACCGCCAGGATCGCGTCGGCGTCGGCGGTGCGGCCCAGCAGCGCGTACGCCACGACCAGCGGCCCGTACGCGGGGAACACCCACGCGATCGCGTTCGTCGGCGGGCCGACACTCAGCGCCGCGATCGCCTGTTCGAGCCGGCGCGCCGCATCGGAGACCTTCCCCCGCGCCAGCTCGACGGCGGCGACCACGACACTGGCTTGCCCCCAGGCGAGATATTCGAGACTGCTTGCGCTGTCGAGGAACTTGCGGGCCCGGCGTTCTGCGGCATCCAACTCCCCCGCGAAGAGCTGGGCATTGACCGACGCCACCGCGGGCATGTAACGGAACAGTCCGTCGACCTTGTCGGCGATGGTGTCGTTGCGCGCCGCGGCCGCGCACGCGGCCGAGCTGCGTCCGGACACCCCGTGCGCCCAGAGCTGCGCGTAGGTGGCGAATTCGACGGCCCAGGGCAGCAGGTCCGGTTCGGCCATCACCGCGTCCGCCTCGGCGAGTCCTTCCTCGAGCCGGTTCCGCGAGACCGCGCAGGTCGCCGTCAGCGCGCGCACCGCCAATACCAGCGCGGGATGCTCCATGCGCTCCCGGAGCAGCGCGAGAACCTGCTCGGCCGTCGCGACGTCGCCCTTGCCGAAGAACAGGTTGGAAACGCGGGTCAGGCCCCACCGCAACAACTGTGCCGGGTCGAGTTCGTCCGGATCGAATCCGGCCAGCACGGTCTCGGCTTCGTCGCATCGGCCGAGCCACAGCAGTGTGCGGGCCAGGAGCTGCGCGGCGTCGAAGCCGCCTCCGGCACGCACCGCGGCACGCGCGAAACGCTCACCGAGACCGAAATCGGCGAGCCGGATCGCGCTGCGCGCCGCCGAGGTCAGCAATGCGATATCGGGTGCGCGGTCGCTCTCGAGGGCGAGTTCGGCGAGCCGGATGTGCGCGGCCGGGGTCGACAGGTCGGAGGACTGCAACGCCTCGACGAGCGATCCGCGCAGGCGCCGCGCCGCGGCCCGGCCGACGCCGGCGCGGATCACCTCGCTGAACAGCGGATGCGCGTAGCGGACCTCGAGCTGCGAACCGTCCTCGTGGATACGGATCAGGCCGCGCCTCTCGGCTTCCTCGATGGCGTCCTCGCTCGCGATGGACGCCAGGGTGTCGAGGTCGATCGGTTCGCAGAACGCGAGGAGCTGCAGGCAGCACAGCACGTCGTCGGGCAGCTGCGCGATACGGCTCTCGAGCAGGGCGGCGAGCTCGGAGGTGATGGCGGCCCGGCCGCGGAGCTGCCAGACACCGCGCTTCTCCCGGAGCGTGCCCGCCTCGAGGGCGCCTTCGACGAGATGCCTTAGGAACAGGGCGTTTCCGCCCGATGCCTCCCACATGCGGTCGGCGCTGAGTTCCTCGAGGGTGCCGCCGAGCACCGACTCGATGTACTGGGTGCTCTGTTCCCGGCTGAACGGGGTCAGTTCGAGGTGCTCGAGGTAGCCGTCCTTCCACAGCGAGGTCACCGCGTCCGGCACCGATTCGCCGGTGCGGACGGTCGCGACGATGTGCGCGACCCCGTCGATGGCGAGCTGGTGCAGGAACGTCGCCGACAACTGGTCGAGCAGGTGCGCGTCGTCGACGCCGATGACGATGCCCGTACCGTCCGCGAGCAGCGCTTCGCGGGCGGCGGCGAGGAAGTTGACGGGATCGCGCGAGGTCGCCGAGCCCACCAGATGAGCGAAGACGCCGAGCGGGATGCTGCGGGCGGACTCGGTGCCGGCCACCCAGCGCACCCCACCCGGCAGCGATGCGGTCGCGAAACGGGCGAGAGTGGTCTTGCCGACCCCGGCGGCACCGGTGAGGACCACCCCACACGTGCCGGCGTCGGCAGTGAGAGCCCGAAGTATGACGTCGAACTCCCCCTGGCGCTGAATCAGCGGCCACGTCTGACTCATGGCCAGGATTCTAGTCCCGGCAGCAGGCGCCTACAGCAACTCGGCGAAGACCACGAAACCGGCCGTTTGCCGACCTCAGGCCAGCACGTCGTGGCGCACGATGGTTTCGTCCCGGCCCGGTCCGACACCGATGCACGAGACGCGGGCGCCGGACAGCTCTTCGAGGCGCAGGACGTAGTTCTGCGCGTTCTTCGGCAGCTCCTCGAAGGTGCGGCACTGCGAGATGTCCTCCCACCAGCCCGGCATCTCCTCGTAGATCGGCTTGGCGTGGTGAATGTCGGTCTGCGTCATCGGCATGTCGTCGACGCGCACGCCGTCCACCTCGTAGGCGACGCAGATCGGGATGGTGTCCAGGCTCGACAGCACGTCGAGCTTGGTGAGGAAGTAGTCGGTGATGCCGTTGACGCGGGTCGCGTAGCGGGCGATCACGGCGTCGAACCAGCCGGTGCGGCGGGCACGGCCGGTGGTGACACCGACCTCGCCGCCCTGCTTGGCCAGGTAGGCGCCGTGGTCGTCGAACAGTTCCGTCGGGAACGGGCCGGAGCCGACGCGGGTGGTGTACGCCTTGAGGATGCCGAGCACCGTGGTGATGCGGGTGGGGCCGATGCCCGATCCGACCGCCGCGCCGCCGGAGGTGGGGTTCGACGAGGTCACGTACGGGTAGGTGCCGTGGTCGACGTCGAGCAGCGTGCCCTGCGAACCCTCGAGCAGTACGGTCTCGCCGCGTTCGAGCGCCCGGTTGAGTTCGAGCCGGGTGTCGGTGATGCGGTGCTTGAACCCTTCGGCCTGACCGAGCACCTCGTCGACGACCTGCTGCGGGTCGAGAGCCTTGCGGTTGTAGATCTTCGCGAGCACCTGGTTCTTGAACTCGAGGGCCGCCTCGACCTTCTGGGTGAAGATCTTCTCGTCCAGGACGTCGGCGACACGCACACCGACGCGGGCGATCTTGTCCTGGTAGCAGGGGCCGATACCGCGGCCGGTGGTGCCGATCTTCTTGGCGCCGAGGAAGCGTTCGGTGACCTTGTCGATGGCCACGTGGTACGGCATGATCAGATGCGCATCGGCGGAGAGCAGCAGGCGGGAGGTGTCCACCCCGCGCTCTTCCAGACCGGCGAGTTCCGTGAGCAGCACGCCCGGATCGACGACGACACCGTTGCCGATCACGTTGGTGACACCCGGGGTGAGGATGCCCGACGGGATCAGGTGCAACGCGAACTTGTCGCCGTTCGGAAGGACAACGGTGTGGCCGGCATTGTTGCCGCCCTGGTACCGCACGACCCACTGCAGGCGTCCGCCCAGTAGATCGGTAGCTTTGCCCTTGCCCTCGTCGCCCCATTGGGCGCCGATCAGGACGATTGCCGGCATCTCGCGGTCTCCTAAGCAGGTGTCGATGTGCGGGCGGTCTCTCGCCTGCAGGTCCTGCCGCCACCGGGCAGCAGCCGGGAGGACAGTCTAGTCGACGGCCGGTTCCTCCTCGTGCCCGGCGTCACCGAACGCCGCGCACGCCTTGCCCGAGGCTTCACTACAGTGGAGGCCACGCTGGATACCTGCCCGACCCGACCCGATCAGTTGCGAGGAGCCCTGTTGACCCCGGTAGTGCTCAAATGCGGTGAAACACCCGTACCGTTGGCGCTCACGCCGGTGACCGCAGTGTCCGCGCCCGCCCTGCCGGAGAAGGACGACTTCGAGTCCGTGTTCGCCAATCTCGAAGCGGTCGAGAATCCTCGCCTGATCGTGGTCGGCGGTGACGCCGCGTTCGCAGCCACCCTCACCCGGCTGATGCGCACCGACCGCCTGGCCGTGGAGCTGGCGTACGTGCCCGAGAAGCGCACGCCTGCCACAGAGGCCTACGGATTGCGGACGGGGTCGAAAGCGGCCGCGGAGGCACTGCAGGGAACGGCCCGGTCCATCCCGCTGATCCGCGACGACGCCGGGATCGCCCTGGTGGGCCGCGCGCTCGTCGAGGGCGACGGCCCCGATCTCGTCGGGGAAGCATACGTCGACGACACGCGGCTGTTCTCCGGCTCCGTTCCGGGCCTGCGCATCGAGCCGACACCGACGCTGCCAGGGCTGCGTGCGGCCGTCGATCGTCCGCGCTGGTTCGGCGGGTACCGGTGGCTGGAGGGACGTGCGGTGCAACTCGGCTCGCCCGGCGCATTGCTGACGCGGGACGGTGTCGCGAACTCCCGCGCGGTGAAACGCTCCACGTTCTACCGGCACGATCAGGACTGGCTGCTGGTGCGCTGACGAGCCGGTCCGCCCCGGCGGTCCTGCTCCCCCCGCGGTCCGCCGTGCGCGGACGTCGAAAATACTGCGCTGAAGCACTACTCGTGAGATCGCACAATCGGTCCCTGTGCTCGGCCGCACTTGGCTTGTCAATTCGATAGCCAGGGTCTACCGTTGCTGACTATGGAAGTCCATAGTCACATTGTTCGGCCGGTGACCTCTCCGACGACCACCCTTCCGGCCAGCACCGATCTCCCGTTCTCGTTCGACGCCACCTGGCAGGGATTCGGGGGTCTGCACGGCGGCTTGCTCGCCGGGGTGCTGCTGCAGGCCGCCGCGGCGGAACTCGATGCCGTGCCTGCCGCGATCACCGCGCACTTCTACGCGCCGGTGCCGCCCGGCCGGGTCGAAGTGCACGTCGAGCCGCTGCGCGCCGGTCGCACTGCGGGTGCGCGTGCCGTGCTCGGGAACGGTGCGGTAACCGGATTGGTGCGGCTGGTGCGCGATCTCGCGCCCGCTAGGTGGTCACCCGCGGCAGCGATACCTGATACCGATCCGCAGTCCCGGCCGGCGCTGGAGATACCCGTCGATTTCGTGCCGTTCTCGCAGTATCTCGACATTCGGCCGATCAATGCGGCCCGCCCGTTCGGCGGCGGTGCGGATCCCACGTTCGAGGTGTGGATCCGATTGCGCCCCGACGTGTTTCTACCGCCGATGATTCGCGCCGCGGTGCTGCTCGACGCCCTGCCCCCGGGTCTGTTCGCGACACGGACCGCACCGGTGCCGATTCCCACCGCGGAGTTCACGGCGCACCTGGCACCCGGTGCGCACGATGCGGCCGGCGAGTGGTTCCACCTGCGCCAGCACACGACGTGGGCGAGCGCCGACCTGTGCGTCGACGACACCGAACTGCGTTCGGCTGAGGGAGTACTCGTTGCTCAGGGCCGGCAGTTGCGTCGCATCATGGGTGGTTGAGCTGCGCGAGGCGTTCCCCAGCAGCGCGCAGCGCGGCCCGTAACGGGGCCGGGGCCAGCACCTCGACACCGCCGCCGAGAGCGAGGAACTGGTCGACCGCGACATCGGCACCCTCGAGCATGAGATCGACCGTGACCCAGCCGTCGTCGTCGGATGCGGTCGGCTCCACGTCGGCGGCTCCGGCCCCGACGACCTGCGCGAGTCGGCGCCATGCCCTCGGGGACAGACGAACCGTGCATGCGAACGTCCGTATCGCCCGGTCGAATTCGAGAGCCGACGCGGACCACCACCCGGCGAGATCGAAATCATCCGGGCGGCTTGCCGTTTCGTCGAGCACGACGGCATCGCCGATGCGGCCGACCCGGTAGCTCAGAATGCGGCCGCCGCGGCCGGCGACGAGATACCAGATACCCGCCTTGGCGACGAGACCGAGCGGGTCCAGGGTACGGATCACGACGGTATCGCCGCGCCGGTAGCGGATGCGGAGGCGGCGCCCCTCGAACACGGCGGTCGCGACGGCCGAAAGATGCTCGTTCCCATCGGCTTCGGTGAACCAGCCGGGTGCGTCGACGTGCACACGGTCGCGCTGGATCTGTGCGGCGCTGCGCAACGGCAGGGGCATCGACCCGAGCAGCTTCGACCGGGCCGCGTCCACCTCGACACCGAGTTCGGCGGCGAGGGTCGGCACACCCAGCAGCATCAGGGCGGCCGTTTCGGGCCGGGTCAGCCCGCTCAGCCGTGACTGCCAACCGTCGAGCAGCCGGATGCCGCCACCGGGCCCGCTCTCGGTCCACACCGGCACGCCCGCCGCGGACAACGCCCCGACGTCGCGGTAGACGGTCCGCACCGAAACCCCCAGCTCGTCGGCGAGGTGCTGCGCGGTGACGCCCGGGCTGCCCTGCAGGCGCAGCATCATCTCGAGCAGCCGGGCCGATCGCATGGCTCGACACTAGACGGCCGACGGCCGACGGCCGAAAATCCCTGACATAGGACGTCAGGGATTCACCGGCACAGTGGTCGCATGGCAACCTGGGGACAATTCCGTATCGAAGCACCCGAACTGGCCGAAGCGATCGCCGCACGCTGGTCGGCGCACAAGCATCACGTCCTGGCGACGCTGCGCCGCGACGGCTCCCCGCGGGTCAGCGGCACCGAGGTCGAGATCGTCGAGGACCGGCTCGCGATCGGATCCATGCCGGGCGCGCTCAAGGCCCGCGACCTGCAGCGTGACGGACGCTACGCCCTGCACGCGAATCCCGGCCACCACGACATGGCCGGCGGCGACGCGAAGGTCGCGGGACGGGCGCGGGAACTGCTCGGCGACGAGAAGAGCGCGTTCCTGGCGGCGTACCCGTCCGACGTGCCGGAGGGCCCGATGCACCTGTTCGAACTCGACATCGACGAGGCGGTGCTCGTCACGGTCGACGACAAGCTCCACGTCGATCTGTGGCGCCCGGGCGCCGGAGTCGTCCGATACGACCGCTGAAACCCGGCCCGCCCCCGTGCGTGGTTTCGGTAGCGGCCGCTACCGAAACCACGCACGGGTGACGGGAACCGTTCACCTGTCCACCCGACCCGACGGACCCCTCCCCCGGGAAGGCGCGCATACTGGGACCTTGTGCCCGGAGCGAGGAGGAGGCCGAGTGAACGACGAACTGTCCGCCTACCGTAGCGAGTTCACCCGCATCGAGAAGAAGGTGGCGGGGGAATTCCGTGCCGGTCGCCGGCAGTGGGCGCTCGCCGGATGCGTGGCGGTGCTGGTCGTCGCGCTGCTGCTGCCCCAAACCGAGACCGCGGCGTCGTGGACGGTGCTCGGCACGTGGTTCGGCGGGCACGCGACCGTCACGGTTCCGATGCGCATCTTCATCTCCCTGTCGCTCGTGTTCGGGGTCGTCGTGTCGACCGCGGCGCTGTCCCTGCGCCGGTGGCGACTGGCCGTCGCCGCGATGCTCGGCTCGGGTCTGTCGTCACTGTTCGGGCTGCTCGGGTACTGGTCGCAGAACGGCATGGAGACGTCGGCGCCGCATTCGCCGTCGTTCGGGATGGTGCTGGCGTGGCTCGCGATGGTGGTGCTGACCTCGCAGTGGCTGCCCGTCGTGCTCAGCAGGTCACCGACCGATATCGGACCCCGCCCCACGACCCTGTTCGCGCCGCGTTAGAACTCGTTCAGGCCCGCCGCAGCAGGTAGGTGTCCATCACCCACCCGCGCGCGGACTTCGATCGTGCCCGCGCCGCCTCGATACGTCCCCGAACCTCGGACAGGCGCCCGGCGACGAGCTCCTCGTCGGAGGTTCCGAGGTTCGCACCCCACCAGATGTCCCACTCCCCCGGCAGTTCGGTGCAGGCGAGGCCACCGTCGAGCATCACGACGAGGTTGTCGCCTCCCGCCGCGACATCGCGTGCCAGGCGACGACCGGTCGTGATGGTGATCGGGCCACCGATCCTGTTGAGCACCAGCCGGTGCCGCGCGGCGAGCATCTGCACGCTGCTGACGCCGGGGATCACGTCGTAGTCGAGGTCGACGATGCCGCGTTCACGGATGCGTTCGACGACGCGAATAGTGCTGTCGTACAGGCTCGGATCGCCCCACACCAGGAATCCGACGGTCTCGCCGTCGAGTACCTGTTCACGCAGCACCGTCTCGTAGGCCTCCGCGCGCGCGGCATGCCAGTCCCGAACCTCGCTGCCGTACCGCTCCGGTGCACGATCCCGCGGCGGGTCCGGCACCACGATCACCCGGTACTCGCCGGTGATGTGGCGACGGCAGATCTCCTCGCGCACCGACACCAGGTCGTCCACGCCGCGCTGCTTGTCCGCCACGAGGAACACGTCCACGTCGTTCAGCGCATGGACCGCTGCCACGGTCAGTTCGTCCGGGCCGCCGGGTCCGATTCCGATGAGGCGCGCCCTCATTCGCGGTCCTCGAGGTCCCCTTCGACGTCGAGGTAGGCCTGTTGCAGTGCCTGCATCGTCGCCGGGTCCGGCTCGGCCCACAATCCGCGGTCGGCGGCCTCGGTGAGCCGCTCGACGATGCCGCGCAACGCCCACGGGTTCGCCTCGCGCAGGAACCGCTGGTTCTCCGGGTCCAGCGCGTAGGTCTGCGCGAGACTTTCGTACATCCAGTCGGCGACGACCCCCGCGGTCGCGTCGTACCCGTACAGATAGTCGACGGTCGCGGCCAGCTCGAACGCACCCTTGTAGCCGTGCCGCCGCATCGCCGCGAGCCACCGCGGATTGACGACCCGCGCCCGGAACACCCGCGCGGTCTCCTCCGCCAGCGTCCGGGTGCGCACCGCATCGGGCGTGGTCGAGTCGCCGATGTACGCCTTCGGGTCGCTCCCGGTCAGCGCGCGCACGGTCGCGACCATGCCGCCGTGGTACTGGAAGTAGTCGTCGGAGTCCGCGATGTCGTGTTCGCGGGTGTCGGTGTTCTTCGCCGCGACCGCGATGCGCCGGTAGTTGGCGCGCATGTCCTCGGCTGCGGGGGCGCCGTGCACGCCGCGCCCGTACGCGAATCCGCCCCACGCCGTGTACACCTCGGCGAGGTCCTCGTCGGTACGCCAGTTGCCGGAGTCGATGAGCTGCAGGATTCCTGCGCCGTAGGACCCGGGCTTGGACCCGAAGATCCGGCGCACCGCGCGGTCCGGGTCGCCGTGTCCGGCCTCGTCGCGCCGGGCGTGTGCCCGGATGTAGTTCGACTCGTCGGGTTCCTCGAGGGCCGCGACCATGCGGATCGCATCGTCGAGCATCCCGATGACGTGCGGGAACGCGTCGCGGAAGAACCCGGAGATGCGGACGGTGACGTCGATGCGCGGGCGGCCGAGCTCGGCGAGCGGCACGACGGTCAGCTCGCGCACGCGACGGGACTCGGGGTCCCATTCGGGCCGGACACCGATGAGGGCGAGGACCTCGGCGATGTCGTCGCCCGCGGTGCGCATCGCGGAGGTCCCCCACACCGACAGTCCGACGGACTGCGGGTAGCTACCGGTGTCCGCGAGGTAACGCTCGACCAGTGCGTTCGCGAGCGCGACCCCGGTGTCGTAGGCGAGGCGGCTCGGCACGGCCTTCGGGTCGACGGTGTAGAAGTTGCGTCCGGTGGGCAGCACGTTCACCAGACCGCGCAGCGGTGAGCCGGACGGACCCGCCGGGACGTAGCCGCCGTCGAGGGCGTGGAGCACGGCGTCGAGTTCGTCGGTGGTCTTCGCGAGCCGCGGGACCACCTCCTCGGCGGCGAACGCGAGCACCCGTGCGACCTCGGTGTCGGTGCGCCCGAGCACGGATTCGACGGTCCGAGAAGCGGTTTCGGGGTCCCACCCGCCGTCCTCCATCGCCTGCACGAGTGTCCGGGCCTGCGACTCGATCGCATCCACCTCGGTCAGCGGCGCATCGGGTTTCAGGCCCAGCGCGGCACGCAGACCCGGAATCGCGTGTGCCTTGCCGCCCCACACCTGGGCGGCCCGCAGGATCGACAGCACCAGATTCACCCGCGCCTCGCCGACCGGGGCACCGCCGAGCACGTGCAGCCCGTCGCGGATCTGCGCGTCCTTGACCTCGCACAGCCAGCCGTCGACGTGCAGCAGGAAGTCGTCGAACTCCGCGTCGTGGGGCCGGTCGTCCAGCCCCAGGTCGTGGTCCAGTTTCGCGGCCCGGATCAGGGTCCAGATCTGCGCGCGGATCGCCGGGAGTTTCGCCGGATCCATCGCCGCGATGTTCGAGTACTCGTCGAGGAGCTGCTCCAGACGAGCGATGTCACCGTACGATTCGGCGCGCGCCATCGGCGGGATCAGGTGGTCGACGATGGTCGCGTGTGCGCGCCGCTTGGCCTGCGCGCCTTCACCGGGATCGTTGACCAGGAACGGGTAGATCAGCGGCAGGTTGCCGATCGCCGCGTCGGTCGCGCACGCGGCCGACAGCCCCGCGTTCTTGCCGGGCAGCCATTCCATCGAGCCGTGCTTGCCCAGGTGCACGACGGCGTCGGCCTCGAATCCGCGCTCCACCCAGCGGTACGCCGCCAGGTAGTGGTGCGAGGGCGCCATGTCCGGGTCGTGGTAGATCGCGACGGGGTTCTCCCCGAATCCGCGGGGCGGCTGGATCATCAGCACGACGTTGCCGGCCTGCAGGGTCGCGAGCACGATGGCCGCGTCGTCGCCGTCACCGTCGACGAACAGCGCACCGGGCGCCTCACCCCACGCCTCGGTCATCGCGTCGGTCAGTTCCGCCGGCAGGTCACGGGTCCATGCCCGGTACTGGGATGCACTGACACGCACCGGATTACCGGCGAGCTGGTCGGCGGTGAGCCACTCCTCGTCCTGCCCGCCGGCGTCGATGAGCGCGTGGATCAAAGCGTTTCCGGCCTCGGTGTCGTCCAGCGCGGGGTCGTCCATACCCGGAAAGCCCTCACCCAGGTCGTAACCCTGGTCACGCATGGCCCGCAGCAGCCGGATCGCCGAGACGGGGGTGTCCAGACCCACCGCGTTGCCCACGCGGGAATGCTTCGTCGGGTACGCGGAGAGCATGATCGCGATCCGGCGCTGCGCGGGCGGCACGTGCCGCAATCGTGCGTGCGCGACCGCGATTCCCGCCACCCGCGCGCAGCGTTCCGGGTCGGTGACGTAGCGCGGCAAGCCGTCGGCATCCAGTTCCTTGAACGAGAACGGCACCGTGATGATGCGCCCGTCGAATTCGGGAACCGCGATCTGGGTGGCCGAATCCAACGGGGAGACACCGTCGTCCGAATCGGCCCAGCTGTCCCGGCTCCAGGTCAGGCACAGTGCCTGCAGGATCGGGATGTCGAGCGCGGCCAGTGCCGCGACGTCCCAGGCCTCGTCGTCCCCGCCCGCACTCACCGTGGCCGGCCGGGTGCCGCCCGCGGCGAGGACCGTCACCACGAGTGCGTCGAGGGTGCCGAGTTCGGCGAGCAGATCGTCGGGTGCACCACGCAGCGAGGCACAGTGGATCACCACGGCCCGGGCGCGGCCGGTCGCGTCGATCGCGTCCGCGAGATCGTGCGCGAACTGCACGTTTCCGCTGGTGTGATGCGCCCGGTAGAACAGCACGCCCACCCGCGGCAGATCCGCGGTCGCCGGGTCGGGACGCTCGGCCACACCCCATTCGGGCAGCACCGCGGGGGGCTCGAAGCCGTCGCCGCCGAGCAGCACGGTGTCCGAGAGGAAGGCGTGCAGCTGCGCGAGGTTCGCGGGTCCGCCGCACGCCAGGTAGCGGTGCGCTTCCGCGGCGGTGCCGATCGGCACGGTCGAGTAGCCCATCAGCTCCCCGTCGGGAGTCTGCTCGCCGCCCAGGACGACCACCGGGACACCGTGCGCGAGTACCCGGTCGAGCCCCTCCTGCCAGGACCGGGCCGACCCGAGGATCCGGACGATCACCAGGTCGGAGCCCTCGAGCAGGGCGGGCAGAGCGGTCGGAGAGTCACCGGTCAGGTCCAGACGGGACGGGTTGCCGACCACCCAGGCAGCGCCGCTCGCCCGGGCCGACAGCAGGTCGGTGTCGGACGTCGACAGCAACGTCAGGCGCGCCACTGCGCGCCCCGGAACAGCACGAATACAGCCATGTTCAGTCTCCAAACCCTCGTGGACCTCGCGTGCCGTGGCCGGTCTCCTGGCTGACGGATCGACGCTGCTCGGCCGACCTTCCCGGAGGTGACTCCAGTGGTCTCCGCACCGGCGGACCGGCACGGACGAGGGCGAACAACTACCCGCTCACAGTGGCGAGGGCCGCGCCGGCTTCTCACCGGCTTCCCGAGCACCACGGCACGGCGAGCGTAGCGCACCGTTTCGGCAGGTGTGCAACCATGTGCGCCCATGACGGACCATTCGGCCGACCATCTGCCTCCGGATCGCTGCCCGGGACTGCTGCGGCCACACCTCGCCGCGGACGGTGCGCTGGTGCGCGTACGCGCGCCCGGCGGTCGGCTTCCCGACGGCGGCCTGCGGCTCCTGTCGACAGCCGCCCGCACGTTCGCCGACGGGGACGTACACCTCACCTCACGGGGAAATCTGCAGGTCAGGGGCGTCACCGTGGACGGATGCGGCGGCGTCCCCGATGGGCTGGTCGAATCGGTCGCGGCGGCCGGATTCCTGCCGTCCGCGACCCACGAACGCGTCCGCAACATCGTCGCGTCGCCGCTGTCCGGACTCACCGGAGGTCTCGCCGACGTCCGGCCGATCGTGGCCGCGCTCGACGAGGCGCTGTGCGCCGACCCGATGCTCGCCGACCTGCCGGGCCGGTTCCTGTTCGGGATCGACGACGGTCGCGGCGACATCAGCGGCCTGCGCTGCGACCTGTCCGCTGTGGCTCTCGACGACGGGCGCGCCCGCATCGTGATCGGTGCACTGTCCGGCCCGGTGGTGCCCCTGAACGGCGTCGCCGACGCCCTGATCGACTCGGCCCGGCGGTTCCTGCAGGTACGGTCGACGCAGTGGCACGTGCGAAAACTCCCCGACGAGGGACGCGAACTGGGCGGGGGCGCGCAGCTTCCGCCGCCGGACCCGCATCCGATGCCGTACGGGGTGCTCGAAGCGGCGGTGTCCGTGCTGGTGCCGCTGGGAATCCTGAGTCCCGAGATGGTGGCGGTGTTGCCCGATCGTGGCGTGATCGTCACGCCGTGGCGGGGCCTGGTTCTGCCCGCCGGGACCGATCCGGAGGTCCTCGCGGCCGCCGGATTCGCGCTGACCGCCGATTCGCCATGGTCGCGGGTCACGGCGTGCACCGGATCGCCCGGGTGTAGTCTCGCCCGCAGCGATACGCGAGAAGTGGCCCGACGAACCGTCGCGGGGCCGGCCCCTTCCCGGCACGTCCACATCGTCGGATGCGAACGTGCTTGCGGCGCACCACATTTTCCCCATACCCTCGTCGTCGCCAGGAGTCCCATGTGATCGAGACGCCCCCACCCCGCCGGTACGAGTACGAGACCGACGGCGCCGAGATCTACGTCCGTTCGTTCGCGACGATCCGCGCCGAGTCGGACCTGACGAGCATTCCCGCCGACGCCGAGAAGGTCGCGGTCCGGATGATCCACGCCAGTGGCCAGACCGACCTGACCGACGATCTGGTGATCCATCCCGGTCTGGTCCGGGCCGCGCGCGATGCCCTGAACGCGGGTGCCCCGATCCTCACCGACGCGAACATGGTCGCCTCCGGGGTGACCCGCAAGCGCCTGCCGGCGGACAATCCGGTGCTGTGCCTGCTCGGCGATCCGCGGGTGCCGGGCCTGGCCGAACGCTGGGGCACGACCCGGTCCGCGGCGGCGGTGTCGCTGTGGGCAGAGCACCTCGAGGGCGCGGTCGTCGCGATCGGCAACGCGCCGACCGCGCTGTTCCATCTGCTGGAGATGCTCGACGCGGGCGCCCCGCGTCCGGCCGCGATCGTCGGGGTACCGGTCGGCTTCATCGGTGCCGCGGAATCGAAGGAAGCCCTGATCGAACACGAACTGCAGATCCCGTTCCTGGCGGTCCGGGGACGGCGCGGCGGGTCGGCGATGGCGTCGTCCGCACTCAATGCACTAGCGCAGGAGCGGGAATGAGCACCGGACGACTCTACGGCGTGGGTCTGGGACCTGGCGATCCCGAACTGATCACCCGCAAGGCAGCGCGGCTGATCGGCGAGGCCGACGTGATCGCCTACCACTCCGGCACCCACGGGCGGTCCATCGCGCGATCCATTGCCGCCGAGCTCATTCCGGACGGAGCGCTCGAGGAACGGCTGGTGTATCCGGTGACGACCGGCACCACCGACCACCCCGGCGGATACGACGGGGCGATCGCCGACTTCTACGACGACTGCGCCCGGCGTCTCGCCGCGCATCTCGAGGCGGGCCGGACCGTCGTGGTGCTGTGCGAGGGCGATCCCCTGTTCTACGGGTCCTACATGTACCTGCACGATCGGCTCGCCGATCGATTTGCGGCCGAGGTGATTCCGGGGGTGACATCGTTCTCCGCCGCGGCGGCCGCAGCCGCGGAGCCGCTCGTGCGCCGCACCGACGTGCTCACCGTCCTGCCCGGCACCCTGCCGGAACCGGAACTGGCGCGGCGCCTCGCCGATACCGACGGCGCCGTGATCATGAAGCTGGGCCGCACATTTCCTGCGGTGCGCAGCGCGCTCGCCCAGGCGGGCCGGCTCGACGACGCGGTGTACGTCGAACGCGCCTCGATGGGCGGACAACGCATCGCGCCGGTTTCCGAGGTGGATTCCGATGCGGTGCCGTACTTCTCGGTGATCCTCGCACCCGGCGACCGGGCACCGCGCAATCGCGACACCGCCGACCGTTCCCGGCCCGAGGTCACGCAGGATCCGGAACCGTCGGCGGCGCAGGAACTGCTGGTGATCGGGCTGGGTCCCGCCGACGAGCGGTGGCTGACCCCGGAGGCGTCCGCGGCGCTCGCCGATGTCGATCACGTCGTCGGTTACGGACCATACGTAGACCGGGTTCCGGTTCGTCCGGGGCTGCAACGACATTCGAGCGGAAACACCGTCGAGGTGGACCGGGCGCGCTTCGCACTCGACCTGGCGCTGTCCGGCGAGAAGGTCGCGGTCGTCTCCGGCGGCGACGCCGGTGTGTTCGGGATGGCGTCGGCGGTGTTCGAGGCCGCGCAGGACGAGCGTTACGGCGAGGTTCCGATCCGGGTGCTGCCCGGGGTATCCGCGATCCAGGCCGTCGCCGCGCGGGCCGGTGCCCCCATCGGTGGTGACTTCGCGGTGATGAGCCTGTCCGACCGGCTCAAGCCGTGGCCGGTCATCGAGAAGCGCCTGGCAGCGGTCGCGCAGGCGGATCTGGTCCTCGGTATCTACAACCCGGCGTCGCGGTCGCGCACGACTCAGGTCGCCGACGCCCGGGCGGTGCTGCTGCGACATCGGCCCGCCGACACGGTCGTCGTCGTCGGCCGGGACGTGGGCAGGCCCGGGGAGTCACTGGAAGTCACCACGCTCGAGAAGCTGGACCCGGCGACGATCGACATGAAGTGCCTGGTGATCATCGGTGCGGCAGGTACGTCGGTGACACCCTCGGGTGCGGTGTGGACCGCCCGATCGGTGGACTGAACACCGCGTGGCCGGCCTGCTACGCGGTCCGCTACAGCGCGGGGTCGTCGATGATCGCTTGCACGAGCGCGCCGTAGGTAGCGACGAGCCGGTCGCTCTCGATCACGTCGGGGGTGACCAGCTCGAAGGTCCGCAATCCGCTGGCCAGCCCGAGCAGCATGCTGACGATGAGCCGGGCACGCACCTGCGTCGGGGTGTCCTCGCCGATCGCGGCCGCGATGCGCGGCACGAACCGCGCCTCCATGTTCGCGCGCGCCGCGTCCCGGTCGGGCGCCTCCTGCAACAGGAACGGCGCCATCGCCCAGAACTCGAAGTCGCCGGAATCGCGACGCTCGACGAGTGCCCGGGTCATCCGGTGGCCGAGCGGCTCGGCGGGATGGTCGGGTTCGTCGACGTTCGGCGCGTCGGGGACCGCGGCCTCGAACAGCTGTGCCTTGCTGCCGGTCAGTTTCATCACCAGCGCCGGTGAGACACCGGCGCCTTCGGCGATATCGCGGATCGTCGTCGAAGTGAATCCGCGCTCGGTGAACAGTTTCCGGGCCACCTCCAGGACGGCATCCCGGGTGGTGCGTTCGGTCACGACCCCGCCCGGACGGACTCCGGGGTCGTCACCGGTTCGATACGTGCGCGAGCAGCTCTGGGTAGGAACACACCGGCCAGGGTAGCCAACAGTGTCGCGGCACCGGCGACCCCGAACATCGCGACGAACGCACCGTGTCCGGGGAAGGTGTGCCCGGCGGCCTCGACGGTGATTCCGGTCAGCAGTGCGGCGACCACGGCGCTCATGCTCGACGAGCCGACGGTGCGCAGCAGCGAGTTGAAGCCGTTGGCGGCGGCGGTCTCGTTCAGGGGAACCGCGTTCATGATGAGGATCGGCATGACGGCGAAGGCCAGCGCATTGCCGATGCTCACGAGGACGCTGCCCACGATGATGAGGACGACGGTGTCGTCGAAAGCCATGCGGAAGGCATAGGCCGACGTCATCAGGAGCGTCGACGCGACCAGGGTGGTGCGCGCACCGAAACGTTCGGTGATCCGCGCCGAGAGCGGGGAGATGATCATCATGGCCATGCCGCCGGGCACCATGCACAGGCCCGCGGTCGCGGCGCTGAGCCCGAATCCGAACCCCGTGATCTCGGGCAGCTGCAGCTGCTGGGTGGTCGCGAGAGTGTTGGCGTACGCGGCGAACGAGACGAACAGACCCGCGATGTTCGTCAGCAGAACAGGGCGGCGCACCGAGACGCGCAGGTCGACCATCGGCGCCTTCGCACGGAGCTCGTAGGGCACCCACACGGCGAGGACGAGAACGGCCGCGCCCAGGCTCAGCAGGATCCGTGGGCTGGTCCAACCCCAGGCCGGCCCTTTCGAGATGCCGAGCAGCAACGCGACCAGCGCGAGGGCGAGCAGCACCGCGCCGAGGACGTCGAATCGGCCGGAGGTACCCGAGACACCGGCCGGAACGAGGATCAGAATGCCGGTGAGCAGCAACGCGCCTGCGGCCGCGGACACCCAGAACACCGAGCTCCAGCCGAAGTGGTCGAACAGTACACCCGCGGCCGGAAGACCGAGCGCACCGCCGATACCCATCGTCGCGCTGACCATCGCGACGCCGGACGCGACCTTCTCCCGCGGCAGCACATCGCGCAGCACAGCCATCGCGATCGGGATCAGCGCGGAGGAAAACCCCTGAAAGGCACGGCCGACGAGGACCGCGACGTAGGTGCCTCCGACCGCCGCGATCAGGGAACCGAGCACCATCATCGCCAGCGACAGGATCATCATCCGGCGTTTGCCGTACATGTCGGCCGTCCGCGAGACGACGGGTGTCGCGACCGCCCCGGTCAGCAGGGTGATCGTCACGAGCCAGGTCGCGTCGCCGTCGCTGACGCCGAGGACGCCGGGCAGGTTCGGCAGCAGCGGGACCACGAGGGTCGTCTGCAGAGCGACGACGAGCCCCGCCAGGCTCAGCAGCGCGGTGACGGCGGTACCCGATTTCGGGTTCTGGGGAGGTTGGATCACTGGGTTCTCCATCGTTCACACAGGGGTGAACGATGTTCACCCCTGCGCGTCAAGGGCGCTCACCGCATCCGGGGCCATCGCCGCAGCAAGCGCCACTCTCCGCCAAAGAGAATGTGATTGACATCTCATTCGAGACGATGCTAGACAGATGCTCAGCACACATGATGTCCACCGGGTGCGGCGTCCTTCTCCGTGTTCCGTGCGAAGTCCGAGGTGACGAGTGAGCGTGACCCCCGCAGTTCCTTCCTGCTACGTCGGCATCCGGGTTCCGCGCATCGAGGACCCGCGGCTGCTCACAGGCGCGGGTCTGTTCGTCGACGACGTCACGCGACCGGGCATGTTCCACGCGTGCTTCGTCCGCAGCCCGATCCCTCGCGGCAGAATCCTCTCCATCGACACCAGCGCGGCCGAGGCACTCGACGGCGTGCACGCGGTGTTCGTCGCATCCGATCTCAATCCGCGCGTCCGCGAGCAGAAGTACGCACTCGACGGGCCGTTCATGCCGAGCCTGAACTGGCCGCCGCTCGCCGACGACGAGGTCCGGTTCGTCGGCGACCCGGTCGCGTTGGTCATCGCCCGCGACCGCTACATCGCCGAGGACGCCGCCGAACTCGTCGTGGTCGACTACGACCCGCTGAGCCCTGTCGTCGATTACGTCACCGCCGACACGAACGAGGAACTCGTGCACGCACAGTTCCCCGGCAACCACGCCGGCGGCATGGCGATCCCGCCGTCCGACGAGCTGCTGCGTATCTTCGACGAGGCCCCGCACGTCGTGAGCCGGACCGTCCACCAGCAGGCCTACATCGCGGTGCCGATGGAGACGCGCGGCCTGGTCGCCGAGTGGGCGAAGTCGACCGGGGAAATGACGATCTGGGCGTCGACCCAGTCGCCGCACGAGGTCCGCGGGTTCTGCGCGAAACTGCTCGGCATCGACGAACACCGGGTGCGCGTGCTGATGCGCGACACCGGCGGCGGCTTCGGCCAGAAGGTCGTGCCGCAGCGCGAGGACATCTGCGTCATGCTCGCGGCGACGATGCTGCCGTTCGCGGTCAAGTGGATCGAGGACCGGCAGGAACACATGATGTCCGCCGGCATGGCGCGGGAGGAACACGGCGAGGCCCGCATGGCGTTCGACGCGGACGGCAGGATCCTCGCGGCCACCCTCGACCACGTGCAGAACGTCGGTGCCTATCCGGTGCCGTCCCCGGTGACGGCGGCGTCCGCGGTCGGCATGCTCTTCCCCGGCCCATACCGCATCCCCGCCGCGACGTTCAGCCTGAAGCTGCACTACACCAACACCGTCGGGCGCGTCGCCTACCGCGGCCCCTGGCAGTACGAGTCGATGGCACGAGAAGTGCTGTTGGACAGCGCGGCCCGTCGTATCGGGCTCGACCCGGTCGAGCTGCGTCGCCGGAACATGTACAGCAGCGACGAGTTCCCGGTCGCGGCACCGACCGGCATGCCGTTCAGCGACGTCACCCCGCGCGAGACGTTCGAGCAGGCACTGTCGATGCTCGGCTACGACGCGTTTCGCCGCGAACAGGAGAAGGCCCGCGCCGAGGGCCGCTTCATGACCGTGTGGGGTCGCGGCGCCTCTTGCGTTGGTCGACGAGGATCGTCGAGTCGGCGCGGTGCCAGTGGACGCCGTCGTACTCGATCACCACCGTCCGGCCCTGATGGTCAAGGTCGATGTCCGTCATCGAGGAGTGGCGTAAGGCGAACGCATCGTTGGCAGTCCACGAACTCCAAGGCCCTGTCTGCCATGTGGTCCCGGCCTACTTCACCGCACTGGACCCCACCCCCTCCTCGCACGGGATGGACGCGTGTCGCGTGCGCGGTCAGTGCGCCTCGAACGACAACAGAACCGAGGCATGCAGTCTCCCGTCGAGAACCACGACGGAGTGCGAGATCGACACAAGAGTGTGTCCCTCGGTCTGGTTTGCCATCGTCACCGCCGTCTCAACATGATTGGCGAGATCGGCGTGCAGAGCGTCCAGATCGTCGTAGGGACCGAGCGCGATCGTGGAGAGCTCGTAATTTCGCTGCGTGTCCATGGCCTGACCGTAGTGCCGCGCCGCCCGTCGACATCCCCGTTCGTCACGGGTGCACCATCAGCCCATCCACCCGGCAGACGACCACCCCTTACCCCGCCGCGCGCAGCATGTCACCGCTACAGCACGGCTACCTGCATCGATGACACGTCCCCGACGGTCGCCATACGTCGAGTGTGCGCCGGAGCCGGCGGACCGAGGACCAGCGCAGCCGCCCGGCGCGCAACCCTCGTACTTGCGGCCCCGAGCCCGGATGATCTCACGCGGCACCGGCGAGGGCGTGCACATCGACCGAGGTCGCGGCCGGATTCGATCCGGGCACCGAGAGTTGCTTCCGGTTCGTCCGCACTCCGTACATCCCCGCTTCTCGATCCACCGGCTCGGGGCAGGCGAACCGTCTGCACCCCGCCCTGTCCGATGCAGTGTGACCAGACCGACCTGCCGAGCCGGTGACGGATGGATACCCGGTCCGCACCACCCACCGACAGGCCCTTCTCGATGCTCATCCGCCCCGTGGACCACCGCCAAGCGCTCGTTACGATGACCGGCTCTTGACCGATTGGCCACATGCGATGTCTGCCGAGTCCTGAGCCGGGCCGGCATGCAGATCGCCTCGTCGACGTACTAGGCAGCCAAGTCCGGCCAACCGTCGGCGAGAACCGCCCGCGATATGGAACCCGTCGACCAGATCCACCGGGTCCACGCCGACAATTGCGGCGTCATGGCGCTCATCATCCAGTCATCCAGCATCGCAGTGCACATGCAGTTGGCCCGGCGTCACGACCCCCCACCGCCGACGAACCGACCGACCGGCCGACCGGCCGACCGGCCGACCGGCCGACCGGCCGACCGAGGAAGCGTTGCACCACAAGGTATGTCGCACCTCGGAGTCACCCGACCGTGTCGGGCGTCGCTGCAGCGCTACCGACAGGGGTCGCGGTCGCAAACATCAATCCGAACCCACTCAGGCCGGCACGCCGGGATCAAGAAAGATCGAGGTTGGACAGAACAAGGCGTCCCTCTGTTCTCAGCGCGGTGTTCGCCGCAATTGAAAGCATGGAACCCCGATCGAAGTGACTACTGTGCGGTGTAGCCGCCGTCGACAACGAGTTCCGCCCCTGTGACGAACGAAGATTCATCCGAGGCGAGGTAGAGGATCGCGTAGGCGATGTCTGCGGCGGTCCCTAGTCTGCCGATCGGATGTTTCGCGGTCAGAGCCGCCCGCCCTTCCTCGATGTCGCCGCCTTCCGATGCAACCGCCTGGACCATGGGTGTCCAGATGTAGCCGGGATGGACGGAGTTGACGCGAATTCCGTAGCCGGCGTTGGCGCAGTGCAAGGCACTGGACTTGGTGAAGATCCGCACGCCTCCCTTGCTGGCATTGTATGCGGGGAGCGAAGGATCACCGATGATTCCTTCGATAGATGAGAGGTTGATAATCGAACCTCCGCCGGTCGACTTCATCGCCGATATCGCTGCCTTGGTGCCGAGGAAGACACCATCTAGATTGATCGCTTGCAGCCAACGCCAACGTTCAAGGGTCTCCTCCTCAACATTCGACGTCGAAGCAACACCGGCATTGTTGACTAGGATGTCAAGGCGTCCATAGATTTCGACAGTTCTGTCAACGACATCGATCCACGACTGTTCGTCGGCTACGTCGTGTTTCAAGAACCACACACGCTTGCCTGCGCTGTCGAGACCAACAGCAGTAGATGCGCCTGCGGACGCGTCGATGTCGGTGAGTACCACCTGGGCACCCTCGCTAAGGAGGAGGCGTGCGGTGGCCTCGCCGATTCCTTTGGCACCTCCGGTGATCAGTGCGATCTTGCCTTCAACTCTTCCCATCATTTTCTCCTCTGACGATTCTGTTGGATGGACAATTCAGAGCCTTCGACTGCTGAATCGGAGCACGTTCGTAGTGCCACGATTCTGAACGGCTTAACCCAAATGTCGGGCAGGCTAGCTCGGTTCGAGCACTCGGGAGCCGAGAAGGTGGCATAGTTCCAGCGCCACTGCAACAGTGATGCGGTCGGTTTCGATGCCGTGACCTACATGCGAGGGGATCTTTCCGAGACGGTACTTGACCGTGTTTCTGTGTACGTTGAGTAGCTCCGCGGTCCGAACGTAATTATCGCCGGTCTGAAGGAAGATTCGACAGGTTTCGCGAAGTACAGCTGCAGCGTCGTCATCTTTGGCGAGCTGGCCGAGAACTTCTCCAACCCATGCCCTTGTGAGCTCGAGTTGTCCGACGACAAGCGAGGCGACACGGACACCTTGGTCGTCGTAGCAGGTGATCATGCGCTCGGCTTCACTAGCAGCGGCCATCGCCACGGACTGTGCCTTCGCTGCCAACCTGTGAGACTTGACGAACCCGTCTGCATCCCGAGCCGGGACACCCACAGCCAGTCGGTACAGCCCGGCCTTATCCACCCGCGCGCGCAAGTCCAGCGTCCCTCGCGCGGTCGATCCCGCTGCAACCGGCATCCAGATCCAGGTAGTGGATTTGTCGATCATCTGTACCAGCGGACGTCCGACAGCGCCGCATGCACTTTCGAGTGTGCGAATGAAGTTGCGCGTGTCGTCGGGTGTCGGAGCGTCCACCACGGTGGGACGCACCCACAGGATCATCGCGAGGTGGTTGGCAGTGAGTCGGTAGCCCGTTCCTCGTTCGAACTTGCGTTGGTCGGTTCCTTCGTCTGTCAGCAGCGCTCGGATCAACGGGAGTCCGGAGGACAGCTGGGACCACCGATTCTGCTCCTCGGCGTGAATTCTGCCTACTTGGAGGGAGACCCAGTCGATGTAGCGGAAGAGATATGCGTTGATTCGCCGGAGAACCTCGTATTCGAGATCGGCGGGCACGTCCCCTCTGCGGACTTCGTCGAACGCGCTCTCGAGTAGATAGTTCTGCCCGATCGCATAGGCGCGAATGAGATGACTGGCAGGGATCGACCGTTGGGCGAGCGATCGCGCGTAGTCGACCGCGCCGCCTGGTGCCTCGATCTTCTCGATGGGGATCTCGTTTGCAAGCCCGTGGAAGAGAGTGGTGACGTTGCTACGGATGCTGCGTTTGAGCTGTTCGATCAGGGGTTGATCTCCACCGATGAGTTCGATCTCCGCTGCCAGTACCACCGCCATACCTGAGGTGATCTCGTCCTGCTTTGCGTAGAGATCCTGTCCGGCCTTGAGTACGTATCCACGGGCTCTGTCCGTGGCGCTCTCGCCGAGTTTGTGGGCAGCGAATTCATCGCCGATCGTCATCGGTGATCACCAGTTCTTTGCCTGCAACGCCGCGCGGGCAGCATTGTAGCCACACATGCCGTGCACGCCTGCTCCGGGCGGGGTGGCAGATGAACACAAGTAGGTGCCGGGAACGCCGGTCCAATACGGATTCAACGAGAGCCTGGGCCGGCCGACGATTTGCCGTGCGGTGTTCGCACCGGCAGAGATGTCACCACCAACATAGTTCGCATTGTAGGACTGGAATTGCTGGACAGAGCGCGTATGGATGCCGACGATGCGCTCCCGGAACCCTGGCGCGAATCGTTCGATCTGGTTGACGACCAGGTCGGTGACATCGTCAGGGTGGTTGTTGGGCACATGGGCGTACGCCCAGACCGGATGGATGTCTCCCACTGATCGCGAGGGGTCGGCGAGGAACTGCTGCCCGACCAACACTATTGGACGGTCGGTCATCTGCCCACGCGCAACACTACCTTCGGCCTGGATCAGCTCCTTCATCGTGCCGCCCAGATGCAGGGTGCCGGCCCTGCGAGCCGCGTCGTTCGTCCACGGCACGACATCGGTGACGTCACCGGAGGAGCCCCGGACCGCGAAGTCGACCTTGAACGCCGCCGGCCCATACGCGTAGCGGCGATATGCCTTCGCGATTCGGGACGGCTGCCTCTCGCCGAGAATACGAGTCGCGGCGTTGGGGGCCACGTCAAGCATGACCAGATCTGCATCGGCGACTTCGGAGTAGTCACCAATGGTACGGCCGGTTTCCACTTTCCCACCGAGGGAGAGAAGAACCGAGGCCATCGCGTTGGTGATTGCTTGCGAGCCGCCCCGTGCCACGGGCCACCCGTGGGCATGCGCAGCGGCCGTCAACATCACTCCGACCGCGCTGGACATCGGCGCGGTGAGCGAACCGAACAGATGGGCCGCGACACCACCGAAGAGGGCTTGGGCCTGGGGAGTCCGTAGTCTGCTGGAAAGTACGGATGCCGGCAGCATCGCCTTGACGCCGAATCGCGCGAGCAGCAGAGGATGGGAGGGAACACGGACCAAAGGCTGGAATGTGTCGAGGACGAGGTCGTCGAAATGTTCTGAGGCATAACCAAACAGCCGTCGCCAAGACCCGCCGTCGATGCCGAGTCCTTCACACGTTCGGTCGAGGTCCCGCCAGAGAATCCCTGCGGAGCCGTCGTCGAGGGGGTGCACGAGGTCGATCTCGGGCCATGCCCAGTGCAACCCGTGTGAACCCAAGTCGAATTCGGCATCGAGTTCCCTGAGAAAGGGAGAGGCGAGAGCGGTGGGGTGAAACGCGGAGCAGTCGTCATGGAGCAATCCGTCCACGATGTATTCGCTACTTCTGGTGCCGCCACCGATTCGGTCCGCGGCCTCCACAACACGAACATCGATCCCGTTCCTGGCCAGTTCGATCGCTGCCGCGAGCCCATTCGGGCCGCTGCCCACCACCACCGCTGTCGCCATGTCTCTACCTGCTTTCCACCGTGAGGGACGACTCGTTCGTCGAAGACCGCGTCCATGTGATGTTCATGGGGATAGGGCCGTCGGGGAGCCACGGTTGTGGCTCGCGCGCATCCTTGACCGTGTACGTGCCACGCTCGATGACACCGAGGCCCAAGTCGATGACCTTGTACTCGAGGTAGTTCTTGTGGAGGGGCTGCGACTCGATCCACACCACGACCACTTCGCCCGGCTCGAACTGCGCACGTCGCTGAATCTCGGTGAGCAGCAGTTCGTTGAACAGATGGCCGTCGCCGAAGTGCCAGCCCACCAGGTTCGCGATCATCGACTCGCCCTCGCGCAGGGTGTAGCGGTCGATGTCGTCGAGGTTCCGGGACAGTGCCGACAGCATGGCCGGACCCTGGGTGTGCATGGCGCGCCACGCAATTGCCTTCTGCAGCAGCATCTCCGCCAGGTCGTAGCCGTACGCCGCGCCGAGCTGGTCGACTTGGTTCGGGGAGGACATCAGCACCTTGTCTGCGAGCTTCTTCTCGGCACCGGGAGCGAATGCCCACATCGCGGACGCCCAGTTGCCGGCGTACTGGCGCATCGAGGGCAGGAACGAGACCAGGTCCGGCCGCAGGTTGCCGAGGACGGGGAAGAAGCACAGCGCTGCAATGATTCCTGCAGTCAGCCACGGGCTCGATATGTCACTCACGGCGTAGCCGTCCCAGGTCGGGAAGCCCAGGAAGAGGAACGCTGCAACGAAGGCGAACATGGCGTTCCATTCCAGCGGTACCGCGACCGGGAAGGTGAGGAGAATCGTGATGTGGAACGCCACCATCAGCAGCACGGCAAACAACGTGATCGTGTGGTTCGTCGAGAACAGCATGATCAGCGGTGCCACGATCTCGACGACGGTGCCGAGGATGTGTGCGACGCCCGACGCTCGGGGCGACGGCCGAAGGTCGTTCGGGAAGTTCTTGTACAGCTTCCGCTTGAGCGTCTTGCTGACCATGATCGGCGCATTCGACATCATGACCGGAACTACCTTGGTGAAGTGGTGGCCGAACTTCGAGACGCCGGCTCCGACCCAGATCACGATCATCAGCAGTTTGCACGCGACGATCATGTCGGTGAAGGGAAGTGCCGCGAAGAACACAACGGCGGGCAGGTACTGCTCGGCGCGCATGGCAAGGAAGGTGACTTTATCCCGCAAACCCATGACGACAGCAAGAACGAGCAAGGGCCACAAGAGAACCGGGTTCAACAGCCCTGCGGTGGCCTCCGGGTGTACAGCCGCCATGGACGTGCTCTGCACGCCTGGCAGCACCAGAATCACAACGAGGCTGAGAATGACCGACGCATACAGCGCCACGTCGTACTCGGTGCGAACGCCGCCCTTGGTGAAGGGCACTTTGCCCGGCCACGGCGGATTGCGCAAGGTGCCGGACCGGAGCCAGTAGCGGTGACCGCCGACGCGCGGACTGAATCGGAAAGCCATCGGACCCGACGAAGCGCCGAGGCCGAGCATCTCCCACAGCACTGTGAAGATCACCATCTTCTGGTAGACGATGGGCTCGCTCCACCAGTCTGCGACGCCCCAGGGAGCGCCGGCACCTGTGGTGACCGTTGCGATGGTGATGCCGAGGATGGCGTAGATGAGAACTTTGACCGTGTACCCGACGTGCGTCTTCTTCGCGGTTCCGAATCCGTAGTCCACCCAGTGGGTGGCGAGGTAGCGGATCCGTTCGAAGGTGGGCATCCGGACGATGTCAGCCGGATTGTCGGGCGGAAGGTCGGGGACGAAGTATCCCATGACGACTCCTAGAATCGAGAGACGAGCGGACCTGTGGTGATACCGCTTCTGGGTGCATTCCACTGACGCTCGACCCACGGAGCGGTGCGAGCGGTCGGGGAGAAGGGATCGGCGCCTAGGCCCGCAGTTGGGTGCGCAGTCCTGGTTTGTCGATCTTGCCGACAGGGTTCTTCGGCAGGGTGTCCAGAACATAGATCTGGACCGGGATCTTGATCTTGGTCAGGGTCGATGTGAGATGGTCGAGCAGCTCGTTCTCGGCGACTGCACGGCCCGGGTAGGGGACGACGAAGGCGACGGGCACTTCGCCATAGACGTCGTCCGGGCGGCCGACAACGGCAGCTTCGAGGACCGCGGCGTGTCCGTAGAGTGCGTTCTCGATCTCCTTCGGGTAGAGGTTCTCTCCCCCGCGGATGATCAGATCCTTGATGCGGTCGACCAAGGTCAGGTAGCCGTTCTCATCGAATCGGCCGACGTCCCCGGTGTGAAGCCAGCCGTCGATCACCGTCTCGGCGGTTGCGCCAGGCTTGTGGAGATACCCGCGCATGACGTTCGCGCCCCGGACGACGACCTCTCCGGCTTCGCCCACGGGAACCGGATTTCCGTTGGCGTCGATCACCCGCACGTCCTGGCCAGGTAGAGCGGGCCCCACGCTACCGAGACGACGGACTCCGTCGAGGGGGTTGCAGCAGCTCACACACGTTCCCTCGGTCAGTCCATAGCCTTCGACCAGAGTGATTCCGAGACGATCCTCCACTCGAGCAAGAAGATCCGCCGAGACGGGAGCCGCTCCACACAGCGCGAACCGCAAGGAGGTGATCCCCTGGGTCTGCTCGTCGGGAAGTTCCATGATGCGAGCGAGCAAGGTGGGTACCGCCGAGAAATAGGTCGGCTCGTGGTCTCGCACCGCTTGCAGGAAGGTCTGCGCTTCGAACCGACGCAGGATCGTCAGCCGTGCACCACGATAGGTCGAGGCGAGCAAGCTGACACAGATCGCGTTGACGTGAAACAGCGGCAGAACGAGCAGACAGTGGTCGTTCTGGGTGATCCGGAAGTGCTCGGCCAGCGTTGACGCCATGGCCACGAGATTGTCGTGGGTGAGCATGACCCCCTTCGGTCGCCCGGTCGACCCACTGGTGTAGATCAGCAGCGCGATGTCGTCGCCAGGAACCGTGGGGGCGTTCGGCAGCGATCGCGGTACCGGCCCGCCCTGCGGCGGGACCAGGTCGGCGACCGCGAGCGTCGAATGCGACGAGAGATCGGCGCCGATCGCGTCGTGCACGACAAGCTTCGCTGCCGCGTCTTCGATCTGGTACGCGGCCTCACTCGTCGTGAGCGTCGGGTTGACCGGAGTGACGGCAGCGCCAATGCGCCACGCGGCCATCATCACGATCGGCAACTCCACCCGATTCGCGAGCATCACCGCGACGACGTCGCCGGCACCCACACCCCGCTCCGACAGCTGCCCGGCGACCGCGTCGGTCCACCGCGCGGCGTCACCATACGTGACCGCCCGATCGGCATCCTGCATCCAGGGGCGTGTTCGCCACTCGGCCGGGTGGTGCCACGGCAGATAGGAATGAATCACGTTTGTTCCCTTCTTGTTTGGATGCCAAGGTCGTGGCGTCGAACGCGATGGTTCATACGGTAGCGATTCAGATCACACAAGCGCTCCGGCAAAGATCACCAACTTGAAGTCGCCGGTTGTGCAAAGCTGCCAAACTCCACGAACGGGCGCGTTGACGAGCGCAGTCAGCCTCGCCCGATCAGAAGCGATGGCGCGACGGCACTCGTTTCGCTACGCAACCGGGTTGTAGAAGTGCAGGACGGGTGGGGCTTCCGCCACGTTCAGCGCTTCGGTCAGATCCAGCGTTCCGTCGGTGAGACCCGCGCCCAGGAGGCCGACCGTGGCCTCCAGATCGTCCGTGTCCACCTCGTACAACGCCAGGTACCGGTGCGGCGGCGCCACCTCCTGCGGCGTCAACTGCGCCTCGGCATACTTGTACCGACGACCGCCGACGATGCCAGGAATTCGTTCGATGACCTGCGGAATGTGGACCTCGTCGTACCACCGATTGAACTCGGCCTCGTGTTCCGGACCGGTGGGGTGAACATGCGCCACCAGAACAGCTTTTGCCACGACAGATTCTCCGCTCTGACTGTTGAATGGTCGGGGCATCGGTAGGGCCCCGACCAGGGACCGGGCTAGAGGATTCGAGCGAACGCAAGAGACCGCTCGGCATTCGCCTGCTTCCGTTGGATGTGTCATTCAACGGTGCCCGCAGAAGTACGGTAGCGATCTACATCACACAGCCCCATGGCAGAACCGACGAAAAGGTCGCGGTCCATAGTGCAAGAATCACAAAGGCTTGCGAGGCCACTCGCGGTCACCCTGTCGGGCGTCGTCCTCGTCAGCGTGGGCAGCGCATTCCGGGGTCTGTTCGCAGGCAGTGCCGTGTACGTGATCTTGGTCTGCATTGGTGAGCGTCGGGATCAGCGCGAACAGCTCGAGTTCAGCGTTCCTCGTCGTCATCGGCTCCGTTTCGATTGTCGCGCTTACGGGGTCGATGCTGGTCAAGCATCTCGACAGCCGAGTATCCAGCCGTCGCGCGACGGGATACCAGGGGCAGCAGCGGGGATCACGAGCGCATCCGCCGGCATGGGAGGACCGCCGATCACGGCATACGAGATCCTCACCGATTGGCCGCATCGCTCGTTCGTGGCTACGGCACAACCGCTGTTTCCGGTTGTCGGAAACGTTTCATTCTGCGCGAAGCCGGCACTCCTCCCAGCCGGAGCCCCAGCTTGGGCGGCGTGGATGTGGTTTGCACTGGCGTGCAGCCTCCCTACGGGACAGCGATCGGGGATCTACTGGCCAAACGGATTGCGCCATCGGCAATCCGAGTGTTCGTTGCGACAGTCGCGCTGGTGGGAGCTGCCTCTGTCCTGTGCGAGTGACTGTTAGCGTGAACGGCAGTCACCCCATTCGCATGTCGACGACGTCGTCCGCGATCGTCCGCACCACACCGGTGTCGTGGCTGATCACCAGCAAGGAAATCGCATGCTGCCGGGTGAGCTCCGACAGTAGCTCCAGGACCCGCTGCTGAGCTACGGGATCGAGGCCGGTAGTGACCTCGTCGCAGATCAAGACCGAGGGCTGTACCGCGAGCGCGCGTGCGAGCGCAGCACGTTGAGCCTCACCACCGGACAGGGAGCCGGGTCGTTGCAGTGCGATCTGCGGATCCAGACCGACACGGTCCAGCGCATGGGTGGCGGCGGCGGCTGCGGCGGCGTGAGTGGCCCCACGCAACCGCAAAGGTCCGCGGAGGATCTGCTCCCACACCGTGCGATACGGATCGAAGGCTGCTTTGGCGTCCTGGGCGACATAGGCAATATCGGCGAGATCGGATCGGACCCGTCCGTGAATCGCTCCTGCCAGCGGTCGACCATCGAGGAGTACACGTCCGGCCGTGGGTTGATGGAGGCCCGCGGCCACCCTCGCCGCGGTCGTTTTGCCGCACCCTGACGGGCCGACCAGGGCGACGCATTCGCCCGGCTCGATGTTCACCGTGAAGTTCTCGAGGACGGCGCTCTTCCGGAATCCAGCCGTGATATCGGCCAAGGACAGACGGGGCGCGCCCGGCGATGCGGTGCGGTCGGGTCGACTCTGTCGTCTCGTCCTGGATTCCGCCCCGACAAGTGCGCGCGTCTGCTCCTGCACCGGGGCGTCGAGCAGGTCTGTCCCACCTGTCTCGATCACCCGGCCGCCGGCCATCACGATCACGTGGTCGGCCACCGACCGGACGGCGCCGAGGTCGTGCGTGAGCAACACGATCGTCAAGCCGGATTCCGCGAGCTGGGCGATCTCGTCGAGAATCACACTGCGGTGCACCGGGTCCTGCCCGGTGGTCGGCTCGTCCATGATCAGGCAGGTCGGGTCGGTGAGCAGTGCGTGGGCGATGACCAGCCGTTGTTGCTGGCCGCCCGAGAGCTGATGTGGATAGCGGCGCAGGAGCGCGCGATCGAGTGGGAAACTTGCCCGCTGCAGCGCCTCGGCAACGGAGATCGTCGAGCCCGCTCGATGGGCGCTGCGCTCGATCTCGCGTAACGCAGTCCCGAGGCGCAGCACGGGGTTGAGCACCGCGGACGGGTGTTGCGGAACAAACCCGAACCGCACACCGGCGGAGTTTGTCCTTGCGGCCGTCACGCTCACCCCTGGACGATGCTCCCCCATCAGGGCGAGCGCGGTGGTGGTCTTTCCGCTGCCTGAGCTGCCGATGATCGCGGTCACGCCTCTTGCGGGGACGTCGAGGTCGATGTGATCGACCAGGGTGCGTTCAGCCGAGGTGGCGGTCAATCCCCGTACCTGGATGGCTGTGCATGCGGTGGGCGTTGTCTCGGTCATCTGCCCGACGTCTGTTGCCACGTCGCTCATTTCGTGGACCTCGGCTCGAACTCTTGCGTGACCGCACGGGAGCCTGCGTCGAAAAGCAGGTTCGTTCCGACAGCGAGGGCGATGATCATTGCGGCCGGGACAATCACGCCCCACGGAACCAGGACGATGCCACTGCGGTTACGGTCGATCATCACAGCCCAGTCGGTTCCCGCGGAGTCTGCGGAAACACCCAGGAAGCTCGCGGATGCGACGAGGTAGATGGCGCCGACAAAGCGGAGCCCGGCGTCGGCCGCGACCACCGGTAGAAGGGACCGCCCGAGATAGCCGACGTTTCGGCGCCACCACGTTTCATCCTGCAGGTGTAGGGCTTCCATCGCAGGGGTGTGGGCCGCCCGAAGCGCCGATGCCCGCACCAGCCGAGTTGCATCCGGAAACAGGAGGACCGCGACCGTCACCGTCAAGACCACCGGGTGGGCGCCGGTCAGCGCGGCGACCAGCAGGAGCAACATCATCGAGGGCAGCGCCAACAGTAGGTCCAGCGGGCGCATCAGTAGCTCGTCGAACGCTCGTCGTCGAGCGGTCGCGGCCGCAACCCCCCAGGGCACTGCGATCAGGTACGTGACCACAACCGCGCTGGTGGCCACCAGCACCAGTGAGCGTCCGCCGAGGAGGACTTGCGTGAACACGTCGCGTCCCTCGGCATCGGTGCCGAGGAGCCAGTTGTCACCCTGAGCAAACGCCGGCCCGCGGGGACCGGGTTCAGCCATCAGCGGGCCGAGGCCCGCGATGAGCAACGGAACCGCGGTGAGTGTGAGGCCGAGAAGATGCCGAGGCCCGGCCAGCCGCCACCCTGCCGGTGTGCCCCTCATAATCGTTCTCCTGCGGTGGGGTTGAGCCGAAAGGCGATGATGTCCGCGAGCGTGTTCACGGTGACGGTGATCAGCGCGAACAGGGCGACCAATCCCATCAGAAGCGGGAGGTCCCGACTGCTGACGGCGCTGACCAGTACCTGTCCGAGGCCGCCGAGCGCGAAGACTGCTTCGACGACGACGACTCCGCCGAGGAGCCAGTCTGCGACACGGGCGAGGTGCTGTACGGCGGGGGTCAGTGATCCCGGTAGCGCGTGGCGCCACACAACACGGCGCGGTGGAACTCCAAGCCGGAGTGTGTGCCGGATGTATTCGGAGTCGAGGGTGGTGATCATCGATGACCGCACCAACCGGGACAATGAACACACCGGCCGGATGGCCAGTACCACTACCGGCAGTAACCACAGTTCGGGTTGGGTGAGCAACGGGCCGCTGGACCCGATCGCGGTCGGCGCGAAGAGCCCCAGGCCGACTGCGAAGACCGCGACCAGCACAACCGCCAGAGCGAACTCCGGTGCCGCGTACAAGGCGACGGTCAGCCCGGAGATCGCGCGGTCGATCCGCCCACCCCGGCCGACGGCGGCAGCGACCCCCAGCAGCAAAGCGAGTGGGATGAGCACCACCAGGGCGAGGACCGCGAGGGTCAGGGTCGGCGCCAGTGCGGCGGACAGCATCTCGGTGACCGGGCGACCCGAGATCGAGGACATGCCCAGGTCTCCCCGCAGCAGACCGGACAGCCAGTCACCGAGTTGAACGACCAGTGGACGATTGAGCCCGAGCGTGTCGCGCAGCTGCGCAATCCGGGCAGGGTCGGCGTCGTCGGAGGCTATGACTACCGCCGCGTCGCCGGGCAGCACCGATGCCACCAGGAACACGACGATCAGTACACCGACAACCTGGACCAGCCCGAGCATCAACCTCGTCCCGGCGTAGCGGGCCAGGATCACGACAACCAGACCTTGTCGAAGCGCGCGTATCCGAGAGTGTTGCTGGGGGCGTTCTGCGCCATCCCCGCCACGTTCGGGGCGAGACCGTGCAGCCCGTCGGAGAACCCCCACACCAGCAGGCCACCTTCCGTGTACAGCTGGGTCTGCATATCCCGGTACGCACGGGCTCGCACCTCGACGTCGGTGGTTTCGCTGGCGACCGCGAACAAGGCGTCGAACTCGGGCCGTCGCCATTGGGTGTAGTTCTTCGACGAGTTCGACAGCATGCGCTGCGCCAGGTGGGTTTCGATGGGCATGGCTCCGGATCGGAAACTCGACAACACCCCCTCGTCGAGGGTCCTGGTCCAGAACGTGGACCCTTCCCCGACCTTCACCTCGATGTTCAGCCCGGCCCGTCCGGCTTGTTCGGCGAAGATGTTGGCCGCCTCGACGAAGCCGTTGGTGGAGCCGGTGGTCTGCAGTTCGATCGTGGTGTTCTGGACACCGGCCTTGCGGATCAGTGCCTTCGCCTCGTCCAGGTCCAGACTGCGCTGGGGAAGGTCGGACGCGTAGTACTCGGTGTCTTTGCCGAACAGGTCGTTTCCTACGACGCCGGTGCCACCGAGCACGGTACCGACGAGTTCTTCCCGGTCGACGAGAGCGAACATCGCCCGCCGCAGGTCGAGATTGTCGAAGGGAGGACGGTCCACCTTCATCGCGAACCCGGACATCGAGCTGCGGGGCGAACGCAGAATCTGCATCCGGGAATCGGTCTGGTAGGTCCGCGCCGAGGTGACCCCGAGGTCGTCGGCGTACTCCACCTGCCCACCCAACAGGGCGTTGATTCGTGCGGTTTCGTCAGGGGCCGTGAGGATCTCGAGTTCTTCGATGTGGGGAGCACCGTTCCAATAGTCGGTGAATCTCTGGGCGACGAACGATCGGCCTGGCTCGAAGGAGGCGAACGTGAACGGTCCGGATCCGATCGGCCGGCTGAAATCCGTCGTGCCGTCGGGGATGATGTACGCGCCGAACGCTGCCAGCACGTTCGCAAGATCACCGCACGGGCGTTTGCATACGAATTCGATGGTGTGGTCGTTGATCTGGCGGGATCGTGCGATGTCGATCACTTCGAGTGAGGCCCGCGGGCGCAGCGCGTTCGTGGGTTCGAGGATGCGCTGGTAGGAGTAGAGCACATCCGCTGCCCGTACCGGCCGGCCGTCGTGAAAGACGGCGGGGCGCAGTTCGACGGTCCAGGTGGTGGCGTCGGCGCTGGGACTCCAATCGGTTGCGAGACGTGGGACGGGTCCGAGGTCGTCGCCGTACTCGACAAGTTTGTCGTAGAGGGCGTTGGCTCGGGCGACGTCGGCGTACAGATTGGTTTTGTGGGGGTCGAGAACCTCCTGTGCGCCGCCGCCGGCGAACACTGCCCTGAGCCGACCGCCGTCGCGAGGTGTGACGGTTGTCGGGGTCGCGGTCTCCGCGGCCCCGCAAGCGCTCAGCAGAACAGCTCCCGTGGCGGCGGCACCGAGGCCGAGGAAACTACGACGGCTCAGGTGCGGCAGCTTGGGCGGGAACGGGTGCAGGGTCATGGGTTTGTCTCCTCGAGCGGTGCAACAGTAGGAATCGAGTTCTTGGAAGCGGTGTGTCAGATTGCCTCGGCGACGACGTGCAGCCGGTCCCCAGTGAGCGATGCTCCACCGAGAAGACCTGGCAGCTCGGCGGGATGGGTAGGGGTTGGCCAACCGCTTTCTGCGCGGGGACCAGGGGTGTCGAAGATCGCTTTGACTCTGAATCCTGCGCGGCGCAGGTGGCTCGTCAGCTCTACCGGAAACAGCAGTCGCCACGCGGAAGTCTGGAGGAGGTCGTCCGACTCTCCGGAGACGCTCCAGCGCCGGCGGCGGCGCAGCAGCTGGGCGGCGTGGTCGATCCACAAGGTGGTCTCGGCCTGCCAGGTGTCGCCCTGCCAGGAGAAGGACGAACAGGTGGGGTGGTCGAGTAGTTCGGTATTACCGAGGAAGAAGGCGCCGTTGCGCATCTCTGCCACGAGAAGCCCACCATCGCGGAGGTGGTGGCGGCAGCTCGACAGGCACGATTCGAGCTCGAGGTCCGTGTGGCAGTACAGCAGCGAGCTGTCCAGACAAATGATGGCGTCGAAGTACGCACCGAGCGAGAATTCACGCAGATCGTCGACCGCGAACGCGGCGCTGCGGTGGTGCAATCGCGCGTAGCTGACCATCGCTTCGGACCGGTCCAGACCGACGCAACGGTAGCCACGATCGGCCAGGTAGCCGAGGTCGCGACCGGTGCCGCACCCGAGATCGAGTATCGAGTTCCGGTGCCGTTCCGGACTGTTCACTCGCGCCGGAAGGTACGTGCGGACGATGTCGTCGACGAATCGGGCGGCAACGTGGTCGGGGTCGGGAAACCGTGCCTCGTACAGGGCGGGGTTGTCTGTCAGGAGATTTCGCGAGTCGGTAGTGCTCATGCCGAGGCTCCGGCCGGTTCGGCGAGAAGGTTCCGGCGGTGCAACAGCCACACAGCGCCCGCCGATCCGGCGGCAAGGGTGACGCACACCAACGCCCCCGGCCAGCCGTTTCCGAGTTCGATGCCGTATCCGATCAGGGCGTTGCCGCCGGCGGCCGCGACCCCGGACACCAGGTAGAACATCCCGAACAGCGTTCCCGAGATGCGCGAATCACCGTACGCAGGAATGAGTTCCATGACGAATGGCTGAGCGACCATGATCCCTGTCTCCAAGATGAGCGCGGATACGACTAGTGGGAGTAGCGCGAGTGCGACCTGCCCGGGGTTCTCGGCGGGTTCGAACCACAGCACCGGGAGCAACACCACGAACGCGATGCCCATCAGCGACAACCCGCCCGTTATCGCGGCGCCCCTGCTGGTGCGGCTACCGAGCCACCGGGTGATCGGTACTTGGAACAGCAGGCTGAAGATTGTTGTACTGAGCAAGAGCACCGCGACCGCGCCCACCCATGCGGTGATCCGTTGCGCCAGCACGGGATAGATCAGATACATCTGGGTTTGCAGGGCGAACATTCCGAGCATGGCCAGGGTGAAGCGGACGAACTGCCGGTTGGCCAGTACCGCGCCCCATCCGCGTAGCACCGTAGTCTCCGCACGCTCGACCGGGCGCGCAGGGAGAAATCGCATCTGCGCGAGTGTCAGCGCTGCGAAGACGACAGCCGCCGCGACTGCTGTGGTGCGAAAGTCCACGGTCAACAGTGCACTGCCGATCAGCGGACCGGACAGGGCTCCGGCCTGGGCGAAGACGTTGAACACCGCGAAGGCGTCCGCGCGCCGATCCGGTTCGGCGACCGCAATGTAGGAACGCACCGCCGGATTGAACAAGGCTCCGGCCAGCCCCGACAGGATGGACGCGAGTATCAGCAGGGGGATGCTGGTGCCGAACGCGAATACCGCGAAGCCCACCGACCGCAGTGCACAGCCGGTGATGATGACCCGATGTGGGCCCAGCCGGTCGGCGGCGGTGCCGCCGATGAGAAACAGCCCTTGTTGGCTGAGCGTGCGAACGCCGAGGACCAGGCCGGTGATGGCGACCGACAGTCCGAGGTTGCCGGTCAGGTGCATCGACAGGTACGGCACCAGCATGTAGAAGCCGGTGTTGACGCCGTACTGGTTGAGAACGAGCAGCTGCACCGATCGCGGGAAGGTGCGCAGCAGCCCGAGCGTCCCGGTCGTCGTGGGTGCATCGGTCATCGGTGCGCCTCGACCTCTGCGTGTCGGTGCACACCGAATCCGGCGGCTCCGCTCGGACGAAGCGCACCGTCTTCGCCGCCCAGTCCGGTCCACGGGTCATGTGCCAGCAGGAGGTGCCCGTCGAGATCGCACCACCGGGCCAGCGCAGCCAGGTGCACCGCGGGAGCGATGCTCAGGGAACTCGAGACCAGGCAACCGAGCATCACATCCAATCCGCGGTCCCGCGCCTGGGCGGCGAGGTGCCGTGCCTGGTAAATGCCGCCACACTTGGGCAGCTTGATGTTGACGGCGTCGGCCATGCCGTCGAGCCTGTCCAAGTCGGCCGGGCTAGCGACGGATTCGTCGGCGATGACCGGAATGTCGGTGCGACTCCGCAGCTCTCGTGCTCCATGACGGTCTTGCGCGCGCAGTGGTTGTTCGAGGGCCACGATGGGGACACCGTGGAGGTTCTCGAGCACATTCAGCGCGGCCGTCGCGGTCCAGGCCTCGTTCGGATCGACTATCAGATCTACTCCCGGTGCCGCGGCGGCGACCGCAACCAGTCGACGGATCGACTCGTCGGCGTCGGCGTCCGTCTTCACTTTGATCACCCGGACCCCGGTTCTGGACAGGCAGGCAGCCTCGACCGCCATGGCGTGTGGAGCCGCGATGCCGACAGTGCGAGAGATGGGCACCTCGCCAAGCAAGGGCAATCCGAGGTGAGCAGCGACCGATTGTCCTTCCCCGCGGGCGTGGAGTTCGGCGATCGCGGACTCCACCGCGGCGGCGACCGCGGGATGGATGTCGCGCGGTACCGCCACCGAATCGGCGTCCGCCCACCGGTCGCGGACCGTGCGCAGCTGGGCGGTGATCGTGTGCATGTCAAGCGCGGCGTACACCGAGGTGACAACCTCGCCGCGGCCGGCAATCCCGGTCTCCGCGTCGGTCACAGTTACCGTCACCGCGGCACGCTCTGACATCACGCCGCGGCTGATCCGGAACGGTCGGGCCAACTCGAGGGTGCTCATCTCCCAGGTCAACGTCACCGTCATCCCGCGGCTCCCGTCCGTACAGTCGTGGCAACATCCGGGGCGATCACCGATTGGCACCTCGTCCAGCACAGGGTGTGATCGCGGCAGTCGTCGATCTCGTGCGGGGTCGTGCGGGGTGGCTCGAGCAGTGCGCGCTGATCACACCAATGGTCATCGAAAATCGTGGACAGGTAGCGGTCCGGACCGTCCGGGAAGATCGTCACGACCGCGCCCGACCACTGCGACGCGGCCCACCCGGCGACTGTGGCAGCGGCACCGGTTGACCACCCGCCTGTGTGGAAGCCGCCGCGCGCGAGTGCACGGCAGGCATTCACGGCCTCCCGAGGACCGACCCAGTGCACCTCGTCGAACATCGCGTACCGCACGTTCCCGGGATGCACACTGCTTCCCAACCCCCGCATCACCCGGTGGGTTGCCGGCTGACCGAAAATCGCCGAGCCCAACGCGTCGACGCCGATGATCCGCAACTCCGGCCACAGTTGCCGCAGCCGTCCCCCGACGCCGCTGCTGTGTCCTCCGGTGCCGACACTGCACACCAGCACCTCAGCCCGCTCGACACCCACCGCGGCCAGATCGGTGACGATCTCGTCGGCGAGACCCCGGTATCCGGCCGCATTGTCGGGGTTGTCGTACTGGTTGGGCCAGAAGGCAGTCGATTCACACGCCAGGATGTGATGCAGGGTGTCGAGCCGGGCCCGTTGCCATCCCCCGTCGGGATGAGGTTCGTGCACAATCTCGAGGGTGGCGCCCAGTGCTCGGAGCAGGTTACGCATCGGGGGCTCGAGTTCACAGTCCACGACCAGCGTGATCGGGTGCCCCATCGATTGCGCCACGTACGCGAGACCTATTCCCAATGTCCCGCTGGTGGATTCGACTATTCGGGCGCCTTCGCGCAGCTCACCTCGCCGATGGGCGCCTTGCAGCATCGACAGCGCCGAGCGGGCCTTGAGGCCACCCAAGCCCAGCGCCTCGATCTTCGCGAAGTATCCCGGATGCGGCTGCGGCACCGGAGCGCTGATGCGCACCAGTGGACTGCGCCCAACCGACCCGAGGGGATCGATGACGGTCATCGGTGTCCTGACGCGCGGTAGAGGTGGAGGGGGCTGACCTCACCGGTCAGCCAGAAGAACGGGTAGGGCTCAGCCGAAAGGGCATCGACGCCGCACCCGAGCAGTTCACGGGCCACTGCGGCCCCACTCTGGGCGAACATGATGACCGGAAGGTGTCGCGTGTTCGCCGAGACCTGGGTGAGGAGGTGATCGAAGGTCCCGTTGCCGAGCATCATGCCGCTGGCCAAGACCGCATCGCAGCTGTCGAGCCCTTCGGTGAAGTCGGTGACGATCGGCTCGCCCCACTCGGTGGTTCCTCCTTTGAGATCGCACGGCACGTAGCTCATTCCGCTTTCACGTAGGCAGGCGAGCAACGAGTTCACGACGCCGATCACCAGCACCCGTCCACCCGGTGGTCCGTCGATCAGAGCCGTTACTGCTTGTGCCCGGGCCACGGATCGCTGCAGCGAATCACCGCCGCCCACCTGCACTGTGACCGCCCTGGGATCGCGTGAGTGAGGGTGGTGGTGGGTGAGATGGGCATCGAGTGCGGCGATCTGGACCGCCAGTTCGTCGTGGTGCAGCAGTTCGGTGATCGGCGCGCCCACGCACGCATACACCACCTCTGGGTCGATCGAGCCTGGTTCGACAGCGCACGAACCCGTCGCCGTGCCCACCCGCAGGCTGATCACCTGATTGCGGTAGCCGCCGTTGCGCCCCCGGTGTCGAGCTCCCTGCATGGTGGTGAAGGCAACTGTGACCTCGTCGGCCGCTGCGTTGAGAACAGGATCGGTGCGGTAGTGGTCGAGTATCCGACCGACGGAACCAGGTGGCACGACGGGGTTCCGGTCAGAGGCCCTCACGACGCCGACCTGCTGACGTAGTCGACCGACACCGACGCCAGCAGGGTCTCGGCGAGCGGCCCCGCCCCGGCCGGATCCGAGGACACCGTGATGACACTGCCCACGTAGCTGTTGTTGTCCACCCCGACCGTCGTTCGATGCCCGGGCTCCTTGAACGTCGATGCGACGACGGCAGGATGGTCCGCGACCTCAGGTATCCCATGCATGCGGGCAATAACTCCGGCTCTGGTGGGCACCAGCATGCTCACCGCAGCGCTCGATGGCCGCCCCGGGGGTGCCTCAGCGCCGACAGCCTGTGCGACAGGTGCCGGCGCAAAGCCGAGTGCAAGTTCAACTGCCACGCGAGGGAGATCGACACCGGTGACGAGTCGGATCAGTTCGGTGATCTGGTTCCCGGCCGGGCGGGGGTTGATCTCGATGATGCGGGGACCGGCTGAAGTCATTCTCAGTTCGGTGTGTACGACGCCATGATCGAGGCCGACCGCACTGATCGCGGCTTCCGCAGCAGCCGTCAGCGCTGCCCTCTCCACGTCCCCTGTCGAAGCGGGAAACATGTGCCCGGTTTCGACGAAACCTGTTGTACCACCTAGTCTTTTATCGGTGACTCCGACTGTGTGGATCACCCCGCCCTGAATCCAGCTCTCCACGCTGAACTCGGGACCGGCCAGATACTCCTCGAGCAGGACAACGGAGTCACGCCGCTGCCCTCGCGCATTGGTCTCGAAACCACGCAGTTCACCGACCGCCGCTTCGACTGCCGGCCAATCATCGGCACGCCGCACGAACATCCCCGCACACAGATCCGTCGGCTTGACCACGACCGGGAAGCCCACCGCGTCGACTGCGGCACGAAGGCCGGCGCGATCGTTGATCGACGCGGTGGCGTGGCGCGGACCCGGGATGCCATAGCTGTCAAAGGCCGCCCTGGCCAGAGCTTTGTTACAGGCTCTCTCGACCGCGTCTGGCGTCGGACCCGCAAGTCCGAGTGCGGCGGCGATCCGCGCCGTCGTCGGCAGGTAGTAGTCACAGCTCGTGAGGACACCGTCGACGGATGCGTCGGAGTGGATTCGGCGGGCCGCGTCAATTGCCGCGGCCGGCTCGTTCGTCTCGGCTGTCACCACAGCGCGCCCCCGCCGCAGGGGATGCGTCGAGCCATCGGGGAGCGACTGTGGATAGTGCTCCGGTCGGCGTGTCAGGAACGTGAACTCGACACCCAAGTCCGCAATCGCCCGGGGTAGCAGTGTGCCCATCGCCCCGACCCAGCTTTCCACCAGCAGCAGGTGTGCCACCGTGCCCCCTCTCTGATCAACGATCGACGAGGCAAACATTAATGACACTCGTTTTCAATAGCAAGAGGTCTGCCTGCGACCAATCGAGCACTGCACAAGGAAGCTCAGGCACAGCGCTCCCGACCTGGCCGAGGTGCTTGGTGCAGGAACCTTCATCTTCGACTCCCCGGGGCCACTCTCACGGCAACGACACCGGCGTCAATCCCGCAACTGTTACGCCTCCTGCTGCACTCCATTTCCGGAGGAACCACTAAACCGACTTCACCCGTTCGCTTTTCGAGTTTGTCAACGGTCACCGTGATGTGGATCCGACGCACTTTCCGTGAAGGTCCAGACGTACCCCTGACCAGGGATGATTCGGCATAGACCAAGATCTATCATGGCGTCCCCTTGCGCCCCCGACAGCCCTACTGCCGCATCCGACCGACGTCGTCGACGCCGTCCGCCTCGCCGGGTCCCCGATCCGAATCCACGCCCCACCCTCACCGCAACGAGGCGCAGCGCCCGAAATGCCACACCTCATCGAGCCGGGTCCACTCCCGGTACCGACGCAGACCGGCCGACACTGCGCTCGGTGCCCGGCCGGTCGTCCTCGAGCTGACCGTCCGTCGATTCTTCTGCATCAATACGCACTGTACGACAACCACATTCGCCGAGCAGATACCCGAATCGACGACACGGTGCGCCCGCCGCACTACCGTGCTCGACGCGATCGGACTGGCGCTGGCCGGCCGCGCAGGCGCCCGCCAGGCTCGGGATCGCGGCCGGCCGCGACACCCCGCTGCGGGCGGTGCGTGCGATACCGGAGACCGGTCGAGACGGCACCGACGAACTGCGGGCACACCTCTCAGGCTTCGTGGACGAGTTCGAGGTCGCCTTCGACGGCGTCGAGTTTCACGACACCGTCGACGCGTCTGCCGTTCGCCGAACTGCGTGGGCACGGGACGTCCCGTATGACGGGTCTGCCGTACGAGCAGACCTCTGTGTCGATCGCCCGGACCAGCAACGGCCTGATCACGCACTATGCCGACTACTGGAACCCCCTGGCGCTGACCGCCTCCGCCGATGCACAGTAACAGTCAAATCCGATCAGCGCCGCCACGCTGTGATCGAGGCGGCCGTGCATTGTGTCGCCTCCAAGGGGTACCACGGCACCTCTTCTCGCAGCCAGGTCGAGTCGGCCGGCCCGGCCCGCCTCACGAGAGCCGCCTCGGGATAGAAAGGGCGGGACCTGCGACTCAGCGCCGCAGGACCCGCGTGCAATAGCTGATCGCTATCCGCCGATGCTGTCGAGCTCGGCGACATCGCCATTCGATAGCTCGATGGAGGCGCCGACGATGTTCTCCCGCAGGTGCTCTACGGACGATGTCCCCGGGATCAGCAAGATGTTCGGCGACCGGCGCAGCAGCCACGCGAGAGCGATGCCCATCGGCGAAGCGCCGAGACGCGTTGCGACGGCCGACAGGCGGTCGGATTGCAGGGGCGTGAACCCGCCGAGAGGGAAGAACGGTACGTAGGCGATGCCCTCCTCGGCCAACCGGTCGATGAGGTCGTCGTCCTGACGATGCGCGAGGTTGTACATGTTCTGCACTCCGACGATCGGTCCGAGAGTCTGCGCCTGCTGGACTTGCGCCGACGTCGCATTGCTGACACCGAGGTGACGGATGATCCCCTGATCCTTGAGCTCCAGCAGGGTCGAGAAAGCTTCTGAGATAGGCTCTTCGACCGGACCCGAGGAGTCACCCAGCCGCAGATTGACCAGGTCCAGGACGGGGGAACCGAGCTTCTCGAGGTTGGCATCAATCTGCCTGCGCAGGTCATCAGGGGTGCGCGCGGGTGGCCAACCACCGTGCTCGTCCCGGAAGGCGCCGACTTTCGTCGCAATGAGGAGCGACTCCGAGTAGGGGTGCAGCGCCTCGTGGATCAGCTCGTTGGTGATGTGCGGACCGTAGGCGTCGGCGGTGTCGATGTGGGTAATGCCCAGTGAGAAAACCTCTTTCAGGACGGCGATCGCTCCGTCCTGGTCGGCAGGAGGTCCCATCACTCCAGGGCCGGACAGCTGCATCGCGCCGTAGCCGAACCGGGTGACCGTGCGGTCCCCCAGAGTCCAGGTACCGCCAGGAAGGGTAGAAGTGACGCTCATACGCATCCGCCTTTCTCGAGGATCTCCTGCCCGAATCGGACGCCCGTAACTATGCTGAAGCTGCTACCGATTGGGAAGTAGTGCCGCATCACGCAACGTTTGCCCTGTCGACGATTTCGCGTAGCTTCTCGTCGGCTGCGTGCTTGTTCCGCCAGATGATGTAGCGACGAATCATCGACGCTTGCTCCCGGTGACTGCCGTGGTCGGTACCGTCGAGCGCGAAGTACCGCAACGCGGTGAACTGCGCCTCGATGCGGTTCAACCACGAACTGTTCGTCGGGGTGTACGCGATCTCGACATTGTTCGCCTCCGCCCACCGAGCGACCCGTTGGCACTTCTTCGTGGTCAGGTGGGGTGAGAAGTTGTCGCACACGATCGCCAATCGCACCTTCGCAGGGTAGAGAGTGCGTAGGTACCGGCAGAACTCGAGAAACTTCGTCCTCGTCTTGGTCGTCTTGACGTGCCCGTAGAGCCGGTCGGTGGTCAGATCGTAGGCGGCGAACAGATGCCGCACCCCGTGCGGACGGGTGTAGGTCGCCCGCCGACGGCGCCGCGGTTCACGGTTC
>NZ_BCXI01000030.1 GCF_001895025.1 Rhodococcus zopfii NBRC 100606 = JCM 9919
CGGTGCGGGCGGGCTGCGAGGCATCGGCGTCGACGAACGCGGAGAAGAAGTCCAGGAAACGCGCGTGGTGCGCAGCGTTCTCTTCCGCCGTGTAGCGATCGGGGTTTGCCTCGAAGTCGATGTTGAGGCGGGTGCCGTTGACGTTTTCGTAGAAGTTGATGCCCATGTCCTCGACCGTGCCGGTCGACAGGATGGTGAGCTCGCCCAGGATGGGGCCGAACGGGATACCGCCGTGGAACAGCATGACGTTCACGAGCGGGCCGAACAGACCCCCGTTCGGCTCCGCCGAGTCGCGGCGGATGTCCTCGTGGCGGAACAGCTGGTGCCGCAGAGCACCGGCCACCGCGACATGAACCTCGGCGATCAGATCGGCGACGGTCGTGTCGTGCCCGACATGCACGGTCAGCGGAACGATGTTGGACAGCATGCCGCCCGAGCGCCGCGTCAGCGCCGTGGTCCGGCCCGTGACGGGCAAGCTCAGGACGACGTCCTCCCGCCCGGTCATCCGGGACAGGAAGGCCGCGACGGCAGCAATGAGGAAGGTGGACCGAATGGTGTCGTGGCGTTCGACGGCGGCATCGAATCGCGCGGACAGCGTCTCCGAGAGCGTCGCCGAGGTCAGTTCCTTGCGGGCCGCCGGCGGGGCGATCCGAGGACTCAGGCCCACGCCGTCCTCGAGTCCGGCGATGCGTTCACGCCAGTAGTCGCGGTCCCGTTCGAACCGGGCGCTGTTGCGGTAGGCGAGCTCGGCCTCGCGCAGATCCGGGAGGTCCCCGACCACGAGCGGTTCCGGGTCGCGGCCCTCGACCGCGGCGGAGTAGAGCTCCGCGACGCGCGTCATGAAGTTCATGGCACCGAAGCCGTCGAGCACGACGTGGTGCACCCGGGCGTACCAGTAGTAGCGGGAGTCCTCGAGACGCAGCGCGGCCGCGACGATCAGCCGGTCGGTGACGATGTCGATCGGGCGGCTGTACTCGGCGCGCATCCACTCGTCCGCGGCCTGCTCCGGGTCGGGAGCGTCCCGCAGGTCGACGAGCTGAAGGGGCGTGTCGAGGGACGGGTCGACTATCTGGTGCGGCACACCGTCGATCTCGAGGAGCCGCACGAACCCGGACTGGAGGTCACCTGCGGCGATCCGGCTGACCCGTTCGAGCACCTCGGTGTCGAGGTCCCCGCGGAGGTCGACGTACTGCGCGTTGTTGATCGCGACGGACGGGTTACGGTGCTGCGCGTACCACAATCCGAGCTGCGCCGGGGAAAGCGGGAATGCGCTTCCCTGCAACGCCTGATCAGCGCTGTCGATTCCGTCGATTTCTCGCGGGTCCAACCGTTACCTCGTTTCCGGAACATCTTCGAGTTCCCACACCACAAACGCCCAGTTCCTCACCCGTGCACCCAGGAACCGACCGCTACTCGCACAAAAGCAACCGATGCTTAACGTCTATAGCCAGTCGGTCCTACTCCGTTTCACCGGCGCATCTGCGAACCCCCTGCGCGGACCTCCGTCCGCCTCCCCCGGCGCGCCGAAGACCGCCCCGTTGTACCGGGGCGGTGAGGTGGGCATTCGGCGCGCGCACATCGCCCCAATCTACCGTCTGGTCATACCGCCGCCGAAAACGACCACGCGGGACCCGGCGCTGCGCGCCGAACCCCGCGGGAAGTGAATCTACCGAGCAGTAGCGACACCGGTCGCGTTTTGGATCACCTGCTCACCAGAGCACGGCGATGATCACGTTGAGAATGCCCAGTCCGCCGATCGTGTGGGCGAGCGCACCCGTCGATCCCGGATTCTGCTTCTCCTTCTTCAGCCCCACGATCGCGAGGACCAGGATCACGACGGCGACGAGGAGCTTGATGCCGATCTTCATGTGGTTCAGCTCCACCACGTCCTGAGCCTCGCGAAGACCCACCAGGGCGACGCCGGTCACGAGCTGCAGGATCGCGCCGTGGAGCATGCCGGTCACGACGCGGGGATCCCTCATCACGGCGAGCCAGGAGCCGATGATGCCCGCGAGGCCGATGAAGTGCAGGATCAGGAAGATTTTGATGGCGACGTCCATGCCCGCCATCCGAGCATCAGCCGCGGCGTTTTGTCCAGTTAGGCCATGCTCAGCAGGTGGCCGACGTCACTCCTGGTCGCAGCACCGATCGACCGGGATGGACGACGCCGCACCGCCGCCGGGGCCCTTGCGGCTCCGGCGGCGGTGCGGCCTGTCGCGTCACGATGGCCCGTTGTCAGCTCCGGGCGTCCTCGCCGCCCGTCGAGGCGTGCCCCTTGACGCGGGCCTCGACGGAGCGATGCAGAATCTGCTCGGCGTGGCGCAGCACCGGCGCATCGACCATCTTTCCCTCGAACTGGAACACGCCGCGTTCCTCGGGCACCGCGGCCAGCACCCTGCGCGCCCATTCGACCTGTTCCTCCGTCGGGGCGTAGGCCTGCCGGATGACCTCGATCTGGCCGGGATGGATCGCGACCTTCGCGTCGAAGCCCACCGCCACGGCGTCGAGCGTCTCGGAGCGCAGACCCTCGTGGTCCTTGATGTCGAGGTACACCGAGTCCAGCGCCCACCGGCGGTAGGTCTTCGCCGCGAGCAGCGACGACGAGCGCACATGCCGTGCGACGTCGCGGTACGAACCGTCCGCGTGCCGGCTGGACTGGCCACCCAACCCGACGACGAGGTCCTCCGCTCCCCACATGACGCCGATCGTGCCGGCGGCGAGCGCGATCTCCGCGACCGCGAGGGCACCGGGCGGCGACTCGATCAGCGCGATCACCTCGCGCGGAGCGAGGGAGGTGATCTGCTGTGCGGATTCGCACTTGGCGAGCATCACGCGGGTGTACGCGGTCTGTGCGAGCGCCTTCAGGTCCGCGTCGTGTTCCTCGGTGCCTGCCGGGTTGACCCGCACCACGGTCCGGTCCGGATCGAGGGGTGTGTCGAGGAGGCAGCGGCGCGCGTAGTCCTTGTCGGCGTGCGCGACCCCGTCCTCGAGGTCGAGGATCACGACGTCGGCGATCGCAGCGGCCTTCCCGTACCGCTCGGGACGGTCCGCCGGGCAGAACAGCCACGCGGGGCCCGGAATGGTGCTCATCGTCGTCATCCTTCCTGCGCCGGAACGACCGGGCGCTTGTGGACGAGAGTCTGCCGCACCGCGAGCGCAACGACGTCGCCGTGCTGGTTCCGGGCGGTGTGTTCGAACGTGACGATGCCCTGCCCCGGCCGGGACTTCGATTCGCGCTTGTCGGTGATGAGGGTCTCCGCATACATGGTGTCGCCGTGGCGGACGGGGTGCGGGAACTTGATCTCCGAGAAACCGAGGTTGGCGACGATCGTGCCCTGCGTGAGCTGCGCGACGGACAGGCCGATCAGCGTGGACAGAGTGAACATCGAGTTCACCAGCGGCTCGCCGAACTCGGTGCCGGCGCTGTAGGCGGCATCGAGGTGCAGGGCCTGGGTGTTCATCGTCAACGTCGTGAACAGAACGTTGTCCGCCTCGGTCACGGTGCGGCCGGGCCGGTGCTCGTAGACGGCGCCGAGTTCGAACTCCTCGAACCACAGGCCGCGCTGGACGACGCGCTTGGCGTTCCCCGTGCTGTTCCCCGGCAGGCTGCTCACAGGCCCAGCTCCCGTGCCACCAGCATCAACTGGACCTCGGTCGTGCCCTCGCCGATCTCGAGGATCTTGCTGTCGCGGTAGTGCCGCGCCACCGCGTACTCGTTCATGAAGCCGTAGCCGCCGTGGATCTGGGTGGCGTCGCGCGCGTTGTCCATCGCCGCCTCGGACGCGATGAGCTTGGCGATCGCGGCCTGCTTCTTGAACGGCTTGCCGGACAGCATCAGGGCGGCCGCGTCGTAGTAGGCGGTCCGGGCCGTGTGCGCCCGCGCCTCCATCCGCGCGATCTTGAAGGCAATCGCCTGGTTGCGTCCGATGGGACGGCCGAACGCCTCGCGCTCCTTGGCGTACTTGACGGACTCGTCGACACAGCCCTGTGCTGCGCCGGTGGACAGGGCCGCGATCGCGATACGCCCCTCGTCGAGGATGCGCAGGAAATTCGCGTAGCCGCGGCCGCGCTCGCCGAGCAGGTTCTCGGCCGGCACCCGCACATCGCTGAACGTCAGCGGGTGCGTGTCCGAGGCATTCCACCCGACCTTGTTGTAGGCGGGCTCGGCGGTGAAGCCGGGGGTATCGGTGGGCACGACGATCGTGGAGATCTCCTTCTTGCCGTCGCGTTCGCCGGTGACGGCGGTGACGGTGACGATCTCGGTGATGTCCGTGCCGGAGTTGGTGATGAACTGCTTGTTGCCGTTGATCACCCACTGATCCCCGTCGAGCTTCGCGGTGGTCTTCGTGCCGCCCGCGTCGCTGCCGGCGCCGGGCTCGGTCAGGCCGAACGCGCCGAGCGCACGGCCCGCCGCGAGCTGCGGCAGCCACTTGCTCTTCTGCTCGTCGTTACCGAACCGGTAGATCGGCATCGCGCCGAGCGAGACACCCGCCTCGAGGGTGATCGCGACGGACTGGTCGACCTTGCCCAGTTCCTCGAGCGCCAGGCACAGCGCGAAGTAGTCGCCGCCCTGGCCACCGAACTCCTCAGGGAACGGCAGACCGAACAGGCCCAGATCGGCCATGCCCGCGACGACCTCGTACGGGAATGTGTGGTTGGCGTCGTGTTCGGCGGCGACCGGCGCGACGACGGTGCGCGCGAAGTCCGCGACGGTGTTCTTCAGGTCCCGGTAGTCGTCGGGAAGCTGGTCGGTGGAGAGGTAGCTGCTCATGGGTGCGGTCCTAGTTCTCGGCTGTGTCTGTGGAAGCTGCGGCGGTGGGAACTGCGTCGGTGGGAACTGCATCGATGTGGACGGGAACGATGCGGGCGAGGAGCTGGTCGACCTTCACCTGGTCACCGGCGGCGACCAGCAGTTCGACGGTGCCGTCGACCGGTGCGGTCAGGGCGTGCTCCATCTTCATTGCCTCGACCACCACGACCGTGGTGCCGGCGGAGACGGTGGCACCGGCCTCGACGGGGGCGGCGATGACCGTGCCCGGCATGGGGCTGGTGAGCTCCGCTTCACCGGCGTGCGCGTCCGCGCCGCGGATGTTCGGTTCGCGGGATTCGCGCACCGGCCACGTGCCGCCGTTGCCGGCCAGCCACACGTGGTCGTCGTCGGCGGCGACGCGGAACACCGACCGCTGCCCGTCGAGCGTGACGGTCAGGACCGCCCCGTCGAGTTCGGCGGTCAGGGTCCGTGCGGCGCCGTCCTCGATGCGGGCGGTCGCGGCACCGGGGGTGCCGGTGATGTGCACGTGGTCGGTGCGGGTCGGGCTGTGCAACCGGATGGTCGTCGGGGCCGCGGCGCCGACGCGCCAGCCGGTGGGGCGGTCCCACGGATCGACCGCTGTTGCGGTCGTCGCGGCGGGCCAGCGCTGCAGCCAGTGGTAGGTGGCGGCAGCGACGAGCACCTCGTCGGGCGTGGCCGGGGCGTCGTAGTCGCCGAGCCGGCGGTCGAGGAGACCCGTGTCCAGAGCACCGGCCTTCACGTCCGGGTCGGCGAGCAGGAAGCGCGCGAAATCGATGTTGGTGACGACGCCGAGCACCGCGGTTTCGGACAGGGCCCGGTCGAGGCGGCGCAACGCGGATGCCCGGTCGGGGCCGTGGGCGATGACCTTCGACAGCATCGGGTCGTAGTCGCTGCCGACGACCGTGCCTTCACGCAGGCCCGAGTCGACCCGGATGCCCTGCGCAGTGACACTTGCGCCGCCCGGCTCGCTGAGGCCGAGCACCGTGCCACCGGTCGGCAGGAAGCCGCGCGCGGGATCCTCGGCGTAGACGCGGGCCTCGATCGCGTGACCGGTCAGGGTGATGTCGGACTGCGTGAAGCCGAGCGGTTCACCGGCGGCCGCCCGCACCTGCCATTCGACCAGGTCCAGGCCGGTGACCAGTTCGGTGACCGGGTGCTCGACCTGCAGGCGTGTGTTCATCTCCATGAAGAAGAACTCGTCGGGGGCGTCGGCGGAGACGATGAACTCCACGGTGCCGGCGCCGGTGTAGTCGACGCTGCGGGCGGTGTTACACGCCGCTTCGCCGATGCGGGCGCGCGTTGCCTCGTCCAGCAGCGGCGACGGGGCCTCTTCGATGACCTTCTGGTGGCGGCGCTGCAGGCTGCACTCGCGTTCGCCGAGGTGCACGACGTTACCGTGGGTGTCGGCGAGGATCTGCACCTCGATGTGGCGGGGCCGCTGCACGAACCGTTCCAGGAACAGGGTGTCGTCGCCGAACGCGGAGGAGGCCTCGCGGCGCGCCGACGCCAGCGCCTCGGCGAGCTGACCGTGTTCGGTGACCAGGCGCATGCCCTTGCCGCCGCCACCGGCGGACGGCTTGATCAGCACCGGATATCCGATGTCGCCTGCCGCGGCGATCAGTTCCTCGTCGGTCAGACCGGGCCGGGAGATGCCGGGGACGACGGGCACGTCGAACGCCGAGACGGCGTTCTTCGCGGTGATCTTGTCGCCCATCGTCTCGATCGCCTTCGCCGACGGTCCCAGGAAGACCAGCCCGGCGTCGGCGCAGGCCTGCGCGAACGTCGAATTCTCCGACAGGAAGCCGTATCCCGGGTGGATCGCCTGGGCGCCGGCGCCGCGGGCCGCGTCGATCACCTTCGCGATGTCGAGGTAGCTCTCGCGCGCGGCGGCCGGCCCGAGCCGCACCGCGGTGTCGGCTTCCCGGACGTGGAGGGCTCCGGCATCGGGATCGCTGTAGACGGCGACCGAACGAATGCCCATGCGGCGCAACGTGCGGATCACCCGGACCGCGATCTCACCGCGGTTGGCGACCAGGACGGTATCGAACATGTTCATTTCTCACTCACATCCGGAAGACGCCGTAGGAGACCGGCTCGAGCGGCGCGTTCGCACACGCCGACAGGGCCAGGCCGAGAACTTCTCTGGTATCGAGGGGGTCGATGATGCCGTCGTCCCACAACCGGGCGGTCGAGTAGTACGGATTGCCCTGCGCCTCGTACTGATCACGGATCGGCGCCTTGAACGCCTCCTCGTCCTCCGGCGACCACGGCTTGCCCGACGCATCCAGCTGCTCGGAACGGACGGTCGCGAGGACGGAGGCCGCCTGCTCACCACCCATCACCGAGATGCGGGCGTTGGGCCACATCCACAGGAACCGCGGCGAATACGCCCGGCCACACATCGAGTAGTTGCCTGCGCCGTAGGACCCGCCGACCACGACGGTCAGCTTCGGCACCCGCGCGCACGCGACCGCGGTGACCATCTTCGCGCCGTGCTTGGCGATACCGCCGGCCTCGTAGTCGCGGCCCACCATGAATCCGGAGATGTTCTGCAGGAACACCAGCGGAATCGACCGCTTGTCGCACAACTCGATGAAATGCGCACCCTTCATCGCGGACTCGGCGAACAACACACCGTTGTTCGCGACGATCCCCACCGGATGACCGTGGATCCGCGCGAAGCCGGTGACCAGTGTCTTGCCGTACTCGGCCTTGAACTCACGGAAGCTCGAACCCGGACCCGCCGGATCGCCGTCGACGACCCGCTCGATGACCTCCCGCACGTCGTACGGGGTCCGCGAATCGGTGGGCACCACGTCGTACAGATCGGACGGATCGGTGGCCGGCGCGAACGTCGGCGCCACATCCCACGGCCGCGGGCTGCGTGGCCCGAAGGTGGAGACGATGTCGCGGACCTTGTTCAGCGCGTCGCGGTCGTCCTCGGCCAGATGGTCCGTGACACCGGAGACCTTCGAGTGCAGGTCGCCGCCGCCGAGTTCCTCGGCCGTGACCACCTCACCGGTCGCGGCCTTCACCAGCGGCGGACCACCCAGGAAGATGGTGCCCTGGTTGCGGACGATGACGGCTTCGTCGCTCATCGCCGGCACGTACGCGCCACCGGCGGTGCACGAACCGAGGACGGCCGCGATCTGCGGAATGCCCTTGGCGCTCATCGTCGCCTGGTTGTAGAAGATGCGGCCGAAGTGCTCACGGTCGGGGAACACCTCGTCCTGCCGCGGCAGGAACGCACCACCGGAGTCGACGAGGTACAGGCACGGCAGGTTGTTCTGCAGCGCGATCTCCTGCGCTCGCAGATGCTTCTTGACCGTCACCGGGTAGTAGGTGCCGCCCTTGACCGTCGCATCGTTGGCGACGATCACGCATTCGCGGCCCGAGACCCGTCCGATGCCGGCGATCATGCCGGCACCCGGGCACTCGTCGTCGTACATGCCGTTCGCGGCGAGCGGCGCGATTTCGAGGAACGGGCTACCCGGATCGAGCAGGGCGTCGACGCGGTCGCGGGGCAGGAGCTTGCCGCGGGAGACGTGGCGTTCACGGGATTTCTCGTTACCACCGAGCGCTGCGGCAGCAAGGCGTTCCCGCAGCTCACCGACGAGCGCGAGGTGCTGGTCGCGGTGGGTGGGGAGAGTCGTTCGAGGGGTTGTCACAGCATCGTCCTCGTCACTGGAGTTAATCTTCGATAACTGAAAATGAGGTTAACTGTGATTAACTGAGTTGTCCAGACCACATCAGGAAGGAACGGTGCGGCCGATGACCGAGCTGAAGCCGGACACCGACGAACAGCTGCTCACCGCACGCGGCCGGGCCAAGGCCGACCGGCGGCGGCACTTGCTGCAGGCCGCCGCACGGCTCGTCGCCGAACGCGGCTTCAACGGTGTGCGACTCGAGGACCTCGGTGCGGCGGTAGGCATCAGCGGTCCCGCCGTCTACCGGCACTTCCCCAACAAGGAGGCACTGCTCGTCGAGCTGCTCGTCGAGATCAGCCGACGTCTCCTGGCCGGTGGTACCGACGTGGTGGACCACACCGACGATCCCCGGCGCACACTCGACCGCCTGGTGGATTTCCACCTCGACTTCGCGCTGGGGGAGCCGGATCTGATCCGGGTGCAGGACCGGGAGCTGCAATCCCTGCCGGAGGACGCTCGCAGGGAGGTGCGCCAGACGCAGCGGCGGTACGTGGAACTGTGGGTGGGCGCCCTGCGCCGGCTCGATCCCACCCTGGAGGAGTCCGACGCACGGACCATGGCCCACGCATCGTTCGGGCTCATCAACTCGACGCCGCACAGCGCCGACCGGTCCTCTCCCGCCGCGACCCGGGCGGTGTTGCGCCGCATGACCCTGGCCGCCCTCGGCGCGCAGCGTCACGCGGACCACGAAGCCGGCGCCTGAACAAGCACGAAACCCCGTCCGGATCACCGGACGGGGTTCCATCGCACTGTTGTTTCCGGGACCTGTTGTTTCCCGGACCTGTTGTTTTCCGGACCGTGTGATTACCGGACCTTGTCCCTCGTCATCGAGGTGTAGGCCAGCGTCAGCACCGCGGCGACGGCGATACTGATGATCCAGCGGATCCAGTCGATACCTTCGGTATCACCCTGGTCGCTGATCAGACCCCAGATCCAGTAGCCGATCAGGGCGCCGATGATGCCGATGACGACGGTGATGAGCCACCCCATCGCCTGCTTCCCCGGAATCACCAGGCGTGCGAGCACACCGATGACCGCACCGAAGATGATCGTGCCGATGATTTCTCCCATCACGGGCTCCTCTCTCGGAACATCGAACCGTGGGGAAGGTATTTCCACACAGTGCGCGGAGTATGCACGATTCGGGTGAATTCCCGGAAATCTTCTGCAAAATGTTGCGCAACCGCGCAAGGGTGCCCCGGCCGCGGCGGCCGGGGCACCCTCCGGGATCACGCGTCGTGCAGGATGACTCCGCGGATGTTCTTGCCGTCGCGCAGGTCCTGATAGCCCTGGTTGACCTCCTCGAGGCTGTACCGGTGAGTGACCAGTTCGTCGAGCTTGAGCTGACCCTGGTCGTACATCCTCAACAGCCGCACGATGTCGTACTGCGGATTCGCCGAACCGAACAACGTGCCCTTGATGGTCTTCTCGTTGAGCGTCAAGTCCGCACCCGACACGTGCACGGTGAGCTTGGCCGGATCCGCAAGACCCGTGATGACGACCGTGCCACCCTTACCGATCACCGCGGTGGCCGCCGACACTACCGCTTCGTCGACGGTACCCACGAGAATCAGGGCCTGGTCGGCACCCTGGCCCCAGCTGAGCTCGTTCACCTTGACCGCAGCCTCGTCGGCGGTCGCGAAGGCATGGGTGGCACCGAACTTCAGGGCCGTCTCACGCTTGAACTCGACCGGATCGACCACGACGACATACCGGGCGCCGGCCTGTACCGCACCCTGGACCGCGTTGATGCCCAGGCCACCGATGCCGTAGATCACGACGATGTCGCCGGCCCGTACCCCACCCGAGTACACCGCGGTGCCCCAGCCGGACGGCACACCGCAGCCGACGAGCACGGCGGTCTCGAGCGGGAGCCAGTCGTCGACCTTGACCACCGAGTGCTGCGAGATGGTGGCCCGTTCGGCGAACGTGCCCAGCATGCACATTGCGCCGAAATCCTTGCCGTCGCCGTGGAACCGGAACGACCCGTCGGGCATCGACCCTTCGAGGATGGTGGCGCCCATGTCGCACAGGTTCTGCCGACCGGTGGCGCAGTAGCGGCAGGTGCCGCAGTTCGGGATGAAGCTGCACACCACGTGGTCGCCGGGCTTGACCTTGGTGACGCCGGGGCCGACCTCCTCGATGATGCCCGATCCCTCGTGCCCGCCGACGATCGGGTAGCGCGGGGGCAGGTCCCCGTCGGTCAGGTGCAGGTCCGAGTGGCACAATCCCGCGGCGGTGTACTTGATCAGCACCTCGCCGGGGCCGGGACCGTCCAGATCGAGTTCCATGATCTCGAAAGGCTTTCCGGGCTCGAGCAGAACAGCAGCTTTGGTCTTCATTGGGGTCTCCTTCGCAGGTTCGAGAATGTGGGCAGGATCGTCAGAGCGCGATGTTGACGGCCTTGGTCTGGGTGAAGGCGTCGATACCGGACGCGCCGAGTTCGCGTCCCCAGCCGGACTGCTTGTAGCCACCGAAGGGCATCGCGGTGTCGAAGCCGTTGTACTGGTTGACCCACACCGAACCGGCCTTCAGCCGCCGGGCGACGCGGTGTGCCCGCGAGATGTCGCGGGTCCAGATGCCGGCGGCCAGACCGTAGATGGAGTCGTTGGCAGCACCGACGATGCCCTCGTCTGCGTCGAACGGCATGGCGGCGACGACCGGGCCGAAAATCTCCTCCCGGACGACGCTGAACTCGGGCTTGACGTCGACCAGGACGGTGGGTTCGACGAAGTAGCCGCTTTCCCCCCAGCGTTTGCCACCGGTGAGGGCGCGGGCCCCGTCGGCGAGGCCCTCGCGCAGGTAGCCGGTGACCCGATCGAGCTGTTCCTGCGACACGAGCGGCCCCAGCTCGGTGGTCGGGTCGAGACCTGGGCCGATCTTCACCTTGCTTGCGGCCTCGGCGACGGCCTCGGTGAAGCGCTCGAAGATGCTGTTCTCGACGAACAGCCTGGTGCCGGCGACGCAGCACTGGCCGTGGTTGAACAGCCACGCACTGAGCGAACCCTGCACGGCCGCGTCGAAATCGGCATCCGCGAACACGATGTTCGGGCTCTTGCCGCCGAGCTCGAGCGACACCTTCTTCAGGTTGCCCTTCGCGGCGTCGACGATCTTCTTGCCTACCTCGGTGGAGCCGGTGAACGCGACCTTGTCGACGTCGTCGTGCCCGGACAGGGCGGCACCGGCGTCCCCGAAGCCGGGCACGATGTTGACCACGCCCGGCGGGAACCCGGCCTCCTCGAAGATCTCGGCCAGCATGAGCGCAGTGAGCGGGGTCTGCTCGGCCGGCTTGAGGATGACGGTGTTGCCGGCGGCGAGCGCCGGAGCGAGCTTCCACGATGACATGAGCAGCGGGAAGTTCCAGGGCACGATCAGGCCGCACACACCGATCGGTTCCCGCAGCGTGTAGGCGTGGAACTCACCGCCCGGCGCGAACGGCATCGTCACGTTGACGGTGCTGCCCTCGATCTTGGTAGCCCAGCCCGCGTAGTAGCGGAAGACGTCGGCCGCCCATGCCACATCGACGGCGGACGCGATCGCCGCGGACTTGCCGTTGTCGAGGGCCTCGAGCTGACCGAACTCCTCGGCGCGTTCGGTGAGCAGATCACCGACCCGCCAGATCATGCGCTCGCGCTCGGCGGCCTTCATCGTCGGCCAAGGGCCCTCGTCGAACGCCTTGCGGGCGGCGCGCACGGCCCGGTCGACGTCCTCGGCGGCGCCGTGGGCGACGTCGACGAGCTTGTCCCCGGTCGCGGGATCGTAGGTCGCGAAGACACGACCCGAGGCGGCGTCGACCCATTCGCCGCCGATGTAGAGCTGCCTGGCCCCGGAGAGAAACTCCCGAACCCGCGGAGCGACGGTGTGCTCGGCAACAGCTGTCATGCCCAACCTCCTGAAGTAGTGTGACACGGGTCATACTGCTTCGTTCTGGCCTGCGGGAACTGTTCAAGGATTGAACAGTGCGCACATGTATATGGATCGGACAGTGCACAGATCGGACAGTGCACGCAGGCGCATGCGGATCCGACGGTGCGCATGCGCGCACGGCGGTCAGCCCGCGATGGCGAGCGCGCGGATCCGGCTGTAGAGGGTGGTGCGGCTGATACCGAGCAGCGCCGCGGCGTGCACCTTGTTGCCGCCGCTCTCGTGCAACGCTTCGATGATGGCTTCCCGCTCGGCGCGCTCGCGCCCGCCCAGGCGCGAGACCCGGCTCGTGGCGCGATAGTCGACCGGCAGATCCTCCCGTCGAACCGGCAGCGGGGACTCTCTCACCGGGACGGCGGCCAGCACCGCCCGTAGCTCGGCGAGATTGCCGGGCCACGAACGTTCAGACAGCGCCGTCAGGGCACTGGGACCCAGGCGCAGATCCGGCCGGCCGAGTTCCCGCGCCAGCGCGGAGGCGAGGTCGCCGAGTTCCCGGATCCGTTGCCGCAGCGCCGGTACCCGGACCTGACCGGGGCAGCGCGCCAACAGTTCTCGCACCGGCGGACGGACGTCGTCGAGGGGGTCCGCGGTGAGCACGAGCCGGGCGGCGTCCGGGTCGGAGAGCATCGACGAGAGCAGCGCCAGCACCGGGTCCGGCGCCAGGTGCACATGTTCGACGACCACGACGCCACCGCCCGCCGCGCCGGCGACCGACAGCAGTCCGGCCGACCAGGCGTGTTCACCCTCGCCGACGATGCGGGCGGCGTCGAGGAAGGTGCCCTCGCCGCGGACGAGTTCCCGTGCAGCCCAGGTTCGTCCGCTGCCGGGCTCGCCGAGGATCGCCACGCCACCGGCGCCGTCGCGCAGCCGTCCGAGCCGCCGCAGCAGCCTCGTCGTCGCATCCTGCGCGACGTCGCTGCGCGGCACGGGGTCCCGGGTGCCGGCAGCGTCGAGCAGGAACAGCGCCCCGCTGCCGATGCCCGGGATGCGATCGATCCGCAGACGGGTGCGCCCGCCGGCGGACAGCGCGAAGTCCATGGTGCGGGACTCCCCCGCAGGCAGATCGACCGCGATAGCGCGCAGGGCCGCATGATCGGCCGGCACGAGCAGTTCCACGGCGGCCTTGTTGGTGAGCATGATGTCCTCGCCCATGGCCGCGACCGCGACGCCGCGCTGCTGAGCGGCCCGTTGGAACGCGTCGACGACGCGCCGGTCCGACTCGCGGGCGCCCTCGAGCAGCCGCGCCTCGATGTCGCGGCCCGCCCGGGCGAGGAACGGCGCGAACAGCGGATTGGCGGTCTTGCCGGCGGCGGTGATGTCGAGGATGCCTTCGATGCGGCGGGTGACGGGATGCACGAGCGGATGCCCGTAGCAGCTGAAGTCCTTGAGGAACTCGAGGTAGTGCTCCTCGCCGTGCACCACGAGGCTCTGTCGCACCTCGAACGGAGTACCGAGGGCATTGGTGCCGTAGGTGTCCTCGCTCAGGGCGGCGCCCGGGACCACGCCGATCTCCTCCATGGCCCGCTGCATGGGTACCGAGTCGAACAATCGGGCCACGATCCGGCAGTCCCGGTCCACCAGGAGAATGCAGCAGCCCGTACCGGCGAGCTGCGTGCGCAGCTCGTCGAGTACCGGCCGGGCGGCTTCGAGCAACCGCCCGGCCGCATCCGACGGACCCAGCAGGGTCGGATCGGGGAGCCGTCCCGGGTCTATCCCGCTCAGCTGTGAGCGCTTCCAGGACAGCGCGATCTCCGGCCGCAGACCGTTCACCCCCGCGCGGCCTCCCCGAGCAGGTCCATCGACAGCTGCCGCATCTCGACCTTGCGGATCTTCCCGGTGACCGTCATCGGGAACTCGTCGACGATGTGCACGTAGCGGGGGATCTTGTAGTGCGCGAGCTTGCCGGTGCAGTACTCCCGCAACGAATCCGCGTCGAGCGGTTCGGCGCCCTCACGCAGCCTGATCCACACCATGAGCTCCTCCCCGTACTTCTCGTCGGGGACGCCGACGACCTGGGCGTCGAGGATGTCCGGGTGGGTGTAGAGGAATTCCTCGATCTCGCGCGGGTAGATGTTCTCGCCACCGCGGATGACCATGTCCTTGATGCGGCCGGTGACCGAGACGTATCCGTCGCCGTCCATGACGCCGATGTCGCCGGTGTGCATCCAGCGAGCTGCGTCGATGGCTTCGGCCGTCTTGTCCGGTTGATTCCAGTAGCCAAGCATCACCGAGTATCCGCGCGTGCACAGTTCCCCGGGTTCACCGCGCGGCACGGTCAGGCCGGTCGCCGGATCGACGACCTTGATCTCGAGATGCGGACCGACCCGGCCGACCGTCGCGGTGCGCTGGTCGATGCTGTCGTCGCTGCGGGTCTGCAGCGACACCGGCGACGTCTCGGTCATGCCGTAGCAGATGGACACCTCGGTCATGCCCATGCGATCGATGACCTGCTTCATCACCTCGACGGGGCACGGTGAGCCGGCCATGATGCCGGTGCGCAGGCTCGACAGGTCGTAACCGTCGAAGCCGGGGTCCGCGAGTTCGGCGATGAACATCGTGGGTACGCCGTAGAGCGACGTGCAACGTTCCTCGGCGACGGCCGCGAGCGTTCGTGCCGGCTCGAAGGACGGGCCGGGGATCACCATGGTCGCGCCGTGACTGGTGCACGCCAGGTTGCCCATGACCATCCCGAAGCAGTGGTAGAACGGCACCGGGATGCACACCTTGTCGTTCTCGGTGTAGTGGCACAGTTCCCCGACGAAGAAGCCGTTGTTGAGGATGTTGTGGTGACTCAGGGTCGCACCCTTCGGGAATCCCGTTGTCCCCGAAGTATATTGGATATTGATCGGGTCGTCCGGGGACAGATCGGCCTGCGCGGCGTCGAGCCGGGTGCGGTCGGCGGACAGCGCGGCCCGGCCGGCCTCGACGAGATCGTTCCATTCCGGATATCCGAGCAACACGACCTGTTCGAGGTCCGGGCAGTCGCCGCGCACCCCGGCGATCATTCCGGCGTAGTCGGAGGTCTTGAAGCTCGGTGCGGCGACCAGCATCCGGATCCCGGCCTGGGTGAGCACGTACTGCAGTTCGTGCGACCGGTAGGCCGGGTTGATATTGACGAGGATCGCACCGATCTTGGCGGTGGCGTACTGCACGAACACCCATTCGGCGCAGTTCGGCGCCCAGATGCCCACCCGGTCGCCCTTGCCGATGCCCGCACGCAACATCCCGAGTGCGAGGGCGTCGATCTCGCCGGCGAGTTCGGTGTAGGTCCAGCGCCGCCCCGCGGGACGGTCGACGAGGGCGTCCCGGTCTCCGTGCCGGGCGACGGTGCGGTCGAAGTTGTCGCCGATCGTGTCGCCGAGCAGTGGAACGTCCCACGCGCCCGAGGTGTAGCTGGGAAGTTCGGGAGTGGCGATGCCGGTCATCATTCTCCTCTGTGCGCGGCCCGGGTGGAGTGGTACTCGTCCATCATCCTTACTCTTCCCGGGCCACCGATGTTCGGATTCTGGACAGCTGCCGTGCTTCCGACAGCGAGAACGGCGTCCTCCCCGGGGGTGATGGGGAGGACGCCTGCGCGATCTACAGAGCGCGATCGCGGGTCTCGACGAGCGCCCTGGTGCAGAGCAGGCTCAGGACGCCGAGGACAGCGAGCATCAGGCCGATGGCGAAGCCGCCGTAGGACGCGGCCAGCGGCGCGGCGAGCATCGGCGGGATGGCGCCGCCGAGGACACCGGCGAGGTTGTAGCCGAGGCCCGCACCGGTGTAGCGGTACCGGGTGTGGAACATCTCCGGCAGCAGCGCGCCGCACGGGCCGTAGGCGATGCCGAAGATCGCCAGGGTGACGACCATGCCGACGACAAATGCGACCGGCGAACCGGTGTCGAGCAGCGGGAACAGCGCCAACGCCCACACGACGGAGAAACCGCAGGAGATCATGATGACGCGGCGCCGACCGACACGGTCGGAGTACAGCGCCGAGAGCACGATCGCGGCGCCGAACACGAGCGACGAGGCGATGCCGACGAGGAGCACGAACGGCCGGGAGAATCCGAGGGTCTTCGTCGCGTAGCTCGTCAGGTAGGCGGTGCCCATGTAGAAGAAGGCGAACATGATCGCCAGCGCGCCTGCCGAAAGAAGGATCTCCTTGGTCTGGTAACGCAGGGCATCCAGGAACGGCAGGGTGCGCTTCTCGGCGGCCGCCGCCGTTCCGGTGCGTGCAGCTGCGCGGGCCGCCGCCTCCGCGCGGAAGACGGGGGTTTCCTCGATGGCGAGCCGCATGTAGAGGCCGATGGCGACGAGAACGATGCTGAACAGGAACGGGATCCGCCAGCCGTAGGCGAGGAACGCCTCGTTGGTGTCGCCGAGCGCGAGGCCGGTGAAGAGGAACGTTCCGCTCGACAGCGCGAAGGCGATGGCCGGCCCGAGCTGCGGGAACATGGCATACAGGCCGCGCTTGCCGGGCGGGGCGTATTCGGCGGTGAGCAGCGTCGCCCCGGCCCATTCGCCGCCGACCGCGAAGCCCTGGGCGAATCTCAGGAGCACCAGGATGATCGGGGCGGCGACACCGATGGTGTCGGCGCCGGGCAGCAGACCGATGAGCAGGGTCGAAATGCCCATGAGCAACAGCGTGGACACGAGCGTCTTCTTGCGGCCGATGCGGTCGCCGAAGTGACCGAACAGCATGGCGCCGACGGGCCGGGCAATGAACGCGACGGCGAACGTCGCGAACGCGGCGACGGTGCCGGCGGTGGCACCGAGGGCGGGGAAGAACACTGTCGGGAACACGAGGGCGGCGGCGGTGCCGTAGATGAAGAAGTCGTAGAACTCGATGGTGGTGCCGATGCAGCTGGCGATCGCGACTCGCCGGATGCCGGGGCCGCTCGAGGTGGGTGCGGGCGGCGCGGCTGGGCGCTGGCCCCCGGGCGCGACCGAGGGTTCGCCCCCCGGTGTCGACACAGTGGTCACGGTTGTCCTCCGTTGGTTTTCCGTCCGGGCCGCGGCGGCGTCCGCTGCGACTGGATGGAAAGGTAGTGATCCGCCTCACTCCCCCACTACCCCCGAAAGGGGGGTGGGTGTGAGGCGGATCACATAGTTCGGTTAACGAAAGAAAACCGGGCGTGAAGGACAGGTGTCAGCGACCCGCCGCGCCGGCCAGCTCCGCCCGCATCTCGTTCCACACCGTGGCGTACGAATCGATGTTGCCCGCGGTCGCCCACGACAGGGCGCCGCCCTTGACCTTGCCGAGCGCCTCGGCGAACAGGTCCTGATACCGGGACAGGCGCGGCACGAATGCGGAGACATCGTCGAAAACGTTCTGCGCCTTGCGATCCAATGCAACGAGGGCGTCGACGAAACCGTCCGCCTCCACGTCCGCGAGAAGAGCGCCGAGCTCCTCGTCGAGCGGCCCGAACTGCTCGAACAACTCTGCGATGGAATCCTCGTCGATGGACACCCGCTCGGCGTCGAGCTGATCGGACAGCTCCGACCGGCCCTTGTCGCTCAGCGAGATGGCGTCGCCGGTCTCGGTGGCCTTACCCTGCTCGATCAGCGCGGCATAGGCGGCCTGCCCCGCACTCACTCCCACCCCGAGGTGTGCGGCAATCACCTCCGCGGTGACGGCTTTCTTCAACGACACCGTCTGCAGCAGTGCCAACTCGTCGACATTCCCTGCGAACGCCATATCCCACTCCTCATCACCCGGCCCGCGGGCGGTCGTCCCGCCCGGTCGGACGGTGCCTCGATTCTTGCCCACGGCGTACGACCGCGAAGAATCCGGCCTCGGCACCCACACTGCCTCCACTCGGGAGTCGGGTAAGGATAGGCTTCCCATCTATGTGTACCCGTCTCACCCGCCGCGGCCGGCTCACCGCCGCCCTCGTGCTCACCGTCCTTCTCGCCGCGTGCGGCAGCACCGACACCGACAGCGGTGGCTCGGCCGCCGGCAACACCGACGTCGCCACCGGAGGCCGGCTGTTCGCGACCGCCGACGAAGAAACCGCGAAGCTCGGCAGCGACGCCGACCCGGGCCAGTTCCCGCGCGTCGTCACCCATTCGCTCGGCGAAGTGGAGATCGCGGAAAAACCCCAGCGCGTGGTCGTCCTCGACGGCGGCGAGCTCGACGCAGTGTTGTCCCTGGGCATCACGCCCGTCGGATCGGCCGGCCCCGAGAGCGCCGCCGGGCAACCGTCCTACCTCACCGACGAACTCGACGGCGTCGCCGAGGTCGGCACCATCAACAACCTCGACCTCGAGGCCATCACAGCGCTCGAGCCGGATCTGATCCTGGGGAGCACGCTGCGCGCGGAGAAGTTGTACCCGCAGCTGTCGATGATCGCGCCGACCGTCTTCTCCATCCGGCCCGGCTTCCCCTGGAAGGAGAACTTCCTGCTCGTCGCGGATGCGCTGGGCGAGGAGGAGAAAGCGGAGGCGGCGCTCAACGCCTACCAGAGCCGCGCCGACGAGGTACGCGACGCAATCGACGGTGATCCGAGCGTCTCCCTGGTGCGCTTCATGTCCGGCAAGATCCGCCTCTACGGGAACCTGTCGTTCATCGGCGTGATCCTGCAGGACACCGGCGTGCGGCGGCCGGCGATCCAGGACATCGAGGAACTCGCCGCGGAAGTGAGCCCGGAAACGATCACCGAGGCCGACGGCGACTGGGTGTTCTACTCCAGCTACGGCAACGAGACCGCGGAGGCCGAGGTCGTCGGCGGCCCGTTGTGGTCCAGCCTCACGGCCGTGCAGGAAGGCCGGTCCGCGGCCGTGAGCGACGAAACCTGGTTCCTCGCACTCGGGCCGACCGGCGCGATGCTCGTTCTCGACGACCTGGAACGCCTACTCACCGGGCAGTGACACGGCAGGGCCCGAGCCCGGCGACACGGCAGGGCCCGAGCCCGGCGACACGGCCCGCGACGTGTCCTTGAGGTCGACACCGGACCGGCCCAGCCGGCGCGCGCCGTCGACCAGACCTGCGACGACACGGGCAGCGCTCTCGTAACCGAGACCGCCGGGCGGATGGATGTTGGACACGCAGTTGCGTTCGGCGTCCACCCGTCCGGGCTTCGGATCGTGAGTGAGATACACGCCGAGACTGTCGGCCACGGACAACCCCGGCCGCTCCCCGATCACCACCAGCACGGTGCGGACACCGAGAGCCGCACCGATGTGGTCGCCGAGCGCAACCCGCGCCGACGTCGCGATCACCGGTGGCGCCACCGTCAGATGACGCGGCAGGGCGGCGACGATCGCGGCGACGAGCGCCGCGCCGTGCTCGGCAAGCGCGCGCGACGACAGTCCGTCGGCGACGACGATACCGATGTCCGCGCCGGTCGCCGGGACCTCGCCCAGGTCGTCCGGAAGCCTGCCCAGATCGGGCCGGCGCAGGTACTCGCCGCGGTCGCGAACCCGGCTGCGAACCACGACCGGAGCGCCGATCCCGAGCGTGCCGATCTGTGCGGCAAGCATTTCCACGTCGAGGGGCTGGTGGACGGCATCGCGGGCGGCGGCGTGCGCGGCCCGGAACTCCAGCATTCGCGCGGTCGGGACACCGTCCCCGGCGCGCCCCAGCCCGATGCGGGCCTGCGTGGCCGCGCGCAGCGGTCCCCAGAAGTCCGTCGTCACCCGGCACCGCCGGTGAGGGCGCGCAGCGGGGACGCGGCCGGATCGACCGGGAGGATCCGGCCGTTGTCGTCGGCCATCCCGAGCCCGCGCAGCCAGTGCTCGAACTCGGGAGCCGGCCGCAACCCGAGCGCCCGCCGCACGTACAGGGCGTCGTGGAACGACAGCGACTGGTAGCCGAGCATCACATCGTCGGCGCCGGGCACCGTGATCACGAACGACACCCCGGCGACGCCGAGCAGCGTGAGCAGAGTGTCCATGTCGTCCTGGTCGGCCTCCGCGTGGTTGGTGTAGCACACGTCCACACCCATCGGCAGGCCCAGCAGTTTGCCGCAGAAGTGGTCCTCGAGACCGGCCCGCACGATCTGTTTGCCGTCGTAGAGGTATTCCGGCCCGATGAAGCCGACGACCGTGTTGACCAGTAGCGGATCGAATTCCCGCGCGACCGCGTACGCGCGCGCCTCGAGCGTCTGCTGATCGACCGGCCGGCCCCCGGTGCCCAGATGCGCACCGGCGGACAGCGCCGATCCCTGACCGGTCTCGAAGTACATGACGTTGTCGCCGACGGTGCCGCGCCCGAGCGAGCGCCCCGCCTCGTTGGCCTCCCGCAGCATCGCCAGATTCACCCCGAAACCGGTGTTCGCGCCCTCGGTGCCGGCGATCGACTGGAACACCAGATCGACCGGGGCACCGGCCTCGATCAACGCGAGGGTCGTGGTCACGTGCGAAAGCACGCACGACTGGATCGGGATTTCGAACCGTTGCCGCATCTCGTCGAGCAGGCACAGCAGGTCCGCGGTGGCCTGCGGTGAATCGGACGCCGGATTGACGCCGACAACAGCGTCACCGCAACCCATGAGCAGTCCGTCGAGGGTCGCGGCGGCGATGCCGCGCGGGTCGTCCGTCGGATGGTTGGGCTGCAACCGGGTCGCGAGGCGGCCCGGCAGGCCGACGGTGGTGCGGAACGCGGTCGTGACGGTGACCGCGCGGGCCACCGCGACGAGATCCTGGTTGCTCATGAGTTTGCTGACAGCGGCAACCATTTCGGGTGTCAGGCCCGGCGCCAGGTCCACGAAGGTGTCTGTCGCGTCGGGGGCGGCGGCGTCGGTGAGCAACCGGTCGCGCAGGCCGCCGACCGTCAGGGACGCGACCGTGCGGAATGCCTCGCGGTCGTGCCTGTCGAGGATCAGCCGGGTGACCTCGTCCGACTCGTACGGCACCACCGCCTCGGTGAGGAACCGGTCGAGTGGGACGTCGCCGAGCGCCCACTGCGCCGCGGCGCGCTCGGCATCGGATTCGGCTGCGCAGCCCGCCAATTCGTCACCGGACCGCAGCGGCGTGGCCTTGGCGAGCAGGTCGACGAGCCCGTCGAAACGGTAGGTCGTGCCTGCGAGCTGCTGGGTGTAGATCGTCACGTCCGCTTCGGCCCTCCGCCTCGTCGAGGTGGCGGCCCTGTCCGAGCCGCCGCGCCCTCACCGTACGGACGTCCGGTACCCACCGCGTCAGCACGCGGTCACGGATCGGTTACGAGCCTGCGGTCCGGGCGGGCGGAACCGGGCAGGCGTCCGCGGCCTCGGCGGTCACGGACGGCTCGGTCGCCGAGTCCGGGCGCACACCCGCGGCCCAGTCCCTGCCGAGCAGCGGCGGACTGTCGGACAGTGCGGCGTTCTCGTCGTCGGTGAACACGGCTCCGCGGCTGAGGAACCGCAACCCCTCGGGCGCCTCCAGGCTGAACCCCGAGCCACGACCCGGCACGACATCGAGGACGAGCCGGGTGTGCTTCCACGCCTCGAACTGGGAACCGGAAATCCACACCGGCACCGCGTCGCCGTCGTCGGGCAGAGTGGGGGAGGTCTCCCCCACCGCGAGCCGCAGGTCGAGCACACCGAGCAGCACGTCACGGTCGCCGACGACGAACTCGCCGTCCGGATAGCACATCGGCGCCGAGCCGTCGCAGCACCCGCCGGACTGGTGCATCATCAGCGGCCCGTGGCGGTCGGCGAGGCGGCGCAGGAGTGCGACGGCGTCGACGGTGACCACGACGCGCGGCGGAGCGGGCATACTCATCTCCCCTCCCCTTCCTTTCGTCTGCTTCCCTCGCCCATTTCCCCTCGCCCGTTTCCCTCGCCCGTTTCCCTCGCCCGTTCCCCTCGCCCGTTCCCCTCGCCCGTTTCCGAGCGAATGTACCGTTCGTCTCCTTCAATCGATCGAACGATACATTCGCTCGGATCTGGCTGGGGCGTTGGATGTTTGGATCAGAAGAAGCCCTGGGCCTTGGGGGCGTAGGACACCAGGAGGTTCTTCGTCTGCTGGTAGTGGTCGAGCATCATGTGGTGGTTCTCGCGACCGATGCCGGACTGCTTGTAGCCACCGAACGCCGCGTGCGCCGGGTACTGGTGGTAGGTGTTGGTCCACACACGGCCGGCCTGGATCGCGCGCCCGGCCCGGTAGGCGACGCCGCCGTCACGGGACCACACGCCGGCCCCCAGGCCGTACAGGGTGTCGTTGGCGATGGAGATCGCGTCGTCGAAATCGCTGAACGAGGTGACCGACACGACGGGCCCGAAGATCTCCTCCTGGAAGATCCGCATCTTGTTGTGGCCGCTGAACACCGTCGGCTGCACGTAATAGCCGCCGGACAGATCGCCGCCGAGGTCGGCTCGCTCACCACCGGTGACGACGGTGGCACCCTCGTTCTTGCCGATCTCGATGTAGGACAGAATCTTCTCGAGCTGGTCGTTGGAGGCCTGCGCACCGATCATGGTGTCGGTGTCGAGCGGGTTGCCCTGACGGACCGCCTTGGTACGGACCGCGGCGAGCGAGAGGAAGTCGTCGAAGATGTCCTGCTGAATGAGCGCGCGGGACGGGCACGTGCACACCTCGCCCTGGTTGAGCGCGAACATGGTGAAACCCTCGAGCGCCTTGTCCTGGTAGTCGTCGTTCGCCGAGAGAACATCGGAGAAGAAGATGTTCGGGCTCTTGCCGCCGAGTTCGAGGGTGACCGGGATCAGGTTCTGCGATGCGTACTGCATGATCAGGCGGCCGGTGGTGGTTTCGCCGGTGAACGCGATCTTGCGGATGCGCGGGCTCGACGCGAGCGGCTTACCCGCTTCCACACCGAAACCGTTGACGATGTTGACCACACCCGGGGGCAGCAGGTCGCCGATGACCGAGATCAGGTGCAGGATCGACGCCGGAGTCTGCTCGGCCGGCTTGAGAACGACCGCGTTGCCGGCGGCGAGCGCGGGCGCGAGCTTCCACACGGCCATGAGGATCGGGAAGTTCCACGGAATGATCTGACCGACGACGCCGAGCGGCTCGTGGAAATGGTACGCGACCGTCTCGGCGTTGATCTCCGAGATCGAACCTTCCTGCGCGCGAATGGCACCCGCGAAGTAGCGGAAATGATCGATCGCGAGCGGAATGTCCGCGTTGAGGGTTTCACGGATCGGCTTGCCGTTGTCCCACGACTCGGCGAGCGCGATCGACTCGAGGTTCTCCTCGATGCGGTCGGCGATCTTGTTGAGGATGATCGCACGCTCGGCGGGCGAGGTCTTGCCCCACGCCGGGGCGGCGGCGTGCGCGGCGTCGAGTGCGAGCTCGATGTCCTCCTCGGTGGACCGGGCGACCTCGGTGAACGGCTGCCCGGTGACCGGGGTGACGTTCTCGAAGTACTGACCCTTGACCGGCGCGACCCACTGGCCGCCGATCCAGTTGTCGTAGCGGGACTGGAAGGACATCACGGCGTCGGGTGAACCGGGGCGGGCGTACACGGTCATCGTGTCTCTCCTGCGTGTCGTCGGGCCGCACTGTGTGCGGGGCGAGCGGATCGTCCCCTCGCGGGGTGTGATCCGGAACACTAGGAGCCGAGGGGTTGCAACTACGTTGCGAGCTGCCGATCCAGCAGATCGATCCGGGCCTTGACCTGCGCATACATGACAGAATTCGGGTCGAGGGCAGTCAGGTAGGCGGACCAGGCGGTGAGATCGTCCCGACCGTGCACCGACGACGTCCACCGCGCCAGCAGATGCGCGTCGCCGCCACGCAGCAGCGCCGCCTGCGTGCGGGTGCGCAGTTCGTCGCGGATCTCCTCGACCCCGGGTGCGACCGAGCCGGGGAGCACCGGCCCGGTGTACAACCGCATCGCCGCCGCGGTGTCGCCGCGGTCGAGGGCGGCGCGGACGTCGGCCACATCGGTGACGAGGTCTCCGAGCAGCCGATACGGCCGGGATCCCACGCGGTCGGATCCGAACGTCTTGCGGAGCCGCGACATCTCGGCGCGAATGGTCACCGAGTCGAGTTCACCCTCGTCGAGCAGGACCGCGAGCCGGTCCGCGCCGAGCCCCTCCGGATGCTCGGCGAGCAACAACAGGATCTCGGCGTGCCGCTGCGACAACGGAATCCGCTGCCCGTCGCGGTGCAGCATCGGTCGGCCCGACCCGAATGTCTCGAGGCGCGGGACCGATCCGGTCAGCAGGTGCGGGGCGCTCATCAGGTGCAGTCGCAGTTCCGCTTCGGCGGCGGCGACGGTCGCACGAACGAGTTGCAGCACCTCCGGCACGGCGACGCGCGCACCCCCGGTGATGTCGATGGCGCCGAGGATGCGTCCACTGACCGGATCGTGCACCGGCGCCGCCGAACAACTCCAGTCGTGCACGGTCCGGTTGAAGTGTTCGGCCGCGAAGATCTGCACCGAATGATCCAGCGCCAGAGCGGTTCCGGGGGCGTTCGTACCGACGTGATCTTCGCTCCAGTCGGCACCCTCCACGAAACTCATCGACAGCGCACGGTCGCGGGCGGAGTGGTCGCCTTCGACCCACAGCAGCCGGCCGCGTTCGTCGCTGATTGCGACGAGCAGACCACCGTCGGCGGCGTCCTCGACGAGGAGTTTGCGCACCACCGGCCGGATCAGCGCCATCGGGTGTCCCGAGCGGTACTGCTCGAGGTCGATGCCGGTGAGCAGGCTCGGCTGATCCACCGAATTCGGGTCGATGCCCCGTTCGACGCTGCGCAACCACGAGTCGCGCACGACCGCGCGCACCGCCGACATGCCCTCCCGCGCGTCCAGGAAAGACCGATGGGCCGACGACACGCGCACTGCGTGCGCGGCGGCGTCGTCCCCGGGACGCAGCGCGACCCAGGGGTTCACCGACGGGCTCGTTCGTTCGGTCATCTACCGGCGTCCTCCTTGCCGACACTGTAGTCCGGATCACACCGGTCGCGCCAAACCCCTCGTGCGTGGTTTCGGTAGCGGGCGCTACCGAAACCACGCACGGGTGGCGATGCGGTGGGCGAGCATGACGGCGGTGGCGTGGGGACCCCGGCTGGGCACAGCCGGGAACACGGAGGTGTCGACGATGCTCAGGCCGTCGATGCCGTGGACGCGGCACCGCTCGTCGACGACCGACCCGTCGTCTGCGCCCATCCGGCAGGTACCCGACAGGTGCAGCGACGTCCCGAGGTGCGTAGTGAGACCGCTCGCGTCGACGATGTCGGGCATCGCGGCGAGAAGGTCCGCCGCGAGGCGCACGCCCTCACGCAGGTCGGCGCGATCCTGCGGGTGCCCGAGGTAGCGGTAGTCGAGGGTGGGCGCGGACCGGGGATCGGCGGGATCGAGCACGACCCGCCCGCGGCTGCGGGGTCGGGTGAGCACGACGCCGAGCACCGGGTCGGCGACACCGCTTCCGGGGATCGCCGTCCCGAACGGCACGGTGTACGGCCGCAATTCGAGCGTGTCGGTGTGCAAAACCGTTTCGATCAGCGGCGACCCCGTCGGCAGATCACGCCGGTAGCGGTATCCGATCGCGACCTCCGGATGGTCGGTGAAGTCCCGGCCGACCCCGGGAAGGTCGTGCAGCACAGCGATTCCGAGTCGCTGCAGTTCGTCGGCGGGGCCGATGCCGGAGAGCATCAGCAGTTGCGGTGAGCGCACGGCTCCCGCGCAGACCACGACGCGGTCCGCTGTGACCCTGCGGATGCCGGCGCCGTCTGCGACCTCCACGCCCACCCCGCGACCGTTCTCCACGACGACACGCAGCACGTCCGTGCCGGTGGCCACGGCGAGGTTGGTCCGGTGCAGGACCGGCAGCAGGTATGCGAGCGCGGGACCGACGCGCACCCCGTCGCGGATGTTGAGCGGAACACGGCCGACCCCGTCGGGGCCGGGGGCGTTGAGGTCGTCGACGGTCCCGAATCCCGCCGAGACCGCCGTCTCGTGGAACGCGGCGGACACCGGATGCAGGCGCTCCCACGGGACCCGCGCGACCGGCACGGGACCGTCGCTGCCGTGCAGGTCGCCGGGAAAGTCGGCGTCGGTTTCGACGGCGCGGAAGTCGGCCAGGACCTCGTCGTACGACCACGACGCCGGCCAGCGCGCGAGATCGCCGGGCCGGGCCCGCACGAAATAGGCGCCGTTGACGGCTCCGGAACCGCCGAGAACACACCCCCGCGACACGGTGGTGACGATCTCCGGCGTGAGCCGCGCCGGGAATGTCGTCGTCCACGAACTGTGCGGCCCGACGGGAACTGTTGCCGCATCGCGGATTTCGGTCGCCATCTCGAGCACGGACCGGTAGCCGGGACCGGCTTCGACGAGCAGAACAGATCGGTCGGGGTCGCCGCTGAGCCGCGCCGCGACCACGGATCCGCAGCTTCCTCCGCCGACCACGACGACGTCGGCGTGCGCCGGCAGCACGTCAGTTCCGGATGTCCGGGATCAGCGCGGCCGGGTCGCGGGCGTCGAGCGCGCCCTTCCACAGGCCGGCACCGTAGGCGATGTCGTCGAGCCGCTTGTAGAGCACATAGCGCACGGGATCGAGCCCGCCGTCCTCCCGATGACCGAACCAGTCCCAGAGTCCTTCCGCGACAGCGAAAGCCATGACAGCCCGACGCACCCGGGCGGAGAACAGCGACGCGACGAACGTGACCGGCCAGTAGTGCCGGCACAGAGCGGACGCGAGTTGCCACAGGCCCCCCGCGAAACTCTGCGCGGTGAGTACCGCGGCGATACGGGTGGGCTGGTCCAGTTCGGAGAACATGCGCCGCAGCCGCAGCAGGGTCACGGTCAGCGAGACGGCGGAGCCGACCACGCCGATGCGGGTGCAGGTTGCGGCGGCGACGCAGGCGAACAACGTCCACACCGACATCACCATCGGCGCAACCGACCCGGGGTGCCGTGCCGCGAGCGGCGCGGCACCGGTCCCATAGAAGGCCTTGCGCGTGAACCACTTCCGGAATCCGATCCGGTGGTCGTGCGCGACCCGGGCGACCGGCTCGTACCGCAGCCGCCAGCCGGACTGCTGCAACCGCCAGCACAGGTCGACGTCCTCCGCGACGTGCATGGTTTCGTCGAACCCGCCGAGGTCGTCGAGGACGTCGCGGCGCACGATCATCGCGGCGCTCGGCACGTAGGCGACGGGACTGCCGGCGACCACCGCTGCTTCACGGCGGCCGAGATCCAGCGACGACCGCGCGTGTTCGTAGCGGGCGAGCGGGGCACTGTCCGGGTCGAGCGCGACGATGCGCGGTGCGACGAGCGCGACCGCCGGGTCGGTGAAGTGTCCGAGGATCGCTTCGAGCCAGCCGACGCGCGGCACCACGTCGGAATCCAGGAAGGCAACGAACGGTGTTGTAGCCGCGCGCATTCCGGTGTTCCGTGCCGCCGCCGGTCCCCGCGACGTCTCGTGCCGCAGGACCGTCACCCGCCCGGTCCCGGGTGCGGTGAAGGGCGTCGCGGAGCCGTCGTCGACGACGATCACCTGGACGGATTCGAGCGCCTGCAGCAGGCGACGCAACCCGGCCGGGTTGTCCTTCGCCGGGACCACGACGGTGACGTCCGAGGTCGAGGGCAGGGCGGTGGGCCGGGGGTTGCCGACCCCCGAGTCGAGGAGCCGGCGGGCCACGACCGCGGTCTTCGAATCGACGACCCTCAGGTAGCCGTCGTCCAGCATCGCCGCCGCGGCCGGGGCGAGTTTGAGCATGCGGGTCGGCGACCCGCCGATCAGGACACGTCCGTCGGAGAATGCCCGCACGCGCGGGTCGATCCGGACGCCGAAGCCGTCGGGCAGACGCGAGGTGGGAGTGCGCGTCGTTGCACCCTGTGTCACCGGAGTCTCCCCTCTGCACCGGGCTGCCAGCGGGCAACCTGTGCAGTCGCACGTTCGACCAGGTCTGCGAACATGTGGGCGCCCCGTTCCGCGCTGGCGGCCGTGGGATCGCCCAGTACCCCGTTCGCCGACACGGCGACGATACCGCCCTCACGCAATCGGGGCAGCAGAGTCGCGATGGATTCTGTCGAACCCGCCTCGGCGCGGGTCATGTCGACGGCCCCGGGGGCCAGGTGCAGCAGGAGACTGGTTTCGGTGTCACCGGCGTGCGCATCGCCGCCGGGTACCGCGCACGGCAGCCACGCCGCGTCCCGGCCCTCGTAGCGCAGCAGGGCAACCGCTTTCGCGAGGGCGTGCGCGTTGCCTCCGTGACCGTTGACGAAGACGACGCGCGCGGCCCACCGGCACACCGACCGGCCGTACTCGACAAGCAGCGATTCCATGACGTCCGCGCCGATCGAGACGGTGCCCGCAAACGCCTCGTGTTCGCCGCTGGCCCCGTAGGCCAGCGGCGGCGCGATCACCACGTCCGGCAGCGCCGCGGCGACCGCGGCGGCGATGCGCGTGTCCGTGTCGAGTGGCAGGTGCGGACCGTGCTGCTCGACGGCGCCGACCGGAACGGCGACGGTTGCGCGCCCCGGCGCGAGGTCGGGCCAGCGGGCGGTGTCGAGGTTCCGGTTCACCGACCCGATGTTATGCGGTGCCGGTCGACCGTTCGAGCGCGCGTTCGATCCGGGCCAGCGCCGCCTGCCAGTGGCCGCGTTGCTGCTGCCGTTCGCCGGGGCCGGCGAGGCGTTCCTGGTGGAATCTCAGGACGGTCCCCGCCGGGGTGGCCTGCACCGCCACCTGCACCGTGGTGTCGTGACTCCACGTCGATGGCCGCCAGGTCAGGCGAACGCGGTCGGACTCGTGGCGGCTGCGCAGTTCCCCGGTGGTGCCGTCGTCGGACTGCCACTGCACCCCCTTGTCGTGCGGGATCTCGGAGCCGGCGCCGAGCCAGAGGGAGGGGTCGCCGACGATCAGCGACCAGACCGCGTCGATGGGGTACGGCAGCGTCTTCGAGACGCCGATCTGCCAGCCGACGTCCCGGGTCTTGCCGACGGTTCCGGTGTCGATCATCTGTGCATCTCCTTCCGTCGATGTGCGCGGACCTTGTCCCGGTTGCCGCACCGGGCCATCGAGCACCACCGGCGGTTGCCGGCGCGCGAGGTGTCGACGAAGACGAGCGGGCAGTCGCCGGCGGCGCAACGCTTGATCCGGGGCGCGCGGGGGCCGGCGAGCAGGTCGACGGCGTCGCGGGCGAGGGTCGAGAGTGCCTGATCGCCGGTGACCGGGACGGCCACGCCCGGCGACCGGAGTTGGGGCGCGATGTCCGGCCGGGCCGCAGCGGCGTCGAGGGCAGCGGCATCCGAAGGGCTCGGCCCGCTTCCGTCGATGCGCCGGTTCAGGCTGCGCCACAGCACTTCCCGCAGATCCTTTGCCCGCACGAGGTCGCGCGGGCCGAGGTGAACGTGCTCGGCCGGCACCCGCATGCGCGCGGCAATCCAGTCCGCCAGGTCGTCGGGCGTGCGGAGCGTTTCCCACCGGGCCCGTTCCTCCGCACCGCCGGTGTAGACGAGGTCGACGCACAGCGAGCCGGAGTCGACCTCGAAGTCGATCCCTTCGGGGGAACGCAGCATCACCATGTAACTATCTTAACAAGTTACATGGACTGCGCAACCGGTGCGCGGAACACGGCGCGTAGGCTTCCCCCGTGCTGATCGAACCGCGCAGCCTCGACGACCCGGCTGTCCTCGAACTCCTCGGCGAACTGCAACTCGAATACGTCCATCGGTACGGCGGCCCCGACGAGACCGAACTGTCCTCGACCGAATTCACCACCCCGCACGGCACCTTCCTGCTGGCATGCCACGAGGGGCTCCCCGTCGGCATCGGCGGCTGGCGCACCCTCGACGTGTCGTCCTATTCCGGGATCCGTGACGACGACGCCGAGATCAAACGGATGTACGTGCGGGCCACGACGCGTCGCCGCGGTGTCGCCCGGCGCCTCCTCGGCGCCCTGGAGCGCACCGCCACCGACGCCGGACGCCGCCGGATCGTCCTCGAGACCGGTACCGCGCAACCCGAGGCGATCGCCCTGTACGAGGCGGGCGGATACGCCCCGATGACCGAGCGCTACGGCCGATACGCGTACACGGAGTTCGCGCGCTACTACAGCAAGGACCTGCCGCCGCTACGCCTGGCGACCGCCGCCGACCTGCCACTCCTCCAGGACATCGAACGAGCCGCGGGCGCACCGTTCGCGGAGCTCGGCATGACCGCCGTCGCCGACGACGAGCCACCCGGCATCGAGGAACTGCGACACTATTGCGACGCCGGACAGGCATGGGTCCATCTCGATTCCGGAGGCCGGCCGGACGGCTATCTGCTCGCCGATGTCGTCGACGGGCAGGCCCACATCGAGCAGGTGTCGGTGCATCCCGACCACGCGCGCGCCGGCATCGGCAGGATGCTCATCGACCACGCCGCGGGCTGGGCCCGGGACCGCGGCCACCGCGCCTTGACGCTCACCACCTACGTGGACGTGCCGTGGAACGCGCCGTACTACGAGCGCCTCGGCTTCCGGTTCCTCGACGACCCGCACCTCGGTCCCGAGCTGCGGGAGATCCGCGCGGCCGAGACACACCACGGACTGGACCGGTGGCCGAGGGCCGCGATGCGGCGCGAGCTCTGAATCAACGCACCCGCTGCCCGCCGGCCGGGTCGAAGAACAACACCCGGGTGCCGCCCGGCCTCACGTGCACCGTCTCCCACGGTGTTGCCGGGATCCGTCCGGGGACCCGCACGACGACGCTGCCGGTCTCGGTCGTCCAGTCCGATCCCTTCGGAACATTCAGGTAGAGAAGGGATTCGGCACCCAGGTACTCGACGTTGCCGACCGCGAGAGCCAGGGTTCCCGGTTCGGTGTCCGCGGCGAGGTCGAACGCCTCGGGACGGATTCCGACCGTGACACGCGGACCGGAGCGACCGGGCGGTACCGGGATCGACAGATCTCCGATACGCGCGGCACCGTCGACCACCGGTGCGGTGATCAGATTGGTGGCGGGCGCACCGAGGAATCCCGCGACCATCGTGTTGACCGGATCGTTGTAGAGCTGCTCCGGGGTCGCGACCTGCTGGAGAACCCCACGGTCGAGCACGGCGACCCGGTCCCCCATCGTCATGGCCTCGACCTGGTCGTGGGTCACGTACACGGTGGTGGTGCCGAGCCGGCGCTGCAACGTCGAGATCTGGGATCGGGTCTGCACACGCAGCTTGGCGTCGAGGTTGCTGAGCGGTTCGTCCATGCAGAACACCGCGGGTTCACGGACGATCGCCCGGCCCATCGCGACCCGCTGGCGCTGACCACCCGACAGTCGTGCCGGTCGCCGGTCCAGGTACTCCGTGAGGTCGAGCAGGCGCGCCGCGTCCGCGACGCGCCTGCTGCACTCGTCCCTGCCCACACCGGCGTTGCGGAGCGCAAAGCTCATGTTCTGCGCAACCGTCATGTTCGGGTAGAGCGCGTAGTTCTGGAACACCATGGCAACGTCGCGATCCTTCGGCGCCATGCCGGTGACGTCGCGGCCGCCGATCTCGATGTGACCGGAGTCGATCGCTTCGAGACCCGCGACCATCCGCAGCGTCGTCGATTTCCCGCACCCCGACGGGCCGACGACGACGAGGAACTCGCCGTCGGCGACATCGAGATCGAGCCGGTCCACGGCGAGACGGTCCGATCCGGGGTACCGGTGGGAGACCGAGCGGAAGCTGATGGAGGCCACTGATGGTCCTTCGTGTTCGGGGCCGGCTCACCGTGAGCCGGCAGATGTCACAGATTCGGGGCGATCTGCCGGTCGACGATCTGCTGGATGCGATCCTGGACCCCGCCCAGCGCGACGGCCGGATCGACGTTCTGCAATGCGATCTGTTCGAGTCCGGTGCCGATGATCTGGTCGCCGCCCGGGACGAACACCCGCGCGTAGTCCTGTGATCGTGTGTGCGCCAGCTGATCCACCGCGGTGCGGGAATTGGGGTTCTGTTCCAGGAACGCCTTCATCGACGGGTCGTTCACGGCGGACTTGCGGACGGGCATGTAGCCGACGTTCTGCGAGAAGTAAGCGGTGTTCTCCGGGTTGGTGACGAACTCGATGAACGTCAGGGCGTTCCGCTTGCGCTCGTCGGAGATGTTCGCGGGCACGGCCAGGCCGGCGCCGCCGGTGGGGCAGCCGGGTTTGCCGTCGATGCTGGGGAGGAAGGCGGTGCCGAACTCGAAAGTCGCGTTGGTCGTGATGCCGGACAGGTCCCCGGTCGAGGCGATCGTCGAGCCGATGACGCCGGCGGCGAAGTCGTTCGCGATGTCGTTGGACACCACCGCGTACTTGCCGGTGTGGATCGTGTCGGCGAGGAATCGCGCTGCGGTGAGGGTCTTCTCGTCGGTGAACCGGAGCGCCCACTCGTCCGAGTAGGCGCCGTCGAAGGTCCACACCGGCCCCTCGAACGTCCATCCCAGGTAGTCCTTCGCATCACCCCAGCCGTGCGCGTGCTTGCCGGATCCGATCGCCTGCTGCAGGCGCGGCCCCCACTCGCCGAACTCCTGCCAGGTCTGCGGGCCACGGTCGGGAAGACCGGCCTGCTGCCACAGCGGCTTGTTGTAGTAGAAGAGCGGAGTGGACCGCGCGTACGGGAGCGCCCAGTGGTTGCCTGCGAACTCGTAGTCCGCGACGAGCGAGTCCACGTAGTCCGACGTGTCGATTCCGACCTGGCTGTAGAGGTCGTCGAGGGGTGTGATCGTCTTGTTCAGTGCGTAATTGAACCACCAGACATCCGACAGGACGACCACGTCGGGCAGCTCACCCCCGGACAGCGCCGCGTTGAACTTCTGCGACACCTCCTCGTAGTTCTTGCCCGCACTGACGAGGTTGACCTGGAGGTCCGGGTGCGCGGACCGGAACCGGCTGATCAGTTCCTTCTCCACGTCCTGCGACTTGCCTGGATGATTCGACCAGAACGTGATGGTGCCGGTCTCGGACGAGGCCTCGGACGACGACCCGCCGGTGCCGGCGCAGGCAGCGAGCGTCGCCGTGGCGAGGGCGGCACCGCCGAGGCCGAGGAACGAACGGCGGGTGTAGGACTGCATGAACGGTTTCACTGCCAACTCCTGAGGTGATGATGGACGGGCTCCCGATGCCGGGAACGGCAGCGGGTTCGGGTGATGGTCGTCGGTGGAAGCGACTGCGCGGGAACGGAGATCATCCCTTCACCGCGCCGGAGGTCAGTCCCTTGATCATGTGGCGCTGCAGCACGAGGAACACCGCAAGGACCGGGATCATCGTCAGCAGCGTCGCGGCCATCACGACACCCCAGTCGGTGAGGCCCTCGTTGTTCTGCAGCAGCGTGAGGCCGACCGGCAGGGGCGCGACGTCACTGTTGTCGGCCATCAGGAACGGCCACAGGTATTCGTTCCATTCGTTGACGATGGTGATGAGCGCGAACGCCACCAAGGTCGGTCCGGAGATGGGGAGGACGACGCGGGTGAGCAGGCGCACGTGCCCGGCGCCGTCCATCCTGGCCGCCTCGATCAGCTCGCTCGGAATCGACAGGAAATGGTTGCGCATGAGGAACGTACCGAAGGCGACACCCGCGAGCGGAACGATGATTCCGGCAAAGGTGTTGCGCCAGCCCCAATTCGCAACCAGTGCGTAGTTGGAGATGACGGTGATCTGATTGGGCACCATCAGCGCCGCGATGATCAGCAGGAAGACGGCGTTCTTACCCGGGAATCTCAGGAAGACCAGACCGTATGCGCTGAGCACCCCGAGCGTCAGCTTCACCACCGCCAGTACGGACGTGATGATCACCGAGTTGCGCAGGAACGTCCAGAAGTCGAAGGTCGTCGTCGCGTCCGAATAGTTGTGCAGGTAAAGCGATTGTGGCCACCACGTCACGGGAAGCGTGTAGATCTCCGACCGTTCCTTGAACGAGGCAAGGACGATCCACACGAGCGGAAGCGCGATCACCGCAAGGGCGAGAAGCATGGCCGCATACGCGGCGATCCGGAGCGCGCGGCGACCGTGACGGTCCTGCCCGCGAATCGCCGCGGCCACGACGGGGCCGTCGACGTCGGGATCCGCCGGGTGGGACGCGCGGCCGACCGATGTGCCGGGTGCGGCCGTCATCGGGCGTTCCGATCCATCACCCGCACCTGAGCGACGGTGACGACGAGCAGGACGAGGAACAGGACGGTCGCGACGGTCGCGCCGTAGCCGGCGCGGAAGTTCACGAAGGTCTCCTGGTAGACCTGGTACACCATCGTGGTCGTGCCGGTTCCGAGCGGGCCACCGCGGGTCATCACGTTGATGATGTCGAACACCTGCAACGAGTTGAGCAGCACCGTGATCGACAGGAAGTACGTGGCCAACCGCAGTTGCGGGGCGAGAACACGACGGAACCGCGTCCAGGAGGACGCACCGTCGATGAGCGCGGCCTCGTCCAGTTCGATACGGCGCCCCTGCAGCGCGGCCAGGTAGATGACGAAGGTGTAGCCGAGGTTCTTCCACAGGTACGTCATCGTCACCATGAACAGCGCCCATCCGGGTTCCTGATAGAAGTTCGGCGCGGTGAGGCCGATACGCGACATCAGATCCTGGATCAGTCCGAACGTCGGGTCGAAGACGAACTGGAAGGCGACACCCACCGCGGCGCCCGACAGCACGAACGGAGCGAAGAGCGCCGACCTGACGAAGTTGCGGCCCTTCAGCTGCCGATCCAGCAACAATGCGAGGGCGAGTCCGAGGGCCAGGGACCCGACGACCGCGACCCCCGTGAACACGAGCGAGTTTCCGACGATCTGCCAGGTGTCGGACCGGCCGAACCACTCCCGGTAGTTCGCCAGTCCCACAAACTTCGACGTGGGGCTGGAGATGTTCCACTCGAAGAACGACAGACGGATGTTGTCGACGAGGGGCCGGTAGGTGAACAACGCCAGGAGAAGGATGTTCGGCCCGACGATCGCGGCGAACAGCACGGCGTCGCGTCGGAACCGGGGTCCGGATCCGGAGTCGGGTAATACGCGTTCGGTGTCGGTGGGCACCCGCGGCAGTGTGCCCGGCCGAATCGAACCGGCGGTGGCCGCAACGTGGCGGCCGTATGTCCGATTCGGGGGCTTCCGGTGACGATCGGATCAGAGGTCCGCGGCCGCCCGCATCCCCTCGATGATCGCCGAGTCCAACCGTCGCGGCGTCACCGCGTCCCCGACGCGCACAACCCGGAAGTCCTCACCCTGCAGCGCGTGCTCCAGCTCGTCGACCGGATCCTGGTGCGTCGCAGCCACGACATAATCAACTGCACAGGAGTCGGTTTCGCCGGTGAGGTGATTGAGCAGCGTCACCTCGACCCCGCCGTCGGCGTCCGCGACCGCGGCGACCACCACGTCGGTGGCCTGCTCGATGCCCCTGGCGTGCGCGCGCCGGATCCAGCCGTTCATCTCCAGGGTGAGGCCGAGATCCTGTCCGACGATCATCCCGCTGGTGCACACGGTGACCGCGCATCCGCGGTCGGCGAGCAGCTCCGCAACCGAAGTCGCCTGGTGGAAACCGAGGTCGTCGACGACGAGCACCTGACCGTCCGGTTCGGCGCGACCGTCGAGCACGTCGCGTACGTCCACCACCCGTCGCGAATTCCCCGCCCAGGCCGGTCGTTTCGGCCGGGCCCCGGTGGCGATCACGACCGCTCCCGGTCGATACGCCCGTACGGTCGCGGCGTCGACGTCGACGCCGGTGTGGATCTCCACACCCAGCCGGCGGCACTCGGCTTCGAGACTCGACACGACGCCGAGCAATTCCCCTCTATGCGGAGCCGTCGCGGCGAGTCGAATCTGCCCGCCTACCGACGATTCCCGTTCCAGCACCGCCACGGCATGGCCGCGCTCGGCGGCGGTCGCGGCGGCCTGCAGGCCGGCCGGTCCCCCACCGACCACCAGCACCCGCATCGGCGCGGCCGGGTCGGGCAGCGGAGTATCCTCGCAACCGGCATACGGGTTGACGGCGCACCCGATCGGGCGGCCCAGGCCGACGCGGCCGATGCAGTCCTGATTGCAGCCGATGCACGGGCGGATCTCGTCGCCGCGTCCGTCGAGGGTCTTGCCCGCGAAACCCGGATCGGCGATGTGGGCGCGTACCGCGCCGACGAGATCACAGACCCCGTCGGCCAGAGCGGCCCGGACCTGGTCCGGGGTGGTGAACCGGCCGACGCCGACGACGGGCAGGTCGACGGCAGCGCGGATGGCGTCGGGCACGAACAGCGAATAGCCGTGCGGAGTCGACATGGGAGCTTCGACGAGAAACAGCGTCTCGGTCGCGACCCCGACCGACGTGCTCAGGTAGTCCACGTGCCCGGTCGCCTCGATCAGACCCGCGACACGCACGGCGTCGTCGAGGTCGATGCCGCCGGGGGTGCCGTCGTGCCCACTCAACCTGACCCCGACAACGTGACCCGGACCGATGGCATCGCGGACCGCGGCGACCACCTCGAGCAGCAGCCGGGCTCGGCCCTCGATGCTGTCGCCGTACTCGTCGGTGCGCGGGTTGGTACCCGGCACGAGGAACGCCCGCAGGATCGACGCCTGCGAGCACTGGATCTCGACGCCGTCGAAGCCGCCGTCTGCGCACCGGCGGGCGACGGCCGCGTACCCCGCGACGAGTTCGCGGACCTCGCCGTCGCCGATCGCGACGGGCACCTCCCGGAACAGCGGATCCGGGTCCGGTGCGGGCGCCCACAACGGCCGGCCGGTGTACATCCCGGTGCCCTGAGCGCCGTTGTGGTTGAGCTGAGCAAGAATTCGCGCGCCGTGGGCGTGCACCGCGTCGGTGAGACGGCGATAGCCGGGCAGCACGGCCGGATCCCAGCCGCGGATCAGCTTCTCGTACGGCCGATCCGAGGGGTGCACCGTGTGCTCCTCGGTGACGATCATCGCGGCGCCGCCGCGGGCGCGGGCGACGTAGTAGGCGATGTGCCGGTCGGTGATCTCGCCGTCGACGGCGAAGTTGGTCAGGTGCGCGGGAAAGACGATGCGGTTGCGCAGCGTGACCGGACCGAGCCGCAACCGATCGTGCGGGTCGGCGCCGGTCACGTCGCGCGGCACCGATCAGACCTTCGAGTTGCCCTGATCGAGCGCCATCTGGCTGCCCGTGATGGTCTTGGCACGGTCGCTCGCGAGGAACAGCACCGCGTCGGACGTGTCGTCGGGATCGGCGATCGGCTTCTCGGTGAGGATGGGCGCGAAGCTGGGGAGCCAGTGCGGGAACTTCTCGAACATCTTCAGCGCGCCCGGATCGGTGCCCATCGGTGTGTTGACGCCGTACGGGTGGATCGAGTTGACGCGGATACGGTACTCGCCCAGTTCCTTCGCCGCGGTCTGCGTCATCCCGACGAGCCCGAATTTTGCTGCGGCATAGTTGATCTGACCGGGCATGGCCTTGAGGCCCGCGACCGAGCTGACGAGAATGATCGATCCGCCGTTGCCTGCCTCGATCATCGCGGGGGCGGCGGCCTTGAGGGTCTTGAAGACGCCGGTCAGGTTGATGTCGATCAGTTCCTCGAACTGCTCGTCCGGCATTTCCCAGAAGCGGTTCCACGAGCAGATGCCCGCGTTGGCGACCACGACGTCGAGGCGACCGAACTGGGCGACACCCTCGTCGACGGCCGCCTCGAGCGCCGCGCTGTCGCGCACGTCGGCGATGCGGGCGACGATCTTGCCGCCGGTTTCCTCGACGAGCCGGACGGTCTCGTCGAAGTCGTCCCGGGTGGCCTGGTCGTAGGAGATGTACTCCGAGACCGGTCCCGCGACGTCGACGCCGATGATCGAAGCGCCTTCCCGCGCGAAACGCAACGCGTGGTTACGGCCTTGACCGCGTGCGATACCCGTGATGAAGACGACCTTGCCGTCGAACTCGCCCATGTGGCGTTCCCTTCGATTCGCAGTGAAACCGATTACAGTTCTGCGGCGAGACGATACCCTTCCAGGATCGCCTCCCGCACCGTCCGTGGTGCGACGCAGTCACCTATTCCATTGCGCCCCACATCGGCGAGTTTGTCATCCGGCCATCCCGGTGAGCAGTCGACGAGCAGGGCGCCCGGCACGGTGGTCCGCTCCCCTGTGACCGGGTGTTCGAGGTGCACACCGGTCGGCTCGACGGCACGCACCGTGACACCGAGATGCCGGGTGATGCCGGCCCGGAGCAGCCGCGCGTTCGCGTCGACCAGGTCGCCGGTGGGGGCGAGCCGCGATCCGGCGATGGGATCGCACGTCGCGTAGTGCACCCTGTGGCCGAGCGCGGCCAGCCGCTCGGCCACCGCGACCGCAACGGGCCCGCCGACCGGGTCCCACACCAGGACCTCCCGCGGCTGCGCCGGCGGATGCCCCAGAACCCGGCTCGCGGTGGTGTAGCAGCCGGTACCGGCAGCGACCGGGAAGCCCGGAGGCCGGGGCCGGCTGCCGGTCGCGAGCACGATCGCGGCGCCGGCGGCGTGGGCGTCGTCGAGGTCGGCGGCGGTGACGGTGGTGCCGGTGCGCAGATCCACCCCACCGTCGCGGCACCGGTCCTCGAGCCAGTCCACGAGGATCGCGAGGCGGTCGCGTCCGGCGCCGACCGCCGCGGTCCGCAGCATGCCGCCGCACCGGTCGGCACGCTCACGGAGCTGGACGCGGTGGCCGCGCGCGGCGAGGGCGCGGGCCGCCTCGAGACCGGCGGGGCCCCCGCCGACGACGAGGACGTCGCGGATCCGGCCGGACGGCGGCGCGGAGTTCTCGGACTCGTGCCCGGCCTCCGGATTGCCGATGCACCCGACGACCGGGTTGTGGAAGTCCCGTACGAGGCACGCCTGGTTGCACAACACGCACGGTCGCGGGGTCCGCCCGTCGCGGACGGTCGCGACGAGGTCCGGGTCGGCGATCTGCGCACGGGTCATCTCGACGGCATCGCAGACACCGTCGTCGAGCATGCCCTGGGCGTGCTCCGCGTCGACGATGCTGCCCTGCAGCACAATCGGCACTGCCCCGGCGACGGCGTCACGGATGCGGCGGCAGAGTTCAGCGTTGAATCCGGGCGGGGTGTGCGCGTCGGGACGATACGTGCCGGGCGTGAACAGGCCGCCGCGCACCACGGTGAGCAGATCCAGGTGCGGGGCGAACTCGGCTGCGTGCCCGGCGGCGAGGTCCGGAGTGATCCCGGCCCACGGCGCACTCTCGTCGCAGCTGAGCCGCAACGCGAGAATCCTCCCGGCGCCGAGTTCGCCTCGGACGGTGGCAATCACGCGGCGCAGCAGCAGGGTCCGGTCGGTCCCGTAGCGGTCCGAACGCAGGTTGGTCAGCCCGGACAGGAACTGCCGCAGCAGCGAGGTGGGGCCGGCGTCGAGTTCGATGCCGTCGACACCGGCGGCGACCGCGGTCGCGGTGGCTCGGCGGAAGCCGTCGAGCACCGCGGCGATATCGGCCGCGCTCATCTCGGCGGGCATTTCGCGGGTCGCCGGATCCGGAACCCGAGACGGCGCGTTCAGCGGAGACCGGGTCCAGGCGCTCGAGCCCTGCAGCCCGGTGTGGCCGAGCCCGGCGAGCACGAGCGTGCCGTACGGGCGGCACGCGGCGACCGTCTCGGCCCAGCCGGCGGCGCAGTCCGCGGCCAGCGGCGCCCGCTCGTAAGGATGGTCGGCGGGGTGCACCGACGCGACCTCGGTGACGACGATGCCCGCGCCGCCACGGGCGCGCCGCGCGTAGTAGTCGACATGTCGACGCGAGAGCTCTCGTCCCGCAGCAAGATTCGTTTCGTGTGGACCGAAGATCACCCTCGCCGGGGCGGTGCGTCCGGCGAGGGTGATCGGGACGGTGAGCACGGGGCCTCGTGCGTCCGGCCCCGGTCAGATACCGAGGTCCCGGCGGAATCCGTCGGGCACGACCACGTCGTCCGGGGTGAGCTCGTGGATCGAGGTCTTGCCAAGACCCAACAGCGCGGAACCGATTCCGCCGCTGAGGATGTCGAGAACATTCTCGACGCCTGCCTGACCGTTCGCGGCCAGACCCCACAGGTAGGCACGGCCGATGAGCACCGCCCTGGCACCCAACGCAACGGCCTTGACGACGTCGCTGCCGCGGCGGATACCACCGTCGAGCAGCACCTCGACGTCCTTGCCGACCGCTTCAGCGATCGCCGGCAGCGCCCGGATCGGCGCCGGGGTGCCGTCGAGGTTGTTGCCGCCGTGGTTGGACACCGAGATCGCGGTGACACCGGCGTCGACGGCGCGCTTGGCGTCGTCGACACGCATCACGCCCTTGAGCATGAACGGAGCATCACCCCACTGCTCCCGCAGCCACGCCACGTCCTCCCAGGTGGGCAGCGGGGTGCCCATCCACTCCCCGTACGCACCGAAGAAGGTGGGCGCCGCGCCACCGGGCGGGGTGAGGTTCGGCGTCGTCAGATCCGGCAGACCGAGAGACTTCGCCCACTGCAGCATCCACTTCGGGCGGAAGATGCCCTCGGGCGCGAACTTGATCATCGCGTCGAGGTTCATCCGCTCGGGGATGGCCGGGCTTCCCCAGTCACGCCCGTTGGAGAACGACCAGTCCAGGGTCATGATCAAGCCCTTGGCGCCGGCGGCGCGGGCCCGTTCCATGCGCTGGACCAGGACGTCGCGGCTGCCGACCCAGTACATCTGGAAGAAGGTCTTGTCGTTGACGGCTGCGACCTCTTCGACGGACTTGCTCGCGAACGAGCTCAGACCCATCGCGGTCCCGCGGGCGGCGGCGGCCCGTGCGACGGCGACCTCACCGTCGGGGTGCACGGCCTGCACCCCGGTCGGGGAGATCATCACCGGCAGTGACACGTGCTGCCCGAGGATGGTCGTGCTCATCTCCCGCTTGTCCGACAGTCCGGCGACGTGCGGGGCGAACCCGAGTTCCCGGAACGCGGCGGTGTTGTCGTCGACCGTCAGGCCGGCTTCGGAGCCGGCGACGAGCGCACCGTAGACAGATTTCGGCAGCCGCTTGCGGGCGCGTTCCTGAGCGACGGCGACGGTCTCGAACCAGGGGTCCTGCGCCCACGGGTTCTTCAGCCAGGATGGCTTGGCCATGGTCTGTGGTCTCCTCGAATTACAGGCCTGCGAGCGGATTTTCGTCGCAGAACTTGGCGGGGGGCTTGGTGAGCAGGGTCAGCGGAACCGGCGCCTGCGGGGTGCGGCGCTCGGCGCGCTTGCCGGTGCGTGAGTGGTCGACGCTGGACTGCGGCACGGTGCGATCGCCCTCGAGCGCCGGCTGCCCGTAGCCCTGGACGCATTCGGGGTCCGGGCCGTCCATGGGCAGACCGGTGAAGAACTTCGCGGCCATGCAGCCGCCGCGGCACGCGTCGAAGAAGTTGCACGACGCGCACGCGCCGGCCGATTGCGGTTCGCGCAGCTCACGGAACAGGTCCGAGTTCTTCCAGACCGAGGCGAATCCACCGTCGGTGAGGATGTTGCCGGCATGGAAGTTGTCGTGGATCGCGAACGGGCAGGCGTAGACGTCGCCGACCGGGTCGATCAGGCACACCACCCGGCCCGCGCCGCACAGGTTCAGCCCCGGCAGGGCACCTGCACCGCTCTGACCCCCGAATGCGGACAGGTGGAAGAACGAATCGCCGGTGAGCACACCCTCGCCGTGCGCGACGAGCCAGTCGTAGAGCTGCCGCTGCTGTTCGTGGGTGGGGTGCAGGTCGTCCCACACATCCACCGCACGCCCGGACGGACGCAGCCGCGTGATGCGCAGGGTCGCACCGTATTTGTCGGCGAGTGCCTTGAATTCGTCGAGCTGGTCGACGTTCTCGCGAGTGACGACGACGGAGATCTTGGCGTCGCGGAACCCGGCCTCGGACAGGTTCTCCAGCGCGCGCACGGCCATCGCGAACGAGCCCGGTCCGCGGACCGCGTCGTTGACCTCGGCGGTCGCGCCGTCGAGGGAGATCTGCACGTCGACGTAGTCGGACGCGGCCAGACGCGCCGCGACCTTCTTGTCGATGCGTACACCGTTGGTGGAGAATTTCACGCCCACCTGGTGCTCGGTGGCGTAGTCGACCAGCTCCCAGAAGTCCGAGCGCACGGTGGGTTCGCCGCCCCCGATGTTGACGTAGAAGACCTGCATGCGCTGCAGCTCGTCGATGATCGCCTTGCACTGCTCGGTCGACAGTTCGTTCGGGTCGCGTTTACCGGACGAGGACAGGCAGTGCACGCACGACAGGTTGCAGGCGTAGGTCAGTTCCCAGGTCAGGCAGATCGGGGCGTCGAGGCCCTTTTCGAACTGGTCGACGAGACGGCCGACCTTCGGGGGCGCGGTGGTGACGGGCGGTTCGAGCAGAGACGTCATAGCGGGTCCTTGCTGGGGTCGGGGCGTCAGGCGGGGACGATCATGTGGGAGTCGGCCAGCGTGCCGAGGGCACGCACATAGGGCCGCTCGGCGTTCTCGTCGATCCCGTGGGCGCGCAACGCATCCCGCACCGAGTCGTGCTCGCCCAGCGAGCGGACGACCTCGACGATCACGGTGTTCTTCAGGAACGACAGCTTGCGGGTGCCGAAGTGGTAGAGCAACGCCCCGAACGGCTCGGGGCGAAGCGCTACCTGCGGGTGGAGCCGCCACGTGGCGCCCGGATCGAACTGTGCAGTTGCCACGGCGGTGGCTCCGGGTGCGGTCATGATCAGTACACGCCGCACATACCGTCGATGGAGACCTCTTCCACGAGGGACTCCTCGATGAGCTCGGACTCGATCACCGCGTTGTCACGATCGGACATGTTTTCCTCCTCGGTTCGTTCTTCACCACAGTTCGTGCACTCCACAGCGGGAGCCGGAGGCCACAGCCGGACTTGCGCTGTGACTCGGTTCACCACTGTAATGGCATCGAGTGCAGAATGTCATCCATGGATCGAGGGAAACATGCGTAGCCGCCGGAAACCGTCCGCTCGGACAGGTCGGCGCCCCTCCACTTCGCGAGAGGGACTCAGCGCCGTCGGCATCGAACTGTTCCGCGAACGCGGCTTCGACGAGACCAGCGTCGACGAGATCGCCGAGGCCGCCGGGATCGCACGCCGCACGTTCTTCCGCTACTTCCCGTCCAAGAACGCGGTGCCGTGGGGAGATTTCGACGAGCACCTCGCACACATGCGCGCCCACCTGTCGGAACTCCCCCGCGACATGCCGCTCGCCGAGGCCCTGAGGTCGGCACTCCTGAACTTCAACACCTTTCCCGAGTCCGAGGCCGAGCGGCACCGCGCCCGTATGGAGCTGATCCTGCGCAACCCGACGCTGCAGGCGTATTCGTCGGTGATGTACCAGGGGTGGCGGCAGGTCATCGCCGAGTTCGTCGCGCACCGCACCGGCACCTCGCTCGACGATCACTTCCCGCGCACCGTCGGCTATCTCATGCTCGCCGTGGCGGTCTCGGCGTACGAGCAGTGGCTCGCCGACGATTCCGCCGAACTGTCCGACCTGCTGGCCTCGGGGATGCACACGCTCTACAGTGGGCTCAATTCCCCGGCCATCCCACCGAACGAGGCTGTGTCATGAGCGTGCTCGATTCCCTCGCCCCCTGCACTCCCGGACGCTGGACGCACGACCACGTCACCGTCGAACGCATCGAATCGGGGCCGGTGACGTTGCGGCGCAACGACGGCCGCCTGCATGTGACGCACTCACTCGGTCCCGACGAACTCAGCGAACGGCTCGTCGCCGGCGTCACCGCCTCCATCGAGGACGCCGACTTCGGCCAGGACGAGTTCGAGCTGACGATGGTCGGGCTGGTGCGCTCGACCGTCCCCGACCCGCTCGATGCCTGGGTCACCTACTACCACAACTCCCTTGGTGAACTTCTCGACGGCACAGCGGATTTCGCACCCATCCACGACAAGGCCGCCGAACTGGTCCGCGGTCGGGTACTCGATCTCGGGTCCTGCTTCGGGTTCCTGCCGCTGCGGCTGGCCCGCGCCGGTACACCCGTGACCGCCACCGACATCCTCCCCGGAACCATGTCCCTGCTCGACGCCGTCGCCCCCCGGCTGGGCCTGTCCGTCGACACCCTCGTCTGCGACGCCGCACACGTGCCGGTCCCCGATGGCAGCGCCGACACGGTCACCGCGATCCACCTGCTCGAACACGTCGACGACACGATCGGCGCGGCCGTCGTCGCGGAAGCGCTGCGCATCGCCCGGGCGCGGGTGGTGATCGCGGTGCCGTTCGAGGACGAGGCCACCGCGTGCCACGGCCACGTGCGCACCTTCGACCTCGACGCGCTGCGCCGACTCGGGGAATCCACGGGCCGGGACTTCGAGGTGTTCGAACATCACGGCGGGTGGTTGGTGCTCGACGCGTGACGTCGTCCGACCGTTCTGTGTGGAATTGTGCCCGCCACGCAAACACAATTCCACACAGAACACGACGCCGTCACTGCACGGCGATGTCGCGCCGACGCAGTGCCGCCACGCCGGCAGCGGCGAGCAACACCGCCACGACGGTGAGCACGATCAACGGTAGGGCTCGCAGGTCGGCCGCCGGCAGCGCCGGCACGTGAACGAACGGCGACAGATCCATCACCCACTGCGGCAGGTTCAGGAGCGGGCCGATCTGACCGATGAGCATCCACACCGCGAACAGCCCCCACGCGACGCTCCCCGCACGGTGGGGAAGGGCGCCGACACACAGGATCGCCGTCGCCGCGACCAGCAGCACGGCCGGGACGAACGCGAGCGCCGCCGGCAGCAGACTGCCGAGCGGACCGCCGAGGTCACCGATCGCGATGCCGTACGTGATCGCGACGACCACACCGAGAATCACGTGCAGAACCACGATTCCGCCGACGACCACCGCGATGTGGGACAACATCCATCGGGTGCGGCTCAACGCGGTCGACAACAGCGGTTCGACGCGGCCCGACGCCTCCTCCCCGTGCATGCGCAACACCGACTGCACCGCATACGCGGCGGTGAAGAACGACATCATCAGGAAGATCACCGCGAAGTAGGCGTCGGTGAGCGCCTTGGCCCCACCGCCGAGCTGGGTCATCATGTCGGCGACCGCGCCGCCCTCGTCGAGGAAGTTGTCCATCTCGTCCGCGACGCTGCCGTACGTCGCCGCGAGCACCGCGATGCCCAGGGCCCACCACAGCAGCGTGGTGCGTTGCATGCGCCACGCGAACCCGAGGGCGGTCGGCAGGCGCGGGGCGGCCCTGGGTGGGCCCGGCCGCGGCTGCACGAGTCCGGCACCGTGATCGCGTCGCCCGGTCAAGGCATAGGCGAGCCACACGATCGCGACGAGGAACACCGCGAAGATCGCGAACACCCACCAGCTGTCGGTGTCGAACGGCCGGACCTGCTGCGCCCAGCCGATCGGAGTGAGCCACGAGGGCCACGAGCTGGTGACCCGGACACCGCTCTCGTCGACGCTGCCGGTGCTGTCCCCGACCGCGCGCAACAGGAACGACAGGCCGAGTGCGGCGCCGGCGAGTCCGTTCGCGGCGCGGGAGCCCTGTGTGACCTGCGCCGTCACCGCGCCGATCCCGGCGAAGGCGAGCCCGGCTGCGCCCGTCGCGGCTCCGATCGCCACCGAGCCGCCGACGGGCAGGCCGAACGCGGCGGAGATCGCGGCGATCAGCACCACGAGCACGACGTCGGTGGCGAGGGCGACCAGCAGCGCCGCCGTGAGCATGGCCCGGCGGCCGACGACGGCCGCGCCGACCAGTTCCGCGCGACCGGTCTCCTCGTTCTGGCGGGTGTGCCGGACGACCATCATGGAGTTCATCAGTCCGGCGGCGAGCGCGAGGAACAGCAGGGCCTGCGCGGCGACAACCGCACCGAGGCTGTCGCCCGACACCAGCCCGTTGGTCGCGAGCACCACCGGGGAGACCGCGGAACTGACCGCGATCAGATGCAGGTCGTTCGATGTCGGGTACAGGTCCTTCAGACTCCACACCGACACCGCGTAGACGACGGCGAACGCCACCAGCCACACCGGTACCTGGAGGCGGTCGCGGCGCAGCGCCAGGCGGATCAGCCTGCCGGTGCCGGCGTAGGCGGGGTTCGGGTGTCTGCCGGTCGTGACGGTGGTCATCGCCCACTCCCGCCGGGTACCTCGTCCCCGTAGTGCCGCAGGAACAGCTCCTCCAGCGTGGGTGGAGTGCAGGTCAGCGATGTCAGCTGGTAGTCGAGGAGGCGTCGCAGCACCTCGTCGAGTTGCGCGGTGTCGACCTCGCAGCGCACCCGCAATCCGTCGATTTCGAGGTCGTGGACGCCGGGATGCTCACCGAAACCGGCTGCGGGGCGGGCAGTCTCGGCTCGGATCGAGGTGCGGGTCAGGTGCCGCAGTTCGCTCAGCGTTCCCGATTCGACCGTGCGCCCCCGCCGGATGATCGTGACCCGATCGCAGAGCGCCTCGACCTCGGACAGGGTGTGGCTGGACAACAGCACCGATCGGCCGTCGGCGACGGCTTCGCGCACGCAGTCCCGGAACACCTCGTCCTTGAGCGGATCCAGTCCGGAGGTGGGCTCGTCGAACAGGAACAGTTCCACGTCCGAGGACAGCGCGGCGACGATCGCGACCTTCTGCCGGTTTCCCTTCGAATAGGTGCGGGCCTTCTTGGTGGGATCGAGGTCGAATCTGTCCAGGAGGTCGGCGCGGCGGCGCTCGTCGATGCCCCCGCGCAGCCCCGCCAGCAGGTCGATGGCCTCGCCACCGGTCAGGTTGGGCCAGAGGTTCACCTCGCCCGGCACGTATGCCAGCCGCCGGTGCAGGTCGACGGAGTCGCGCCACGGGTCCTTGCCGAGCAGTTCCACCCGGCCGGAGTCGGCGCGCAGCAAACCGAGCAGAATGCGGATGGTGGTGGATTTGCCTGCGCCGTTGGGTCCCAGGAAGCCGTGCACCTCCCCGCGGCGCACCTCCAGGTCGAGTTCGTCGAGTGCCCGGGTCGACCCGAACGATTTGACGAGTTGAACTGCGCTGAGGGCCGTCGTCATGTCCCGGACGTTACTCCGGAACACGGCGGTGCCGGGTTCGACACAGCGATGCGGGATCGCCGCGCAGCGCGACCGGGGTGGTGTCCGTTCGGTAACGAGTCGAGCCTCCGGCGCCCGGCTTGTAACAAGCTGTGATCGAGGGTCGGTAATGTAACGAACCGTTGTATCCCGTCACTTCTTGCCGGGGTGTTCGTCTGTGGAGGTTGTCCTGTGCGTATCCGACTTCGCCGTGGAATTCTGACAGCGGCCGTGTGCGCCGCAGCGGCGTTCGCCGCCGTCACATCCACCGGCCCGGCCGGCGCCGCACCCCTCTACCCGCCGCTGCCGGCCGATCCGTTCTATCGTGCCGCCGCGGAGGCCTACCCCTCGGCACCGGGCGACATCGTCGGTATCCGGCGGATGCCCACCCCGGCGGAGATCGTCGGGGCCGACGCCTGGCAGATCAGCTTCCGCTCCACGAATTCGCAGGGTGATCCGATCACCGCGGTGACCACCGTGCTCGCGCCCGTCGGCAAGGCCCCCGACGGGCCGCTGCTGTCGTTCCAGCACGTGATCAACGCACTCGGCCCGCAGTGCGCACCGTCGCAGACGCTGTGGACCACCGATCCGAATCTGGCGATCCGCGAGGCCGCCGGATTGAACGTCGCCCTGCAGCGCGGCTGGACGGTGGCGATTCCGGACCATCTCGGACCGACCAGCGCATATGGAGCCGCCAAGCTGGGCGGCCAGATCACGCTCGACGGCATCCGGGCCGTGCAGCGTGCGCCGGAACTTCAGGTCGCGAACAGCCCGGTCGCGCTCGCCGGGTATTCCGGCGGCGGAATGGCCACGGGGTGGGCGGCCGCGCTCGCACCGAGCTACGCCCCCGAACTCAACATCGTCGGGGCCGCGATGGGCGGTGTCCCGATGAACCTGCGGAAGATGGCCGACGGTATCGGCACCGAGCCGCACCCGGTGTTCGGTCTCGCATTCGCCGCGGCCCTCGGACTCGAACGCGAATACCCCGACCGCATCAACCTCAGCGGGCAGCTCACCCCCGCCGGGCTCGCGATGCGCGACGGGCTCACCGCCGCATGCACCAACGACATCCTGCGGATCGGCGCGGGCGGAAGCCTGCCGCAGGTCAGCCCGATCAGCCGGTTGACCGACGAACCGGGCGCGCTCGCCGTCGCCGACGAGAACAGCCTCGAGTACTTCCCGGGTGTCCCGGACATGCCCATCTTCGAATGGCACAGCCCCACCGACGCGCTGATCCCGGTGGATTCGATCGTCGCAACGCTCGCCCGGTACTGCGCGGCGGGTGCGCACGTCCAGAGCCTGGAGACTCCCACCCCCGACCACATGTCGGCGGCGGTGCTCGGGCTCGGGCAGGCGGCGGACTTCCTGACCAAGCGTTTCGCGGGAGAGGAAACCCCCCGCACCTGCTGACCGCACCCGTGGTTCCTTCGGGCGGCCCGAGCAGCCCGAAGGAACCACCAGGTCCCCGTCGAACTCGTCAGATGAGCCCTCGCTTGCTCGCCGCGTACACCGCCTCGGCACGACGGCCGACACCGAGCTTGCGCATGATGTTGCTCACGTGGAACTTGACCGTCGTGGCCGAAATGAACAGCTGTTCACCGATCTTCGCATTCGACAGGCCGGCGGCGAGCAATCGCAGCACCTCGAGCTCACGGTCGGTGAGCTGCTCGGTCGGCGCGACCTTGCCGCTGAGCGTGCGCACCACCGCCGCGGCGCTGCGCGAGTCGAATGCGCTCTCGCCGCGGGAGACCGCACGGATCGCGCGGACCAGTTCGGTCGTGTCGACGTCCTTGACGACATACCCCCGCGCACCGGCGTGCACGGCCCGCACGACGAGCTGCTCGTCGAGGAAGGTGGTGAGCACGAGCAGGCCGAGCCCGGGATGCGCGGCGGACAACTGGCTGCACAGCGTCAACCCCTCGTAGTCCGATCCGGCCGAGAGCTTCAGGTCCATCAGGACGATGTCGGGACGCATCCGGTCGACGAGGACGAGTGCTTCGTCCTCCGCGGATGCCTCCCCGACGACCTCGAGGTCGGGTTCCCGGTCGAGGATCGACCGCAATCCCTGACGGAGAATCGCGTGGTCGTCGACGAGCACGATCCGCACGGTGTCCCGACGGGTCCGCGGCGGTGTCACCGTCATCACTGGTCTCCTGTTCTCACCGTATCCGCTTCCTGCGGAAAGCTTTTCGGCACGGGTATGCGCACCGCGACCCGGACTCCCCCGATCCGGGCCCTGCGCACCTCGAGCCGGCCGCCGAACTCGTGGGCACGCGCCTGCATGTTCGCCAGGCCGCGGTGCCGGCCGTCGAGGTCACTGCCGGCGGCCAGCCGCAGCATCACCCGGATGCGGGCGGGGTCGCCGTCGCCGTCGTCGGCAACCGACAGCAGCACCGACTCGGGCCCGTACGTCAGCCGGAGGACGGCGCGGGTCGCGTTCGCGTGCACGACGGCGTTGAACAGCGCCTCCCCCGCGATTCGCAGCAACGCGTGTTCGACGTCGCCGGACAGTTCGACGGGGGTGCCGCCGACCCGGATCGCGATATCGAGTTCACCGGGGGTGTGCGCCACCCGGAGCTGCTCGAGCATCTCCGGCAGCGACGACCGATCCGCATCCGACGGGTGGTTGAGCGCGTAGATCGCCGACCGCAACTGTTCGACGGCCCGGCGCGTCAGCTCCTTCGCCAGGTCCAGACGTCCGGAACGTTCGCTGTCGGGAATGTCGCTGCGGCACACCTCGATCTGCATGCCCGCCGACAGCACGGCCTGCGTGACACTGTCGTGCAGTTCGCGGGCGATCCGGTGCCGTTCCTCGTCGAGCGCCTGATGCCGGTGGGCGGCGCCGAGCTGCCGTTGGGTCCGTTCCAGTTCGCGCAGGGTCGCTTCGAGTTCGGCGTTGCGCGACTGCAGGTCGGCCGCGGCCCGGTTGGCTTCCCGGTAGGCTTCCTCGGCGCGCTCGAGCAGCAACTGCCCCCGTTGATACAGTGCCGAATTCTGCAGGGCCACGGCGGTTTGACTGGCCAGGATGGACAGCACCGCGCGATCGGTGGCGTCGAGGGTCCGATGCTCCGGTGTCCATGCCGCGATGGCACCGGCGACCCCACCTCCGAGGACGATCGGCACGAACGCGTGATGAGCGTCGACGACCGGATCACGGTCGACGGTGCCGCCGCGGATGTCGTCGAGGCAGCGCACGACCTCGTCGGGCAGCGGTGGCCCCTCGACATTGTCGACGAGGAACGGGGTGGCGTCGGGTCCGAGCACGAGACGGCGAGGTCCGGCGTCGGGCAGCATGCCGTCGGTGAGCGCGAAGACCACCCAGCGGGCACTCAGGTGCGCGCGGGCGGCCTCGGCGACCGCACAGATCAGCGTTTCGGGTCCCTCGACGGTCCGCACGAGCGCCCGCGAGATGAGTTCGAGGGCGTGCACGACCCGCTCGAGTCGTTCGGCGGCGCCGCGGTACTGCGGATAGAACGTGGACTTGCCGGACCGCAGGCCGGTGAGCTGGGACAGGTCGGGGGCGGCGGGGTTCACAGCGCCGCCCGGAACAGCGCGACCATCTGTTCGTGGGTCGCCGCGCGTGGGTTGGTGGACATGCACGCGTCGCGGAGGGCCCCCTCCGCCAGCCGGGTCAGATCCCGTTCTCGCACACCGAGTTCCCGCAGCCCCCGCGGCACACCGACCTCGCGGGCGAGGCGTTCGACGCGGTCGGCGACGGCGAGCGCGGCCTCCGGTTCGGGGCCGCGGTGCTCGTCCAGGCCGAGCGCCGCGGCGATCGCCGCGAACGGCGCCGGGTCGGCGGCGGCATTGAACCGGATCACGTGCGGGAGCAGCACGCCGTTGATGACGCCGTGCGGCTGATCGAGCAGGCCGCCGACCTGGTGGCTCATCGCGTGTGCGGCACCGAGGATAGCGTTGGTGAATGCCAGGCCCGCCTCGAGACTGGCCTGGGCCATGGCGGTGCGGTGCGTCATCTCGTGCGGATCGTCGATGGTGTGGACGAGGGTGCCGGTGACCATCGCGACGGCCCGCAGCGCGTGATGGTCGGTGAGCGGATTGTGGGCGCGGGAGACGAACGCCTCGATGCCGTGGGTGAGGGCGTCCAGGCCGGTCGCGGCGTTGAGGTCGTCCGGCATGGTGGTGAGCAGCCGCGGGTCGATGACCGTCAGGTCGGGCACCAGAGACCGGCCGATGATGGTGATCTTGGTGTTGCGGGTGGTGTCGGTGACGACGCAGAACTGCGACACGTCCGCGCCGGTGCCGGAGGTGGACGGCACCATCACCATCGGCGGGATCGGCAGCGGCGCGCGGTCCACGCCCTCGTAGTCGAGGATGCTGCCGCCGTTCGCGGCGAGCACCGCGATGCCCTTCGCCGCGTCGATCACCGAACCACCACCGAGCCCGACCAACACGTCGCACCCCTCGGCGCGGTACAGCTCGTGGCCGGCGGCGACCTCGAAGTCCTTCGGATTCGGGGTCAGCTCGCTCCACACGACCGGGGTCAGGCCCTGCTCGACGAGGTGGTGGCGCAACTCGTCGACCCATCCGGCCTCGACGAGCCCGGGGTCGGTGACCAGCATCGGCCGGCTGCCGCCGAGCCGCACGGTCGCGTGCGCGGCCTCGGCGAGCGACCCGGCCCCGAACACGATCTCGGGGGCATGGAACTTCGCGAGCGTCGGTGTCTCCACCTGCCCGGCGCTCCCCGATTCGGTCCGACGTTCCGGTATGGCGACGGCCACTACAGCACTCCTGACGATCCCCGGCGTTCCGATGTGATCCAGCTTACGGTCCTTCCGAGCGTAGGCCGGATGGGCGGCCGGGGCACCGGGTCGACGGGTAGGGCCGGTACCTACCCGATCGGGTAGGTGACTCGTCCGGGACGGTCGCGGTGCCGAATGCCCCTGTGAGGGGACAGCGGCGAGGAGGCCGAGCCATGAACGTACCGACCCCGGGATTCTTCAGCCGGACCGCGAGACGGGTGATGCTGCCCCGGACACTGCACCCGGATCACGGCGTGGCCGATTCCGCACTCGATTCCGGGGCCGGCCTGACGATCGATCACGCGCTGGACTCGGCTCCGCGCCGGAGCCGCGTGGTCGCGTACCGCGACGACGACACCGACTGTGTCGCGCTCGTCGTCGGGGACGCGGTCGGAGCCGACGACGTTCCGGTTCATACCGTGTCCGAGGAACGGCTGATCCTGGAGGCGGGACGGAGCCACGAACCCGTCGAGATCTTCGTGGGTGTGCCCGACGGCAGCGATGTGCGCGTGCAGCAACGGGAATTGGATCGGCAACTGTGCACCGGGGGCCCCCTGCGCTCCATGCTGGCGTGCTCGGGCGCTCGGTCCATCGTGGTGGACTGGTACCCGCCGGCCCGTCAGGGCTCGTCACCGGATGCACGTCCGCTCATCCGTGCTCGCCCATGACCACACCTTCCCGGCGCGGATCCGCACCGCCGACCCAGCCGCCGTCCGCACGCCACAGCGCGCTGAGTCCGCTGGACTGCGGCGCGACCGACACCTGGTGCCCGCGTTCCCGCAGGGCGACGACGAGCGGGTCGTGGGCGCCGTCGTCGGACCCGTCGATCGCGGGATGTTCCCCGCCGACACCGGTGACCGGGGTGTTCGCTGCGCCGAACGAGACGGCGGACACCGCCTGCTGCGGGTCCAGACCCCAATCCAGCATGCCGACGAGGGTTTTGACCACGAATTGGATGATCACCGAGCCGCCGGGCGATCCGGTGACGAGCACCGGATCGCCGCGGGTGCCGTCGGGAGCGCGCTCGAACACGACGGTCGGCGACATCGAACTGCGCGGGCGCTTGCCGGGTTCCACCCGGTTCGCGACCGGCATGCCGTCCTCGCCGACCGGCACGGTCGCGAAGTCGGTGAGCTGGTTGTTCAAGAGGAATCCGTCGATCATGTGGAATGACCCGAAGGCCGATTCGACGGTGGTGGTCATCGCGGCGATGTTCCCGTAGCGGTCGGCGACGGAGATGTGGCTGGTTCCGTGCTCGGGGACCTGCGGTGGTGTGCCGACCTGAACGGGCCCGAAGTCACCGGGCTGTGCGGCCCCCATGCTGCGGTCCGGATCGATCAGCGCGGCGCGCTGCTTCAGGTAGGTGTCGTCCAGGAGTGCGTCGGGCGAGCCACCCGGCAGGGGCACGAAATCCGAGTCGGCGACGTACTTGTCGCGATCCGCGTACGCGAGACGTTCGGCCTCGGAGATCAGGTGAACGGCGTGCGCGGCCGGGACACCGCCGTTCGAGTCGACGTCGGCCGGCGGGTATTCCGCCAGGTCGAAGTTCTCGAGGATGCCGAGGGTCGCGGCGACCGCGATCCCGCCCGACGACGGATTCGGCATCCCGCAGATCTCGTAGGAACGGTAGGGGGTGCACAGCGGGGTTCGCTGCGTTGCCCGGTACCCGGCGAGGTCGTCGACGGTCATCGCTCCCGGGGTGCGCCCGCCGGAGGCGGTGCCGACGGCGTCGACGATCGCGGTCGCGACGGTGCCGGTGTAGAAGGCGTCCGCACCACCCGACGCGATCGCACCGAGGGTCTTGCTCATCGCCGGGTTGGTGAGGACGGTGCCCTCGGTCTTCGGGGCGCCGTCCGGTTCGAGGAAGTACGCGGCGGCGGCCTCGTCCCGGGCGAGGTCCGCGGCGGAGTCCGCGATGGACTGTGCGAGCCGGTCGCTGATCTCGATGCCGTCGTCGGCGAGCCTCACCGCCCTCTCGAAAAGCTGTGCCCAGCCGGTGTTTCCGTGACTGCGGTGGACGTCCTCGAGCATGCGCAGCACCCCGGGCACGCCGATGGAGCGGCCGCTGGCGCGGGTGTTGGGGAGCGGTTCGGTGCGGTCGGTGTCGCTGATCCACCGCAGATAGTTCTCGGTGGCCGCCGCCGGCGCGGTCTCCCGGCCGTCGTACGCCTGAACCTGCCCGGTCGCGGCGTCGAAGTACATCAGGAACGCGCCGCCGCCGATCCCGGAGGACTGCGGTTCCACCAGACCGAGCACGGTCTGCGCGACGACCAGCGCGTCCGCTGCGGTGCCGCCGTCGCGGAGCACCTCGCACGCCGCCTCCGTCGAGACGGGATTGGCGGTCGAGACCGCGAACTCCCCGACGTCCACCGCAACCATCCCGTCGCGGTATCCGGTGGCGATCTCCGGGTTGGTGGACAGATTGCGCTCGGTCTCCTGCGCCGGCGGCGGTGAGGCAGCGAGCGGAGTGCCGTTCGGTGCGGCGGTGCACGCGGCGGACGTGTCCTGCGGGGCGTCGTCCGCCGACGACGTGCACGCACCGAGCATTCCGACGGCGGCCACCAGGGCGATTGCTGCCCGGATACCCCGCCGGGCCTCGGCTGGCATCGTCACCCGTCCGACGCTAACAGCGCCCGATCCGTTGCCGGGCCGGTTCGGCGCGGACGCTCACAGATCGAACTTGGCAGCGTACCGGGCCAACGCCTCGATGTGGTCGCGGGCCGCGTGCAGGTCGAGGCGAGCGTCGCTGAGCATGTTGAGCATTTCCCGCCGGGCGGCCTCGTCGGCCTCCCCCCGGTCCCGGTCGAGCAGCTCGAGCGACTCGACGAGGTCGCCGACCCGCCGGTCGAGTGCCCCGAGGTCGTGCCGCAATGACACCACTCGCTTCGCCACGGTGTGCTCGGTCATCGCAACTACCCCCGCCCACAGGTGTGCCACCGGGTTTCGTCTGCACCGTATCGCCCGGACCCGGACCCCGCCGCCGAATCCGGGTGAAGGGAACCGTCACCCGGATTCGGCGGCAGGGAGTCAGCGGAGGGCGTGTCCGAGTTCGGCGGCGCGGTCGAGGAGTTGCGCTCCGTCGCGGGCGACCACGACGCGATCGCAGACCTGGGCGTAGTCCGGCATCGCGCACGTCGCCTGCTGCCAGTACCGCTCCGGTTCCGGGGTGATCCAGGCCAGGCGATGCACGCGGCGGCGCAGGTCCGCGAGACGGTCGGTGCGCGCGGGCAGGCCGTTACAGCGACCGTCGCCGACGACGAGCACCGAGGTGCGCGACTCGAGGAGACCAGCATGGTCGGTGAGCAGTTCGTCGAAGACCCGTCCGTAGTCGCTGGACGCCTCGAGGTCCACCGCCGGATGCGCGAGCACCCGCGCCAGCGCGCCGTCGCCGCCGCCGGCAAACAGCTGCTGTGTCACCTCGACGGGCCGGTCGACGAACGCGACGACGCGGCACCGGTGCGCGCGGCCGTGCATGGCCTGCGCGAGACGAAGCGTGAACGCGGTGACAGGCCGCACGGACAACGACACGTCGGCGAGGACGAGCAGCCGCACCCGGTCGGGGCGGGGAGAGCGGACGACGAGGTGGAACGGCACCCCCTCGGTGCGCATCGAACCGCGGGCGGTGCGGCGCAGATCGAGGCGGCCCGCGGCCCGCTCGCGCGGCCGGGGCCGGGCCGGGCCGCGCATGCGGCGCAGCACCTCGTGACAGGCCAGGTCGATCTCGGCGCGGTGCGCGGCCGTCGGATCGTCCGGCGTATCGGAGGGTTCGTCCACCGGGGCGTCGACCGCCCGCGCGAGCGCCGCGACGAACGCCTCGACGGCATCGACGAGCCGGTTCAGTTGTGCTTCGGTGAGCTGTTCGTCGGCGGTGTCGCCGCCGTAGGCGCGGTGCGGGTCGTAGGCGTCGAGCCACGCCAGGATCGACGCCGGATCGTCCCATGACAGCGAACCCGACACGGCTGCACCGGGATTCGACGACAGGTCACCGACCGTCGCGGTCGCGGCACGGTCCACGTCGACGGTGTAGGTGACGCCGCGACGTCCCGAGTCGGCACCCGAATCCACGGACAGGTCCGCGTCTGTCGACGTCATCGACACATCGTCGTCGTCCTTGTGCGGGTTGAAACCCTTGTCCGCCTCCGGAGTGTCGAACCGGTCGCCGACCTCCGCGGCGCGCTCGTTGTACTCGGCATAACGGGCCAGTTGCTGCTCGTCGTCGATTTCCAGTGCGGCGGGAAGCGATTCCGCGAACTGCGCGCGCAGCGGCGGACCGTCCTCGTCGACAGCGGCGGGGGTCGCGGGGAGGAACAGTGCGTCGAAGGCACGGTCGAATCCGCCCTGCTCGTGAGCGTACTTCGCGCACACCGCACGCAACGCCGCACGCAGGACGTCGCGGTCGCGGGCGCCGACCAGGCCGAGAACCCTTCGTATCTCGATGGTTTCGGCGGGTGAGGCGGCGACCCCGCGGGATCGCAACAACCGCGCGAACACCGCCGCGACCACGTCGAGGGGATACGCGGGGCGATGCGCATCGAGTTCACTCACACGCACGGTGTCACCGCCTCGCGCCGACGCGGGCGGTGTCGCGGCCTCCCCCACCACCGCGACCCCGGAACACCGCGGTGGTGGTGTTCGCCGGCCGGGCCGCGACCGTCGCCCGTTCCGTGGGGTGATCGCCGGCGACCGGTTCGCCGGCAACCGCCGGGGCGGGGTCCGGCGCGCCGTCGAGTCGGGTCCGGGCGAGGGTGACGTCGCCGGTGTACTTGAGCAGCGCCGCGAGCAGAACGTCGCGCACATCGCGGATCGAACCGTCCCCGGCGTGCGCGTTCAGGACGGTGGCCGCGCGGGCCGCGTCGATGACCTCGGAGATGGACGGGCTCTTGCGCAGCGGCAGTTCCCGGAGGGTGCGGGCGAATTCGACGACCTCGGCGGCGGTCGCCGGCAGCACCTCGGGGGCGCGGGCGGTGACGATCTCGCGTTCACGTTCGGGAGTCGGGTAGCCGACGTGGTAGTGCAGGCACCGCCGTTTCAGGGCGGCGGACAGTTCGCGGGTGTCGTTGGAGGTGAGGATCACCCAGGGCGCCGAGCGCGCCGTGAACGTGCCGACCTCGGGGATGGTGATCTGCCGTTCGGCGAGGATCTCGAGCAGCAGCGCTTCCATCGATTCCTCGGTGCGGTCGACCTCGTCGACGAGCAGCACCACCGGCTCGGGTGAGAGCACGGCCTCGAGCAGCGGCCGGACGGCGAGGAAGCTCTCGGAGTACAGCCCGAAGTCCTGCTCGGCGAGGAAGCGTGAGGCGTCGGCGATGTCCGGGTACGCGGCGAGCCGGTCGCCGATGCGGTCGCGCAGCATCTGCACGTGCAGCAGTTGTTTGGCGTAGTCCCATTCGTACAGGGCGCGGCTGTCGTCGAGGCCCTCGTAGCACTGCAGGCGCACGAGTTTGCGTCCGCCGGCCGCTGCGAGAGCCTTGGCGAGTTCGGTCTTGCCGACCCCGGCGGGTCCTTCGAGCAGCAGCGGCCGGTCGAGGACGGTGGCCAGGTGCACGACGACGGCGAATTCGTCGTCGGCGATGTAGTCGTGGCGGCGCAGCGCATCCTTCAGTTCGGCACTGTCGGCGAAGCTGGTCGGTTCGGCCCTGTCGGCGAAGCTGGTCATCGGGTACTCCTGTCGCGCGGTCGGAACGCGCCCGGGGCGGGGCAGGGGACTCCGCCCCGGGCGCGAGTTCTGCGGGGTCGGTCCATCGATCCGTCGGACCGTAGGACCGGTCGATGCAGTGTCAGTAGGACCGGTTGATGCAGTGGTCGACGACCGGGATCATCGATTCGACCGTCACCTCGCGCGGGTTGCCGGGGGTGCACCAGTCGCCCTGAATGTGCTCGGAGATGGCGCGCACGGTCTTCTCGTCGCCGCGGATCGTGTCACCGCGACCCGCGTACTTCTTGGTGTTCATCTGGTTCTTCTCGTACGAGTCGGTGCGCACGGATCCGAAGTTGTCGGGGATCCCGACGTCCTTGGCGAGCCGGATCGCGGCCTCGACCGCGGCATCGGCGGCCTGCACGGTGGTCATGTTGCGGGTGTCGACGCCCATCGCGGTCGCGATGCGGGCGTAGTGCTCGTACCGCGAGGGCAGGTTGTACTCCCACACCCGGGGCAGCGCGATCGCGTTGTTGAGGCCGTGGTGGCTGTCGAAGAACGCGGACACGGCGTGCGAGATCGAGTGCACGATGCCCAGACCACCGGAGTTGAACGCCTGCGCGGCGATGTACTGGGCGTTCATCATGCCTTCGCGGGCCTTGAGGTTGCGCGGCTCGAAGACGGCCTCGCGCAGGTTCTTCGCGACCAGCTCGATCGAGTAGAGCGCGTTGCCCAGCGACGGTGCGAAGTCCAGGCGCGAGACGTACGGCTCGGAGCCGTGTGCGAGGACGTCGAATCCGCAGTAGGCGGTGAAGTGCTGGGGGCAGGTGTAGTACAGCAGCGGATCGTCGATGGCGAGGGTGACGATGGTCGCCTCGTCGAAGCCGACCCACTTGTGCGGGTGGTCCATGTCGGAGGTGTCGGTGATGACGTACGCCCACGACGTCTCCGAGCCGGTGCCGGCGGTGGTGGAGACGGCGATGTGCGGCGGGTTCTCCTTGTTGGTGGACTTCGCGAAGCCTTCGAACTCGTTGATGTTGCGGCCGTCGTGGGCGATGACGACGCGGGCGCCCTTGGCGGCGTCGTGGCTGGAACCGCCGCCGACGGAGATGATCGAGTCGCACTTCTCCTGCTGGTAGAGGGCGGCGGCCTCCATCACGTTGTAGTCCTTGGGGTTGGACTCGACCTTGTCGTAGAGGACGACCTCGACACCCTGGTACTCGATCTTGCCGATCAGCTCCTCGATGATGCCGGAGCCGCGCAGACCCGTCGTCATCAGCAGGGCGCGCTTGAATCCGAGGTTCTTGGCCTCGACGCCGATGATGTCGTGTGCACCGACACCCATCAGTGCACGCGGGAAGGGATGGAACTCCTTGATCGGGAAGTCCCAGATCTGATTGAGCTCGATGGCCATCGTGTCTCTCCTCGGTCGCCGGGTGGTTCACGGTGTGTGACCCACATCTCATCCGGGTTCCACCGTGGCGGACGCCCGCCCGGCAGTGAAGAGCTGCGGGCCGGAACCGTCCGGTTTGCGCGCCGAAGCCGTCCGGTCGAGCGCGGTCGCCTGCCCGATCGGCCAGGGTGCGCGTCCCGCCGACCGGGATACGGCGATGCCGATGCCGCGGGGTGCCCGGTACCGTTTCCCTGCCGCCCGGTCCGGCTGCTACCCTTGAACTAGAACACGTTCTAGATTGGGTTCGGCTGGGCAGGCCGGCGACCGCACCACCTGTTCCAAGGCGCAGCCGTTCCAAGGCCCAGCCTGCACGACGAGAGGACGAAACACCCCATGACGACAGTCGAGGTGCCGCACGGCTCACGATCGGTGATTCTCACCGTCTCCGCCGTCATCGAGGAGACGTCCGACGCACGCTCGCTCGTCTTCGAGGTACCCGCCGACCTGCGGGACAAGTTCGAGTACAAGCCCGGACAGTTCCTCACCCTGCGCATCCCCAGCGACCGCACCGGCTCGGTAGCGCGCTGCTATTCGCTGGCCAGCTCGCCGTTCACCGACGACTCGCCCAAGGTCACCGTCAAACGCACCGTCGACGGCTACGGCTCGAACTGGCTGTGCGACGAGATCTCCCCCGGCGACCGCATCGAGGTGCTCCCCCCGTCCGGCGTGTTCACCCCGAAGTCGCTCGACCACGACTTCCTGCTGTTCGGCGCCGGCAGCGGCATCACCCCGGTGATCTCGATCCTCAAGTCGGCGCTGACTCAGGGCTCCGGCCGGGTCGTGCTCGTCTACGCCAACCGGGACGAGGCGTCGGTCATCTTCGCCGAGGAACTGCGCGCCCTGGCCGACAAGTACCCGACACGGCTGACCGTCGTGCACTGGCTCGAGTCCGTGCAGGGCCTGCCCACCGCCGACCAGCTCGCCGCCCTCGCCACGCCGTACACCGGGTACGAGGCGTTCATGTGCGGGCCCGGCCCGTTCATGGACACCGTGCACGCCGCCCTGCACGCCGCGGGCATGGACCGCACCCGGGTCCACGCCGAGGTGTTCAACTCGCTCGCCGGCGACCCCTTCGCCGACGCCGCCCCGGTCGAGATCAGCGACGAGGAAGCGGCCGACGCCGCGACCGTCGAGGTCGAACTCGACGGCGAAACCCACACCCTGGCGTGGCCACGCAAGCAGACGCTCGTCGACCTCATGCTGGCCAAGGGCCTCGACGTGCCCTACTCGTGCCAGGAAGGCGAGTGCGGATCGTGCGCGTGCACCGTCCTCGAGGGTGAGGTCGAGATGGAGCACTGCGACATCCTCGACCCCGAGGACATCGAGTCCGGCTACATCCTGGGCTGCCAGGCCAAGCCGGTCAGCGACAACCTCAAGATCCAGTTCTGATCCACCGCATCTGCCTGCCGCCGATCCGGCGTGCGCAACCGCGCCCGCCGGATCACCGCAATGCCCGCAGCCGGGCCCGTTCGGCCGCGTCGAGGTGCTCGGTCGCGTAGCTCAGCGCTGTGCGGCCCATCGCCGCGGCGTGGAGATCGAGAAAGCTCACCAAGACGTCGCGGTCGACGCGTTTGCCGACCTCCCGCAGCATCCACCCCGACGCCTTCTGGATCAGGTCCCGCCGGTCGCCCAGCACCCGCGCGACCAACGTCAGCGTCGGTTCCGCCTCACCGCGTTTGATGAACGCGAAACTCGCGAGCAGACCGGCCCGCCGTCGCCACAGATCCGGGTTGTCGACGAGTTCGGTCAGCAGCCCGGACTCGCCGGGGTTCTCACGCACCCAATCGCCGACGATGCGGTCCGCCGACGAATCGACCAGGTCCCAGTTGTTCACACGGCCGCACCGCAGCGCGTCGAGGTAGCACTCGACGATCCGATTCCGGGCGCCGCGGTCGCGCGCGAACCGGTCGACGAGAATCAGCAGTCCCGCGAGTCGGTGTTCGTGAACGGGACTGTCGAGCAGGGCCCGCGCCTGGTCGATCGGCAACGCCCGGAAGCGACCGGCGACCGCGCGGGTCTGCGGGACCCGCAGCCCGAGGAACTCGTCGCCCTCCCCGTACTCGCCCGGGCCGGTCTTGAAGAAGCGGCGCAGTTGCGCGGCCGCGGCCGGGTCGGCCAGGGCGTCGAGCGCGACCCGCACGTCCCCGGCGCTCTTCTCAACGGTCACGGCTGTCGAGCGTACGGCGTCCCCGCGCCCGAGACCGGTAACGACACCGGATCACGATTCGACGAAGAAACCCGCTCTGACCTGCATGCGGAGTTACCGCACCGCAACCGTGCACATCTTGACCGACCGGTCGATCAGACCTATACCGGAAAACGGAAGGACACACTCTCACGAGGAGGCTCACCATGTTCTCCGACAGTCGGCTGCAGGACTATGTGGCCGTGATTCTGGGCGTCTTCGCCGCCCTTTCGCCGTTGTGGCTCGACACCAACGATGCGGCCATGTGGTCGCTGATCGTCCTCGGTGTGCTGGTCGCGCTGAGCGGCCTCGCGCAGATCGTCCGGCCGTCGATGGCCGCGATCGACTATGCAATGGGTGTCTTCGGTGTGCTGTTGTTCCTGTCCCCCTGGGTCATGGACTTCACCGCCTACAACGGCGCCTCGTGGACCGCGTGGATCGTCGGTGTTCTCACCGTTGTCGTTGCCGTCGCGGCCCTGCCCGTCATGAACGCCCGCATGCACGGAGGCGGACTGGCAACCCATCACTGATCCGCACACGATCCGGGACCGGGGCGAGCGGCCACCGCGCCCTCGCCCCCTCACGGATCACCGAAAGTGGTGCGCAGGTGAGCACACACGTTCCCCGGCCGGGCGGTCGCCGCGCGCGAGACGAGAGCCGGACCCGCATCCTCGACGCCGCCGAAACGCTGTTCGCAACCCACGGTTTCGACGCCACCGCCACCGCGGCGATCGCCGTGCAGGCAGGCGTGCCGAAAGGCCTGATCTTCTACTACTTCCCGACCAAGGAGGCCATTCTCGAAACGCTCGTCACCGAACGGATGCCGGCCGAACCCATCACCGATGTGAACGCACTCGTCGAACCCGGCGATCCAGCGGCCAGTCTCGTCAACCTGGACACCGCGCTGAACCTGCGCGACCACCGGTCGTCGGTGCTGCGGGTGATCATCTGGCGCGAGGCCGACACCCATCCCGACGTGCGGAGCCACCTGCACCGGCTGCGGTCGAACCTGCACGACGTCACGATGCGGCTGCTGCAGGCGAGCGCCCCCGGCCCGGTGCAGCCGGGCACCCTGCGGGCGTGCGCGACCACATGGGTGTCGGCGATGTTCTCGGCGGCGAGCACCGACCGGCTGCTCGCCCTGGACGGGCTGCCCCGGAACCGCGAGGACCTGCGTACCGTGGCGCGGGTCGTCGCGGCCGGGATGTCCGGGATGGGGAAGCTCTCGTTCGGGTGAACGGTCAGCCGACGGCGTCGTCGGCGGGAGCGAGCAGAATCCGCCCCGCTTCGAAGGCGCGGGCACCCTCCGGCAGCTCTCCGGGCTCGCCGCTGAGGAACACTTCGACGCGGCCCGATCCGGAAATCGGGCGGCCGAGCGCATCGATACGGCGCAGCGTCTGACGTGCGACGGCCTCGGCGCTGTCGAACAACCGCACCCCGCGGGGCAGCTGCGCCGCGATCGAGTCGGCGACCAGCGGATAGTGGGTGCAGCCGAGCACGACCCCGCTGACGCCCGGTGGGGTCCGCGCGACCGCGGATTCGATGGCGGCCGCGGCCCCGCCCCGGTCGCCACGGTCGATGGCGTCGGCCAGTCCATGACATGCGACGCCGACGACCTCGCTTCCGTTGGCGAACTGCGCGATGAGATCGGCCTGATAGCTGCTGGCTGTGGTCGCGGCGGTCGCCCAGATGGCCACGGACTCGCACGCCGCCGCGGCCGGTTTGATCGCCGGGACCGTGCCGACCACGGGAATTCCGTCGCCGAGGTCGCGGCGGACCTCGTCGAGGGCGGTGACGGACGCGGTGTTGCACGGCAACACGACGACCTCGGCGCCGCGCCGGACCGCGCGTCTCGCCGTGGTGACGACCTGTTCGATCACCCAGTCCCGCGGTTTCGGACCCCACGGCGCGCCGTCCGGGTCCATCGACAACATCAGATCCAGTTCGGGCCGCAATCGGCGCAGCCACGCCGAGGTCGGCAGCAAGCCGAAACCCGAGTCGATGAGCGCAACGATCACCGTACGAATCTAGCGCGCGGCGCCGACGGGCCTGGCGGGACGTGCCGGATCACGACGTCGGGGCGAGCATCTCCTCGATCGGCGCACCCGCCGCGATCTTCGCGCGGGTCTTCATCACCTGCGCCGGCAGACCACCGCCGACGACCCCGACGAGGCGTCCGTCGCGCTCGTAGTAGACGAGGAACTTACGGCCGTCGTCGCGCACGACGTGCACGGTGTCCTGAGCCGACACCGCGCCGAGGCCCTGGATCTTCACGTCGTACTGGTCGCTCCAGAAGTACGGGACCTGAGCCGCCCGGTCGCCGCCGGCGCCGAGCAGGGCCTTCGCCAGCACGGCGGCCTGCTCGCCTGCGCTCGTCCAGTGTTCGACACGCTTGCGGCCGCCGTCGGGCAGCTGCCAGGACGCGACGTCGCCGACCGCCCACACGTGATCGGCGGAGGTGCGCCCCACGCTGTCGCACACCACACCGTTGTCGAGTTCGATGCCCGAACCTTCGAGGAACTCGGTGACCGGCACCGATCCGATGCCGAGGACCACGAGGTCCACGGCGATCTCGGTGCCGTCCCCGAGCACCGCGCCGGTGACCCGGCCCTCGCCGCGAAGCTCGGCGAGCCCGACCCCGGAGCGCACGTCGACACCCTCGGCCGTGTGCAGGCGTTCGACGAACGTGCCGACCTCGGTGCCGAGCACCGACGCGAGGGGCGTGGGCTGCGGCTCGACGAGCACGACGTCCATGCCGCAGGCCCGCAGGCTCGCCGCGACCTCGCAGCCGATGAAGCCGGCGCCGACGATCAGTGCCCGGCCACCCGGGGTGATGTCGGCGCGCAGGCCCACGCTGTCCTCGACGGACCGCAGCACGTGCACGCCGGCCAGTTCGGGCAGGCCCGGGATGCGGCGCGGACGCAGGCCCGTCGCGACGATCAGTTCGTCGTAGCCGAGCGAAGTGCCGTCGACCAGGACGACGGTGCGCGCCGCGGCGTCGAGCGACTCGACCGCGACACCGAGTCGCAGATCGATGCGCTGCTCGTCGAAGAATTCGCGCGGGCGCAAAGTGGTGTTCTCGCGTTCGCCGCGGATCACGTCCTTCGACAGCGGCGGCCGGTCGTACGGCAGGTGCTCCTCGGCACCGACCAACACGATCTCGCCGTCGAACCCGGCCCGCCGCAACTCCTCGGCGGTGCGGACGCCGGCCAGACCGGCGCCGACGACGACGACCTTCCTGGTGCCGTCCTCGGTCACATGATCATTCGACAAGTGCTCTTCCTTCGATTGTGGTGACGCCGGTCTCCTCGATACCGTTCAACTTTTCTACCAAAAAGGTGAGGTCGGGTGACAGTCCTAGGGCCCCGCTACCCGGCCGGGGAAACACCGGGGCGTGCGTCCCATCCGAACGCCGGAGTCACTAGAGTCGAGGGCAACGTGCAGACAACGGAGTCGACCACGGACATCACCGGCAGCGCTTCCGAGGAGCCCCTCATGACCAGCGACAGCGGCGCAGGAATCAGCCGCGTACAGTTCGGCGCCGGCATCTCGCCGGGCCCCGTCGACACGCAGGGCCGCACGATCATCGCCGACGCCGTCGTCGCCAAGATCGCCGGCATCGCCACCCGCGAGATCAGCGGTGTGTTCGACGTGGGCGCCGGATCCACCCGCGTCGTGGGCGCGCTGCGCGACCGCATCCCCGGCGCGCGCATCAACCACGGTCAGGGTGTCGCCGTGGAGGTCGGTGAGAAACAGGCCGCGATCGACATCGGCATTGTCGCCGAATACGGCGTGGCACTGCACGAACTCGCAGTTGCGATCAGGCACAACGTGATCGGCGCGGTCGAACGGATGACCGGCCTCGAGGTCACCGAGGTCAACATCACCGTGTTCGACGTCGTCCTGCACGACGAAGCCGCCGCTCTCGTCGACGACGCCAAGCCGCGAGTGCAGTGACGATCGCCGGGACGCCACCCGCGGCGGGACTCGCAGAGCGCGTCGCCGACGCCGTGCTCGCCGTCCCCGATGTCGCGGGTCTGCACGGCGGGGCGTTCGGCGAGATCGCCACCTATCTGCCGGGCCGGCGCATCGAGGGCATCCGGATCGGCAGCGACCTGTGCGCGGTGCACATCGTGGCCCGCTATCCGGCCGATCTGCCCGCGGTCGCCGAAGCGGTGCGGGCGCGGGTCGCGCCGATGGTCGCGATGCCCGTTCAGGTGACGATCGAAGATCTGCACACCGGCGAGAACCACCGTCCCGGCGAAAAGCCCCGCCCCGGCGATAACCCCTGTCCCGGCGACAACACAGAGGCGGCACCGTGAACCACACGCCCATCAACAACACCGTCATCGGTCTCCTCGCGGGACTGCTGCTGGCCATCGCGGGCATCCTCGGCGGATTCAGCGGTCTGCTGTTCGCGGTGCTGCTCGGCGCCCTCGGCATGGCGATCGGCGCACACCGCGACGGACTGCTCGACCTCGGCGCCCTGCTCAGGAGCCGGGGTCGTGGCTGATCCGAGCCTGTCCACCACACCCGCACCGGAGGACACGCGCGCACACCGCGGTTCGCTCGTCATCAAGGACCGCGCGGTCGCACGGATCGCCACGGCCGCGGCGCTGCAGGTCCCGGGCGTGGTCCGCCGCAGCGGCGGTCTGAGTCTGCTCACCGGTCGTGAGCTGCCGCGCGCCGACGTCACCACCGGCGCCAACGCCGTGGCCGTCAACCTGTACGTCGCCGCCGAATGGCCGTACGACGCGGCGATGCTCACCCGCCGTGTGCACGATTCCGTCGAGCGGCAGCTGCGCGAACTCACCGGCCTGTCGGTGCACGAACTGAACGTGCTGGTCGCCGCGACCGCCGTCCCCGAGGGCGACGGGGACAGCGACACGGCGATGCCGGTCGAGTACCTCGAATCGGACATCGTCTCTGCCCGCACCGAACCGCGCACCGCGGTTCCGGTCGTCGCACCGTTGCCGCCGCTGGCGTATCCGGCGGCCGCTCCGGCCGCGGCGCTCATCGCCGTCGCGGCGCTGCTCCTGGCGTTCACCGCCGCGCGGGAACTGCTCATCGTGCGGGGCACCTACGGGGGCGCGCCGTGGCTGCGGAACTCCTTCGAATGGTTCGGTCGGCTGCACTGGGAGCCGTGGATCGCGCCGGCCGCCGCCGCGTGCGTCGCCGCCGGGATCGTGCTGCTGGTGGTGGCCTGCAAACCGCGGCGACGCACGCATCTGCCGCTGCAGGTCGACGGTCCGGTGGCGACGGTGTGGATGCGTCGCACCGACCTGGCCCGCATGTGCAGCGCCCACGCGACGGCCCTGACCGGGGTGGCCACCGCGCGCACCGTCGTCGATCGGCGGCGCGCGGTCGTCCGGATCACCGTCGAGGACGAGACCCCCGTCGCCGAGCTCACCGCCGCGGTCCGGGCCGCGGTGGAACCGAACCTGGCCCTGCTCGCGAAGCCGATCCCACTCGTCGTGAAGGTGAACCGGTGAAACTGCGCACCGTCCTGGTCAATCGGTTCATCACATTCGGGATCGGCCTCGTCCTGCTCGGTATGGGCGCGTTCGCGCTGGCCTGGGTGGGCAAGGTGCCGTTCACCCGGGATTCGCTCGCGCGGCTCGACCGGCCCCGCGTCATCGATGTGCCCGACCAGCCGTGGTGGACGGCGGCGCTGTGGGGTGCGGTCGCGGTGGGCCTGACCGTCGGCATCGTACTGCTCGTGGTGAACCTGTCGCGGCGCCGCACCTCCACCGTGCAGCTCTACGACGAGGTCACGCACGCGACGCTCGGCGTCGAACTCGGACCCGTCGCCGACGGTGTCGCCGCCGAGCTCGCGGCACTGCCCGGGGTGCGGTCGGTGCGGAGCCGGGCGGTCGTCGAACGGCACCTGCCGACCCTGTCGGTGACGGTGCACGCCGATCCGAACATCGACGTCACCGAGTTCACCGCCAGCGCCGAGGAGACCGCGCTGCGCGCGGCCCGGGCGCTCGGCGGGGCGCGGGTCGCCACGCAGGTGCTGCTGCACCTCGATCCGGCTGTCGAGGTCCGTTGAGAGCCGGGACGATCCGTGGCCGAGTCCCCTCGACAGTCGCGGTGCCGGCGCTGTTCGGTTCGGAAGCAGTGACCGGTTCCCGAGTGTTCATCTTGCGGCCCATTTCCGGTACCGCAGTCTCGTAATTCCGTGTCACCTCGGCGGGTTTGCATACGGGTGTTCTCGTAAATACCTTGCGTGACTGCGTGAAAGGGACGCCATGCGCCGCCACACCCCGCCTCTCGTGGGCCTCCTGGGCATCAGTGCCCTCGTCGTCGCACTCGCCGGCTGTTCGTCGGCGGATGGATCCGACGGCCCGGCCGATGCCTCGACGATCACCATCGCCACCACCCCGCTCGGTGACGATCCGACCAAGGCGAACCCCGTCGAGGCGCTTGCCGAGCTGCTGGAATCCGAAACCGGCCGCAGCGTGGACATTCTCGATGTACCCGACTACCTCAGCGTCGTCGAGGCCATCCGCTCGGATCACGTCGACTTCGGCATCATGAGCGGGTTTCCCTCCGCACTCGCCGTCAGCACCGGCGAGGTGGATGCATTGATGGCGTGGAAGGGCAGCGACAAACCCGTGTCGACCTGCGTGGTGCTCGACGAATCACCGGTTCGCGAACTCACCGATCTGCGCGGCAAGACGGTCGCCTTCGCCGACCAGGCGTCGAGCTCCGGGTATTTCATGCCCGTCTACATGCTCCACGAGGCCGGACTCGAGCAGAACACCGACTACAACGCGATCTTCGCCGGCGGCCACGAGGGCAGCTTCGCCGCCCTCGAACAGGGTCAGGTCGACGCGGCGTGCACGGCAATCATGCTCACCGAACTCGGCGAGCCGATGTTCCCGTTCGCGGACGGCGAGTGGCGAGGGGTCGGCCAGAGCCCGTCGATGCCGGTGATGGGCGCGGTTCTCGCCCGGCCGTCGCTCGACGACGAGACCCGTGCACTGTTGCAGGACGCACTGCCGAAGGTGTTCTCGGAGCCGAACGCCGAAACGCTCGGCGCACTCGGCGCCGGCTTCATCGGACTCGACGAGATCCTCGATCCCGCCCCCGCCGAGTTCCAGTCCTTCGTCGACATCGCCGCGGTCGCCGGTGTCGAGCTCGCGGACCTGGACGGATGAGCGCCCCGACACTGCCGCCGGTCCGCACGCAGAGCGACCGCCGTCGACCTGGGACACCGCGCCGCTCCGAGTCGTCGGCTCCGGTGACGGTCCGCGGACTTCGAGTGGCGTACGGCGAGCACGTGGTGCTCGACGGTGTGGACCTCGATCTGCACCCCGGCGAGACCGTCGCACTGCTCGGCGCGTCGGGTTCGGGCAAGTCGACGCTCATGAAGAGCCTCACCGGGTTCGCGCCCGTCACCGCGGGCAGCGTTCGGGTCGCCGGGTTCGACGTCACCGCCGCCCGCGGTCGCGACCTGCGGCGGCTGAGGGCCGAGGTCGGGCAGGTCTTCCAGCAATTCAACCTGATTCCCCGCCTGAGTGTGCTCACGAACGTGCTCACCGGCGCATTGCACAGCGCGGGCCCGCTCAACCTCGTCGGCGGCTTCTCCGGTGAACACCGGAAACTCGCCATGCACTACCTCGACCGCGTCGGCATCGCGCACAAGGCGACCGAGCCCGCCCGCTCCCTCAGCGGCGGTCAGCAGCAACGGGTCGCGATCGCCCGCGCCCTCATGCAGCAGCCGAGTGTGCTGCTCGCCGACGAACCGGTGGCCTCGCTCGACCCGAGACTCGCCGACTCCGTACTCGACCTGGTCCGCGGCATCGCGGCCGAATACCGGATTCCCGCGCTCGTGAGCCTGCACGTACTTCCGCTCGCGCTACGCCACAGCGACCGCGTCGTCGGGCTGCGCCGAGGCCGGATGCTCGTCTCGGCACCCACGTCCGAACTCGACGACGCCCGGCTGCTTCCGCTCTACGACCACGAGGACGACGGTGATGACGACCTCGACTGACTCCACCCGCACCGAACGGGCGCAGCCGTCCACCCGGTCCCTCGACCCGGCCGAGCGCCATCGTCTCGAGCGCGCATTCTCGATTCCCCGCACCCGCTTCCTCGCCGGAATCCCGATCGCCGCGCTGGTGCTGCTGTGGTCCTTCGAGGGCGCCGACTTCGACTTCGCGAAGCTCGCCGGCGGCAGCGTCAACACGGCCGAGTTTCTCTCGCGGCTCTTTCCGCCGGACTTCTCGAAGTTCGGCACCATCGTCGAACTGCTGATCGAGACGCTGCAGATGGCGATCGTCGGTACCGTCCTCGGCGCGGGGCTGTCGCTGCTCGTGGCGTTCGCGGCGGCGTCGAACATCGCACCCAAGTGGCTGTACTACCCGGCGCGGTGGGTGATGAACGTGATCCGGTCGGTTCCCGACCTGGTATTCGCCCTCATGTTCGTCTCCGCCGTCGGGCTCGGCCCGTTCGCCGGCATCCTCGCCATGACACTCGGTTCCATCGGCTCGATCGGAAAGATCTACGCCGAGGCGATGGAAGCCGTCGATCGTGGACCCGTCACCGCGATGGAGGCGGTCGGCGCGTCGAAACGGCAGGTCATCGCCTACGGGATCCTGCCGCAGGCCGCACCACTGCTCGTCTCGTACACACTGCTGCTGTTCGAGGGAAATGTCCGGGGCGCAACCATTCTCGGACTCGTCGGCGCGGGCGGCATCGGGCTCGAACTCACCACCGCGATGAAGATGTACAACTACGGCCATCTCAGCGCAATCGTCCTGTGCATCATCGTGCTCGTCACGGTCATAGACCAGGGCAGCGCTCTCATCCGAAGGAAAATCACGTGACCACCGTCGAGATCACCCTCACCACACCCGTCAATCTCCGCGACCTCGGCGGCATCCCGATCTCGGGCGGGATCCTGCGCAGCGGCCTGGCGATCCGCTCCGACGACCTGTCGACCGTCACCCCCGAAACCGCCCACGACCTGGTCTCACGCGGACTCGTCAGTGTCATCGACCTGCGCACGAACGGCGAGGTCGCGCTGACCGGCCGCGGCCCCCTCGCCGATCACGCCGTCGCGTACCACCACCTGCCGCTGATGTCGGATATCCGCGCCGGGAGAACAGCCGAGAAACCCTTCCCCACCTCGCGAGCGGAGTTCGGCGAGATGTACGCGACGATGATGGAAAGCGCCGCACCGCAACTGGCGAGCGCACTGGCGATCATCGCCGTCGCACCCGGAGCGACCGCGTTCCACTGCGCGGCGGGCGCCGACCGCACCGGGGTCCTGGCCGCCGCGCTGCTCCTGACGCTGGGCGCAGCCGACGACGACATCGTCGCCGACTACCGCGTCACCGGCACCAACATGGACGCGATCGCCCGGCGACTGGCCCCCGTCATGGGTGTTCTGCTGGCGCGGCTGGGATTCGATTTCGACGAGGCCGCCCCGGCACGCGACGACGAGCCGTGGGACGTCGCCATGCGGTCCATGCTCGCCCTGCTCCGGGAACGGCACGGTGACGCCCTCGCGCCGCTACGCGCAGCAGGTCTCGGCGACGACACCGTCGCGTTGCTGCGGCGACGGGCCCTCGGCTCGTGACGGTCGCCGGCTCGACCGGGCCGCGGGCATCCGCTGCCCGCGGCCCCGGACGCCCCCGCAACGAGGACATCGGCGCGCAGGTCCTCACTGCAGCAAGAGAACTCATCGACGAGAACGAGGCCATCACGGTGACGCGCATCGTGCAGCGCAGCGGCGTGAGCCGTGCCGCGTTGTATCTGCGGTGGCCGTCGATCACCGCACTCGTCGCCGCTGCCGTCGACGCCGGACGGCAACAACCGGAACCGATCGCCACCGACGGCGATCCGCGCGAGGCGATACTCGGCGCCTTCCTCGGTACCGCAGGAGGCGAACAACCCGCCGGATATCCCGAAGAGCGGTTCCGCCAACGTATCCGGCTCGCCATGGAGGACCCGGACCTGCAGAAGACGTACTGGGTCTCGCACGTGTCGCGACGTCGGGTACCGATCGAGAAGGCCCTGCGCGACGCGATCACGCGGGGGGTGCTCCGCGACGACCTCGACGTCGAGGCCTGCTTCGATCTACTCGCCGGAGTGTTCTACTACCAACTCGTCGTTCGCGGTGACCGGCTCACGGACGAGGCCGTACGCGCCCGCTGCCGTCGGGCCCTCGACGTCGCGTGGCGCGGGATGCTCGCCGGGTAGCCATCGCAACGAGGGGGCGCTCCGGCCGCCGCGCGATGGGCACCGCTGGAACATCACCCCGGCGAACGGTGCCTCCGCGGTGGCGAACAGCCGTTCGAGCTGCGGCAGCGCCGCCTCGTCGTGCATGCGTACGAGACCGGCGCGGTCGAGCTGGTGCCATCGGGTTCCCCCGATCAGCACTGCGGCGAGCGTCGCGACATCCACCTCGACCTGGGGTGCTGCGCCGACACCGCCGATCTCGGGCATGGCCGCAGCCTACGGGTTCACCCCCACACGGCCATCACCGTGCACGCGGAGGCCACGACCAGTACCGTCACGAGATCGCCTGTCCCCCAGCGCGGCCGGGTCCGCACCACCGTCCGCTGCCCCCGGACGGCCAGTGCATCCCCGAGGTCACGGACCTGACGCAGCGACACCGACACGACGGCGCCGACGGCGTCGACGACCTGGTGCCACAGTCCCCTGGGCGTCGGCACACCGGGACGGCCGCGCAGCGCTCGGGCCGCGAAGACCATGCGCAGCTCCTCCCGGATCGACGGCAGCACCCGCAGCGCGAGGGTGCACGTGGTCACCCATTCATCGACCGGGCACCGCAGCAGCCGCAGCGGCGCGAACAGCACCGGCAGGGCGTCGACGATGTCGCTCAGCCGGGTCGTCCACCCCACCAGCGACGCGACGATCAGCAGCGCGAGGCCCACCAGCACCGACCGCACATAGGGGTCGAGGCCACCGCCGAACGAGTTGAGCGCGGCGAAGAAACCGACGGACGCGAACACCCACCACGGCACGGTGGGCACCGCACCGCGCGGGATGCGCGCGACCACGATCGTCGTCGCGAGGACGACGCCCAGCACCAGGAGACTCCTCCAGGTCGGAACGAACGCGACCGTCACCGCCAGTGCGGTGGCGGCGAGGAGTTTGGTGCCGGCCCACAACCGGTGCACGGGTGTTTCCCGCGGTACCGGCCGCAGCAGGATCAGGGGGCGCCGGGGTGCTCTGGTCGTGGTTCTCGAACGGGCGCGTCTCATGCCGCCACCGTCCTGTCGTCGACGATCGTGCCGCCGTCGAGCACCACGGTGCGCGAACAGACCGCTTCCATGCCGTGCAGGTCGTGGGAGATCACGACGATCGTCATGTGCTCGGTCGCGCGCAGGTATCCGAGCAGTGCGACGAGGTCGTGGCGGCCGGTGTCGTCGAGTCCGGCGAGCGGTTCGTCGAGCACCAGCACGCGCGGGGCGCGGGTGAGTTGCGCGGCGACCGCGATGCGCCGCATCTCGCCGCCGCTGAGCGTGTCGACGGCCCGGTCCACCAGGTGTGCACCGAGACCGACGCGGTGCAGCACCGCGGCCACGTACGGGCGGTCGATGTAGTCGAGGCCGGCGACGTCGCAGATCTCCTCGGCGACGGTGGGTCGCTGCAACTGCAGGCGCGCCTGCTGGAATACCAGGCCGATGTCGCCGCGTCGGTCGGCGGTGGGGGTGCCGTTCAGCGTGCAGGTGCCGGTGGTCGGCCGGTGCAGTCCGGCGAGCACCCAGGCGAGGGTCGATTTGCCGGAGCCGTTCGCGCCGACGACGAGCACGCCCTCGCCGCGACCGACCGTCAGCGACACGTCCCGCAGCGCGGTGTGCGCCCACGGGGTGCGCGCGGCGTAGGTGTGGGTGACGTCGCGGATCTCGAGGATCGGATGGGCAACGATCGGAGGGGTTGCCGCGGAAACGGCCCGGGTCGCCGGTGCGGGCGCCGGGACGAGCCGTCCACGTTCGAGGTGGACGACGCGACGGGCCGTGGCGGCTTCCCCCTCGACGTGGGTGACGAGCACGACGGCGGTGCCGTCGCGGGCGATACCGGCGAGCAGGCCGAGCAGGGCGGCACGGCTCGCATCGTCGACCATCGCGGTGATCTCGTCGGCGATCAGCAGAGCCGGGCGGCGGGCGAGCGCAGCAGCCAGTGTCAGGCGCTGCAGTTGCCCGCCGGACAGGTCCTCGGTGGGCCGGTCCGCGAGCCCACCGAGCCCGACCCGCGCGAGCAGTCCGTCGACGTCGATATCGCCGTCGACGAGCCCCCAGCGCACGTCCTCGGCGACCGTCCGCCCGAGGATGTGGGATTCCGGATGCTGGAATACCAGGGCCGTGCCGCCCGGGGCGCCGAGGCCGACGTCGCCGGGGCGATCGACAAGACCGGTCGTCGGGTCGAGTCCGGCGAGGACCCGCGCGAGGGTGGACTTGCCCGAACCGTTGGCGCCGACCACCGCGACGAATTCACCGGCAGCAATCGTCAGGTCGATGTCGGCGAGCGCGTCGGTGGCGGCGCCCGGGTAGCGGTAGGTGACCGAGCTCAGGCGCACGGGCAGCGGCGCCGGTTCCGCCGCCGTGGCCGGCCATTCGATGGGCGGGCTGCTCCACCGGGTGCGGAGCGCGATCGTCCGGAAGATCCCGAAGCTCAGCAGTGCACTGCCGACAATCCCGGCGACCGCCGCGCCGCCGATCCACAACCACCAGTAGTCGACGAGGAAGTCGATGGTGCGGGTGAAGGTGTCGACGAATTCCTGGCCGGCACCCGCCGCCTGGAACGCGCGCAGCGTGCCTTGCATCGACGCGGCGAGCGAATCGAGCAGCAGAATCCTGGACTGTTCGAACAGGAGCAGCATTCCCACCGCGAACGCGGCGACCGCGAGACCCAGCGGAACCGCGCCGGCGAACACCACCAGCACCGCATTCCTTCCCCATCGCCGCTCCGCGTATCCGACGAGCATGCCGACACCGACGAGGACCAGCAGTGTCACGACCGCGAACGGGCCGCCTGCGATGAGCGCGACGACACTCGCCGCGACGGTCGCGGCGATCGCGGATCGCATCCGGTTCCCGGCGGCGAGGAATGCGATCGGCAGGGTGATGAGGACCTGCGCGACACCGACCGGGATGAACCCGGTGACGACGGTGACGACGGAGGTCAATGCTCCGAACACCGCCGCGGCCGAGATCTCGAACGGCCTCAGCGGGCCTCTTGCTGTCGTGGTTACCGCGCGCACCGACCCCAGTGTGCCAGCCAGGCGCCGGGTCGGTCGGCGGCGCCCGGTCGTCGGCCTCGCACCCAGCGAGCACCCGCCGAGCGACGACGACGTGGACGATGAGGAGCCGGTGGTGTGCGTCCAGGTGCACGTCCGGATAGTCGGAGCCGCAGCCGAACTGCTGCGACGCGACGAAACAGCAGGACTCGGGCCAATGCGTAAGCGGCACGATCGATCGGGTGCCGCTCGACCGGGTGAACCGACCTCCGGACGTCAGAGGGACAGCCCCGCACAGCGTCCAGACGCGGCGGGCGTCAGTCCCGATATCAGTTCGGCCGACTGCCGGTTTCCCTCTATGTCTGGCCCTCCGAGACGCGCTTCATCTGGTCGCCGCAGCAGATCTCCGAGTGCTCCATCCCCTCCTCGGTGCAGGGGCACGGCTTCTCGTAGACGATCTGTGACCCGCACTTCTCGCAGGCGTAGCGTTCTCCGGCACTTCTCGGCATGACTGTCTCCGATGTCCGACGGTGGCTTCCACAGGACGGTGACTTCCACAGTAGGCACCACCCCCGGGGACCGTGAGGGCTTTGATGTTTCGCACTTCCACGCCGCATCCGCGCAACATGACGTCCATGCGCGTACGAGTCGACCCGCGGCTCGCAGTCGAAGACGATCCGTTCGTTCATCAGCTGGAACCGGGCAAGATCTTCGATGCTGAAATCGACGAAGGTGGCCGCGAGGGACCCCCGCACACCGCGCGGGGTGCCGGGCGGTCCGCGACATCCCCGATGGGTTCGGGCCCGCGGCCGCGGATGTCAACCCTCCGCGGGGGTGGGCGTGATGAATTCCGGCTGGTCCAGCACTCGCAGCCAGCTTCCGTCCGCCTGCCGGCGGACGACCTGCGCGCGGGCCCCGGCGCCGTCGCGCGGCGGGGTCGACGTCAGCGCAAGGTCGCCGCTGACGAGCGTCGGCAGCGGCGGTTCGGGTTCGAATCGCGGTGCCCTGGCGAGCACTGCCGCCCACAGATTCCGAATGGCGGCACGCCCGACCGTGACGGATCCCGGCGGGTACGCCAGAACGGCGTCCTCCTCGTACAGGGCGGCCACGCCGTCCGCATCGCCGGCATTGGATCGTTCGACGAACAGCCGGGTGATGTCCTCCGGCGTCATCGCCTTCTCGCGCTTTGTCGACATCGGTGTGTCCTCTCCGGATGGGGAATCGGTATCTCTCCACCTTCGTGGGCCGGACACGAGAAGTCCAACAGATAGTTCTTGTCGTAACTAGAATCAGTAGTTATGGAACTTCGCCAGCTCGAGTACTTCGTCGCGGTAGCCGAAGAAGCCAACTTCACCCGCGCGGCCGCCCGCGTGCACATCAGCCAATCCGGGGTTAGTGCCCGGATCCGGCAGCTGGAGAACGAACTGGGCGCCGCGCTGTTCGACCGCAGTAGCCGTGTGGCCACACTCACCGCCGCCGGGGAAGCCGCGCTCCCCCACGCCCGGGCGACCCTGGCCGCGGCACACGCCGTGCGCGCGGCCGTCGACGACGTGAACGAGCTGGTCCGGGGCCGGCTCGCGGTCGGTATGGTCACCGCGTGCACGGTGACACCGTTGTTCGACGCGCTGTCCGCGTGCCGTCGCGCACATCCCGGCGTCACCGTCGATCTCGTGGAGGACAACTCGGACGTGCTGGTGGACCGGGTGCGTGCCGGCACTCTCGACGTGGCACTGGTCGGACTTGCGGACGCACCGCCGGATGACCTCGAGTCGCTGACGATCGTGTCCGAGCGGATCGTCGTTGCCGTGCCGCCGGCACATCCGCTCACGGAGCTTCCCGCGGTGCGCCTGTCGGATCTGGCTCCGCACCCGTTGATCTGCTTGCCCCGGGGCACCGGTATCCGGACGGTCCTGGATCGAACATGCGCGTCGCGAGCGGTCACCGTCGATGTCGCGATGCAGGCCAGCGCGCCCGACGCCGTGGCGGACCTGGCGGCACGCGGACTGGGAGTGGCGATCCTCAGCACGTCGATGGCCCGGTCGTACCCGGGCCTCGTTCCCCTACCGCTGGAAGATGCCGACGTCGCCGCGGTCCTCGCGCTGGTGTGGCGACCCGATCCGTCGCCCGCCGTGCAGGCGCTGAAACGCACGATGGCGCTCACCCCCGGAGGAGTGAGCGCCATCGGCGTCAGTGAGAACTAGCTCACTTGATGATCTTCGTGACGCGACCGGCGCCGACGGTGCGGCCACCCTCGCGGATCGCGAAGCGCAGGCCCTCGTCCATGGCGACCGGCTGGATCAGGACGACCGACATCTCGGTGTTGTCGCCCGGCATGACCATCTCGGTGCCCTCGGGAAGGGTAACAACGCCCGTCACGTCCGTGGTACGGAAGTAGAACTGCGGACGGTAGTTGTTGAAGAACGGCGTGTGGCGGCCGCCCTCTTCCTTGTTGAGGATGTAGGCCTGGCCCTCGAACTCCGTGTGGGGAGTCGTGGTGCCCGGCTTGACGACGACCTGGCCGCGCTCGACGTCCTCGCGCTTGATGCCACGGACCAGCAGACCGACGTTGTCGCCGGCCTGGCCCTGGTCGAGCAGCTTGCGGAACATCTCGATGCCGGTGACCGTGGTCTTGGTCGAGGTCGGCTTGATGCCGACGATCTCGACTTCCTCGTTCACGTTGATGACACCGCGCTCGATGCGGCCGGTGACGACGGTGCCACGACCGGTGATCGTGAAGACGTCCTCGACGGGCATGAGGAACGGCTTGTCGGTCTCACGGACCGGGTCCGGGATCGACTCGTCGACGGCATCCATCAGATCCTCGATGGACTTGACCCACTTCGCGTCGCCCTCGAGCGCCTTGAGCGCCGAGATCGGGACGACCGGAGCGTTCTCGTCGAACTCCTGGGCGGCCAGCAGCTCGCGGACCTCCATCTCGACGAGCTCGAGGATTTCCTCGTCGTCGACCATGTCGGCCTTGTTCAGGGCGACGAGGATGTAGGGCACGCCGACCTGGCGGGCGAGCAGCACGTGCTCACGCGTCTGCGGCATCGGGCCGTCGGTGGCGGCCACGACCAGGATCGCGCCGTCCATCTGAGCAGCGCCGGTGATCATGTTCTTGATGTAGTCGGCGTGACCCGGAGCGTCGACGTGCGCGTAGTGGCGCTTCTCCGTCTGGTACTCGACGTGGGAGATGTTGATCGTGATACCACGAGCCTTCTCCTCGGGAGCCTTGTCGATCTGGTCGAACGCGAAGCTCTCGTTGAGATCCGGGTACTTGTCGGCCAGCACCTTGGTGATCGCAGCCGTGGTGGTGGTCTTGCCATGGTCGACGTGACCGATGGTGCCGATGTTCACGTGCGGCTTGGTCCGCTCGAACTTCGCCTTCGCCACTGGAATGTCCTCCTGGACTGTTGTTGCTTGCAGTATGCAGCAGTGCGGTTTTATTACTTGGTCGTGCAGGTGACCGAGGGGATAACCCGGAGGTTACTCGCCGGTCGCCTTGGCGATGATTTCCTTCGAGACGTTCGACGGAACCTCTGCGTAGGAATCGAACACCATGGAGAAGTTCGCCCGGCCCTGGGTCTTCGACCGCAGGTCACCGATGTAACCGAACATCTCCGAGAGCGGAACCAGCGCCTTCACGACACGGGCACCACTGCGTTCCTCCATGGCCTGGATCTGGCCACGGCGGGAGTTGAGGTCGCCGATCACTTCACCCATGTAGTCCTCGGGGGTGGTGACCTCGACAGCCATGAGCGGCTCGAGGATGACCGGAGCAGCCTTGCGGGCAGCTTCCTTCAGGGCCTGCGAACCGGCGATCTTGAACGCCATTTCCGACGAGTCGACGTCGTGGTACGCGCCGTCGAGCAGCGTGACCTTCACGTTCACCAGCGGGTAGCCGGCGAGCACGCCGTACTGCATCGCGTCCTGCGCACCGGCGTCGACGGACGGGATGTACTCGCGCGGCACGCGGCCACCGGTGACCTTGTTCTCGAACTCGTAGGTCGCGCCGTCCTCGCCCTTGAAGGGCTCCAGAGCGATGATGACCTTTGCGAACTGGCCGGAACCACCGGTCTGCTTCTTGTGCGTGAACTCGAGCTTCTCGACCGGCTTGGTGATGGTCTCGCGGTACGCGACCTGCGGCTTGCCGACATTGGCCTCGACCTTGAACTCGCGACGCATGCGGTCGACGAGGATGTCGAGGTGGAGCTCGCCCATGCCGCCGATGACGGTCTGGCCGGTCTCCTCGTCGAGCTCGACCGAGAAGGTCGGGTCCTCTTCGGCGAGCTTCTGGATCGCGGTGCCCAGCTTCTCCTGGTCGGACTTGGTCTTGGGCTCGATGGAAACCTGGATGACCGGATCCGGGAAGGTCATGGACTCGAGGACGATCGGAGCGTCCTGCGCGCACAGGGTGTCGCCGGTCGTGGTGTCCTTCAGGCCGATCATCGCGTAGATGTGGCCCGCGACGGCCTCGTCGACCGGGTTCTCCTTGTTGGCGTGCATCTGGAACAGCTTGCCGATGCGCTCCTTCTTGCCCTTGGTGGCGTTGAGCACCTGGGCACCGGGCTCGACCCGGCCGGAGTACACGCGGACGAAGGTCAGCTTGCCGAAGAACGGGTGCGCGGCGATCTTGAAGGCCAGAGCCGAGAACGGCTCGTCCTTGCTCGGCTTGCGCGTGAGGACGGTCTCCTCGTCGTTCAGCTTGGTGCCCTGGACCTCGCCGATGTCCAGCGGGTTCGGCAGGTAGTCGATGACCGCGTCGAGCATGGGCTGAACACCCTTGTTCTTGAACGCGGAGCCGCACAGCACCGGGTAGAGCTCGGAGTTCACCGTCATCTTGCGGATGGCGGCCTTGATCTCCGCGACGGTGAGTTCCTCGCCGCCGAAGTACTTCTCCATGAGCTCTTCGTCGGACTCGGCGACGGTCTCGAGCAGCTTCTCGCGGTACTCGGCGGCCTTGTCGGCGAGGTCGGCGGGGATCTCCTCGTAGGTCGGCTCGGCGCCGATCTCGACGGTGCCGCGCCAGGTGATGGCCTTCATCTCGACGAGGTCGACGACGCCGTCGAAGGCATCCTCGGCACCGATCGGGAGCTGCAGGACCAGCGGCTTCGCACCGAGACGATCGATGATCGTCTGCACGGTGAAGTAGAAGTCCGCGCCCATCTTGTCCATCTTGTTGACGAAGCAGATGCGCGGAACGTCGTACTTGGCAGCCTGGCGCCAGACCTGCTCGGACTGGGGCTCGACGCCCTCCTTGCCGTCGAACACGGCGACCGCGCCGTCGAGGACGCGCAGCGACCGCTCGACCTCGACCGTGAAGTCGACGTGGCCGGGGGTGTCGATGATGTTGATCTGGTTCTTGTTCCAGAAGCAGGTCACGGCGGCGGAGGTGATGGTGATACCACGCTCCTTCTCCTGCTCCATCCAGTCGGTGGTCGAGGCACCGTCGTGGGTCTCACCGATCTTGTAGTTCACACCGGTGTAGAAGAGGATGCGCTCGGTCGTGGTGGTCTTGCCGGCATCGATGTGCGCCATGATGCCGATGTTGCGGACCTTGTTCAGGTCGGTCAGCACTTCCTGTGCCACAGGTAAACCCCGCTCGTAGCTCGTGTCGGTCCTTGGGTGCGGACCACGTGTTCTTGTGTTGTCAGCCGGCCGTCACAGGACCGACACAGATGTGCGAGCAGCCGACCGGGAGGACGCGGTAACCGATCCTCCCGGCCGGCACCGACTCACCAGCGGTAGTGCGCGAACGCCTTGTTGGCTTCAGCCATCTTGTGGGTGTCCTCGCGACGCTTCACGGACGCGCCGAGACCGTTGCTCGCGTCGAGAAGCTCGTTGGCCAGACGCTCCACCATGGTCTTCTCACGACGCTGACGCGCGAAGGTAACCAGCCAGCGCAGGGCCAGCGTGGTGGAACGGCCGGGGCGAACCTCGACCGGGACCTGGTAGGTGGCGCCACCGACGCGGCGGCTGCGGACCTCGAGGGCGGGCTTGACGTTGTCGAGCGCGCGCTTGAGGGTGACGACCGGATCGGTGCCGGTCTTCTCGCGAGCCTGCTCGAGTGCCTCGTAGACGATGCGCTCGGCGGTGGACTTCTTACCGTCCAGGAGAATCTTGTTGACAAGCTGCGTGACCAGCGGCGAACCGTAGACCGGATCGGCGATCAGCGGGCGCTTGGGAGCGGGACCCTTACGTGGCATCAGCCCTTCTCCTTCTTCGCGCCGTAGCGGCTACGCGCCTGCTTGCGGTTCTTGACACCCTGGGTGTCGAGCGAGCCACGGATGATCTTGTAGCGGACACCCGGGAGGTCCTTCACACGACCGCCGCGCACGAGCACCATCGAGTGCTCCTGGAGGTTGTGACCCTCACCGGGGATGTACGCGGTGACCTCGACCTGGGAGGTCAGACGCACGCGGGCGACCTTCCGGAGAGCCGAGTTCGGCTTCTTCGGGGTGGTGGTGTACACGCGGGTGCACACGCCACGGCGCTGCGGGCTGCCCTTGAGGGCCGCGGTCTTGACCTTGGCGGTCTTGTCGCGGCGGCCCTTGCGGACCAGCTGATTGATGGTTGGCATCTACAGGCTTTCTCGTTGTCTGGAGCTGCTCATACGAGCAACCTCGGCTGTTCTGAAATTAGGGATCCATCGGTTGGGGCAAGGAAGCAACTGCCCCGCACCCGGCCCCCCGTGTGCACACGAGGTCGGGCGTGTCGCGTACCCCCACACAGGCAGCCGGGGGCTCGCAAACTGCAGTTGTCTACAGACCGCGCGCACGGCACTACCTCGCATAGGCACACAGATCGGCCCGGGCATGCCGGACACGACCCACAACGATACCTGGCGCCGAGCCACCGGGTCAAAGTGAGCAACGGCTCGTACCACCGCCTCGGACCGTCGCTCAACTGCTCAGGTTCAGTGTGAGCCGAACCAACGTGGCGGCCGCCTCGCACGGGTCGGGATGCCCCGATCCCGGTGCGTACTGCACCCACCAGCCGAAGATGCCCGCGGTGGACGCGTTCGCCGAGACACCGCACGAATCCGGATCGGCAGGTCGCCGCATCTGGATCGCCCGCCTGCCCTCGACTGTGGTGTTCTCCACCGCGTATCCGAGCCGTTCACCGGCCTCGCGTTCGGTGTCGAGCGCGCCCGTCTCGAACCAGTTGAAGGTGACCTTGACGGGACCGGTGGGCCCGTCACCGTCCCAGCGGCAGATCGCACCGAAGAACCCGCGCAGCACGTAGTCCGATCCGACGCTCTGCGCGATCTGCTCGTCGGTGACGGCATCGCACTCGGTGAGCAGCTTGGTGAACTCCGCCGACGCGCCGGCCCCGCCGGCGCCCTCCTGAACTGCCCTGCCCTCGACGGTGCGACCGCAGCCGGTGAGCGCAGCCACGGCGGCCACGCAGGTCAGTACCGCCGCCGTGCGCCGCCGGCGTGCCGCGGCGATTCCGGTCGTGATCATTTCGCCGACCTCTCCACGGACAGCTCCGCGAGCCGGCGCGCGACCACGCACGCATCCGCGGCGGGCGTGAAGTCGGAGTACGTGACGGACCAGTGGACGAAATCGCCGCCGAACTGCAGGCCGATCTCACACAGCACGATCTGCCCCAACTCGTTCTGCGCCGAGCCCATGAACCCCTCGTGCCCACCGATCTCGACGTCGGCGGCAGGACGGCCGATCAGATCGGAGCCGGCACGTTCCCGCCCGATGGGACTGCCGCGGTACCAGGAGAACGTGACGCTCGGCCCACCCACCACGGTCTCCCACTCACACCCCACCGAGTTGCGGGTGACCGTCGCGAACGTCCCCAGACCGAAGGCGGCGGCCACCTCGTCGTCCGTGACCGAGCTGCACTCCCCGAAGAACGGACCGGGCTCGGTGACCTGCGGGGCGGACGGCGCATCGGCGACCGGAGGCCCGTCGTCACCGGAGCCGCACCCGGTGGCGGCGAACCCGACGACCGCGACCGCGGCCAGCATCGTGGCCTGCTTGGCAAGCATGAGCACTGACCTTACCGAGCCGAGCCCTCGGTCGCCGGACGACGACGCGCGGGGTCGATGACCGTGTCGAGCTGGGCGGCCCAGTGCCGCACGATCTCGGCGCGGCGGCGCGAATCGTCGGTGAGCACGTCCGCGAGACCGAGACCGCGGGCCAGGTCCAGCGTGGCCTGCACCATGCGGTGCACGACCGGGTCGGAGCCGTCCGCGCCGAGTTCCTCCACGGCCACGCGATGCGCGACGCGTCCGAAGCGCTCCTCGAGCGGCACGATGCGCGCCCGCAGTTCCGGGTCGGCGGCCGCAGCGGTCCACACCTGTAGCGCAGCCCGGAACAAGCTGCCGGTGTACTGCTCGACGAGCCGGGCGACGACGGCCTCGGTGCGGGCCGGACCGAACGGAAGGTCGATGCTCTCGCTGCGCACCATGTCCATGCGGCTGTCGAACATGAACTCGAGCGCGGCGGTGATCAGCTCCTCGCGGGTCGGGAAATGATGCTGGGTCGCGCCCCGCGACACACCGGCACGTTCGGCGACGACACCGACGGTGGTCGCACTCCACCCGAGTTCGGCGAGGCAGTCGATCGTCGCTTCGAGCAGCCGCTGGCGCGTCGCGCGGCTGCGGTCCTGCTTGGGCTCGCGCCTCACTGCTGCCCTCCGTGTGTGTCGTGCTGTGCGGCTGCCACGGCACTCTTCCCCGGAGCCGGCAGCTGACCCATGATGGCACCGCACGGCAGGTCGCCGGGTGCACGGCGCGCCCTTTCGTACACTCGAGAACGACACGAACGGGAAGGGGAGGTCTCATCGTGGCGACACTTGTCAGGCGGGAGGACTATTTCGACGCCGCCATCGAGATTCTGTCGACGGACGACCACGGTGGTCTCAAACAGGCGCCCCTGTGCCGGCACCTGTCGGTCACGACCGGATCGTTCTACAACTATTTCCAGAGCTGGGGTCAATTCAAGACCGAGTTTCTGCAGCACTGGCTCGACCAGCGCACGCTGCAGCTCGTCGACGCCGCCCGGCTCGTCGGCGCTTCCGATCAGCGCCTCGAGCTGCTCATCGAGTTCGCATGTGCGCTGCCGCACCGCGCAGAATCCGCGATCCGGGCCTGGGCACACAGCGACGGCGAAGTCCGGGCCGTACAGAGCGTGGTCGACGAGCAACGATTCGCGGTCGTGCTCGAAGCCACCTCCGGACTGCTCGGACCCGGCGTCGACGCCGAGAACTTCGCCCGGATGGGCCTGCTCATCCTGTACGGCTACCAGCAGTCGATGCCGCAGCCGGATCTCGAGCAACTCCGATGGGCACTGAAACGCACGTTCTCGGACGCGCTGGCCGCGCGCGCGGTGGCATAGCTCCCGCGGCCCGCCGCGGTACAGAATTCGCGGCCCGCCGCGGTACAGAATTCGCGGCCCGCCGCGGTTGCCGTCGTCGTCAGGCACGGTCGAGCAACACCTGTTCGAACTGACGGCGCCACTCGCGCAGGTACGGATCCGTCCCGGCGTCACGCGGATCGATCGCGTAGCCGAGGGCGACACCGCGCATGCTCGTGTACACGAGGTCGCGGATCTCGGCGTAGCGGGAATGCGCAGTCAGGTCCGATCCGAAGAACCTGTCCGTCTGTTCCTTGATCATGCCGCCGAGTGCCCGTTCCAACGGGAGCAGCTCGGTGCGCAGATCCTCGTGCGAACGCGCAGCCAACCACAGTTCCATCGATGCCCAGAAGTACGGCTGGCGGAAGTGCTGCCACATCAGGTCCACGGCCACCTCGATGCGCTCGACCGGGTCCGTCGGCCACCGCCGATCCCGGCCGACGTCGCGCACTCCCCTCGCGGCGAGGTGGTGGACGGCGGCGACGAGCAGCGAGTCCCGATTCGGATAGTGGTGCAGCAACCGACCGCGGGACACACCGGCGGCCTGCTGGATCCGCACGGTGGTCGCCCGCGAGTAGCCGTGTGCGACGAGGACCTCGACGGCGGCGTCGAGGATCGTCGTGCGGGTGGCGCGGCTGCGTTCCTGCTCCGCGCGGCGTCGGCTGTCGTCGGCCGGCCCTGTGCTCATGACTGCACTGTTCCTCACCGGGGTCCGCTCGATCAAAAGCACCCGCGGCCGACCGATTCACATCCGCGTCCACGATGCAGGCCTGCGCTGCAGGAACGCGGTCATTCCTTCGATCGCTTCGTCGGAACCGAACAGGCGGGCCGACTGCGCGGCCAGTTCGTCCCCGTAGCGGTCGAAGTCGGCGAGGACGCGCATCGTGGTGAGCCGTTTGGATTCGGCCAGGCCCTGCGGCGAGCACTCGGCCAGTTCGGCGAGCAGTTCGTGCACGGTCGCGGCGGGATCGTCCGTCTCCATCGTGACCAGGCCGATCCCGACCGCCTCCTCCGGACCGAAGCGTTCCCCGGTGAGGAAGTACCGGCCCGCGGCCCGCTGGGACAGACGCGGCAGCACGGTCAGGGAGACGATCGACGCGGCGAGACCGAGCTTGGCCTCGGTCAGCGCGAACGTCGAGCGTGGTCCCGCGACGACGATGTCGCACGCGCCGACCAGGCCCATCCCCCCGGCCCGCACGTGACCGTCGATCGTCCCGACGACCGGTTTCGGAAGTTCCAGAATCGCGCGCAGCAGCGCCGTCATCTCACGGGTCCGCTGCGCAGCCGCCTCAGACGGATTGCCCGACGCCTCACCGAGATCGGCTCCTGCACAAAATGTTCCGCCCGTGTGGGTGAGAACGACCGCGCGAACCCCGGGATCGGACGCGGCCGCGTCCAGACCGCGATGCAACTCGTCGAGCATGCGCGCCGACAGTGCGTTGCGGTTGTGCGGCGAGTCCAGGGTCAGCTTGGCGAACCCGCGCGACGCCTCGTACCGCACGTACGTCTCGGAGCGTTCCGAACCGGTCACTTGTGTCTCCTCTACAAAACCGTCGCCTCCACGAACTTTCGCGTCTGCGAACTCAGTACGACCGCGGCAGCCCCAGGGAATGCTGGGACACGAAGTTGAGGATCATTTCCCGGCTCACCGGAGCGACCCGCGCGATGCGAGCGGCACCGAGCAGCGACGCGAGACCGTACTCCTGGGTGAGACCGCCACCGCCGTGGGTCTGGATCGCCTGGTCGAGTGTCTTGATGCTGGCCTCGGCGCCCGCGTACTTCGCCATGTTCGCCGCTTCCGCCGCGCCGAAGTCGTCGCCGCTGTCGTACAGGACGGCGGCCTTCTGCATCATCAGCTTCGCGAGCTCGAGTTCGATCTTGCACTGCGCCAACGGATGTGCGATGCCCTGGTGCGCACCGATCGGGTCCTTCCACACGGTGCGCTCCCCGGCGTAGCGCACCGCCGCGTCGAGGGCGTAGCGGCCGATCCCGACCGCCATCGCCGCACCGAGGATGCGTTCGGGGTTGAGCCCGGCGAACAACTGCATCAACGCCGCTTCCGGTTCACCGACCAACGCGTCGGCGGGCAGCCGCACGTCGTCCAGGAACAACGCGAACTGGTGGTCGGGTTCGATGATGTCCATTTCCATGGGCGTCTTGACGAAACCGGGGGTATCGGTGGGCACGATGAACAGGGCGGGCCGCAACTTGCCGGTCTTCGCGTCCTCCGTCCGGGCGACGACGAGCACCGCGTCGGCCTGGTCGACACCGGAGATGAAGATCTTACTGCCGCTCAGGATCCAATCCTCGCCGTCACGCTTGGCGACCGTAGAGATCCGGTGCGAGTTCGAGCCGGCGTCGGCCTCGGTGATTCCGAACGCCATGATCTTCGAGCCGTCCGCGATTCCGGGCAACCACTGCTGCTTCTGCGCATCGGTGCCGTACTTGGAGATGATGGTGCCGCAGATCGCGGGCGACACCACCACCAGGAGCAGGCCACAGCCCTTGGCAGCGAGTTCCTCCTGGACGAGCGCGAGTTCGTAGATGCCGGCGCCGCCGCCGCCGTACTCCTCCGGCAGGTTCACACCGAGGAAGCCGAGTTTCGATGCCTCCTGCCACAATTCGGTGAGCGGTTCGTGGCGTCGAGCCTTCGGCAACACGTAGTCGACGTAGTTGTACCGTTCGGCGAGCGCCGCGACCGCGGCTCGCAACTGCTTCTGTTCGTCGGTTTCGATGACACTCATGCCTGATCTCCTTCTGAGATTTGCGCGTCCGCCTCCGCCACGACGGCCAGGAGCGCGCCGACGGTGACCTGCGCGCCGACGGTGACGTTCAATTCGGTGAGCACCCCCGAGGCGGGGGCGGTGATCGTGTGTTCCATCTTCATCGCGTCGAGCCAGAGGATCGGCTGCCCGGCGGCGACGGTGTCGCCGACGTCGGCGCCGAGACGGATCACCGCGCCCGGCATCGGCGCAAGCAGCGACCCCGCGGCGACCTGCGTGGACGGATCGGTGAAGCGAGGGACCTCGTGCAACCGGACCGGTCCGAGCCCCGAGTCGACATACACCGCGTCGACAGACACCCCGTCGTCGTAGCGCGCGACCCGGAATTCTCGGCGCAGCCCGTCCAATTCGAGTACCACCCGGTCGGGCCGCTGGTCGAGAAGGACAACTGTGTCGAACCCGGCTGTGTCGAACCCGGCTGTGTCGAGACCGGTGCGGCCGAGCCGGTAACGCACCTCGTGCTCACCGTGGTCGCCGACGTACGTCTTGACCTGCGGCCCGGACGGCAGGTTCCGCCAGCCACTCGGCAGGCCCGCGTTCACGAGCGCGGTTGCACGGCGGTGTGCGGCGTCGGCGAGGGCCGCGGCCAGCGCCGAGGCCGCCTCGGCCCGCCGGTCCGCCAAGGGAGCCGACAGCGCTTCGAGGCCGTGCGTGTCGAAGAACGCGGTATCGGTGTCGCCGGCCAGGAACGCGGGGTGCCGCAGCACGTTGACCAGCAGGTCGCGGTTGGTGCGCACACCGTGTACCTCGGCGGAGGCGAGGGTGGCGGCGAGCAGCCGTGCCGCGACCGCGCGGGTCGGCGCCCAGGAGATGACCTTGGCCAGCATCGGGTCGTAGTTCACCCCGACCTCGGTGCCGTCGACAACCCCCGAATCCAGTCGTATCCCGGTCTCGCGCAGCACCGTGAACTCGGCGGGCAGGGTGGCGAGCGCGAGCCGGTGCACCGTGCCGGACTGCGGTTGCCAGCCCCGCGCGGGGTCCTCGGCGTAGAGCCGAGCCTCGATCGAGTGCCCTCGGACCGCGGGGGGTTCGGGAGCGAGCCGTCCTCCGGCCGCGACATGGAGTTGCAGCTCGACGAGGTCGAGGCCGGTGGTGCATTCGGTGACCGGATGCTCGACCTGCAGGCGGGTGTTCATCTCCAGGAAGTAGAACTCACCCGCTGTGCTGCCCTGCCCGGTATCGCCCGTGGCGAGGAACTCGACGGTCCCGGCGCCCTCGTAGCCGATGGCCGAGGCCGCGAGCCGCGCCGCCTCGAACAGACGCTCCCGCATCCCGGGCACGGCCTCGACGAGCGGCGAGGGTGCCTCCTCGACGACCTTCTGGTGCCGGCGCTGAATGGAGCATTCACGTTCCCCGACCGCCCACACGGTGCCGTGCCGGTCGGCGAGCACCTGCACTTCGATGTGCCTGCCGGTCTCGAGATAGCGCTCGCAGAACACGGTGGGATCGCCGAAGGCGGACTGTGCCTCGCGCCGGGCCGCAGCCAGTTGCTCGTCGAGGTCCGCGAGCTCGCGCACCACCCGCATGCCGCGGCCCCCGCCCCCGGCGGAGGCTTTGATGAGCACGGGTAGATCCGCGGCGGTGACCGCCGCCGGATCGAGTTCGGCGAGCACCGGCACCCCGGCCGCGGCCATGATCTTCTTGGCCTCGACCTTCGACCCCATCTGTTCGATCGAGGCCGGCGGCGGACCGATCCACGTGAGTCCCGCGTCCCGGACGCTCCGGGCGAACCCGGCGTTCTCCGAAAGGAATCCGTATCCGGGGTGGACGGCGTCGGCACCGGCGGCGAGCGCGGCGGCGACGATGAGGTCGCCGCGCAGGTAGGTGTCGGCCGGGGCGTGCCCCGGCAGGCGTACCGCGACGTCGGCGTCGTCCACGTGCGGACTGTTCGCGTCGGCGTCGGAGAACACCGCGACGGTCGCGAGGCCGGTGCGCCGGCAGGTCGCGAAGACGCGGCGCGCGATCTCGCCGCGGTTGGCCACGAGCACCCTGGACACGGGGGCCGGCACCGCTGCGCCGGTCAGGGACGGTTCCACTGTCATCGCGGCCTCACATCCGGAAGACACCGAAACCGTCGGCGCCTTCGATCGGGGCGGTGGCGACGGCCGACAGGCACATCCCCACCACGGTTCGGGTGTCCCGGGGGTCGATGACGCCGTCGTCGTAGAGGCGCCCGGACAGGAACATCGGAAGCGATTCGGCTTCGATCTGCTGCTCGATCGCGGCGCGCATCGCTTCGTCGGCAGCCTCGTCGAACGCCTGGCCTCGCGCTTCGGCGGCGGCGCGACCCACGATCGAGACGACGCCGGCAAGTTGCGCCCCGCCCATCACCGCGGATTTGGCGCTGGGCCACGCGAACAGGAAACGCGGATCGTACGCGCGCCCGCACATGCCGTAGTGGCCCGCACCGTAGGAGGCGCCGAGCAGGATCGAGATGTGCGGGACGGTCGAGTTGGAGACCGCGTTGATCATCATCGCGCCGTGTTTGATCATGCCGCGTTCCTCGTATTCGCGGCCCACCATGTAGCCGGTGGTGTTGTGCAGGAACAACAGTGGCGTGTCCGCACGGTTCGCGAGCTGGATGAACTGGGCGGCCTTCTGCGACTCCTCGTTGAACAGTACGCCGCGGGCGTTGGCGAGGATCCCGACCGGGAAGCCGTGCACCTGCGCCCACCCGGTGACCAGCGACGAGCCGTACAGGGGTTTGAACTCGTCGAAGTCGGAATCGTCGACGACACGGGCGATCACCTCGCGCGGGTCGAACGGCTTGCGCAGATCCTCCGGAACGATGCCCAGGAGTTCTTCGGGGTCGTGGCGGGGTCCGCGGACGTCCACGCGCGGAGCCGGTCCCTGCTTGCGCCAGTTCAGACGCCGGACGATGCTGCGGCCGATGCGCAGCGCGTCGTGCTCGTCGACAGCGAGATGGTCCGCGAGACCGGAAGTGCGCGCATGCATTTCGGCGCCGCCGAGCGTCTCGTCGTCGGAATCCTCCCCGGTCGCCATCTTCACCAGCGGCGGACCGGCGAGGAACACCTTGGAACGTTTCTCGATCATCACGACGTGGTCGGACATGCCCGGCATGTAGGCGCCGCCGGCGGTGGAGTTCCCGAAGACCAACGCGATGGTGGGGATCCCGGCCGCGGACAGGCGTGTGAGGTCGCGGAACAACCGGCCGCCCGGAATGAACACCTCCTTCTGAGTCGGCAGGTCGGCGCCGCCCGACTCGACCAGCGAAATCAGGGGCAGGCGGTTCTGCAGAGCAATATCGTTGGCGCGCAGGCTTTTACGCAACGTCCACGGATTGCTGGTGCCACCACGGACGGTGGGGTCGTTGGCGACGATCACGCACTCGACGCCCTCGACGACGCCGATCCCGGTGACGATGCTGGCGCCGACCGGGAATTCGGTGCCCCACGCGGCGAGCGGGGACAGCTCCAGGAAAGGCGAGTCGGGGTCGATCAGCAGTTCGATACGTTCGCGGGGCAGCAGTTTGCCGCGCGCATGGTGACGCGCGACGTACTTCTCGCCGCCGCCGGCGAGGGCCTTCGCGTGTTCGGTGTCGAGCTCGGCGAGTTTGGCGGTCATGGTCAGCGAGGCCGCGGCGTACTCGGCCGATGCCGGGTCGATCCGGGTGGTCAGGACGCTCATCCGGTGTACCCCAATCGTTTCGCGGCGAGTTCGGTGAGGATCTCGGAGGTGCCACCGCCGATGCCGAGGATGCGCATGTCCCGGTACTGGCGCTCCACCTCGGATTCGGCCATGTAGCCGAGGCCGCCGAACAGCTGGACGGCCTGGTTCGCGACCCACTCGCCGGCTTCGACGGCGGTGTTCTTGGCGAAGCACACTTCGGCGAGGAGGTCGCCGTCGCCGTCGAGAGCGCGTTCGACAACGCGCCGCGAGTAGACGCGGGCCACGTCCGTGCGCCGGGCCATCTCCGCGAGGGTGCGTTGCACGGACTGCCGGGTGATGAGCGGGCGGCCGAAGGTCTCGCGGTCGCGGCACCACGCGACGGTCAGATCGAGGCAGCGCTGCGCGCTGGAGTAGGCCTGTGCGGCCAGGGCGATGCGCTCGGAGACGAAGGCCATCGCGATCTGGCCGAATCCGGTGTTCTCGGCGCCGACCAGGTTCGCGGCGGGGACCCGCACGTCCACGAAGGACAGTTCGGCGGTGTCGGAGGCGCGCCAGCCCATCTTGTCGAGCTTACGGGAGACCGTGAATCCCGGTGTGCCCTTTTCGATCACGAGCAGGGATACCCCACCGGCTCCGACACCACCGGTGCGTACCGCGGTGACGACGAAGTCCGCGCGGCATCCGGACGTGATGTACGTCTTGGCACCGTTGACGATGTAGTGGTCGCCGTCGCGGTCCGCGCGGGTCGTCAGGTGCCCGACGTCGGAGCCGCCCCCGGGTTCGGTGATCGCGAGCGAACCGATCGAATCCCCGGCGAGGGTCGGCGCAACCCACCTGCGGATCTGTTCGGGATCGCCCGCGGCGATCAGGTGCGGCAGTGCGATGCCGCAGGTGAACAACGACGCGAAGGCACCGCCGGAGGCGCCCGCCTCGTGGAACGCCTCGCAGATCGTCAGGGTGTCGGCGGCGTCGCCGCCGGACCCGCCGACCGATTCGGGGAATCCGGCGCCGAGCAGTCCCAGCGCGGCCGCTTTCTTGTGCAGGTCACGGGGCAGCTCCCCGTCGCGTTCCCAGTCCGCGAGATGCGGCAGGATTTCCCGTTGCACGAATCCGGTGACGGTGTCACGCAGGGCGGTGCGTTCGGGTGTTGTCCAGATGCTCACTCGGTGGCCTCCAGCAGGGTTTCGGGGATGTCGAGGTGCCGCGAGCGCAGCCATTCGCCGAGGCCTTTGGCCTGCGGGTCGAATCGGGCGCCGGATGCGACGCCGCGCCCGAGGATGCCTTCGACGACGAAATTGACGGCCCGCAGGTGCGGCAGCACGTACCGGGTGACGGTCAGCGGTCGCGTCTCGGGCAGCAGTTCCTTGACGGCGTCGGCGGTGAGGGTGTGGACCAGCCAGCGCCACTGATCGTCGGTGCGGACCCACACGCCGATGTTGGCATCGCCTCCCTTGTCGCCGCTGCGTGCACCGGCAAGGGTGCCGAGCGGGACGCGACGGGCGGGTCCCGGCGGCAGCGGGTGCGGCAGTTCCGGTTCGGGCAGGGGTTCGAGCGGCCGGGTCGGCGTCACGGCGTCGATCGCGACCGCGGTCCCGTCCGGCAGTACCGCGGTGTGCGGGACGAGCCCGGCGTCGACGTAGGCGGCGGTGTACACCCCGTACGGCTGGCCGGCACCGGGCGGCGCGGTGAGCGAGAATCCTGGATAGCTCGCGAGCGCGAATTCGACTGCGACGGAGGAGAATGCGCGTCCCACGACATTCGGGTCGCGGTCGCGGGCGGTGCAGCGCAGCAGCGCGCTCGCAGTTTCCTCGGTGTCGGCGTCGGAGTGGTCGGTGCGGGCCAGCGTCCAGTCGAGTTCGGCGGGCCGGGCCGACAGGTTCGCCTCGACCTGCCGCCGGGTGAGCGCGGCCTTGGCCTCGATGTCGAGGCCGGTGAGCACGAACACCGCTTCGTTGCGGAACCCGGCGAGGGTGTTGAGGCAGACCTTGAGCGTCGGCGGCGGAGCTTCGCCGCGCACCCCGCTGATGCGGACGCGGTCCGGCCCGTCCTGGGTCAGCCGTGCGGTGTCGAGGCGCGCCGTGACATCGGGTCCGGCGTAACGTCCGCCGGTCACCTCGTAGAGCAGTTGCGCGGTGACGGTACCGACGGTGACCGCTCCCCCGGTGCCCGGATGTTTGGTAATGGTCGACGAGCCGTCGGCGGCGATCTCGGCGATCGGGAATCCGGGGCGGTCCAGGTCGTCGATCTCGGTGAAGAACGCGTAGTTGCCGCCGGTGGCCTGGGTGCCGCACTCGATGACGTGCCCGGCGACGACGGCTCCGGCGAGTTCATCGAAATCGTCTCGCGCCCAGCCGAAGTGTGCGGCCGCGGGCCCGACGATGACGGAGGCGTCGGTGACCCGTCCGGTGACGACGATGTCGGCGCCGGCGTCGAGGCACCGGACAATGCCCCACGCACCGAGATAGGCGTTGGCGGTCAGCGGTGGCGGGTCGGCGGCGAGCCCGAGTTCGTCGACGCGGCGGATGAGGTCGTCGCCCTCGACGTGCGCGACGGTCGCGGCGACGCCGAGGCGCCGGGCGAGTTCGCGCAGCGCGGCCGCCAATCCCGCCGGGTTCAGGCCGCCGGCGTTGGTGACGATCCGGACGCCCTTGTCCAGGGCGAGACCGAGGCAGTCCTCGGCCTGACGCAGAAACGTCTTGGCGTAGCCGAGGTTCGGGTCCTTCAGCCGATCCCGGCCGAGGATGAGCATCGTCAGTTCGGCGAGGTAGTCGCCGGTCAGATAATCGAGGTCGCCGCCCTCGAGCATCTCGCGCATCGCCGCGAGCCGGTCGCCGTAGAAGCCCGAGCAGTTTCCGATCCGCACGGGTGCGCTCATCGGGCGGCCTCGTTGTCGCGGCCGGCTCCGGGCGGTCCCGCGAACGCCTGGGCGAGATCCAGCCACGCGGCGGCGTCGGGTCCCGTGGCGACGAGCGCGGTGTCGTCTCGATGCACCCGTTGGGTGACGAGGCGGCAGAAATCGAGAGCCGGGCCGGTGACGGCCTGGGCAGCGTCGGCGGGTCCCCATTCCCAGGCGGTGCCGTCGGGGGCGTCGAGGCGCACCCGGAACGGCTCGGCGGGCGGGGTGCGGTCGTGAACGATGAACGCGAAGTCGCGGGTGCGGACGCCGAGGTGCGCGACATGGCGCAGTCGCGCGGTGGGAGTCCGGGTCGCCCCGAGCGCGTCCGCGACGTCGCCGCCGTGCGCCCAGGTCTCCATGAGCCGGGCGGTGGCCATCGATGCCGCACCCATCGGAGGCCCGTACCAGAGGATCTTGGTGCCGGCCGGGACCGCGGCGAGCGCAGCGGCGAGTTCGCGGCGGGCGCCACGCCAGTCCGCGAGCAGCTCAGCCGGCGGCCGGGCCGCCAGCTCGGCGGCAGCCTTGTCGACGAACCCGGTCGGGTCGGCGAGAGCGGCGTGCGCGGATGCGACGAACGCGTCCGGGTCGCCGATCGCGGTCAGCGCCGCCCGGTCGGTCCACAGGAGGTGGCCGATCTGATGGGCGACGGTCCAGCCGGCGGCCGGGGTCGGGGTCGCCCACTCGTCGGCGGGAAGGTCCGCGACCAGGGCGTCGAGGTCGTCGCCCTCGGCGCGCAGGTCGTCCAGAAGCGCGTGCAGCTCCGTCATGAGTTCAGGGTCACACGGCATCCCCGAAAAATCAAGCTCCCATGATTGTTTTTGGGCGCGGCCGGCTCCGGCGCGTGGCGCGGGTCGCGATGATCCCGAGGTCCGCCCACCGATAGGACAGCCGCATGCGTCCTGGACGCGTGCGGCTGTCTTTCTCGTCTGCGGTTGGGTGTGTCAGGCGGTGGCGGGCACCTTCTGGTCGCTTCCGGCCGGCGTGTCGCCGTCCGGGTCACCGTCCGGGTCACCGTCCGGGTGGCGACGGTTGCGGACGATGCTCGTGACGAGGGCGGCGGCGATCAGGACCACGCCGACGAGTCCGGTGACGATCTCGGAGACGTGGGTTCCGATCGAGTACATCAGGATCAGCGCGAGCGCGCCGATCGCCCAGTGGGCGCCGTGCTCGAGGTACACGTACTCCGACAGGGTGCCCTGGCGGACCAGGTACACGGTGAGCGACCGGACGAACATCGCGCCGATGAACCCGAGGCCCAGGGCGATGATGATCGGGTCCGCGGTGATCGCGAAGGCCCCGATCACACCGTCGAAGGAGAACGACGCGTCGAGCACTTCGAGGTAGAGGAACAGGAAGAACCCCGCCTTACCGGTGGCCTTCGCGAGTTCGGTCGGCCCGGTGCGCCGCGAGTCGTCGGATTCTTCCTCGACGTTGAACAGTTCGCCGAGGCCGTTGACGGCGATGTAGGTGATCATGCCGAGCGCGCCGGCGATCATGACCGTCGATGTCTTGTCCTCGGGGGCGATGAACACCGCGGTGACGATGAGCAGGGTGGTCGCGACGACGACCTCGAGCTGGTCGAGCTTGCCGACACGGGCGAGGGGTCGTTCGATCCAGCTCAGCCAGGTGATCTCCTTCTCCTCGAGGATGAATCCGAGGAAGAGCATCAGCAGGAACATGCCGCCGAACGCCGCGATCTGCGGGTGCGCGTCGGTGATCAGCGTTTCGTAGCTGGGGCTGCCGTCCGGGAAGTAGGCGCCGCCGTCGGCGGGCGGGTTGAGTGCCAGGTCGAGCGCTTCGACCGGGCCGAGCCCGGATGCGAGCCACACGATCGCCAGCGGGAACACCAGGCGCATGCCGAACACGGCGATGAGGACGCCGACGGTGAGGAATATCTTCTGCCAGAACTCGCTCATCCGCTGCAGGACCGTCGCGTTGATGACCGCGTTGTCGAACGAGAGGGACACCTCGAGGATGCCGAGGATCGCGCAGAGCAGCAGCGCCTGGGGGCCGCCGTAGAGGAAGGCGACCACCAGGGCGGCGACGGAGACGGCGAACGAGACGCCGAAAATGCGGAAGATCATCAGACGTTGACGCCGTAGTCGCGGGCGATGCCGGTGAGCCCGGACGCGTAGCCCTGGCCGATGGCGCGGAACTTCCATTCGCCGCCGTGCCGGTAGACCTCGCCGAAGATCATCGCGGTTTCGGTGGAGGCATCCTCGGAGAGGTCGTAGCGGGCGAGTTCGACGCCGGTGTTGCGGTCGACGACGCGGATGAAGGCATTGACGACCTGGCCGAACGACTGTCCGCGTTCGATCGCCTCGTGGATCGAGACGGGGAAGAAGATGTTGGTGACGCGAGGATCGAGCGCGACGAGGTCGATGTCGATCGATTCGTCGTCGCCGTCGCCTTCACCCGTGAGGTTGTCGCCGGCGTGTTCGACGGCGCCGTCGGGCGAGCGCAGGTTGTTGTAGAACACGAAGTGATGGTCGGACAGGACGCGCCGGTCCTGTCCGGTGAGCAGCGCCGAAGCGTCCAGGTCATAGGCGGCGCCCGTCGTGGTCCGCTGGTCCCAGCCCAGGCCGACGGTGATCGCGGTGAGGTTGGCGGTCTGTTTGGACAGCGAAACGTTGCCGCCCTTGGCCAGGGATACGCTCATCTGTGCACTCCTTCGTGATTGGATACTTCGAAACTGTTGTGGCCGTATTCTTTTCGACCGAAGGTCATCTGGAGCAGGGGGGCCACTTCAGGCCGAATCGGTGGGCACGGCCGGCCGCGTCGTCCAACGCGACGGCGACCGTGAGCTTCCCGATGGCCGGCCGAATCCGGTTCAGGTCCACCGTGATTCGGCCCGGGCTGTCCAGTCGCACCGCGTCCTCGCGGGACATGGGCCGGTTGAAGAACACGAAGTCGTCGTCGGCCCGGACCCGATGCGAGTCGTCGAACCGGAAGGCCATCGGGTCGACCGAGCCGGGCCGGACCCCGGACACCGACAGGGCGAGGCGACCGCCGTCGATAGCGGTGTTGGCACCGCGCGTCAGTTCGGACATTTCGTTCCCGCGACCTCCTGGTCGAATCTACACAGTTCCACCGAACCACGCGATCGGTTGATCGCCGCTTCGGCCGGCACTGTTAGCGGCAACAAGAACCTACCCGGAGATCACGGCACCCGCGTCCGCACGATCATGCGCACCAACTCACCCGCCGGGCCGGCCAGAGCACGCGGCGGGCGCCACACCGCGCGCAGCGTGCGGGCCAGGTCCAAGCCCTCGACGTCGATGCTCCGCAGTTCCCCCGACGTCAGATGGTCGGCGACGGCGAGGGTGCTCAGCACCGCGGGACCGACACCGCTCAGGACACTGGTGCGCACCGCGGCGCCGCTGCCCAGTTCGAGCAGCGGGGCGGGCCGGTCGTACTCCTCGAGTGCGAGGTCGAGGGTGCGCCGGGTACCCGAGCCCTGTTCCCGTACCACCAGCGGGGTCGCGGCGAGTTCCGCCACGGTCACGGGGCGGCGGCGCCGTACCCACGGATGCTCCGGCGCGACGACCACCACGAGGCGGTCCCGGGCGACCTCGACGCTGTGCAGCCCGTCCGGGACGGTGGGCCCTTCGACGAAGCCGACATGGACACGACCGTCCGCAACCGCATCGCACACCTGCATCGAGTTGTGCACCTGCAGCTGGATCTGCACGTCGTCACGCACCGCCCGGAACCGGCCCAGCCAACGCGGGATGAGGTGCTCGGCGACCGTCATGCTGGCCGCGACGGTCAGTTCGGCATGGCGTTCGACGCGCAGCGCGCCGGCGGCGTCGAGGAGCCCCCGGACGTCGGCGAGCGCCTCGCGGGCCCAGTGCGCAACGACCGTCCCTTCCGGGGTGAGGGACGATCCGGCGCGCCCGCGCCGCACCAGCCCGGCTCCGAGTTGCCGCTCGAGGCGACGCAGGGATCGGCTCGCGTTGGGTTGCGCGATGTCCGCAGCACGGGCGGCGGCCCCGAGACTGCCGTGGTCGTCGACACCGACGAGAAGCTCGAGAGCTGCGAGGTCCGGCCATTCGGTCATGACCGAATGATATGCCCACGCCCATAGCGATATCGATTCGATATGAATCGATGCGGTTTCGGGGCTAGTGACGACACCCAGCCCCGGAGATCGCGTGTGCGGTGCAGGGCGCCCTGCTCGCGGCGGCGATGTTCCCGCTCGGCCGGGCGTGCGTCCGGACATGGTGCGTGGCCTCGGGGTCACGGCGATCGCGCTGACCGGTGTTCTGTTGGTCCACCGGCTCGGATAGGGGCACACTCCAGTCTCATGGAAGCCCTGGATTTCGACGATGCCGCCGCCGTCCTGGCCGCGCAGCCGTTCAGCGTCCTCGTCGGCGCGAACCTGACCACCTACCTGCCGCCGCGCGCGGTCCTCGAGATTCCACTGCGACCGGAGTTGTTGCAGCAGTTCGGTTTCGTCCACGGCGGCGTGCTGTCGTATGCGGCGGACAACGCGATCACGTTCGCCGCGGGGACGGTTCTCGGCCCGTCGATCGTCACCACCGGTTTCACGATCGACTACCTGCGGCCCGCCGCAGGCGTTCTGCTGCGCGCCGAGGCTGCGGTCGTCGAATCGACGAAACGGCAGGCGCTGTGCCGGTGCGAGATCATCGCGGTCGCCGAGGACGGAACCGAGAAGGTGTGCGCGGCCGCGCAGGGCAGCGCCCGGCTGATCGACCTGTCGCGCTAACTGCTGGTCACGATCAGGACCACCGAGGCGAGCGCGAGCACCGCGACCGCCGCGGTGACCACGACGTTGCGCCACCAGTGCTGCGCGGCCGTCCCGGCGGCGAAGCGCCGGACCCGCGCACGGTGGCCGCGTCCGGCGGTGAGCAGCAGATACAGCGCCGGAGCCAGGCACAGCAGCCCGATCACCACGACCACGATGCCCGGTCCCGGTGCGAATCGCATGAATCCGAGCGCGACCGCACCGAGCACGGCAGCCGTGCGCAGCCAGGCGAGGCTGGTGCGTTCGGGCTGCAGCCCGGGATCGCCGTGGGTCGGCGGCGTCATACGAGGATCGCCACGGCCAGCACCACCGCCGCGACCGCGAGCAGTCCCGCCAGCAGGAACGCCGCCCACGGCGGTGACAGAGGGCGTTCGGTGCGCATGGCTTCCTCGACGCGCACCCAGCGGATCAGCGCGCTGATCACCAGAATTGCGGCGAACACCAGCAGCATGCAGGACACGCCCGTACGCACCGCGGGACCCACCACGTCGCCGCCGAACGTCTCGAGGGCGACCGCGGCCGCGACGATGCCGAGCGACGTGCGGATCCACGCGAGGAACGTGCGTTCGTTGGCGAGAGTGAAGCGCGCATCGGGTTCGGTTCCCTCCCGCAGCGCTCGCGGTCGCCAGTTCCGTCCAGGTGTCGTCACAGCTACGAACAGTAGCGGCGGCAGCGCTCCATGGTGGCGCGATGGTTCAGGCTGCGAGAACGCGGTCAGCCTACGACGAGGTCGGTACCGCGTGCCTCGACGGAGCGCGCCTTCAAGGGCCGCTTCGCGGGACCCTGCGCGACCGTGCCGTCGAGCCGGAATCGGCTTCCGTGGCAGTTGCAGACGATTTCGTCGCCCTCGACGCCGCTGATGTTGCAGCCGGAATGGGTACAGATCGCGACGAACGCACGGAAGTCGCCGGCGACCGGCTGCGACACGACCAGGCGCTTGTCTTCGATCATCACCGCACCACCCACCGGCACGTCCGAGACGGCGGCGACCACCTCCGCGTCCGGTCCGGGCGGCGCGGTCGTGGTCGCGGCGAGGTCCCCGTCGGCTGTCCCCGCCTCGGAACCCCCGTCGGTCGAGGCACCGCACGCGGTGAGCGCCGCGGTCGCCGCGACAGCACCGACACCGCCGAGCAGTGCCCGGCGGGGCAGGGCGGTCGATGTTGCCTGTGTTTCCGATGCCGCGGTGTTCATTCGCGTATCCGTTCCGGTCGCTGTGGTGTGCGTCGAAGAGCCTAGCGACGACGCCGGGCGCGGGCAGCGACGTGCGTCACGGCCCGCGCCCGGCGGTGTCGTCAGGATCCGGTGATCAGTGCATCACGGCCGGGGTGCTCTCGGCCGGAAGCTCGGCGCGCTTACGGGGCAGGAACGCGGCCGGGATCAGCGCGAGCACCATGACGCACGTCGCGACGAGGAACGTGGTCCCGAATGCGTCGGCGAGCGAGGACAGCAGCGACTGCTGCACCTCCGGGGGGAGCTGCGCGACCATGTCGGCGTCGGGTGTCGCGGCGCCCTCGGGGGCGCCGGGCGGGGTGACCATCTGGCTGGTGAGGATCACCGACATCGTGGCTGTGCCGATCGAACCGGCGACCTGCTGCACGATGTTCATCAGCGTCGACCCGCGCGCGATGCTCTGGTCGGTGAGGGTCTGCAGTGCCGCGGTCATCGTCGGCATCATGGTGCAGCCCATGCCCATACCCATCACGAACAGAGCACCGAGCAGCAGCCCGTACGACGTGTCGACACCGACCTGGGTGAACACGGCCATGCCGGCGGTGATGAGCGTCAGGCCGACCATGACGATCTTGCCGGGACCGATGCGGTCGACGAGCTGGCCGGCGATCGGCATCGTCAGCATGGCGCCGAGGCCCTGCGGGGCGAGCAGCAGACCGGCCGACAAGGTGGTCTCACCGCGCACCTGCAGGAAGTAGCTGGGGAACAACAGGCCGGCACCGAAGAAACCGATGGCGAACACCGACATGGTGAGCACCGCGAAGGTGAGCTGCCGGTTGCGGAACAGATACAGGTCGACCAGCGCATTCTGCGCCCGGAGGGCGTGGAACACGAACGCGGTGATCAGCGCGAGGCCGATGAGACCGTTGACGAGAACGCGTGCGGACGCGATGGTCCCGACTTCGGGAATCGACGAGACACCGAACAGGAACAGTGCCAGGCCGGGCGACAGCAGCAGCATGCCGATGAAGTCGAACGACTCGGACTTGCTGGGCTGGTCCTTGGGCAGCACAACGAACGCGGTGATGAGCGCGACGATGCCGATCGGCAGGTTGATGAGGAAGATCCAGTGCCAGCTCGCGGACTCGATCAGCCAGCCACCGAGGATGGGTCCGCCGATGGGGCCGAGCAGCATCGGGATGCCGAGCACGGCCATCACGCGCCCGACGCGGTGCGGTCCGGCCGCGCGGGTCATGATCGTCATACCGAGCGGCATGAGCATGCCGCCGCCGAGACCCTGCACCACACGGAACGCGATCAGCGACGAGATGTCCCACGCCATGCTGCACAGCACCGAACCGGCGACGAACAGCACGAGCGCGGTGAGGTACAGCCGCTTGGAACCGAAACGGTCGGCGGCCCAGCCGGTCAGTGGGATGACGCTGGCCAGCGCAAGCGTGTAGCCGGTCATCGTCCAGGCGACGGTCGCATAGCTGGCCTGGAATTCCTGCATGAACGTCGGCAGGGCGACGGACACGACGGTGACGTCGAGGATGGACATGATGGCACCGAGGACCACCACGGAGGCGATCTTCAGTACGGCAGCGTCGAGTTTGCCGTCGGACGCGGCAGCGTCGAGTTTGCCGTCGGACGCGGCAGCGTTCGGACCCTCGGATGGGGCTGTCATGGATGTTTCTCCTCGTCGCTGGTGGGACGGCGCACGCCCACCCGCGCCGAGGAGGACGCCGGAGATGCGCGTGGTGTTTCGTCAGCGAAGAACCGGGGCGGTGCCGATCTTCCCGGATCGTAGCGACTGTCCCCGACAGACCCCAACCGAGTTGCTCACCCCCGTGTGTCCTTTTGGCTGTTCAGGGGGCCCGAAAGACCCACCGGGAGCGATCTACGTCACAGTGGTGCAAGGCGGCGGAACAGCCGGGCCGGGCCGCGGCGAGCGCCGATCTCGACGAGCCCGGCCCGGTCGGTGATCTTCACCCGCGGGCGGCCGTGCACCCGGCCGGCGGCGCGCTCGGCGTCGTCGATCGCCTGCCAGCCGCGCAGATCCACTCGGTTCGGGCGTCGCGACGCGAGCAGTCGCGTCAGCTCGCGGCGCCCCGCGGGCGGTGCAGTGAGCCGCCCGGCGTCGAAGTCGGCGAGCAGCGCCGCGACCGTCTCCTTCGCGCAGGCCTTGTTGGTGCCGATCACGCCGCTCGGGCCGCGCTTGATCCAGCCGGTGACGTACACGGCGTCCTCGACGCGTCCGCCGGTGTTCGGAATGATGCCGCGACGCTCGTCGAACGGCACGTCGGGCAGCGGCACTCCCCGGTAGCCGATGGATCGCAGCACCAGCTGCGCGGGCAGATCCTCGTGGTCGCCGGCAGGCCGGGCCACGAGGGTGCCGTCTTCCCCTCCGACCAGCTCGGTGCGCACGAGCCGAACGCCGGTGACGCGGTCGGCACCGAGCAGTTCGGTCGGCGCGGCCAGATAACGGAAGACGATGCGCTTGCGGCCGGGTCGCGGCGGAGTCTGCGCGTACTCGCGCGCCAGACGCATGCGCAGTCCGACGGCGGGGTCGGCCGCTGCGGTCCGCGCGCTGACCGGATCGAGTTCCAGCTCGGACTCGTCGACGACGACGTCGACGCCGTGCAGGTCACCGAGCGCCAGGAACTCGGGGTTGCTGTAGGCGGCCTGGGCCGGGCCGCGACGCCCGAGGAGCACGACCTCCCGGATGTTGCTACGGCGCAGCGCCTCCAGCGCATGGTCGGCGATGTCGGTGCGAGCCAGCTCGTCGACGTCCGTCGTCAGGATCCGCGCGACGTCGATCGCGACGTTGCCGTTGCCGACGACGACCGCGGTGGTGCCGCTGAAGTCGAAGGTCTGGTCCGCGTAGTCGGGGTGCCCGTTGTACCAGGCGACGAACTCGGTCGCGGCGTGACTACCGGGCAGGTCCTCACCGGGGATGCCGAGGTGCCGGTCGGCGGACGCACCGACCGCGTAGATCACGGCGTGGTGATGGTCGAGCAGATCGGCGTGGGTGAGGTCGCGGCCGATCTCGACGTCGAGGTGCAGCCCGAATGCGTCGCGCCGGAACGACCGCTCGAACGAGTCGGTGACGGTCTTGGTACCGGGATGGTCCGGGGCGACGCCGGCGCGGACCAGGCCGAAGGGAGTCGGCAGGCGGTCGAACATCTCGACCTCGACGTCGGATCGTTCGAGCAGTTCCTGTGCGGCATAGCAGGCGGCGGGTCCGGCTCCGACGATCGCGACCCGCAACGTGCCGCGGTCGCGCGGCGGAGCCGGGGTGGGCGTGAGCGGAATCCAGCCGTCGGGCGTCGGGTGAGCGGTGTAGTAGGCGGCGTTGAGCTCGGTGAACCGGGCCTGCTCCGGGGTGAGGGTGTCCTCCGGGAAGATCGCCTCGACCGGGCACGCGTCCGCGCAGGCACCGCAGTCGATGCACGCCTGCGGATCGATGTGCAGCATCTCGGTGGTCGCGAACTCGCGTTCCTCGGGGGTCGGGTGGATGCAGTTGACCGGGCAGACGGCCACGCAGCTCGCGTCGTTGCAGCACGTCTGGGTGATCACGTAGGCCATGGTCTGGGTCCTCGGGGCGCCGGGCGGCACAACCGGCCGCATTTCATGTGACACTGCGTAACAGTTAAATGAGACTGTAGTCGCCACCGCACGAAGACCGCAAGACGCACTGCGCACGACAACCGTTGCTGCGAGAATCGGGCGATCCACGAACACGAGGGGGCATGGGATGGGGACCGACACGACTGCCACACCGCGCTGGACACAGCCGCTGTGCGAACTACCTGCGAACGCGTCTCCGTACACCACCGAACGCACCGTCCGAACCGGCGACGTCGACAACAACCAGAGACTGCGGCTCGACGGCATCGCCCGGTATCTCCAGGACATCGGCACCGACAATCTCGCCGCCGTCGACGCGACCCGCACCGATCCGCTGTGGATCGTCCGCCGCACCGTCATCGACGTGCATCGCCCGGCGCGGTATCCCCAGCAGCTGCGTCTGCGCCGCTGGTGCGACGCCCTGTCCACCCGATGGGCGAACGTCCGCGTGCGGATGGACGGGGTCGAGCCCGACGGCGAGGGCTCACTCATCGAGACCGCGGGATTCTGGATCGACATCAGCCCGACCAGCGGCACACCCACCCGCATCAGCGACCCGCTGTTCGAGCACATGTCGAGGCACGCCCACGACACCCGGCTCCGGTGGCACGCCTGGCTCTCCCCCGACCCCACCGACGCGGACCACACCGCGACACCGTTCCCGCTGCGGGTCACCGACATCGACCCGTTCGACCACGTCAACAATGCGACCTACTGGCACGGCGTCGAGGAACACCTCGCCGAGCGCGGCGACCTGCAGGAAGGTCCATATCGCGCGATCGTCGAACACCTGCGGCCCGTCGTCGCGGGCGACGACCTGACCATCCGCGCCCACCATGAGCCCGACGCTCTCTCGCTCTGGTTCACCGTCGACGACCAGGTCCGGGCCGTCGCAAGGGTCGCGCGATCCACGACGTCGACACCCGGCAGATCCGACATCGGCGCTCCGGCCGCCGACGAACCCGAGCACTTACGGTGGGACGCATGACCCGTACCCTGATGCTGCTGCGCCACGGCAAGTCCGCCTACCCGGACGGCGTCGCCGACCACGAGCGTCCCCTGGCCCCGCGCGGACGACGAGAAGCCGGGCTCGCCGGCCGGTGGCTCCGGGCCAATCAGCCGCCGATCGACGCGGTTCTGTGCTCCACGGCCGTGCGCACCCGCAAGACGCTCGCCGAAGCAGCGATCGAGGCACCGGTCGACTACCGGGACGATCTGTACGACACGACCCCGGACATCCTCGTCGGTGCGATCCGCGCAGTCCGCGACGACGTGACGACACTGCTGGTCGTCGGCCACGAACCGAGCCTGTCGCGGACGGCGCTGCTCCTCGCCCCCGATCACGACAGCGAGGCCGCGCACCAACTCGCCGAGAAGTTCCCGACGTCCGCGGTTGCGGTGCTGACCGTCCGCGGAGCCTGGCACGAACTCGAGGCCGGCCGCGCCGAGCTCACGGATTTTCATATACCGAGGTAGCTGCTCGTGCGTCTTTCGGGCGCCCCCAGACGCACGGGAACACAAAGGTCCCGCCCCCGAAGAGAAAGGGGCGGGACCTTCGTGTCTACGGCAGTCGCCTACCGGTAGTCGCTCGAGTAACCGTAGTCGTCGAGCGGGACCGCGGCGCCGGTGTTCTGGCCGAAGCCTTCCGGCGAGTAGTACTGGTCGTCGTACGCCGGGATGGCGTACGCGGCCGCGCGGGCCTCCTCGGTCGGCTGGACCTGGATGTTCCGGTACCGGTTGATGCCGGTACCGGCCGGGATCAGCTTACCGATGATCACGTTCTCCTTGAGACCGATCAGCTTGTCCGAGCGGCAGTTGATCGCCGCATCGGTCAGCACGCGAGTGGTCTCCTGGAACGACGCCGCCGACAGCCACGAATCGGTGGCCAGCGACGCCTTCGTGATACCCATGAGCACGGGACGACCGGCAGCGGGCTCGCCGCCCTCGGACACGACCCGACGGTTCGACGCCTCGAACTCGCTGCGCTCGACCAGCGAACCGGGCAGGAACTCCGTCGCACCCGAATCGATGATCGTCACGCGGCGCAGCATCTGGCGCACGATGACCTCGATGTGCTTGTCGTGGATCGACACGCCCTGGCTCCGGTACACCTCCTGGACCTCGTTGACGAGGTGGATCTGCACCTGGCGGGGACCCATCACGCGCAGCACCTCGTGCGGATCGGCAGCACCCTCGAGGAGCTGCTGACCGACCTCCACGAAGTCACCGTCGGCGAGAACACCCTCGGTGCCGTTCGCCTTGCGGATGACGTGCAGGCGCTGACGCTTCGACAGCTTGTCGTACACGACCTCTTCGCCACCGTCGTCCGGGACGATCGTGATCTTGTAGAAGCGGTCGTCGTCCTCGAGCCGGATACGGCCGGAGACGTCGGCGATCGGGGCCTTGCCCTTCGGGACGCGGGCCTCGAACAGCTCCTGGACACGAGGCAGACCACCGGTGATGTCCTCACCGACGCCACCCTGGTGGAAGGTACGCATCGTCAGCTGCGTACCCGGCTCACCGATGGACTGCGCGGCGACGATACCGACGGCCTCGCCGATGTCGACGAGCTTGCCGGTCGCCATCGAGCGGCCGTAGCACGTGGCGCAGACGCCGGTGCCGGTGTCGCAGGTCAGGACCGAACGGACGCGAACCTTCTGGATGCCGGCCTCGAGCAGCGCTTCGATGGCCGGGTCGCCCAGGTCGGAACCGCGCTCGACGACGACGTTCCCGTTCGCGTCGACCGCATCGGAGGCGAGGGTACGGGCGTACGTGCTCGTCTCGATGTGGGCGTCGCGAACCAGCTTGCCGGTCTCGTTGCCCTCGGCGTCGCGCTCCGGCTCCGCGATGGTCATCTCGATGCCGCGCGGCGTGCCACAGTCGACCTCGCGGACGATGACGTCCTGCGAGACGTCCACCAGACGACGGGTCAGGTAACCCGAGTCGGCGGTACGCAGGGCGGTATCGGCCAGACCCTTACGGGCACCGTGCGTGTTGATGAAGTACTCGAGAACGGTCAGGCCCTCACGGAACGAGGACTTGATCGGACGCGGGATGAACTCGCCCTTCGGGTTCGTCACCAGACCCTTCATGCCCGCGAGCGCGCGGATCTGGGTCATGTTGCCGGCAGCACCGGACTTGACGATCGTCGGGATCGGGTTCTCATCCGGGTAGTGCGCCTCCATGGCCTGACCGACCTCTTCGGTCGCTTCCTGCCACAGCTTCACCAGCGAGTCGCGACGCTCTTCCTTGGAGAGAGCACCACGCGCGAACTTGCGCTCGAGCTGATCGGCCTGCGCCTCGTACCGCTCGAGGATTTCCTTCTTCTCCGGCGGAACGAGCACGTCCGCCATCGAGACGGTCACACCCGAACGGGTCGCCCAGTAGAAACCGGCGTCCTTGAGCTTGTCGACGGTCTGCGCGACGACGATCATCGGGTAACGCTCGGCGAGATCGTTGATGATCGCGGCCTGGCGCTTCTTCGGCATGATGTCGTTGACGAAGCCGTAGTTGACGGGCAGCAGCTCGTTGAACAGCACGCGGCCGAGGGTCGTGTGCGCGGTCCACGCGGCGCCGTACCTCCAGCCCTCCGGGAACAGCTCCGACTCGACCTCGCGCGACGGACGCTGCTGCGTCAGACGCACCTTGATCGGGGCCTGCACCGACAGCGCACCGCGGTCGACGGCCATGATGGCCTCGGCCGGGGACGAGTAGACACCCTGCTCCGGCTGGTCCGCCGTTGCCGGGGCGTACGCGCCGGGAGCATCCTCGACGAGACGGGTCAGGTGGAACAGACCCGTGACCATGTCCAGACGCGGCATGGCGAGCGGGCGGCCCGATGCCGGCGACAGGATGTTGTTCGAGGACAGCATCAGGATGCGGGCCTCGGCCTGCGCCTCCGCCGACAGCGGGAGGTGCACGGCCATCTGGTCGCCGTCGAAGTCGGCGTTGAAGGCCTCACACACCAGCGGGTGCAGCTGGATGGCCTTGCCCTCGACGAGCTGCGGCTCGAACGCCTGGATGCCGAGGCGGTGCAGCGTCGGTGCGCGGTTCAGCAGCACCGGGTGCTCGTTGATGACCTCTTCGAGGACGTCCCACACCTGCGGGCGCTGACGCTCGACCATGCGCTTGGCGGACTTGATGTTCTGCGCATGGTTCAGGTCGACCAGACGCTTCATCACGAACGGCTTGAACAGCTCGAGCGCCATCAGCTTCGGCAGACCGCACTGGTGCAGCTTGAGCTGCGGGCCGACGACGATGACCGAACGGCCCGAGTAGTCGACGCGCTTACCGAGCAGGTTCTGACGGAAACGACCCTGCTTGCCCTTGAGCAGATCGGACAGCGACTTGAGCGGGCGGTTACCCGGACCGGTGACCGGCCGGCCGCGACGGCCGTTGTCGAACAGCGCGTCGACGGATTCCTGCAGCATCCGCTTCTCGTTGTTGACGATGATCTCGGGGGCGCCGAGATCGATCAGTCGCTTGAGGCGGTTGTTGCGGTTGATGACGCGGCGGTACAGGTCGTTCAGGTCGGAGGTCGCGAAGCGGCCACCGTCGAGCTGAACCATCGGGCGCAGTTCCGGCGGGATCACCGGAACGGCGTCGAGCACCATGCCCATCGGCGAGTTGCCGGACTGCTGGAACGCCGCGACGACCTTCAGTCGCTTGAGCGCACGCAGCTTCTTCTGACCCTTGCCGCTGCGGATGATCTCGCGCAGCAACTCGGCCTCGGCGTGGATGTCGAAGGTCTCGATGAGCTTCTGGATGGCCTCGGCACCCATCGCGCCGGTGAAGTACTCACCGTAGCGGTCCTGCAGCTCGCGGTAGATCAGCTCGTCGACGATGAGCTGCTTCGGAGCCAGCTTGGAGAAGGTGGTCCAAATCTCGTCGAGGCGGTCCAGCTCGCGCTGCGCGCGGTCGCGCAGCTGACGCATCTCACGCTCGCCGCCGTCCTTGACCTTGCGGCGCACGTCCGACTTGGCGCCCTCTGCCTCCAGCTCGGCCAGGTCGGCCTCGAGCTTCTGGGCGCGGGCCTCGAGGTCGGCGTCGCGCTGGTCGGCGACGGTCTTCTTCTCGACCTCCATCTCGGCCTCGAGGGTCGAGAGCTCGTTGTGGCGCAGCTCGTCGTCGACCGAGGTGATGACGTAGGCGGCGAAGTAGATGATCTTCTCGAGATCCTTCGGCGCCAGGTCGAGGAGGTAGCCGAGACGGCTCGGCACGCCCTTGAAGTACCAGATGTGGGTGACGGGTGCGGCCAGTTCGATGTGGCCCATCCGCTCACGGCGTACCTTCGCGCGGGTCACCTCGACGCCGCAGCGCTCGCAGATGATGCCCTTGAAGCGGACGCGCTTGTACTTACCGCAGTAGCACTCCCAGTCCCGGGTGGGACCGAAGATCTTCTCGCAGAAGAGTCCGTCCTTCTCGGGCTTGAGCGTGCGGTAGTTGATGGTCTCCGGCTTCTTGACCTCGCCGTACGACCAGTTGCGGATGTCCTCTGCGGTGGCCAGGCCGATGCGGAGTTCATCGAAGAAGTTGACGTCGAGCACGTAACTTCCTTTCCCCTGTGCGGGTTGTGTTGCTGCTAGTTGTCGCTATCGCTGCCGGGCCCCCGGGGAGGCGCACCGAACATCACCGCAACGGTGACGAGTTGTCCATGTGCGCCTCCCTCGGGGTCGGCTTCCTAGTTCGCGAGGTCGTCGACCGTGGCCGACTCGTTGCGGGAAAGGTTGATGCCCAGGTTGGCCGCCGCCCGCTCGAGGTCCTCGTCGTCGCCGTCGGCCATCGCGATGGCCGCGCCGTCGCTCGAGAGCACCTCGACGTTCAGGCACAGCGACTGGAGTTCCTTCAGGAGAACCTTGAAGGACTCCGGGATACCCGGCTCCGGGATGTTCTCGCCCTTGACGATCGCCTCGTACACCTTCACGCGACCGACGACATCGTCGGACTTGATGGTGAGGAGCTCCTGCAGCGTGTACGCCGCACCGTAGGCCTGCATGGCCCAGCACTCCATCTCACCGAAGCGCTGGCCACCGAACTGGGCCTTACCGCCGAGCGGCTGCTGGGTGATCATCGAGTACGGACCGGTCGAACGCGCGTGGATCTTGTCGTCGACCAGGTGGTGCAGCTTGATGATGTACATGTAGCCGACCGACACCGGGTACGGGAACGGCTCGCCGGAACGACCGTCGAACAGCGTCGCCTTGCCGTTCGCACCGACCATGACCTCACCGTCGCGGTTCGGCAGGGTCGAGCCGAGCAGACCGGTCAGTTGGTCCTCGCGGGCACCGTCGAACACCGGGGTCGCGATGTTGGTGTTCGGATCCGCCGCCAGCATCTCGTCGGACAGGTTCTGCGCCCACTCGGGACGACTGCCGTCATCGGCGACCTGGATGTTCCAGCCGGCCTTGCCGATCCAGCCGAGATGCGTCTCGAGGATCTGGCCGATGTTCATACGACGCGGAACACCGTGGGTGTTGAGGATGATGTCGACCGGGGTGCCGTCGGGCAGGAACGGCATGTCCTCCTGCGGGAGGATCTTGCCGATGACGCCCTTGTTGCCGTGGCGGCCGGCGAGCTTGTCGCCGTCCTGGATCTTGCGCTTCTGCGCCACGTACACGCGGACGAGCTCGTTGACACCGGGGGGCAGATCGTCGTCGTCCTCGCGCGAGAACACGCGGACGCCGATGACCTTGCCGGTCTCGCCGTGGGGCACCTTGAGCGACGTGTCGCGCACCTCGCGGGCCTTCTCACCGAAGATCGCGCGGAGCAGGCGCTCCTCGGGGGTCAGCTCGGTCTCGCCCTTCGGGGTGACCTTGCCGACGAGGATGTCGCCGTCGCGGACCTCGGCACCGATACGGACGATGCCGCGCTCGTCGAGGTCGGCAAGGACCTCGTCGGAGACGTTCGGGATGTCGCGGGTGATCTCCTCGGCACCGAGCTTGGTGTCGCGGGCGTCGATCTCGTGCTCCTCGATGTGGATCGAGGTGAGCACGTCCTCTTCCACGAGGCGCTGCGACAGGATGATCGCGTCCTCGTAGTTGTGGCCTTCCCACGGCATGATCGCCACGAGCAGGTTCTTGCCGAGCGCCATCTCACCGTTCTGGGTGCAGGGGCCGTCGGCGAGGACCTGGCCGGATTCGACGCGCTGCCCCTCGTCCACGATCGGACGCTGGTTGGAGCAGGTGCCCTGGTTGGAGCGGTCGAACTTGCGCAGGCGGTACGTCTTGCGGGTGCCGTCGTCGGCCATCACGGTGATGAAGTCGGCGGACACCTCCTCGACCACCCCGGACTTCTCGGTGACGATGACGTCACCGGCGTCGACGGCGGCACGCAGCTCCATGCCGGTACCGACGACGGGCGACTCGCTGCGGACCAGCGGCACCGCCTGACGCTGCATGTTCGCACCCATCAGGGCACGGTTGGCGTCGTCGTGCTCGAGGAACGGGATCATCGCGGTCGCGACGGAGACCATCTGACGCGGCGAAACGTCCATGAAGTCGACCTCGCCGGCCGGGATGTACTCGATCTCGCCGCCCTTCTTGCGGACGAGAACGCGGTCCTCGGCGAAGTGGCCGTCCGCAGCGATCGGCGAGTTGGCCTGCGCCACGACGTGGCGGTCCTCCTCGTCGGCGGTCAGGTAGACGACCTCGTCGGTGACGATGCCGTTCTCGACCTTGCGGTACGGGGTCTCGATGAAACCGAACGGGTTGACCCGCGCGTACACCGACAGCGAGCCGATCAGGCCGATGTTCGGGCCTTCCGGCGTCTCGATCGGGCACATGCGTCCGTAGTGCGAGGAGTGGACGTCGCGGACCTCGAGGCCGGCACGCTCACGAGACAGACCGCCGGGGCCCAGCGCGGACAGGCGGCGCTTGTGGGTCAGACCCGAGAGCGGGTTGTTCTGGTCCATGAACTGCGACAGCTGGGACGTTCCGAAGAACTCCTTGATCGCGGCCACGACGGGACGGATGTTGATCAGCGACTGCGGCGTGATCGCCTCGACGTCCTGCGTGGTCATGCGCTCGCGCACCACGCGCTCCATGCGGGACAGGCCGACACGGATCTGGTTCTGGATGAGCTCGCCGACGGTGCGCAGACGACGGTTGCCGAAGTGGTCGATGTCGTCGACCTCGACCGGAACCTCGACGCCCTCGGGCGCGGTCATCACGGTCTCACCCGCGTGCAGGCGCACCAGGTACTCGATCGTCGCGACGATGTCTTCCTCGGTGAGGGTGGACGCCGCGATCGGCTGGCCGCTGTTCAGGCCCAGCTTCTTGTTGATCTTGTAACGACCCACGCGCGCCAGGTCGTAGCGCTTGTCCTTGAAGAACAGGTTCTCCAGCAGGGTCTGCGCGGACTCCTTGGTCGGCGGCTCGCCCGGACGCAGCTTGCGGTAGATGTCGAGCAGGGCCTCGTCGGTACCGGCCGTGTTGTCCTTCTCGAGCGTGGACATCATGATCTCGGAGAACCCGAAGCGCTGAACGATCTGCTCGTTCGTCCACCCGAGCGCCTTGAGCAGCACGGTGACTGGCTGGCGGCGCTTGCGGTCGATGCGGACACCGACGGTGTCGCGCTTGTCGACGTCGAACTCGAGCCACGCACCACGGCCCGGGATGACCTTGACGCTGTGCAGGTCCTTCTCGGTGCTCTTGTCGACGTTGCGGTCGAAGTACACACCCGGGGACCGCACGAGCTGCGACACCACGACGCGCTCGGTGCCGTTGATGATGAAGGTGCCCTTGTCGGTCATCATCGGGAAGTCACCCATGAAGACCGTCTGGCTCTTGATCTCGCCGGTGTTGTTGTTGATGAACTCGGCCGTGACGAACAGCGGGGCCGCGTACGTCATGTCCTTGTCCTTGCACTCCTCGACGGAGGCCTTGACCTCGTCGAAGCGCGGGTCGGAGAAGGAAAGGGACATCGAACCCGAGAAGTCCTCGATCGGCGAGAGTTCCGTGAGGATCTCCTCGAGGCCGCCGACGACCGGGCCGTCACCACGTTCGGCAGCCTTCGCCCGCCAGCGCTCGGAGCCGATCAACCATTCGAAGGAATCTGTCTGTATATCGAGGAGCCCTGGGACTTCGAGCGGCTCGCGAATCTTCGCGAACGAGACTCTCTTCGGGGCTCCGGGGATTCCGGCAACTGCCTTGGTCTGGCTAGAGACTGCCAAGATGCGTCCTTCCAGCACCTCACGCGGGCCGCTCCAACCGGTGCGACCGCCGCTGTACCTGCTTCTTCAGTGGGGCGTTTCGGCTGGTCACAACCCGAACGACAGCCCCATCACGAAGACCGGCGGCGAACACCCCGCGAGGGGGTACTTCCGGCTTTGCGAACGAGGTTTGGACAGGAGGCAGCCAGCGCAAAGTCCTAACCTACACCGAAAAACGGCAGATGTCCAACAGGGGTGCCTGAAGCAAGCCCCTCTCCGGAACTCGGACTTCTCGCGAGTTCGCGCGGGCGTACCGATAGAGTGACCGCTGCCGCTCTCCGCGTCAAGAGATCGATTTCCGAGAGCGTCCCGGACCGCACCGAAACTGCCCCGGCTGTCAGCTGTCGGTCAGCTCCGACACCAGCCAGCGTCCGTCGACGTTCTCCATCCGCACGAGCAGCGGCGCCGCAGCGCTCCCCTGGGCGATCCCGTCCCCCGTCGCACTGACGTTGATGTACGCCGCCACCTCCGCACGCGAATCGTCGAGCATCGACACCCCGATGTGCGTGACCGTGACCTCCGTGACCGTGTGCGTCTGCACCGCGGCCCGCTTCGTCACCTCCGCGGTCCTGTCGAACTGTTCCTGCATCTGCGGCGTCAGCAATTCGCGGATCGCAGCGAAGTTGTCGTCGATCGTCTCGTAGTTGTAGCCGTGCATCGTCTCGATGGCTTGCGTGGCGGCCCGCTGCACCTCCTCGGTCGCGGCGGCGTCTACCCACGCCCGGTTCTCGACCTGCGCACCGGGCTGGAATGCGGCCAGCACCGCGAACACACCCAGCGCGACGGCGCCGACACCGAGGAACACGAGTGGACGCATGTTGCGCTGCGCAGGTCCGGACGCTGCAGCGACGTCGGGGGCAGGGACGTCGGGGGCAGGGACCTCGACAGGCTCCGGCCCGGTCTCGGCGGCGGGCTCGGCCTTCTTCGCCAGATCGACCGCCGTCTCGTCGGGTTCGGCGGCCCCGGCCGCCTGTTCGACCGCCTCGGGTTCCGGCACGGTCGCGTCATTCGCCGGAGACGACGGCTGCGCGGACCCGGCGCCCTGCAGACGGCCGGTACCGGCGATCTTCGGGCGTCGGCGCGGACCGCCGGTCCCCGGGTTGCGTCGCTGCGGGGGCACTACACACACTCCTTCATCGGCTCACTCACCTTCGGCGGGTGCAGTCGGTTCCGCGGGCGCCGGAGCAGCCTCCGGATTCGCGCCGGACTCGAGCTCGACCGAGCCGAGCGGCTGGATCGTCTCGGCCTTCCACGTCTCGCCGTCCTTGCGGACCGCAACCTCGACCGACACCTTGTTCTTCACGAAGTTCGCCGGCGTCGTCGTGGTCACCGACAACACGACGAGCGCACGCGCGGTGTCGTCGTCGGTGTTCAGCGCCGTCAGCGATCCGAACAGAACGTTCGCCGCCATGCCGGTACCGGTCGCGGCAACCTGCTCGCGGATCTGCTGTTCGGTGGCGTTCAGATCGTTCACCAGCGCCTCACCGGTGATCGACGAACGCATGTTGTCGAGTGATTCGTCGACATTGTCCGCGTCGACACTGTTCAGATTGATCGCCGCCTGCATCGCGCCGGACAGCGCCGCGTCCCGCGCGTCCGCCGTGGGCCGTTCGACGAACAGCGACCGCCCCCAGCCGACTCCGAACCAGACCGCCGCGGCCAACGCGACCAGCGTGACGACGGCGACGACCGCCAGTCCCGCCGTGCGAAGCCCGTCACCGGCCGGCCGGGTTGTGGTCTCCTCGCTCACTCCAACAACCTACTCACTTCTCACTTCGGGGTGACGCCGAGCAGCGGCGCCAGCTGCGTCGCGATCGGATTCAGGTTCAACTTGTCCGGGTCCTTCTTCGGGATGAAGTCCCACGGCTGGAGGGTCAGCGGATCGGCGAACACGATCCGGTTGGCGCTGCGCACGCCCGTGACACTGCCCTGCGGCACTTCGCACGACGCGTTCGTGTTGAACGGGAAGTCCTGCTGGGTGTCGTCGAAGTTCGGATTCTGCCGGTGCAGCTCGTCGAGGATCTCGTAGGTGCCCTCGTAACCGATCGTGCAGGACGGCGGGTTGTTCGTCTCGAGGACGATTCCCTGCCGGACCGTGCCGTCACCCGGCGCGACCGTCCCGGAGCTGCCCGCCACCGCAGGCAGGAACGCCAGCAGCGGCTGCAACGCGACCGCCTGCGGCGCGAGCTTGTCGCCGAGCAGGGCGAGGTTGGTGAGATCGGTGGTCAGACCGGGACCGGTGTCCTCGACCAGCTGGGACAGCTGGTCGCTGGCGGCCTGCCCCGTTTCGATGAGGCGCCGGATATCCGGATCGCTGTCGCGCAACTGCGCCGCGACGAGGTCCAGATCCGAACTGAACTGCTGGATCGCGGACGACTGCGCCGACTGCGTGTTCAGGACGGTTTCGCTGTCCCGGACGAGGGTGACCGTCTGCGGCAGGTAGTCCACTCCGGCGGCGCTGAGTTCGGCGAGCGAGTCGACGAGCACCTGAAGGTCGTCACCGCGACCGTCGAACGCGTCGCCGAGTTCCGTGATGACCGTGTGCAGCGCGTCCACCGGGACCGAACGCACCAGGTCGTTCGTGCTCACCAGCAGGTCCTCGACGGGAATCGGAACCTCGGTGCGGTCCTGCTCGATGATCGACCCGTCCTTCAGGAACGGGCCTTCGTCGGTATCGGGCCGCAGGTCGACGTACTGCTCACCGATCGCAGAGCGGTTCGCGACGACGGCCCGCGCCGACGCCGGAATGTCCGGGCCGCCGTTGTCGAGCATGAGCTCGACGTTGATGCCCTCGGCGGTGAGCGACAGGCCGCCGACTCGGCCGACCGGGACCCCGCGGTAGGTAACCTCCGCGTTCTGGAACACTCCACCGGAGTTCGCGAACTGCGCGTTCACCCTGTACTGGCCGAATCCCAGCAGATTGTCGAGGCGCACGTATCTGGCGCCGACGAACAGCACACCGAGCAGCGCGATCGCTACGAACACCGCGAGCTGCGCTTTGATCAGGCGCGATCTCATCGGCCACCCCCGAGTCCGAGCTGGTTCATCAGGCCCTCCAACGGATCGGCCGGCGCGGCTCCGTCGCCCCCGGGATCGGCGACGCCTGCCGGCAGGGACACACCCGCCGGCAGACCCGGCAGCGCGACCGTTTCGGGCAGCGTCGGTGTCGGCAGAATCGGCAGCAGCGACACCGTCGGCCATCCCGGCCGCGGACCGTTGCCGTTGTAGTACGGATTCGACGGGTCGACCAGCGGCTTGGGGTTACCGAACTTGGGTTCGCGGTAGACCGGGTCGCCCTGTCCCACGCCGAGGGACGCGAGCGCGTCCCCGATCTGCAGATCGACGCTGAGGAACAGGTTCACCGAACTTCCGAGTGCGATCTTCTCGACACCATCCGGGAACGGCACGGTCGGGATGAACGGCAATGCCTTGATCAGGTCGTCACCGGCGAACGCGAGCTGCTGCAGCGTCGGGCGCAACGCCAGCAGGTCCGCGATCAGATCGTCCTTCGACTGGTCGAGCACATCGGTGCCGACCGTGCCGAGCCGATCGAGCTGGGTGAGCAGTTCGACGAGCTGCGGGCGTTGCTGTTCGAGGACCTCCGTCGCGACCGGGAGGTCGTCGAGGATGCCTGCAATGCGGTCGGTCTGCGCGGCGACGTTCGTGCTCAGTGTGTCCAGGCCGTCCAGGGCGCGGGTGATGTCGTTCTTCTGCTGTTCGAGTCCGGCGATGAGCAAATCCGCCTGTTCAAGCAGGCTGCGTGTGGTTCCCTCACGTCCGTCGAACGCGGTCGACAGTTCCTTGATCACCGGGGCGAGCTGCCCGACACCGCCGCCGTTGAGCAGCAGCGACAACGCGCCCAGCACGGGTTCGATCTCGGTTGCGGCGCGGGTCCGCTCGACGGGGATCACATCGCCGTCCGCGAGCCGCTGCGCCGACGCGTCCGTGGGGGGCGAGCTCAACTGGATGAACTTCTCGCCGAGAATGCTGGTCTGCTCCACCTCCGCGAGCGCGTTGGCCGGCAGATCCACGGACGACTGCACCACGACGTCGACATCTGCGGTCCAGCCGTCCGGGGCGACGGAGATCGACTCGACGCGGCCGACCGGCACACCGTCCACCTTCACGGCGGATTGCGGCACCAGATCCAGGACGTCCTCGAACGCGATGGTCAGGTACATCGGATCGCTTCCGATATCCGGACCGCCCGGCAACGGAACATCGGACACGCCGCCGCAGCCGGCCACCGTCACCGCCACGACGCACATCCCCGCCGCTAGAGCACCCGCACGTCTCGGTGCCACCGAGCGGATTGCCGATTTCGCGCGCGTCACTGACCGCTCCCCTCTCCGCTGAGCTGCAGTCGCTGCGATTCGACGCCCGGCACCGTGCCCGGAACCACCTGGCGCTGAATGTTCTCGCCGCTCAGGATGCCGAACGGCAGGATCAGATCCGGCGTCTTCTGCTCCGCGGTCACCTGCGCCATGATGTCGCCGCACCGATCGATGAGCGGCTGCATCTGCCGCCCGAGCTGCTCGAACCGTTCGTCACCCGGCACCAGCTTTCCGAGATCGATCAGCTTGCACACCGCGGCGTTCGGATCCTCGAGGTCGGTGAGCACGAGCCGCGACGACAACGCCCCGGCCTCCGCGTCGTACGAATTGACGAGGTTGCTCACCGCGAGCGGCAGCAACGTCAGCGAGTTGATCAACGAATTCCGGCGGTCCGCGAGCGTCTGTGTGATCGGCACGAGCGCGTCGACGTTGTCCTTCAGGATCGCCTGGTTGTCCTGCACGAACGACGCGACCTCTCCCAGCGTCACGGACAACTGGTTCAACGCCAGACCGAGATCCTCCCGCTCCCCGACGAGAAAGCCGGACAATTCGGCGAGCTGGCTGTTGAACTGCCGCACCTGCTCGTCGTTCGCGGCGAGCGCGCTCACGAACACCTGCAGATTCTCCACGGTGCCGAACAGGTCGTCGCGCGAGGAGTTCAGCGTGCGCGACGCCGCGGACAGCTGATCGATACTGCGGCCGAGCGCGTCACCGTTGCCCGTGAGGTTCTCCGCGCCGACCTCGACGAACCGCGACAGCGCACCGTCCCTGTTCGCGCCGTCCGGTCCCAGCGCTCGCGACAGTTCGTCGATGCTGGCGTACAGCTCGTCGACCTCGACGGGGGTGGCCGTGCGCTCGCGCGGGATCACCGCACCGCTCTCCATCGTGTCGCCGCCCGTGTAGGCGGGCGCGAGCTGCACGTACCGGTCGGCGACGACCGACGGCGTGATCTGCGCGGCCCGCGCATCGGCCGGGATATCCACACCGCGGTCGACCCGCATCCGCACCTCCACGAGATCGCCCTGCGGTTCGACCGACAGGACCTGGCCGACCTCGACGCCCAGCACCCGGACATCGGACCCCTCGTAGATGCCGACGGCCTTGTCGAAGTACGCGGTGATCTCGGTCGTCCCGACGCGTTGGTACGCGTACCAGCCACCGGCGGCAAGCGCCGCCACCAGGGCCGCCACCAGGGCGATCAGGACTGCCGCGCGCCCGTTCCGGCGAGTGTCGTCCCCATTCTCGGCGTGCGCCATCAGTTACCCCCTTCCAGCGTGCGGCCCGGTTCGCGGTAGCCCGGAATTTCCGGGAGCCCCGGCGGGGTGAGGTTCACGACGACCTGGTCGAACCAGCGACCGTTGCCGACGACGTTCGTGTACAGACGGACGAACGGCTCGTACAGCTGGAACGCGCGATCGAGGTTGTCGTTGTTGTCCTGCAGCACCTGCACGACCCCGCGGAGTTGTTCGAGTGCGGGACCGAACTGCTCCTCGTTCTCCTGGACGAGACCGCTGAGCTCCGTCGACATCCGCTTCGTACCGTCGAGCAGTTGCGAGATCGCCTGCCGCCGGTTGTTCAGCTCCGCGATCAGCAGCGCGCCGTCGCTGATGAGCTGGTTGAACTCGGCGTTGCGGTCGGCGAGGATCTGCGAGGTCTGCCCGGTCGCGTCGAGAAGCTTCTTCAGCTCCTGGTCGCGGCTGGCAATCGTCTCCGAGATCCGGCTCACCCCGTCGAGCGCGGCACGCACGTCCTCGGGTGTTTCCGAGAACGCCTCGGACAACGCATCGAAGCTGGAGGCCAGCTGCTCGGAGTCGATGTCGCCGAGGGTGGTGGCGGCGGACGAGAACGCCTGGATCACGTCGTACGGCGCCACCGTGCGGTCGAGCGGAATCGCGTCCGACGGGTCGAGCACGTCGCTTCCGCGGGGTTCGAGCGCGAGGTACTTCTGCCCGAGGATCGTCTTGATCTGGATCGACGCCGACGTATCGTCGCCGATCCACGCGTCCTTGACCTTGAACTCGACGACGACCCGGTCGCCCTCCAGCTCGATCCCGGTGACCTGACCGACCTTGACGCCGGCGATGCGCACCTCGTTGGTGGGCTTGAGGCCAGCCGCTTCGCTGAACTCGGCCTTGTAGGTGGCACCGGCACCGATGATCGGCAGCGAATCCAGGAAGAACGCGGACAGCGTCGCCAGCAGGATCACCAGAATGCCCAGGGCTCCGGCCGCTGCCGGACTGCGACGTGTACTCATCGTCCCTGCAACTCCTGCATCCCGTCCTGTGTGCACCGCTTCGCGGCGTTGGTGTAGATCGGCTGGTTCACCGTGGGCAACCCGGTCGGCAGGTTCAGATACGGAACCGAACCCGGACCGGCGATGATGTCGATGCCGCACAGGTAGAACTGGAACCACGAGCCGAAGCTCGCGACCCGGCCGAGCTTCTCGAGCTTGACGGGCAACGTCTCGAGCACCTGGTCGAGCGCGTCGCTGTTGGCGTTCAGGTTGCCCGCGAGCTGGTTCACCGCGGTGATCGACTGGGTGATCGCCGGGCGGGTCGGCTCGAGCACGTCGGCAACCGCATCCGTCAGGCCCGCGACGGACTGCACCGCGGAACCGACCGTCTCCCGATCCGCGGCCAGGCCGCTGACCAGCGCCTGGGTATTCACGAGCAGCGAATCGAGCTCCTCGTCGCGCTCGTTGACCGTGGTGAGCACCGTGTTGAGGTTGTCGATCACCGCACCGATCACCGCATCCTTGTCGGCGATCGTGTTGGTCAGCGACGCGGTGTTGCGCACCAGGTCGGCGATGGTGCCCGATTCGCCCTGGAACACCTGGACGATCTGGTAGGACAGCTTGTTCACATCGTCTGCGGACAGTGTCTGGAACAGCGGCCGGAAGCCGTTGAACAGCGTGGTCAGGTTCACCGCGGGCTTGGTGCGCTCGAGCGGAATCGTCTCGCCGGGGTTCAGCTTCTCCCCCTGCTCGCCCTCGCCCTGCCCGAGCGCGATGTATCGCTGACCGACGAGGTTCCGATACCGGATCGTCGCGGTCGTCGATGCGGGCAGGTAGTCGCGATCCTGGACGGTGAACGTCACTTCGGCGTCGCGCTCGTCGACGATCGAGATGTTCTGGACCTCTCCGACCCGAACGCCGGCGATGCGCACCTCGTCACCCTCGTTGAGCGAGGTGACGTCGGAGAAGATCGCGTGGTACTTCTTGCCCCCGCCACCACCGATGCTGGCGATGGTCGCCGCGAGCACTCCGGTCGCGACGATCGTGACGACCGCGAAGACGATCAGTTTGACCAGAGGCGCTGTCAGTCCCCTCATTCGAAGCTCACCTCCGCTCCCCGCATTGCCGGCGCACCCAGCTGGGTCGTCCACCGTGGCACCTCGCCGGGCTCGAGGCCCGAGGCGGCTCCGTAGATCATGTCGAGCGTTTCCTGTTCGGCGGCCGAACCCGTGTAGGACACCGGCACGGTGCCGATGATGCGGCCGACGTCGTCCGGAACACCGGAACCTTCCGGAGCCGGGAAGTACGGGATGGTTTCGGGGCCGGGGTTACGAGACGGAACCTGGTAGGAACCGTCGTTGATCGATCCGCCCGGGTACTGCGGGAACTGTCGGCCGGGGGCGGTGACGCTGTCGTAGCAGGCCGGCCCACGGTCGTCGAGCAGTCGCGGTTCGTCCTGGTTCGGCAGGTACCGGCCCTTCGGATTCGTGAACTGGATGTTCGCACGCACGCCAGGGAACGGATCGTCGGCGGCGAGGACACCGGCCGCGGCCGGGGCGGCGTCGGCGAAGCCCTCGAGCATGCACGGGAAGGACGGTGAGTACCGCGCCAGCAGTTGCAGCGCCTCCTTCGAGTCCGCGGAAATGCTGATGATCGAGGAGGCGTTCGTCTCCAGCAGGCCCGCGGTCGCGGACGTCGCTCCGGTCGCGGACACCAGCAGCGTCGCGATCTGGTTCTGCTGCTCGACGACGGTGTTTCCGGTGGTCCGCAGGTTGTTCAGCGCGTTCACCAGATCCGGTGCCGCCTCCGCATAGGTCTGGGAGAAGTCCGCGAGACCGCGCAGATCCTCCTGGAGGGTCGGCAGTTCCGCGCCGACCTCACGGAAAATCTGCTCGAGGTGGTCGACGGTCCGGCCGAGTGTCTCCCCGCGACCGCTCAGGCCCTGCGCGAGCGCACCGAGGGTGCCGGCGAGATCCTCCGGCGGAATGGCCTGCAGCAGCGGGAGGAGCCCGTCGAGGACCTCCCCGAGCTCGACGGTCTTCTCGCTGGTGTCCTGGACCAGCACGTCGCCGGCGGCGAGCGGGCGAGCCGGGTCGTCGGGCAACAGCAGCGCGACGTAACGCTCACCGAACAGTGTCTTCGGCAGCAGCTGGGCCGTCGAGTTCGCCGGGATCAGCTCGGCTTTGTCCGGGTCGATCGCCAGATGGGCGGTGACCTCACCGTCGTCGATCGACGTCGAACGCACCTCGCCGACGATCATGCCGCGAACCTTGACGTCGGCGTTGTGCGGCAGCGCGTTGCCGACGCTGTCGGTGACCAGGTCGACGGCGACGACCTTCGTGAAGGTCTTGTTGTACATCGCGATGGTTCCGCCGAGGAACAGCGCCAGGACCAGGAAGAAGACCATACCCAGCACGCGACGGCGGAGCGCCGAGGGAGTCTCGATCATCCGGCGACCCTCACCGTCGTCGTCGTGCCCCAGATCGCGAGGCTGAGGAAGAAATCGAGAACGGCGATGGTGACGATGGCGGTGCGGACCGCCCGGCCCACCGCGACGCCCACACCCGCCGGGCCACCGCTGGCGTGGAAGCCGTAGTAGCAGTGGATGAGGATCAGCACGAACGCGAAGATCAGCACTTTCGCGAACGAATAGAGCACGTCCTCCGGTGGCAGGAACAGATAGAAGTAGTGGTCGTACGAACCGGACGACTGGCCGTTGAACACGGTGCTGATCACCCGTGTCGCCAGGTAGGCGGCGAGGAGGCCGATGATGTACAGCGGGATGACGGCGACGAAGCCGGCGATCATCCGGGAGGTGACCAGGAACGGCACCGACGGCACCGCCATCACTTCGAGCGCGTCGATCTCCTCACTGATGCGCATGGCGCCGAGCTGTGCGGTGAAGCCACATCCGACGGTCGCGGACAGCGCGAGCGCCGCCACGATGGGGGCGATCTCCCGGGTGTTGACGTAGGCGGACAGGAAGCCCGTCAGCACGGACGATCCGAGCTGCTCGAGCGCGGCGTAACCCTGCAGTCCGACGACGACACCGGTGAAGCCGGACATCATCGCGATGACGCCGATGGTGCCGCCGATGACGGCGAGCGCACCGCTGCCGAAGGTGACCTCGGCGAGCAGCCGCAGCACCTCCTTGCGATAGTGCACGATCGTCTTCGGAGTCCACGCGACCGCGCGAGCGTAGAACGACATCTGGTCGCCCGCGCGATCCAGGACGTTCAGTGGTGCGCGCAGCACCCGCCTGCCGCGAAGCAGGAAGAGATCCCCGCGGCCTTTCGCAATCGTCATCGCTTCAGGATCCCTTCGCAGGCACGATCTGCAGGTACACCATCGTCAAGATCAGGTTCGCGAAGAACAGCAGTAGGAACGTGATGACGACAGTCTGATTGACGGCTTCCCCGACGCCCTTCGGGCCGGCGCCGGGGTGGAGACCCTTGTACGCGGCGATGACTCCGGCGATGAGACCGAAGACGGCCGCCTTGAGTTCGGCGACGTACAGGTCGGGCAACTGGGCGAGCGCCGAGAACGAGGCCAGGTAGGCACCCGGGGTTCCGCCCTGCAGGATGACGTTGAAGAAGTAGCCACCGGTGATGCCGACGACCGAGACGAGCCCGTTGAGCAGCACCGCCACCAGGATCATGGCGAGGACCCGCGGGACGACGAGACGCTGGACCGGGTCGATGCCCAGCACCTTCATGGCGTCGATCTCCTCGCGGATCGTCCGCGAGCCGAGATCGGCGGTCACGGCGGATCCGGCCGCGCCGGCGATCAGCAGGGCGGTCACGATCGGGCTGCCCTGCTGGATGACCGCGAGCACGCTGGCGGCGCCGGTGAACGACTCGGCTCCGAGCTGTTTGATCAGCGATCCGGTCTGAAGGGACACGACGGCCCCGAACGGAATGGCGACCAGAGCGGTCGGCAGGATCGTGACGCTCGCGATGAACCACGCCTGCTCGATGAACTCCCGGAACTGGAACGGGCGGCGGAAGGTGTTCCGCACGACGTCGACGAACAGTTCGACGATGTTCCCGGCCTGTGTGAGTGCACCGTGTACCGGACGCACGATCGAACTACTGCCGACCCCCATCTGCTCTCCTACTTCTGGCCGTACTGCTGATCGTCGCGATAGACGGGGATCACCTGGGTGTCGTCCTCACGGGCGTCGTACCCCGCCGGGACTCCTGCCGCCACGTGTGCGGCTTCTTCCTGGTCGTAGCTCTGGAGGATGGCGGCCTGAGCGCTCTCCGGCAGGGTGTGCAGGATCTGCCGCACCCGCTGGTGGCGGCGTCCCACGGCCTGGCGTTCCGG
>NZ_BCXI01000031.1 GCF_001895025.1 Rhodococcus zopfii NBRC 100606 = JCM 9919
TCGCGCTGTGCTGGGCGATGATCGCGCGTACGGTCCGCCGGCACCGCCCGCAGTCCGACCCCGCCCCGCAGGCCGCGGCGATCTCCTTCGAACTGCGCGCACCGCGGTTCACGATCTCGTTCACGAGGTCGCCGGTGACGCCGTGACACAGGCAGATGTACATGGGTCGCTCCGTCAGTCGAGGAACAGGTCGATCTGCGGGTGGTCGCCGCCGCCGTAGCGCGACAGATCGGTGACCCCGGCCTCAGTGAGCACGTCGGCATCGATGAAGCAGCGGCCGGTGGTCTCGCGGGCCGGGCGGGCGAGGATCTCGACGGCAGCGTCGGCCATGATCTCGGGGCTACGCGAGGACGAGAGGAGCGTGGTGCCGTCCTGCATGTTCGCGACCGCGGACGTCGCGATGAAGGTCTGCGGCCACAGGCAGTTCGCGGCGATGCCTTCCGCGGCGTACTCGGCGGCGAAACCCAGTGTCAGCAGTGACATTCCGTACTTGGACAGCGTGTACGCGGGATGGACCCCGAGCCAGTACGGGTTCATGTTGACCGGCGGCGAGATGGTGAGTACGTGCGGGTTCGCGGACTTGCGCAGGTGCGGAACGGCGGCCTTCGTCATGAGGAAGGTGCCGCGGCAGTTGATCTCCTGCATGAGGTCGTAACGCTTGGCCGACAGGTCCTCGGTGGAGCCGGTCGCGATCGCGCTCGCGTTGTTCACGCAGATGTCGACACCGCCGAACCGGTCGACTGCCGTGTCGATCAGGCGCTGGACGTCGTCCTCGTTGCGGACGTCCCCGACCACGGCGACGGCCTTGCCGCCGGCCGCTTCGATGTCCGCGACCGCGGTGTGGACGGTGCCCTGCAGTTTCGGGTGGGGTTCGGCGGTCTTGGCGAGCAGAACGACGTTGGCGCCCTGCTTCGCCGCGGCGACCGCGATGGCCAGGCCGATTCCACGGCTGGCACCGGAGATCACCATGGTGCGGTCGGACAGTGCATTGGGCTGGCTCGACATCGTTCTCCCTGCAATCGGTGGTTCACACGCAGCGTTCTCGCTGATGATATTGGCATTCTCATTTTCTGCAAGTATCGTATCCGGCGTGAACGACTTCGCTGAGACCTCGTCGGGAATCCCCGTGGATGCGGTGTACGGACCGGCCGACCGGGACGTCGAACCGCCCGCCCCGGGGGAGTTCCCCTTCACCCGCGGCAACTTCGCGACCGGCTACCGAGGTCGGCTGTGGACGTTCCGCCAGTACTCGGGATTCGGTACCGCAGAGGAATCCAATCGGCGCTACCGGTATCTCCTGGACCAGGGCGGCACCGGGTTGTCCGTCGCGCTCGACCTGCCGACGCAGTGCGGGTACGACTCCGACGACCCGGAATACGGCGAGGAGGTCGGCCGCGTCGGCGTCGCCGTCGACACCCTCGCCGACGCCGAGATCCTGTTCGACGGAATCCCACTCGACAAGATCAGCACCAGCTTCACCATCAACGGCACGGCCGCGATACTGCTCGCGTTCTACGTCGCCGCCGCGGAGAAGTCCGGTGTCCCCCGAGAGAAGCTCACCGGCACGATCCAGAACGACATCCTCAAGGAATACGCCTCACGCGGAACGTGGATCTGGCCGCCCGACCCGTCGCTGCGGCTGATCGCCGACACCATCGAGTTCTGCGCCGCGGAGGTCCCGCGGTTCAACGCGATCTCGGTGGCGGGCGCGCACTTCCGTGACGCCGGCGCGAACGCCGTGCAGGAGATGGCGTTCACCCTCGCCGACGGCGTCACCTACTGCGACACCGTCGTCGAGCGCGGGCGCATGACGATCGACCAGTTCGCCCCGCAGATCTCGTTCTTCTTCTACACCCACGGCGACTTCTTCGAGGAGATCGCGAAATACCGTGCGGGACGGCGCCGCTGGGCGACCATCGTGCGGGAACGCTACGGCGCGAAGACGGAGAAGGCGTCGATGTTCCGCTTCGGCTGCGTCGCCGGCGGTGCGTCGTTGTACGCCCCGCAGGCCCAGAACAATCTGGTACGCGTCGCGTACGAGTCGATGGCCTCGGTGCTCGGCGGCGTCCAGTCGATGTTCACGGCCGCATGGGACGAGCCGTTCGCGCTGCCCAGCGAGGAGTCGGCGACGCTCGCGCTGCGCACCCAGCAGATCCTCGCGTACGAGACCGGTGTCGCGCGGGTCGCCGATCCGCTCGGTGGTTCGTACTTCGTCGAGGCCCTCACGGACGCGACGGAGGAGAAGATCGTCGAGATCATGACGGATCTCGAGCAGCACGGTGGCATGGTCCGCGCGATCGAGGACGGCTACCTGCAGGGTCTCATCGCGGACGAGGCCTACAAGCTCCACCTCGACATCGAGGCGGGCGAGCGCACGGTCGTCGGTGTCAACAAGTTCACCTCGAACGAACCGCCACCGGAGATCAGCACCTACGAGCTCGACGCGGAAGGTCGCGAACTGCAGCTCAAGCGGCTCGCGAAGGTCAAGGCCGAACGCGATCCCGAGCTGGTCCGCACCAGTCTCGCCGCCCTGTCCCGCGCCGCGGAAGGAACCGACAACATCATGCACAAACTGATCGACTGCGCCAACGCGTACTGCACCGTCGGCGAGATGGTCTCCGCGCTCAAGGCCGTGTGGGGCGAGTTCCAGCAGCCGGTGGTGTTCTGATGACCGCCCGCATCCTCGTCGCCAAGCCCGGACTCGACGGCCACGACCGTGGCGCCAAGATCGTCGCGCGGGCCCTGCGCGACGCCGGTTTCGAGGTCATCTATACCGGCATCCGCCAGCGCATCGAGGACATCGTCTCGATCGCCCTGCAGGAGGACGTCGCGGTCGTCGGCCTGAGCATCCTCTCGGGTGCGCACATCGCACTGACCACCCGCACGGTCGAGGCACTCGAGGCCGCCGGCGCCGGCGACATCGCGGTGATCGTCGGCGGCACCATCCCGCAGGGCGACGTGCCGAAACTGCTCTCCGCGGGCGCCGCGGCCGTGTTCCCCACGAGCACCCCGCTGGACGTCCTGGTCACCGAGGTGCGCAAGCTGACCGGCACCGGCAACCCGGCGTGACCGCAACACACCCAATTTCACCGCCGCGACGCTCCCTCGGGCGTGCGGGAACCCGGATCTCGACAAACGTGGAGGAATCGTGCGGATCGGAGTGATGGTCGGGCCCGAACAGGGTGACACCGCTCGCAAGGTCGACCGGATGCTGAAGGACGTCGAGTGGGCGGAAGCCGCCGGCCTCGACACCGTGTGGGTGCCCCAGATCCCCACGGACTTCGACGCATTGACTGCGGTCGCGCTGATGGGCGTCCGCACCTCGCGGATCGAGATCGGCACCGCCGTGGTGCCCTTGCAGGCGCAGCATCCGGTGCACCTGGTGCGCCAGGCGCTGTCCACACACGCCGCACTCGGCGGCCGGCTCGCGCTCGGTGTCGGACCGTCGCACCACTGGATCGTGCAGGACATGCTCGGTCTGCCCTACGAGAAGCCCGCCAAGTTCACCCGGGACTACCTCGAGGTGCTCGGTGCGATGAAGAATCTGCCCGGTTCGATCGACGTCGAGAACGACACGTTCAGGGTGCACAATCCGCTCGACATCGCACCGGTGGCGCCGATGCCTGTCCTCGTCGCCGCGCTCGGTCCGGTCATGCTGAAGATCGCCGGTGAGCGCGCCGACGGCACGGTGTTGTGGATGGCCGACGAACGCGCCATCGGCGAGCACATCGCACCGCGCATCACCAAGGCCGCCGCGGAGGCCGGCCGGCCCGATCCGCGGATCGTCGCCGGCGTCCCGGTGTGCCTGTGCGCGCCGTCGGAGGTGGATATCGCCCGCGAACGCGCCAACCGGATCCTCGCCGAGGCCGAGATCTCACCGAACTACCAGCGGCTCCTCGAACAGGGCGAGTCGAAGGACATCGGCGACATGGCCATCGTCGGCGACGAGGACGCGATCCTCGCCGGCTTCCGCAGGTACGAGGAGGCCGGTGTCACCGACCTGTCGATGCGGCTGCTGCCGATCGGCAACACCCGCGACGAACTCGTCGCCTCCAAGTACCGCACCCGCGATGTCGTCTCCGAACTCGTCAAGGAACTGCGGTGAGTGCCGGTCCGCTCGAGGGGATCAAGATCCTGGAGGTCGGCCACATCCTCGCCGGACCGTACGCGACGATGATGCTGGCCGATCTCGGCGCCGAGGTCACCAAGGTGGAACCGCCCACCGGCGACCTCTCGCGGCAGGTCAGCGACGCGTACTTCGCGAGCCTCAACCGCGGCAAGCGCAGCATCTGCCTCGATCTCGGCACCGACGAGGGGCAACGCCGGCTCGGGGAGCTCGCCGCCGAATCCCATGCCCTGCTGGTCAATCTCAAGCCGTCCGCGATCCGCAAGTACGGCCTGACGTACGACGCGCTGCGCAAGTGGAACGACAAGATCGTGTGCGTCGCACTCACCGGCTACGGGCTCGACTCCGGTGACGATCCGGCATTCGACTACGTGATCCAGGCGTTGACCGGGGTCGCGTCGCTCACCGGCGACCCGGACGGTCCGCCGACCCTGCCCGGCTACTCGGCGGCGGACAACTCCACCGGTCTGACCGCCGCCCTGGGTCTGCTTGCCCAGATCGTCTCGGGCCGTGGCGGACAGGTCGACGTGTCGTTGCGCGACGTCATGCTCTCGCAGCTCAACTACCGCGCCTCCGCCTACCTCAACGAGGGCACCGAACCGCGCCGCATGCTGCACGGGGCGCACTCGTACTATGTTCCGGCGCAACTCTTTCCGACTTCGGAGGGCTATCTCGCGCTGTTCGTCACGCACGACGGATTCTGGCGGTCGTTCGCGAAGGAAGCGGGCATCGACGGATTCACGACGATGGCCGAGCGGGCCCGGAACCGCGACGAGGTCCTCGCCGCTGTGACCGCGGTCCTCGCGACCGACACCGCCGCCGGATGGGAAGCGCGGCTGCGGCCGCTCGGTGTGCCGTCTGCTGCGGTCCGGTCCCTGCCGGAGGCGCTCGCGGAGACCCCCGAATCCGTCGTCACGGCGGGCGATTTCCGGCTCGTCGGCAGTCCCGTCAAGGTCGCCGGCTACGAACCGCAATACGGTGCGCCGCCGCGGCTCGGTGAGCACGGCGCACTTCCGGCTCGCTCCTGACCCCCGTCGCCCGTGCGCGGTTTTGGTAGCTGGTGCTACCAAAAACGCGCACGGGGCGGGTTGTTCGTCACTCGTACTTGACCTTGATCGACGGGGTGTCCGGCACGGCCTGGCACGTGAGCACATAGCCCTCCTCGACCTCGTCGTCACTGAGTGCGTCGTTGGTGCGCATGGTCGCGCAACCTTCGGTCACCTGCGCCATGCAGGTGCCGCAGTTGCCCATCTCGCAGAAGAACGGTGGCGTCAGGCCCGCGCGCCGAGCGCTTTCGAGCAGGGTCTCGCCCTTCTGGCGGGGCACCGTGCCCTTCTTGCGTCCGACGAAGATCGTGACGGTGCCCTCTTCCTCGTCCGCGTCGGCCGCCGCATCGGTGTCCGATACCCCCGCAGTCGCGGGGTCCGCAGCCGCGGGGGCAGCGCCGAAACGCTCGCTGAACACGCGGCCCGGGCCGGTCAGCGTCGACTCGATCAGATCCATGAACGGCTCCGGGCCGCACAGGTAGCTGTCCGCGCCGACGTCGGTGCCGACGAACGCGCGGATGGCATCCGCGTCGAGCAGGCCCTTCTCGTCGTCGAGGTGACGCACGACGGTCAGGCGGTCCGGGTACTGCGCGACCAGCGCATCGAGGACGGATTCGAAGATCGCCGACGGGTGATCGCGGTCGGCGCACAGCAGCCGGACCGGACGGTCGGTGGTGGCCAGTGTGGACTTGGCGAGCGACAGGATCGGGGTGATGCCGCTGCCCCCGCTGAACCCGAGCAGCGGCTCGGGACTCTCACGCAGGCAGAACGTGCCGGTGGGCCGGCTGATCTCCAGATCGTCGCCCTCGGAGACGTTGTCGAGCAACCAGTTCGACACCTTGCCACCGGGTACGCGTTTGACGGTGACCATGAGTTCGGTGTCGGTCTCGGGAGCACTGGACATCGAGTACGAGCGGTACAACTCGGTGCCGTCGACGGTGACTTTGAAGTTGCAGAACTGCCCCGCGCGGTAGGTGAACGGTCCGTCGTGGGGAGCGAGCACGAACGACCGGGCGTCGTCGGTCTCCTTCACGATCCGGGTCACCCGCGCGTGCTGGAACATAGGGGGTCTCGCCATGGATCGTCTCCTCCTCGGGGATTGTTCTACTGCATGGAGAATTATATTCTCACCTACGATATAGGATCTTCTCCATGTCGAGTACCACCCGAGAGGAGGCGAAGTTGCCGGACCCTACGATCGGACGGACGCGGAACGCGACCACCGCACTGGTGTTCGAGGACCGCGCGTACAGCCGTGCCGAGCTCGACGCACTCGCGTGCGGCCTGGCGACGCAGTTGGCCGAGCGCGGCGCCGCTGCGGGCACCCGGGTCGCGCTGATGTCGTCGAACCGGCCGGAATTCGTCGTGGCCGTGCAGGCGATCTGGCGGCTCGGAGCGTCCGTGGTGCTGCTGAGCCCGGCTTACAAGCACGACGAGGTCGCGCATGCCCTCGAACTGACCCGCCCGATCGCCGCGGTCGGCGACCATCCCGTCCTCGCCGAACAGGCCGACATGCTGAACCTCGACGAGCCGATCACGCCGGTGACCGGCGAGGCAGCGAATGGCGGCCTCGACCCGGCGGCGGAGGCGGTGCTGGTATTCAGCTCGGGCACGACCGGGATGCCCAAGGCCGTCCGGCACACCCACGGCTCCCTCGCCGCCGCCGTCGCACACTGGCGCGACGCGCTGCAACTGACCTCCGCGGACCGGATGCAGGTGCTCACCCCGCCCTCACACATCCTGGGCATCCTCAACATCGTCACCGCGCTGGAGGTCGGCGCGTGGCTCCGGCTGCACCGCCGCTTCGACATCGACCTGATGCTCCGGCACATCGAGAGCGACGGGATCACCGTCGAGATGGCCGTCGCGCCGATCGCCCTGGCGATCGCCCAGCATCCGGATCTCGAGTCGTACGACCTGTCGTCGCTGCGCTACATCATGTGGGGCGCAACCCCGGTCACCGCGAGCATCGCCGACATCGTCACCCGCCGCACCGGGGTCGGGTGGGTCCCGGCGTACGGCGCCAGCGAACTCCCGGTCATCGCCTGCAATCCGATCGACGGTGCGCGGCTGGACAGCGTCGGACGTCCCGTCCCCGGCGTGAGTGTGCGCGTCGTCTCGCTCGATACCGGCGAGATCCTGCCGGCGAACGGTGTCGGCGAGATCCAGGTTCGCGCCGAGTCCCTCATGGCCGGATATCTACCCGCCGACGCGAATCCGGACGCCTTCGACGACGGCTGGTACCGCACCGGCGACGTCGGCTACCTCGACGAGGACGGCTGGCTGCGGCTCACCGACCGGTCGAAGGAAATGATCAAGGTCAAGGGATTCCAGGTCGCGCCGGCCGAGGTCGAGAGCGTGCTGCACGGGCACCCCGACGTCGCCGACTGTGCCGTGTTCGGCGTGCCCGACCCGGTGACCGGCGAGGCCGTCATCGCTGCGGTCGTGACCGGAACCCCCGTCACCGAAGCCGAATTGATCGCCCTGGTCGGCGACCGGCTGGCGTCCTACAAACGCCCGAGCCGGATCCTGTTCGTCCCCGAAATCCCTCGCCTGCCCTCCGGCAAGGTGTTGCGCCGAGTACTCAAGGAGCGCCATGGACGTCCGTCTGACGAGTGAACAACGACAATTACGTGATGCGGCAGCGAAACTGGCCGACGACCTCGGACCGGGCTCGGTCCTGGATCTCGACGACGACAGCCGTGTCGCCCGGCTCGAGAAGGCGGTCGACACGACCGGGTGGCGCGCTCTCCGCTCCGACGGTGCGTCCGGTGTCGAGGTCGCGATCGTCGCGGAGGAGTTCGGTCGCGGTCTCGTCGACGTGCCGTTCCTCGGCCCGGTCCTCGCCGACGACCTGCGCCGCCACCTCGGCGACGACCAGTCCCCGTGGGCTGTCGGTGTCGGGGGTGAGGCCGTCGACGCACGCGGCCTCGACCACGCGGTTGTTCTGCAGGACAGGAAGATCCGTGCGGCGCCGGTCGGTTCCGGTATCGCCGCCGCGGATCTGACCCGCCGCTTTGCGGAACTGGGCGAGCCGGGCGAGCCGCTCGGTGAACTGTCCGCCGAGGACGCCGACCGCTGGTACGCGCTGGCCCTCGTCGCGACCACCGCGGACCTCCTCGGCACGTCCCGCGGCGTGCACGACCTCGCCGTCGAGTACGCGAAGATGCGCGAGCAGTACGGTCACACCATCGGGTCGTACCAGGCGGTCGCGAACATGCTGGCCGAGAGCCGGGCGCTGATCGAGGGGTCGATCAGCGTGCTGCGGCACGCGGCATGGGCCGTGGACGAACTCGACACGGCCGCCGCGATCCAGGCCGGCAAGGTCGCGAAGATCTATTGTGCCCGTGCCGCTCTCGCGATCTGTGAGACCTCGATCCAGGTGCACGGCGGCATCGGCAACACCTGGGAGTGCCTCGCGCACGTCTACCTGCGGCGGGCCCTGGCGTCCATCGAACTGTTCCCCGTGAGCCTGAAGGAGATCGATCTTGGAGTTTCGTGATTCGCCGGAGGAAGCCGCGTTCCGCGACCGTCTGAGGTCCTGGCTCGCGACCACGGCCAAGCAATTCCCGACGTCGGGCGACGAGTACTGGGCGAAACAGCCCGAGTGGCATCGCGCGTTGTACAGCGCCGGCTTCTTCGGGCTGTCGTGGCCCAACGAGTTCGGTGGGCAGGACCTGCCGCCGGTGTACGACGTCATCCTCGACGAGGAACTCGCGATCGCCGGTGCGCCGGCCCGCCCGAGCCTGGGCTACCTGGTGATCGGTCTCGGCCACCACGGCAGCAAGGAACTGCAGCAGGAGTTCCTGCCCGGCATGATCAACGGCACCGAACGCTGGTGTCAGGGCTTCAGCGAACCGGGAGCCGGATCGGACCTGGCGTCGCTGACGACGACCGCGACCCGCGAGGGCGACGAGTACGTCATCCACGGGCACAAGATCTGGACCAGCTATTCCGACGTCGCCGACTGGTGCCTGCTGCTCGCCCGCACCGAACCGGACAAGCCGCGGCACAAGGGCATTTCGGCGTTCATCGTCGACATGCATCAGGACGGGATCGAACAGCGACCGCTGAAGATGATCAGCGGTGTCACCAAGGAATTCGGGCAGGTGCTGTTCGACGGTGCCCGCGTGCCGGCGTCCCGGATGGTCGGCAATCCCGGCGAGGGTTGGAAGCTGGCCATGACGGTGGTCGGGCACGAGCGGGAACCGTCCACGCTCGGGTTCGCGGCGCGCTACGCCAAGACCGTCCGTGAACTCGCGGCCCGGTCCGACGGCCCGCCGTCCGACGAACTGGCTTGGGCGGCAGTGCAGTCGGAGATGCTGCGGTTGCACGTGCGCCGCCGGTTGTCCGAACAGCTCGACGGCCTCGTCCACGGCTCGGAAGGCTCGCTCGACAAGCTGCTCATGACATGGGTCGAACAGTCGGTGGGGCATGCGGCGCTGTCGGAGGCCGGGACTCGCGACACCGAGATGTTCGGCGCGTACATGTACAGCCGCGCGCAGTCCGTCATGGGCGGCACGTCGCAGATCCAGAAGAACATCGTGGCCTCGCGCATCCTCGGATTGGGAGTTTGACATGTACGACATGCCGGAAGAGATCGACGTCCGCGCGGACGGTTCGCTGCGCATCATCACGCTGAACCGGCCGGACGCGCTGAACGCCGTCAACGACGACCTGCACCACGGGCTCGCGCAGCTGTGGCCGCAACTGACGGCGGACCGCACCGCGCGTGCGGCGGTGATCACCGGTGCCGGTAAGGCGTTCTCCGCGGGTGGCGACTTCGCGTATCTCGCGGAGCTGGCGCAGGACGAGGATCTGCGTGCCAAGACGATCGCGGACGGTCGCGAGCTGGTGATCGGCATGGCGCGCTGCCGGATTCCCGTGGTCGCGGCCGTCAACGGGCCGGCCGTCGGCCTGGGCTGCAGCCTGGTGGCGCTCAGCGACATCGTGTACATGGCGGAGAACGCGTACCTCGCCGATCCGCACGTGCAGGTCGGGCTGGTCGCGGCCGATGGTGGCCCGCTCACGTGGCCGCTGCAGATCAGTCTGTTGCAGACCAAGGAGTTCGCGCTCCTCGGCACGCGTATCCCGGCGGAACGGGCCCTTGCGCTCGGTCTCGCCAACCATGTCGTCGCCGACCCGCTCACCGAGGCCCTGGCTGCTGCCAAGAAGCTCTCCGAGCTTCCGCAGAAGGCGGTCGAGAGCACCAAGCGGCTGGTGAACATCCACCTCGAGCGCGCGATCCTCGCGAGCCTCGACTACGCGATGACCGCCGAGGACCTCACGTTCCAGAGCGCCGATTTCCATGCCAACATCGCCAGGCTCACGGCCAAGAAGGGCTGACGCCCGTGTGTCTTCTGGCCCTCCGCAACGCCTCACCCGGCTCCCGATCGTCGGTTCACGCGCTGACCGGCACGAACACGTTCTTCTGCTCGTCACCGTCCAGCGGGGTGACGAGGTGGCCCGTGTCCACGGCGCGGTAGGCCGCGGGTGAGTCCGAACCGGTTCCGACGCCCCGACGAAGCGCGTTGGATACACGCCGGGTCAGTCGGGAAAGCGAGTACCTGCACGGGCGGTCCTTCGTTGGGGCGGGACGCCCACCACATGGCGTGGCGCGGTGCCGGGGTGTTTCACCCCGGCACCCGCGTCCGCCGTGGTCGCTTCGGCTGGTAGACCTCCCACTTCACCGAACTCCTCGCCCCGCGCCGTGGTCGGCGACAGGATCTCCATCAACTTCGAGATCGAGGCGGGCCTGCAGGTCTGATCGGTCTCGCGCAGGCCGTGCACCCGTCACAGCTCCGCCCCCGCCGTGGCGGGTGCACGCCTGTGTCGCGGTCCTCGGCCGGGGAACCGGCTCAGCGAGAGCGTGCGAGAGACCGGCTGTCGCCCCGAAACTCGGCAACGACCCTGTCCCGAACACGCACAGTGACGTCGTAGATACCATTGCGGCCGTAGCGTTCCCGCTCGACTGCCTGCGCGACGAGCTCGTCACCCAGACGTGTGGGCGCAAGGAACCGAATATCCGCCCGCGCGGCGACCGCAGGCTCACCGTATCCGTTGCACGCAAGCGCAAATGCTGTGTCCGCCAGGGCGAAGACCAATCCACCGTGCGTGATTCCGTGCCCGTTCACCATCGTCTCGCCGACCGTCATCGATGCGACTGCGCGGCCTGGGGCCAGTTCCCGAAGCTCGATCCCGAGCGCCTTCGATGCCACATCGGCATCGAACATCTCTTGCGCCGAACGGTATTCGATGGTCATGCTTCTCCCGTCGGACAGTGGAGCGGTTCCACTTCCTGGGTGAACATCGTCACCCCTCCGGTGGCGAAGTTGCGAACGTCCCTGCCTGCTTCCCGCATCTCCTTCGACGCCAGTCCGGCGTGCATGGTCTCGGCATCGGGGAAGCACAGCGACGCAATCGAATAGTAGGCGGGGCTGCCGCCGTCGAGCGCGCTGCATTTCCCCCAGGTGTAGCCCGACAGGCCGGGGATCCTCCGCGCCAACGGGATGTGCGTGGCGCGATAGTGGGCGTCGAAGGCCTCGGGATCCTTGGGATGACCGTAACAGACCACCACCTTGAACCCCATGTCAGAGCCCTCCATCGTCGGACGCTCCCTTGGCGACGAGGGTGAGGACGTCGTAGGTCGCTACGGCGTCGCCGTTCTGATTCGCGACCACAGCGTCCCACCGCACCTCGCCGTAGTCGGCGCTACTGCGCGGTGTGATCAGCTTCGCCGTCAACGTCACGGTCAGACTGTCGCCCGCCTTCACCGGAGTCAGGAAGCGGAGGCTGTCGACGCCGAAGTTCGCGAGGACAGGCCCCGGGTTCGGCTCGACGAAAAGCCCGGCCGCGAGCGAGACCACGAGGTAGCCGTGCGCGACGATGCCGCCGAAGAGGGGGTTCGCCGCCGCGGCAGCGGGATCGGTGTGCGCATAGAAGGTGTCGCCGGTGAACTCCGCGAAATGGTCGATGTCCGCCAGTGTGACCTGCCGCGGTCCTCCGACAACCGTGTCCCCGATCCGCAGCTCCGCCAGATTCTTCCGGAACGGATGGACACCCTCGTCGGCTCGCCGTGATCCGGGAACCCAACGGTTGCCGACTGCGGTCAGGATGTCGGGGGTCGCCTGGATCGCGGTGCGCTGCATGTGGTGCAGGACTCCGCGGATGCCACCGAGTTCCTCACCGCCGCCGGCGCGGCCCGGGCCGCCGTGCACGAGCACGGGCAGCGGCGAGCCGTGCCCGGTCGATTCCCGCGCATCATCCCGGTTGAGAACGAGGACGCGTCCATGGAAGGGCGCCAGCCCCAGCACGATGTCGCGGGCGAGCCCGGATTCGCGGGTGACGAGGGAAGCGACCAGACTGCCCTTGCCGCGGGCCGCGAGTTCGAGCAGCTCGTCGGTGCCGTCGTATCCGATCACCGTACTCACCGGACCGAACGCCTCGATGTCGTGCGGCTCGTCGGCAGTCTTGTCGTCACAGCGCAGCAGGATCGGGGGCAGGAACGCGCCGGTCGACCGGTCCGCTCCCACGACGGCGAAGTCCTCCAGGTCCCCCACCACGATCTCCGCAGACTTCGTCAGTCCACGAAGCGCTTTCAAGACCTCGTCGCGCTGCTCGATGCTCGCCAGGGGGCCCATGGTGACTCCCTCGGTGTCGGGGGCGCCGACCACGACCCGCGCGAGGCGGCCACGCGCGGCCTCGACCACCTCGTCGACCAGGCCCGACGGAACGAATGCACGGCGGATCGCGGTGCACTTCTGGCCGGCCTTCACTGTCATCTCCGTGACGAGTTGCCTGACGTAGAGATCGAACTCCTCACTGCGGGGTTCGACGTCCGCACCGAGAATGGAGGCGTTGAGCGAATCCGCCTCGGCATTGAAGTGCACACCTTCTGAGACAACCCTCGGATGGGCCCGCAGCCTTGCCGCGGTGTCGGCGGATCCGGTGAACGCGACCGAGTCCTGCCCACCGAGGTGGTCGAGCAGATCGCCCGCGCTGCCCGAGAGCAGCTGGACCGACCCTTCCGGTAGCACTCCGGACTCGATGATGCGGCGGAACACCAGTTCGGTGAGATAGGCCGTCTGACTTGCCGGTTTGACGATCGACGGCACTCCGGCGATGAATGCCGGCGCCAGCTTCTCGAGGAACCCCCACACGGGGAAGTTGAATGCGTTGATCTGGACGGCGACACCGCGACGCGAGGTGTAGACATGCTGGCCGAGGAACGTCCCCGCCTTGCCGAGTTGCTCGTGGGGCCCGTCGAGGTGGACGGTGTCGTTCGGCAGTTCGCGCCGTGCTTTGCTCGCGTAGCTCAGGAGAGTTCCGAAGCCGCCGTCGATGTCGACACCAGAGTCGCGTCGCGTCGCGCCGGTGGCAGTGGACAGTTCGTAGAACTCGTCCTTGCCGGCCATGAGCGTCAGGGCCAGCGCCTTCAGCGCTGCGGCGCGCTCGTGGAAGGTCAGTTCGGCCAGGGCGGGCCCACCGACCGCACGGGCATACGTCACCATCCTGGCAACGTCGAGCCCGGTCGACGAGATGCGCGCCACCTCGGAACCGTCGACTGCGCTCAGCAGCGGCGTTCCGGCATCGGGTGCCGTGTACCAGCTCCCGGCCACGTAACTTTGCACTAACCTGCTCACGACAACCTCTTCTCACCGTACGTTCGGTCGGTAATTAGGATCGCCGGAATACCGTCGGATTGTCAAGGTAGAAGACGAATTCCGACCACCCTTGCAGAACTCGACCGAATCGCTCGAACCCTTGCGTACCGACCGAAGGTTCGGTTATTAATGGACACCAGCACGCTGCGAAGGAGACGAAAGTGGTGCAAGCAATCCTGATGCGCGGAGCCCGCATCCCACACGAGTGCTCAGGCCGGACCCTCGCCTGGATCCCCCTAGCGAGTGAGGCGCCGTGAACACCCTGACGATCGACGATCGGGCTGACCGGATGGTGGTCACTCTCCATCGTCCGCAGCAGCGAAACGCGATCAACGCCGAAATGATCTCCGAGCTGTACCAGGTATGCGCGCTTCTCGAGGACGCGCCGAAGCCGCTGCTGATCAGCGGATCCGGTGATCACTTCGCGGCTGGGGCCGACATCGCGGAGCTACGGGAGCGGGGTCGGGACGAGGCGCTCGCGGGTATCAATCGCAATCTCTTCGATCGCGTCGCAGGGCTGCCGATGCCCACAGTTGCGGCGGTGAGCGGATTCGCGCTCGGCGGCGGCGCGGAACTGTCGTACGCCTGCGACATCCGGGTCGCAACGGACACCGCGGTGTTCGGCAACCCCGAGCCGGGTCTCGGCATCATGGCCGCTGCCGGCGCCAGCTATCGCCTGCAGGAACTGGTCGGCACGTCGATCGCCAAGCAGGTGCTCCTCGCCGGCCGAAACCTCGACGCGGCGGCGGCGCTACGTTGCGGGCTCGTGATCAGCGTCGTCCCCCCGGACGAACACGTTGCCGCCGCGCACGACATCGTCGATTGCATCAACCGCTCCGCACCACTCGCGCTCCGGCTCAGCAAGCTGATCGCCGACGCACCCGGATCCCACCCCTTCGCCGACGACATCGCGCAGGCGGTGTTGTTCGAGAGCCGGGACAAACACGACCGCATGACGGCCTTTCTGGAGAAGAAGAAATGACGAGCACAATCCCCGGCCGTGTCGGTGTCGTCGGCGGTGGACGAATGGGCGCCGGAATCACGCAGGTGTTCGCGACACTCGGTTCCACCGTCACTGTCGTCGAGAGCGGCGATCGACAGGCGGCATTCACCCGCGTTTCGGACGGACTGGACCGCGCCCACGAACGCGGAAGGCTCGGCGAATCCGATCCGGCGACCATACTCGGACGCGTGTCGCTCGTCGACGCACCGGAAGAGCTGCCCTCCGGACTCGATCTCGTGGTCGAGGCCGTCCCGGAATCCCTGCAGCTCAAGCTCGGCGTGCTCACCCTCGTGGAGAAGACCGTCGATCCGACAACGGTGATCGCGACCAACACCAGCTCCATCTCGATCGCCGATCTCGGCGCGGCGCTGGACGATCCCCGTCGACTGATCGGCATGCACTTCTTCAATCCGGTACCGGCGTCGACGCTCGTCGAGATCATTCGGACTCCCTCGACCGACACCGACGTCGTGGCACGGGTGTGCGAGTGGGTCTCCCAGCTCGGCAAGTCCCGAGTACTCGTCAACGATTCGCCCGGCTTCGCAACGAGCAGGCTCGGTGTCTGCCTCGGACTCGAGGCGATCCGGATGCTCGAGGAAGGTGTCGCAGACGCTGAGTCCATCGATCGTGCAATGGAACTGGGATATCGGCACCCTATGGGTCCGCTACGTTCGACCGACCTCGTGGGCCTGGACGTTCGACTCGCCATCGCCGAGCACCTGACGGACACGCTCGGCGAACGCTTCCGGCCACCGGCTCTGCTCCGCGAGAAGGTCGCGCGAGGCGAACTCGGGCGCAAGTCGGGTCGAGGCTTCTTCACGTGGTCCTGAGACGACGCTCGGGCCCGTACCCCACTGACAGGAGGCATATTCCATGAGCGGCATCGAGACGGTCGGGCTGACCACGACTGCGGGTCTGGCGACGATCACCCTGCGCCGCGCCGGCGCATCCAACGCGCTCGATCGCGAAGTGAAGGAACGGTTGTCGGCTGCGGTCGAGGCGGTGGCCGCGGACCGAACGGTGCGCGCGCTCTTCCTCGAGGCCGAGGGCAGGAACTTCTGCGTCGGTCAGGACCTCACCGAACATGCAGCGGGCCTGGCGTCGGACCCCGCACGGGCGATGGATACCGTCGGCGCGCACTACAACCCGTTACTCACTGCGCTCGCCGCAGTGCGCGTACCGGTGGTCGTCGCGATCAACGGGGCGTGCGTGGGGGCCGGGCTGGGTATCGCGTTGGCAGGAGACATCCGCATCGCCGGGGAGAGCGCAAGGTTCGCCACCGCCTTCACCGGGATCGGACTGGCGGGCGATTCCGGATTGAGCCACACGCTGGTCGAGATGCTCGGTCCGAGCCGTGCCACGGGCCTGCTGATGCTCGGCGACCAATTCTCGGCTGCCCAGGCCCTCGACTGGGGTCTGGTCCACCGGGTCGTGCCCGACGCCGACCTCGCCGAGGCGGCCCGGGCGCTGGCCGCTGAGTTCGCGGCTGGACCGACTGCGGCCCACGTGCACGTGAAGCGCCTCGTGTCCGCGTCGTTCGCGGGCCTCACCGAGGCGCTCGAGCGTGAACGCCAGGCGCAAGAGGACCTGGGCCGCTCGGCGGATCATCGCGCCGCGGTCGACGCCTTCCTCGCCAAACGCGCACCGGTCTTCGAAGGCCGCTGACCGCGCCCGCGCGCTTGTGTCGCGCGTCACTTCCATGCATACTCTCACCAACCGATCATTCGGTATTAGAAGCAGGACATATGACCTCATCTACTGCAGAAAATGAGCTCCAGAGCCACTTTGAGGAGACCATCTCGGCCGACCTGCGAGTCGAGCCGCGGGACTGGATGCCCGAGGGTTACCGCAAGACCCTGATCCGGCAGATCGCGCAGCACGCGCACTCCGAGATCATCGGCATGCAGCCCGAGGGCGCATGGCTCACCCGGGCGCCGTCACTGCGCCGCAAGGCGATCCTGACGGCGAAGGTGCAGGACGAGGCCGGGCACGGCCTGTATCTGTACTCCGCGGCGGAGACACTCGGCGCCGACCGCGGCGACCTCACCGAGAAACTGCTCGACGGCCGGCAGAAGTACTCGTCGATCTTCAACTATCCGACCCTGACCTTCGCCGATGTCGGCGTGATCGGTTGGCTCGTCGACGGTGCCGCGATCTGCAATCAGGTTCCGTTGTGTCGCAGTTCCTTCGGGCCCTACGCGCGGGCGATGATCCGTGTGTGCAAGGAGGAATCGTTCCATCAGCGGCAGGGCTACGAGCTGCTCATGACGATGATGCGCGGCACCGATGCCCAGCGCGAGATGGTGCAGGAGTCGGTCAACCGCTGGTGGTGGCCGGCCCTGATGATGTTCGGCCCGCCGGACGACCGGTCACCGAACTCGGAGCAGTCGATGAAGTGGCGCATCAAGCGACACACGAACGACGAACTCCGCCAGCGGTTCGTCGACATGTCGATACCGCAGGCCGAGGCACTGGGCGTGACATTCCCGGACCCGGACCTGAAATGGAACGCCGAGCGCGGTGCGCACGACTTCGGCGAACCCGACTGGAGCGAATTCATGCAGGTGATTGCGGGGAACGGTGCGTCGAGCATCGAGCGCATCACCAACCGCCGCGCCGCGCACGAGAACGGTACCTGGGTACGCGAGGCCGCCACCGCCTTCGCCCGCCAGGCGAGCACGAAGGAGAACGCATGATGAATGCAGCCGACCGAGCCACCAGCGCCGACTGGCCGTTGTACGAGGTATTCCTCCGCGGCAAGCGCGGACTCAATCACGTCCATGTCGGTTCGCTGCATGCCGCCGACGACGAGATGGCGCTCAGGCACGCCCGCGACGTGTACACCAGGCGCAATGAAGGCGTGAGTATCTGGGTGGTGCAGGCGAACTCGATCGCGGCATCCAGCCCGTCCGAGAAGGATCCGTACTTCGCGCCCAGTGGCGACAAGGTCTACCGCCACCCCACCTTCTACGAAATCCCCGACAACGTTCCCCACATGTGACCCGGCCGGCTCGCTCGCGCGGCCGTCCACAATCTTCGAGGATGCACGATGACCGACCACGACCACGCCTACGACGGCCTCGTCGACGAGGACAGCCACGACCAGTGGGTCTTCGGCACCAGCTTCGACGACCCACTGGCCGGCGTCGACACCACGGCCCCCGACGACGTCGATCTCTCGGCGCTCGCCACCTACTGTCTGATGCTCGGCGACGATGCGCTGATCAGTTCGCAGCGCCTGACCGAGTGGGTCACGCGTGCACCGGAACTCGAAGAGGAGGTCGCCCTCGCCAACGTCGCGCTCGACCTGCTCGGCCAGGCGCGCCTTCTCCTGGCGCGGGCGGCCGCGGCCGACGCGGCCGTCGTGCCCCACGTCTCCGACACGGCACAGCTTCCGGGTGAGGATGCCCTCGCCTTCTTCCGCGACGAGAACCAGTTTCGCAACGTCCGACTCGTCGAGATCGACAACGGTGACTTTGCGCAGACCGTGATTCGCCTGCTGGTGTTCTCGACGTGGCGACTCGCACTCCTCGACGGGTTACGGGAGTCCCGTGATCCGGTCCTTGCCGCCGTGGCCGTCAAAGGCGTCAAGGAACTCACCTACCACCGCGACTACGCCGCCCGCTGGACCGTCACACTTGGTTGCGGCACAGCCGAATCGAAAGCGCGGATGGAATCGGCCCTCGACCGCGTGTGGCCGTACGTGGACGAGCTCTTCGTCCCCACCAGCGAGGAACGCGCGCTCGCTGCGGTGGGTGTAGCGGTCGATCCCGGCGAGCTACGGGAGGAGTTCGACACAGTTCTCGATCAGGTGTTGCACGCTGCCGAGCTGTCCGCGCCGACCGGCCGCGTCGCCGGCACGGTAGGAGGACGTGCGGGCCGTCAGGGCCTGCACAGCGAAGCGCTCGGATTGCTCCTGGCCGAGATGCAAGTGGTCGCCCGGGCGCATCCGGAAGGCGTGTGGTGACATGTCCGCTTCCACACACGCCGAGCTGCACGTCCGCGGTGCGCGGCGTATCGCGGAGTCGGTTCTCGACCCCGAGATGCCGATGCTGACCCTCGCGGATCTCGGTGTCCTGCGCGATGTCGAGGTGGGAGCAGACGGTGCCGTGGTCGTCATCATTACCCCCACCTATTCGGGCTGCCCCGCCATGGCCACGATGCGCGACGACATCCAGCACCGTCTGCAGCTCGCGGGCTTCCCCTCGGTCGAGGTGAGGACCACGCTCTCGCCTCCATGGAGCACCGACTGGATAACCGACGAGGGACGTCGGAAACTGCACGAGAACGGCTACTCCACTCCCGGCCCGGCTCCACGCCGCAGTACTGGCCCGGTGCCGTTGACGCTCACCGCCGCTCCTCGGACGATCGAATGCCCGCGGTGCGGTAGTGCCGACACCCACCTCGACTCCGAATTCGGCGCGACATTGTGCAAGGCCCTCTACCGGTGCCTCGATTGCCTGGAGCCCTTCGATCATGTGAAAGAGATCTGAATATGGACACTGTGGACACCACGAGACCCGCTGTCTCGACGCGCAACAGGCCCTTCCACACCCTCACGGTCGCAGCAGTCGAGGCGCTGTGCGACGACGCCGCTGCCGTCACCTTCGAGATTCCTGCCGATCTTTCCGGGGAGTTCGCGTTCGGCGCCGGACAATCCCTCACGCTCCGTCGCACCGTGGATGGCGTCGAGCACCGACGCTCGTACTCCATCTGCGCCCCAATCGGTTCCACGCCCCGTATCGGGGTCCGCGAAGTCACCGACGGGCTCTTCTCGAACTGGCTGGTCCACCAGGTACGCCGGGGCGACAGGATCGATGTCCAGCCCCCTTCCGGATCGTTCGTCGCCGATCCCGCCGCCGGTGGCCGGCACGTCCTGATCGCGGCGGGCTCCGGAATCACCCCGATGCTCTCGATCGCCGCGACGATGCTCGTCAACCCTGAGACCGAAGTGGTTCTCCTCTATGGGAATCGGCACACGCGTTCGGTGATGTTCGCCGAGGAGATCGCAGACCTCAAGGATCGATACGGTGCGCGCTTCCACGTCGTCCACGTCCTGTCTCGGGAGCCCCGTGAGGTGGAGCTCTTCTCCGGCCGTCTCGACGCCGACCGGCTCCGCGCGATCTTCGGTGCCGTGGTGCCGATCGCCGGTGTCGATCATTTCTGGTTGTGCGGGCCGTACGGCATGGTCACCGATGCCGAGTTCGTACTCGGCGAGCTGGGCGTCGACCCGAAGCGTGTCCGCCAAGAACTGTTCTATGTCGACGACGTGCCCCCATCCCCGGCACGTCACCGTGACGAGGGGGTCACCGGCCCGAGCAGCGAGGTCACCCTCGTCCTCGACGGACGCTCGACCACCGCGACGTTGCCGCGGAACGAGACGATCCTCGACGCCGCAGAGAGCTATCGATCGGATCTGCCGTTCGCCTGCAAGGGCGGAGTATGTGGCACCTGTCGCGCGAAGGTCACCCACGGAGACGTCGACATGCGACGCAACTACGCGCTCGAGGACTACGAGGTCGATGCCGGCTTCGTCCTCACCTGCCAGAGTTATCCGGACAGCGGCGACGTGACCGTCGACTTCGACGCCTGACCGCCCGGCCCACCCTTCACCGCATCAACCCAGTCGCGCCCGACCGCGGCACCCGGAGACCACTATGACCAGCACTGTCACCCCGTCACAGGACATCGAATTCGCAACGCGCGACCGAATCTCGTCCCTGCAGCTCGAGCGCCTCCAGTGGTCGCTGCGCCACGCCTACGCGAACGTCCCGCACTACCGGAAGTCGTTCGACGACGCCGGGGTCCACCCCAGCGATCTCAAGGACCTCTGCGACCTCGCGAAGTTCCCGGTCACCACGAAGGCAGACCTGCGGGACAACTACCCGTTCGGAATGTTCGCAGTGCCACAGGATCGCGTGTCACGAATTCACGCATCGTCGGGAACGACGGGACGTCCCACCGTGGTCGGGTACACCGCGACCGACCTCGACAACTGGGCCGACCTGATCGCGCGGAGCCTTCGCGCCGGCGGCGTGAAACCGTCCGACAAGGTCCACGTCGCCTACGGGTACGGATTGTTCACTGGCGGACTCGGTGCCCACTACGGCGCAGAAAGGCTGGGCTGCACGGTCATTCCGATGTCGGGAGGGATGACCGAGCGTCAGATCCAGCTGATCGAGGATTTCCGCCCGGATGCGATCATGGTCACCCCGTCGTACATGCTCACGATCGTCGACGCGATGATCGCCAAGGGAATCGATCCCGCCCGAACGTCACTGCGCACGGGCGTCTTCGGAGCGGAGCCGTGGACCGAGGAGATGCGCGGTGAACTCGAGCAGCAGTTGAACATGGACGCCGTCGACATCTACGGTTTGTCCGAGGTCATGGGTCCTGGGGTCGCGATGGAGTGTGTGGAAACCAAGGACGGACTTCACATCTGGGAGGACCACTTCTATCCGGAGGTGATCGACCCGATCACCGGCGAGGTGCTGCCCGACGGTGAGGAGGGCGAACTCGTCTTCACCTCGCTCACCAAGGAGGCGATGCCGATCGTTCGATACCGCACCCGCGACCTCACCCGACTGCTACCGGGCACCGCGCGCACGATGCGTCGCATACAGAAGGTGACCGGCCGCACCGACGACATGATCATCCTGCGCGGGGTCAATCTCTTTCCGACGCAGATCGAGGAGCTCATTCTCGCGGTGCCCGGTCTGGCTCCTCAGTTCCAGTGCGTTCTCGACCGCCCCGGCCGCATGGACGAGCTGACCGTCCGCGTCGAGTCCCGGGCGAACGGCTCGACTCACGAGGCCGACCAGCAGGCCGGCAGGCTGCGGAAGTTGGTGAAGGATCGCATCGGTGTCACCGTCGTCGTGGAGGTCCTGTCCCCGGGGAGCCTGGACCGATCGATCGGCAAAGCTCGTCGCCTGATAGACAATCGACCTTCCTGAAAATGATTGGGGCGCCCCGGATCCGATCCGAGGCGCCCCGCGTCTTGTCGGTACGTCCGTCACCCGGAAACCCGGGTCAGGCTTTCATCCCATCGAAGGTGAGTGCGACTACCGCGTCGGCGAGCTCGGGAACCGATTCGCCCCCGCGAGGCCTGTACCACTCGATCAGCGAGTTGACCATCCCGAACACCAGCCGGCTCGTGAGCGCCGGGTCGATCCCCGGCCTGAGGTCGCCCTCCTCGGCGGCTGCCACCACCAGATCACTCACGAAGGCATCGAATTCCCGCCGGCGCGCGAGTGCGCGTCGTTCGACCGCGGTATTCCCACGAACCCTGAGAAGCAATGTCACATAGGGAAGCTCGGTCACGAGCACCTCGACGCTTCGCCGCACGAGGTACTCGAGTCGATCGATGGACCGGCCGCTGGTCACCTGATCTTCGGTCGTCACCGCGAAGAGCGCGTTGAGGGCCCGGGCCAGCGCGAGTTCCAGGAGCTCCGTCTTGCCGGATACATGGTGGTAGATCGACGACTTCGTGATGCCGAGCCGCTGGGCAAGCGCCTCCATGCTGGTGCCGTCGTACCCCTTGTCGTTGAACACCTTCACCGCAACGGCAAGCAACGAGTCGAGATCGTATCCCGGTCGCCCGGGCGACCCCGTTCTTTGGACTGAACCTGCCGCCGCCACTCGCGCGTTCCTTCCAGGACGTGGACACCCCGCCTCAGAACGTGCGGCTCGACATCAGTCTACCGAAGGTTCGGTAATCCCCGTCGACCGACCGCAAGATCAGGATGTCCCGGGCACGACAATGCCCACGCCCTCCGCGCGATGTGCGCGGAGGGCGTGGGCGTGCAGGGCCCGGTGCCGGTGCTACGGGAGCACCGCGCCGCCGTCCACGTGCAGAGACTGCCCGGTGACGTTGGCCGCGTCCGCCGAGAGCAGGTACGCGACGGCTCCGGCGACATCCTCGACGGTCTGCGGGCGCTTCATCGGGATGAGCTGGTCGACCATCGCGCCGAAGATCTGCTCGGCCGCCACCCCAGCCAGGGCCGGGTCGTGCTCGGCGAGCCAGCCCGCGGACTGCCGCCACATGTCCGTCCAGATCAGTCCGGGCAGAACCGCATTGACTCGAACGGAAGGGGCGAGCGCACGGGCCGAGGACTGGGTCAACGCCAGCACCGCCGCCTTCGACGAGCCGTACGCGGTGAGCAACTCGTGCCCGTTTCGGGCCGCGATCGAGGAAAAGTTCACGACAGCACCTTCGCGACCACGCATGGCCAGCTCTGCGGCGAAGGCCTGGATGGCGAAGAAGACCCCGCGGACATTGACCGCGTATGTCTTGTCCCAGGTATCCACGTCGAGCCCGTCGAACTGCCAGAATCCGCCGAGCCCGGCCACGTTGACGAGACCGTCGAGGTCATCGTGGGCGGCGAAGGCTTCCGCTACGGCCGTCTGCAGCGCACCCACGTCGCAGATGTCCACCACGTGGGTGGTCACCGTCACTCCACGCGACCGCACTGCGGCAGCGGTTTCCGCCAACCGCTCTTCGTCGATGTCGAGCAGTGCCACACCCCGACCGTCGGTGGACATCCGTTCGGCGACACCGCGACCGAGGCCACCTCCGGCACCCGTGACGAGGACCGCGCCCGCCATCTAGCGGTCCGCCCGAGCAGGCAGGTGCGCGACCGCGTCGTTCGCCGCGGCGAGGTCGTAGAGCAGGTCGTGCGTGATGACCCCGGCGACGGTGCCGTCCTCGTTGTACCCGACGATCGGACCGTGGAAGACGCCGAACATCAGGGACTCAACCTCCTGCTTGGGCAGATGCACGATGCCGGCCGGTTCGTAGATGTAGTGGTTGGGGCCGATGGATTCGGCCTCACCCTCGTACGCCCAACGGCCGAAGATGTTGAACGCCTCCGCGGCACCGCAATGCATGTGCAGCGGCGCCTGCGCATTCTCCGCCACGTACAGCAGGATCGAGGCTGCACCAGTGGTCTCGTTGATGTTCAGGAGCTTGAAAGAGGTACCCGGCATCGGGAACGGGGTCCACGGGATCTCATCGCAGTTGTTGACCCGGGAGGCGAGGCTGAGCGTCGGGCCGGTCATCGGGGAGCTCGCGCGAGCGAAGACCTCTGCGACCGGAGCGTTGGACTGCGGGTCGATTTCGGGACCGGTCGGTTGCGGACGGATCGGATCGACCACACGAGCATCGTCATGATGAGTGGCGTTGACAGACATCGAATTTCCTCCTGGATTTGCGGACCCACTCATACTCCGATGTGGCGACCGTCACGTCCATGACGTATTCTCACTCGATCGTTAGACGAATACCTAAGGTCGTGCACGATGGATCTGAATCTACGGCTCGTGCGGTACTTCGTGGCCGTTGCCGATGCCGGGACCTTCACGAAAGCAGCTGAGCAACTGCATATTGCGACGCCGTCGCTGAGTCAGCAGGTACGCAAGCTCGAAGTGGAGCTGGGCGTCTCGCTGCTCGAGCGTGACCACCGCGGAGCTCGTCTCACGGCGGCCGGGCAGGACTTCCTCGAGGAGAGCCGGGTACTGCTGGCGGCCGCCGAATCCGCGATCGGCGCGGCCCGCCGCCACCAGCGCAGCTCGTCCGGCAAGATGCACCTCGGATTCCTTGCCGGCGGCGCCGGGGAGCTGACCCGTCCGATCGTCGACGAGTTCCAACGACGAGAACCCGAAGTGGAACTGGAACTGACACAGCTGGCGTGGGGGGACGAGCTGTCGGCCTTGACCTCCGGTCGGGTCGACATAGTGGTCGCCCGCCCGCCTCTCGAGTCGCACCCCCGGCTACGCCGGGTCGTTCTGTTCGAGGAGCCTCGTGTCCTGCTGATGGCACACGACCACCCGCTGGCCCGCCGACGGAAGCTGCGAATCGCCGACCTCGCCGATGTCGTTCAGGTGGACACCCGAGAAGGGACCCGAGACTGGCGCAACTGGTGGTCCATCGATCCACGGCCGGACGGCACACGCCCCACCTACGGCCCCAGGGTGAACAGCGTCGAGGAGATGGTCCAGGTCGTCGCGACCACCGATGCGGTCGCAATCACGGGCGCAGGCGTGGCCAGCCTGTTCCGGCGGGCGGAGACCACCTCGCGACTCATCGCGGACGCCGCTCCGTCGACCGTCGAACTTGTCTTCCTGGCCTCGGACATGCCCAGCGCCGTCGAACGTTTCGTGGCGGTCGCGGTCGAGCTGAGCGCTGTCCTCGGCACCCGCTGACCCAGAGGGAGGCTCTCCTTCTCAGGGTCCCGAACCGGCGCTGCCGACTCGGCAGGGACATCGCTCCCTGCACTGCATGGCGTCCGTTGCGATCGGTGGGTGCAGGCGCGCCATACCCGGGGGGACCGGCAATCCCATCGGTGATCCCGTTTCCTCCTCCACCTACGGATCGTGCAGCCGAAACGTGTGGTGACCGCCACCGCATCGCCGAGCAGCTTGGTGTGCGCACGTTGACCAGCTCGTCGAGCGTCTCCAGCAGCGCGTAGAACCCGTCGATCTGCGCCGCCGGCACGACCACCAACTGCGTGGCGCGGGCCAGGACCTCACGGGCCACGTCGGAGGTTGCGCCGGCGCCGCAGTCAGCGACGATCACGCGGTCGTCGGCGATGAGCAAGTCGAGGATCTCCGCGTACACCGCACCGTCCGCGGCAGTGTCGCGGTGCAGTGTCGGGGTCCGCGCGGACTGCCGTCGGGAACCCGAGTCGCAGAGTGCCCTTGTCCGGGTTGGAGTCGACAACCGCCACCGGGTCACCCATCATTCGAAACTCGATGTGCCGCAGTCGAGTCGATGCTGCAACCGGACTACCGCCGTGACAGCAATGTCTCCGATCGCTGAACGGTGCCGGTGATTCCGGCGGCGTCCTGTGCGGCCAGCAGCACCGCGGCCGCGCCCATCGTCTCGGGCGGCTCGACCATCTCCGGCGGAATCTCGATGCCGCTGCCGCCGGCGGTCCAGCCCTCGGTGAGGACGACCCGGGACGGACTCAGGCAGTTCACGGCGATATTGTCGCCGCGCAGGTCCGAGGCCAAACCGAGGTAGAGCCGTTCGACCGCGGCCTTGGACACCCAGTACGCGTTGGACCCGCGGTCCGTCATCGTCACGCCGGTCGTGGTCACCGCGATCAGCGACCCGCCCCCGCGTGCGCGCAGATGTGGAATCGCCGTCTTGGTCACCAGGAACACCCCGGTGGTGTTGACGTCGAGACACAGTTGCCACCGTTTCAGCGGGGTCGTCTCGATCGGGCCCTGCCAGAGGACTCCGGCGTTGGCGACCACGATGTCGAGACCGCCGAACTCGCCGACCGTCGCGGCGATCGCCGCCTCGACGGACTCCTCGTCGGTGACGTCGCACGACACGGGCAGGGCGCGACCACCCGCCGCGACGATCCGGTCGGCGACCGAATGGATCGTGCCGGGCAGCCGGCCCTCGTTCTCCGAGCGTGCCGCGACCGCGACCGCCGCACCCGCCTCGGCGAGTGCGGCGGCCACCGCGGCACCGATGCCGCGGCTGGCACCGGCGACGAACGCGACCTTGCCGTCGAGTGAGGTCACTTCGGCGGGAACCGCAGTGCGCCGTCGAGGCGGATGACTTCGCCGTTGAGGTAGTCGTTCTCGACGATCGACGCGACGAGCGTCGCGTACTCGGGAGAACGACCCATGCGCTTGGGGTGCGGAACCTGCGGTCCCCAGTACGCCTCGAGCTGCTCGCCTGCCTTGCCGTAGGCGGGCGTCAGGAACGTGCCGGGCGCGATCGTCATTACGCGGACACCGAGCGGTGACAGGTCGCGTGCGGCGACGAGGGTCATGCCGACGACGCCACCCTTCGCGGCCGAGTAGGGCAGCTGTCCGATCTGGCCCTCGTACGCGGCGATCGACGCGGTGTTGACGATGACTCCGCGCTGCCCGTCCTCGAGCGGTTCCTGCCGGGCGATGGCGGCGGCGGCCAGGCGCATCACGTTGAACACCGAGATCAGGTACGAGTTGATCGTCTTGGTGAAGTTCTCGAGCGGCATCGCGCTGCCGTCCTTGCCGACGAGCCGCCCACCGCCGGCGGGGCCGCCGTGGCAGTCCACCGACACGCGCAGCGGTCCGAGCGATTCGGCTTCGGCGATGGCGGCGAGCACCGACTCCTCGCTGCCGGCGTCGGTGCGGACGTAGCGCACGCCCAGCTCCTCCTCGAGCGCCTTGCCCTTCTCGTCGTTGACATCGGCCACGACGATCTTGGCTCCGGCGGCGTGCAGGCGGCGCACGGTGGCTTCACCCAGGCCGCCGGTACCACCCACGACGAGCGCTGAACTGCCCGTGATCTGCATGTTGATTTCCCTTCTTGCAACTATTGCTCTCTGCTTGAGAGAATAATGTTCTCATGAACATCAGCATGATTCTAGAAATGGCCGCAAGTAGCGGAGAACGGTCCGTCGTGACCTACGGAGGCCGGTCGCTCACCGGCCCCGAACTCCACGACCGGGCCCGCGCCGCTGCGAGTCGCTTCCGTGAATACCCGGCGGTGCTGTACCTGGGCACCAACCACCTGGCCTACCCGGTGGCCTTGTTCGGTGCCGCGCTGGCTGGTGTGCCGTTCGTGGCTCTGAACTATCGGCTGGGCGAAGCGCAGCTGACCGCCCTGCGGGACCGGCATCCCGGGGCGCTCGAACTCGCACCGGAAGATCTCGACGCCTTCGTCGACTCCACCGCGACACCCGCGGACGCCGACGACGAGGTCGTGCCCGAGTGGGACGGCGACGCGGTCGCGGCGATCATCTACACGAGCGGCACCACGTCGGATCCCAAACCCGCGGTCCTGCGGCACCGGCACCTGCTGGCGTACGTCCTCAACACCATGGAGTTCGCCTCCGCCGCAGAGACCGACGCCTCGCTCGTGTCCGTCCCGCCGTACCACATCGCGGGCCTGACGAATCTGCTGTCGAACCTGTACACGGGTCGTCGCGTGGTCTACCTCGATGCCTTCGACCCCGGCACCTGGCTCGACACCGTGCGGCGCGAACGCGTCACGCACGCGATGCTCGTGCCGACCATGCTGGCTCGGATCGTGGCCGGACTCGGCGACGCGCCGGCCGACGTGCCGTCGTTGCAGAGCCTGGCCTACGGCGGCTCGCGCACCCCGCGCCCCGTGCTCGAGCACGCCCTGCGGGCGTTCCCCGACACCGGGTTCGTGAACGCCTACGGGCTCACCGAGACCGCGTCGTCGGTCGCGGTGCTCGGACCGGACGACCACCGGACGGCCTTCGCGTCCGACGATCCGGCGGTCCGCGACCGGCTCGGCTCCGTCGGCCGCCCCCTGCCCGGCATCGAGATCGAGATCCGCACCGAGACAGGTGAACCAGTGGACCCGGGCGAGACCGGACTGGTGTTCGTCCGCGGCGAGCAGATCTCCGGTGAGTACGGCGGGCGCAGCGTGCTCGACGAACACGGCTGGTTCGCCACCCGCGACCTCGGCCACGTCGACGACGACGGCTATCTGTTCATCGAGGGGCGCGCGGACGACACCATCATTCGCGGCGGCGAGAACATCGCCCCGGCCGAGATCGAGGACGTCCTGCTCGAACACCCCGGGATCACCGAGGCCGCGGTCGTCGGTGTCGCCGATGCCGAATGGGGACAGCGGATCGTCGCGGTGCTCGTGGGCGACGCGGATCCGGACGAGATCACCGCGTGGGTCAAGGACAGGCTGCGGTCCTCCAAGACACCGGACGCCGTGGTGTTCCGGGACGAACTTCCCAAGACCGAAACAGGAAAACTCCTGCGCCGGACCCTACTGACCGAACTGGAGAACACCAATGCCTGAAGCTGTCATCGTCTCCGCGCTGCGAACCCCGATCGGAACCGCAGGCAAGGGCACGCTCCGCGACACCACCGCGTTCGACCTCGCCCACCACGTGGTCGCGGAGACCGCGAAGGATCTCGACCCGAGCGCGATCGACGACGTCATTCTCGGTGAGGGGCTCTACGGCGGCGGCGTCATCGCCCGCCACGCCGCGATCACAGCGGGACTGACCACCGTGCCGGGTCTGGCCCTGAACCGGCACTGCGCGGCCGGACAGTCCGCGGTCCAGACCGCCGCGGCGAGCATCCGCGCGGGCATGGACGAGTTGATCATCGCCGGTGGCGTGAACTCCGCCTCCACTTCGCCGCGCTCCCTGATGCGCTCCGGTGAGGACTGGGTCCCGTGGAACTCGCCGACCCACCCGGACCGTCCGGACGCCCCCAACCGCGACATGTCGATCACCGTCGGCTGGAACGCGGCCGTCGAGGCCGGGGTGACCCGCGAGGAGATGGATGCGTGGGCGCTGCGCTCGCACCGCAACGCGATCGCCGCGATCGACGAGGGCCGGTTCAAGGAGGAGATCGTCCCGATCGACACGCCGCACGGTGTGTTCGCCGTCGACGAGCATCCGCGCCGCGACACCACCCTCGAGAAGCTCGCCTCCCTCAAGGTCCTGCACCCGGAGATCGAGGGCTTCAGCATCACCGCCGGCAACGCGTGCGGCGCGAACGACGGCGCCGCGGCCCTCGCGATCGCCAGCGACCGACTCGGCCTGCCCGCGCTCGGCTACGTCCGCTCCTGGGCGTCGGTCGCGGTCGACCCCGCCATCACCGGACTCGCTCCGGTGCAGGCGATTCCGAAGGCGCTGCGTCGCGCCGGGCTGACGTTCTGCGACGTCGACCTGTACGAGATCAACGAGGCGTTCGCCGCCATGTGCGTCGCGACCGTCAAGCTCCTCGACATCGACCCCGACAAGGTCAACGTCAGCGGCAGCGGTTGCGGTCTCGGACACCCGGTGGCCGCGACCGGCGCGCGCATGCTGGTGACCCTGGTGCACGAATTGCGCCGTCGCGGCGGCGGAATCGGTGTGGCCGCGATGTGCGCGGGTGGAGGCATGGGCTCGGCCACGGTCATCGAGGTGCCCGCGCCGTGAGGACTGCGGTTCGCGGCGCGGGGTCCGGTGTGCCGTGACGATCGACGAACTCGTCGCCGCCGCGTGCACCGGATCGATGCGCGCGGCGGGGCGTCTGCTGACGATGGTCGAGGACGACCGGCGCGACGAAGTGCTCGCCGCTCTCGACCCGGTGCCCGCGCGGGTGGTCGGCGTGACCGGACCGCCCGGCGCCGGCAAGTCGACGACCGTCGGAGCCCTTGTCGCCGCTTACCGCGAGCGAGGCCTGCGGGTCGCGGTGCTCGCCGTCGACCCGTCCTCCCCGTACAGCGGGGGAGCGCTGCTCGGTGACCGAATCCGAATGGCCGCGCACGTCAACGACCCCGAGGTGTTGATCCGGTCGCTCGCGGCGCGCGGGCATCTCGGTGGTCTGTCCGCCGCGGTGCCCGCCGCGATCCGGCTGTGTGCCGCACTCGGCTACGACGTGGTGCTGCTCGAGAGCGTCGGTGTCGGGCAGTCCGAGATCGAGATCGCGGCGGTCGCGGACCCGACGGTCGTGATCCTCAATCCCGGTGGCGGCGACGCGATCCAGGCGGCCAAGGCCGGTTTGCTCGAGGTCGCCGACCTGCTCGTGGTGAACAAGGCCGACCGGGACGGCGCCGACCGGACGGTCCGTGATCTGAAGGCGGAGACGGACGTTCCGATCCTCAGGCTCGTCGCGTCGACGGGGGAGGGGGTCGACGCGCTGGTCGACGCGATCGAACTGCACCAGCGCGCCGACAGCAGGGAGCGACGGGCCGCCCGGGCCCGATCCCAGATCCTGTCGCTGGCCCTGTCGCAGCTGCGGACGCTGCCGGAACTCGACGACCTGGCCGCCTCGGTCGCGGACGGGAGCAGCGACCCGTACAGCGCCGCCGCGCGGCTGCTCGGCCGGGACTCGCGGAGCCGGCCCTGACCCGCGCTCCCGGGTGAATGTACCCATCACCCGGGAGGACCGAAGATCGGTCCCGTCCCATCACCAGAACGCTCGGCGGTTCATCTCAGGGCGGCGAGCACCTGCGGCAGCTCGGCGGTGGTGCGGATGCCCGGCGCCGCCGCGCATACAACCGGTACGGCGTTGACCGCCCGGTTCGCGGTGTACGACGGGGACACCGCGCTCATCCGCTCCAAGGGGATCGGGAACCGGATGTCGATGTCCATCGGCGCATCGCCGGCGATGTCGATGTGCCATCCCGTCGGGCGGATGTCCCAGTCGACCGCGACGTCGGTGGTGCAGTACCACGTGGCGCGGAACTGTAGCAGCGCTTCGCCGTCACGTACGCCGGTCACGGTGACCCGCTGTGCGGCAACGGTACCCGGGTCGATCGTGCCCGCCGCGATGCTGACCTGCTCGCGGGCCGTGGCGAATTCGCCGCGGGCCTCGACGGAATCGAGCCGCAGTCCGAGCGCATCGGCGACCGACTGCAGCGACGGACCGAAGTTCGAGCGGATGTGGTCGATCCGATAGTCCTCGAATACCGTCGGCTCCCGACCGAAACCCATGATGTCGAACAGGATTCCGGGCGTGTTGCGCTGCGACAGATCGGCGAACTCGTCGATCGCGAGCCGGTCGAGGTTGCGTTGTATCGACGTGAGCACCAGCGGCAGCGCCTCGGTGACGAATCCCGGACTGCTGCCGGTGCTGTGGATCGACGTGCCGCCGAGTGCGCACGCGGCCTCGACCTCGGAACGTGCCGCCGGATCCATGGCCGACGCATGGTGGAACTCGCCACGAGTGGTGACGATGTTGCTGCCGGAAGCGAGGATTCGGCACACCTCGGCGAGGTCGAACGAGCGCGGCATGTACAGTACACAGTCCGCGCCGAGCGCGAGAATGTCGTCGATGTCCGTGGTCGCGGTGATGCCGGTGGATTCGGCGCCGCACAGGTCTCCGGCGTCGCGACCGGCCTTGTCCGGGGTGTGGACGTACAGGCCGGCCAGCGCCAGGTGCGGATGCTCGATCACACCGCGCAGGGCGCGGGTACCGATGTTGCCGGTGGCCCACTGAACCACCCGATACGTGCGCTCGGGAACGGACGCTCCGATGATATTGCCGGACAGTGTTTTCGGATCCAACGAAACCTCGCTCGGGTCAGGGACGGGGAAGGCGGAGCAGGGCTTCCTGAGCGAAGGACGCGACGAGCGTGCCCTTCTCGTCGAGGACGTCGCCCCGTCCGAAGCATCGGCCGTGGGCGATCAGTGGGCTGTGCTGGCGCAGCAGCAGCCACTCGTCGGTGCGGAACGGCCGGTGGAACCACAGCGTGTGGGAGGTGACGGCCGAGGTGAAGACGGTGCCGTTGCCCGTTTGGGCCAGGCCCTCGAGCGGTCGCAGGGCGGTTCCGATGAGCGTCAGGTCGGTTGCGTACGCGGTCAGGGCCGGAGCGAGTGCGGGATCGACTTCCGGTGTGCGCATCCACATTTCATACTCAGGCGGCGAGGACTCGTACGAGTTGAGGTCCTCGGTCGTCCGGATCTCCCACGGGATCAGATCGACGCGGGCGCGGTCGTCCTCGCCGAGTACGGGCGGTACGGCGTCGACGGTCTGCAATTCGGGGCCGTCCTCACCCACGTGCATGGAGACCGAGGCGGTAGCGATGACTCCCGACGATTGGCGTGCGACGATGCTCAACGTGGCGAACGAGCGTCCCGCGTGCTGGCGGGTGACCTCGTATCGGACCGGTTCCGAGGCTTTGCCCTCGCGCGGGAACAACGCGTGCAGCGACTTGACGCGTTTCGTCGGACACGTGGCTTCGGCGGCGCGCACGAACTGGCCGAGGATCTGGCCGCCGAACAACCGGTGATATTCGAGGTGCTGATTGCGGCCCTCGAATACCACCGGTCCGGCGGCTTCCGGTGGGTCCGCCGGCGAGTCGGCGCGAAGATCGAGACAGGCGAGAAGGTCGTTCCAGAGATCGGGCACGCCGCCAGTGTAAGCGAACTATCCCGAATTGAGAATACGATTCTCGTCTGCTGACGCTCAGTTACCGGCGAACCCGCGTGAGCAGAAGTTCCACACTTCCTCGGCCGAGATCGGCTTGATGGTGGCGTCGTCGGTGCCGCCTGCGGACTGCGCGATGAACATGACGGTCTGCATCGTCATCGCGGCCAGTCGGCGCGGGTTCGAGCCCGGTCGCAGCTCGCCCGAGGCGGCGACCTTCTCCATCAGCTCGGTGAACAGCGCGAGCATCGAGGAGTGCGCGACTTTGACCTCGGCGGGGTGTGTGAGCAGGAGCTGCGGCGCGAAGTCGGTGAACAGCGGCCGCTGTGCGCTCGGATCCGGGCGACAGAACTCGAAGAGCAGCTCGATCGCGACTCGGAGCTGATCCATGGGAGCGTCCTGACCGGATGCCGCGGCGCGGATCTGATCGGAGGAACGGCTCAGGGCGTCTTCGAACAGCGCGAGCAGCAGCTCGTGTTTGCCGTCGAACTGCAGGTAGAAGCTGCGGAGGGACTGCTTGGACCGGTCGACGACCTCCTGCACGGTGAAGTCCGTGCTGCCCTTCTCGGCGATGATCGACTGAGCCGCATCGAGGAAACGCTGCACCCGCTGTTCGGCACGGATCTTGGCGGTCCTGATGGAGCGCTCGACTGCGCGCTGCTTCCAGGCCGGCTCTTCGCTGGGGCCGGTCACCACCGGCTCTGTTCTGTGACACGTGTACCGAGCATGCGAGCAACTGTACCGGAGAGTTTCCTTGCGCAGTGTGGCGGCCGCACCCGTGTCGTCAGTTTTTCGAGACTATTACTTTCGTCATACGAGAATGCTATTCTCGCATCGACATTATGCACCGCAGCTCTGGCAGGGAGGCAAGCCGGGATGCTCTTCGAGTTCGACTCCGATCAGCGGCTATGGCAGAAGACCGTCCGTGAGGTCACGGCCAAGGAATGCGCGCCCACACTGATCCGCAGCATCGTCGACACCGGCGCCGACCCGTCCCCGCTGTGGAGGACCTACATCGACCTCGGGTGGACAGAACTGACGGACCCGGACACGACGGTCGAACTCGCCATCGTCCTCGAGGAGCTGGGCCGGGCGACCGATCCCACCCCTTATCTCGCGACGATGACCCAGTTCACCCCTCTTGCACCGGGATTCGACGATGCCGGGCGTTCCGGTGCCGCGATCTACGACGGTGTGAGCGTGCGCCGCGACGGCGACGGCTGGATCCTCGACGGCACCGCATCCAACGTTCTCGACGGCGACCGCGCCGACCGGCTGGCCGTCGCGACCGGGGCCGGAGTCTTCGTGGTGCCGGCCGAACAGGCCGTCGTCACGCGTAGCCCGGTCTTCGATCCGGTGCTCCACCTCGCCGAAGTCTCGTTCCACGGGGTCCGGGTCGACGGCGACCGGCGCGTGGACGTCGACGTCGAGCCGGCCCGCCATGTGGCGCTCACCGGTCTCGCGCTGACCGTCGTCGGCGCGTGCCAACGGATCCTCGACATGGTGCTCGAGCACGTGCGGGAACGGCGGCAGTTCGGTGTTCCGATCGGCTCGTTCCAGGCCGTCAAACACAAGGCCGTCGACATGCACGTCGCGATCGAACGGGCACGCGCGCTCGCGTACTACGCGGCCCTGACCATCGCCGAGAACGACCCCAGGCGGCGCGTGGCCGCATCGATGGCCAAGGCCGCCGCCGGCGAATGCCAATCCGTGGTGTTCCGCAACGGTATCCAGCTGTTCGGCGCCATGGGATTCACCTGGGAGAACGACCTTCAGTTCGCGCTCAAGCGCGCCAAGGCCGGCGAGCACTTGCTCGGTGGCGCGGCGGAGCACCGGGCGCTGATTGCCGAGGAGTACCGTGCAACTCACCTTTGATTCCGATGTCGAGGACTTCCGGGCCGAGTTCGTGGCCTTCCTCGACGAGAACCTGCCCGACGGTGCCGCGACCGGTGTCCGTCCCGGCTCGAGCGCGGACGTGCCGGATTGGGCCCGGCCGTGGCAGCGGCTGCAGTTCGACAACGGCTGGCTGCTCCCGGGCAACCCGCCCGAGTTCGGCGGACGCAACGCCACGATCCTGCAGCAGTACGTGCACCTGGAGGAGTTGTCCCGCCGCCGGATCTACCACAGCTTCAACCCGCAGGGGCTCGGGATCATCGCCGCGTCGATCCTGTCGTTCGGAACCCCGGAACAGAAGCAGCGCTGGGCCGTTCCGATCCTGCGTGCGGAGATCACCGCCGCTCTCGGCATGAGCGAACCCGGCGCTGGATCCGACCTCGCGGGGCTGCGCACCAGGGCGGTGCTCGACGGAGACCACTTCGTCGTCAACGGACAGAAGGTCTGGACGTCCGGCGCCCACAATGCGGACGTACTGCTCACGTTCGTCCGCACGAATCCGGATGCGCCCAAGCACAAGGGGATCAGCGTCCTGCTGATCCCGACCGACACCCCCGGGGTCGTGCGCCGGCCGTTCCCGTCGGTCGCCGCCTCCCACGACCTCGACTTCAACGAGGTGTTCTTCACCGACGTGCGGGTGCCCGCCGAGAACCTCATCGGTGAACTGGACGGGGGCTGGGGCGTCGCGAACGGCGCACTCGGACACGAACGTACGCTGCTGTGGCTCAGCTTCGCGGATCGCCTGCAGGATCTCGTCGAGGACTTCCGGCCCGTCACCGTGCTGGACCGCGATCGCTACGCGACCCTCGCGATGGATCTGCAGAGCCTGCGGCTGCTGGGCTCGGCCGCGCTGGCGCGGGCCGACCGCGGCGAACAGGACGTCGCGGCCCTGTCGGTGCTCAAGCTGCTCGGATCCGAAGCGGTCCAGAGCGCGTCGGAACACGCGCTCGACGCGGCGGGGGAGGACGGTCTCGTCCATCCGGCCTGGACCGCACCGTTCAATCCGTGGAACAACGACCATTTCTCGACCGGCTGGTTCGAGCGTTACGTCCGCAGTTTCGCGGGCACCATCGCCGGCGGCACATCCGAAATCCAGAGGACCATCGTTGCCGAGCGTGTGCTCGGCCTTCCCCGGGGGTGAGGTTCCAGCCGTGTACATCCAGTACGAGGTAGCCGACAAGATCGCCACGATCACGCTCGATCGTCCCGAAGCCGCCAACGCCCAGAACGCCGGGTTGCTCGACGAACTCGATGCCGCCTGGATGCGCGCCGCCGCCGATCCCGACGTGGCGGTCATCGTGTTGCGCGCCGAGGGCAAACACTTCTCCGCCGGTCACGACCTGGGCACCAAGGTCCCCGACGATCTGAAGATCACGCTCGATCTGATCTACGCCAACGAGAGCCGCCGCTACCTCGAGTACTCGTTGCGCTGGCGGAACATCCCCAAACCGTCGATCGCCGCCGTCCAGGGCCGGTGCATCGCCGGTGGTCTGCTGTTGTGCTGGCCGTGCGACCTCATCATTGCGTCCGAGGACGCATCCTTCTCCGATCCGGTGGTGCTCATGGGCATCGGAGGGGTCGAATACCACGGTCACACATGGGAGCTCGGACCTCGCAAGGCCAAGGAGATCCTGTTCACCGGACGTCCGGTCACCGCGCACGAAGCCGAGCAGACCGGGATGGTCAACAAGGTCGTGCCCCGTGACCGCCTCGACGAGGAGACCCGCGCACTCGCGACGAAGATCGCGTCGATGCCCCCGTTCGGTTTGCGGCAGGCCAAACGTGCCGTCAACCAGACCCTCGACGTGCAGGGCTTCTACGCTGCAATCCAATCGGTGTTCGACATCCATCAGACCGGCCACGGCAACGCGCTGAGCGTCGGCGGATTCCCGATTCTGGTGAGTTTGGACGAGATGAAGGCGAAACTCGAATAACGTCGCCCGACCCGCACTGCCGGAGCATCTGGACGGCAACGGGATTCGAGGTGCGAAAAGCCCATCCCAGGGACGGTCGGCAACGTACTCTCGCAGGACCTGGGGGGAAGTTCCAACAAACCTTGGTGGTCGGAATCGGTCCGTCCACCGGAGAGGATCCGTCATGCGCGTTTCGAACATCCGTCGTGCTGTCGCCACCTTCGGGATGGTGGCGGTCGCGGCCGCCACCATCGCGGGCTGCAGCAGCGACGACGACAGCTCCGGCGACAGCACCACGACCACGGCGGCCACGGCGGCCACGACCACCGAGGCCACCGAGACGTCCGCGGCTGCCGCAGCCGGCGAGTCGGCGGATCCGGCGACGACCGAGGCCGTCACCAACGCCTACGTCACGTTCTTCAATGGCTCGACCCCGCCGGCCGAGCGGGCCGCGCTCGTCGAGAACGGCGACGTGTTCCTGCCGACCCTCGAGGGCATGACCGCGAACCCGCAGGCGATGGGCACGACCGCGACGGTCGAGGGCGTGACCCTCAGCGATCCGGCGACCGCCGACGTCAAGTGGACGCTGCTCATGAACGGTGCACCGGTGCTGCCGGACCAGTCCGGTAACGCCATCGAGCAGGACGGCCAGTGGAAGGTCAGCGCAACCACCTTCTGCACCCTGCTCGCGATCCAGGGCGGTGGCGCTCCCGTCCCCGGCTGCTGATCCGGCGCCGACCGGAACACGAACGAGGGGCGCCCGCATCGCGGGCGCCCCTCGTTCGTGCGTGCGTGCGTCGCCCTACAGGTGGACGAGGCGCGGAGCCGAACCCGTCGAACGGATGTGGGCGCCGGCCTCGCGAGTGAGTTCGCGTGCACTGCCGAGCAACCCGTCGAGAACGAGCGCCCGGCGAATGTGCCGATGCAGATCGTGCTCGGCGGTGAATCCGATTCCGCCGAGCACCTGCTGGCAGTGACGGGCCGCCGCCAGTGCCGCCTTCCCGGCCGCGGCCTTCGCGAGCAACGACCCGAGGTCGTCGTTCGCGGTGCGCAGCGTCGCCTCGGCCCCCTCGATCGCGACGAGTGTCTCGGCGAGCCGGTGCCGCACCGCCTGGAACGACGCGACCGGCTTCCCGAACTGGGTGCGGTCCAGAGCGTGGGTTCGCGCGAGCGACAACATGGTCCGGCTCGTCCCGACGAGCCACCAGCCGAGCGCACGACGCCCTGCCGCGATCGCGGAGGGATCGAACGCCTCGCCGGTCTCGACGGCGCGCAGCGTGATCTCCTCGTCCAACGAGGTCCCGGCCGTGGCGGACCGTTCCCACACGACCCACCGGCCGCCCGCGTACGGCAGCGGTGGGCTATCGGCGATCGGCAGCCCGGCCGCGTGCAGCACGACGTCGTTGATCACCGGCGCGTGCGCGCCGGTCTCGCCGAGCAGGCGGAACACCAACGGGATCGCGACGTCGGGCATCTCGGTGAGCATGTCGCCCCAGCCGAGATCGGCGAGCGCCGAATCGAGTTCGGCCGCCGGTACCGAGGTCATGGTCCCGCGAAGGGCATCGCCGAGCAGCACCAGTTCGTGGTCCTGCGCGGCCTCGGCGACGGTGGCGGCGTCGGTCATGATTCCCTCCCCAGGTCGAGCAGCCGGCGCGCGACGATGTTGCGCTGGATCTCGGCGGTACCGCCGTAGATCGTCGCGGCCCGCGAGTACAGGAACTCCGGACGCCACACGGTGTCGTCGAGCTCGAGAACACCGGGAAGCAGGTCGCGCGCCGTGTCGAACAACTGTTGTTCGGCGCCCGCCAACAGGATCTTGTCGATCGAGGTCTCCGGTCCGAGGGCGGCCCCGTCGGCGAGGCGCTGCTGCGTGAGCCGCGAACGGCACCGCACGGTGTGCAGTGCCAGATACGCCGAGCCGAGATCGTCGTCGGCGTCGAGATCGGTCTCGTCGAGCAGCTTGTCCAGGCGGGTGAACAGATAGGCGATCCGGTGCCAGAAACACGTCGAGCGTTCGTGCGGCAACAGATCCATCGCGACCCGCCAGCCGTCGCCCGGCCGACCGAGCATGCGGTCGGCGGGGACCACGACGTCGTCGAAGTACACCTCGGCGAACTCGTCGATGCCGTGCATCGTGCGCAACGGTTTGACGGTGATGCCGGGGGTGTCCATGTCGACGAAGAAGGCGGTGATCCCGTCGTGGCCGGGCGCGGTGCGGGTGAGGAGCACGCAGCGGGATGCGTACTGCGCCAGGCTGGTCCAGACCTTCTGGCCGTTGATCACCCAGTCGGCGCCACGCTGCACGGCGCGAGTGCTCAGCGACGCCAGATCGCTGCCCGAGCCGGGCTCGGAGAAGCCCTGGCACCACTGTTCGCGACCGCTGAGGAGCAGCGGCACCATCTCGGCGGCGAGTTCGGGCCGGGCGTACGAGATCATCGTCGGGGCGAGGACCTCGATCATCGAGTAGATCCCCGGCTCGGCCAGGTCGCGGGTGGCGACCTCCTCGCCGAGCACGGCCCGCAGCACCGCGTCGCCGCCGAGGCCGCCGGCCTCGACCGGCCATCCGTACCGCATCCAGCCCGCATCGAACAGTGCCCTGCGCACCCTGCCCAGCTGCGCGACCTGACCGTCGAGCGAATGGTCGGGCGGCGGGGTCAGGTCGTTCTCGTCGAGCCAGGCGCGCAGGTCGGCCCGGAACTCGTCGACGTTCATGCCGACGGCTCGAAAGCGTGCGGGATACCCGAGTCGTGGTCGCCGCTGCGACGCTGGAAGGTCATCGAGCGGGTCTTCAGACGCCAGCCGTCCTCGGTGCGGACGTAGGTGTCGCTGTAGTACCCGATGCGCATGTTGTGGGTGGTCTGGTCGACGAAGCACAGCGGCTGGGTTCCCGTCGCGGTGTCGCCGTCGAGCTCGACGAGAGCGGTGCCCGTCATGAACAGGCCCTTCGGTGCCGCGGCGACCAGTTCGGGGAACTGGTCGAGAGTGAAGGCATCCCCGAAGGCACTGTAGGTGCCCTCGGGGGTGAAGACCGCCATGACTCCTTCGACGTCGTTCTTGGTCATGTTGACCGCGTACTTGGCGAGGAGCTGGTTGATCTCCACGAGGTCGTCAGTTGCCGACATAGACTTTTCCGCCTTTCATCACGAACCGCACGTCCTGCGTGACGGTGATGTCCTGCAAGGGATCTCCCGGAACACCGATGATGTCGGCGAGCAGACCCTCGGCCAGCCGGCCGCGGTCGGTGACGTCGATCAACTCGGCCGCGGTGACCGTCGCGGCGCGCAGCGCGTCCAGTTCGGACATGCCGCGTTCGACGAGCGCGACGAGTTCGTCCGCGTTCTTGCCGTGCGGGATGGCCGGGGCGTCGGTGCCGAGCGCGATCTTCACGCCCGCCTCGTAGGCAGCCTTCACCGAGGTGCGAGCCTTGGGGAACATCTCGGCGGCCTTGGCCTGCAGATCCGGTGGTGCGTGCGAGACGTCCATCGCGTCGGCGAGCCGGGTGGTGGGAACCAGGTAGGTACCGGCGGCGACCATCTTCTCGATCGCGTCGTCGTCGACGAGGAATCCGTGTTCGATGCAGTCGATTCCGGCGGCGACGGCGGCCCGGACGGCGTCCGCACCGTGCGTGTGCGACGCGACGCGCAGACCGCGCCGGTGCGCCTCGTCGACGATCGCGCGCAGCTCCTCGTCGGAATAGTGCTGTGCGCCGGGGGTTCCGGTGTGCGACATGACGCCACCCGAGACGCACACCTTGATGAGCTGTGCCCCGTGCTTGATCTGGTAGCGCACCGCCTTGCGGACCTCGTCGACTCCGTTGGCGATGCCTTCCTCGATGGTCAGGTCCAGCACCCCGGGGGCGAACGCCGCGAACATCGTCGGATCGAGGTGACCACCGGTCGGAGTGATGGCGTGACCGGCCGGCACGACCCGCGGACCGTCGACCCAGCCGGCGTCGATGGCCTTGCCCAGTGCGACGTCGAGCAGGTAACCGCCGGTCTTGACGAACAAGCCGAGGTTGCGGACCGTCGTGAAACCGGCGCGGAGGGTGCGTCGGGCGTTGCCCACCGCGCGGAGCATGCGCAGCGGCGGGTCGTCCTGGACGGTGGAGTAGACGGGCTTCTCGCCGCGTCCACCCATGAGCAGGTTGACTTCCATGTCCATCAGGCCGGGCAGGAGGATCTGGTCGCCCAGATCGACGACCTCGCCCTCGGGTTCACCGCCGATGCCGACGATTTTGTCGCCCTCGACGCGAATGATCCCGGGACGCACTATCTGTCCGCTGTCGACGTCGAGGAGACCGGCCGCCTTGAGCGTGATCATGGGCTACACCACCGGTTCGTGGGTGATGTCGGCCCAGGCTGCGCCGCTGTCGGGGACGCGGGGTTGTTTCCAGACTTCGACGGGGAAGGAGACCATGATGAGCGACTGCATCAGGTGCACGAGGGCGCGGGCGTCGTCGGGCAGGTCGTCGAGGTCGAATTTGTCGCAGTAGGTGATGGCGTCCTCGATGCGGCCGAAGGCGGCGTCGTAGAACTTCTGCATGTCGGGCATGGTCGAGGCCAGGCGCTTGGCGTAGCGTTCGGGTTCGGTGGCCAGGACCCAGTCGGTGTAGGGCTCGAGGTCGGCGAATTCAGTTGGCAGCAGCGCCATCACGGTACTCCTTGACGTAGTCTCCGACGGTTTTGTGCAGGTGGCGGAGGAGGATTTCCTGATCGCAGAGCGGGAAGTCGGTGACGGCGCGGGTGCCGATCATCGTCTGTGTCGCTTCGAGGGTGTTGGCGTCCTGCAGTGCGTATTCCTTGAAGGTGACCGCGGCGAGTTCGTGGGCGAGGCGTTCGCGGACGTTCTTCGGGGGCACGAAGTAGAGGTTGGCCTCGAAGATGTGGCGGTCGGGTGCAGTGGGCCAGTAGTGGTAGGTCAGGTACCAGCCCGGTGCCCAGATGAGCAGGGTCATGTTGGGGAAGAACTCCCAGGAGTCCTGGCCCCAGACGGGGTACTTGCCGGGGTTGATGCCCTCGGGCAGTTCGTCGTCCGCGAGGCCGGCGATGTCGGGGCGGTCCCAGGGTCCGAACAGGCCCGAGCGCAGGACGCGTTCGATGGGCTTGACCATGTTCAGGTCCTTGGGCGGGGCCATGCCGCCCCACGAGGAGATCATCGAGTGCGGGGACTGGATGTCGTAGTGCAGCGCTTCGTAGCCGTAGCCGGCGAGTTTTTCGGCTTCGTCCTTGGTGGCCTGCTTCATGTGCAGGATCGGGGCGTGGTAGAACTCGGCGAACGCGTCGATGAACAGTTTCCAGTTGGAACCGATCTCGGCCTTGTAGCTGTAGACCTCGGTCATCTGGTCGAAGGGGTAGCCTTCGATGCCCTTGGCCAGCGGGCCGAGGTATTCGTCGAGGGGTTGGGCGTCGTCGTCGAGGTTGATGAAGATGAAGCCCTGCCAGATCTCGCAGCGCACGTACTTGAGGCCGAAGTTCTGCTTGTCCAGGTCGAAGAACTCGTCTTCCTGCTGGACGAAGGTCAGGTCGCCTTCGAGGCTGTAGCGCCAGGCGTGGTACTTGCAGGTGAACTGCTTGCAGCTGCCGGCGACTTCTTCGCCGGGGAAGTCGTTCCAGACCAGCTTGTTTCCGCGGTGGCGGCACACGTTGTGGAAGGCGCGGATCTCACCGTCGTTGCCCTTGACGATGATCAGTGAGGTGCCGGGGCCGGCGGAGGGCAGTTCCTTGGTGAAGTAGCTGCCCTTGCGGGGGAGCTTCTCGACACGGCCGACGTTGAGCCAGGTGCGCTTGAAGATCGCGTTGCGCTCGTCCTCGAAGAACTGCGGGTCGTACGAGTCGGTGTAGTCGACCGGTGCGGTGCCGAGTTCGGGCCAGTGCTCGGTCCAGCTGCCTTCGGCTGGTTTCGGGAAATGGGGCACGGATCTACCTTTCCTGTCCGAACTCGTCGTCGTGTGCGAGTCCGATACCGAATGTGTTGAAAGCCATGGCCATGAGGCCGTAGCCGCCGACCGTGAAGATGAAGTCCATTCGCTGACGCTTGTCGAGCCGCTCGCCGAGGGCGGTCCATGTCCGCTCGGAGAGCCGGTTCTTGTCCTCGAGTTCGTCGACCGCGGCGAGCAGCGTGCGCTCGAACTCGTCCGTGGCCTCGCCGTGTCGTGCGGCCTCGATCTCGTCGAGGGTCAGCCCGGCTTCCTGCGCGATGGGAACGTGGTGCTGCGATTCGTATTCGCAGTCGCGGCGGTGGGCGACGCGCAGAATCGCGAGCTCCCGCAGTCGTGGCGGCAGGGTCGACCGGTACAGCAGATAGACGCTGAAGCCGAGGAATGCCTTGGTCAGGTCCGGGTGGTGCGCGAGCGCGGACAGGGCCGTGCCGGCTCCCTCCGGGTTCTGACGATCCCGTGCCAGCATCCCGATGAACGCCGCACGCGTCTTGTCGTCCCACTCCTCTGCGGGTAGCGGCGGAAGCAGGGCCATGCACAACCTCCTCTCATCGACGAGAATTACATTCTCATTTCTGCTCAGTAGGTTTCCAGTTTTTCGTCCGATAGTCAACGCCCGGTGTGAAATCCCAGGTGGGGATGCCACCGCTCGGTGGATCCCGGGTGGCCGCCTCCAGATGCCCTCCGTCGAATTCGCGAAACTTCTCCCCGCTGACCGCCAGTCAAATAGGTTGATTCTCCTACAGGGAGAGGCTAGTTTCCCTGTCAGGTGAGAGCACTATGGCCTTTCGATCCTCGGCAGGACCACCACGGTCGCGCGGGCCCGCAGCAATCTCCTGACTCACACCGGCCGGCCGCTCAGGCCAGGGGAGGAAGAACGTGAAACGACAGCACACATTCACCCGGGGACGGCGGACGCTCGTAGCACTCGCCGCCGTCTCGCTGCTCCTCGCCGGCTGCGGTGGACGCACCGGCACCGAGACCAGCGGCGACGAGGGCTCCGGCGGCGGTTCGTCGTCGGCGGCATCCGCCGAATTCGGCGATCTCGGCGAGATCTGTCAGGACGGTGACGCCTCGGCCGCGAGCGCGCAGGGTGTCACCGCCGAACAGATCGAGGTCGGTGTCTTCACCGACATGGGGTTCACCAAGAATCCCGAATTCGTCGACGCCGCCAACGTGTTCACGTCGTGGTGCAACGACAACGGCGGCATCAACGGCCGCACCCTCGTCGCCAACACCCGCGATGCGAAGCTGATGGAACCGCGCCAGCGGATGATCGAGGCGTGCCGGGAGGACTTCGTCCTGGTCGGCGGCGGTGCGGCGCTGGACGGCCTCGGCGTCAAGGAACGTCTGAACTGTCTGCTTCCGACCTTCACAGCCCAGACCGTGCAGGAGGCCGCCGCCGGCGCCGACCTCGAGATCAGCGCCTCGCCCTCGAAGATCCCCGGATACGACAACTACGCCGGATTCCGGGAGTGGGCCGTCAACGAGGCCTACCCCGATTCCAAGTCCGCCGTCGGAATGATCAACGGTGACTCGGCGGTCACCAAGGTCGTCGGCGCGGTGACGCAGGAGACCCTCGAGTCGCTCGGTGCGACCGTCGTCTACAACGAGCTGTACCCGGCGATGGGTGTCTCCGACTGGACGCCCTATGCGCAGGCGATCAAGAGCAAGGGTGTGCGCGGCCTGATCTTCATGGGTAGCTTCGATCAGCTCGCCAAGCTCGAAGAAGTCCTGACCAACATGGACTACAAGCTCGACTGGATCGACGCGAACAACAACGCCTACAACGAACAGTTCATCGAACTCCTCGGTCGTTCCGCGGAGTTCCAGAACAATCTCGTCGACCTCAGCGGCATGGCTCCGCTCGAAAGCGACGAGCCCGCCGTCGAGCAACTGAAGGAGCTCTACGCACAGTACGCACCCGACGCGCAGATCACCCTTCCGGCGATGCGCGCCTGGTCGTCCTGGCTGCTGTTCGCCAAGGCTGCCGCGGCCTGCGGTGACGAACTCACGCGTGCCTGTGTCTACGAGACCGCGCGCACCGAGACGGCCTGGACGGGCGGCGGACTGCACGCGCCGTCGGACCTGCAGACGCCGATGCCGCCGAAGTCGTGCTTCAACATCGAAAAGGCGACTGCGGACGGTTGGGGGACCGCCGACTTCAACCCCGACAGCGGTCTGTACCGGTGTGACATCCCGGCCCGCAAGATCACGCAGGACTTCGGGGTGCCGTTGACGCTCGCCGCGGTCGGCAAGAGCATGAGCGACGTCCAGTAATGGAACAGTTCATCACCTTCGGGATCGTCGGCCTGACCACGGCCGCGATCTACGCGATCATCAGCAGTGGCCTGGTCGTCACGTTCACGACCACCGGTGTGTTCAATTTCGCGCACGGTGCCACGGGCATGATGGCGGCCTTCGCCTACTGGCAGCTCAGCGTCGGCTGGGGCTGGCCGGTGTGGCTGTCCGTCGCCGTCGTGCTGCTGGTGCTGGCGCCGGCATTCGGTCTTCTCGTCGAACGGTTGCTGCGCCCGGTCCAGAGACTCGGCGAGGCCGAGAAACTCGTCATGACCATCGCGCTGCTGAGCGGTCTGATCGCGTTGGCGCGCTGGATCTGGAACCCCATCAAGGCACGGTCGTTGCCCACGTTCTTCAACGAGCAGCAGCCGTTCCATATCGGCTCGGCGACGATCACCTGGCACCAGGCACTGACGATGATCGTCGCGGTTGCGGTAGCACTGGGACTGCGTGTGCTGATGTTCAACACACGCACCGGCGCCGAGATGCGGGCGACGGTCGACGACCGCGCCCTCGTCGGTCTCACCGGCGCCGACCCGGTCCGCGCCAACCGTGTCGCCTGGATCCTCGGAACCGTGCTGGCGGCCCTCGGTGGCGTGCTCATCGCCCCGATGGTCGCGCTCGAGGCCACCCAGCTGTCGCTGTTGATCGTCAGCGCCTACGCGGCGGCGATCTTCGGACGCCTCAAGAGCCTGCCGATGACGTTCGTCGGTGCCGTCGTGGTCGGGTGTATGGAGGCCTACATGGCCGGCTACCTGCCGCAGAACGACTACCTGCCGGGGCTGCGCCTGGCCGCACCGGCGATCCTGCTGCTGCTCGCCCTGCTGCTGTTCCCGCACGGTCGCCTGCGCGGCCGCGACCGGAACCTCAGCCAGGTTCCGGTACCCACAGTGCGCGGGACGTTCGCTTTCGCCGGAGTGATCGTCGCGTTCGGCATCATCCTCGCCACCGTGCTCGGCGAGGGCGATCTCATCACTTACGGGCAGATCTTCGCGTTCGGTGTGATCGCGATGTCGTTCGTCCCGCTGGTCGGCTACGCCGGCCAGATCTCCCTCGCCCAGCTCAGCATGGCGGGGATCGGTGCGATCGTGTGCGCGCACCTCGGTGCGGACGGACAGTGGTGGGCGCTGCTCGCCGCGATGGTGATCTCGGGCGTCGCCGGAGCGATCGTCGCGATCCCGGCGCTACGCCTGTCGGGTGTCTACCTCGCCCTCGGTACCGCGGCCATCGCCGTCGTACTGGACCGGTGGATCTTCTCGATGCCCTCCTTCGAGCTGTTCGGGGTGGACTTCGCGTTCTTCAACCAGGGTTCGGTGGACCTGGTCGGGCCGAGCCTGTTCGGCTTCCGGATCGACACTCCTGCGGAGCTGACCGTGTTCGCCGCGATCTGTCTGGCACTGGTCACCATCGGGGTCGCGGCGCTGCGCCGCGGCCGTCTCGGCCGGCAGCTGATCGCACTGCGCGACAGCGAAGCCGCCTACGCAACCCTCGGCGGCAGCCTGCTGATGATGAAGACACTGGTGTTCGCGATCTCCGCGGGCATCGCGGGACTCGGCGGCGCGCTCTACGGGATGCAACTGCAGTCCGTCGCGCCCGAGCAGTTCAATTTCATTGCCGGACTGGGAATCTTCCTCATCGCGGTCGTCGGCGGGCTCGGCGTCGTCGGCAACGGCCTGTTCACCGGCACGATGATCGCCGGGCCGCTCCACGCGATCGTCGCGCTGTGGCCCGGTGCTCAGAACCTCGTGCAGACCTTGCCTGCCGCGGCCGGACTCGCCTACGGGTCCGGGGCCGTCGACGACGGCGTCGTGCCGTCGATGCGCAAGGAATGGGAGGCCACGTTCCGCGACACGCTCGTCGTCTCATCGCTCGCGGGCTGGGTCGTCGTGCTGTGGCTGCTGCGCCTCGGCGACGTGATCAACGGGTACGTGTTCTTCGCGGGCATCGTCCTCGGGGTTCTCGGCGCCCGCATCTGGTCGAACTCGCGCCGCAAGGCACCGCCGGGACCGGACGGTCCGGTCGAGGACATACCCGTCGAGTGGTGGGGCGTGAAACGGCCCTGGACTCCGGAGGATCAGGAGGTGCTCGATCGTGCCGTCGCAACTCGAGGTTGACGACATCGCCGTCGCGTTCGGGGGTCACCGCGCCCTCGACGGGGTCGGGCTGAAAGCAGAACGCGGACAGGTCACCGGGCTCATCGGCCCGAACGGGGCCGGCAAGAGCACCCTGTTCGACGTCATCACCGGCCTGCGCCGGCCCGTTGCGGGACGCGTGTATCTCGACGGACACGATGTCACGCGGGCCGGCCCGGCACGCCGCGCTCGTCACGGCCTGGCCCGCACGTTCCAGCGACTGGAACTGTTCGGCCGGCTCAGCGTCCGCGACAACCTGCTCGTCGCAGCGGAACTCGGGCCGGAGCGTCGCCGTGCCCAGCGGGTGGCCGACGAGATCATCGAACGTCTCGGCCTGCACCACCTCGCCGACACGACGGCCGATGCGCTGTCCACGGGCATGGGCCGGCTCGTCGAAGTCGCGCGTGCGCTCGCAGTCCACCCGAGCTTGATCCTGCTCGATGAACCCGCCGCCGGGCAGGACCCGCAGGAGACCGAGCTGTTCGCCGGCCTGCTGCGGTCCCTCGCGGAGGACGGAACCGCGGTCCTGCTCGTCGAACACGACATGGAGCTGGTCATGAACGTGTGCGATCAGGTGTACGTCCTCGACCTCGGCCGGATCATCTCCGTCGGAGCACCGGACGTGATCCGCCGGGACGAGAAGGTGCTCGCGGCCTACCTGGGGGAAGCATGAACGCCATCCTCGAACTGCGCGACGTCCGCGCCGCCTACGACGAGATCACCGTGCTGCACGGAATCGATCTGAGCGTCTCCGCCGGGCAGGTGGTGGCACTGCTCGGACCGAACGGTGCCGGCAAGACCACGGCCCTCAAGGTCGCCGCCGGGGTCCATCCGCTGAGTTCCGGGCAACTGTGGCTCGGCGGGCGCGACGTCACCGGGGTTGCGCCGCGTGACCTGGCGCGGGCCGGGGTCTGCCTGATCCCGGAGGGGCGCGGCGTGTTCCCCAACATGTCGGTCCGCGACAACCTGCTGATGATGACGTTCACGGGCGCATCCCGCGAACAGATCGAGGAGGTCGCGTTCTCGCGCTTCCCGATCCTCGCCAAGCGTGCGTCGCAAACCGCCGGAACGCTCTCCGGCGGTGAGCAACAGATGCTCGCACTCGCCCGTGGACTGGCCACCGACCCCGCGGTCCTCCTGCTCGACGAACTGTCGATGGGTTTGGCACCGCTGGTCGTCGGCCGGCTCTACGACGAGGTCGCCGAGATCGCCCGCAGTGGTGTGGCGGTCCTCGTCGTCGAGCAGTTCGCGAACGCCGTACTCGACTTCGCCGACCACGCAGCCGTTCTCGTGCGCGGACGCATCCAGAAACAAGGCCATCCCGACAGCGGACTCAGATCCGAGCTCGCCGCCCTCTACCTTGGGAGTTCTGCATGACCTCGACCGAATCCCGTGCGGACCGTTTCACCCGTGAACTGTCCGAGCTGAAGATCCCCGATCCCTCCGCCGGCCGGTCGTCGCTGTGGCTGCGGCTCGGTATCGCTCTCATGGTGGTCGGCCCGATCCTCGGAGTGGTGGCATACTTCATGTCGCACAACACATCCGATGCGCTCGTGCAGCGCGATGCGATCGTGGTCTCGATTCTGGGCGTCGCCGTCGCCGTCGTCGGCGCAGCGCTCTACCTGCGTTACTCGCTCACCGGATTCCTCCGGTTCTGGATGGCCCGTCAGTCCTTCGATCTCGGCATGCTCGCCGAGCGCACTTCCGATAGTGAGGTCCAAGCATGACCATGTCGACTCCCCTACGTGCCGGCGAGCAGCTCGCCAGCGCCGACTGCACGGTCCGTGTGGTCGTCGTCCGCGCACCGGCCGACGGTGAAGCGGTCCTCGCGTGCGGCGGGAGCCCGATGGTGCCCGCGACCGGTGGGCGCCCGTCGACGGCGGGTATCACCGGCCTGGTGACGCTCATCGGCAAGCGGTACGTCAACGAGAGCGACACGCTCGAGGTGCTGTGCACCTCGCCGGGCGTGGGTGAACTGAGCTACGACGGTGTGCCGTTGACCGTCAAGGCGGCCAAGGCTCTTCCCGCCTCCGACTGAGGTATCGACCATCAGGTCCGGTGGGGCCGCCGGACACGGACCGGCGGTCCCGCGGGAACACGAAGAAAGAAGCTGAGAACATGGCTGTGCCCGGTGGCATGAGTTTCGAGCTGACCGAGGACCAGGAGCTGATCCGCAAGTCGGTCGCCGAGCTGATGAAGAACTTCGGCGACCAATACTGGATGGAAAAGGATCTCGCGCACGAATTTCCGACTGAGTATTACAAGGCACTCGCCGACGGCGGGTGGCTCGGCATCACCACTCCGGAAGAGTACGGCGGGCACGGTCTGGGCATCACCGAGGCGTCCATCCTGCTCGAGGAAGTCGCCCGGTCCGGCGGTGGTATGAACGCCGCGACCGCGATCCATCTGTCCATCTTCGGGATGCACCCGGTCGTGGTTCACGGTTCCGACGAGTTGAAGCAGCGGACCCTGCCCCGCGTCGCCAGCGGCGACCTGCACGTGTGCTTCGGCGTCACCGAACCCGGTGCCGGACTGGACACCTCGCGCATCACGACCTTCGCGCGCCGCGAGGGCGACCACTACATCGTCAACGGCCGCAAGGTGTGGATCTCCAAGGCGATGGAGTCGGAGAAGATCCTCCTGCTCACCCGGACGCAGCGCTACGACGAGGTCGCCAAGAAGACCGACGGCATGACGCTGTTCCTCACCGATCTGGATCGCAGCCGTGTCGAGGTCCGGCCGATCCGGAAGATGGGGCGTAATGCGGTCTCCTCCAACGAGTTGTTCATCGACGATCTGCGGATCCCTGTGGAGGACCGGGTCGGTGAGGAGGGCAAGGGATTCCGGTATCTTTTGGACGGTCTGAACCCGGAGCGTATGCTCATCGCAGCCGAGGCTCTCGGCATCGGGCGGGTCGCTCTGGACCGGGCCGTCAAGTACGGCAACGAGCGCGAGGTCTTCGGCCGGCCGATCGGCATGAACCAGGGAATTCAGTTTCCGCTCGCGGACTCGCTGGCGCATCTCGATGCGGCAGAACTCGTGTTGCGCAAGGCAACCTGGCTCTACGACAACGGCAGACCGTGCGGCCGCGAGGCGAACACCGCCAAGTACCTTTGTGCCGAAGCAGGTTTCACGGCGGCTGACCGCGCGTTGCAGACACACGGGGGAATGGGGTACTCGGAGGAGTACAACGTCTCCCGCTATTTCCGTGAGGCTCGGGTGATGCGGATCGCCCCGATCAGCCAGGAAATGATTTTGAACTATCTGGGATCACACACTTTGGGAATGCCGAGGAGTTACTGATGGCAGCAAGCAATCCTCTGTTCGACCTGACCGGCCGGTCGGCTCTGGTGACCGGTGCGGCGGGCGGCATCGGCGCAGCGGTCGCGGAGGCACTCGCCGCCGCGGGGGCGGCCGTTCTCGTGACGGACATCAACCCGGACGCGGCCGCCGCCGTCGCCGAGCGGATCGCCGCGAGCGGCGGCAAGGCGGACAGCGCCGGACTGGACGTGCGCGACCGCGCCGCCGCCGATGCTGCCGCGGCCCGCGCCGCCGGGTTCGGTGAGGGGGCGCTGCACATCCTGGTGAACAACGCCGGAGTCACCGAGCCCGCGATGTTCAAGGACCTCGAGATCGAGAGCGTCCAGAAGATGCTCGACATTCATCTGTTGGGCGCGTTCACGTGCGCCAAGGCGGCATTGCCGTTCCTTCCGACCGACGGTACCGGCCGGATCATCAACGTCACGTCGTCGGCCGGAATCACGGGCACGCTCGGGCAGGTGAACTATTCCGCGGCGAAGGCCGGCATCATCGGTGTCACCAAGTCCCTGGCGCGCGAACTGGCTCGCAAGAACATCCTTGTCAACGCGATCGCGCCGCTGGCGGCCACCCCGATGACGACCACCATTCGCACCGACGAGAAGTTCTCCGAGCAGATGCTCAACCGTATTCCGTTGCGCCGCTGGGCTGAACCGTCGGAGGTTGCGGGGGCGTTCGTGTTCCTTGCGTCGGATGCCGCGTCCTTCGTCACCGGCCAGGTTCTGCCGGTGGACGGTGGAATGGTGATGTGATGACACCGGAGCCGGTAGCCGCCGGTGGCACGGTCGGCCCGCTCGACGGGGTCACCGTCGTGACGCTCGAACAGGCGGTCTCGGCACCGATGGCCACGCGGGTGCTCGCCGACTTCGGTGCCCGCGTCATCAAGGTGGAGAACCCGAAGGGCGGCGATTTCGCCCGCGACTACGACGACGTCGTCGGTGGCCTCGCCGCTCACTTCGTGTGGGCCAACCGCGGCAAGGAGTCGGTGACACTCGACCTCAAATCCGATGCCGGACTGGACGTGTTGCACCGATTGCTCGCATCGGCGGACGCGCTCGTGTCGAACCTCGCACCGGGCGCGACGGCGCGTCTCGGCCTGACCGCTGCGGAACTCGAGATGCGCTATCCGGAGCTGATCGTCGTCGAGATCGACGGCTACGGGTCCGGGGGGCCGCTGTCGCACAAGCGCGCATACGACCTTCTCGTGCAGGCGGAATCGGGATCGTGCGCGGTGACGGGTTTCCCGGGCGAGCCCGCGAAACCGGGCCCGCCCTTCGCGGACATCTCGACCGGCCTGTACTCGGCGTTGTCGATTCTGGCGCTGCTGTGCGGCAAATCGCGCAATCCCGAGCGCAACCGGGGTCTCGAGGCCGTGTCGGTGAGTCTGTTCGACACGATGACCGACATGATGGGCTACCCCCTGACCTACACCCAGCATTCGGGCGTGGACCAGCAGCCGCTCGGAATGAGTTCCCCGGCGGTCGCACCCTACGGCGCGTACCGCACGGCGGACGATCAGACGGTGGTCCTGGGCACGACGAACGACCGGGAGTGGCAAAGGCTGGCCCGGGAGATCCTGCAGCGCGACGACCTCGCCGACGACGAGCGGTTCCGGACGAACTCCGACCGGGTCCGCAACCGTGCCGTGCTCGACGAGGCGATCGTCGAGTGGTGCGCACGTCACGATCTCGCTCACGTGCAGAAGACCGCCGACGAGGCGGGAATCGGCAACTCGCGCTACAACGTTCCGAGCGAGGTCCTCGTCCATCCGCAGTTGAGCGAGCGTGACCGATGGCGGACGATCGGCACCCCGGCCGGCCCGATCCGGGCGATCCTGCCTCCGCCGATCGTTGCCGGACGCGAACTGAGGATGGATCCGGTCCCCGGTCTCGGTGAGCACACCGACCTCGTGCTGTCCGACTTCGGATTCGCACAGTCGGAGATCGAGCAATTGCGCCGGCAGGGTGCAGTCGGCCCGGAGTACGAACGATGACTGCGAGCGAGCTCCGCGTCGAGGGACCGGTACTGCTGCGCGACGACCTCGACGGTATCCGCACGCTGACACTGAACCGGCCGCGCCGGAAGAACGCGATCGACACCGAACTCTGGGGGTGTCTGCGCGACGCACTCGACGACGCCGGTACCGACCCGGACGTGCGTGCGGTCGTGCTCACGGGCGCCGCCGGCGCGTTCTGTTCGGGCGCGGACATCGCGAACCCCGGTGTCGCGCACCCGATGCGCAAGATGCGGGTGCTCAGCGACGTCGCGCTCCTGCTGCACGAGCTGCCGGTGCCGACCGTCGCCAAGGTGAACGGTGTCGCGGTGGGCGCGGGCTGGAACCTGGCGCTCGGGTGCGACCTGGTTGTGGCGACGCCGGAGTCCACGTTCTCGCAGATCTTCACGAAGCGGGGGCTGTCGCTGGACCTGGGCGGCTCGTGGCTGTTGCCGAAGCTCGTCGGCCTGCAGCAGGCGAAGCGCTTGACCCTGCTCGCCGAGACGATCGACGCCGAACAGGCGCACGCGATGAATTTGGTGACGTGGGTGGTCCCCGGCGACGAGATCGACGTCTTCGTGGACGAACTTGCACGCAGGCTCGTCGGCGGGCCGCCTGTTGCGCTCGCCCAGACCAAGGCGCTGCTCAACGAGGGTGCCGACCGGACGCTGCGCGATGCCCTCGCGAACGAGGCACGCGCGCAGGCAACGAATTTCGCGACGGCCGACGCGCCGGAGGCGTTCGCGGCGTTCGTCGAGAAGCGGGAACCGCGATTCACAGGACAGTGGACGGTCGGCCGCGCGCAGAAGTGATGCGCGGCGTGTCCTCGAATGACGACTGGGAGAAGTACATGCGTGAAGTGGTGATCGCGGAAGCGGTCCGGACACCGGTGGGCAAGCGCAACGGCGGGTTGTCGGGGGTGCATCCGGCGGATCTGTCCGCGGTGGTGCTCACGGCGCTCGCGGAGCGAACCGGGATAGACCCGGTGATCGTCGACGACGTGGTCTGGGGATGCGTGTCGCAGGTCGGCGACCAATCCAGCAACATCGGCCGGTACTCGGTGCTGGCCGCGGGCTGGCCCGAGAGCATCCCCGGCACATCGGTCAACCGCGCGTGCGGGTCGAGCCAGCAGGCACTGGACTTCGCCGTGCACGCGGTGATGTCAGGCCAGCAGGACGTCGTGGTCGCCGGTGGTGTCGAGTCGATGAGCCGGGTGCCGCTCGGTGCGGCGAAGGCAGACGGGATGCCGTACGGACCGCGCGCACTCGCGCGCTACGGCAACTTCCAGTTCAACCAGGGCATCGGCGCCGAGATGATCGCCGAGAAGTGGGGGCTGTCACGGACCCGGCTCGACGAATTGTCGGCGCAGTCCCACGAATGGGCGGCCGCGGCGGTCGACAGCGGCGCGTTCGACGGCCAGATCGTGCCCGTCGACACCGGGGACGGAACGGTCGCGCGCGACGAGGGTCTGCGGCGCGGCACGACCGTCGAGAAGCTCGCCGGCCTGAAGCCGGTGTTCAAGGAGGACGGGGTGATCCACGCGGGGAACTCCTCCCAGATCGCCGACGGGGCCGCGGCGCTCCTTGTCACCACGACGGAGAAGGCACGCGAACTCGGTCTGAATCCGATCGTGCGGTACCGGGCCGGTGTGGTCGCCGGATCGGATCCGGTGCTCATGCTGACCGGCCCGATCCCGGCGACCGAGAAGGTGCTGCGGAAGGCGGGCCTGGGAATCGGCGACATCGGAGTGTTCGAGGTGAACGAGGCGTTCGCGTCGGTTCCGCTGGCCTGGCTCGCGGAGACGGGCGCCGACCCGGCGCTGATGAACCCCCTCGGCGGCGCCATCTCGCTGGGGCATCCGCTCGGCGGTTCCGGAGCCGTTCTCCTGACGCGGATGATCCACCACATGCGCGACAACGGGATCCGGTACGGGCTGCAGACCATGTGCGAGGGCGGGGGTACGGCCAACGCGACAGTCGTCGAACTCGTGTCCTGACAGGTCGCCGGCCCGGGTCCGAGCAACCCGGGAGCATGCTGTGAGATGCTCCACCCGAAGATCCCGAGTGAGACACTTGTCACATCCGGAGAATCGACCTACTGTGTGATAGGTAGGTTGGATCGAGGAAGGAGCGAGGTGTCTGCACCAAGACCGTACGACACACTCCTCTCCAAAGGTGAAGATCGCCGTCAGCTCATTCTGGCGGTCGCGCAGCGACTGCTTGCACGGAACGGCTGGCGGACCACGACCCTCGCCCAGATCGCGGGAGAGGCCGGCGTCAGCACCGCCGGGCTGCTGCATCACTTCGAATCCAAGGACCAGTTGTTGCACGCGGTGCTCGATGCCCGCGACCGCGACGACGATGCGCACGCGGATCGATCCGGTGACCTTCTCGAACAGCTCGGGAGAGTCCCGGAACGGTTCGAACGCTCACCCGAACTGGTAGGGATGTTCGCCACGCTGGTAATCGAGAATCTCGATCCGGATGCACCCCTGCACGGTCGCCTGCTCGATCGATACCGGGCTTCGCTCGACACCGTCGAAGACGGTATCCGGCGCGGCCAGCTCGCGGGACGGTATCGGGCCGACGTGGACCCTGCGACCAAGGCAGTAGAGATCGTCGCCTTTCTCAACGGAATGGAAACCTCATGGCTGCTCGATCCATCGATACCTCTGACCGAGGTGTTCCGGGAGTACACACAGTCGCTTACTCGACAGCTCACGCTCGTCGCCACCAGCTGAGGCGTCGGCTGGCCGTCGTCGCACCGAATGTCGCCGACGCCGTGCAGTTCGCCGGAGGCTGGCTGTTCGATCATGTGATGGCGGGCTGGGAGGTCACGGTCGCCGTGGTCGATCCCGAGGACGTCCGTCCGATTCGCATCCTCGGCGCGACCACCGTCGACCTGGAGTCGGCGCTGTCGTCGCCGCGCGGCCCGATACCGGAATCCATTGCGATGTCGGTGGATCTGTACGAGAAGGACAGCCGAATCCGCGAGGGCATGCTCGACGCTCTCGAGGGTGGTCTGACCCGATTCGCACTGTGGGGCGAGAATCTGCCGTCCGGCATCGACCGCGAGTTCGGCCCGCTGCAGCACCGGCTCAGTGTCGCGGCGCGGGCGTTCAAGGCCCACGCGCTGGCTGCGGCATCGGCTCCTTCGGATGCGCTGGGCGCCACCGAGACGTTCCGCAGCGGCGGGTCCCGTTCGGTGCGCGGCCTCGCGTCGGTCGGATAGGTGCGGCTTCGCCGCCGGTGTGTCTCTCGGTCGGCTCCAGCCACCAAGAGACACACCGGGCGGCTACGCCATCTCGATGAGAACCTTGCCGACGGCACGGCCATCGGCGACCAGGCGAAGAGCCGCGACCGTGTCGTCCAGCGGCAGCGCGGCCCCGATGTGCGGGACCACGCGACCGCTGGCGAGTAGTTCGCGCAATTCTGCTTCACCGCTGGCGAATTCGTCTTCCGGAAGGTCCTGGAACTGGAATCCGAGGATCTGCACACCCTTCACCAGCACGAGGTTCAACGGAATCCGCGGGATGGTGCCCGATGCGTAGCCGATCGTGACGAACCGTCCGCCGCGGCGCAGTGCGCGCAGCGCCGTCTCCGACAGATCACCGCCGACCGGATCGATCACCGCGTGAGCACCCTCGGGCAGGACACTACGGAGAGCGCCCCGCACGTCGTCGGCGCGGTGATCGACCAGATGGCGGGCACCGTATGATGCGGCGACCGTGAGCTTTTCGGGAGACGAGGCGACCGCGGTCACCGTCGCACCCAGCAGCACGGCAAGTTGCACGGCGGCCAATCCGACACCACCACCGGCGCCGAGCACGATCACGTCGTCGCCGGGGCGTACCCGCGCGACCGATCGCAGGGTGTGGAAGGCGGTGCGGTGCGCCACCCCGAACGCCGCGGCGACGCGCGCGTCGACCCCGGCGGGAACCGGCGACAACGACCGCGTGTTCGCGACGATCTCCTCCGCGAACGCGCCGACGAGACCGGTGCCGGTGACCAGGTCGCCGACCGCGACGCCCGCCACACCGTCGGCGACTTCCTCGACGACACCGGCGAATTCGCTACCGGGAACGAACGGGGGAGGCACGCTGATCTGGTACTTGTCGGCGATGAGCAGGACGTCCGGGAAGTTGACGGCGGCCGCCGCGACCCGGATCCGCACCTGGTCCGTGCCCGGGGTGGGCGGGGGCACGGACTCGATCCGGACGACCTCGGGTGGCCCGTACGCCGGGCAGACGGCAGCGCGCATGCGTCACCGCCCCTGCCAGGCCGGGGCGCGCTTCTCGACGAATGCCGTCGCGCCTTCCTTCGCGTCCGCGCTGGCGAACACGATGGACCGCCATTCGCTCAGGCGGGACGAGGCGAGCGCGGGGGCGGACACCGACAGCCGGACCAACTCCTTGCACGCGGCGAGGCCGAGCGGCGCGTTCGCGGCGATCCGCTCGGCGTACCCGATCGCGGTGTCCAGGACCCGGTCCGATGCCACGACCGCGTTGAGGAGGCCGAGTTCGTAGCCGCGCGCGGCGCTGATCGGGTCTCCCGTCAATGTCATCTCCAGCGCGGCTCCGATCGGGATGCGGGTCCCGATCGTCGTGCCGCCACCGCCCGGGAACAGGCCCCGCTTCACCTCGGGCAGACCGAATTTCGCGTCTTCGGACGCCACGATGAGGTCGCAGCCCAGTAAGAGTTCGAGCCCACCGCCGACAGCGCTGCCGTTGGCGGCGCCGACGACCGGGACGGTGAGTTCCCCGGCGGTCAGGCGACGGTACCCGTCCGCGTCCTCGTCCGAGTCGAACCCGACCGCTCCGCCCGCCGCGAAGATCCGCAGATCCATGCCGGAGCAGAACGCCCGGTCTCCGGTGCCGGTGAGGACCACCGCGCGGATGTCGGGATTCTTCTCGGCTTCGATGGCGCCCGCACCCAGGCCGCGCATCACCTCGCCGGTGAGGGCGTTGCGTGCGTCCGGGCGGTCGAGGCGCAGGATCAGGAGCTGCCCGCGCCTCTCCGAGACGAGGCCGTCGTATCCGCCGGTCATCCCCGGTATCCCGTGGATTCGGCGAGTTCCGCCGCCGACTTCATGAGGTCGACGATGACCGGACCGTAGGCCTGCAGTTTGATGTCGTCGCCGGCGCGCTGGAAGCCCTGTTCGAGGACGATGGCGAGCTTCCACTTCGCGAGCACGAGATAGTAGTCGAGGTCGTCGACCTGGCGGCCGGAGACTTCGGCGTAGTGCGCGACCATCTGCGAGCGACTCGGCATCCCGCTCAGATCGACGTAGCCGACCGCGCTGTCCTCGATGGCGTTCGTGTCCTCGGGCCAGTTCATGAGCATCCAGCCGAGGTCGAGCTTGGGGTCACCGACCGTGCCCATTTCCCAGTCGACGAGTGCCGCAAGCTTCGCGGGGGCGCCGTGCTCGAACATGACGTTCGCGAACTGGTAGTCGCCGTGCATCAGGCCCGGGATGTAGTCGAGCGGACGGTGGTTCTGCAGCCACTTGGTGGCGACGTCCAGGCCCTCGATCTCGCGGCCCTTGATCCGCTCGAAGAAGCGGGTCCAGCGCTCGACCTGCCGATCGTGGAAGCCGTCGGGGCGTCCGAGATCGTGGAGGCCCTGGGCTTTCCAGTCGACCTTCGAGAGCAGAGCGATCCCCTCTGCGAGCTGGTAGGCCAGGCCTTTTCGTGCCTCGACGTCGGTGTCGAACGGCGCCGGCCAGGTGCCCCGGTGATCCATCGGCGACCAGCCGTCGACGTAGCCCATGAGATAGAAGGAGCGCCCGAGCACGGACGTGTCCTCACACGCGGCCACAGCTTTCGTGTGCGGGACGTCGGTGCCGTCCAGTCCCTGGATGATTCGCCACTCACGCATGATTCCGCTGTCGCGGTCGGCGGGGGCGCCGGCCGGAGGAATCCGGATGACGCACGTGAAGCCGTCGCGGGTGAGCTTGTAGATCTCGTTCTGGGTCCCGCCGGACAGGTACTCGGCCTCGAGCGGCGCGCCCTTGCCGGGCAGGCCCTGCTCGTCCATCCATGCGGCGAGGCGTTCGGTGTCGATCACAGGTTCCCCACTTCGAGTTCGAGGTAGTCGGCGAATTTCGCCCGGGCGGCTTCTTGCTTCTTCGGGATCCACTCCGACGGCCACATGTCGTCGTTGGGCCGGTAGTCGCGCAGCACCTGCTTGGCGACGGTCGTCTTGTGCACCTCGGTCGGTCCGTCGGCCAGACCCATCACCGCGGCTCCGTGAATCATCCGGAAGAACGGCATCTCGTTGGTGACACCGAGTGCGCCGTGTACCTGCATTGCGCGCCAAGCGATGTCGTGCAGAACGGTGGGCATCACGATCTTCGCGGTCGCGATGTCCTTGCGCACCTTCTTGTAGTCGTTGTACTTGTCGATCTTCCACGCGGTGTTGAGCACGAACAGCCGGAACTGGGCGAGCTGCGCGTAGGAGTCGGCGATGTAACCCTGCACGGTCTGCTTGTCGGCGAGACGGCTGCCGGCGGTTTCGCGGCTCAGGGCGCGCTCGCACATCATGTCGATCGCCTTCTGCGCCAGGCCGATGGTGCGCATCGCGTGGTGGATACGGCCGCCGCCGAGTCGCACCTGGGCAGCCGCGAACGCGCCACCCTCCTCGCCGAGCAGCGCATCGGCGGACACCCGCACGTCGTTGTAGTGGATCAGCGCGTGGGTGCCGTCGTTGATCGGTTCGCCGTACAGCCCGACGTTGCGGACGATCTCGACACCCGGGATGTCGGTGGGGACGAGGAACATCGAGGTGCCTTTGTGGACCGGCACGTCGGGGTCCGTCACGACCATCACGATGAGGAACTCGGCGGTCCGGGCGTTGGAGGAGAAGTACTTCCAGCCGTTGATCACCCAGTGGTCGCCGTCCTTGACGGCCCGGGTCCGGAACTGGGCGGGATCGGCCCCGCCCTGTGGTTCGGTCATCGAGTACGAGGAGAACACCTCGCCGTCGAGCAGTGGCTGCAGGTAGCGCTCCTTCTGTGCGGGAGTGCCGTAGTGGGCGATGATCTCGGCGTTGCCGGTGTCCGGTGCCTGGCAGCCGAACACGATCGGTGCCCAGCTCGACCGTCCCAGGATCTCGTTGAGCAGAGCGAGCTTCAGCTGCCCGTATCCCTGACCGCCCAGTTCGGGGCCGAGGTGGGTGGCCCACAGTCCTTGCCGGCGGACCTCCTGCTTGAGCGGGTCGATCGCCTTGCGGCGGGCGCCGTCGAGCGGGACGAACTGTTCGTGCTCCCACACCAGATCGAGGGGTTCGACCTCTTCGCGTACGAACGCGTCGGCCCAGTCGAGTTTCGCCTGGTAGTCGGGGTCGGTTTCGAAATCCCATGCCATTTGCGTCTCCTCTCCGCGTTTGAGAATATGACTCTTACAATCAAGAATGCAATTCTGAGCGGTGATCGACACCGGGGCGCGGTGTCGGATCGGGTGTGCGGAAGGGTGAGGGATGAAGGCAGAAGACCTGTTCCACCTGGGTATCGTCACGGACGACCCGGAGTCGGCCCGCGAGGAGTTCACAGCGCTCTTCGGGTACGAGTGGGGGCCGGAGATCGGCGGGCCGTTGCCCGTGACGCTTCCGGCCGGCGACCGCACGCTGGATCTGCGGTGCGCCTACTCGGTCACCGAACCCCGCATCGAGATCGTGCGCGGCATCCCCGGAACGATGTGGGAGGCCGGCGGGGGCATCCACCACGCCGGATACTGGTCCGACGACGTCGCGGCCGACGCCGCGGACCTGTCCGCGCGGGGATTCGTCACCGAGGCCACCCGAACCGGCCCCGACGGCGGGATGTTCTTCGCGTTCCTCCGCGGCACGACCGGTCTGCGGATCGAACTCGTCACCCGCGCCGCGGAGCAAGGGTTGCAGCGGTGCTGGGGGGCCGGCGCATGACCACGGTGGGCGTCGTGACCGGCGCCGGACGCGGAATGGGCTACGCCTGCGCGCAACGTCTTTCCGGGACGGTGGACGTCCTGCTGCTCGCCGATCGCGATGCCGCCACCGTTGCTGCCGCCGCCGCAACCTTGGCCTCCGCAGGTGCGGTGGAGCCGATGGTCCTCGACATCACCGACGGTGACGCGCTGGCACGCCTCGCCGACCGGGTGTCCGGACTCGGCACACTGCGCGCGGTGGCGCACGCGGCGGGAATCTCGCCCACGATGGCCGGTTGGCGGCAGATCTTCACCGTCGATCTCGTCGCGACCGCGATGCTCGCCGACGCGCTGCGCCCGCTCGCCACGGCCGGGACCGCGACCGTGTGCTTCGCATCGATGGCCGCATCCCTCGCGCAGCCCGGCCTGACACCGGAGGTCGCGGCGGTACTCGACGACCCACTCGGTGATCGGTTCCTGGACCGGATCCGCGATGCTGTGGGCCCGGGCATCGAACACACCGGCGCGGCGTATGCGCTGGCCAAGCTCGGTGTGCAGCGGTTCGTCCGGCGTGAAGCCGTGCGGCTCGGTCCGCTGAGGGCCCGGATCTGCTCGGTGTCGCCGGGCATCATCGACACCCCGCAGGGTCGGCAGGAGGCGGAAAACAATCCCCGGATGGCGCAGTTCGTGCAGCAGACTCCGCTGGGTCGGACAGGTCGTGCGGACGAGGTCGCGGCCGTGGTAGCGTTCGCGCTTTCGACCGACGCGGGCTTCCTGAGCGGCGCAGATCTTCTCGTCGATGGAGGCGTCTGTGCCGCGATGAGCACATAGACAGGGATTGGCATGACGGAACCGGCCGACGATCTCGCCCACCGAATCGCACAGCGCACGCTGGCGAAACGAGGAGACAACTACGCCAACGAGGTTCGCCTGCTCCTCGACGCCGCGGTCGCGGTGATGAAGAGATCGGGCACGGCCTCCCGTGCGCGGGTCGCGGACATCGTTGCCGAATCCGGTCTGTCGAACGACGCCTTCTACCGGCACTTCCGGTCGAAGGATGCGCTCGTCGCCGCGATCCTCGAGGACGGCACCGCACGCCTGTGCGCCTATGTCGCGCACCAGATGAGCAAGGAGACCACCCCCGAGGGGCAGGTTCGGCGCTGGGTCGAGGGCGTGATGTCGCAGGGCGTCGACGACGTCGGGGCGGCCACCCGGGCGGTGCTGTGGAACACGGGCAGTCTCGGGGAGAACCGTGAGGCCGGTCCGCCTTCGCCCAGCGGCCCACTGGCGGGCCTGTTGCGCGCGCCCTTCGCCGAACTGGGCAGCGCGGACCCGGAGTTCGATGCGACCCTCGCCGCGCACGCGACGATCGGTGTCCTGGTCGATCACCTGTGGCGACGGGTCTCGCCGGCCCGTCGTGACATCGACCGGATCACCGCGTTCTGCCTGCGCGCCGCCGCCTCAGAGGGCTGATCGCCGCCTCCGGGCGCTGACCTACGGGTGATCCGGGGGAGCGTCCGGCCGCAGGCTGCGCAGGAAGATCTCCACGGCCATCTCCGTGTGCCGTTCCTGGTCGTCGGCGGTGCGGAGGATCCCGAACGAGGCGAGCCGTGACGGAGCGCCGGTCGCCATTCCGAGGAAGTGTTCGGCAAGGATGTCGGGATCGTCGGCCTGGATCGCCCCGGTGGCGGCGTGCCGGCGCAGCAGATCGGCGACGAGTTGCCTGCGTGGCCAGAAGCCGGTGCCGTACGTGCGGCGGGCGAGGTCGGGATAGCGCGACGCGTGCGCGATGGCGATCTGCTCGAGCTTGATCATCGACGGATCGAGCGCGCGGCGCAGCGCCGTCTGTGCGATCGCGGTCAGTGCACCCGGAAGGTCGTCGAGGTCCGGGGTTTCCGGTTCGGCCACGGGCCAGTCCGGGCGTTGGATCGCCCATTCGAGGACGGACCGGAAGACGTCCTCCTTGGTGGGGAACCGGGCGTACAGCGACGGCTTGGTGGTGCCGGCGGCCGCGGCGATCGCGTTCATCGACGTGCCCTCGTAGCCGTTCTCGAGGAACAGGTGCAGTGCGGCCTCGCGAACGTCGCGATCCAGCTGGGTGGCCTGCTCCCGGGTGGGCCGGCCACCGCGCCGAGGTCCCGGGCGATCCGGGGATTTCTGCGATTCCATGTCCTGAAGTGTGCCAGGCGATTCCACCCTGGACATCTAATTAGACCGGTGGGTAAAGTTATGGCTGCGAATCCCACAACGCCGGAGGGCTCAATGTCAGGAACGACGAAGCAACGGGACGTCATCGAGACGCTGGACGCACACTTCCAGCAGCGCAGGCAGCAGGTCCCGGTCCTAGCGCAGCGCGCCGAGGCGGAGGGCATCACGCAGATCGCCTCCCGTGAGGACATGATCCCGCTGCTCTTCCCCCACACGACGTACAAGAGCTACCCGGAATCCCTCATCGCGAAGGGACAGTGGGCCACCATGAATCGGTGGATCGACTCCGTATCGACCCACCGCGTGACCGACGTCGACGTCTCGGACGTCACGGACGTGGACGGGTGGATCGAGGCACTGGAGGCCGCCGGCCACCTCGTATCCAGCTCGAGTGGAACCAGCGGGAAGGGCTCATTCCTCAACAAATCCGTGCGTGACCGTGAAGCCAACATGCAGAACATGATCGACGGCCTGAGTGAGATGGGACTGCCACCGGAACGGACGTGGCATGTCATTCCCGTCGGCCCCGACACCGGTCAGAGCGCGCACGTTGCGATGCGCGACATGATCATCGACAAGTACCGGCGGCCCGACGGCATCCCACTGTTCGAGGGCACACCGCCGACCGGTCATCATCGCTACATGGCACGACTGCAGGCGATGCGGCGGGCCATGGCGGACGGTACCGCCGCACCCGACGAAGTGGCCGCGTTCGAGGCCGAGGGACAGGCGCGCGCAGCGGAACAAGAGCGGCGGCTGCATCACTGGGCCGACCATATTCTGGCCCGTCCCACCGAGCGGGTCTTCTTCAATTCCCAGTTCGCCCAGCTGTTCCGGCTCGTCGAGATCCTGCGGGAGAAGGGCGCGCGGGACGGCGACATCACCGGGGCGAACGCGCTGACCGTCGGCGGCGGACTCAAGGGCAGCACCCTGCCCGACGACTACCAGGAACAGATCTTCCGCATGCTGAACATCGCATCGGAGCGGTTCTTCCACTACTACTCGATGCAGGAACTCAACCTCCGCATGCCGCGGTGCCTCGGCGGCCGCTACCACGTGCCCGAGGAGATCTGCCTGTTCGTGCTCGACAAGGAGGGGGAGAAGCTCGCAGAGCCGGAGCGCGGCACCGTCACCGGTCGCGCCGCATTCTTCGACACGACGGTCGACGGACGTTGGGGCGGAACGATCTCCGGCGACCGCATCACCGTCGACCTCCGCGACTGCCCGTGCGGTCGCTCCGGCGAGACCATCCTGCCCGACATCGCCCGGTTCTCCGACCTGGGCAACGACGACAAGATCACGTGCGCCGGAACCATGGACGCGTACGTCCGCGGCTTCATCGAGGAATAGGACTGCCATGACCGCCACTGCTACCGCGCCGGCCGCATCCAAGATCCGGGTACCCCACTTCGTCCGGGGCAAGCTGCTCTGGGGCGAGGACAGCGAATACCTTTCCCGCGACTTCGGTGTTCCGTTCGTGACACCGAAACTCGAGTACAACGACCTGTTCACGCCACGCTCCGAACTCGGCCCGGCGTTCGGCGTCCCGGTCTCGGAGATCATCGACTTCCTCGTCGAAACCGCGCAGTACCTGACCCTGGACAAGAACGAATACCTGCAGGAATCACTCGAGATGACCGTGCAGGTCAGCGCGCTCCCGCGGCGGATCATCGAGAACACCTTCGCGCGGCCCGGCCAGTTCCTCACCCGTACCGCCCTCGAATACCGTCTCGAACGTACCTTCGGCGGACTCGACGTCCTCGACGGTTGGACCGAGCGCACCGACCCGAACGGCAGTGTCAGCCGGGTGCGGGCGTTCCCGCCGCGTCTGGTCCACATGATGGCGGGCAACTCGCCGAGCGCCGCGATGACCACCATCGCCGACGCCGCACTGACCAAGGGCGTCAACCTGTTCAAGATGCCGTCCGCCGACCCGTTCACCACCGTCGCCGTGCTGCGCACGATGGCCGACATCGCACCCGGCCATCCGGTGCTCCGATCGATGTCCGCGGTGTACTGGCGCGGCGGCGACGAGAAGGTCGAGAACATCCTGTACCGATCGCAGTACTTCGACAAGCTCGTCGCATGGGGCGGTGGCTCCGCCATCGAGAACGCCGCGAAGTACGCAGGACCCGGATTCCAGCTGATCTCCTTCGATCCCAAGGTGTCGATGTCCATCGTCGGCCGGGAGGCGTTCGGATCCGACGAGACACTGCGAGCGGTCGCCGAACAGGCGGCCCTCGACGCCACGATCTTCAATCAGGACGCATGCCTCGCGGCCCGGCACATCTGCGTCGAGGGCGACATCGAACAGGTCGACCGATTCTGCGCCCTGCTGCACGAGCGGCTCGGTGTCGACCGCGATTTCGCGGAAGGCGTCGGGCCCAGACCCGACGCCGAGATCCGCGAGGCCGTCGAGGGAATGCGTTTCCTCGAGCCGGACTACCGAGTGTGGGGCACGTTCGACGGCAGCGGCCTCGTGGTCCGCTCCCCGGAGATGGTGGACTTCCACCCGACGAACAAGACCGTCAACGTCATTCCGGTCTCGAACATGCGCGACGCCGCGTCCTACGCGACGGTCGCGACCCAGACGGTCGGGGTCTATCCGAGCCACCGTAAGCCTGAGGTGCGCGACCTGCTCGCGACCGCGGGAGTCCAGCGGATCGTCAACCTGGGCAGTGCCCTGACCGGCAGCATGGGCAGCCCTCACGACGGTATGTATCCACTGCACCGCTTCGTGAACTGGGTGGTCGACGACGATGCCTGAACACAGTCCCATGCCGCTCCGGGTCCTCGGCCGCTCGGGCCTGCGCGTCAGCGAATTCTGCCTCGGCGCGATGACCTTCGGAACCGACTGGGGTTTCGGTGCCGACGAGGAGACCTCACGCGCGATCTACCGGCAATACCGGGAAGCCGGCGGAAACTTCGTCGACACCGCGAACAACTACACGAACGGGGCGAGTGAGGAGATCCTGGGCCGTCTCGTCGCCGGGGAACGCGACTCCGTGGTCCTGAGCACGAAGTACACGCTGTGCACCGACCCGGACGACCCGAATTCCGGTGGCAACCATCGCAAGAGCATGCGCCGCAGCGTCGAGACGAGCCTGCGCCGACTCGGCACCGACCACCTCGACCTGCTGTGGGTGCACGCGTGGGACCCGTTCACCCCCGTCGACGAGACGCTGCGTGCGCTCGACGATCTGGTGCGTGCCGGCAAGATCCTCGCGATCGGCGTGACGAACACGCCGGCGTGGGTGGTCGCGCGGTCCGCCGCGATCGCCGAACTGCGCGGCTGGACCTCGTTCTGCGCCCTGCAGGTCGAATACTCCCTCGTCACAAGGACACCCGAGCGGGAGCTGCTCCCCATGGCACAGGCCCACGATCTCGCGGTGTGTGCGTGGAGCCCGCTCGCGCGGGGATTGCTCGCCCGCGAGCTTCCACCAGAACGGGAGGAACGGCTCACGCCGGTCGTGCGTCGCGCCCGCGACACGATACGGGAGGTCGCGGCGGAACTGGACACCACACCGGCCCGCGTCGCGATCGCCTGGGTGCGCAGCCGCGGCCTGCTCCCATCGATCGGGGCACGCACCGGGGAACAGTTGCGGGACAACATCGGAGCGCTTGCCGTCGCCCTCGACGAGAATCATCTCGCCCGGCTCGACGACGCCACCCGGATCCGTCTAGGCTACCCACACGACTTCCTGGACGGCCTGTACGAGAGGCGCACTCTGCCCCCACCGGTCGCCCCGCGCGAAAACACGACATCCACGGTTCCCGCGCGGCTCCGAACCTGACGCTACGAAGGGCTGTGAGCTCGATGGACACACTCGACCACTGGATCGCGGGGGCGCCGGCCACCGCGGCGACCGGAGATTCCCTGCCGGTCACCGATCCCGCGACCGGGCGCGTCACGCACCGGATCGCGCGTGGAACCGGCGCCGACGTCGACGCGGCCGTCGGCGCCGCGGAAGCCGCCGCCGGCGGATGGCGCCGCCTCGGTGCACTCGCCCGCGGCAGGCTGTTCACCGATCTCGCCCGGGCGATGCGCGCGGACGCGAAGACGTTGGCGGCACTCGAGATCGGCGAGACCGGCAAACCCGACCGGGTCGCGCTCGCCGAGGTCGAGAACTCCGCGCAATACTTCGAATTCTACGGCGGCCTCGTCGGAGGCCCGGCCGGGGAGATCCTCGACGTCGCACCCGACCAGCACGTGTACACCCGGCGCGAACCGTTCGGTGTCGTCGGTGTCGTCACCCCGTGGAACCTGCCGCTCAACCAGGCGTGCCGGGCGGTCGCGCCCGCGCTCGCCGCCGGAAACACCGTGGTCGTCAAACCGTCCGAGTTCACGTCCTCGTCGTCGGTGCGGCTCGCGCGGCTCGCGACCGAGACCGGTTTCCCGGACGGGGTGTTCAACGTCGTGCTCGGCACCGGCGACGTCGCCGGTGCGGCCCTCGTCGAACACCCATCGGTCGCGAAGGTCGCATTCACCGGGTCGGTGCGTACCGGGCGAGCCATCGGTGCTGTCGCTGCGGACCGGATCATCCCCCTCACCCTCGAACTGGGCGGCAAGTCCGCGAACATCGTGTTCGCGGACGCGAACCTGGACGCTGCAGTCGCCGGTGCGGTACAGGCGTTCACGTCGAACACGGGGCAGGTGTGCTCGTCGGGTACCCGGCTGCTCGTGCACCGGTCGGTGTTCGATCGGGTGGTCGAGGCGGTCGCGGAACGGGCCGCGTGCCTTCGGATCGGGGAGGACATGGGCCCTCTCATCACCGCACCGCAGTTCGAGCGCGTCCAGGAATACTTCAAGATCGCGGAATCGGAAGGTGCACAGGCGGTCACCGGTGGTAGGGTTGCGGCACTCGCCGCTGAAACCGGAGGTTTCTACGTCGAACCCACTGTCTACACCGGGGTCGGCAACGACGCGCGTATCGCCCGCGAGGAGATATTCGGTCCGGTCCTCGTCGTGATCCCGTTCGACACCGACGACGAGGCGGTCGCGATCGCGAACGACTCGGACTACGGACTCGTCGCGGGACTGTGGACCCGCGATGTGAGCCGCGCCGTCACGGTGAGCGAACGACTGTGCGCCGGTCAGGTGTTCGTGAACACGTGGTCCACCGGGTCGGTGCAGACCCCGTTCGGAGGGTGGAAACACAGCGGCTACGGACGCGAGAAGGGCGTCGAGGCGCTCCACCACTACAGCCAGACCAAATGCGTGACGATCAAGCTCGACGCTGCGCCGTCGGCGTGAAGGGAACATCCGCAATGTCAGACGAACTCACGGCACACACCGTCGAAGACGCGCGCACGGCGCTCTTCGATGCAGGTCTGGCCGTCCGGCGGGAAGTGCTCGGCGACGCGTACGTCGACGCGGCGCTCGCACGCGGCATCGGCACCGACGGGGAAGCACTGCAGCACTACGTCACCGAATCGGTGTGGGGATCGGTGTGGACGCGGCCCGGTCTCGACCGCCGCAGCCGATCGCTGCTCAACCTCGGCATCCTCATCGCGATGGGTCACCACCAGGAACTCGCGGTGCATGTGCGGGCCGGCCTCGGAAACGGGCTGAGCCGGGAGGAGATCACCGAGGCCGTCGTCCACGCGACCGCGTACGTCGGATGCCCCGCCGGGGTCGCGGCGATGCGCGTCGTGCAGGACACGCTGGTCGCCGAACTCGGTCCCCTCGGTGGGGAGGACGACGCATGAGCATCGCGCCCGTCACGTTACCCGGCGTTGCGGACGCTCGGGTCGGATCCGTCGGGCTCGGTGCGATGGGATCACCGATCGCACACAACTTCTCGAACGCGATCCCGGGACTGCGAGTGTTCGATGCGAACGCGGCGGCGGTGGACCGGTTCGTCGCCGAGAACCCGTCGGCGGTACGCGCGAACGGGCTCGCGGATCTCGCCGGGTGCGATGTCGTCGTACTGAGCCTGCCGACGAGCGACATCGTCGATGCCGTCGTACTCGGCGACGAGGGGCTGCTCGCGCTCCTGCGGCCGGGATCGGTCGTCGTGGACATGGGCTCGAGTGTTCCGGCCCGCACCCAGCGGCTCGCCGAACTCGCCGCGCAGCGGGGCGTCGCGTTGGTCGACGCCCCCGTCAGCGGCGGCGTCGCACGGGCCCGCGAGGCCGACCTCGCCGTGATGGTCGGCGGCGACGCACACGCCGTTGAACGGGTCCGCCCGCTGCTGGAAGCCACCGCGCGTGAGGTCATCGTCGTCGGCCCGGCCGGTTCCGGGCACGCCGCCAAGGCCCTCAACAACCTTCTCGCTGCGTCCGGTCTCGTCGCCGCTGCCGAAGCCATGCTGGTGGGCGCCGAGTTCGGGATCGATCAGGCGACGCTGCTTGCGGTGATCAACGCCGGCAGCGGACGGAACAACACGACCGAGACCAAATACGAAAAGTTCGTGCTGTCGCGATCGTTCGCATCAGGTTTCACCGCGCAGCTCATGCGCAAGGATGTGGGAATCGCACTGGATCTCGCACGCGAGCAAGGTATGACGATCGGACTCGGTGAGGAACTCGGCCGGATCTGGAACGAGGCGACCGAAGCCCTCGATCCCGGGGCCGACCAGACCGAGGTGGTCCGCTATCTGGAAGGAGCCCTCGGGGCTGTGCGTCCTGTGGGGGAGGACACGCCGGGGCCGAAGTCCCCGAGAGAGTGAGGATTCCGTGGCACTGCCCGCCGTTCTGGCCACCCCGGCCGAACACGCCCGACGCACCCCGGACAAACCGGCGATCATCATGGGCGCCGGTGGCGAGGTGGTCACCTACGCGCAGCTCGACGAGCGTTCCGCGCGCCTCGCGCAGGCGCTGCGGGATCGGGGAATCGGCGAGGGGGATCAGATCGCGATCCTCATGGAGAACAACCGCGCCTACCTGGAGGTGACCTGGGCGGCACAGCGATCGGGCCTGTGCTACACCGCGATCAACAAGCACCTGCGGCCCGGCGAGGTGCAGTACATTCTCGACGACTGCGGCGCAGTCGCACTCGTGACCAGCGAGGCGCTGGCCGACGCCGTCACGGACCTGGATCTGTCCCGAATCGCCGTGCGCATCAGCGTGTCCGGGGACATCGACGGATTCGAACGGTACGACGACGTGCTCGCCGCGAGCGAGCCGATGCCGGAGGATCAGGCCCGCGAGGGCCGCGAGATGCTGTACTCGTCGGGAACGACCGGCCGGCCGAAGGGGGTCCGCAAGCCGCTCGTCGCCGCGCCCTTCGGCGATCCCGCGGCGCCCCCGGTGCTCATCGCGAAAGGCCTCGAGATGCGCGGTGCCCTCGACGACGCCGTCTACTTGTCACCGGCACCGTTGTATCACGGTTCCCCGCTGGTGTTCTCGATGTCGTGGCAGCGGCTGGGCGCGACCGTCGTGGTCATGGAATCCTTCGATCCGGAACTGTGCCTGGAACTGATCGAGCGGCACGGTGTGACCGACGCGCAGTTCGTGCCGACGATGTTCGTGCGCATGCTGCGGTTGCCCGAGGAGAAGCGGCGCCGCCGCGATCTGTCCACCCTCCGCAGCGTCATCCACGGTGCCGCGCCGTGCCCGGTCCCGGTGAAACGCCAGATGATGAGCTGGTGGGGGCCGATCATCCACGAATACTATTCCGGCACCGAGGACATCGGAACCGCCTCGATCACCCCGGAGGAATGGCTGGCTCACCCCGGGTCGGTCGGAAGACCGATGCAGGAATGCCACATCGTCGGCGAGGACGGCAACGAGCTGCCCCCCGGCAAGGTGGGCGTGGTCTACTTCGCGGGTGGCCGCCCCTTCGAATATCACAACGATCCCGCCAAAACCGCTGCAGCATCGAATGACAGGGGCTGGCGAACCCTCGGCGACATGGGCTACCTCGACGAGGACGGCTACCTGTACCTCACCGACCGCCAGGCGTTCATGATCATCTCGGGTGGCGTGAACATCTACCCGCAGGAGGCGGAGAACGTCCTGTCCGGGCATCCCGCCGTCGCGGATGTGGCGGTCATCGGTGTTCCCGACGACGAGATGGGAGAAGCGGTCCGGGCGGTCGTGCAGGCCGTGGACCCGGCCCGTGCCTCCGCGGAGCTCGCGGCGGAACTCGTCGCCTTCTGCCGATCGGAGCTGGCGTCGTACAAATGTCCCCGCAGCGTCGATTTCGTCGATTCGCTGCCCCGTGATCCGAGTGGAAAGCTCCACAAGAGGCTGCTGCGCGAACAGTACTGGGCCGGTCGCGAAACACGCGTCGTCTGACCCTCACGACGGCCCGCAGCGGTTGCGAGAGCGATGCCCCGGCCCCGCACCGCGGGTCCGGGGCATCGCTTCGTCGGATCAGCGAGCGTTCTCGGGGGGTCGGCCGGCGTCGATGGCCGGGTCGAGCGCTCCGAGATCGCCCCCGAGTTCGGCGACGGTGTCCCGGACCACGGCGACATCCTTGGCGAGGAATTCCCTGACCGCACCGGTGAATCCGGCGACGGAGCCGCGGGCGGCGATGTTGCCCATCACCTTGCTGGCGGAGCTGCCGTGCGGCAGCGCCTCGAGCAGCGCCGGCTCCTCGACACCGAGTTGCGCGCCCAGGGCCACGGCTTCGGCGATGAGGCCGATCTGCGCCGCGAACAGCGCATTGTTGACGAGCTTGACGCGTTGCCCGTTTCCGGCCTGCCCGACGTGGAGCACCGGGTCTCCGTAACTGCGCAGCACGGGCGTCGCCCGCGCGACGGCGCCGGCGGCGCCGCCGAGGAACAGCGTGAGACTGCCGGCCGCGATGTCGTGCGGCCCGCCGCTCACCGCAGCGTCGATCACGTCGATGTCGTGGTCGTTCGCGCCGTCCCGGATCTGCTCGATCGTCCGCGGGCTGACGGTCGTGTGGATCGCCACGACCGAACCGCGCGGCATCGTCTCGAAGAGAGCACTGTCGAGGCACACCTCGCGGACCTGCTCGTCGGTGAACACGCAGACGAGCACGAGGTCGGCGCCGACACCGGCTTCGGCCGCCTCCGCGACCGCCGTGACACCCACATCCGCCAGCGCCGCACGGGTTTCCGCCGAACGGCCCAGAGCCCGCACCTGGTGCCCGGCCGCGGCGAGCCGCCGTACCATGGGCAACCCCATCCGTCCGGCCCCGATGAACCCGACCCGGGTCACCGCGGGTGCTCCATCATCGCGAGGGTGGTGTCGGCTGCGGTCAGTACCACTCCCGGCGTCGCGTCCGCCGCGGTCGCGAGACCCACCACGAGCCCGACGTCCTTGCGCAGCAGTTCACCGGCATGCGTCGCGATGCGGTCGAGTGTGCCGCCGGCCGACACGACCCGGCCGAGCGCGAAGCTGTTCGCCGTTCCGTGCGTGATGACCTCACCGAGTCTGGTGGGATCGACACCGAGCGACTCGCCGAGTTCCAGAGTGCTCGCGGAGGTCGCGAGATTCGCGGTGAACAGCAGGTTGTTGAGGAGCTTTGCGACCTGTCCTGAACCGGTATCACCAAGGTGCACGACCGGATTCGCGTAGGTCTCGAATACCGGCCGGACCTTCTCGACGATCTCGGTGTCGCCACCGACCATGACGAGCAGGGTACCCGCTGCGGCTCCCATGCCGCCGCCGCTGACGGGTGCATCGACGACGGCAACCCCGGCCGCGCGCGCCTGCTCGGCGAGTTCCCGGCAGGTGTCGGGATGAACGGTGCTGTGGATCGCGATGACCCCGCCGGGCTGCAGGCCCGCCAGCACGCCGTCCTCACCCGTGACGACCTGCCGCACATCGTCGTCGGCGACGACGCAGATGCAGACCAGGTCGCTCACGGCCGCGAGTTCGGCAGGCGTCTGCGCGGTTTTCGCCGCGGTGTCCGCGTACGGTTCGAGCGTTTCGGGGCGCCGGGCCCAGAGTGTGAGGTCGTATCCCGCTTCGGCGATGCGACGCGCCATGGGCCCGCCCTGGCTGCCGAGCCCGATGAATCCGACACGCATCAGTGGTCCTCCGATCCGCGACATGCGACGGAGAGGGTCGTACGCCCGGCGATCATGCCGGGACCTCCTGCGGTTGCGGACGCCAGAACGTGGCGAGCAGACCGGCGGTCGCGGCGACACCGACGCCGAGCGCGATGCCGCCTCCCGCCCATCCGACGATCGCGATGTCCGCGGCCGAATCGATCGAGATCTCACCGGGCCCGGCCAGCGCCAGCGCCAGCGCGACCACACCGAGCACGAGGACGTACTCGTAGCCTTCCTTGAACACGAAGAAGCCGTTGGGTCGATGCGCGAGCAGTCCGGCCACGAGCATCACCGAGATGACCGCGGCACATGCGAGCGGCGTGAGCAGTCCGAGGATCACGAGCACACCCGCGCCGATTTCGACGACGACGCTCGTCCACGCCTGCAACGTGCCGTTCCGCAGGCCCAGCCCACTGAACCAGCGTGCGGTACCGGCAATGCGTCCGCCGCCCACCCAGTGGTTGACGCCGTGCGCGATCATCGTCGCACCGAGCACCAGCCGCACCAGCAGCAGCGCAACATCGATGGGATCCATCGCTTACCTCCTTGCCGCCGCGCGGCACCGTCGAATCCTGTTCTGGTTCCTGTAAATCGATCAGAGTCTGTTCATGGTGTCGAACGTCCGTCGATGCATTCCTGCACGAACGACAGCACCGTCGAGTGGTACGACGTGGCCGCGAAGCCCAGGGCGAGGTTGTGGCCCGCATCGGGTTCGGTGTGCAGCTCGACCCGGGGAGCGGCGGTGAACATCGCCGCGATGTCGTCGAGGGCCTGCGGGTCACCACGCCACACCTTCTCGTGCTCGGCGGCGGTGAAGTGCACCGGCACACGGACCTGCGCCGCGAGAGCCGGGAAGTCGGTGTGCGGCCAGCGCGCGGTCACCGTCGCTTCGTACGCGGGAGTACGGGACGCGATCGGCGCGCCCCCGACCAGATCCGGCGGGTAGATCTCCGGGTGCGACCACAGCAGCGCGTACACGCCCTTGGGATCGGCGTACTTCGCTGCCGTGCCCAGGATGTCGCGGGCCTCGGCGTGGTGCTCGCGTCCGGTTCCGGCCAGCGCGATCCCGAGCAGACCGGTGCTCCGCGGATCCGCCGCCAGCCGAACGGTGAGTTCGCATCCGAGCGAATGGCCCCACAGGAAGATCCCGGCGCCCCGGTCGAGCGAGCCGAGGTGGGCGTCGATCGCGGCCAGCGCGGCATCGACCCGCTGTTCGGGCCGAGCGAATCGGTCCGCGTGAGGGCGTGAGCTGCCGTAGCCGGGACGGTCGAGCGCGAGCACGGTGAATCCCAGGGCGGGCGCGGTGCGCACCAGCGACAGTTCGGGATGACCGGGGCAGTCGAAGTAGGCGCTGTTCGTCGCACCGCCGTGCAGGGCGACGACAACTGCGCGCGGTAGCTCCGCGACAGCCAGCAACCCGGACATCGGGACACCATCGATCTCGACTTCTGTTGCCACAGGGGTGGATTCGATTGTCGTCACGAGTCCGCCCGCAGGAGCATCGCGCCGCCGGGCGAGAGACCGCCGGTCGCGGCGACCGCGACTCGGGCTCCGGGTACCTGCCGGTCTCCGCCTTCACCGCGCAACTGCACGACGGCCTCGTGGATCAGCCCCATACCGTGGGTGCGGCCGTGCGAGAGCTGACCACCGTGGGTGTTGAGCGGCAGCGCACCGTCGCGGGCGATATTGTGGCCGCCGTCGAGGAAGTCCTTGGCCTCACCGATGCCGCAGAAACCGAGCGCCTCGATCCACGACAGGCAGTTGAACGTGAACCCGTCGTAGAGTTCGGCGACGTCGACGTCCTCCGGCCGCAGGTCGGTCCGCGACCACAGATGCGCGGCGGGGCCCAGCACCTGCGGTTCGTGGGTGAGGGTGCTCTGGTCCCACTCGATCCGTTCGATGATCTGCGTGCCCACCGCTTCGACGAGAACGGGTGGTTTGGCCAGATCTCGGGCCGCGTCGACCGCAGAGACGATCACCGCGACCGAGCCGTCGCACGGAACGTCGCAGTCGTACAGGCCGAACGGGGTGGTGATGGCGCGGGCGTTCAGATAGTCGTCCATCGTCATCGGATCGCGGTAGATCGCCGTCGGATTCAGCGCCGCGTTGGCGCGCTGGTTGAGCGCGATCCAGCCGAGGGTCTCGCGGGTGGTGCCGTAGCGATGGAAATGACGCTGGGCGTTCTGGGCGAGGGTGTGCGCGGCGGAGATGCCACCGAACGGCATCATCCAGCTTGCGGTGCGCCCGCCCGACGGGCGGATCTCCCCGTTCTTCATCAGTTCCCCGTGGGTCGCTTCCCACAGGGTGCGGTAGCACAGCACGTGCCGCGCGAGTCCGCTGGACACCGCGATCATCGCGGCGATGACCGAGCCGCCGGGGCCGAACGTCTCGATGCCGCCGTTGTGCCAGGTCGGGTTGAGCCCGAGTGCGGCCTCGACGGTCAGGACGCCGCCCTCGCCGAAACCGCCGACCTGGCCGGCGCCGGGGTAGCTGGCGATCCCGTCGATATCGTCGAGCGTGAGCCCGGCGTCGGCGACGGCACGTTCGCACGCCTCGATCGTCAGGTCGAGCGGGCCGCGCATGAGCCGGCGCCCGATCTCGGACATGCCGACACCGGTCAGGGCCACGCGGTCCTCGAACTTCTCGCGGGTGACCATGGGACGCACGTGTTTCCGGAAATCGCCCGGTTCGATCTCGTCCACCGGCAGCCGGGCAGGTGCGCCCTGCTCGGCTGCCGGACGGAACAGGGGCAGCCAGACGTCGTCGTCCTGCCGGAAGACGACTTCCAGCCGCTGCCCGAGTTCGAGGGTCCCCGGGTCGCAGTCGACGATGTTGGTCGTCAGCCGTACCCGGGGATCCTCGTCGATCGCGACCTGTGCCACCACATAGGGCGGCGGCAGGCCGGGTAGACCGAAGCGGTGGTTGACCGTGAAGCCGGCGAGCGTGGCCGTACCGGATACTTCGCGCACGCCCATCCGGTGACCGCGGCAGTATCGACACACCGGCTGCGGCGGATGGATGAGCGCGGAACACGATTCGCATTCCTGGACGCGCAGGATCCCGTCCGCACCGGCGGTCCAGAAGAACCGGTTCTGCTCCGTCACCTGGGGAAGGGGACGGCCCGATTTCGGTGCCTTGCCCTTCTCCTTGTCTGCAGGGTCCACCACCGCTGTGTCAGTCACCGATCTGCGCCTCCGACTTCTTCACCGTGATGGGCTCCGCGAGACGCTGTTCGTCGCAGATCTTCTGGAGCTTCTCGAGCGTCTCGTCGAGACCCGGGCCGATGCGCGGTCCGGGCGTGAACGTCGCCGGCAGGTGCCGCATGCCCTGGATGACACCGATCGTGTCGTAGTGGACCGCGGTCGCCGGGTCGCACTTGTAGTCCGGCATGCGGTCGAGCACGGCCAGCAGCATGCGCTTGAACACCTGGCGGGCCATGTTCGACCCGATGCACCGGTGGATACCGAGCCCGAAACTGAAGTGCCGGTTGCCGCGACGCTCCAGGTCGACCTCGTTCGGATCGTCGAACAGTTCCGGGTCGCGGTTGGCCATCGCCCACGACAGCCACAGCCGCTCGCCTTCCTTGAACTCGGTGCCGTCGAAGGCGCAGTCCGCCGAGAACGTGCGTCCGTCACCCGGTGCGGGGGTGAAGTACCGAAGGAACTCCTCGGTTGCCGAATCGAGCAGGGTGTCACGCTCCTCGCTGAGGATCGTGCGCTTGTCGGGATTGTGTGCGAGCCATTCGAGCGAATGCGCGGTCAACGCTGTCGTCGTGTCGAAGCCGCCGCCGATGAGCAGGCTCAGGATGCCGAGCAGCTCCATGTCGTCGGGCTTCTCGCCGAGGACGGTGGCCTGGGCGAGCGCGTCGATCAGGCCCGGACGGGGATTCTCCCGGATCTCGAACAGGTTCGTCAGCAGGTCGATGCCCATCGTGCGGTGCATCTCGCTGATACGCGGGATGTCCGGCGAGTCCGGTGGCGTGTAGACCGCGGCGTGGACCGGTTCGTTGTAGATGGTCCACTTGGCGATCGGGATGCCCATCATCGCGAGGGTGAGCACGGCCGGCACGATGTTCGCCAGATCGTCGACGAAGTCGATGCTGCCGGTTTCGATCTTCTCGTTGATGCTGGCCCGCACGATCTCGTCGATGAACGGCGTCCAGCGCTTGACCGCGGCGGGGGACAGGTACGGGTTGAGCAGGGCCCGAAACTCGTGATGCTCGGGGTCGTCCATCTCCAGGATGCCGCCGCGGACACCCGAGGCGCGATCCATCGTCGGGACGGCGATACCCTTGTATCCCTTGCGCTTTCCGTGGATGTCGTGATCGGTGGACACGTCCGCCGATCGGGCGAGCGCGAACACCTCCTTGCTGCCGGCGGCCACCCAGTGGCCACCGTGGGTCTCGGACCACGCCATCGGGCACTTCGACTGCATCTCCTGCGTGATCGGCAGGAAGTTGTCGCGGTAGTCGGCGGCGTGGCGGTCGAAATCGAACCTGTTCGTCTTGCGGTCGTCGTCCGTGACGACGTCGTCAACGCTCATGGGCGTTGTCCTCTCTTGCACGTCGAGCTTGGGATTTCGGAACGGCAGATCAGAAGATGGTGATCGCCTGCTCGGGGCACGAGCGGGCGGCCTCCTTCACCGCTGCCTCCTGATCGGCGGGAACCTCTTCGTTTGCGACCGAGGCGTGGCCGTCGATCTCACTGAGTTCGAAGATGTCCGGTGCGGCCATGGCACAAAGGGTGTGGCCCTGGCACTTCTCGGGATCGACGCGGACCTTCAAGATTTTCCTCCAGACTTCCGTTGTATCCGGGGTGAATCGGATCCCGTTCGTCGGAATCCTCCGGGGACGGTAGCAGCGATCAGATGTGGTAGTCGTACCACTTCAGGTAGCCGCCGGCGTCGACGCGCATCTGCATGCCCGTCACGTACCGTGCCTCGTCGGAAGCGAGGAACAGAACGGTGTTGCTGATATCGCCGGGCTCGACGTACGGGACCGGCATCGCCTGCTGCACACCGAATGCGGGCTCGGCGTCCTGACGGGTGGGGTGCTCGAGGTCGGGACGGAACGACCGGTACATCGGCTCGCTCTGCAGCATGTCGGTGTTGCAGTTGGTCGGATGTACGACGTTGGCGCGAATGTTGCGGGGGGCCAGGTGAGTTGCGAGTTCGTGGATGAACTGGGACAGCGCGCGCTTCGAGTACACGTAGGCGACACCGCCGAGATCCTTGCCGGGCTGGTCGACCTTGGCGATGTCCATCAGCGCCGCCGTCGAGCCCGTCGCGATGATCGATGCGCCGTCGGTCAGGTGCGGCAGCGCGGCCTGCACGGCGTTGATCGTGCCGACGAGATTGGTATTGACCACATCCGCCCATGCCTGAACTTGTGGTTCGCCCTTCATTCCGGCGACACCAGCCTGCGCCACAACGATATCGAGCTTGCCGAACTCGGCGAGACCCTGCTCGAGTGCGGCACGCACCTGCGCGGCCTCGCGTACGTCGGCCTTGGCCGTGACGATGCGCCGGCCCTGCTTCTCGACGAGACGCGCGGTCTCTTCGAGATCCTCGGGCGTGGCCATCGAGTACCCGATCGACGGGATGTCCTCGCACAGGTCCACCGCGATGATGTCCGCGCCCTCCTCGGCCAGACGCACCGCATGACTGCGGCCCTGCCCGCGAGCGGCACCGGTGACGAACGCGACCTTGCCTTCTACACGCCCCACTGTTGTTTCCTTTCGCTTGCTTTCTCTGTCGGGAGATTCGCGGACGGTCGGATCAGGTGTTGCGTCCGCCGTTGACGCCGAGGATCTGGCCGGTGATGTAGCCGGCTTCCTCCGAGACGAGGAATGCGCATGCCGCGGCGATGTCCTCCGGGCGGCCGACCCGGCGTACCGGGGTCCGCTGGATGTGTTCTTCGACGGTTCCACCGAGCAGGCCCTGAGCCTCGGACTTGCGCAACATCGGGGTGTCGACGAATCCGGGCGGGACGGCGTTGACGGTGATGCCGTCGGGCCCGTACTCGAGGGCGAGCGACTTGGTGAGCCCGTTGACGCCGGCCTTCGAGGAGACGTATGCGGTCATGAACTGCTGGCCGGATTGCGCACTGGACGACGAGATGTTCACGATGCGGCCCCACTGTGCGTCGCGCATGTCGGGGAGCACGGCCTGGACGCAGTGGAAGACACCGTTCAGATTGACCGCGACGATCTGGTTCCACGTCTCGATGTCGATGTTGTGGAAGCGCTTGTACAGCTCCCGGCCCGCGGCGTTCACGAGGATCGTGACCGGGCCGAGTTCCTTGCGGATCTCGTCGAGCGCGGCGTCGACCGACGCACGATCGGACACGTCGGCGACGTAGGAGAACTTGGCGTCGGACGGGTTGAGGTCCAGGATCGCGACCCGGTGGCCGTCGTTGCGCAGGCGCTCGGCGATGGCCGCGCCGATCCCGGAACCGCCGCCGGTGACGACGGCGGTCCTGACCGTGGAAGTGTCTGTCACTGCCACGCCTCGTCTCCGACGATGGTGATGCGGCGCATGAGGCGCTCGGACGACGGGTCGTAGGGGAGCGCGCGGTGCAGCATGCCGGTGTTGTCCCACACGACCAGGTCGCCGATCTCCCAGTCGTGGGCGTAGCAGAAGCGTTCCTGCGTGGCCCACGCCTGCAGTTCGTCGATGAGCGCGCGGCTTTCGTCGGGTTCCATGCCGACGATGTGATCGGCGGTCGCGCCGATGACGAGGGAACGGCGACCGTCGCGGCGCTCCCATACGAGTGAGGTCTCATGGGTGGGCAGCTGGCGCCAGCGGGCGACCTGCTCGTCGCTGGGGTCCGGGTAGACGGTGCGCTGCGCGGCTTCGAAGCTGTGGACGATGCGCAGGCCGTCGTAGCGCTTGCGCTCGGCCTCGGAGAGGTTCTCGTACGCGGCGTAGGTGTTCGCGAACTCGGTGCCACCGCCCACGGCGGCGACGTGGCGGCAGCTGAGCACCGTCGCCTTGGCGGGGACGTCGTTGGTGGTGTCGTCGATGTGCCAGCTGAACGTGCCCTTGAGGTATTCGGCCGACGGCGACTTCGCCGGGTCGAGCGACACTGTGAAGATCTCCTGGCCGGGAACCGGCTGGACGAGTTGCCCGAGCTTGCGGCTGAAGGCGAGCTGGCCCTCGTCGTCGAGGTTCAGGCCGCGGAACAGCAGCACGCCGCGCCACTTCAGGGCTTCGGTCAGTCGGCCCACCACTTCCGGGTTCTCGAGGTCGACGTCTCCGCCGACCTCCACTCCCAGTGCTGGGGTGATTGCTGTAGTCTTCATCACAAGAAGCTCCCTTCCGGTTTTTGAGAACCATACTCTCCACTCCGAGTTGCCCGCAAGGTTGGATCACCCGCTGGTCAGGACAATTCGGACTTCGATTCGGGGTATGCGAACAGACCGGGTATTGCTACATTTCACAGTGACGAATGCAGAATTCTCCGTTGTGAGAATCTCATTTCCAACATGAGGAGATTCAGATGTCATCGCAGGACACCGTGCAGGCCGAGGGCGCCACCACCGACGTCCACAAGAGGCTGCTCATCGACGGGCAGCTCGTCACCACCGAGGCGACCTTCCCGTCCTACAATCCCGCGACCGGCGATCTCGTCGGCTATGCACCCGATGCCGGGTTCGCCGAGGCCGAAACCGCCATCGAGGCGGCACGCCGCGCCTTCGACACCACGACCTGGTCCACCGATGTGGAGTTCCGCATCAAGTGTCTCGACCAGCTCCACCAGGCACTGCTCGACAACGTGGAGGAACTGCGCGAGCTGACCATCGCCGAGGTCGGCGCCCCGCGCCTGCTCACCCACGGCAATCAGCTCGACGCCCCCATCGGCATCGTCAAGTACTACGCGGACCTGCTCCGCACCCACCCGCTCACCGAGGAACTCGGCGTCATGGAGATCCGCGGGCAGAAGCATCGCCGCTGGATCGAGCGCGAGGCGGCCGGTGTCGTCTCCGCGATCGTCGCCTACAACTACCCGACGCAGCTCGCCCTCGCGAAGCTCATCCCGTCTCTGGCCGCCGGCTGCACCATCGTGCTCAAGGGCGCGCCGGACACCCCGCTCGTCACGCAGGCGCTCGGCGAGATCATCGCCGACCACACCGACATCCCGGCCGGCGTCGTCAACATCCTCTCGTCCACCCAGGTGGCGACCGGCGAGATCATGACGACCCACCCCGACGTCGACGTCGTCACCTTCACCGGCTCCACGCCGGTCGGCCGCAAGATCATGGCAGCCGCGTCCGACACCCTCAAGCGCGTGTTCCTCGAGCTCGGCGGCAAGTCCGCACTCATCGTGCTCGACGACGCCGACATTCCGACCGCCGCACAGTTCGCTGCATTCAGCATCTGCTCGCACGCCGGCCAGGGCTGCGCCCTCACCACGCGCCTGCTCGTGCCCCGTGAGAAGCACGACGAGATCGTCGCGGCGGTCGGCGCGATGATGAGCAACGTCCCCTACGGCGATCCGGCCAACCCGAAGATCTACATGGGCCCGGTCATCAACGAGCGTCAGCGCGAGAAGATCCACGGCATGGTGCAGCGCGCGGTCGAGGAAGGCGCCACCCTGGTGACCGGCGGCGAGCCCGTCGATCCGGGCTGGTTCTACAAGCCGACGCTGCTCGCGAACGTCGACCCCGACAGCGAGATCGCCCAGGAAGAGGTCTTCGGTCCGGTCCTCGCGGTCATCCCGTTCGACGACGACGACCACGCCGTCCGCATCGCCAACAACTCGATCTACGGCCTCTCCGGCGGTGTGCTCAGCGCCGACGACGACCGCGCGATCGCGATCGGCCGCCGCATCCGCACCGGCACCTTCAGCATCAACGGCGGAAACTACTTCACGCCCGAGGTGCCGTTCGGCGGATACAAGCAGTCCGGCATCGGCCGCGAGATGGGTGTCGCGGGACTGCACGAGTTCCAGCAGATCAAGTCATTCGCGGCGGTCGTCAAGTGAAGCCCCTCGAAGGGATCCGCGTTCTCGAAGTCGCGATGTACGGCTTCGTCCCCTCGGCGGGCGCCGTGCTCGCCGAGTGGGGCGCCGACGTCGTCAAGATCGAGCACTCGGTCACCGGCGACCCCCAGCGCGGTCTGCGTCAGGTGGGGCGGATGCGGGTCGAGGGCGACCCGAATCCGAATGTCGAACACGCGAACCGCGGCAAGCGCAGCATCGGCCTCGACATGGGCAGCGACGAGGGCCGCGAGGTCCTGCTCGAGCTGGCCCGCCGCTCGGATGTGTTCCTGACGAGCTTCCTGCCGCAGGCCCGCACCAAGTTCGGCATCGACGTCGACGACATCCGCGCGGTCAATCCGTCCATCGTCTACGCGCGCGGCAGCGCGCTCGGCCCGCGCGGCATCGAATCGAACCGCGGTGGCTACGACATGACCGCGTTCTGGGCGCGCGGCGGTATCGCCGCGACGATCACCCCGCCCGGGGTCGAGGGCATGATCGCGCCGCCGGGACCGGCATTCGGCGACACCATCTCCGGCACCAACCTCGCCGGCGGTGTCGCCGCCGCGCTGTTCAAGCGTGAACGCACCGGGGAGACGTCGGTGGTGGACGTGTCGCTGCTCGGCAGCGGCCTGTGGGCGATGGGGCACGGCATCGCGCTGTCCCTGCATCTCGACGATCACATGGTCGCACCCGTGCCGGGGGCCCACGGTGCAGTGACGAATCCGCTGTCGGGCCTCTACGCGACGTCGGACGACCGCTACCTGTCGTTCGTGATGCTCCAGCCCGCCAAGTTCTGGGCCGACGTGTGCCGCCACATCGACCGGCCCGAACTCGTCGACGATCCGCGGTTCGCGAATGCCGAGCAGATCGCCGCCAATACCGAAGCGGCGGTGGCGATTCTGCGTGAGGTCATCGGGCAGCGGACTCTCGCCGAGTGGACCGAGCGGTTCGCGACGCTCGCCGGCCCGTGGGCGCCGGTGCAGGACTCGCTCCAGGTCTCCGACGACGCCCAGATCCGCGCGAACGAATACATCGTCAAGGCAGGCGAACTCGAACTGGTCGCCAACCCCGTCCAGTTCGACCTCACTCCCGCCGAGATCGGTCCCGCACCGGAATTCGCGGCGCAGACCGAGGAGGTACTGCTCGAACTCGGTCTGGATTGGGACCGCATCATCGCGTTGAAGACGGCAGGCGCAGTCACCTAGAACTGCGGTTGCCCGAGAACACCGGAGAATCACATGCCATACATCGCTTCGATAGGTACCTACCTGCCGTGCTGGGGATCACCCGAGGCCCGCGTGCCCGGTGACGACGAGGACGCGATCACCCTCGCTGTCGAAGCGGGCCGCGCCGCGGTGGCCGAGAACGGCTCGGTCCAGTACGTGGTCCTGGTCAGCCGGGATCTGCCGCTGCTCGAGAGCAGCAACGCCGCGGTGTTGCTCGCGGGCCTCGGACTCGACCCGGAGATCGAGGTGACCGAGCGTCTCGGCGGGGCGCCCGCGACGCTGGACTCGCTCGGATCGGCCCGGCCGCGGACACTCGTGATCGGTGTCGATCTCGACGCGGCGGGCGCGGCTGCCGCGTTGACCGCGGATCAGGGCCTGCAGGTGCGTACCGCGGCGCGGGTCGCGCGCAGCCTGCCCGTCCGGACCCGGACGGAGAGCGGCGTGGTGCACGATTACGGGGATCCGCGCCTGGTCAAACAGCGCGGATTCCTCGCCTCGCTCGCGTCGTCGTGGGTCGACGATCCGGTCACCGTGGCCGGCGTCGAGCACAAGGACGCGGCCGCGTTGTGCACGGGAGTTCCGGTGGAATTGCCGACCACAGGGGCGAGTTCGCCCCTGTTCGCGCTCGCCGCGATGGCCGAATCGGAGACGACGGGACCCCTGGTGGGAGTGGAGCAGGCGAGCCTGTCGGCGATCACCGTCGCCCACGGTGTCACCGAGATCCATCGCCGGGAGCCGCCGGCACGTGAACGCATCGCGCCGGTGCACGTGCCCGGACCGGACATTCCGATCTCTCTCGCCGCGTACGAGCGGGCGTTCGAAGCGAAGGTTCGCTGGGAAGCGGGTCGTCATCCCGGTGCCGAGGACCTGGACTTTCCGCCGCGGTACCGGGTGGGTGAGGACGGAACACTCGGCAGCAGTTACGAATTCGTGGCACTGCCACGAACCGGGAGCGTCTACACCGAGGTCACCGTGCGTGTTCCGGTCCCGGGCCTGGACACGCCGTACTCGCTCGTCCTCGTCGAACTCGACGACGTCGACGTGCGGGCGCTGGTCAAGGTGACCGGAGTCGAACCGGGCACCGTCGACATCGGCGACCGCGGCCGTATGGTGCTGCGCCGCGTCGCGGTGCGGTCCGGTGTGCCGGACTACGGCTACGCGTTCCAACCCGAAAGTGAGGCGTCATGAGGAAGGTCGCGATCGTCGGCGCGGGAATGACGCCCTTCGCCGAGCACTTCTCCCTCGGAATCCGCGAGCTGCTTCCGATGGCATACGCGGAGTGTGCGGGCACGGTGGACAAGGGCATTCGCGCATCGGACCTGCAGGCTGCGTGGTTCGGTGCGATGGGAACGACCGACGGATTCCCCGCCGGAATACTCGCCGACACGCTGGGTGTACCCGACATTCCGGTGACACGAGTCGAGAACTCGTGTGCCACCGGGCACGACGCGATTCGCAACGCGCTGTTCGGGATCGCCTCCGGAGCATGCGACGTGGCGCTGGTGATGGGTGCCGACAAGGTCCGCGAGACCGCGTCGAAGGACATGATCTGGGAATGGGAGGCCATGACCCGCGACATGGCCTGGGACTATCCGCTCGGCCTCGCACAGGCGGGTTTCGCGCTGCACGTGCGGCGCTACCTGCACGAGTCGCCGGCGACCCGCGAACACATGGCGATGGTCGCGGTGAAGAACCACCGGAACGGCCTGAACAACCCGAAGGCGTTCCGGCGCTTCGAGATCACCGTCGAGGAGGCGTTGAACGCGCAGACCGTCGTGACTCCGTTCGGTGTCTACGACTGCGCGCCCCAGAGTGACGGCGCCGCCGCGCTCGTGCTCGCCTCCGAGGACGTCGTGGACCGTTTCACCGATCGGCCGGTGTGGGTGCGAGGGGTCGGCCTCGGTTTGGATTCCGTTATGCACCAGCACAAGAAGGACATGACGAGCTTCCCGGCAACCGTCCGGGCAGCAAAGCAGGCGTTCGGGATGGCCGGCCTGACACCTTCGGACGTCGATGTTGCCGAGGTGCACGACTTCTTCACCGGGATCGAGCTGATCAGCTACGAGGACCTCGGTTTCGCGAACCGGTTCGAAGCGTACAAACTCATCGAGTCGGGTGCGACCGGGGTGGGTGGGACGCTGCCGGTGAACCCCAGCGGCGGAATGATCTCCAAAGGTCACCCACCGGGCGCCACCGGGGTCGCGCAGTGCGTGGAACTCTTCGAGCAGTTGCGCGGTACCGCGGTCAACCAGGTGGACGGTGCGCGAATCGGTCTCGCGCACAACATCGGTGGTCCCACGGCGGTATCCGCGGTGACGATTCTCGAGGGTACGGCACCCTGACGGCCCACCCGCATCGCGGCACTGTCGCCCGCATCGCCTGTCGGCGGTGCGGGCGTTCTGCGTTCTCCGGCATAACGAAAGGTGCTTGTATAGAGTCTTTTCGACGAAAACATGACCCGCGGGTCGTGTTCTTGTCACAAGTGGCCCGGTCGCCTATATTGCAGGAGTCACAATCTTATCGGTGATGTGAATCCAGTCACGATAGCTGTCGTTTGTTTGAAATTCCGCGTAGCCCTTGCCTGCTCGAACCGGTGAGTGCTGACCGTCCCTGTCTCCGATGAAAGTTGAGTTGGATGATTCTCACTGTCGCGAGCCGAGTGGGTCGCAGCGTGCTCGTCATTCTCCTGGTGACGATCGCGGTGGTGGCGCTGCTCAGCCTGGCACCGGGATCGGTCGCTCAGGTGATCTTGGGGGAGAACGCAACCCCCGAAGCGGTCGCTGCGTTGAACGCCGAACTGGGCCTGGATGCGCCGTTCTGGTCGCAGCACACGGCCTGGCTCGGGAACGCCGTCCAGGGAGACCTCGGAACCTCGCCGCTGACCGGGCAATCGGTGAGCGAAGCGATCGGTGAACGTCTTCCCGTGACGCTCCAGCTCGCCGTGATGGGCCTGGTGATCGCACTGGTCGTGGCGATTCTCATGGGCATCGCGTCCGCTTCCCGGCCGGGAAGCGGACTGGACCGTTCGACGAACGCGGTATCCGCGGTGTTCCTGTCCGTCCCGGCCTTCATCGCCGGCCCGATCCTCATCTACTTCCTGGCGATCCAGCTGCAGATCTTCCCGGTGATGGGATGGTCGAGGATCAGCGAGGGATTGGGTGAGAACCTCCGGAGCGCGTTCCTGCCGGCGATTGCGATCGCCCTGACCGAGATCGCGGCATTCCACCGCCTGCTGCGCACCGACCTGATCGGAACGCTGCGCGAGGACTTCGTCGCCGCGGCCAGGGCGAAGGGACTGTCGTCGCGCTACGTCATGTTCCGGCACGCGCTGCGGCCTTCGTCGTTCTCCTTGATCACCCTCGCCGGGATCAACCTCGGCCGGCTCATCGGCGGCACGGTGATCGTCGAAACGCTGTTCGGGCTTCCGGGTTTGGGTCAGCTGGTCGCGTCGTCGATCACCTCCCGTGACGTGATCATGGTTCAGGGGATCGTCGTGTTCATCGCCGTGGTCTACGTGTGCATCAACACCCTGGTGGACCTCAGTTACCAAGTGATCGACCCGCGGGTCAGGAAGGTGGCGGCAGCATGAGCCAGACGGCAATGGAGGACGCGGTCGCCGAAACCCGCAAGGAAGTGGGCGTCGACGGTGCGATGCCGGTCGTGCCGGCGGCGCGGAAGCAGCGTTCGATCCTGGTGTACCTGTCGATCATCTGGCTGATCGTGTTGATCGCGGCTGCCGTGTTCGCGGACCTGCTGCCCCTGGCCTCGTATGCGACTCCGGTCGGAAAACCCAGGATGACACCACAGTTGGGTTCCCTGGATCTGTTGCTCGGAACCGACACCCTCGGGCGGTCGATGCTCTCGAGAATCGTCTACGGCGCACGTGTCTCGCTGGTGATCGGTGCCGTTGCCGGTCTCATCGGCTTCGTGGTCGGTTCGCTGATCGGCCTGATCGCCGGCTATTTCGGAAAGCGTCTCGATTCCGTCGTCACGCTCCTGACCGACGCGATGCTCGCGTTCCCGCCGCTGATCCTGCTGCTGGCACTGGCGTCCATCCTGACACCGAGTGTCCAGACGATGCTCCTCGGCCTCACCCTGATGGTGGTTCCCTCGTTCGTCAGGCTGTCCCGGGCGAACGCCATGGCATGGACGTCCCGTGAATTCGTCCGTGCCGCGCGGAACATGGGTGCCGGGAACGGGAGGATCGTCTTCAAGGAGATTCTGCCGAACGTCATCGCCCCGCTGGCCGCGTACCTGCCCATCGTCATGGCGGCGCTCATCGTGGCGGAAGGGTCGCTGAGCTTCCTCGGCCTGGGGATCCCGCCGCCGCAGCCGAGCTGGGGCGGAATGATCAGCGACGGCAAGGATGCGATCGCAACCTACCCGCATCTGGTGTTCGTTCCCGCCCTGACCATCTTCTTCACCGTGTTCGCCCTCAATCAGGTCGGCGATCATCTGCGGACCAAGTACGACCGAACGTTGCACGACTGACTTCGGATCGCGTCGTCCCGAACAACCCGCTCTGCCCTCCCCTTCGTGATCCGAGAGGTCAAGATGTTCCGAATGAAACGCTCCCCCAAGTTGATCGCCGCGGCTGGTATCGCGGCGCTGTTCCTCACCGCATGCGGTGGGGCGGACTCGGCGGGCGGTGGCGCAGACGTCGACGCGGGTGACCCGGTTTCCGGCGGCGTCGCGCGAGTCCTGCAGACCGGCGAGCCGCGTTCGCTCGATCCCGCCAACCTGTCCAACACCTGGGCACACCAGCCGACGCTCGGCAACGCGCTGTACGGCTCGCTCATGATCAACAATCTCGACACGCTCGAGATCGAATACCGGATGGCGACCGAGTTCTCGACGACCGACGGCGGCACGACCTTCACCCTGAAACTGCGCCCCGACCTGAAGTTCAGCGACGGCACTCCGCTCGACGCCGCCGCGGTGAAGTTCAACTGGGATCGCCTCAAGGATCCGGCGCTCGGCTCCACCACGATCCGTCAGGCGGTCCAGATCGCCGACACGCAGGTGGTCGACCCGACGACCCTCACGGTCCGGATGACGGCACCGAACCCGCACTTCGCGCAGGCCCTGATCGCGGGTGCGCTCAACTGGATCGCGTCTCCGGCCGCTCTCGCCCGGGGGCAGGCCGCGTTCGACGAGAATCCCATCGGCGCAGGTCCGTTCACGCTCGTGAAGTGGACCCGTCAGGACTCGATCGAGCTCACCCGCAACCCCACCTACTGGGACGCGCCCAAGCCCTATCTCGACGGCCTGACGATCCGCACCGTCGCCGACACGAACCAGCGCGTCAACAGCATCGTCACGGGCGGCTCCGACCTCGCGTCCGAGACGAACTGGCAGAGCCTGAACAAGGTCGAGGCGGCCGGCTTCTCGTACGACGTGGTGTCGACCGGCGGCGGTCAGATGCTGGGTATGAATGCGCGCCGCGCACCGTTCGACGACGTGCGTGCCCGCCGGGCCGTGTCGCTCGCTGTCGATCTCGACGCGATCAACACCGCCGTCTACAACGGTGAGGGCAAGATCCCGCGCAAGCTCTTCCAGGAGGATTCGCCGTACTACGCCGACGTCGCACTCGACAGGCACGACGCGGAAGAGGCCCAGCGCCTGTTCGACGAGCTCGCCGCCGAAGGCAAGCCGGTGAAGTTCACCTACATGTCGTACCCGACCACGGAGAGCAAGACCTTGGGCGAGGCGCTCCAGGCCCAGCTCAGCGCGTTCACGAACGTCGAGGCGAATGTCGAGGTCGTCGACTTCGCGGCCGCGACCGCTCGTGCCGGCGCACGCGACTTCGACATGGTCGTGACGTCCGCGATCGTCCAGGATCCCGACTTCGGGCTGTGGACGGCCTTCCACAAGGATTCGACCGGCAACTTCACCGGAGTCCAGGACCAGGCGATGAGCGACGCGCTCGACGTCGGACGCCGTGCCACCTCCACCGACGAGCGTGTCGCTGCGTACACGACCGTCCAGGAACGCCTCGCCGAGGTCGTCCCCGGAATCTGGTACTACCGAGCGGTTCCCGCGGTGACGGTGGGCAAGGAACTGCACAACGTGCAGCTGTACACCCTCGGTTCCCCTCTGCCCGAAGAGATGTGGATCTCCGAGTAGCCCGACGTCAGGAAAGGTCCGGCTCACCATGAACACTCAGCCACTCCTCGAGGTGAGGAATCTCCGTGCCTATATCGGCACACCACGGGGGACCGTTCGGGCCGTGGACGACGTGTCCCTCGATCTGGACGCCGGGCGGGCCCTGGGCATCGTCGGTGAGTCCGGCTCGGGCAAGTCCGTGATGGCCCGCGCCATCATGGGGTTGATGCCTCCGCGGTCCGGCCGGTCCGGCGCGGTCACCTTCCAGGGCCGCGACCTTCTCGCGCTGAGCAAGAAGGAGAAGCGCGAGGTCTGGGGCAAGCAGATCGCCGTGGTCTTCCAGGACCCCGGCCGTTCGCTCAACCCGGTGGTCCGGGTCGAACGGCAGCTCACCGAAGGCATGCGCTGCCATCTGGGGGTCAGCCGTTCGGAGGCGCGCGGCCGGGCTCTCCGCCTCCTCGAGGAGGTCGGAGTGCCCGACCCGGAACGGCGTCTGCGCAACTACCCGCACGAGATGTCCGGCGGCATGCGTCAGCGCGTGATGATCGCGATCGCGCTTGCGTGCGAACCCGACCTGCTCATCGCCGACGAACCGACGACCGCGCTGGACGTCACGGTCCAGCGTCAGATCCTCGACCTGCTGCGACGAGTACAGCGGGAGCGGGGCATGTCGATGATGCTCATCAGTCACGACCTGGCGGTGGTGGCCGGGCGCACGGACCGGGTGTCGGTCATGTACGCCGGCAAGCTCGCGGAGGTCGGCTCCACACGGGAGGTGTTCGAGGCGCCGCGGCATCGCTACACCCACGCGTTGCTCGGCGCCACCCCGACCATCGACCACCAGCGGCACGCGCCGCTGCAGGTGATCGGCGGTTCTCTGCCGGATCCCACCGATCCGCAGCCGGGATGCCGTTTCGCACCGCGGTGCGCGCACAGCGACGACGCGTGCAGCACCACCGGTCCGAGCCTCGAATCGGTGGGCGCGGACCATGTCGTGGCGTGTCTGAACCCGGTTGCCGCTGCGGCACCGGCACTTTCGGGAGGTCGATCGGATGGCCGGTAGTGGTACCGCACACCTGCGCGGGGAGCAGGCGCTGCTGAGTGTGCAGGATCTCGTCGTCGAGTACCCGACGGATTCGGGGACGGTGCAGGCGGTGTCGAAGATCAGCTTCGACGTGTTGCCGGGGGAGACCCTCGGCATCGTCGGAGAATCCGGATGCGGCAAGTCGACGACCGGCCGGGCGGTACTGCGCCTGGACCGGGTGACGGCCGGCCGGATCCGGTTCGGTGACGACTGGATCGAGAAGGCCGGCGAGAAGCAGATGCGTTCGCTCCGGCGCGACATGCAGATGATCTTCCAGGATCCGGTGGCCTCGCTGAATCCGCGGCGCAGTGTCAAGGACATCGTGGTCGAGGGTCTGGCCGTGTCGGGAGCCCCGAAGTCGGAACTGGAGGCGACCTCGGCGTCGGTGCTCGACCAGGTCGGGCTGCCCGGTGATCGTTTCGCGGACATGCTGCCGCGTCAGCTGTCGGGCGGCCAGGCCCAGCGCGTCGCGATCGGGCGCGCGCTGGCGCTCAATCCGCGCCTGCTCATCTGCGACGAACCGGTCTCCGCCCTGGACGTGTCCGTGCAGGCCCAGATCCTGAACCTGATCGAGGAACTCAAATCCGAATTCGACCTGACCGTCGTGTTCATCGCGCACGACCTCGGGGTGGTGCGCACGGTCAGCGACAACGTCATGGTCATGTATCTCGGCAAGGTGTGCGAATTCGGTGACTCGGTCGAGGTGTACGACAACCCCGCGCACCCGTACACGCGAGCACTGCTCGATTCGGTGCCGTTGACGGACCCGGAGAAGGCGTTCGCCGGGCCGGCGCTGGAAGGTGACGTGCCGTCGCCGCTGGCGCCGCCGACCGGGTGCCGGTTCCGGACCCGTTGCCCGGCAGTGCAGGACCGGTGCGTGACAGAGGAACCGGAGATGCGCGAGGTACGCTCGGGACAGTTCGTCGCGTGTCACTATCCCCTCGGTGGGGCCGAGGACGATTCGAAGGAGAAGGTGTCGGTCGCATGAGCGGACGGGTAGCGGGCAAGGTTGCGTTTGTCACCGGTGCGGCGCGAGGGCAGGGTCGCGCGTACGCGCTCCGGTTGGCGGAGGAAGGAGCGGACGTCGTCGTCGTCGACGTGTGCGGCAAGGTGGGGGACGTCGCCTACGCGCCGGCGACCCCCGAGGATCTCGAGGAAACAGTCCGGCTGGTGGAGAAGACCGGGCGCCGCGTCGTGTCCGGAATCGTGGACGTGCGCGACCTGGACGCGTTGCGCGGCATCGTCGACGATGCGGTGCGGCAGCTGGGCCGGTTGGACGTCGTCGTCGCGAACGCGGCGATCTGTTCGTCCGCACCGTGGAACGAGATGACCCCGCAGATCTTCGAGGACACGATCGGCACCAACGTCACCGGCGTGTGGAACACGATCATGGCCGGTGCCCCGCATCTCGTCGATGCCGGAGGGGGGTCGATCATCCTGATCAGCTCGGCCGCGGGAATCAAGGTGCAGCCGTTCGCGATTCCGTACACCACGAGCAAGTTCGCGGTGCGGGGCATGGCGAAGGCCTTCGCCGCCGAACTCGCGCAGCACCATATCCGGGTCAACAGCGTTCATCCCACGGGCGTGAACACGCCGATGGTGAACGACGGTGCGCTCGGTGCGCAGATCTCGCGCGCGCTCGAAGGCAACACGCGGCTCGGCGCCATGATGATCAACATGATGCCGGTCGAGATCGTCCAGCCCGAGGATGTCGCGGACACCGTGTTGTTCCTGGCATCCGACGAGTCGAAGTACATTACCGCGCACGAACTCGCACCCGATGCGGGTGTGACCGAGTACTGATCGATCGCTGTCCGGGATTCCGCACCGGCCGGCTCCCACGATCGTGTGGGAGCCGGCCGGTCCGGTCAGCTCGCGCGGGTCTCGGGGCCGCGCAACCGATGGTCGCAGATGTCGAGCAGTTCCTGCGCGAGGAGCGGGGTGAGCTGACTCCAGCGCGGGCTCTTCAGGATCGCCCGGAGGCGGTGGAAGAAGACGGTGGGACTGATCCCGAACTCGACGAAGATGTCCTCGTCGGGCCCGCCGTTCCAGTGCCGCCACTTCGAGGCGAATGCGAGCATTGCGGTGTCGTCGGTCATTTCGGAGTCCCTCCGTTCGCGGGGTTAGGGTTCGGCTGGGTGCGGGGTGGCGTCGCCCGCACCCAGCCGACGTCTGCAGCGGCCCGAATCGGCTCCGTTTCGACAACGGTGCGGATTCAGCGCAGCTGGTCCTTCATCACCTTGCCGGTGGCATTGAGGGGGAGCGCGTCGAGGAACTCGACGAACCTCGGAACCTTGAAACCGGCCATGCGTTCGCGGCTCCAGGAAATCAGATCATCCGGTGCCACAGTTGTTTTCGAAACCACGAAGGCCTTGCCCACCTGTCCCAGACGTTCGTCCGGAACGCCGATCACCGCCACCTGGTCGACTGCGGGATGGGCGAGCAGAAAGCCTTCGATCTCGGCGGGATAGGCGTTGAACCCGCCGACGATGAACATGTCCTTCTTGCGGCCGATGATGCGGAGCCGGCCGTCGTCGTCGATCTCCCCGAGATCGCCGGTGTGCAGCCAGCCGTCCGCGTCGATCGCCTCGGCAGTGGCGCCGGGATCGCCGAAATAGCCCTGCATGACGTTGTATCCGCGCATCAGGACCTCGTTGTCGTCCGCGATGCGCACTTCGATGCCGTCGCACGGCCGGCCCACGGTGGTCGCGATCTGTTCGAAGCTGTCGCCCCGTCGCGATGCCGTCGCGGTGCCGCCTTCGCTGAGTCCGTACCCCGTCATGATCGTTTCGAACGGCAGTTCGTTCCGGATCCGCCGGATCAGTTCGACGGGGATGTCGGCGGCACCGGTCACCGCTGCCCGCAGGGACGACAGGTCGTGGCCTCCCGATGCGGACAGCAGCGACTGGTAGAGCGTGGGCGGCCCGGGGAGCATGGTGACCTTCTCCCGTTCCACCAGTGCCAGTACCTCGTCGACGTCGAGGACCGGCACCGGCAGGACGGTGGCGCCGCGGATCATGGATGCGATCAAACCTGCTTTGTACCCGAACATGTGGAAGAACGGGTTGACGACCAGATAGCGGTCGCCTTTACGCAGGTCGGCCAGATCGCACCACTCCGAGAACATCCGGAGCGTCTGGGCGTGGTTCATCATGACGCCCTTGGGCCGCCCGGTGGTACCGGACGTATACATGATGTCCGCGATGTCCTCTCCGTCCACCGCACATTCGAACTGTGCTCCACTGGAAAGGAATCCGGACTTCAGATCGATGACGGGGATGTCGTCCGGGGTCTGGAAGTCCAGACCGAGGAACCTCCGCTGGACCAGGACCGCCTTCGCGCCGCTGCGACGGATGATGTCGTTCGCTTCCTGCGCCTTGTACCGGGTGTTGACCGGAACGAGAACGCCACCGGCGGTAAGGATTCCGAATGCCGCGACGATCCACTCCGCGGAGTTCGGCGCCCAGATCGCGACACGGTCGCCCTTGTCGATGCCGGCGGAGGCGAGTGCTCCGGCGGCGCGCCGAACCAGGTCCACGAGTTCGGTGAAGGTGATCCGGAGGTCCCCGTCGACGACCGCTTCGGCATCACCGAAGCGGTCGCCCACGCTCAGGACCATCTCGGGGATGGTCCTGAAGGTCATACCTTGAGGAGCCTCGCGAGATTACCGCCCATGACCAGCTTCTGATCCTCGAAGGGGAGGTGCTGGATGTGGTCGATGTACGTGGTCGGCTCGGCCAGACCCTCCGGGTGCGGGTAGTCGGAGCCGAACAGCACGCGCTCAGCACCGATCAGCGCTGTGAGCTTGCTGAAGTCCTCTTCCCAGAACGGGCTGACGTGGATGCTGCGCTTGATGGCCTCGACCGGATCCTGCATGCCGAAGCCCTCGGGGGCCTTCTTGTAGACGTCCCTGAGCGTTTCCAGCACGTGCGGGAGCCAGGATGCACCGTTCTCGATGACCGCGATTCGCAGTTCCGGGAAGCGGAACAGCGCGCCGTGGCACACCCACGAAGCGACCGCGTCCTGGATCGGGCGCCACTCGCTGACCATTCGGAATGCGTTCGTCACGAACGGGAGCATTTCGGCGCCGGTGCCGTCCCACTCCTGGTTGTAGCGTGCGTAGCCGCTGTCCGAGGAGTGCTGGGTGACGAGAACGTCGAGCTCGACGACGCGCTTCCAGAACGGGTCGAACTCGGGCAGGGCGAACGAGCGGGGGCCACGGAAACCGGGGACCGGAGCCGGGCGGACGAGGATGGCCTTCGCGCCGCGCTCGACACACCACTCGAGTTCCTCGATCGCCTTCTCGACGATCGGGAGGCTGATGACCGGAACGGTGAAGATACGGTCCTTGTAGTTGAAACCCCAGGTCTCGTACAGCCACTGGTTCAGCGAGTGCACGACCGCGTGGATCAGGTCCGGATCGTCACGCATGCGCTCCTCGACGAGGCTCGCGAGCGTCGGGAACATCAGGGTGCGCTCGATCTGGAGTTCGTCCATCAGCTCCAGGCGCGCGGCCGGCTCGCGGAACGCCGGGATCGACTTCATCGACTTGCCGAAGATCTCCCGCTTGCTCTTGCCCTCGGGATTGCCGTTCTTGAAGTAGTCCTCCATCGCGCCCGGCCGCGCGACCACCTCGAAGGTGGGGTTGGGGATGTAGTCGCTGATCTGGCCGCGGATCGCGATCTTCGTGCGGCCGTCGACCTGCACGTACTTGATCGCGTCCTTGTACTTGTCCGGGAGGAACTTGGTCAAGGCCTCCTCGGTCTCGTACAGGTGGTTGTCAGCGTCGAACAGCTGATACGGCAGCTCTTTCGGTGCCATGGAATCCTCCCTTTCTTTGTACGAGAATCCTATTCTCATTCTTGGGGTGTGGCAATGCCCAGCCTCACCGTGGTGTGGCAAGGCCCTGACCTACGAGGTACTGATGCCCTGCCTCACCAGGTACTTCTGGACCTTCCCGCTCGCGGTGCGAGGGAAGTCGTCGACCCGGTGCAACTGCTCGGGCCACTTCTGCTTGGCCATCCCGGCCCGGTCGAAGTGATCGCGGATCTCGTCCATCGTCGGCATCGTTGCGCCCTGCTGCAGGCGCAGAACGGCGGCGGCGCGCTCACCGAGGCGGTCGTCCGGCACCGCGACCACCGCGGCCTCGGCGACCCCGGGGATCGAGAGCAGCACTTCTTCGACCTCGAGTGCGGCGATGTTCTCGCCGCCGCGGATGATCATGTCGGACTTGCGATCCGTGATCGTCAGGTAGCCGTCGTCGTCGAGCACTCCGACGTCGCCGGTGTGGTACCAGCCGTCGTCGTCGAACGCCGCGGCGGTGAGCTCGGGATCGGTGTAGCCGATGCACAGGTCCGGTCCGCGGCTGAGGATCTCGCCGTCCTCGGCCAGGCGGATCTCCACGCCCGGTGCCGGCGTGCCGTCGGTGAACAGGCGTTTGTCCTCGGGGGCGGTCGAGAGCGAGCTCGTGATCGACGGGTGCTCGCTGCTGCCGTAGGCGCGGAAGACACAGATGCCCATCTTCGCGAGCCGCGTGGTCACGGTGGCCGGGACGGAGGAGCCACCCAGGCCCGCATACCGCATGAACGGCAGGTGCTCGTCGCTGAAATCGGGGTGGTCGATGAGGCTCGTGACGAAATATGTGGCGCCGCCGCCGACGGTGAGACCGTCCGATTTCATCAGTGCCAGAGCCTGTCCCGGGTCCCAGACGTCGGCGAGATTGATGGGCGAGCCGTCGAGCACGGGGATGAGGAAGGCGTTGACCATGCCGATGAAGTGGCCGACCGGGGCGGCGGTGAGCTGCTTGCCGCGGTCGGCGGGGTAGCGGGCCGAGAGCTGCCGTGTCTCGCAGCCGAGCGTGCGGTGACTGTGTACGACGCCCTTGGGGGCGCGCGTGGTGCCGGAGGTGAACGCGATCAGCGCGGCGGCGTCCGGGTCCGTCGCGACGATGCCCTCCATGGGTTCGTCGCTCAGCAGGTCGTCGAAGTCGCGTCCGACGACGCCGACGATCGGGACGTGCTTGCACAGGTCGGGCTGGAACTCGGCCCGCCCGAACTGCTCGACGGAGATGAACACCTGGGGGTTCGTCTGCTCGAGGATGTAGCCGACTTCCTTGCGTCCGTAGAAGTGGACGATCGGGACCACGGTCGCGCCCAACAGGGACGAGGCCCAGAAGACGGCGGCCGCCTCCATCCAGTTGGGAAGCTGGAAGGCAATGACGTCACCGGGGCCGACGCCGCGGGCCCGGAGTCCGCCGGCGAGCCGGCGAGCAACCAGTTCGACTTCCCGGAAGGTTCCGGACCAGGGACGCACGGCCGAGTGGACCCGGAACTCGACGTCGGGTGCGGCCGCGAGACCTCGGCCGAGCATGTCCCCGAGCGTGTCGTTCGTCCACCACCCCTCCTGTTCGTAGCGCGTGACCAGTTCGGTGGGGATATGCCGCATGCGTGAGCTCCAATGCCCGAGATGGGGCCGCGCCGAGGCTGCACGGAGCCTCGCCGGGCGTCGGTTCGATCGATGTTCAGCTGTGCGAGCATGTTATTCTCCAAAAATCAGAATGCCAATATCACGACGGAGAGCAGCGCATGGTCGATCTCGAGCTTGAACAGGGCCTGGCGGTCGTCACCATCGACCGGCCGGAGGCGCGCAACGCGATCGCGCCGGAGACGATGGACCAGTTGGAGAAGGCTCTGGACGAGGCCGAGGGCGCGAAGGCTCTCGTGATCCGCGGCGGTGGCGACCGCGCGTTCGTCTCGGGTGGTGACCTCAAGGAGCTGAGCAAGCTCCGGACCGTGGAGCAGGCGGCCGAGATGGCGCGGCAGATGCGGACGGTGTGCGACCGGATCGCGGCGTTCCCCGCCCCGGTCGTCGCTGCGCTCAACGGTCACGCGTTGGGCGGGGGCGCCGAGGTCGCGGTGGCCGCGGACATTCGGATCGCCGCCGACGACATCAAGATCGGGTTCAACCAGGTCTCGCTCGCGATCATGCCCGCGTGGGGTGGCGCGGAGCGGCTCTCTGCGTTGGTCGGCCGGGGCCGCGCGCTCATGCTGGCCGGTTCGGGCACCGTGCTAGATGCTCCCGAGGCGGAGCGCTTCGGTCTCCTGGACCGGGTGCTGCCGCGCGCCGCATTCGACGAGGGCTGGCGTTCACTCGCTCGCGCGCTCGCGAACGATCCGGCGGGGGAGATCAAGCGGGTACTGGCTGGGGTGTCCGCTGAGGAGGCGATCTCGGCGTTTGCGCACCTGTGGGTGAAGGACGAGCACTGGTTGGCTGCCGACAAGGTTCTGAATCGGAGCAAGTGAGCGAGCGCCGCCCTGCTTCGGGAAGACGGATTCCCGAAGCCGGATCGTCAGCTGCCTGTGACGTCAGCCACAGCTGCGTTTGAACTCGTGTTGCTTCTGTGACCAACTGGGGACGGGTGTGGTCGACGAGTCAAGCAATTCCGGGAAAATCGGGCGATGCAATCGTCTCGTGTCAAGAGCAACACGCCGAAAGCTTTGAAGTCGTTGTAGCCTGTGACGAAACTGTGATCTGTTTGTTACCAGATCGGCGTTCGACACAAGGGATTTGTTTTGCGTTTCAACCCGAGCAGTAACCAGTCCTGCCCCACCCGTTCCAGGAAGGGCCGACTCGCCGGTGGGCTCGTCGCGATACCGCTGACCGTCGGTGCCTTCCTCGGCGCCGGAACCGTCGCGGCGCACGCAACTCCGAAGGCTGCGTCCATCGAAGCAGCGGGCTGGAGTCCGACGGCTGCGCCGAGCGTCACCGCCCCGCAGGTGCTCGCCGTGCCCCGCACCGACCTGTCCGTCTACGTCGAGCAGCTCGGGCAGGCAGCGCAACGCGAAGCCGAGCGGATCGCGCAGGCGGCCGAGGCCGAACGCATCGCCCGCGAGGAAGCGGAGCGCCTCGCGCGGGAGGAAGCGGAACGCCTCGCCCGCGAGGAAGCGGCGCGTCGTCCGGCAGTGGCGTTCCCGGCCGCCGGTACCTTCACGTCCGGATTCGGCCCCCGGTGGGGAACCAACCACAACGGCATCGACATCGCCAACGCGATCGGAACCCCGATCCTGGCCGTCACCAACGGAACCGTGATCGAGAGCGGTCCGGCGTCCGGATTCGGACTGTGGGTGCGCGTCCAGCAGGACGACGGCACGATCGGCGTCTACGGCCACGTCGACCAGCTGCTCGTCTCGGCCGGGCAGCCGGTCCGTGCCGGAGACCAGATCGCCACCATGGGCAACCGCGGCCAGTCCACCGGACCGCACCTGCACTTCGAGGTATGGCAGCCCAACGGCGCCAAGATCGACCCGGCGCCGTGGCTCGCCGCACGCGGGATCCCGATCCCGGGAGCGCATCTCGGCTGAGCGCCGGAACACGATCGGGCGGCCTTCCCTCCTCGTCGGAACATTCACGAGGAGGGAAGGCCGCCCGTATTCGTGGGAGCGCTGAGCTACAGACCGAACGAGCGGCCGATGATCTCGCGCTGAATCTCGTTGGTACCGCCGTAGATCGTGGCTCCGAGCGACGCACGCACGTGCTGCACCATGTCGAACTCGGTGGAGTAGCCGTAGCCGCCCATCATCTGCATGCCTTCGAGTGACATCGCCTTGGCGACCTCGGTGGCCTTCAATTTCGCCATCGACGACGCCCGCGCCAGGTCCCCGGCCCGAGCAGGATCGTCGGCCTGCTTCGCGACGCTGTAGACCAGTAGTCGCACGCATTCGATCTCGGTGGCGAGATCGGCGAGCCGATGCTTGACGGCCTGGAACGATCCCACAGGCTGACCGAACTGGGTGCGCTCGGTGACGAAGCTCAGGCAGTCGTCGAAGGTGCGTTCAGCGGTACCGAGCATCTGCGCGGCGAGGATCAGGCGTTCGGTCGCCAGACCCGCCATCAATTGCGACCAGCCCTGTCCGACCTCGCCGACCACTGCGTCGGCCGGCAGTTCGCAATCGGTGAAGTACAGGTCGTTGACCTCGGTTCCGTTCATCGTGTCGATGCTCTTGATCGACAGCCCCGGGGTGTCCGCGGGCACGTGGAACATGGTCAGGCCCTGGTGCTTCTTCTCGCCGCGTTCGGTGCGGGCCACGAGCAGGATGCTGTCGGCGAGGTGGGCATTGGTGCACCACGTCTTCTGGCCGTTGATCACCCAGCCCTCGGCAGTTCGCTCGGCACGGCACGTCAGGGCGGCGACATCGGAACCCGCACCCGGCTCCGACATCGAGATCGCCAGTGCCGCACCGTCTGCCAGGCGACCGAGGACGGACCTCCTGAGTTCCTCGCTCGCGAACTTCGTGTAGATACCACCGGTGATGAGGGTGGTGCCGTGCCACGGAACCGGTGCCATCCCGCGGGCGAGTTCCTGAAGCAGGACACACAGATCCACATGGTTGCCGCCGGCGCCACCGTACTCTTCGGGCACATTGATCGCGGCCCAGCCGAGTTCGGCGATCCGACGGTTGATCTCGAGGCTGTGGCCCTCGCGGCCCCCGTCCGTCAGCTTCTCCCGCTGCTCCCGGGTTCCGACTTCGCGCCGGCAGAACTCGCGGACCGCCGACCGGAACTCGAGCTGTTCATCGGTGAGCATCACAGTCATCTTCTTCTCCTGGAATGGAAGGGGTTCGGTCAGACCAGGTCGCCGACCGGAGCCCGGACGCCGTGGGTTTCGCTCTCGTCCGTGGACTCCGCACCGGAGCGGAAGTTGCCACGCGTCGCGTAGGCGGACACGAACGAGATGACAGCGGTGACGACGAGGATCGCGGGGAGCGGCCACCAGTGTCGCGAACCGTCCGTGGGCACGAGCGCGGCGGCGACGAGAGGCGTCGGCGCCGCCCAGACGACACCGGCGAAAGCGCTGCACAGCGCCACACCGCTGTAGCGGATCGCGGTCGGGAACAGTTCGGCCGTCATGCTCGAGACCACCGCGTAGGTCGTCGCGTGGCCGAGGACGAGAGCCGCGGTGAACGCGATGATCATCAGGACGATATTGCCGGTGTTGAACAGCGCGAAGAGCGGGAAGGCGAACGCCGCGGTGAACACGACGCCACCGACGAACACCGTCCAGGCGGACAGCTTGTCGCAGAGAATTCCGACACCGACCATCGCGATCAGGTCGACCACCGCGGCGATCAGCAGGATCATCAGGGTCTCGCTCTTGGCGAATCCGTGGATGTTCGTGGCCATCGTGAGCATGTACGTGGTGATCAGGTAGAACAGCACGATCACGCTGGCCTGCAGTCCGATTCCGGCGGCAACCTTGCCCGGCATCGTACGCAGCACGGTCAGGATCGGATGGCTCGTGACGTCACCGGTCTCCTTCGCCTCGGTGAACTCGCTCGATTCCTCGACGCCGAGGCGGATGATCATGCCGATGACGACGAGGACGAATCCGGCCAGGAACGGAATGCGCCAGCCCCACGACATCAACTGCTCTTCGGGCAGGCGGGCGACGAAGTACATGACGACCGTCGCGAGCACCAGTGCCAGCGGACTCGCGATCTGCGGTGCCGATCCGTAGAACCGGCGCCGGGACGCGGGTGCATTCTCGACGCTCATCAGGACGGCACCGCCCCATTCGCCGCCGACCGCGACACCCTGGAGAAACCTCAAGGCAGTCAAGAGGATCGGGGCCCAGATCCCGATCTGGTTCCAGGTCGGCAGCAGACCGATCAGGCCGGTGGCCACACCCATCACGGTGAGCGTGGTGATGAGGGTTGCACGCCGGCCCAGCCGGTCACCGAGGTGCCCGAAGACGAACGCGCCGACGGGCCGCGCGAGGAACGCGACGCCGAGGGTGGCGAAGGACGCGAGTGTCCCGACGTTGGAGTCGAAGGACGGGAAGAAGATCTTGGAGAAGACCAGCGTTGCTGCGGTGGCGTAGATGAAGAAGTCGAACCATTCGACGGTCGTACCGACGAGACTCGCCAGGAACGCGCGTTTCTGTTGCTTGGTCCCGAAGGTGGAGGGGGAGTGTGTGGTCATGGGGGTGCCCTTTCGGAGGGGACTTCTCGTGGTGCGGGGGAGATTCCTTCGGTAGAACCGGACATCGACCTATCGGAATCGGGCGTGGCCGCCGGAGATCACGCCGGTGCCATCGATACGCGCATCGAAATCGGTGCCGTCGGCGCCGGCCTGCGCTCGGACGGTGAGGGTGTTGTCGGGCAGGACGGGCGCCGCGAACCGGGCCCGCAGTTCGCTCAACTCCCACGGCTGTGCGCCGGACGCAGCGGCCACCGACCGTGCGGCAATCCCGAGAGTGCACAAGCCGTGCAGGATGGGCCGGGCGAATCCGTAGCCGGCGGACACCGCGGGGTCGATGTGCACCGGGTGCAGGTCGCCGGTGAGACGGTACAGGGCAGGAAGGTTCGGTTCGATCCGGAACCGGTCCTCGAACTCGGCGCCGTCGAGGTCGACGCGCGGAGACGACGGAGCGCGCTCACCACCCCAACCGCCCGACCCGGGCAGGTGGATCGCGTAGGTCGCGGTGAACTGCTCGCATTCGACGGCGATATCGATCGTCGCCGCGGAACCCTTGTCCCAGACCTCCGCGACGCGGGCGCGCATCTCGAGCTTCCCGGCGCGCGGCAGCGGGTCGTGCACGGTGAGCTGCTGGGCGGCGTGCAACGACTTCAGGCGGTCGTAGGCGCCGAGAGTCCCGGCTTCCTCCACGGCCCACAGACCCAGCCCGAGCCCGAACGTGGGAAGAACATGCAGGTCGCGTTCGTACACCAGAGGCAACTGGTTCGGACCGGCCCCGACGCACAGTGCGTACAGGATCGCGTCGGACTCGTCGTACGAGACGACCCGGGTGCCGAGGTCGTGTCCCTTCAGGGCGGCGACGGCGTTCACCGGAACGCTCCGATGTTCGTGACGGCCTGGCCGAGGACCAAGGTATGGACCTCGTTGGTGCCCTCGTAGGTGTAGACGGATTCGAGATTGTTCATGTGCCGGATCACCGGGTACTCCAGGGTGATGCCACTGGCGCCGAGCATGCCGCGAGCCTCGCGGGCGACGTGCAGGGCCTGCGCGACGTTGTCCTTCTTGCCGAAACTGATCTGCGCAGGGGTGAGGTTGCCCGCGTCCTTGAGCTTGCCGAGGTGGATGGCCAGCAGATGCGCTCGGTTGACCCGGATCAGCAGTTCCGCCAGCTTGCCCTGGGTGAGCTGGAATCCGGCAAGAGGCTTGCCGAACTGGGTACGGCTCAGCGTGTAGTCCAGGGCCGTCTCGTAGCAGTCGCGGGCTGCGCCCACTGCGCCGAACAGGATGCCGAAGCGGGCCTCGTTCAGGCATGACAGCGGGCCCTTGATCCCGGTGACGCCGGGCAGAACCGCGGAGCCGGGCAGGCGGACATTGTCGAGCACGATTTCCGCGGTGACCGATGCGCGCAGCGACAGCTTCTTCTCGATCTTGCGGGCCCGGTAGCCCTCGGTCTTCGAAACCGCGGATGCCTTCGTCGGTCTGCGCCCAGATGACGGCGACATCGGCGAGGCTGCCGTTGGTGATCCACATCTTGGTGCCGTTGAGGATCCAGTCGTCACCGTCACGACGAGCGGTGGTGCGCATGCTGGACGGGTCGCTGCCCGAGTCCGGTTCGGTCAGTCCGAAGCAGCCGATGGCCTCCCCGGCTGCCATGCGCGGCAACCATTCCCGCTTCTGCTCCTCGGATCCGAACTTCCAGATCGGGAACATCGCGAGCGAGCCCTGGACGGAGACGAAGCTGCGGGCGCCGCTGTCTCCTGCCTCGAGCTCGAGGCATGCTGTTCCGTAGGCGACGGCGCTCATGCCGGCGCAGCCGTAGCCTTCGAGGTGCATACCCAGCATGCCGAGCTTGCCGAACTCGAGGGCCATCTCCTTCGGGAAGTCGTGGTTCTCGAACCATTCGCCGACGTTCGGCTTGATCTTCTCGTCGACGAACTGGCGGACGGTCTGCGCGACCATCCGCTCCTCGTCGCTGAGAAGCTGTTCGAGGGCGAGGAAGTCGCGGGGGTCGGGGGCGAGTGACGTGTTGGTCATGGAAGTCCTTGGGTCGGTGGGGATCAACGGGCGGTGACGCCGTGCCGCTCGGCGGCGGTGACGCCGTGGCGTTCGGCGGCGGTGACGCCGTGGCGTTCGGCGGCGGACGCGACCGCATCGTGGCGGGCGGTGCTGTCGAGCAGGCGGATTCGGGTGGCCTGCCATTCGGCGTCGTCGTAGTGACCGTTGTCGAGTTCGTGGAGCAGTGCGCGGGTGGCGGCGAGAGCGTCCTGTGGTGTCCGCGTGAGTGTTCCGGCGAGAGCGATCGCCCGGTCGCGGGGATCGCCGACGGCCCGATGGGTCGCGAGACCACTGCGCACGGAATCGTCGGCGTCGAACCTCTCCGCGAGGACCAGCAACCGGGTGACCGTGGCGCGGGGCAGGGTCGCGTGGATCCGCCGGATCGATGTCGGGTTGTAGAGCAGACCGAGTTCGACTGCGGGAACCCGGAACCAGGCACCGGCGCCGACGACTCGGGCATCGCACGAGAGCGCGAGCTCGACGCCGGCACCGACGCACGGGCCGTCGACGGCGGCGATCACCGGAACAGCGCTGCGCCGGATCGCGGTGCACGCCGCGTCGAGGTCCCGGTCGTACTCCAGGTCGGCGGAGGTGCCCGTCAGGTCCGCGAAGTCCGCCCCGGCGCTGAAGACCGATCCGGCACTGGTGAGCACTACGGCGCGAGCACCGTCCGGAAGAGCGTCGAACGTCGCGCGGATCTCCCGGAGAAGACTCCGGGACAGTGCATTTCGCAGCTCTGACCGGGAGAGGACGACCTCGAGGACGTCGTCGCCCTGCCGGTGGAATGCGAGCCCGGGCGCGGTCACGACACCGGCTCCGGCTGCGGCAGGTACGCCAGGTCCCAGCGGGACCGCACCGGCGAGTAGTCGAAATTCAATGAGGCTTCCAGAGATTCGGCCAAGTTGAGCAGCGCGGCATCACGACCGCGAGCAGCGACGAGTTGCGCGCCGATCGGCAGGCCGTCGGAGAGTCCGGCCGGCAGAGTGATCGCGGGTGTCCCGGCCACGTTGAACGGCGAGGTGAACGGGAACGCTCCCCACAGCCAGTCGACGTCGGTCCCGTCGATGGTTGCCGGCCGCTCGCCGTGCGGGAAGGCGACGGTGGGAGTGAGGATCGCGTCGAAGCCGTGCAGGAATTCGCCGATCCGGCGGCGGAACACGGGCAGTGCTTCCCTGGCGGCCGCGACGTCTGCGCTGCGGAGCTTCGTGGCGGCACGCAGGCTGGCGTGCTCGTACGAGGTGAGCAACTCCGGCCGGTCCAGCAGATGCCCACGTTCGCGCAGTTCGTCGTCGAGGACGAGGGGTCCGAAGATCTCGTTCCAGCCCTCGATCGGGATTTCGGTCTCGACGACCTCGTGCCCGAGATCGGACAATGTCGCCGCGACTGCGGCGAGCCGGTCGGCGATCGCGGGATCGACAGGGCGTCCGTCCGGTCGCGGGCAGTAGGCGATCCGCTGACGGGACACGGCCACGCGCTCGAACGTCGTCTCCGCGAGGACCTCGACCATGAGGCGGGCGTCGTCGACGGTCCAGGCCAGAGGGCCCGCGGTGACGAAGTCCGTCATGGCTCGGAAGCCCCGCTCGTCCGCACACAGCCCGGTGGTGGGCTTGAATCCGACGAGTCCGCAGAACGCGGCCGGGATCCGAATGGATCCGCCGCCGTCCGATCCGAGCGCGATCGTGGCCAGCCCGGCGCCGACGGATGCGGCGGCGCCACCGCTCGAGCCACCCGGAGTCCGGGAAACGTCCCACGGGTTGCCGGTGTCCGGCCCGAGCAGATTGTCGCTCGTGGCGGACTGGCAGAACTCCGGCACGTTCGTCTTGCCGGGCATGACCGCCCCGGCGGCACGCAGTCGCGCCACGACCCCGGAATCGGATCGGGCGATGCGGCCGCGCTGCGTCAGTGACCCGAGGGTGGTCTCGGTGTCGGCGAGGTGGAAGGCGTCCTTGATCGACACCGGCACTCCGAGCAGCGGGGCCCGGTCGCCGCGTCGGTAACGCTCGGCTGCGTCGGCGGCCTGCACGCGGGCGAGCTCCGGGAGGGCGGTGACGTACGCGTGCACCTGCGGGTTGACCCGCTCGATGCGCTCGAGGACCTCTTCGGTGACGTCGACGGGGCTGAGGTCGCCGCGGGCGAAGGCGTCGGTGAGGTCGCGGACCGGAAGGTACAGATGCTGGTCAGCCATGCGGATGCACCCCTCCGCTGATTCCGTACACCTCACCGGTGACGTAGCCCGAGTCCGGGCCGACGAGGAAGGAGACCAGACCGGCGACGTCCTCGGGACGGCCGACACGACCCACGAGGGACCGATTCTCGGCGTAGCCGGAGAAGAACTCGTCGGGGTAGATCTTCCGGAGGAAGTCGTTGTAGATCAGACCGGGGGTGACGGCGTTGACACGGATACCGAACTTGCCGTTCTCGGCGGCCGCGACCCGTGTCAGTGCCAGGACGCCCGCCTTGGCGGCCGAGTAGGCGGCGCCGTGCTCGGTGCTGGTCTCGTACGCCGCGATCGAGCTGATGTTGACGATCGCGCCGGAATTGTTCTGCTGCATGATCGGCAGGGCGTGACGCATCGTGTAGAACGTGCCGTTCAGGTCGACGTCGAGGCACCGTCGCCAAGTGTCGGAGGACATTTCGGCGACGGGTTCGATTTTGCTCCAGCCGGCGTTGTTCACGAGGACGTCCAACCGCCCCTTCGTCGAGGCGATTTCGCCGATGACGGACTCCACCTGTGCCTCGTCGGTGACGTCGAGGGCGTGGTGGGTGAATTCACGGCCGAACTCGGCGGCCAGCTTGTCCGCGAGTTCCTGGCGGCGGCGTTCGTGGATGTCGGTGATCACGACGTCGAATCCGTCCGCCGCGAGGCGGGTCGCGATGGCTGCGCCGATACCGGCGCCCGCGGCGGCGGTGACGAGGGCGGTGGGGCGTTCTTGCATCATGAGGCCTTTCGGATATGGAGCAGTGGAAGTCAGTGACCGATAATGCGTTCGAGCAGCGCGACCGTCTGCTCGGGCTGATCGACGAGCATCAGGTGGCCGGCGTCGGTGATCTCGGCGTAGGCGGCGTGTTCGACGGCGCCGAGGATGATGTCGGCGGCCTTCTTCGGGCAGAAGCTGTCGTGATCGGCGCCGATGATGGTCACCTCGACGTCGGAGCCGATCTTCGTCAGTTCAGGGGTCAGGGGAGATTCGACAAGAGCTGCCATCGCGGTCGAGGCGTTGATGTAGCCGGCGGCGTCGCCGACCGCGGCGATCCGGGCCTCGGTGACGGCGTCGACGTCGGAGGCAGGATTGTGAAGCGCTGCAGCGGTGTCCGCGCGCAGAGCGTCGCGCTGTTCGGCACGGTCTGTGCCACGGAAGAGTTCGATGCGGCCGGCATAGAAGGAGGCTGCGCCGCGTCCGACGACGCTCGACGTGCCGAGGGCGACGACCGTCGGCAGCAGGTCCGGGCGGACGGCAGCGGCGGAAAGGACGACCGTGCCCCCGAGCGAGAAACCGACACAGATCGCGGGACCGGTGACGTTCTCGAGGAAAGCGATCAGGTCGTCGCGCAGCTGGGCGAGCGAACCGTCGGGCGTCCCTACCGTGGTACTGCCGTGTCCGCGCAGGTCGTAGGCGTAGGTGGTGACTCCGAGGTCGGCCTCCTGCACCTTGCGCCAGCTCAGGTGATCCTCGGCGAGCCCGTGGATGAGGACCACGGCCGGGCCGGTGCCGGAACGGCTGTAGGTGACATCGATGTCGCCGAGCGTTGCGGTGTGGGTGGACAAGGCTTCCTCGATGCCGCTGGTCATGCGATCTCCTCCGTGATCATTTCTCTGAGAATGTTCTTGCGGATCTTTCCGGCCGGCGTCTCCGGCATGCCGTCGATCACGCGAACGGATTCCGGCCACAGCCGGCGGGGTACGCCGTTGTCGGCGAGCCAGTCGAGCAACTCCGCGAATTCGGGTGCTGTGCCACGGGGTTCGATCACGGCGCAGATGCGCTCTCCGAGCCGGTCATCGGGGCTTCCGATCACGGCGATACGGGCGATCTGCGGATGGCCGGCGAGTGCGTTCTCGATCTCGACAGGGGAGATATTCACCCCGCCGCGGATGATGAGGTCCTTGATGCGGCCGGTCAACCGCAGGTAGCCGTCGTCGTCGACGATTCCGGTGTCACCGGTCCGGAACCAGCCGTCCGCCGTGAAGGATTCGCGATACATCTCGTTCTGCCCGATGTATCCGAGGAACAGCGACGGTGTGCATGACGATCTCTCCGTCGGTGCCGCGGGGGGCGAGTTCGCCGCCGGTAGTGATCGTCTCGAGCTCGACTCCGGGCATGGTCCGTCCGCAGGTCCGGGCGACGAGTTCGACGGTGTCGTCCGGGAGGCTGGAGGTCGCTCCACCCTCGCTCATCGCCCATATCGCCGCGATCCGGGTGCCGGGCATCTGCTTCTGGGCCGATGCGATCAGGCTCGGGGCGACCGGTGCCCCGCCGCAGAGGAATACCCGCATCCCGTTCAGCTTGGGTGCATCGGCATTCCACTCGGCGTCGACCACATCCTTGAGGAAAGGAGTTGCTGCGACGGTGATTTCGCACCCATACCGGTCCACGAGCTCGAGGGCCTGCCGGGCGTTCCACGCGTCCTGCAGGATCAGCGTCGCGCCGGTCATCATCGACATCCGCGCGCCGTGCCAGAAGCCGGTGCTGTGTCCCAGTGGAGACGGCATGAAGATCGGGCGTTCGCCGGTAACCGAGTACCGGTCGATGACGGACCGGTTGTAGGCACTCAGGCTCGCGTCGGAGTGCGCGATCGCCTTCGACTTACCGGTGGTGCTGGACGAGAACAGGATGTGCGCAGTGCCGGCCGGATAGTCGGGAATCCGGGCCGGCGGGCCGTCGAACGTCCGCCAGGTTCGGTTCTCGTGGTCGCCGTCGATGAGCAGAACGTGGACGAATCTTCCGAGTTCCGCTGCAAGCGAATCTGATTCGGCAACGAAGTCGCGGCCGCGATGTGCGCGAGGGAGCACGACCGCCCGAGCTCCGACGAGATTCGCGGTGTAGGCGATGGACTTCGGATCGGTGGTGACCGGGAGTGTTCCGGGGATCAGGCCTGCGCGGACGACCGCCAGGTATGCGGCCATCCACTCCGTCCAGTTCGGCAGGCACAGGACGGCGACGTCGCCCGCCACGAGTCCGTGGTCCGACAGCTCCCGCCCGATGTCGGTCGCGAGGTCCCACAGCTGCCTGCGGCTCAGCGAGTTGCCCCGGTCGTCGCGGACCGCTGGGGCGTGGGGGTCCCGGTCGAGGTGTGCGCGGAACAGGCCGAGGGGTGTTCCGTTCGCGGGTTCGCGTGTCGAACGCTCGTCGAGAGTGTCGCAGGCAAGGGTGGATGGGCTGGAGTTCACGGTGACTCCGTTCGGTGAGAAGTCGGGTGGGGAGGGCGCGGCGGTGGATGCGTCGCGACTTCGATGCACCGATTCTGGATGTTGCCCGGGCCACAGTCAAGAGAGTGACGTCGCTTTTTTGTAAACTCCGCGTATCGGGCTGTGAAGCGGTTACGATGCCCACAACGAAAAGGAGTGTCATGACGCACGTGCCGAACACCACCAAGGGACGTCGCACCCGGACCCGCCTTCTCGACGCCGCCCGTTCGGTATTCGCTCGCGACGGCTACGTCGGGACCACGATGAGCGGGGTGGCCACGGAGGCGGGAATGTCGCTCGGCGGTCTCTACCGGTATTTCAAGGACAAGGACGACCTGTTCTCGGCGCTGATCGCCGACACCCACGACGACCTGTTCCGGGCGAGCGGGGCGACCGAGCACCGGCTGGAAGCCGAGCCGTACGAGACGCTGCTCGAATCCAATACGGGCTATCTGTCGCACTACTACGAAAACCGCGACATCATGCGGACGCTCGTGGAGGCGGCGAGCGTCGAACCGAAGTTCCGCGAGTTCTGGTGGCAGATGCGCAACCGGCACATCGATCGTTTCACCACCGTGCTCCGGCTCAAGTGCGGGATCGAGGAGTGCGGCGGGCAGCCGGTGCGGGTCGTCGTGGAGGCGATGGCGTGCATGGTCGAGCAGTCGGCCTATGTCTGGTACGCCCAGGACGCGCTGCAGAAGTCGCCGATCCCGATCGACCAGGCCGCGGAGGTCGTCACGCGGATCTGGTTTCGGACGTTCTTCACGGCCGAGGCATAGTCCGGCTCGACTGCGAACGGCGACCGCCCCGCGAGCAGCGGGAACGGTCGCCGTGTGCGGTGATCACCAGATCTTCACGCGCGCTTCAGGTTCCAGATACAGTGCGTCTCCCGGAGTCACGTCGAACGCCTCGTAGAAGGAGTCGATGTTCCGCACCACACCGTTGCACCGGAATTCCGGCGGAGAATGCGGGTCGACGGCGAGCCGGCGGGTTGCCTCCTCGTTGCGAACCTTGGTGCGCCACACCTGCGCCCAGCCGAAGAACACCCGCTGCAGGCCGGTCAGTCCGTCGATCACCGGAGCCGGTTCACCGTCCAACGCGATCTCGTAGGCCTTCAGTGCGATCGACAGGCCGCCCAGATCGCCGATGTTCTCGCCGATCGTGAAACTCCCGTTGACACGCTGTCCCGGTAGGGCTTTCGGCTCGAACTCGTCGTACTGCGCGATCAATGCGGCGGTCCGCTTCCCGAACTCCTCGCGATCCGAATCGGTCCACCAGTTCTCGAGATTGCCGTCGCCGTCGTACTTGGCGCCCTGGTCGTCGAAGCCGTGGCCGATCTCGTGGCCGATGACCGCGCCGATCCCGCCGTAGTTGGCGGCGTCGTCGGCATGCAGGTCGAAGAAGGGCGGCTGGAGGATCGCGGCGGGAAACACGATCTCGTTCATGCCCGGGTTGTAGTACGCGTTGACGGTCTGCGGTGTCATGAACCATTCGTTGCGGTCCACCGGACCACCGAGCTTCGCGAGATCCCGGTCGTATTCGGCGGCGTACCCGCTGCGGTAGTTCCCGACGAGATCGGTGGCGTCGACGATGACGGCCGAGTAGTCGCGCCAGACGTCCGGGTAGCCGATCTTCGGCGTGAACTTGTCGAGCTTCTTCAGCGCGGCGGTCCGTGTCTCGGGGCTCATCCACTCGAGATCGGTGATGCTGCGCCGATACGCCTCCTGCAGATTCTCGACGAGCACCTGCATGCGGATCTTCGCCTCCACCGGGAAATGCCGCTCGACATACAGCTTCCCGACGGCCTCGCCGAGCAGATCCTGCACGAGCGAGACGCCGCGCTTCCAGCGTTCGCGGTTCTCCTGCGCGCCGGTCATGGTGCGGCCGGAGAACGCGAAGTTCTCGTCCACGAGCGCTTCGGTGAGATACGGGGCCCGAGCCCGCAGGACACGCCAGGCCGCCCAGATCTTCCAGTCGTCGAGCGACTCCTCGGTCCACACCCGGGTGAACACGTCCAGGAAACTCGGCTGCCGGACCACGATCTCGGCCCACTGCCCGGGCGTCGACCCGAGGCCGGCGATCCAGCCCGACCAGTCGAACCCGGCCTGCTCGGTGCGCAGTGCGTCGAGGGTGGTCAGGTTGTACGACAGGTCGGCGTCGCGGCGCTTGACGACGTCCCAGTGGCCGGACGCGAGCCTCGTCTCGAGCGCGAGGACCCGCTGCGGATCGTGGTCCAGTCCGGCCAGGGCAAACATGCGGCCGATGTGGGCGACGTACTCGTCGCGGATCTCGGCGTAGCGGTCCTCGCGGTAGTACGACTCGTCGGGCAGCCCGATACCCGACTGGGTGACGTGCATGAGGTAGCGCTCGGAGTTCTTCGAATCGGTGTCGACGTAGTGTCCGATCGCGCCGCCCGCGCCGACCCGCTGCAACTGTCCGAGGATCGTGGCCAGCTCGGCCCGGTCCGCCGCATCGGCGACCGCGTCGAGTTCGCCGGCAATCGGGGTGAGCCCGGCCGCCTCGATCCGCTCGGTGTCCATGAAGCTGGTGAACAGGTCACCGATCTTCCGGGCGTCGGTACCTGCCGGAGCATCGGACGCGGCGGCCTCCTCGATGATCGTCCGCACGTCGACCTCGGCCTTGTCCGCGAGCGTGCGGAACGCGCCGTCGAGCGCGCGGTCGGCGGGGATCTCGTGCGTGGCCAGCCAACGGCCGTTGACGTGCTCGAACAGGTCGTCCTGGGCGCGGGTGCCCTCGTCGACGTGACTGAGGTCGATGCCGGAGTGCCGTGCCTCCGAGTGCTGCGCGATGGTCATGCGAACCATCCTTACACCGAAACGGAGACCGGTGCAGACGGGTGCTGCACGAGCGGTGGCTCGTCTGGTTGTACCGAACGCGCCGATGGCGGTTGCATACCGGTCGTACGATCGTGGACGGGGCATCGAACGAGAAGATTCGGGAGCACACGGCCATGACCGCGGACGCAGTACCGCCGACGCAGATGATCGTCGATCCTCGATTCCTGCAGGTCGCCGATCGGTTCTTCCGGATGTTCCGCACACGGCAGCAGGGCGGCGGGGCGCTGGCGGCCTACCTGTACGGCGAGCCGGTCCTCGACATCTGGGCCGGATGGGCCACCCGCGACCGCCGGTGGGCGCACGACACGGTGGCGTTGTCCTTCTCGACCGGCAAGGGCGTGGCCAGCACCGTGCTGCACCGCCTCGCCGAACGCGGCCTCGTGAAATACGACGATCCCGTCGCCGCGTACTGGCCGGAGTTCGGTGCCGCCGGCAAGGAAGCGATCACGATCCGCGAACTGATGTCGCATCGTGCGGGGCTGCACCGGGTGCGCGGACTGATGCCCGGTCCGCTCGACCTGCTGGACTCCGATGCCGTCGCGAAGGCGCTCGCGGCTGCCCCACCCGATCGGCGCAGGCTGTCCGGGCCCGGATACCACGCGGTCACCTACGGCAACCTCGTCGCGGAGATCGCCTGCCGAGTGACCGGCCGGACCTTCCCGGAACTGGTCGAGCAGGAACTCGCCGGACCGCTGGGTCTGCGCGAATTCTGGTTCCGGGTTCCGCAGAACGAGAGGCGACGACTGGCACCGGTGTTCCCCAGGGTGAACCCGCTGCCCTCGTCGTGGAGCGCCACCGCGCGGGTGATGTCGCGGTTGCCGGGGGTCCGGGGCATCGCGGAAGCGGGCATGGCGGAAGGCTTCGACGAGCTGATGCGCAGCCCGTCGGCGCACGACGCCGTGATGCCCGGCTGGAACGGCGTGTTCAGTGCCCGCGCGCTCGCCCGCATGTACGGTGCGCTCGCGAACGGCGGCACGCTCGACGGGGTTCGGCTTCTGAAGGAGGACACCCTCGACCAGGTCCTCGAGGTGCAGACCCGGCGCCGCGACTACGTGCTCGGAATCCGGCCGAACTGGCGGCTCGGCTATCATCCGGGCTGGGTTGCCTTGCGGGAGCAGCCGTTACGATCGATCGGACACTACGGGTTCGGCGGGTCGGGCGCGTTCGCGGACCCCGAGACCGGTTTGTCGATCGCGTTCGTGACGAATCGGCTCGGGAGCAACCTGACGACGACGATCGCCGACGCGCGATTCCCGCGTCTCGGTGGTGATGCGGTGTCGATCGCGCGGCGCGCCGCCTGACTGCCCGGCGCGCCGCCCGATCTGCCGGATCAGCCGTCGATACCGAGATTGACGGCTGCGAGGATCCGGTCCGGCTGCCGCGAGACGGTTGCCATGCCCGACTCGTCGAAGATGCCGTCGGTGTCGTTGCGGGTGTCGCGTCCGGTGTGCTCGGTATACGGGTCGACGGTGGAGAAGATCTCGTCGCCCAGGGCGTCGTCGAAGTACAGCTGCGTGGTGAGCACCGTCGACTTGTCGATGTGCACCTTCACGTGGACGTGCACGGTGCGCCCGACGTACCAGCCCGGGAAGATCGTCGTGAAGTAGGCGATGCCGCTCGCATCGGTCACCTGGGCGCCGCGCAGGTATGTGCCGTCGTCCGTGGTGGTGGCCTCGCGGTCGCCGACGCTGTACGAACCGTCCGAGGTCTCCCCGGAACCGGCAACGCCGCCGGGCGGCGACATCCCGTCCGGTGGCTGCATTCCCTCGGGCGGGGTCATGGCACCGGAACCACCGGGGGGTGGACCGCCGGGTCCACGTCCCCCGCCACCGCCCTGGTCGGCGGCGATGGAACCGGATTCGAAACCCGAATACACCCCGCCGGCATCGCAGTGCCAGATCTCGACGACCGCGTTCGCGACCGCGCTCGCGGAGCCGTCGGTGCTGCAGTTTCGCAGATCCTGCACGCGAAGCGCGAGCTGCAGTTCCAGGCCGGGACGATCCTCCCGGATGTCGCGGCGGATGGAGTCGACGTCGAACCAGTACGGTCCCTGGGTCTCCTCGCTCGTCATCACGCAGTTCGGGGCCTGGTCGAGGAGCGCCCGGAGCTGATCCTCGATGCTGCCCGAGGTGGTCGCGGTCGCGTCCGTGGTCGCGGAGCCGGCCGCGGACGTCGCGGTGCTGCTGCCGCTGTCGGTGCCGCACGCGGCCGCGAGCAGGCCGCCGAGGCTGATGGTTCCGCCGAGCGCCAGTGCCCGCCTACGGCTCACCCGTTTGCGGCTGAGCTCCACGTCTTTGTTCACGGTTCCTCCCGGTGTCGAGATCGTGACTCCATCGTGGCGCGCGGGCCTGGACGCCGGTGGTGAGCTTCCTGCGAGGTTCCTGTGTGCCGGTCAGTCGGAGGTCGCCGCGTGCAGCTGCGCGTTCGCGTGGGCACGGAAGTACACCGTGCCGTCGTCGCCGGTCAGTCGCGCTTCGATCGTGGCGAGCCGTCGCCCGGCCCGGACCACCTCGGCGTGGGCCCGGATATCGGGACCCGGGGCGTCGGGGGAGCGCAGGTAGTCGATGCTCAGGTTGAGGATCCGGTACTGCCCGCCCGTCTCGGTGAGGGTCTGGGCGGCGAGTCCGGTGATCGTGTCGGCGATGGACACGAGCACGCCGCCGTGGATCGAGCCGAACGGGTTGGCCATCCATTCGGCCGGTGTGACGAGGCCGTCGACACGCCCGCGTTCGGCACGCTGCACGCGCAGGCCGAGGATCGCGGCCAGCGGCCCCCGCGCGATCGTGCCGTCGACGATGCCCTCGACGATGCCGAGCCCGGACCGTCCGGCGAGGGACTCCGATGCGGCCCACGGCTCGGGTTCGGGAACGCTCAGCGCCACTGCGGCCGGCAGGGTCTCGGGATCGTCGGAGCGTGCGCGTCCGACGGCCATGGCCCGGCCGACGACGTGGGCGACGAGACTGCCCGATGCGTCCACGATCTCGGCTTCGGCCAGCGCGGTCGAGTCGTCGGTGTGCAGGGCCCGGCCGGTGCCGACGATCGTGCCGTCGGACGGGAACGGGTTCGCCGCCGACACACTCAACTGCGCGAGGACGGTGCCGACCGGGCCACCCATCCGGTCCCGCAGCGCGGCGGCGGCCGGTGCGCCGATCACGACGTCCGTGAACACACCCATCGACCCGATCGTGGTGACACCGCGATGATCGAGCAGCCTCGGACCGAGCGTCTGGGCGATCTGCGTGGAATCGGATGAGAAAGTCTCCCGCGTGATGCCCATGACTGTGACGGGCCGGTCGAGCGGGAGGGTCTGGGTGCTGATGGTCACCCGTTCTCTCTACCACTGTCCCTTACCGAGCGATCGGTGAGGTCATCGGACGGTCATCACCGGCCGATGGTCGCGTGCATCTCCCAGACGAGGACCTCGGCTCCGGTGGTGGCGCTCAGGCGCTGCCCACCGGAGTTCGTCAACCGCACCGCGTCGCCCTCGGCGAGCGGGCCGACACCCTCGAGGTCGGCGCTGCCCTCGGCGACGAAGACGTGCAGGTACGGCGCCTCGGGCAGGGTCACCGTCCGGTCCGGCTGCAGCCGCGCGACCGACAGGCCCGCGTACTTGTTGTGGATCCGGATCGCCGCGTGGTCGCGGTCCTTCGCCATCCCGGAGGCGACAGGCACCAGACCGCCGCGCATCAGTTCGTCGTCGATCTCGAGCTGCTCGTAGCCGGGCGTGATGCCGGCCTCGTCGGGCGCGACCCACATCTGGACGAACCGCACCGGATTCGCGTGCTCGGTCGCGTGCGTGCCGGTGACGCCGTCGAGACGCCACGAGTCGTTCTTCTCCGAGTGCAGGATGCCGGTTCCGGCGCTCATCCGCTGGGCGAGCCCGGGATAGATCACGCCGGAATGTCCGATCGAATCCTGGTGCACCAGGCTGCCGCGCAGCACCCACGTCACGATCTCCATGTCGCGGTGCGGATGGGTGTCGAAACCCTTTCCGGGCGAGACGATGTCGTCGTTGTTGACCAGCAGCAGGCCGTGGTGGGTGTTGTCCGGATCGTAGTGGTGGCCGAACGAGAAGGAGTGCTTCGAATCCAGCCAGTCGATCTTCGTCTTCATCCGGTCGGCGGCGCGCCGGACGTCGATCAGCGGGGTCTGCGACATGGTGTTCCTCTCGAAGTGCGTATTTCAGCCTAGTCGGGGTGCGGTTACCGCTGTTCGTGCTCGGCGGGGACCGAACCGAGGCGACCGGCCTGGTAGTCCTCGAAGGCCTGAATGATCTCGGCCTTCGTGTTCATGACGAACGGTCCGTACATCGCGACCGGCTCGCGAATCGGCCTGCCGCCCAACAGGAAGACCTCGAACGACTCGGTACGTGAATCCTGCGCCGCGGCCGCGGTCAGCGTGATCGAGTCGCCCTTCGGTCCGAACACCACGGTCTGTCCCGAGCGAGCCGGTGCCTGTTCGGCGCCGGCGGTGCCGTCGCCGGCCAGGACGTAGGCGAGCGCGTTGTACTCGGTGTTCCACGGCAGCGTCACCGAGGCGCCGGGCGCGATCGTGAGGTGGGCGAGCGCGATCGGGGTGTGGGTGACGCCCGGACCGTGCACACCACCGATCTCACCGGCGACGACGCGGATCAGGGTGCCGCCGTCGGGCGACGACGCGAGCGCCACGTTGCTGCCGGAGATGTCCTGATAGCGCGGCTGTGCCATCTTGTTGTCGCGAGGCAGGTTCACCCACAGTTGCACGCCGTGGAACAGTCCGCCGCTGACGACCACGTGCTCGGGCGGCGCTTCGATGTGCAGGATGCCCGCGCCGGCGGTCATCCACTGGGTGTCGCCGCCGGTGATCGTGCCGCCGCCGTTCGAGTCCTTGTGCTCGAGGATGCCGTCGATCATGTACGTCACGGTCTCGAATCCGCGGTGCGGATGCCACGGGGTCCCCTTCGGTTCGCCCGGCCCGTACTGGACCTCGCCCATCTGGTCCATGTGGATGAAGGGATCGAGGAAACGTTGGTCGATTCCCGCGAACGCGCGGCGGACGGGGAAGCCCTCGCCCTCGTAACCCACCGGGGCGGTACGCACACCGAGCACCGGGCGCGCGGGACGATCGGGTGCCGGGGCCTCGATCCGGGGCAGGGTCAGGATGTTGTCGACGGTGACCGCGGGCATCGCGGGCTCCTCTCAAGTAGTTGACTATGCAACTATATTAACCCGGATGACGGGCAGAATGTTCCCGACCGGGTACGTGATGAGTTTCTGCGCGTCTGCGAGTCGAACCATGGGACCGCACCGATCGGCCCGCACCGCGGACCGCGACCCTCAGGAGCCCACATGTCCCGCATGCTCTTCGCCAACCTCCCCGTCAAGGACGTCACCGCGACCCGCGCCTTCTTCGACACTCTCGGGTTCACGTTCAATGAGATGTTCTGCGACGCGAACACGGCGTGCATGGAGATCAACGAGCAGACCTACATCATGTTCCTCGAGGAACCGCGGTTCCGGAACTTCATCAACGACGACATCTGCGACACCGGCAAGGCCCGGGAGGTGCTACTCGCCTTCTCCGCAGACAGCCGCACCGATGTCGACCGCATCGTCGACGCCGCGATCGCCGCCGGCGGAACGGACTGGACCACGCCGGGTTCGGCCGAGGCGGACGTCGAATTCATGTACGGGCGGGCGTTCCGCGACCTCGACAACCACGTGTGGGAGGTGTCGTGGATGGACGTCGAGGCGGCGGCAGCCGCGATGGGGCCGCAGGCGGAGAGTGCCGCGCAGTCCTGACCGGTTGATCGTTCGGCGGGGCTGCCCGGGGGTTCGGTTGTGCCGGATCCCGGCGGCCGTCGTCAGCGGACTCCGAGTGATCGTGCTGCGGACAACCGCGCGATCCCGCATGGCTCCCTCGGGATTACCGGGCTGGCCCGATTCCGCACCGTCGAGCAGCCTGCCGCGAACAATTCTGCCCCGGCGTCGGCAAATCGCCGGCAATTCGTCGGTACCGGCGAATTCGGCGTAGGCAATTTCTGATCGTAACGAGGGAATAGCGCGTATCCCCGCAGGTGGCACCGGGTGCATAAACGATGTTGGACGACTGTCCGAGTGGCCGACAGGG
>NZ_BCXI01000032.1 GCF_001895025.1 Rhodococcus zopfii NBRC 100606 = JCM 9919
TGAAGCACCCGGACAGCAGACCGTCGAGATCAACGGCGACGGTCGCGTGCTCATGCCCGGCATGAGCGATGTCCACGTGCACCTGGTCGGCAACGCGAACACGTTCGTCGATCTGCTCGGTGAATCCGAAAGTCTCCTCGCAGCAAACACTCTCGCCGAAGCGGGACGGATGCTCCTGCGCGGCTTCACATCCGTGCGTGACATGGCGGGTGACACCGCAGGACTGAAGAAGGCCATCGACCGCGGGTCCTTTCCCGGCCCCCGCATCTACCCGTGCCAGGCCGCGATCTCGCAGACCGCAGGCCACGGCGATTTCGGATTCGTCTACGACACACCGTCCGCGCTGGGTGGCAACCAGTCCCGAGCGGAGGACATCGGGTTCATGCGGGTCGCGGACGGTCCGGAACGCATGCTCGCCGCGGTCCGCGAGCAGCTGAAGAAGGGCGCCTCCCAGATCAAGATCATGGTGGGCGGCGGCGCGGCGTCCATGTACGACCCGCTCTACACCTTGCAGTTCACTCCCGAGGAGCTCCGCGCCGGCGTCCGGGCTGCGGAGGACTACGGGACCTACGTCGCAACCCACGTCTACACGGATGCGGGGATCCGCCGTGCCGTCGAGGCCGGCGTGAAATCCATCGAACACGGACACCTCGCTTCCGAAGAGACCGTCGCGATGCTTGCCGAACGGGACGTGTGGCTGTCGATGCAGCCGTTCGCCGAGGCCGATCACCACTACCCGGACCCGGATCGGGCCGACAAGAATCGCCAGATCTGCAACGGCACCGACCAGGTGTACGGCTGGGCGAAGGCGCACGGTGTGAAGGTCGCCTTCGGAACCGATCTGCTCCTCGAACCGCAGGCCGCACCGCTGCAGAGCACGATGGTCACCCGCTTGGCCGACTTCTACACCAATATCGAGGCCCTGAAGATGGTGACGTCGGGCAACGCCGAGCTGCTGCACATGGCCGGCGAACGCGACCCGTACCGGCATGCGAAGCTCGGTGTTATCGCCGAAGGCGCATGGGCCGATGTCCTTCTCGTGGATGGTGACCCGACCGCCGACCTGTCGGTCCTCGGCGACCCCGCCAAGAATCTGGTGGCAATCGTAAAGGACGGCAAGGTCTTCAAGAACGCCCTCTGATCCCGCCTACCCGTTCGGACCCCGGCGCCGCCGAGGTCCGAACGGATCGTCCAGCCTCCGTGGAGAATTCCGATGAGCGACAGTACAGTACCGATCGACGAAAACGCGACGTCCGCGCCAACGGAGCGGCAGTCCATCCTGCGTGCGGAGGGCATCGTCGTCCGCGCATCGTGGGGGCACATCTTCGGCCCCCTCGACCTCACCATCGAAACCGGTGGCGTGACACTACTCTCGGCTCCGGACAGCCGGGCACGTACCGCACTGCTGCTGGCCCTGTGCGGCCGCATGCAGCTGTCGGCCGGGACCCTCACCGCGTTCGGGGCAATCCGGAATCCTCACGCGCTGTTCAAGAAGTCGGCGGTCGCGCTCATCCCGGAAATCGACTACGTCGAGCAGGCGATCACCGTCCAGGATGTGGTCACCGACCAGCTGCGCTGGAACGCGCCCTGGTACCAGCTCGTTCCCCGCGCGAGCGACGACGACATCGAACGGGTCTGCCGGCCGGTCTTCGGTGTCCATCCGGTTCCGAAATCGACAGCATTCGTCGAGGAACTACCCGAACTGGACAATGCACTACTGCGGATCGCGCTCGCGAACATCCGGCGACCACCGCTGCTGGTCGTCGGCGGTGTCGACGGCATGACCCGCGACCACAACCGGCAGCTGCTGCTCGAGCAACTCATCGAGCTGGGCCGGGAGCAAACCGTCGTCACTGCCGACGTCAACGCCTACGAACCGGAACCCGGTGTCCGGAACGTGATCGCCGTGCACGAACTCATCGAGAACGAGTTCGATGCCCTCGGGGACGAGGATCCCCTCTCCGACGAGTTCGCCCGTATCCAGCAGGAAGACGTGAGGTGATCGATGCTTGCCGGACTGTCACCGGGTAGCGACCTCGAGCGCTACTTCCGCGGTCGAATGCCGCGGCTCGCGCTCGTCGTCATCATCCTGATGCCGCTGCTCTACGGCGCCATGTACCTGTGGGCCTTCTGGAATCCCTTCGGCGAAGCCGACAAGATCCCGGTGGCACTGGTCAATGCGGATCGGGGGACCGTCGCCGACGGGCAACCGATGAATGCCGGCGACCAGGTCGCGCAGGCCCTGATCGAATCGGGTCAGCTGGATCTCGCGCTCGTCTCCGTCGAGGAGGCGAAGGACGGCGTCGCCAGCGGCAAGTACTACTTCTCCGTGACGCTGCCGGAGAATTTCAGCGAGGCGGTCGAATCCCCCAACGGAAACGACCCCGTGCAGGCGCAGCTGATCTTCACCTACAACGACACCAACAACTACCTGGCTACCGTGATCGGCCAGGACGCGGCCGAACAGGTCGTCAACCAGGTCAATGCGCAGATCGGGGCGCAGGGCGTCGGGACGGTCCTGACCGGGCTGAGTTCCGCCGGTCAGGGCCTCGAACAGGCAGCATCGGGCGCGGAGCAGCTGGCGGCCGGTCTCGTCACCGCCAACGACGGCGCGCAGGAGCTGGCGACGAACATGGTGACCGCGCGGGACGGCGCAGCCCAGCTGTCCTCCGCGATCGGTGAGATCGACGGGGCCGTCGACGCGGCGACCGGCCCGATCCTGTCGGCGATGGGCACCGTGGCCGGCAGCGGCGTGGACCCGGGCAACCTGGGAGCCCGCGCGGCGGCCCTCGGCAGCCGCATCGACGCGGTCGTCGCGGGCCAGGGCGGCGGCACCCAACAGGGCGTCGCTCTGGTCGATCGGGCCCTCGGAGTGCTCGGGACCATTCCCGGTCCCCAGGCACAGCAGATCGCCGATGCGCTCGGTCCGGTCCGCAACATGCTCTCCCCCCAGGTCGATTCCGCCGCGCTGAACGAACTGGCGACGCTGCGTGCAGAGGCCCTGGCCTTGTCGGCCGAGCTGAACGATCCCGGCAGCCCGCTCCGAATCGGCCTGAACCTGTTGCAGGACACGAACCTACGAGCCGATGTCGAAGCGGTCCGATCCGCCGCGGGCGAGCTCGACAGCGGTGCATCGCAGCTGAGCTCCGGCCTGGTCGAACTCACCGACGGCGCCGCGCAACTCGCCGGGGGAACCGAGCAACTCGTCGACGGCGCGCAGGAGCTGGCGAGCGCACTCGACGCCGGCGTCTCCCAGATCCCTCAGTGGACCGACTCGGAACGCGACGCGGTGGCCAAGACACTGGCCAGCCCCGTCGAACTCACCACGGAGTACACGCAGGAAGCGCCGACGTTCGGTACCGGCTTCTCGCCGTTCTTCATGTCTCTGTCCCTGTTCGTCGGCGGCATCATCACATGGATGCTGTTGACACCGTTGCAGTCCCGACCGATCGCCGCGGGCCTCGGATCGTTCCGGGTGGTCCTCGCCTCGTACGCGCCGGCCCTGGCGGTCGGCTTCCTGCAGGCGTTGATCCTGTACCTGGTCGTGCATCTCGCGGTCGGACTGAAACCCGTTTATGCTCTTGGCACGTTCCTGTTCCTGCTGCTGGTCAGCGCGACGTTCCTCGCGATGATCCAGGCGTTCAACGCGATCTTCGGTGAAGCGGTCGGCCGCGTGGTCACGCTGGCTTTCCTGATGCTGCAACTGGTCTCGGCCGGCGGCATCTATCCGGTGGAGACCACCGCGAAACCGTTCCAGTACATTCACCACTTCGATCCGATGAGCTACACGGTCACCGGCCTGCGCCAGCTCACCGTCGGCGGGATCGACTCGCGCCTCTGGATCTCGCTCGCCGTCCTGATCGGCATCCTCGCGGTGTCGCTGACAGCCAGCGCCCTGTCGGCCCGCCGCGACCGGCAGTACTCGATGGACCGTCTCTACCCCACGGTCGTCGTCTGATCCGTCCTGAACACGGCCCAGCCGTCCCCTCGGACGAATACCCATCCACAGCACACCGCAAGATCCGATTCGATGGAGGAAGTCATGACACTGGACGAACGTGCGGGACGGTTCCCGGCGGACCTGGACGAGAACACGAACGACATGATCGCACTCAACCCGGTCTTCACCCGGCCCGGCGAGGCCAGCCTGCTTCCGAAATTCCGGATGCCGAAGGGAGAATCGCTTCCGGAGACCGCCTACCAGATCATCCACGACGAGGCGATGCTCGACGGGAACGCGCGACTGAACCTCGCGACGTTCGTCGGTACCTGGATGGACGACCACGCCGCCCGCCTGTTCGCCGAGAGCGCGGACAAGAACATGATCGACAAGGACGAGTACCCGGCCACGGCCGCGATCGAGGCGCGCTGCTGGCAGATGCTCGCCGACCTGTGGCACGCCGACGACCCGGAGAACACGATCGGAACGTCGACGATCGGCTCGTCCGAGGCGTGCATGCTCGGCGGACTCGCGCTCAAGCGACGCTGGGAGGCGCGGCGGCGCGCCGAGGGCAAGCCGACGGACAGGCCGAACCTGATCCTGTCGAGCGCGGTGCAGGTCTGCTGGGAGAAGTTCTGCAACTACTGGGACGTCGAGGCCCGCTACGTACCGATCAGCGAGGAACACCGCGTCCTCGACGGCCACGACCTCGACAAGTACGTCGACGAGAACACGATCGGTGTCGTCGCGATCATGGGCGTCACCTACACGGGTATGTACGAACCGGTCGCGCAGATCGCCGCGGCCCTGGACAAGATCCAGGCCGACACCGGGCTGGACGTGAAGATCCACGTCGACGGCGCGTCCGGTGCGATGATCGCACCGTTCTGCCAGCCCGATCTGGAGTGGGACTTCCGGGTCGACCGGGTCGCGTCGATCAACACGTCCGGCCACAAGTACGGCCTGGTGTACCCGGGCATCGGATGGATCGTGTGGCGCGACCGCGAGGCGCTGCCGGAGCAGATGATCTTCTACGTCAGCTACCTCGGCGGGAACATGCCCACCCTGGCCCTGAACTTCTCGCGACCCGGTTCGCAGGTGCTGCTCCAGTACTACATGTTCCTGCGTCTGGGCTGGGAGGGCTATCGGCGGGTGCAGCAGAACTCGCTGGACATCGCGCAGTATCTGGCCGGCAAGATCGCCGAATTCGACGCGTTCGAGTTGTGGAACGACGGCGCCGACATCCCGGTCTTCGCGTGGCGGATGCGCCCGGGCCACACCGACAACTGGAACCTGTACCACCTGTCGGACCGGCTGCGACAGAAGGGCTGGCTCGTCCCGGCGTACCCGATGCCGGACAACCTCCCCGATGTCACGGTGCAGCGCATCGTGGTCCGTAACGGGCTGAGCTTCGATCTGGCGAACTCCCTGGTGGAGGACATCCGCACCGAGGTGGAGTTCCTCGACGGACTCACGTCACCGATGCCGGGCGCGGGGCAGGGCCCGCACTTCCACCACTGACGGGCCGAACCACCGGGCGCGCTGCCGGCATCCACGCAGGACCGGCAGCGCGTCCCCCCGCAGTTCCGCTCGCACTCCATTCCCACCCGCCGCCACCGTTCACCGCGAGGTTGCAGATGCAGATTCTCACGCCCGCCGCGCGTCCCGGATTCCACGTACGACCGACCCTGCCGAAACAGTGCTGGGGCTTCGTCGTCGGGTCGGCCTGCTTCGCGATCGGGTCCGCTCCGGGGCTGACCGGCATCCTCGGACCCTCCGCCAACGTCGTCTTCTTCGTCGGATCGTGGTTCTTCACCGCAGCCGCGCTGATCCAGTTGCTGCTCAGCGGGCCCATGACGACGGAAGTCGATGGTGCACAACTGATCCGGGCCGAATGGCTGTCGGCCGCCGTGCAGTTCTTCGGCACGCTGCTGTTCAACGTGAGCACCGGCGCGGCGTTGCGTGCCCACACCATCGCCGCCGAGAAACACTTCGTGTGGAACCCCGATGCCGCAGGGTCGGTGGCGTTCCTGCTCAGCGGTGTACTCGCCGTCGTCGCCTATTCGCACGTGGCGCGGATGTGGGAGCCTCGGGCCAGAGACTGGTGGGCCGTGTGGGTGAACATGGCGGGTTCGGTCGCCTTCGGGATTTCCGCGGTCGGCGCGTACATCACCCCGGCCGGGACCGCGGAGAGCGATTTCTGGTCGAACGCGGGGACGTTCGTCGGCGCACTGTGCTTCCTCGTCGCCGCGTTGCTGCCCCTGCCGCTCGGCAGCACAGCGAATCCGGCACCGGCCGGTTCGGTGACGGCCGAACCGAACAGGTAGGTCCACCGATGCCACCGACGCCGGCCCCTGTTGCCGGGTTCGATCAGTTGGTGCGGTGGCTGTCGCTCCACGGGTTGAGCATCGTCCTCTGGGTGACGGGTGCGCTGATCACGGCCCGCTTCGTGCAATGGGCGATCGGACGGATCACCCGGCGTATCGACGACGCCTTCGAAGAGTCCGATGCGCTGGTCCGCACCGAATCCGCGAAGCACCGTCATTCCGTCGCCCAGGTGATCGCGTGGATCCTGTATTCGGTCATCTACATCGTCGCTGCGTTCGGGGTCCTCCGTAATCTCGGGATGCCCGTCGCGGGCATCGTGGCTCCGGCCACGATCATCGGCGCCGCACTGGGATTCGGAGCCCAGCGGATCGTGCAGGACCTCCTCACGGGGTTCTTCATCATCACCGAGAAGCAGTACGGGTTCGGCGACCTCGTCAGCCTCGGCGTCTCCGGTTCCAGCGCGCCTGCGGAGGGCACCGTCGAGGACGTGACGCTGCGCATCACCCAGTTGCGTTCCACCGACGGCGAACTCATCACCGTGCCCAACGGCCAGATCATCAAGGCCGTCAACCTGTCCCGGGACTGGGCCCGGGCAGTCGTCGACATCCCGGTCCCGGTGGGTGTGGACATGGCCCAGGTGCACTCCTTCCTCGAACGAGTGGGTCACGAGGCATTTCACGACCCGTCCATCAGGCCACTGCTGCTCGACGAACCCACGGTCTACGGGCTGACCTCGATCGGGATCGAGACCATGACCGTGCGAGTGGTGGCGCGAACCCTGCCCGGCAAACAGTTCGAGGTCGACCGCGATCTGCGGTTCCGTATCGCCCATGCGTTCGGGCAGGCCGGTATCCAGCTCTCCCCCAGCACGATCGCTCACCCGGTCGCGCCCGGGAGACCCGCCGAACAGAGGACCGGTGCATGACACCCGACGGTCACGCCCACCCTTCCCGGGCGACGGGAGCGCCCCGGCGAATCGTCTTGCCGCGGTATCTGTTCGGCGGTCGCGCACGGACCACGACGGTTCTGCTGCTCGTCGTGTTCGTCGTCTCCCTTCTCCTGTATTGGCAACGCGCCGCGTACTACGCCGAACTCGACCGGCAGAACGCGGAACCGCCTCCCGCCCCCGCCCCCGCGACGACCAGTGACACACCGGTGCCGACGACCGCGGCGGTCTCCACGTCGACGCCCGCGCACTCCGTCGACGCACCCACGGTCACCTCTACCGGGACTTCCGCTGCCACGGCATCCCCCGAACCCGAAACCGGCCCGGGCACAACGTCCACGACGGTCGAGGTCGAGGAGACGCGCATCCGAACCACCGACACCGACCCGACGCAACCGGACACCGCGGACTCCGGCACGCCCGGCTGACCGGCTGCCCGGAACTCCGGAATCATCCCCCTCCGAGAGCGAGGTCACCATGGACACCGACGAACCCACCCGACGCGATACCTCGGCGATCGCACCGGAACCACCCGAACCGGCCGGCTGGCGGCCGCTGGTCCTGGTCTGCGTCACCGGTCTCATCGTGGTCTTCAACGCCACGGTGCTGTCCACCGCGATCGGCCGGGTCGTCGCCGATCTCGGTGCCACGGTCTCCCAGGTTCAGCTCGCCATCATCGCGTATGCGCTGATGGTGACGGCGTTCACCGTCACGGGCGGCAAGATCAGCGGGCTCCTCGGCGCGGCTCGCACGCAGCTGCTCGGTCTCGGCATCTACGCCGCGGGCATGCTCGTGTGCTTCGCCGCCGTCGATCCCCGGATGCTCATCGCCGGAGAAGCCGTGGCCGGACTCGGTGGCGCACTTCTGATCCCGAATTCTCTGGCCATTCTGGGCCAGGCATACAGCGGCGCCCGGCGCACGTTCGCGATCTCCGTCCAAGCAGGTACGACCGGTATCGGGGCGGCGTTGGCACTGCTGGTCGGTGGGCTGCTCGTACAGACCTGGGGGTGGCGAGCCCCGTTCCTCCTTCTCCTGATCGCGTTGGCCGTGGCATTCGTGATCGCGCTCGGAACCGATCTGCCGAGAACCGACTCGGGCGGTCTCCTCGATGTTCCGTCGATCGCGCTGTCCGCAGCCGGTGTGCTCCTGCTGGTGATCGGCATCAACCAGGCCGGTGAGTGGGGCCTGCTCCTGGCGCGCGACGCGTCGCCGCTCAGCCTGGCCGGAATCTCCCCGGTGCCGCTGCTGCTCGTACTCGGTGCGCTCGCCCTGCATGCCTTCCTGTCACGGCAACGCCGGTTGTCCGCGTCCGGCCGGGTACCGCTCCTGGACCCCGCGGTGCTCTCCACGACCAAGGCCCGTGCCTGCCTGATCGGTCTTCTCGCCATCAATCTGCTGATGGCGGGTACCAGCTATCTTCTGCCCCTGTACACGCAGATCGTTCTCGGCAAGAGCCCGTTGTCGTCCGCGATCATGATCCTGCCCCTCTCGATCGCCGCTCTGCTGTCGGCGACGTCGACACCGATGCTGATGCGGCGCCTGCCACCGCGGACCCTGCTCATCGCAGCACATCTCGTTTCGGCGAGCGGCGCGGCGCTGTTGGCCCTGACCGTGTCGAATCAGTGGGCGGGTCCGGGGACGTGGCTCGCGGAGATCCTCGTCGGACTCGGCCTGGGGGCGGGTCTGAGTGTGGGCAGCGCGATGTTGATGGAGTCCGCACGGCCGGAACTGTCCGGCGAGGTGGGCAGCGCGCGGGGGGTCGCCGACTTCCTGGGTATCTCGGCGGGCACCGCGATCAGCGGGGCGATCCTGTTGACGACCCTGGCGCAGGCAGCGACCACCCTGGTGACGAAGGACCCCGAAGTCGGACGCCTGGCGGTCCTGGACCTGACGCCCTCGTCGGTGGGTTTCGTCGACAACGACGACCTCGCGGGCCGGCTCGCGATGCTGGGCTTCGACTCTGCCGACATCGGCCGGGCCGTCGAGGTCAACGTCGAGGCTCGGCTCGTCGCCTTGCGGGCGGCACTGTTCACCCTCGCCGTCCTGACGCTCGCGCCGATCGTGGCATTCCGGAACCTGCCGTCGCGGATCGTCCGGCACGGGGAGGCCCGTCCGGCCACCGCCGAATGAGTCCCCGACCGTCGTGGTCCGGCCGGACGGCAGGGGTGAATCTTCCGGGATCACAACGCATTCGGGATCACACCGCATTCGGGATCTTCGCTATTGCTCCCGCAGCGGGCCGACGGCTCGGGACATCCTCGCGCGCAGCGCCCGGACCATCTCGGTGGCCAGCACCGCGTGCCCGGTCATCGTGAAGTGGATCCGGTCGGTGCTGAGCAACTCCGGCCGCAGTCGCAGCGGGTGCTCCCACAGATCCAGCAGCACCGCGTCGTAGTCGGCGGCGAGCGTCCGGACCAGGTCGTTGACCGCCATGACACCGTCGCGGAGGGCGAGCATGTCGTCGCCGACGAACGCGTCGGCCAGGGTGAGCGTGGTGACGGTCGCACCGGTGGCACGAGCCGACGCGAACAGCGACTCGAGATTGCCGGCGGTCCGCCGCAGGTCGGGTCGGCCGGACCACAGGTCGTTGGAACCGCACGTGATGTGGACCAGGTCCGGCGCGAACTCCAGCACGGTGGACAGCTGGGTCTCGACCACCTGTCCGCTGGTGGCGCCCATGCGTCCGGTGTTGAGATACGCCAGGTCCGGATGTGTGGCGCGCAGGGCCCCGGCGACCCGATCGGCCCACGGCGCGGTCGTGTAGCCGGGGCTGGGATCGCCGATGCCCTCGGCGATCGAGTCGCCCATCACGGCATAGCGCGTCCACGGGGCGTCGGCGAGGAGTGCCGCCTGGACCCCGGCGGGGAGGCACATGGGATCCGTCGCCTCGGTCCAGCGCGATGCGGGGACGGCGGTGTCGGACATCGAGTTCGTCATGGCTGACCTCCGTGTCGATGACAAAAGAGAGTACGATCGTTCGTACATATGACAGTACGACCGTTCGTCCACTTCGGCAAGGCATGAGAGGATGATTGCCGTGACGGAACCCGCCTCGACGTCCGACCTGCGGCTGCTCAAGGGCGCACGCACACGCGCGACCATCACCCGGCACGCCGTCGACATCGCGTCGGTCGAGGGACTCACCGGCGTGAGCATCGGACGCCTCGCAACGGATCTCGGCCTCAGCAAGAGCGGCGTCGCGACGCTGTTCGGCAGCAAGGAGAACCTGCAGGTCGCCGCCGTCGACGCAGCCCGGGAGGTGTTCGTCGAGCGCATCGTCCGGCCGGCCCTGAGCGAACCTGCGGGCCTACCCCGACTCCGGGCACTGATCGACCGGTGGCTGGACTACGTGACCGAACCGGTGTTTCCCGGTGGCTGTTTCCGCGCCGCCACCCTCACCGAGTTCGACAGCCGTCCCGGACCGGTCCGCGACGCACTCGCCCGCGATCGCCGGGACTGGCTGGGTCTGCTGGCCGGTGAATACCGACGCGCCCGCGAGGACGGAGCGGTCCCGGACCGCGACCCGGACGAGGCCGCTTTCGAGATCGACGCCGTCCTCGCGGCCACGAACACCGCACTGCGCCTGGACGATGCGCGCGCCGCTGCGACCGCCCGCTCGATCGTCGATCACATCCTGAACGCGAATCCGCGCTGAGCGGCAGTCAGCGCTGGCGATCCGCGGACGCTACCGTGCGCGGACACTCCGCGGCGCAAGCAGCACCCCGGCCGCAATCATGGCGACGGCCAGCGCGAAGTGCAGCCAATTGTCCGCGGTGTTGACAGGAACGAAATTCGCGGAACTGTCCATGTCGATCACCAATCCATATACCCACAGCACCGCGTAGATCACGCCACCACCGACGAGGAATGCCCGGGCGGAGGAGACGGTGCGCGCCATCGCGAGTCCGGCCACCCCGAAGAGCAGGTGCACGATGTTGTGGAGGATCGAGACGTTGAACACGCCGAGCAGCATCGCTTCGGAGTGATGGCCGGCGAAGGTCATGGTGTCGTAGTCGGTCGTGATTCCCGGAATGAACCCGAGAACGCCGACGAGGAGGAACAGCGCACCCACCACCAGGGCGGCGGTCTGCACAGGTGTGCGCGTCATATTTCGTGTTGCGTGCTCGGCCATGATGGTTCCCTTCTTTCGAGTTCTGCCGGCGGGCGAACTCTCGTGCGTTCGGGATCGGGAAGAGCGCTGCAGGGACCTCCGTGGCCTACCCGGGGGGACAGCCGGACAAACCTGCGTGAGTGCACACCCGGGATGTCGGACCCCGGGTGCACCATGGACGAGTGACCGACCTCGTCCTCGACCGCTTCTCCGCGCCCACCCGCGAGTGGTTCGCGGGCGCGTTCGCGGCGCCCACCGCCGCCCAGATGGGGGCGTGGGAGGCGATCTCGTCGGGGCAACACACCCTGGTGGTCGCCCCGACGGGCTCCGGCAAGACGCTCTCGGCGTTCCTGTGGTCCCTCGACCGGTTGGCGGCCGCACCCCGGGACACCCGCGGCACCCGGGTCCTGTACGTCTCGCCGCTCAAGGCACTGGCCGTCGACATCGAGCGGAACCTGCGCTCCCCGCTGGTCGGAATCACCCAGACCGCGAAACGCCTCGGCTCGGATCCGCCGGAGATCACGGTCGGAGTGCGCTCGGGCGACACCTCCCCTGCAGACCGGCGCAAGCTCGTCCAGAAGCCGCCGGACATTCTCATCACCACTCCCGAGTCGCTGTTCCTCATGCTCACCTCCGCGGCCCGCAGCACCCTCGCGACGGTCGAGACCGTGATCATCGACGAGGTACACGCGGTCGCGGCGACCAAACGCGGCGCGCACCTCGCAATCTCCCTCGAACGACTCGACCTGCTCCTTCCGCGGCCGGCGCAGCGGATCGGCCTGTCCGCGACGGTGCGCCCCCACGAGGAGGTCGGCCGGTTCCTGACGGGGCAGTCACCGATCCGGATCGTCGCACCCCCGGCGACCAAGACCTGGGACCTCACCGTCCGGGTGCCGGTGGAGGACATGACCGAACTCGGCGTCGCAGCACCGGACGAGGATTCCCTCTCCGCCACCCCGCAGGCGGGGTCCATCTGGCCGCACGTCGAGGAACAACTCGTCGACCTCATCACCGCACACCGATCGACGATCGTGTTCGCGAACTCGCGCCGCCTCGCCGAGCGACTGACGGCGCGGCTCAACGAGATCCACGCCGAACGCGTCGGCACCGCCGTGGACCGGGAACCCAGACCACCCGCGCAGATCGGCGCGCCGACCGAGGTGAGCTACGGCGCCGAACCACTCCTGGCCCGCGCGCACCACGGCTCGGTGAGCAAAGACCAGCGCGCGTTGATCGAGGACGACCTCAAATCGGGTCGGCTCGCGTGCGTCGTCGCGACGTCGAGCCTCGAACTCGGCATCGACATGGGCGCGGTCGACCTCGTGATCCAGGTGGAGGCCCCGCCCTCGGTCGCCAGTGGACTGCAACGCGTCGGCCGCGCCGGCCACCAGGTCGGCGAGGTCTCGCGCGGCGTGCTGTTCCCCAAGCACCGCACCGACCTGATCCACTGCGCGGTCACCGTCGAACGGATGGTCGCGGGCCGGATCGAAGCGCTTCAGGTGCCCGCGAACCCGCTGGACGTGCTGGCGCAGCAGACCGTGGCCGCGGCAGCGCTCGAACCGCTCGACATCGACGAGTGGTTCGACACCGTGCGCCGCACCGGATCGTTCGCCACGCTCCCACGCTCGGCGTACGAATCCACCCTGGACCTGCTCGCCGGCCGCTACCCTTCGGACGAATTCGCCGAACTGCGACCGCGTCTGGTGTGGGACCGCACCGACGGAACCCTCACCGGACGCCCCGGAGCGCAGCGCCTCGCGGTCACCTCCGGCGGAACGATCCCCGACCGCGGCCTGTTCACCGTCTACATGGTTGGCGAGAAGGCCACGCGGGTCGGCGAACTCGACGAGGAGATGGTGTACGAGTCGCGAGTCGGCGACGTCTTCGCGCTCGGCGCGACCAGCTGGCGGATCGAGGAGATCACCTTCGACCGCGTGCTGGTCTCCCCCGCCTACGGACGGCCCGGCCGGTTGCCGTTCTGGCACGGCGACGGGCAGGGCAGGCCCGCCGAACTCGGCGCCGCCCTCGGCGCGTTCGTCCGCGAACTGGGCCACGCCACCCCCGAGGTCGCCGAAACACGCTGCAAGGAAGGTGGACTCGACCACAACGCCACCACCAACCTGATCCGGCTGCTCGACGAGCAGCGCTCCGCGACCGGGCACCTGCCCACCGACCGCACGCTTGTGGTCGAACGGTTCCGCGACGAGCTCGGCGACTGGCGACTGGTGCTGCACTCGCCGTTCGGGTTGCGGGTGCACGCTCCGTGGGCACTCGCGGTCGGCGCGCGCCTGCAGGATCGGTACGGCGTCGAAGCGAGTCCGACGGCCTCCGACGACGGCATCATCGTCCGGTTGCCCGACACCGCGGACGATCCGCCCGGCGCGGAGATCTTCGTGTTCGACCGCGACGAAATCGAGGACCTGGTGACCGAGCAGGTGGGCGGATCGGCGCTGTTCGCGTCCCGCTTCCGCGAGTGCGCGGCACGGGCTCTGCTGCTGCCGCGCCGCAACCCCGGCAAGCGCGCACCGCTGTGGCAGCAGCGGCAACGTTCGGCCCAGTTGCTGGACGTGGCACGCCGGTACCCGACGTTCCCGATCCTGCTCGAGACGGTCCGCGAGTGCCTGCAGGACGTCTACGACCTGCCTGCGCTGCGAGATCTGTTCGGCCGCATCGCGCGTCGGCAGATCCGCCTGGTGGACGTCGAGACCGCCACCGCGTCCCCGTTCGCGAGCTCGCTGCTGTTCGACTACGTCGGCGCGTTCCTCTACGAGGGCGACAGTCCCCTCGCCGAACGCCGCGCGGCCGCGCTGTCGCTCGACTCGTCGTTGCTGGCCGAACTGCTCGGCCGCGTCGAGTTGCGGGAACTCCTCGACGCCGACGTCATCGTCGCGGCCGAACACGAACTGCAACGACTGGTGCCGGACCGGCGCGCCCGCGACGCCGAGGGGGTCGCGGACCTGCTGCGGCTGCTCGGGCCGCTGACCTCCGCGGAACTGCGCGAGCGCACCACCGCCGACCCGGCGGGGTGGGTTTCCGATCTGGCCGGGCAGAACCGGGTGCTGGAGGTGTCGTTCGCCGGCGCCCTGTGGTGGGCCGCGATCGAGGACGCATCCCGGCTGCGCGACGCCCTCGGTGTGCCGCTGCCGATCGGTGTCCCCGCGGCGTTCGTCGAACCGGTCGCCGATCCGCTCGGCGACCTGATCGGGCGGTTCGCCCGCACCCACGGACCGTTCACCACCGCGGAGGCCGCGGAGCGGTTCGGTCTCGGCGCCGCCGTCGTGCAGGACATCCTGCGTCGCCTGGCCGACGAGAAACGCGTCACGACAGGAGAATTCCGGCCCGGCGCGACGGGAGCGGAGTGGTGCGACACGGAGGTGCTGCGGCGACTGCGGCGCCGATCCCTGGCCGCGGCGCGACAGGAGGTGGAACCGGTCAGCACCGCGACCCTCGGCCGCTTCCTGCCCGCGTGGCACAGCATCGGCGGCGGGTTGCGCGGCATCGACGGCGTCGCGGCCGTCGTCGACCAGCTCGCCGGGTTCCCGGTGCCGGCCAGTGCCCTCGAGCCGCTCGTGCTCGCGCCCCGGGTGCGGGACTACTCCCCCGCGATGCTCGACGAATTGACCGCGACCGGGGAGGTGCTGTGGTCGGGGGCCGGCTCGATCTCGGGCAAGGACGGCTGGGTGTGCCTGCACCCGGCCGACGCCGCGGCGACCACCCTCGCACCGCCCACCGACATCGAGCTGGGCGACACCCACCGGGCGATCCTCGACGCGCTGGCCGGCGGCGGCGGATTCTTCTTCCGTCAGCTCGCCGACGCGCTGGCCGCGCAGGGCCTCGAGGTCACCGACGCGAGTGCCGCCGCGGCCCTGTGGGATCTGGTGTGGGCGGGACACATCGGCGGCGACACCCTCGCCCCGCTGCGCGCCCTGATCGGCGACACCTCCCGCGCCACACCGGCACACCGCGTCCCGCGCCGGGCGCCGCGTTCGCGCATGTACCGGGCCCGGCCGGTGTTGCCGGCGCGGACCGGGCCGCCGACGGTGGGCGGGCGGTGGGCGCTGCTGCCGGAACCGGAACCGCAGTCGACGGTGCGCGCCCACGCGACCGCCGAGCTGCTGCTCGAACGGTACGGGGTGGTGACGCGAGGGGCCGTAGCCGGTGAGTCCGTGCCGGGCGGCTTCGCGCTGATGTACAAGGTGCTCGCCCGTTTCGAGGAATCCGGTCGCTGCCGGCGCGGCTACTTCGTCGATTCGCTCGGCGGTGCCCAGTTCTCGACACCCGAGGTCGTCGACCGACTGCGGTCCTACGGCGAGTCCCTCGAGGGCCGCCACGCCGAGACCCCGACGGTGACGCTCGCAGCGTGCGACCCCGCCAACCCGTACGGCGCGGCACTGCCGTGGCCGGCGCCGCGCGCCGACGACACCACGCGGCACCGCCCGGGACGCAAGGCCGGCGGCCTGGTGGTGCTGGTCGACGGGAAGCTGGTGCTCTTCGTGGAGCGTGGCGGCCGTACCGTCCTGACGTTCGACGACGATCCCGGTGTGCTGCGAGGGGCGTGCGCGTCGCTCGCAGCCACCGTCAAGCGAGGCGGCGTCGACAAGATCGTGGTCGAGAAGGTCGACGGACTCTCGATCCACGGTCACGACTTCGCGGGGCTGCTCTCCGAGGCCGGGTTCTCGGCGACGCCGCGCGGCTACCGGTTACGGGCCTGACATGCCCGAAGGCGACACGGTGTATCGGACCGCGGCGCGGCTGCAGGCGGCACTGTCGGGAAAAACCCTGACGCGCTCCGATTTCCGGGTTCCTCGCTACGCCACCGTGGATTTGTCCGGCGCGGAGGTGGTGGGGACCGTCGCCTACGGCAAACACATCCTGACGCGCTTACCCGAGCACACGGTGCACACACACCTGATGATGGACGGTGAATGGCAGGTCTACGCCCGCGGCGCACGGTGGCGAAAACCAGCGTTCCGGGCGCGCCTGATCCTCGAGACGGCCGATGTGCAGGCGGTCGGTTTCGACCTCGGGATCGTCGAGGTTCTCCCGCGGGATCGAGAGTCCGACGCCATCGGGCATCTGGGACCGGACCTGCTCGGCCCGCTGTGGGATCCGGATCCGGCCGCCGCCAATCTCGCTCGCGACCCCGCACGGCCCATCGGACTGGCCCTGCTCGATCAGCGGGTCCTCGCCGGTATCGGGAACGTGTACCGCAGTGAGCTGTGCTTCCTGCGCGGGGTGCATCCCGGGGCGTCCGTCGCCGACGCGGGCGATCCCGCCGCCTGGGTGGACCTGGCGCACCGGCTGCTCGTCGCGAACCGCGACCGCGCCGTGCGCGTCACCACCGGCGACCGCCGGCCCGGCCGGAACCTGTGGGTGTACGGGCGGGCCGGGCAACCGTGCCGGCGCTGCGGAACCACCGTGGTGTCCGGGTCGCTGGGCGCGTCGACCGACCCGGAGCGGGTGTTCTACCGCTGCCCGTCCTGCCAGCCGGGCCTGCCGGGGCAGCATTGAGCGGGGCACCATTGCGGGGACTCGGGGTGCTGCAACTCAGTGATCCCGCAGCGCCTTGATCAGCTCACTCTTGCGTTTCGACGAATAGCCGCTCAGCCCGATCTCCTTGGCGCGCTTCTTCAATTCCGCGACGGTCCAGTCCTCGTACGAACCGGACTTGCCTCCTTTGCGTCCCACCGACGACCGGCCGCGCGAGGCGGCGGCATTGGAGATCCGTGCGGCCTTCTCCTTCGAGGCGCCGTCGTCGCGCAGATCCTGGTACAGCTTCTCGTCCTTGATCGACGACCTCGGCATCGCATTCCCCTTTCTTCCGGCGAACGGATACCCATCGTGGCGCGCGTCTATGCGCGGCCGGCGTGTTCGACCAGGCTGACGCAGTGCTGCACGAGCGTCTCGCGCGGCACGGTCACGGTGCCGTCCAGGTAGCCCATGAACAGGCTCGTCAGCGCACCGACGACACCGACGGCGACCATGTGCCGCTTCTCGGGGTCCGGGATCATCGTGAGCTGCTGCTGTACGAGCGTGACGAAGGCCGGGGCGAGTTCGACGCCGCTGGTGCCGATCGCGGGTTCGCGCAGCGGCGCCAGCAGCAGCACCCGCCCCATCGCCGGTTCGTCGACCATCAGCTCGACGAACGCGCGGACCGCCGCGTCGGCCCGCGATTCGGCCGGGGCTCCGGCGACCGCGGTGACGAGTGCGTCGCGCGCGCGGTCACCGACCTCGTCGTAGACGGCGCGGACGAACGTGTCCCGATCGCCGAAGCTTTCGTAGAAGTACCGTTCGGTCAGTCCGGCGGCGCGGCACACCGCGCGGACATTCGAGGCTGCCCGGTCGACCGCACCGAGCAGCTGTATTCCTGCCGTGAGCAGGGCCTCGCGCCGAACGCGGCGACGCTCCTCGAGGGCGGTTCCCGCCCAGCTTCGGCGCGTTGTCTCCACAGCTCAATCCTGTCATTGACCCCTGCGCGGGGGAATCCTACTCTGACAATATGCGTAGTCAGAACTCGCCGGTACCGCTCGGGCCGGATTCGCTCACCTGGAAGTACTTCGGCGGGTGGCGCGGCATGCTGTTCGGCCCGTGGGCCGGGTCGATGCAGAACATGCACCCGGGCCTCGGCACGGCCGTCGAGCAGCATTCGAAGTTCTTCGACGAACGCTGGGAACGGCTGTACCGCTCGCTGTACCCGATCTACGGTGTCGTCTTCGACGGACCCCGCGCCCCCGAGACCGCCCGTCAGGTGCGCGGCTACCACGACACCATCAAGGGCATCGACGCCCGCGGCCGCAAGTACCACGCGTTGGATCCCGACACGTTCTACTGGGCACACGCCACGTTCTTCTACAGCCTGGTCGTGTCCGTCGAATGGTTCGACGGACCGCTCCCCCTCGCCGACAAGCACCGATTGTTCGACGAACACGTGCAGTGGTACCGCCTGTACGGGATGTCGATGCGCCCGGTCCCCGAGTCGTGGGAGGCGTTCCTCGGCTATTGGGACCACATGTGCCGGAACGTCCTCGAGGACAACAAGGCCACCCGCGACGTCCTCGACCTGTCGCACCTCGACCGGCCGCCGTTCCTGCAGTGGTTCCCGGCACCGGTCTGGCGGGCCGTGCGTCCGGTCGTCACCCGCGGATTCCTGTGGCTGACCGTCGGTCTCTACGACCAGCCCGTGCGCGACCTGCTCGGCCTGTCGTGGTCGCGCCCCGAACAGCGCCTGCACCGACTGATCGGCCGTGCCATCGGCCTCGGCACCCGGCTCGTGCCGTGGCGCTACCGCTACCATCCGCGGGCCCGCGCCGGGTGGGACCGCACATCAGGCCGTATCCGGACCGAGGCCGCGATCGTGCACACACCGGCCCGGAACCTGCCGCCGCTCGACCGCCGCGACTCCCCCGTCCACTACAGCCCGGAGGTGGCTGCACGCGGAAGCCGGTGACGGCGGGGAAGCACGCGGACCCGGCGGCCGCATGCCACTCTGTCTGCATGAAGGTCGACGCCCACGCCATGCTGCACGGTCCCCTGTTCTCCCGGAGCCTGCCCCTCGACCGCAGCAACGCCGCCAGCCGCATCAGCGCGTACATCTACGGCAACATCCTGGTGCTGGCGGCGCTCGTGCCGGTGCCGGCCGAGGAGAAGCACGTCGGTATCGCGATCGTCCTGGGCACTACGTTGTCGACGTTCGTCGCTCACATCTTCGCCGAGGCGGTCGGGCACAGCGTGCGGCAGGGCGCGCAACTGACCGCCGCCGATCGCTGGCGGGAGGTCCGCAATTCGGTGCCGATCCTCAGCTCCGCGGTGATGCCCTGTGTGATCCTGATGGTCGGATGGATGGGCTGGCTCGAGCCGCGGACCGCGCAGTTGCTCGCCGAGGTCGCGGTGCTGGTGCGGATCGGCGGCATCGTCTTCGTCATCGGCAGGCTCAACCGTAAACGCCCCAGCAAGGGCTGGCTGATGAGCGCCGCGGCGATCACGCTGGTCGCGGTCACGGTCGTGCTCACGAAGGTCCTGCTGACCCACTGACGCCCTGAACCACCGGCCGGCCGAGGAACGCCTACCCCCAGACCGGCACCGGTTCGAGGATCTCCGCGCGGGCCTCGGGTGCCGCCGCCCGCAACGCGTCCGCGGACTGGTCGTCGGGCCGGCTCTGGGACCGCACCTCGGCGTCGACCCGAGCCCGATAGGTGTCGATCTCCCGATCCACCGTCGCCGCGTCCCAGTCCAGGATCGGCGCGACGAGCCGCGCGACCTGCTCGGCGCAGTGCACCCCGCGGTGCGGATATTCGATGGCGATCCGGGTGCGCCGCGCGAGCACGTCCTCGAGGTGCAGCGCGCCCTCCGCGGCGGCCGCGTAGACGACCTCGACCTGCAGGTACTGCGGCGCGTCGGTGAGCGGTTGCAGCAGTTCCGGCTTGCCGTCGGCGTAGGCGAGTACCTCTTCGACGAGCGCGCCGTACCGATCGAGCAGGTGTTTGATCCGGTACGGGTGTACCCGGTACTGCTCGGCGAGGTGCATCGTCTGGTTCACGAGCGCGAAGTAACCGTCCGCGCCGACCAGCGGCACCTTCTCGGTGATCGACGAGGCGATGCGCGACGGAATGTCCTCGGCCGCCAGATCGACGGCGTCCTCGGCCATCACGCGGTAGGTGGTGTACTTGCCGCCCGCGATCGCCACCAGTCCGGGCGAGACCCGCGCGACGGCGTGCTCGCGCGACAGTTTCGACGTCTCGTCGCTCTCCCCCGCGAGCAGTGGGCGCAGACCCGCGTACACGCCGTCGATGTCCTCGGGGGTCAGCGGGGTGACGAGCACCTCGTTGACGTGGTCGAGGATGTAGTCGATGTCGGCCTTCGTCGCCGCGGGGTGCGCGAGGTCGAGATTCCAGTCGGTGTCGGTGGTGCCGATGATCCAGTGGTTGCCCCACGGGATGACGAACAGCACCGACTTCTCGGTGCGCAGGATGATCGCGGAATCGGCGACGATGCGGTCGCGGGGCACGACGATGTGCACGCCCTTCGACGCGCGCACCCGGAACCGGCCGCGCTGACGCGACAGGGCCTGGATCTCGTCGGTCCACACACCGGTCGCGTTGATGACCACGTGTGCCTTCACCTCGGTGACGGAACCGTCCTCGGAATCGCGCACCTGCACGCCCGACACCCGGTCCGCTTCCCGCAGGAATCCGACCACCTGCGTCGACGTGCGCACGACCGCGCCGTAGTGCGCGGCGGTCCGTGCCACCGTCATCGTGTGCCGTGCGTCGTCGACGACCGTGTCGAAGTAGCGGATCCCGCCGATGAGCGACGACCGCTTGAGACCCGGCGCCATGCGCAGTGCCCCCGACCGGGTCAGGTGTTTCTGCGCGGGTACGGACTTCGCGCCGCCCATCCGGTCGTAGAGGAAGATCCCGGCGGCCATGTACGGCCGTTCCCACCCCCGGTGCGTGAGCGGGAACAGGAACTCGAGCGGTTTGACCAGATGTGGGGCGAGCGTCGTCAGCGACAGTTCCCGCTCCCGCAGCGCTTCTCGGACCAGGCCGAACTCGAGCTGTTCGAGGTACCGCAGACCACCGTGGAACATCTTCGACGACCGGCTCGAGGTGCCCGACGCGAAGTCCCGCGCCTCGACGAGAGCGACGCGCAGCCCGCGGGTCGCGGCGTCGAGCGCGGCGCCGGCACCGACCACACCGCCGCCGATGACGACCACATCGAACTGTTCGGAGCCCAGCCGCTGCCATGCCTCGCGGCGCTGCTCGGGTCCGAGGATCTGCACTCCCGGTTGGTTGCTCACCACGCCACTCCCCGTGCCTCGTCGACATATCCGGACCCAGGCTCACAACAGTAGACGAGAAGTCCGATGCCCCGTAAAACCGACCGATACTTGCTGTTGCCCTTCTGTGTCTCGGCGAAAGTGCGCAATACCTCCAATCACCGAAGCACGAGACACACCCGACTCGGTTTGCACGCGGTGAGCACACCACCGGCTGCCTCCCACCGGGTCGACCACGGCTGCTGGCCCGCGCACGACCAGGGCGACCGTTCACGACGAACCGGATCGATTGTGTCGGTGCCCGACGATACCGTCGAAGTCGCAGTCGAGCAGTGCGAGATGGTCCCGGCACACGAACCGATCGACGACGACACCATCGGCGAACCGATCGGACTCGACGACATCGACACCCGCGTCCGGTGGCTGCTGCGGAGTATGTACCGTCGGGTTTCGCGGGGTGTGCGATGTCAGTTGGTCGCGCGTACCCGCCGGAGCGGCAAGACGGACTCGGGGGCCGCGCAGGCCCCGCGGGTGCGGATCACCGACATCCACACTGCGTCCGGGCTGCGACGAACCGCTCAGCCGCCCGGCGGCTATCACACCGCATGTGCGAGGCGTGCAATGTGGGTGGGAATCGTGATCATGTGGCGCGGGTGAACCTCGCCAGACGCGGCTTGGCGGGGCGCAGAAGAGCGGTCGGTATCCGTGGCGGAAGGCCGGAGATCCGGACCATCGAGGACACCCCGGTCCGGAAGTGTCGGGAGAAGACGTGCCCGACCCCGGCGAGGCCTCGGCATCGCCGGGTCCGCCACAGCATTCCGGCCGCGCCACCCTCCGCGGGGTGCCACAGTCGACGACTTGTCCTGGGCCTGAAGCGTCGGTGTGGGACACGGTGGAACCCGCAGCATCGTGTGGTGGTGTGGGTAGCCGTGAGGGACGTGGATCTTCACCGCCTACCACGCAGGTGGCAGGAAGTACCAGATTTGCGTAGACGCTAGTAGTTTTCACCCCGTACCGCTGATCCTGAGCGCAACCCACCCGAGTGAGGACGGCCGTGAACCAGTACATCGCCGCAGTCGACCAGGGCACCACGTCGAGCCGCTGCATCGTCTTCGACCACGACGGCCGCATCGTCTCGGTCGCACAGACCGAACACGAGCAGATCTTCCCCCGTTCGGGCTGGGTCGAACACGACCCCGAGACGCTGTGGACGAACACCCGGGAAGTCGCGGCGCTGGCACTGGCCAAGGCCGACCTGCCCGTCGGCTCGATCGTCGCGATCGGCATCACGAATCAGCGTGAGACGGCGGTCGTGTGGGATCGCAGCACAGGGAAACCGGTGTACAACGCGATCGTGTGGCAGGACACCCGCACCGATCGCCTCATCGGTGAACTCGCCGGCAGCGAGGGCGTCGACCGGTATCGCAAGACCACGGGGCTGCCTCTGTCGACGTACTTTTCGGGCCCGAAGGTGCGGTGGATCCTCGACAACGTCGAGGGCGCCCGGGCGAAGGCCGAGGCAGGGCAGCTGGCCTTCGGCACCGTCGACAGCTGGATCGTGTGGAATCTGACCGGCGGCATCGGCAACGGCACGCAGGAACCGGGTGTGCACGTCACCGACGTCACCAATGCGTCGCGCACGATGCTGATGAATCTCGAGACACTGCAGTGGGATCCGCAGATCTGCGCGGACTTCGGAATTCCCATGTCGATGCTGCCGCAGATCCGGAGCTCCTCCGAGGTGTACGGCTACTCGCGTGAACGCGGCCCGCTCGCCGGCGTTCCGGTCGCCGGGATCCTCGGCGACCAGCAGGCCGCCACGTTCGGACAGGCGTGTCTGTCCCCCGGCGAGGCAAAGAACACCTACGGCACCGGAAACTTCCTGCTGCTCAACACCGGTACCACACCGGTGCGCAGCGAACACGGCCTGCTCACGACGGTCTGCTACCGGATCGGCGACGCGCCCGCGGTGTACGCGCTCGAAGGATCCGTCGCGGTAACCGGGTCGCTCGTGCAGTGGCTGCGCGACAATCTCGGAATCATCCGCACCGCAGCGGAAATCGAGGACCTCGCCGCGACCGTCCCGGACAACGGCGGCGCCTACTTCGTGCCGGCGTTCTCCGGGCTGTTCGCGCCCCGTTGGCGTCCCGATGCCCGCGGCGTCATCGCGGGCCTGACCCGGTTCGTCAACAAGGGCCACCTGGCGCGAGCCGCCCTGGAGGCCACCGCGTACCAGACCCGGGAGGTCATCGAGGCCATGCGCGCGGACTCCGGTGTGGAACTGCACACCCTGAAGGTCGACGGCGGCATGGTCGCCAATCGGACGCTGATGCAGTTCCAGGCCGACATCCTCGGCGTGCCCGTGGTGCGTCCGGTGGTCGCGGAGACGACCGCACTCGGCGCGGCCTATGCCGCCGGACTGGCCGTCGGGTTCTGGGAAGGCGAAGACGACCTCCGCCGCAACTGGGCGATGGGCCACACGTGGGAACCCGCCCTCGACGAGGCCGAACGCGAGCGGCTGTACGGCGAGTGGAACAAGGCTGTCGAACGCACCTACGACTGGACCTGAACCTGCGCGCGGGCATCTCCGGCGGCCCGCACCGCCGCACCCAGCCGCCTGACCGCCTCGGCGAGTTCGTCCTCCGCGGACGTCGCGAAACACAGTCGCGCGGAGCGCGTGTGGTCGCCGGCGACCGCGAACGCGTCGCCCGGCACGAATGCCACACCGAGACCCGCTGCGACGGGGAGCAACTCGGCGGCGGGCACCGCGAGGGGCAGTGTCGTCCAGGTGAACATGCCGCCGCGCACCGGCGAGTACGTGACGTCCGGGCCGAATTCCGCCGACAGAGCGTCGGTCAGGGCATGTGCGCGGGAACCGTACGTGCCGCGCAGGGTGGTCAGGTGGGCGTCGAGCCAGGCGGTATCGGCGAGCAGATCCGCGGCGATCCGCTGCGTCAGCGACGACCCGCACAGGTCGGCGCCCTGCTTGAGCAGTTCGACGGAGGCGCACACGTCGCGGTCGGCGAGCAACCAGCCGACGCGCAGCGCCGGGGCGATGATCTTCGACGCGCTGGACAGGCGGATCACCCGGTCGGTGTGGGAGGCGATCGGCGCCGGGGGCGGTGTACCGAACCAGAGGTCGCCGTACGGGTCGTCCTCGACGATGCGGAATCCGTAGCGCTCGGAGAGGGACGCGAGGTGCGCGCGCCGCGGCGCCGACAGCACCGCGCCGCGCGGATTGTGGAAGGTGGCGACGGTGTGCACGAGCACCGGACGCGCACCGCCGGCGAGCAGTTCCTCGAGCGCATCGGTGTCGAGCCCGTCGTCGTCGACCGGGATCGGGGCGAGGGTGGCCTCGGCGGCCCGGAACACCTGCAGCGCACCGGTGTACGACGGTTCCTCGACGACGACGAGATCGCCGGGATCGAGCAGTGCCTGCGCGATCAGGCTCAGCGCCTGCTGCGAGCCGTGGGTGACGACGACCTGCTGCGGATCGACGGCGCGGCCGAGACGGCCGCTCTCGCGGGCGGCGATCACCGTGCGCAGGTCCGCGAGCCCGCAGGTCTCGGTGTACTGGGCGCTCGCCGGGTCCGCGAGAGCGGACACCGCGGCCTCGGCGAGCCGCGCGGTCGGCAGCAGCTCGGCGGCCGGCAGACCGCCTGCGAGGCTGATGACCTCGGGACGGGACGTCAGTTCGAGCAGATCTCGGATGGCGGAACTGGTCAACCCGTCGAGACGGCGGGCTCGGATTCGTGTCATGAATACTCCACGAGCAGAGTGGTTTGCGAACGAGGCGAGCACCGAGCGTCCGGATCTGCGGGCGGAGAAGTGCCGTGACGAGCGACCGTGGGTACGGCCGGACCCGGAACAAGCCTACCTCATCACGGCACCACCATGTGAAATAGCAATCTCACACCGTGAGACGTGCCACGTTCAGTCCAGATCGTCGTGCCGCATCAGTTGCCGCGCCGCCTCGGTGATCGACCCGCTCAGCGACGGGTACACCGAGAAGGTCGCCGCGAGATCGTTGACCGACAGGTTGTTCTGTACGGCGATCGCGATCGGCAGGATCAGCTCCGACGCCGTCGCCGCCACCACGACGCCACCGATGACCACACCGGTCGCGGGACGGCAGAAGATCTTCACGAAACCGCGCTTGAGGCCCGCCATCTTCGCGCGGGGATTGGTGTTCAGCGGCAGCATCACGGTCCGCGCCGGGATCTCCCCGTTGTCGATCGCGGCCTGACTGACACCGACCGTGGCGATCTCCGGGCGCGTGAACACCGCGGACGCAACGGTTTTGAGCTTGATGGGGCTCACACCTTCGCCCAGCGCGTGATACATCGCGATGCGTCCCTGCATCGCCGCGACGGAGGCGAGCGGCAGCAGACCGGTGCAGTCGCCGGCCGCGTACACGCCCGACACCGCCGTTCGCGACACCCGGTCCACCGGAAGATAACCGCCGCGATCGAGCTCGAGGCCGACACGCTCGAGCCCGAGGCCGGAGGTGTTGGGAACCGAACCGACGGTCATCAGGGCATGGCTGCCCTCGACGATCCGACCGTCGGCGAGCAGCACGCGCACCCCGTCCTCGGTGCGTTCGACCACGTCCGCGCGGGCATGCTTGACGAGGGTGACCCCGCGCTCGGCGAATGCGTCCTCGAGCACGAGCGCGGCGTCCTCGTCCTCGTGCGGCAGCACGCGATCCCGACTCGACACGAGAGTGACCTGCACGCCGACCTCGGTGTACGCCGAGACGAATTCCGCACCGGTGACACCGGAACCGACGACGATCAGGTGCTCGGGCAGCTTGTCGAGGTCGTAGAGCTGCCGCCAGGTGAGGATGCGCTCGCCGTCCGGCACCGCGCCCGGCAGGACCCGGGGGCTCGCGCCGGTCGCGATGAGCACGACGTCGGCGTCGAGCACCTTCTCCTCGCCGGTGAACAGATTGGCGCGAACCTGATGGGCGGCCATGCCGATCTCACGGTCGATGAGTTCGCCGTGGCCGGAATAGATCGCCACCCCGGCCGCCTCGAGCTTGGTGCGGATGTCGGCGGACTGAGCGCGGGCCAGACCCTGGACGCGGGCGTGGACCTGCGGCAGCGACACGGCGGCGCGTTCGAGCTCGATGCCGAGGTCCGCGGCGCGGCGCATGTCGGTGCGCACGCCGGTCGACGCGATGAAGGTCTTCGACGGCACGCAATCGAACAGCACGCAGGCGCCGCCGATCCCGTCCGAATCGATCAGTGACACCGTCGCGCCGTACTGGGCCGCCACCAGCGCAGCCTCGTAGCCCGCAGGCCCACCGCCGATGATCACGATCCGGGTCATTTTTCTCCTCTGTATCGATTCCGAGATGGTCCTCGGGCCGGTTTCAGGGAGCGCAGGGTCACCACGCCCCCGCGACAACGCTATGCCACCCGGTGCGGGCAGCGCATACGGACACACGGAGCCGACGACGAGCGCCCCGAATCCTGCGGCGTGCGGTCACCGATTAGCCTTAGGCACGTGCCGATCTACGCCGCCTACGGGTCCAACATGCATCCGGAGCAGATGCTGCAGCGCTGCCCGCACTCACCGATGGCCGGCACCGGATGGTTGCACGGCTGGCGATTGACGTTCAGCGGTGCCGACCTCGGTTGGGAAGGTGCCCTCGCGACCGTCGTCGAGGACGAGGACGCGAAGGTCTTCGTGGTGCTCTACGACGTACCGGACGAGGACGAGCGCAGCCTCGACCGCTGGGAGGGCTCCGAACTGGGCTTCCACCGCAAGATCCGGGTGCGTGTGGATACCGCGGACGGGCCGGTTCTCGCGTGGCTGTACGTCGTGGACGCATACGAGGGCGGCCTGCCGTCCGCACGGTATCTCGGTGTCATGGCCGATGCCGCGGAGATCGCCGGTGCCCCGTCGGACTATGTCATGGATCTGCGGACCCGAAACAGCCGCAACGTCGGCCCGGGCAGGCCCGACGCGTTCTGACGAGCCCGCCGGGCCGTCAGCCCGCGTAGAACGGCACCGGCGCGCACACCCGCACCGACACCGCGTCGCCGGCCCGGAGGTCGTCGACGCTGCCGCGCAGCGAGCGGATCGCCGCGCCGGGACCGTCGACCCGCACCTCGCTGTGGGCGCCGCCGAAGGCGATGTCGCGGATCGTGAACGGCGAGTCGTCCAGTGCCGGTTCGACGGCGATCTGTTCGGGTCGCACCAGGATCCGGCCGGTGCCCCGGCCCGGGGCGATGAGCTGCACCTTCCCCACCGCCGTGTGGGCATGGTCGCCCTCGGCCTCGGCGTCGAGCACGATCGCTTCGCCCACGAACTCCCCCACCGCGATCGATGCCGGAGTCCGGTACACCTCCTCCGGGGTCCCGGCCTGCGCGAGCCGGCCGTCGAGCATCACCGCGACCCGGTCCGCGATTGCGAGCGCCTCAGCCTGATCGTGCGTCACCAGCACCGCCGCAACCTGCTGTTCCCGCAGCAGGACACGCACGTCGGCGCGCAGGCTGGATCGCAGGCCCGCGTCGAGCGCGCTGAACGGCTCGTCGAGCAGCACCACCGCAGGCCGCGGCGCGAGCGCCCGGGCCAGCGCGACCCGCTGCTGCTGCCCGCCGGACAGCTCGCTCGGCTTGCGCCGCCCCATCCCGGCGAGGCCGACCAGATCGAGCAGTTCCTCGACGCGACGGGCCCGCGCGGCCCGCTGCCGGACCCGCGAGTCCCAGGTGGGCCGGGTGAGTCCGTATCCGATGTTGCGGGCGACGTCCAGGTGCGGGAACAGCGCTCCCTCCTGAGGAACCAGGCCCACGCCGCGGCGCTCGGGCGGCAGGTCGGTCACGGTTCTTCCGTCCGCGACGACCCGGCCGGCGGCGGCCGGGTGCAGGCCCGCGATCACCCGCAGCAGCGTGGTCTTGCCCCCGCCGGACGGACCGAGCACCGCGAGCAGATCGCCCCGCGGAACCTCGACGGACACGTCTGTGACGACCTCGGTGCGCCCGTAGCGGGCACACACCTTGTCGACGGTCAGTCCGTTCACTCCTCACCACCACTTTCCGCGTCGACGCGACCGCGCAGCAGCCGGCCCAGGATCAGCGACGGCAGCGCGGCGATGAGCACGAGGATCACCGCATACGGTGCCGCCGAACCGTATTCGAGTGTTTCGGTGTGCTTCCACATGCCGGTCGCCAGGGTCTCGTGCCCGATCGGGACGAGCAGCAGCGTCGCCGGAAGTTCCTTCGCGATGGTGAGGAACGCCAGTGCGCATCCGGCGACGACCCCCGGCGCGGCGAGCGGAATGGTCACCCGCAGACCGGTGAGGAACCGGCCGCTGCCGAGCGTCGCCGACGCGTCCTCGAGTCCGGACGGGATCGCGGCGACCGCGGCATGGATGGATCCCACGGCGAGGGGCAGGAACAGCACGGCATAGGCGATCAGGAGCATCGGGGTGTGCTGGTACCACTGCGGCAGCAGCCGGATCCCGAAGAACACGAGCGCCAGGCCGACGGTGATACCGGGCAACGCGAAGCCGACGTAGGCGGCGCTCTCGGTGAACCGGGCCAACGGCGACGTCGAGCGGGCCGCGAACACGCCGACCGGCAGGGCCAGTGCGGTGGTCAGCAGGGCGCCGAGCGCGGCGACCCACAGTGTGTAGGCGGTCGCGGTCCAGATGGCGGACCAGTCGACCGACGCCTGCTGCGACTTCCACAACCAGCGGGCCAGCCCGGCGACCGGGACGCCCACGGAGACGGCGAGCACGGCGGTGAGGAAACCGACCGCCGGAAGCCGTCCGGTTCCGAGCGGCACCGCGCCCGGGGTGCGGGCGGCGCCGGAGCCGACGCGGGCGGTCGCGCCGCGCCTCACGCCGCGTTCCGACACGGTGAGGATCACCGCGAGCACGACCAGGACCAATCCGAACACGGCGGCCGGGGTGCGGTCGAGCAGGCCACGGTAGCTGCCGTAGATCGCGAGGGTGAACGCCTCGTAGCGCATGAGCGCGACCGCCCCGAAGTCGCTGAGCGTGTACAGCGCGACGAGCAGTCCGCCGGCCGCCGCGGTGGGCCACACCTGCCGCAACGTCACCGTCAGGGTGGTGCGGATGCGGGAGCGACCCAGCGTGCGGGCCACCTCTTCCAGGCCCGGATCGATCGAGGCGAGAGCCGCCGCCACCGGAAGGTACACGTAGGGGAAGGACGCGCAGGTGAGCACGAGCGCCGCACCGACGAATCCCTCGAGCGCGGGGAACTGGGCGATCCAGACGAAGCCCGACACGTACGACGGGATCGCCAGCGGCACGCTGAGGGCGAGCGCGAACCACCGGCGTCCGGGGAGATCGGTTCGGGTGGTGAGCCATGCGGCGGCCAGCCCCACGACGAGGCACGCGACGGTGACGGTCAGCGCGAGAATGCCGCTGCGCCACACCAGGTCGAGGGTGCGCTGCCGGAAGACCAGCGACCACACCCGGTCGGGTCCGTCGGCGAAGGCGCGCATCACCAGGTGGACGACCGGAGCGAGCGCGAACACGGCCACACCCAGCGCGGCCAGGGCCAGTATCGGTCGGCCGCGTCGGGCGCGGAGCGGAGCGGAGAGCACGATCAGATGAAGTCCAGTTCCTGAAGCAGCGCCTGGGTCTGCTCGAGCGACGCGAGTTCGGCGAGTTCGATGTCGGAGGTGCCGACCTCGGCGAGCGGACGCAGATCGTGCTTCGTCTCGACGCCGGAGACGATCGGGTATTCGGAGGTCTCGTCGGCGAAATAGGTCTGCGACTCGGGCGAGAGCAGGGCGGCGACGAACTGCTGGGCCTGTTCCGGCTGATCGGTGGTCGCGAGGACAGCGGCCCCGGCGATGTTCACGAGTGCGCCCGGATCACCGGCCTGGAAGTAGTGGATCTGGACGGCGAGGTTGTCGGCACCCTTCTCCTCGGCGAGTCCGTACCAGTAGTAGTGGTTGGTCAGCCCGAGGGTGACCTGGCCGCTGTCGACACCCTCCATGAGCGGGCCGTTGCCTTCGAACGCGACGGGCTCGTTGGCCTTGAACGCCTCGAGCCACTGCCGGGCACCGTCCTCACCGCGCGACACCCGCAGGCCGGTGACGAACGCCTGGAACGACGCGTTGGTCGGGGCGAACCCGATCTGTCCCTTCCACTTCGGGTCGAGCAGGCCGTCGATCCCGGTGGGCAGATCCTGCGGCTGCACCTTCTCGTCGTTGTAGACGAGCACGCGGGCCCGGGCCGAGGTCGCCACCCAGGTGCCGTCGGCGGCCCGGTAGTACGGAGGCACCAGGTCGGTAACGGAGGCGGGCAGCGCCTCGAGCATCCCCGCCTGGTCGAGGAGACCGAGAGCGCCTGCGTCCTGGCTGAACACGACGTCGGCGGGGGACGAGGCGCCCTCCTCGACGAGCTTGCCGGTGATCTCGGGGGTGCCGCCGTAGACGACCTCGATCGGGAACCCGAGCGTGTCCTCGAGCCGGTCGATGAGCGGCGCCACCAGGTTCTCGCTGCGGCCCGAGTACAACGTCAGCGCGCCGCTGCCGTCCCCGGACTCGTCGGACGCGGTGTCGCTGTCACTGCCGCAGGCGGCGAGAACGGCCACCAGCGCCCCGGCCGTCAAGGCGGCGGCAATCCTGCGTCGAACGTGCATCCCGGACCTCCTGTTGTGAGCTGTCACCCACTCGGAACTTACAGGTTCAGGTCAGGCTAAGCTCAGCCGGGCGTTTCACCCGGCGCCGAGGACGAGGTTCGTCAGCACTCGCACCCCCACCGGGAGCGCCCGCTCGTCGAGATCGAACGTGGGCTGGTGGATGTCGAGTTCCGGGCCCGTCCCGAATCCCACACCGAGCCGGCCCATCGCCCCGGGGACCTGCTCGAGGTACCACGAGAAGTCCTCTCCACCACCGGATTGCGGGGTGTCGGACAGGGCGTCGGGGTCGGTCGCCCGAATCGCAGCCTCGAACATGCGCGCCGAGACCTCGTCGTTGACGACCGGGGGCACACCGCGGCGGTATTCCAGTTCGTAGCTGACTCCGGTCGGGGCGAGCAGACCGTGCACGACCTCGCGGACCATGGGTTCGAGCAGTTCCCACGTCTCGTGATCGCCGGTGCGAACGGTTCCGGCGAGCATCCCGGTGCGCGGGATCGCGTTCGGCGCCTTCCCCGCGCTGACCGCTCCCCAGACCATGACGGTGCCGGTGCGGGGATCGATCCGGCGGCTGAGCATGCCGGGCAGGCCGGTGATGACGGTGCCGAGCCCGTAGACGAGGTCGCCGGTCAGATGCGGGCGCGAGGTGTGACCCCCCGGCGAATCCAACACCAGTTCGACGGTGTCGGCGGCGGAGGTGATCGCACCGACCCGCATACCGATCTTTCCCGCCTCCAGGCGCGGATCGCAGTGCAACGCGAAGATCCGGGACACGCCGTCGAGGCCGCCGGCTGCCACGACATCGAGGGCGCCGCCCGGCATGACCTCCTCGGCGGGCTGGAACACCAGCCGCACGCCGACGGGTAGTTCGGGCACCTCGTTCAGCGCGAGCCCGGTTCCGAGCAACACGGTGGTGTGGGCGTCGTGACCGCACGCGTGCGAAACCCCGGGGACGGTGGACGCGAACGGCAGCCCCGTCAGCTCCTGCATCGGCAGCGCATCCATGTCGGCGCGCAGTGCGATCCGGGGTCCCGTCGCGGGCCCGAGATCACAGATCACGCCGGTGCCGCGCGGCAGCACCTTCGGGTCGAGCCCGGCCGCGGACAGGTGCTCGGCGACGAACTCGGTCGTCGCGTACTCCTGACGGGCGAGTTCGGGGTTCGCGTGGATATGACGACGCCATGCGGTGAGGTCCTCGGTGTGGTCCCCCAGCCACTTCTCGACATACCGGTTCATCGGCGCGCGACCCCCTCGAGGAGACGATCCCGCTGGTCGGCATCGGTCGCGACGCGGACCGCGGTCGCCGCGAGCGCCCGGGCTCCGTCGAGCACCGCCCGATCCGCGGACTCGGTGACACACGCGGCCGCAAATGCGGCCTGATGCGTGACCGCACCACCCGAATCGAGCCCGATGACCGGATGGATACCCGGCACCACATTCGTCACGTTTCCCATGTCGGTGCTGCCCAGCGGGCGCGCTCCTTCCTCCTCGACGGGCAGCGGTGCCCGTCCCATGCCGATGATCACCTCACGATATGCCTGCACCAGCCACGGGTCGGGAGTGAGTTCGGTGTAGGTGGGTGACACCGTCCGGATCCGGTGGGTGCAGCCGGTGGCCAGCGCCCCGGCCGTGAAGCAGTTTCCGGCGCGTTCGGACAGGTCGGCGAGCGAATCCGCGGTCGCCGCGCGCAGGTAGTACAGCAGCTCGGTGTGCGCCGGCACGATGTTCGGGGCGGTGCCGCCGTCGCTGACGATGCCGTGGATCTGCTGTCCGGGCAGCAGGTGCTGACGCAGCAGCCCGATCGCGACCTGGGCGACGGTCGCGGCGTCGGCGGCGTTGCGTCCGTACTCGGGTGCCGCCGAGGCGTGCGCCTCGCGGCCTTCGTAGGTGACGGCGATGTCCGCCAGCGCCAGCGAGGTCGCACCCGTGATGTCGAACGGACCCGGGTGCACCATCATCGCGGCGGCGACGTCGTCGAACACGCCGTGTTCGAGCATGAGAACCTTGCCGCCCCCGGTCTCCTCGGCGGGGGTTCCGATGACCCGCACGGTGATTCCCAGGGCGTCGGCGATCGCCGCGAGACCCAGACCCGCGCCGGCCGCGGACGCGGCGATGATGTTGTGACCGCAGGCGTGACCGATGCCCGGCAAGGCGTCGTACTCGGCGCAGATCCCGATGACGAGATCGCCGCTGCCGAAGCGGGCGTCGAATGCCGTGGGCAGGTCCGCGATTCCGGTGCGGATCTCGAATCCGGCGCCGCGCAGAACCTCGACGACCTTCGCGGCGCTGCGGTGCTCGTCGAACGCGAGTTCCGGTTCCGCGTGGATCGAATGCGACAGGCCGATCAACTCGTCGGACGCAGCCTCGATCACCCTGTCCGCTTCGGTCGTCACATCGTCCAGTCTGTCATGCCCGCCCGCGGTCCCAGCGTCAGCCGAAACGGAAGTTCGACTCGTCCGTCTTCGTCTCGAGCGCGGCGACGAGCGGCTCGTGCAGGCCGCGCTTGACGACACCGAGGTTCGCTCCGCGCGTGGAGATCAGGCCCGCGGCCCGCTCGACGGCCGCGGCCAGGACCGCGTCTCCGTCTACGGTGTGCGCGACGATTCCGGCGGCGAGCGCGTCGGAGCCTCCGTAGCGGCGGCTCGTGGTGACGGCCTCGACCGCCGTGCTGCTGCTCAGGCGGGTGCGCAACAGCGCCGACATCCCGACGGTGAACGGCATGCCGAGCTGCACCTCGGGCAGGCACCAGAAGCCGCGGTCGGCGCGCATCACGGCGAAGTCGTGGGTGAGCGCGAGCATCGCCCCGGCACCGAACGCGTGACCCTGGATCGCGGCGACGGTCGCGGCGGGGAAGGTCAGCATCCGCACGTACAGCGCGTGCACGGAATCGAGGTAGCCGGGCAGGTCGGCGAGGTTCGCGAAGATCCAGTCGGTGTCGAGGCCGTTGCTCCAGAACTTGCCGGTCGCGGCGGTCACCAGCGCGGCGGGGCCCTCGTGCGCCTCGACCTCGTCGAGCAGCGCGCCGATCTCGGCGAGCCGGTCGGGGTGGAAGCGGTTCTCGTCGACCTCCTGGTCCCGGTTGCCGAGGTACAGGACGAAGACGTCGCCGTGGCGTTCGAGGTATGGCATGGACATGAGGATAAACCCTCTTGCTACTCGCGAGTAACAATCCGGTTGGCGTTAGTGTCTGCGCCATGGGAGCACCCGACGCGATCCTCGATCCCCCCGCCGAAGCCGGGCGGGCCGCCGCCGTCCTCGCCGAGCGCTCCGGAGTGGCGGCGCACCCGGTCGCCGTGGTGCTCGGCTCGGGATGGCGCGCCGCCGTCGAACGGTTCGGGCCGACGGTCGCGGACGTGTCCATGAACGACCTGCCCGGCTTCACACCACCCACCGCGGCCGGCCATCCCGGAACCGTACACTCGGTCACGGTCGGACAGACGCCGGTGCTGTTGCTGTCCGGGCGCATCCACGCCTACGAGGGCCACGACCTGAGCAGGGTCGTGCACCCGGTGCGCACCGCGGTCGCAGCCGGCGCCCGCACCGTGATCCTCACCAACGCCGCCGGCGGCATCCGCCCCGACCTGACGGTCGGCGAGCCCGTGCTGATCGCCGACCACCTCAACCTCACCGGCCGCTCACCGCTGGTCGGCGCCCAGTTCGTCGATCTCGTCGACGCCTATTCCGCCGACCTGCGCGCCCTCGCCCGCGAGATCGACCCATCGCTCGCCGAGGGCGTGTACGCGGGTCTCCCCGGTCCGCACTACGAGACGCCCGCCGAGATCCGGATGCTGCGCACCCTCGGGGCCGATCTGGTGGGCATGTCCACGGTGCACGAGACGATCGCCGCGCGCGCCGCCGGCGCCCGCGTACTCGGTATCTCGCTGGTGACCAACGCGGCCGCGGGCGTGACCGGCGAGCATCTCGACCACGCCGAAGTCCTGGCTGCCGGTCAGGCCGCGGCCCGCCGCATGGGTGATCTGCTGCGCGAACTGGCGGGCCGGCTGTGAGCCTGCGCTTCGGCACCGCGGGGCTGCGGGGGCCGGTCGGCGACGGGCCGGACTGCATGAACGTGCCCGTCGTCGAACGCACGACCGCCGGGCTCGCCGCCTGGCTCGACGCCAACGGGCACGGCGGCGGCACCGTCGTCGTCGGCCGCGACGCCCGAACCGGCTCTCCCGAATTCTTCTCCGCGGCAACGGAAGTCCTCGCCGCCGCGGGATTTCGGGTGGTCGCACTCCCCCGCCCCTTGCCGACACCGGTCACCGCGTACGCGGTGCGCACGCTCGGTGCCGTCGCCGGGGTGCAGATCACCGCGTCGCACAATCCCGCCGCCGACAACGGCTACAAGGTGTACGTCACCGGCGGCGCCCAACTGGTCTCCCCCGCCGACCACGAGATCGAAGCGGCGATCGATGCGGTCGGCGACGCCGTGACCCGCACACCCGTGACACCCTCGGGCGGGGATCTCGTCGAGCGGTACCTCGCGCGGGTCGCGACGCTGCCGCGGTCACCACATCGAAACGTGCGGATCGCGCTCACCGCGCTGCACGGGGTCGGCGGCGAGACCGCGGTCGCGGCGCTGCGGGCCGCCGGGTTCACCGACGTGCACGTCGTCGCATCCCAGTTCGCGCCGGACCCGGCGTTCCCCACCGTGGCGTTCCCCAACCCCGAGGAACCCGGCGCCACCGACGCACTGCTGGCGCTCGCCACCGACGTCGGCGCGGACGTCGCGCTCGCACTCGACCCGGACGCCGATCGCTGTGCGGTGGGGGTGCCTGCAGCCGGCGGCTGGCGGATGCTGCGCGGCGACGAGACCGGTGTGCTGCTCGGCGACCACATTCTCGCCGGAGCGCGCCCCGGAGCCCTGGTCGCGACCACGATCGTCTCGTCCACACTGCTCGGGAAGGTCGCAGCCGCGCGCGGCGCCCGCTTCGCACAGACCCTCACCGGCTTCAAGTGGCTGGTCCGCGCCGGGGAGGGTCTGGTCTACGCGTACGAGGAGGCGATCGGTCACTGCGTCGACCCCGACGCGGTGCGCGACAAGGACGGCATCGCGACCGCAGTCGTCGTCGCCGACCACGTGGCGGATCTGAAGGCGCGCGGTCGCACGCTGCTCGACGCGCTCGACGACCTGTACGCCGAATTCGGTGTGCACCTGACCGATCAGGTCGCGATCCGGGTCGCCGACCTCGCGCGGATCGGCCGGATCATGACATCGCTGCGGGCGGCGCCGCCGGCCGAACTGGCCGGCGAGGCGGTGCGCGTGACCGATCTCGCCCGTGCCGAGACACGGCTGCGGACCGACGCGCTCGTGTTCGAGGGCGCGACGGTCCGCGTCGTCGTCCGGCCGTCCGGTACCGAACCGAAACTCAAGTGCTACCTGCAGGCGATCGCGGCGGACGGACACCACGACAGCGCCGCCGGGACGCTGGCGGCGCTGCACGTGTGGGCAACCGGCCTGGCCGGTTGATTCGGATCGTCAGACCCGTTGCGGCACACCGTAGGTGACCACGGTATCGCCCTTGGCGGTAGTCGCCTTCGCGAACGGACGGACGGTGACGGGGCCGATCGCGCCGGACACGGCGCCGTGCACCCCCGCGATGCGCACGGTGACGCCGCTACCGTCGAAGGCCAGATTCTCGACGATCGGCACCTCGGTGATCCCGCCGGGTTCGAGCTCCACCTCGATCTCCTGCTCGGGAATGATCGAGCCGCCGAGCTCGGCGTTGCTGCCCACCCCGAGACCGAGTCCGAGACTCGGGGCACCCCCATCGCCAGGGAATCCGAGATCCACGCCGAAGTCGACACCGCTGCCGACCCCCCAGTCGAGGCTGGGAGTGAAGATGTGCACGATCGCGCCGGGCAGCGCGACCGGATAGCCGATCTGGTAGCCGAAGGTGAGCTTGGTGCCGGTGAACGAGTCGGCTCCCGGACCGGTGATCCGCACGGCGGCGACGCCGTCGTTGAAGAACTCGACGCTGAGCGGTGAGCTGTCGAGCGGCGGGACCGACTGGATCGACGTGTCCGCCTGCAGGACTTCGATCGTCGCGCCGCCGTCGAGCGGCATGGACCGGGCGTTGTCGACAGCGGCTGCCGCGGTGCCCGGATTCACCATCATCGTCCACGCCGCGGCCACACCCAGCGCAGTGATTCGGAGGCCCCGTCGAGATTTCTCAGCGGAATTACGGACCATCGTGTACCCCATTTCACGGGCCGTCGGAGGCGGAAGGTGATCTTGCCGTGCATGCTCAGCGTAGTGAGCCCGACGCATCGGTGTGGCCCAGATCATGAAGACTTGATAACGGATCGGGCGCCGGAAGGCGTCACACCAGCCCCATGGGCACCATATATCCCGAATCGGGCACATATGTCGCGACTCGGTCGCGGGTCTCGTGTTGGGGTTGTCCGTCGACGCTGTCGGCTAACGCGGTCCGAACTGCCGGTCGCCCGCGTCGCCGAGACCCGGAACGATGTACTTGTTCTCGTTCAGGCCCTCGTCGATCGTCGCGGTCACCAACCGCACCGGATACCCGTACGACGCGAGCGCCTCGACGCCCTGCGGCGCCGCCACCACACAGATCGCGGTGATGTCGGTCGCGCCGCGGGAGACGAGAATCTCGATCGTGTGCACCATCGACCCGCCGGTGGCCAGCATGGGATCGAGCACGAAGACCGGCAGGCCGGACAGGTCGTCGGGCAGCGACTCGAGATAGGGGACCGGCTCGAACGTCTTCTCGTCGCGCGCGAGGCCGACGAAACCGACCTGCGCCTGCGGGATCAGCGCGTGTGCCTGGTCGACCATGCCCAGCCCGGCCCGCAGGACCGGAACCAGCAGCGGCGGCTGCTGCAAGCGCACCCCGGTGGTCGTCGCCACGGGCGTGCGAACCTCGAACTCCTCGATCGGAGCATCCCGGACCGCCTCGTAGACGAGCATCTGGGTCAGCCGCCTCAGCGCGTGCCGGAAGGCGGCGTTGTCGCTGCGCTCATCGCGCAGGATCGTGAGCAGGGAGGCGGCGAGCGGGTGGTCGACCACGAGCGAATCCATGCCCGAAGGATAGAACGATGGAACCGGCCGCCCTCCGCATGCGTCGAACCCCTCGAGAGGGATCGATCCGACATCCGAGGGGGACGTGAGTCGTGAGAGGCGAGTTTCGGCAAGACGGCGTACAGGTACGTCCGGAGACCATCGCAGCGTTCGGTTGCACAGCCGGAGAGATGGCCGAACGAATGCGCGGCGCGGTCGACGAGATCCGAGGTGGCGCCCCCGAACACCTGGGGGCCGGGCTCGGGCCGATCGGCGCGGGATTCGTCGCGGCGCTGGTCACGGCGCATCGCACACACGAACAGCACGTGTCCCGGATCGTGACCGCACTCGACGGCATGGCGGTGGTCGCCGCGGCCACCGCGGCCGGCTACGACACCCACGAGACCGGGTGGTCCACGGGTCTGCACGACGCGGGAGCGAAACGATGACGATCGGGGCCGACCTGCTTGCGGCTCCGCTGACGGATCTGCTGACCGCGTTCGGCACCGGCACCGCGCCCGCGCTCGATCCGGCCGCGGCGCTGCGGGCCGGGACGGTGATCGCCGAGGATGTGCACGCCGCCGGCCGCACCGCGCTCGCCGACCTCGTGTGGGACTGGACGGGCACGGCGGCGGACACCGCGGTGTACAGCGCCGAGCGACTGCTCGCCGACACCCTGGCCGCCGCAGATCGCGGCACCGCGATCGCCGCGGTCGCGATCGACGGCACCGCGACGATCGTCGGTGGCGCGGCCGAACTCGCCCGCATCGTCGACTCGTTCGGCTCGGTGGCCCGGAGCCTCGAACCCGCGCTGACGCTGCCCCAGGGCCAGCTGATGCTGCTGGGCGCCGCGCTCGACCATCTCGCGGAGGGACTCGACGTCCTGGCCCGGGTGACGTCCGAACTGGCACAGCACACCGACCGGCTCACGGCGCTGCTGCCGGAGACGCCGCCCGCACCGGCAGGGGTGGGCCCCGCGGAAGCCGATCCCGGTTCCGGCGCCGACCGGGCGCTGTACAGCGGCGGCGACATCGCGCCGGGATCCGGGTCACCCGATCGCGCGGTGAACCTGCCCGACGGCAGCGTGGCGACCGCACCCAACGCCACAGCCGCCGCGGCGGTGCGTCATGCATTGTCCCAGTTGGGAACCCCGTACGTGTGGGGTGGTACCACACCCGGGCAGGGTCTCGACTGCAGTGGGCTGACCCAGTGGGCATACGGCCAGGCCGGCGTCGAACTCCCCCGGCTGGCCCAGCAGCAGGACGTCGGGACGCCGGTCGCCGCGGACTCGGTCCTGCCCGGCGACCTGGCCGTCTGGGACGGGCACGTCGCGATGGTCGTCGGCAACGGCCTCATGGTCGAAGCGGGAGATCCGGTCGCCGTCACCCCGATCCGCACCGGCAACAGCGGCATGGCGTTCGACGGGTTCTACCGGCCCACCGGATGAGAGGGAACCGGTCGGCGACCCGCTGCGTCCAACCGGTTATGAACGTCCAACCGGATAGAAACATCACGACAGCTACCGCCAGCAACGCGGCGGGCACCGTCTCGGTGCGCACGACGGATCAGGGGGTGCCGGTAGACCTGCAGATCGACCCTCGTGAACTGCGCCACGGGGCCGGGCACCTGGCCGGGCAGATCCTCGCGCTCAGCCGCCGCGCCGCCCTCGAAGCCGCGGCGCAGCGTCGCAGCGACCTCGCCGCCCAGGGCATGCCGGAGATCCTGCTGGACCGAATGGGCCTGCCCACCCGGGACGAGGTCGCGCGCACCCAGCAGGCCGACGACGAACAGCAGCGACCCACGTCCTGGCTGAGGTCGGTGTGAGCGCGCGGCAGGTCGACGAGATCGTCGAGCGGGCACGGGAAAGGCTGGGCATGCTCGAGGACGTGATGGCCGGGCTCGGCAACGCGACAGCCGACGCGACGAGCGCAGACGGACGGGTGCGGGTGCGCGTCGACGGCGGCGGCGGAATGATCGCGCTGGATCTGGCGGAGTCGGCGTGCCGGCTCGACGCCGCCGAGGTGTCCGCGACGATCCTCGCGACCGCGCACGAGGCCGCGCGGATCGCGGCCGGAAAACGCGCTCGTCTGCTCTCGGAACTGCGCGACTCGTTCCGGTGACGGCCGTATCGTCGACTCCCGGCTATGTCTTCGGGCGCGAGGTGGCTAGGCTTCCCGCCATGGCTGGAGACATCGTCCCGATCGAGCTCGGTCTCACCGACGACAACCTCGTCACCCTGTGGGCGCCCCGGTGGCGCGAGGGCGACGACGAGTGGGAGGCGTTCCTCGGCCACGGCGACCATCTGTACGGGTTTCCCGGCGTCGCCGAACTGGTCGCGTTCGTCCGCTCGGATGCCGACAACGACCTGGTCGAGCATCCCGCGTGGCCGGTCGCCGCGAAGCTCTCGGCCGTCGAGTTCGAACCCGACGACGCCTATCGCTTCGACATCGTCGGGGTGCCCGAGCTGGTCGCCGAGGACGTCGACCCGGAGATCGTCTCGCAGCTCCAGGACACGTTCGACCTCGTCCACAGCCTCGGCGAGGTGTGCGAACTCGAACCGGTGACGAAGTTCTTCGATCGGCCCGAGATCGCGACGCTGCTGCAGCACGGCGCGGGCGCGTTCGAGGGCGACGGGGGTGAGGACCTGTGGAACCGGGTCGGCACCGCGGTCGCCGAGGACTGGGACGCGGTCATCGACTCGCTCGACGCGATCGTCGCCACCCCCGACGTCGATGCCGCGATCGTCGCGGAGATCGAGTCCGAACTGGTGGCTGCCGAGGAGAACGTCGTCGAGGCCGACGACACGGTCGAGGGCGAGGACGACGACTACGAGTTCGACGACGAGGACACTGACGAGGCCGTCGGCGACGACTTCTGGGGCGCGGTCGGCATCGACCCGATCAAGATCATCACGAGCGACGGCACCTGGTTCACGTTGCGGTGCTACATCGGCGAGGACGAGGACGCGCTGTTCCTCGGCAGCAACGGCCTGATCTCGGCGTTCGGTTCCGAGCGTGCCCTCGCCCGCTACCTGGCCGACCGCCACGACCACGATCTGGCGACGGTGAGCACCTACGACGAGATCCGCCACGCGGCCACCGACGGCTCGCTGGAAGTCGAGGTGAGCGACGACAACGTCTACGTGCTCACCGGCATCGCCGACGACATCGCCGAGGGCACCGACGCGGTGGATCCGGATCAACTCGACCTCGCGGTCGAGTTGTTCACCGACGCAGCCAACTACGCCGGCGACGACTCCACCGACGCCGCCCTCGCCGGTTCCACGGAGCTGGGCTGGTTCGTCAACTACGTGCTCGAGCCCGATTCGAGCCGCCTGGCACCGAGCGCTCCGTTCGATGCCGAGGTCGCGGCGTGGCGTGAACTCGAGCGCGAGTTCGAGGCACGGCTGCGGAAGCAATAGCCGCCGCGGTGTGCCTCTGTGGCGCCGCCGGCCGCCACTGAGGCACACCGGGCGCTACGCGCCGATCAGGATCGCGTAGCCCGGCTTGATGACGTCGTCGATCAACTCGAGGCGCTGATCGAACGGAAGGAACGCCGACTTCATCGCGTTGATGGTGAACCGTTCGAGGTCGACCCAGCCGTATCCGAACGCCTCGACCAGGCGCATCATCTCGTTTGTCATCGTGGTGTCGCTCATCAGCCGGTTGTCCGTGTTGACGGTGACCCGGAACCGCAGCCGCGCGAGCAGATCGAACGGGTGGTCCTCTAGCGTCGCGACCGCGCCGGTCTGCACGTTCGAGCTGGGGCACAGTTCCAGCGGAATCCTCTTGTCCCGCACGTAGTTCGCCAGCAGACCGAGTGTCGCGGTGCCGTCGTCCGCTACGGTGATGTCGTCGACGATCCGCACCCCGTGGCCGAGCCGGTCGGTGCCGCAGAACGCGACGGCCTCGTGGATGGACGGCAGCCCGAAGGCTTCACCGGCATGAATGGTGAAGTGCGCGTTGGCAGCCCGCATGTACTCGAATGCGTCGAGGTGACGACTCGGCGGGTACCCGGCTTCGGCGCCGGCGATGTCGAATCCGGCGACACCCCGATCGCGGAACCGCACGGCGAGCTCCGCGATCTCCCGTGAGCGCGCGGCGTGCCGCATCGCGGTGAGCAGGCATCCCACCCGAATGCGGCCGCCGGTCGCCGCGACCGCGGACTCGCCGGACCGGAATCCCTCGAGCACGTGTTCGACGACCTCGTCGAGGGTCAGGCCGCGCTCGAGGTGCTGTTCCGGCGCGAAGCGGACCTCCGCGTAGACGACGCCGTCGGCGGCGAGGTCCTCGACACACTCGCGGGCGACCCGCTCGAGCCCGTCGGCGGTCTGCATGACGGCGACGGTGTGCTCGAACGTTTCGAGGTAGCGCACGAGCGATCCGCTGTCCGCCGACTGCCGGAACCATCGGGCCAGGCCGGTCGCGGTGTCCGCCGGCAGGGTGTGGCCGCACGCGTCGGCGAGGTCGAGGACCGTCGCCGGGCGCAGGCCGCCGTCGAGGTGGTCGTGGAGCAGGACCTTCGGTGCGGTACGCACCTGCGGGGCAGTCAGCTCGTTCATGCCCCGACGGTAGTCGGCTACCCGGAGATCCGCTCCACGATGAGAGTCCGCTCGGCACCCGCCTCGGCGGCCACCCGCACGCCGCCTTGCAGCGTGGTGAGCGCGGCCGGAATCTTCTCCGGGGTGTCGGTGTGCAGGGTCGCGAGGACCTGCCCGGCGCGCACCGCATCTCCCGGTTTGGCGTGCAGTTCCACACCGGCACCGGCCTGCACTGCCTGTCCCCGGCGTTCCCGGCCGGCCCCGAGGCGCCACGCCGCGACCCCCACCGCCATGGCGTCGAGTTCGGTGAGGATTCCGTCGGCGTCGGCGCGCAGCGTCTCGGTGTACGTGGCGGTGGGCAACGCCGCGTCCGGATCGCCACCCTGCGCGGCGATCATCGCGCGCCACCGGTCCATCGCCGAGCCGTCGTTGAGGCGGTCCGCGGGGTCGACGCCGTCGATCCCGGCGAGGGCGAGCATCTCCCGCGCCAGCGCGAGGGTCAGCTCGACCACGTCGGACGGTCCGCCCCCGGCGAGGACCTCGACGGCCTCCCGCACCTCGAGCGCGTTACCGGCAGTGCGCCCGAGCGGGGTGTCCATGCGGGTGATCAGCGCCACGGTGGGCAGACCTTCGTCGCCGCCGAGCTCGACCATCGTGCGCGCGAGTTCGCGGGCGTCGCCCAGTTCGGTCATGTAGGCGCCGGAACCGACCTTGACGTCGAGGACCAGCGCGCCCGCCCCTTCCGCGATCTTCTTGCTCATGATCGAGCTGGCGATGAGCGGGATCGATTCGACGGTGCCGGTGACGTCGCGCAGCGCGTACAGCTTGCGGTCGGCCGGGGCCAGGTCTTCGGTCGGGGCGCACACGACCGCGCCGATCGCCGGATCGGTGAGGATTTCGGCCATCTCGACGGTGTCGAGGTCCGCGCGCCAGCCGGGGATCGATTCGAGCTTGTCGAGGGTGCCGCCGGCGTATCCGAGTCCGCGTCCGGACAGCTGCGGCACGGCCGCTCCGCAGGCCGCGACGAGCGGTGCGAGCGGCAGCGTGATCTTGTCGCCGACACCGCCGGTGGAGTGTTTGTCGACGGTCGGCAGGCCCAGCCCGGTGAAGTCGAGCCGACGTCCGGAGTCGATCATCGCGGTGGTCCAGCGGGCGGTCTCGGCCCGGGTCATACCGCGGAACCAGATGGCCATCGCAAGGGCGGCCATCTGCTCGTCGGCGACGATGTCGTGGGTGAACGCCCTGATCACCCAGTCGATCTCGGCGCCGGTCAGTTCCAGGCCGTCGCGCTTGTGCCGGATCACGGAGACGATGTCAGGCACGGTCGTCTCCCTGCGGGTGCACGGCCGCCAGGTCGTCGGGCCCGAAGGCGTCGGGCAGCAGTTCTCCCATCGGCCGCGGTCCTCGGGGCGTGTCGACGAGCAGCTCGGGTCCGCCGTGCTCGATGAGAAGCTGGCGGCAGCGGCCGCACGGCATCAGAACGGCGCCGCGGGCGTCGCAGACCGAGATCGCCCGCAACCGTCCGCCACCACCGGAAATGAAGTTACCGACGAGTACACATTCGGCACAAAGTCCCACCCCATGTGAGACATTCTCCACATTGCACCCACTCACCGTCGCGCCGTCCACGGTGAGCGCCGCCGCCCCCACCGGGAATCGCGAGTAGGGCGCGTACGCACGCTCCATCGCTTCATGTGCTTTGGCGCGCAACGTTTTCCACTCGACCTCCGACATGGTTCCCCATCCTGTCACGGTGGTGGAGCCAACGTTCGGCGACCCCCACCGCACCAGATCACAGTTGGAAAGGCAAACCTAACTTGGCATTTGGGTAGTGTACGAATCGCGGTGGAGATTAGTTCCCAGGTTTCCGATGGGTTTAGAGTCTGAACAAGTCGGTTCAGGTTCTCGTCGGGCCCGTGCTGCGGAATCCCCCACAGGCTAGAGCGGCTCGACGCGTCCACCATTGACGTTGGAGGCACAGCACTCGATGAGCAGCACGACTGAAGCCGCCCCCGCACCGGCGGGGCGCACACGGTCGCTTTACCGGGGAGACCCCGGAATGTGGTCCTGGGTTCTGCACCGGATCACAGGCGTGGCGACGTTTTTCTTCCTTTTCGTCCACGTTCTGGACACGGCACTCGTCCGGGTCAACCCCGAGACCTACGACAGTGTCATCGACACCTACAAGACCCCGCTCGTCGGCCTGATGGAGCTGGCGCTGGTGGCGATGGTTCTCTACCACGCACTCAACGGCCTGCGCGTCATGCTCGTCGACTTCTGGTCCAAGGGACCGAAGTACCAGCGCGTGATGCTCTGGACGATCCTCGCGATCTGGTTCGTGGTGATGATCCCCGCGGCCGGACGCATCTTCTACAACATGTTTGCGGGGCACTGACATGAGTGAAGCGAAGACTCTCGCCACGGCGTACGACCGCCCGGCCGGCCTCGACAACCCGCGCTCGCCGCGGCGTCAGGCCAAGAACAACTTCGAGCTCTACGCCTGGCTCTTCATGCGTCTGTCCGGTCTCGCACTGATCATCCTCGTGCTCGGCCACCTGTTCATCATGCTGATGCTCGACGACGGTGTGCACCGCATCAACTTCGCGTTCGTCGCAGGCCGCTGGTCCAGCCCGTTCTGGCAGTTCTGGGACCTGTCGATGCTGTGGCTTGCGCAGCTGCACGGCGGCAACGGCCTTCGCACCGTCATCGCGGACTACTCGCGCAAGGACTCGACCCGCTTCTGGCTCAACACGATCCTCGCAGTGTCGATGATCCTGATCATGGGCCTGGGCACCTACGTGATCTTCACTTTCGACCCCAACATCGTTGCGAGCTAGGGGAGCCAACACTTCATGCAGGAACATCGTTATGACGTGGTCATCGTCGGAGCCGGCGGCGCCGGTATGCGCGCGGCCATCGAGGCCGGCCCCCGGGCCCGCACCGCGGTTCTGACCAAGCTCTACCCGACGCGCAGCCACACCGGTGCCGCGCAGGGCGGCATGTGCGCCGCGCTGGCCAACGTCGAAGAAGACAACTGGGAATGGCACACCTTCGACACCGTCAAGGGTGGCGACTACCTCGCCGACCAGGACGCCGTCGAGATCATGGCCAAGGAGGCCATCGACGCGGTGCTCGACCTGGAGAAGATGGGTCTTCCCTTCAACCGCACCCCCGAAGGCAAGATCGACCAGCGCCGCTTCGGTGGTCACACCCGTGACCACGGCAAGGCCCCGGTCCGTCGCGCGTGCTACGCCGCCGACCGCACCGGACACATGATCCTGCAGACGCTGTACCAGAACTGCGTCAAGCACGACGTCGAGTTCTTCAACGAGTTCTACGCGCTGGACATCGCGCTGACCGAGACCGAGGACGGTCCCGTCGCCACCGGTGTCATCGCGTACGAGCTCGCCACCGGTGAGATCCACGTCTTCCACGCGAAGTCGATCGTGTTCGCCACCGGCGGCTCGGGCCGCATGTACAAGACGACGTCCAACGCGCACACCCTCACCGGTGACGGCCTGGGCATCATCTTCCGCAAGGGCCTGCCGCTCGAGGACATGGAGTTCCACCAGTTCCATCCGACGGGACTCGCGGGCCTGGGCATCCTCATCTCCGAGGCCGTCCGCGGCGAGGGCGGTATCCTCCGCAACGCCGACGGCGAACGTTTCATGGAGCGCTACGCCCCCACCATCAAGGACCTCGCGCCGCGCGACATCGTCGCCCGCTCGATGGTGCTCGAGGTGCTCGAGGGTCGCGGTGCCGGTCCGAACAAGGACTACGTCTACATCGACGTCACGCACCTCGGTGAGGACGTCCTCGAGGAGAAGCTCCCGGACATCACCGAGTTCGCGCGCACCTACCTCGGCGTCGACCCGGTCACCGAGCTCGTCCCGGTGTACCCGACCTGCCACTACGTGATGGGTGGTATCCCCACCAACGTCCAGGGCGAGGTCCTGCGCAACAACGACGAGATCGTCAAGGGCCTGTACGCCGCCGGCGAGTGCGCGTGCGTGTCCGTGCACGGCGCGAACCGCCTCGGCACGAACTCGCTGCTCGACATCAACGTGTTCGGCCGTCGCGCCGGCATCGCTGCCGCCGAGTACGCGAACAACACCGAGCACGTCGAGCTGCCCGAGTCCCCCGCGACCTACGTCGAGGAGTGGCTCGACCGCATCCTGAATGCGGGCGGCAAGGAGCGCGTCGCCGACATCCGCCGCGACCTGCAGCAGTCGATGGACAACAACGCGTCGGTGTTCCGCACCGAGGAGACCCTCACGAAGGCGCTCGAGGACATCCACGAGCTGAAGAGGCGCTACAAGAACATCACGGTCCACGACAAGGGCAAGCGCTACAACAGCGACCTGCTCGAGGCCGTCGAGCTGGGCTTCCTGCTCGAGATGGCCGAGGTCACCGTCGTCGGCGCGCTCAACCGGAAGGAATCGCGCGGCGGTCACGCTCGCGAGGACTACCCGAACCGCGACGACGCCAACTACATGCAGCACACCATGGCGTACAAGGTGGGTACGGATCTGATCTCCGACATCCGCCTGGATTACAAGCCGGTGGTCCAGACCCGGTACGAGCCGATGGAGCGGAAGTACTGATGACTACTCTCGAGAAGAACGACACCGCCGCCACGGATCTGCCTCCCGTGCCCGAGGGCGCCGTCATGGTCACCCTCAAGATCGCCCGGTTCAACCCCGAGGACGGCAAGGGACAGCACTGGGATTCGTTCCAGGTGCCGGCGCTCCCCAGCGACCGCATGCTCAACCTGCTGCTGTACGTGAAGGGCTACCTCGACGGGACCCTCACCTTCCGCCGCAGCTGCGCGCACGGGGTGTGCGGCTCCGACGCGATGCGGATCAACGGCGTCAACCGCCTGGCCTGCAAGATCCTCATGAAGGACATGCTGTCCAAGGACGGCAAGCCGGTGACCATCACCGTCGAGCCGATCCGCGGCCTGCCGGTCGAGAAGGACCTGATCGTCGACATGGAGCCGTTCTTCGACGCGTTCCGTGCCGTCAAGCCGTTCCTCATCACCACGGGCAACGAGCCGACCCGCGAGCGCATCCAGTCGCAGGCCGACCGGCACCGCTTCGACGACACCACCAAGTGCATCCTGTGCGCGTGCTGCACCACGTCGTGCCCGGTGTACTGGAGCGACGGGTCGTACTTCGGCCCCGCCGCAATCGTCAACGCGCACCGGTTCATCTTCGATTCGCGTGACGAGGGTGCCGCCGAGCGTCTCGACATCCTCAACGACAAGGACGGCGTGTGGCGCTGCCGCACGACCTTCAACTGCACCGACGCGTGCCCCCGTGGCATCCAGGTGACGAAGGCGATCCAGGAGGTCAAGCGCGCGCTGCTGTTCGCCCGCTGACCCCGCACCACCACGACTCCACAGTCGCGACGGAACGCGGGTCCGGCCCTTTCGGGGTCCGGGCCCGCGTTCTGCGTTTCCCGGTCGGCGCTTCTGCCCGCGGCAGACGCCGGGGGTCAGCCCGGCACGACCACGCCGCGTCCGAGAATGCTGCCCTCCCGCAGCCGCCGATACGCCTCGGGACCCTGGTCGAGGGTGAACGTCTCGGTGTGGATGTCGAGCTTGCCGGCACGGGCCAGGGCGATGACCTCCATCAGCTCGGTGCGGGACCCCCAGTACGGGGTCACGACGGAGGCCCCGAACGGAACCAGGAAGAAGCCGACCTTCGCATGGGCACCGGCATGGATCCCGACGATCGAGATGTGCCCGTCGATCGCGACGGCCTCCTGGGCCATGTCGATCGTCGACTGGGCACCGACGAAGTCGAACACCACGGTGGCGCCCTCGCCGCCGGTCAGTTCGCGGATCGCGGCGGCCGCGCTCGCGTCGGACCGGATCGCCACGTCGGCGCCGACCGTGCGGGCCAGCTCCAGCCGGTCCTCGTCGAGGTCCACCGCGACGATCCGGGCCGCGGTGATCGCCCGCAGGATCTGGATGCCCACGTGACCGAGTCCGCCGACACCCACGACCACCGCGGTGGATCCGGGGCCGAGCAGCGGCAGAACCCGGTTGATCGCGTGGTACGGGGTCAGACCGGCGTCGGTCAGCGGGGCCGCGGCGACCGGGTCGAGGTCACCGATGGGCACGAGATGCCGGGCGGAGTCGACGATCATGTATTCGGCCATGGAACCGGGGGAACCGAGCCCGGGCGGGGTGATCCCGAGGCCGGTGGCGCGGGTGCAGTAGTTCTCGCGGCCACGGGAGCACTGGTGGCAGCTGCCGCAGCCCCACGGCCCGTACACGGCGACCGCGTCCCCCACAGCGAGGTCGGCGACGCCCGCGCCGAGTTCGGCGACGGTACCGACCCCCTCGTGGCCGAGCGTCAGCGGCAGCCCGTACACGTATCCGTCCGCGGGCAGGTCCATCACGAAGATGTCGGAGTGGCACAGTCCGGCCGCGGTGACCTTCAGCAGCACCTCCCCCGGGCCCGGAGACGGTGTGGGAATCTCGACGACGACCGGCTCCGCACCGATCTCGGTGTACTGGACGGCTTTCATGAACCGAACAGTACGGCCGTTCCGTCCTCGCGTCAGCCGATGTCGCCGAATCGACCGCTCCTGTTCACCGAACCGGCCCGTAGGTGGTGAACTGCGGCTATCGTGGACGCGACGAACGGAGTCCCCGTGTCCGGCAATCCCTCTCGATCGGCCCGCGCTCGCATCGTCGCCGCCGTCGCGTTCCTGCTCGCTTCCGTGACGAGCACCGTGCTCCCTCCGGCGGCGTCAGCCGACACGCCCCTGTGCGCGTGGCGGTTCATGTCCGACGAGACGGTACTCAACGTCGCGTTCCCGGACGTGAACGCCACCTACTGGGTGCTGCCGTACGCATTGGGTCCCGGCGACTCGATCGAGTTGTCCGGCAACTACACCGCCGCCCGGTACTTCTCGCTCAACACCTACGACACCAACTTCGACACGATCGACACGTTGCGGGACAACATGATCGTCCCGGATTCCGGCAGCGGCAACCCGTTCCGGGATGCGTCGGCCCGGAGCCTTCCTCCGTCGCAGCGGAAGTGGCACGCCACCCTCGTCACGGGTCCGGCGGACCACGCGCGCAACGAGATTCAGGCTCTGCCTGCCGGCCAGGGCACGCCGGCGGGTTTCCTGATCATCCGCGTGTACGTGCCCGACGACGCCGCGTCCCCCAGCGGCGGCGTGCCGTTGCCGGATGCGACGATGCGGCTCGGCGGGGTCACCGTGCCGCGGCAGCCGTGCGAGCAGCCGTTCGATCCGAACGGCTACACCGGACCCCTCGCAGATCTCGCGGAGGCCGGCTTCGATCAGGTCATCGCCGGTGCCGCGAGCGGCGCGTTCCCCGGCGACACCCCCGAGACGGTGTTCGTGAACCCGGCGAGCTCGTCCGGCCTGTTTCCCAACGGGGACAACAAGTATCTCGGGACCGCCCTGACCTATCAGCCGGGGCGGATCGCCGTCGTGCGGGGGAAGGCGCCACTGTTCCCGGACACCCGCGCGGGTGTGCCGGCCACCGATCCGGATCAGCAGGTGCGGTATTGGTCGGTGTGCCAGAACGATCGGGTCTCGCCCTATCCGGTGGTGGCGTGCGCGGCGGATTTCGAGACCGCACTCGATGCGTCGGGCCACTACACCTATGCGGTCGCCGCGCCCGCCGATCTCACCTCCGTCGCCGATCCGACCGTGACGGTGCTGCCGTGGGGCGACACCGCGGTCCCGAGAAAGGTGCTGTTCCTGCGCTACATGCTGCCGTCGCCGGCGTTCTATCCGCAGTCCATCCAGGCGTCGCAGGACAGCGGGACGGACCCGGCAACGGTGATGGGACCGTACTATCCGACGGCCGTGTACTGCGCGGCGTCGACCTTCGTCGCGGGCGGCTACGAGGCGTGCGTGGACGAGGCGGCCGTGACCGCCCCTGCGGGCTGACCCCGCCACCCGCTCATTTCCGGGTGCGGCGGCGCGACCCGAGCAGCGCGCCACCCAGAAGGCCCGCACCGATGAGGGCAAGGCCGCCGCGAACGCCGGGTCCCTGGTGCACCTCGAGCCGCGGAGTGATCGTCGCCGGTTCCGGCGCGGGCACGTGCGCCAGGGCCAGGTTCTCCTTTTTCGACGCCGCCCACGCCGTGCACAGCAACAGCAGTTTCGCGGTCAGGTTGGCGAAGACCAGCACGCCGAGGATCGGGCCGAACGCGACACCGGCCGGCCCGCCCAGCACGGCCTCGAGGTAGATCGAGCCGACCTGTTTGAACACCTCGAATCCGATGGCGCCGATCAGCCCGGCCTGCGCGGCGCTGCGCAGGGTGACCGGTTCGCGCGGCAGCCGCGCGATCACCCACGTGAACACCGCCCAGGTCGCGCAGAGGGCGATGAGAAGCGCGGCGATCCGCAGCCCGACACCGACCCCGACGACGTTCTCCAGGTTCAGCAACTCCACGAGTTTCGCCATGATCGATCCCCGGCTCACCGCCGACAACCCGAGCGAGACGATCATCGCGAGCCCGAGGCCGAGCAGGGCCACGGCGTCGTGCAACTTGGAGACGAGGAAGTTCCCCTTGTCCCGCGGGTGGTCCCACATCGCGGTGAGACCGTCCCGCAGGTTGGCCATCCACCCGAGTCCGGCGTACGAGGCGGCGAGCAGACCGATGAGGCCGACGGCGCCGCGGGAATCGATCGCCGAGTCGATCAGGCTCTGCACGGTGTCGCCGAGCTGGCCGGGAATGTTCTCGGCGATGACGTCCTGTATCTGCTCGAGGGTGCCGGGCCGGCCGGCGAGCACGAAACCGGCGATGGAGAACGCCACCATGACGATCGGCACCAGCGCCAGCACCGTGAAATACGTGATGCCGGCGGCGTAGTAGTCGCCCTTGTTGTCCTGGTAGCGCAGTCCTGTCCGCACCGTGTGGTCGAGCCAGGGGTGGGCCGCCCGCTGTCGGTCGAGGAAGCCGGGTTTCTTCTCGGCGCTCGCGTCGGCCATCCGTGACGCTCCTTCGGCGGTCTACTTGCGGGGCAGGAATCCCACCTTGTCATAGACCTGGGCGAGTGTCCGGGATGCCACGTCGCGAGCGCGGTCCGCGCCGTTGGACAGGATCCGGAGCAGTTCGGCTTCGTCGGACAGGTACTCGTCGACCTTCGCCCGCAGCGGCGTCACGAACTCGGTGAGCACCTCGGCGGTGTCGTTCTTGAGGTCGCCGTAGCCCTTGCCCTCGTATCCGGCGACGAGGTCGTCGATGTCGCGGCCGGACAACGCCGATTGGATCGTGAGCAGGTTGCTCACCCCCGGCTTGGTGTCGCGGTCGAAGCGGATCTCCCGTTCGTTGTCGGTGACGGCCGACTTGATCTTCTTCGCGGACACCTTCGGATCGTCGAGCAGGTTGATCAGACCCGCGGCGGTGTCGGCCGACTTGCTCATCTTCGACGTGGGGTCCTGCAGGTCGTAGATCTTCGCGGTGCCCTTGACGATGTGGGGTTCGGGCACGACGAAGGTCTTGCCGTACCGCTTGTTGAACCGCTGCGCGAGGTCGCGGGTCAGTTCGAGGTGCTGACGCTGGTCCTCGCCGACGGGCACCTTCTGCGCGCGGTAGAGCAGGATGTCCGCGGCCATCAGCATCGGGTAGGTGAACAGCCCGACGCCGGCGTGCTCGGCACCCTGCTTCGCGGACTTGTCCTTGAACTGGGTCATGCGGCTGGCCTCGCCGAAACCGGTCATGCAGGTCAGCACCCACGACAGTTCGACATGCTCGGGCACCTGGCTCTGCACGAACAGCACCGACCGGTCCGGGTCGATGCCCAGCGCCAGCAGCTGCGCGGCCGAGACCAGCACCCGATTGCGCAGCTCCTTCGGGTTCTGCGGGACGGTGATCGCGTGCAGATCGGGAATGAAGTAGTAGGCGTCGAACTCGTCTTGCATCGGCACCCACTGCTGCAACGCACCGAGGAAGTTTCCGAGGTGGAAGGAATCCGAGGTGGGCTGAATGCCGGACAGCACCCGAGGCCGGGCGGTCGGCGCGGTGGCGTTCTGATCTGCAGTGCTCGACATGCTCTCGATACTGTCACGCACCGGGTTCGGTGCTGCGACCGAGGTCGCCGTGCCCGGCCGCCGCGAATCGCTCCACCACGGTCGCACTGTGTTCCGCCGGAACCTGCAGGATCACCCGCAGCGGTATCTGCCCGAGTACCGCGACGAACCACGCGAGCTGGTCCGGTTCGCCGGTGAGCAGTTCGTGCGCGTCGAACACGAGCACCGACGGATCGTCGGCCTCGCGCACCTCGGACAGACACTCGTCGAAGGCGTCCTTGTTCGCACCGAAGTAGTACGGGAACTGCAGTGCCGCGGCGAACTCGTCGAACAACAGCCCGAGGGTCGTCATCCGCCGGCCGCGCACGTGCACGACGACGTGCCCGTCCTGCTGCAGTTGTTCCTCGAGGTCGGCGGCACCGGCACGGGTGGTCTCCAGCAATGTCAGGTCGGCTCGCATCAGCACATCCTCGTGAACGACTCGTAGTGATCGGCGGTGTACCACACCGATCCGTCCGCACCGGTGACGATGCGTTCGGCGTCGCGGCTGCGTCCCGGCTTCTTCGGATTGACGTCCCACTCCCGGTAGGCCGCCGGTTGCCCGTCGTCGCCGACGGCAGGCAGCTCGCCCTCGTAGTTGCCGAATCGGCGGCCGCCCTCGGTTCCCGGGGCGTCGTCCGGGGGCCAGTCGCCCGCGTCGATGAGCTCGAGGGTGTCCCACACGTGGTCCGGAATCGGTCCGGCCGGGTCGCAGGTGACGGTGTCGCCCCCGGGCGGAACCGCGGGGGACGCGGGCGGGGCCGACAGCAGCGGTGCCACGGACGATCCCGTCTCCGAGCCCCCGCAGGCCGCCACGAACAGCGCAACGAGCGCGGCCAGCAGCGCGAACAGGGCCGTCCGGGTGTGCCGGCTCACCGGAATTCGACCGTCACCGGCGCGTGGTCCGACCAGCGTTCGGCGTAGGTGGCGGCCCGTTCGACGCGGGCGGTGGTCACCAGGTCGGCGAGCGTCGGCGTCACCAGGTGGTAGTCGATGCGCCAGCCCGCGTCGGTGTCGAAGGCCTTGCCGCGGTACGACCACCACGAGTAGGGGCCGGCGACGTCGCCGTGGTGCTCGCGCACGACATCGCGCCACTGACCGGTCGCGAGGAGATCGCCTACCCATTCGCGTTCATGGGGCAGGAACCCGGACTTGCGGATATTGCCCTTCCAGTTCTTGATGTCCCGTTCGGTGTGCGCGATGTTCCAGTCGCCGCACACGAGCATGTGCCGGTCCGCCCCGACGACCTCGGCGGCGCGCTCCCCCAGGTACGCCGCAAGCGATTTCATGAATCGCTCCTTCTCGTCCTGCTTGGGGGTTTCCGCCTCGCCGGTCGGCAGGTAGAGACTTCCGACCGTCAGGTCGCCGAAGTCGGCCTCGAGGTAGCGGCCGGTGTCGGCGAAACTCTCGTCCCCGAACCCGACGCGGACCGCGTCCGCCGGAACGCGGGACAGGATCGCGACACCGGCCCGGCCCTTGGCGGAGGATTCGGCGCCGACGACCTGCCAGCCCGCGGCGAGGGCGGGAGCGATCGCCGTGTGGAACTGCTTCTCGGTCGCACGGACTTCCTGCAGGCACACGATGTCGGCGGCCGACGCCGCGAGCCATTCGAGCAGGCCCTTGGTGGCCGCGGCGCGCACGCCGTTGACGTTGACGGTGGTGATGATGCGAGGCACGCCGGTCACCGTATCCGACGCAGACGACGGATCCGGACCGGCGGGACGGTGTCGAGTCGGACGGACACGGCGAGGACAGCGACCCCCGCGAGCGCGAGCACGGACCCGACCGCGGCGGGGGCCGTGTAGCCGAGCCCGGCGGCGATGACGAGGCCACCGAGCCACGCGCCGAGCGCGTTCGCGGCATTGAGCGTGGCGTGATTCAGGGATGCGGCAAGGGACTGGGCCTCGGCGGCGACGTCCATGAGCCGGGTCTGCAGCCCCGGGATCAGTGCGGCGTTGGTTGCGCCGATCAGGAACAGCAGAACGAACGCGGTGACCGGGTGACGGGCACCGGCGACGAACAGGCCCAGCAACGTGGCGTAGACGATCATGCCGCCGATCAGGCCGGGGATCAGCGCGCGGTCGGCGATGCGGCCGCCGGCCAGACTGCCCACGACCATGCCCGCGCCGTACACGGCCAGCCCGATCGGGACCGTCGAGCGGGCGACGCCGGTGACGTCGGTGAGGGTCGTCGCCAGGTAGGTGTACAAGCTCGACAAAGAGCACCACTGAAAGAGAAGGCCCGACGTGAGCGGTCACTCACGACGGGCCGGTTGTCCGACTAGTCAGGAGTCGAACAGTGCCCCAGCATACCCATGCCCACCCGCAGGGTGGTATCCGTCGCGGCCCACGTCTGGCCGACAACTTCAGCGTCCTCTCGAACGCTCTCCTCAACGACGAACGTCTCAGCTTCCGCGCCCGTGGTCTCCTCGCCTGGTTGCTGTCCAAGCCCGCCGACTGGCACATCCGCTCCGAAGCGATCGCCGCCGCCTCCCCCCTTGAGGGCCGCGAAGCGATCCGCACCGTCATGCGCGAACTCATCGCCGCCGGCTACCTCGTCCGCGAGAAGCACCGCGACGCGGACGGCCGCTTCTCCACCATCCAAACCATCTACGAAGTGCCTGGCACCCCCGGCGAAACCCCTGAACCGCCGACGCCCAGAAAAGCGAAAGTCGGTCGGGCGCGCGACGGGAAAACGGGCGCCTTTACAAAGAACCCATCACCAAGAACTGAAACAAACAACAACCCCGCACCTCAGGCACCCACCTCACTTGGTGACGCCCTCGCCACGGTGTCGTCGTCGGAGATCACCCGAGAAGAACTCAAACGCAACCGCCAGAAGATCGCCGACCTCGAGGCCGCCACACTCGCCGTGGGCCTGCCCGCCAGCTACTCACGCATCAAACCCGACCAGAAAAGGATCCTGCTCGAGCTGATCGACCGGCACGGCATCGACGCGCTCGCCCAGGCGGCCGTGCGTGCTCACCGGCCCGAGAACCCGACCATGCACGTCCACGGCTGGATCCGCCTGTGGCAAGCGATGTCGGCATCCGGCGCCACCCGCAAGGACGAGACACCTTCGCCCGCCCAGTACAACTCCGCAAAGTGCCCCGATTGCGACGACATCGGCATGGTCATGAACGAGAACGACCTCGGCGTGCGCTGCCACTGCCGCACCACCAGGGCCGCCGCATGACCGCCGCGTTCACCACCGCACCCGCCGACGCGCAGCTCCGCGCACTCGCCGGCCAACTGCGGCACGACGCCACCATGACCAGCCTCGACACCGTCGATGGCGCCGCGGCCCGTATGCGCCGCTACGCCGAGCTCCTCGACCAGGTCGCCGCCACCCTCACCGACCAGGAGACCCCGTGACCACACTCCGCCCCCACCTGCCGTCGCGGCACACCATCGCCGTCGCAGCAATCGCCGCCGGCTTCCTCGTATTGGCCTGGCGCACCGGCCGCGGACCGTTCCGCACCATCCCCGTCAGCACCATCTACGGAGGTACCTGGTGAACACGACCACACCGCTGAACGAGGACGAGCGTCGAATCCTCAACCGCTTCGGCGCCATCACCATCTGCAGAGTCGCATCCAGCCGCGGCGACCAAGACCAATACCTCGAAGACCACTTCGGAGGCATGGGCACCCGCAGCTGCACCGTCACCTGGCCCGGCATCGGCCGCGGGCACGGACCCTTCGCACTGGTCCGCACACGGGGAATCGTCGTCGTCCGAACCGAAGACTGGGACATCATCACGGGGAAGGTCACGCAGCCGGTTCACGTCCTCACGTGGAAGCGGATCCGCGAATGGGTCGCGACCATCTCCGACGAGCTCGCCGAGCGGTGCGCAGTCGCCTCCTACGGATACGCCAATCACACGGCCTGCGCCGAACTCGCCGAGCTCCTGCTCGCGCCGACCACCCTCACCGAGACCGAGGAGCTGACCCTGTGGTGAACACCTTCCCGAAGCCGACCATGCCGAGCGGGCACACCGTCGCAGTCTTCCTCGCCGCGACAGCCGCACTCGCCGTCGCATCCGCCGCATTCACCCGCAGCTTCTCCGCGCTGTCCGCGCTCGCCGTGATGCACCAGTGGCCGGCCGACCAAGCGTGGATCCTGCCTGTCGCACTCGACGGCATGATCATCGTGCCGACCGTCGCAGCTGTCGTGCGACGTGATGCTCGCTGGTACGCCTGGTCGCTGCTCGTCGCAGGCACGATCCTGTCTGTCGCAGGCAACGGGATTCACGCCTGGCTCACCGCGATGTCGCACATTGCTGTCGGGCTCGCGGTCATCCCACCGCTCGTGACACTCGCTGCCGTGCACCTAACGATCGTGGTCGCGCGACAGGACCACGACAGAACCGCAACAACAGCAGATGAAACCACGACAGAACCCGCCGATCGCGCGACAAACCCGGACCCGACTGTCACACCCGCCGACCCGGATAGGCCGATCCGCGACACCGACCGCGACGAGACACCCCACCACGTCCGCCGACTGCGCGTCGCACCCGCGACACCGGTACAACCTGTCGCAGCACCAGGCGAGACAATCCCTGTCGCGACGCAGCAGACGCTCAGGCTCGACGTCGCACCGGTCGTCGCGGCGAAGCGCCCCGCTCGTCGCAGCACCAAGCACAACGACACAATCCGAGCCGAAGCATTGCAACGCGTCGCGGCGGGCGAGACACTCCGCGACGTCGCGGACCGGCTCGGTGTCTCGAAGGACGCGGTGTGGCGATGGAAGCGCGACGCCACTATGGCGGCGACAGTCGCAGCCGGGTGACGCCACCATCGCGACCGCAGTATCTGTGACCTGTAGTTCCTCACAAAACAGACGTAACGAACCGCGCAGTTCGTTCGATCTCGGGGCAGCGGCAACATTCGTAACGGGTTGCCGCGCCCACCTCTTCTGTTCCAACCCAGGAAAGACACCCGAAAATGACGCAGCCTCCCCAGCAGCCATACAACCAGCCCTACGGCGGGCAACCGCAGTACTACGGGCAGCAGCCCCAGCCGGGTCAGTACCCGAGCAACTTCGCACCCGTTCAGCCTCCGGCGCCGAAGAAGGGAAAGAAGTGGCCGTGGGTCGCGGGCGGTGTGGCAGCGTTCGTCGTCATCGCCGGAGTCGCCGGCGGCGGGTCCGACAAGGACGAGTCCACCACGGCAGCTGCCCCGACCACCACAACCACAACCCAGGCGCTTCCCCCGGTCGCGGCGGCAGCCGCACCGACCACAACCACCGCCGCCGTCGTCGCGGAGGTCGAGCTTCCCGAGGTTGCCGGCCGCAACGGCGAGATCGTTCGACAGGAGCTGGCGGACCTGGGACTGACGAACGTGACCCTCGGGTCGGCCGATCCGAACAGCACTTTGGTGATCATGGCCGCGAACTGGACGGCGGTGAGCATCGAGCCAGCACCCGGCACCATCGTCGCCGGAGACGATCCGGTCGTCGTGACACTGACCAAGAAGTAGCCTCGGCCCGAACGGATTCCGACATGCATGCCTCTTTTCCGTCCCGGCATCCGGTGCTCACCGGGCTCGGGGCGCTACTCGTCCTCGGCTTCGTGCTCGAGTACTGGCCGTTGATCGTGCTCGCCGGGGTGATCGCGGCAACAATGTTCGCCGGCAGCCGCCTGTGGGACCGCCATCTCCAGGTGAAGGCTCAGCAGGAACGGGCACGGGCTGCGCTGGCGGCGCGAGCCGACTACGAGCACCAGCAGTACATCGCGGGCAACCCTGTCGGATTGTTCGGTCAGTACACGCCGCACCCTGACAGCAGGCAGGAACCGCGGTAGCGCTTCACCTCATAGGGCACGGCCCCCGAACCGATGCGGTTCGGGGGCCGTGCCCTATGAGGTACTCTGCCAGAGCCCCGGACGGGCGGTTGCCTTGTTGACACCTGGTCTCCTTGGTCGTCCGGGGCTTTGCTGTCTTTAGGTCAGATCGGTGCGCGCACCCCTGCCGGGCCGGTTCGCCTGCCACTCGTCGACGGTCTCTGGAAGCCAGCCGCGGACATCACCGACCCAGGCGTCGGGCTCGGGGAGCTTGTACTTGCCGAGGGCGCCGGCGTCTTTGAGGCCGATCCGTTCGGCGAACTGCTTGCGGGAGAGGAATCTGAGCGCTGCCATGCCATGACCCTACTCATCCAACAGGTTATGTCGCAAGGTGTATCGCCTGACATCGGCACTTCTTCACGTGTTGACTTTGGTTCGTCAAGTGGGTATAGTAATTCATGTCAACAAGGCAAGACCAACCCGCAGGAGACCAACATGACCAGCATCGAGACCATCGCCCCCGAGCACCTCACCATCTACCCCTCCACCGACGAGGTCATCTACTTCGAAGACTGGATCGCTGGCGGCGCCTTCGACACCCTCCTCGAATGGGCCCGGGAAGAAGGCTTCACCCTGATCCACGACCCCGAATCGGACGAGAAGGTCACCGGGTACTTCATCTGGGACGCGGACGGCAAGCAGATCGCAATGGCCACCCTCACCAACCACTGAGAGCAGGGTGGGGCCGGGAATCCGGCCCCACCCGAGCCCCGCCCCACCCACCGGAAGGCCACCAGAATGACGCCGATCTACTCCACCCTGCTCGCCGAGTACCGCGCCGCCGGCGTGCCCATCACCCTCGTCGACGACGAGGACTGATCACCCCGCCGACTACGCTGCGACGCAGCACCCGTGGCGCCTCACCCATCACCGGGTGGGGCGCCACCCAGCCGAGAGGACCACGATGCGTACCCCCACCGCCACCGGCGCCATGACCGACGCCGAGCTCCGCGTCACCCGAGAGCGACTCGGCCTGTCCGCCGACTGGCTCTCCGATCACCTCGGCGTCCAGATCCGCACCTGGCGCCGGTGGGAGGGCGGCACCGCACCCATCCCCACCGGTGTGCGCGATGCGATCACCGCGATCACCGCGGCTGCCCTGCAGCTCACCGCCGCGCTCGCCGCGAGTGCCCGCGAGACCGGGCAGATCGTGACGTACCGCAACGACGCCGCCTATCGCGCCGCGGAGCCGGATTCGACGTACCCGTCAGGATGGCATCGGGCCGCCGCGGCAGCCGCCGCAGAGTCCGCCGGCACGGACGTGAGCGTCGTGTACCACGACGTCCCCGTCGACCAGTAGCTCCAGACCGAGAAACGACAGCGCCCCCACCGGGAGGTGGGGGCGCTGCCATGTCACGACTCGGGCACACCAGGTTCATTCGTTAACCTAACGAACCCATCCGGTTCGGATCGAAAGACCCCGGATGGGCCTCAGCTCGACGGCCACTGCCACGCTGCCGAGCGCACCTCGGCGTCGTTGGTTCGTACCGTCACGGTCAGATAGCCACCGACCAGCTCGACATCCATTGTGCTGCCATCCACTTCGCTCAGCGTCACGGTCTGCACGGTTCCTCCATCATTCGAAGTACAGGTAGGTGTTGCTCGCGCCGGCCTGGATCGTCGGCGTCCCGGCGTAGGTCGAGGACTCGGCCTCCATGGTCAGGGCGTCCCCGGCCGCGAGAGTGACCGACACCGACCCGGACTGCGTGCTCCCGGACTTCGCAGAGGTGTAGATCACGGTGCCGTTCTTCTTGATCCTGAACGCAACCGCCGGCACGGTGCCGCCTGTGATCGTGATCTTCCCGTACACAGTGACCGTCGCCGGGCCGTCCGCGACGAGTGCGTTCGACACGATCGACGTCGACGGGTACCCGGACCGCGCCGTCCAGCCGGTGACCGGCACGTACGACGTCGGGCACGACTGGGTGCCGGACTTGTCCATACCCATCGGCGACCAGCTCGGCGCCTCGGTTGTCACCGTCGGCGCCAGCAACTCCAGCGCCGTCGTCAACACCGGAGCCTCCACATACCCGGGCGTCGGCGTCAGATCCAGATCACCGAACGCCCAGTTGTCCATGGTCCCGGAATTCGAGAAGTTGGCCCGCTGCAGGGCCAGACCACCGAGCCGCCCCGTCGTCGGGACGACGCTGCCGGTGTCGATCCACTGGATCTTCTCCACCCCGTCGACGTAGCCGGTGTAGACGTTCCCGATCGCGGTGAACCGCAGCCGCTTACCCGCCAGGGTCGTGCCGGACGCGACATCGCCGGTGCGGTTGACACCGCCCGCGCCCTTCCACCCGGTCGTGGTGAAGATCGCGAGATTGGTTCCGATCCAGGTGAGGATCACACCCACACCAGAGGAGCTGTAGCGCAGCATGATTCCCGAGCTACGCTCGCCGCCGGTCACCATGTCGCACTCGGCGTACTGCTCGCTGGTCAGGCACGGATTGACCCAGGTGCACTCGTAGTAGCCGTCGGTGGTGCCACCGACCGCGACCTGGTTACCCGAGACCTTCGGGAAGCTGCTGCCGTTTCGGTACGTCCAGTTCGACCCGAGCACACCGTCGGACCGGTTGAAGTCGTCGGCGTAGTCGACACCCGGGTCGACCGCCGACACGATCGGCGCCGGCATCGTGACGGTGGCCTCGAGAACGGGCGCGGTGATCGTCGCGCCCGCGCGGACCTCGGGCGCCGGCAGCTGCGCCGACACCCCGAGTGCCGGTGCCTGCACGGTCGCGCCGGCGCTCACCGTGGGCACCGGCAACCCCGCAGCCACCTCGAGTACCGGCGCCGCGACAGTGGCGCCCGCGCGGAGCTCCGGCACGGTCAGCGCGGTAGTCAGGGTCAGCACCGGCGCCTCGACGGTGGCCGGCACCTGCACCTGCGGCGCCAGCAACTCGACCATGACCATCATCGGCGGGGCATGGACCGTCCCGGCGACATCGACACCGACACCCGGTTCGAGCAGCTCCACCGTCGAGGACAGCACCGGTGCGGTGATCGTGGCACCCGCACTGACCGTCGGCGCGAGCAGCTCCACCACCGACGTCAGCACCGGCGCGTCGACACCGCCACCGCCACCGGGCACCGGAGTCGGCATCTGCACCCCGGCGACCAGCAGCGGCGCGGTGACGGTCGCCGCGGCCCGCACCGACGGGGCGGGCAGCACCAGCGACGAGGCCAGCACCGGCGCGTTGATCAGCGCCGGTACCGTCCCGTCCCACACCAGATGATCGACACCGTCAGCGTCGACCCAGTGCACCCGCACGACGTGGTTCTCGGTGCCGGCCGCGTCGATCCAGCGCAGCGCTACGGCAGGTTTGCCGTTGCGGAAGATCGCCATGTCACGGCGTCGACTGGGCCAGAATCCCGGCGGGATTCCACACGATCTGGAAAGGCGCGTTCGTCGCCGGGATGTCGGCTTCGAAGTCGACGTACCCGACGAGCGGTTTCGTCGCCGCCGTCGCCGGGGTGTCGTCGTAGATCACCGCGTACCGCGCGGTGAACGTCGACCCGGGCCACACCACGTCGTCGGCGTCGAACTTGAAGGTGTTCGTCGCCGCGTCGTAGGTCGCAGTGACGGTCGCCAATGTCGCACCACCGGCGGTGTACCCGGTGCCGGCCACCTCACCGGTGACCTGCGACTTGTACTGGTGGGTGTCCTGATTCGGTGTGTACGCCGCGGTGCACAGCATCACCTTGAAGGTGTCGCTGTCGAGGTCCACCTCTTTGTTCGCGAGGGACTTGAGGAACAGCCCGAACACTTTACCGATCGCCATAGCATAAAAACCTTTCTCGCACAGCATGATTCAGAACAGGATGTAGAGGGTTTCGGGATCCTTCGGCGCCGACGCGTAGTCGGCAAGCGGCATCGCCTTCCCCCGCGCCAGACCACCGGCGTTGCGCATGAACCCGGTCATCCACGCGGTGTTGTCGGGCTCGGTGGCCGCGTCGATCAGCGGCCACAGCTGCACCGGGGTATCGCTGTCGGGGATGGTGATGCGGTAGTCCGCGCGCATGCCGCCGGACAGGTGCAGCACCGCGGGCCCGGGCTCGAGATCGTCGGTGGTGAGCACCCCGTACTCGGCGGTGTAGCGGCGCGCCCGGATGGTGACGACGCCGCCGCCCAGCCCGCCGCGCACCGTGGGGGTTTCGAAGGTGAACACCGTCGCGTCGTCGACGCCGGCGATGTCGCGGATGTTGCCGGTCACGATGGTCATGTCAGCACCGCCATCTGCAGTAGCCATGCCCACCACCAGATGAACCAGGTCACGTCGCGCTCCTATCCAAGGTCACCGCCGTCGGGTACGTCGTCGGCGTAGTTGATGTGGTTCACATCCCTCGACCAGCGGGTGGCGATCAGCGAGGACCGCTTGGTGCCGCCGAGGATCTTGCAGGTCGTCTCGCTGATCACGCCCTGATAGATCGGCTCGTACCGGATCGCCAACCGCACGTGCACCCAGTGATCGGGGGCCGCCGGATCGTCCTCCGGCGGCATGTTCTCCAAAACGAAGGTGTGCGTGAACGCCCCGGACCGGGGGGCGTTCTGCTGGGCCAGGCCCTGGGAGTTGATGGCGATGTCCGAGACCAGGTCGAACTGCTTGGCGGTGATCACCGCGCCCTGGTCGTCGACGACCTCGAGCGCCACCTTCGGGAAGATCGGACTGTAGGTGTTGTAGAAGATCGGTGTCGTGCCGACGTAGTAGAACTGCAAACCGATCGACATGCCGGTCACGGTGAAGTGGGTGTCGACGCGCCACAGCCCGCCCTTCTTCAACGTGAGCCACCCGGTCCGCTCGTCCGGCGCGGTCACCGCGACCCCTTTCACCGGCCCGAGCTGCGCGTCGAACGGCAACACCACCCACTGGTTGTAAGGGATGTTCCAGTTCTTGCTCATCACCGCCGACCCGTATCCGGATGCCTGCTCGATCAGATCCAGACGGTTGCGCAATGCGTTCTGCCCGTCGGTCATCCACGCCGGTGTCGAGTCCTGACGTTGCTTGAACAGATTGAACAGGTCCACCGCTTCGAGCAGCTTGGCGCGGGGGCCGGCGACCTGCATCTCGATCAGCTGCGCCTGGGACAGGCCGGCCATCTCCTGGCCCATGCGGTCGCCGAACTGCCAGGCCCCGTCCGGTGCGGCCTGGTTCGGGGTCGTCATCCGAGATCACCACCGTCCGGCGCCTCGTCCAGCACCAGCGCGTTCGTGGTGCGGTTGTCCCACTTGTTCACCGACAGTGCACTACGGACGGTGCCACCGAAAATCTTGAGCCGGTTGGTTCGGTTGTGTTTGACCCTCGCCCGCACCACGTAGTTGTTGTCGTCGGGGATCACGAACGTGATCGAGAACGACGCGGTCTCCGACCCGGACGGGGTGAGCACCATGTCGTACTGGTGCTCGGTGAACACCAGGCCCGTGGCCAGGTTCATCACCGACACGTAGACCTCGGCCTGGAAGTTCGAGTTGGTCATCTTGTCGGCGGTGACATGCAGATCAGCACGCCACAAACCTCGCGTCGCCAACCGGATTCCGTTGCCTCCGTGTGGGAAAGCACCCTTCTCCGGACCTAGCTGGGCGTCGAACGGCAGCGTGATCAGCTGGTTCTGCACCACGTTCCAGTTCTTCGACATGAAGACCTGGCAGTAACCCGACACCCCTTCGAGCAGCTCGGTCCGTTCGTTGAGTTCGAGCTGCCCGTCTTGGAACTGGGTGCGGATGTCGTTGAGGTCGAAGACGACACCGTTCCATCCGTTGCTGGCGGTGTTCAGATCGGAACGCGCCTGTCCGGTCATCATGGCGATGACGTCCGCGGTCGTCATCCCCGTGTACTCCTGGCCCATGCGATCGCCGAACTGCCAGGCCCCGTCCGGCGCGTTCTGTCCCGGGGTCGTCACCTCAAATCTCCTCGGTGAGACCCTCGGGGATCACCGGCCGCGTAGCGGGCGGCTGCTGCCCCGGGGCGTGGTGTCCGAGGAACGCATCGAGGTGTTCGATGTGCCGCAGCAGCTGCCGGATGAACCGGATCGCCTCACGGAACTTCGCGCGGTCCTCTTCCCGACCGGCCTTCAGCTCGGCGACTTCGGCCTGCAGCTTCTTCACCACGGTTGCCTGCCGGGCAGTCCACGCACCGAGAACTGTCGTCGCGGCGATGCCCAGTGCCTGGATACGATCGGGCGCGAGCAGCGCGAGCAACCACTCCCCCATCAGCGATCCTTCGGTGGGTCGATCAGACGCTGCACATAGGCCATCACCGCCATCAGCGCTGCTCCCCCGGCCGTGCCGGCGATCGCCTTCCACGCACCGCCGGTCGACAGGTCGAGGGTGCCGGTGCCGAGCAGCTCTGCGACGGCCAGCAACACCGCGATCAGCACAGTGGCGGCCGCGCCCTGGACGGTGGTGCGCAGCGCCCGTTCCCGGGCATCGGTCTTCGGGTCCGGTGCCGGCGCCGGTGCCGGTGGGGCGGGCACGCCGGTGCCCATCCGTGCCGCGACCTCGGCTGCAACCCGCTCGGTGATGGGCACGATCGCGGCCTCCACGATCTTCTCGGCGATGGCGGGCAGGTCCTCGAGGACGCGTTCGGTCACCAAATCGACGACGTTCCTCTCGCTCATGACAGAACCCCCAGCAGCTTCTGCACGTCGGTCTCGGCGGTGGTGCTGCGGTAGGTCAGCACGAACACCGCGGTACCGGCCGCGTCCTTCGCCAGGGAGACCTGAGCGAAGACGCCGGACCATGGGGCACCGTCACGATCGACAGTCACGTTCAGCAGCCGTGCCACCGACTCCAGGGAACCGAAGACACCGTCCATCATCTCGTCCGTTGCCGGGACCTCGATGTCGAGGAAGGTGTCGTTGTCGCGGAACGTGCTGGGCAGTTCCCGCGTCGCCGTGGGCGCGAGGTGCTCGTCCCAGAAAATGTGTGACCGGGTGTCGACGTCGGTGCTCATGCGCTGGTGTCCTTTCGTGTGGCACGGCCGCGTCTGGCCGGCGCTGCGTCGGGCGTGTCCGGTGCGGCGGGATCGCCGGCGCGGGCGATCGCCGCGTTGGACCAGAACATGACCTCCTCGAGGTGGGTCAGCGCCAGCGCCTTCTCGCGGCCGCCGGGCACCCGTGCGTCGAGCGTGTGCGCCAAGGTCTTGCACGCCTCGCGGATGCTGGTGTGCTCGCCGCGTTTCTCCGCGGTGGTGGCCGGGTGGAAGTCGAACCGGTTGTTGATGTCCGCCGCCGAGGTGGGGCTGGAGTGGTCGGTCACGGTAAGGCTCCTTACGTGGGGTAGCGCTCGGACCGGTCGTCGCGCAGAATCCGCGCGTACCGTCGGCCCCAGCAGGTGATGGACAACACGAATGCGAAGCCGACAGCCAGGGGTGTCACTGCACACCGAGCCGCAGCCAGGTGGCCGGGCCGACGATGCCGTCGACGGGCAGGCCGGCGCGCCGCTGGAATTCCCGCACCACCGACTCGGTCGCGGGCCCGAAGTCGCCGTCGACGACGAGCGTCGAGTACGCCGGGTACGCGCGGTTGAGCAGCGACTGCAGGTAGCGCACGTGGTCACCGACCCCGCCGCGGGACAGCGTCGGCCGCGGCGACGTCGGCCCCGGTGCCGGAGCGGGGGCTGGGTCGGCCGGGCCCGGGCTGTAGATGCCGAGGTGCCCGGCGTCCAGCTTGGCCGCGAACGCGGCGATCCGATTGTCGCCCTCCGGGTATCCGATCTGGTAGTGCATCTCGTCGGCGCGTCCCCAATCGGCGCCCCAGAACACCGTGCCCTCGAACAGGCGCAGCCCGGCGCGCACCTTCACGATGCGAGCGCGGGGCATCGACCGCAGACCCCACGGGTACTTCGGCGCATTGATGTCGACCGCGGTGCCGGACAGGTGATTCGAGTTACCGACGGCGTTCTCGTTGGACCATCCCCACACCGGGGAGGTGAGCGGTTCGACGTTGCGGTGGTACCAGATGATCCACGCGTTGAGGATCGTCGCGGCGTCCCCGGCCCGGATCGGCGCGGTGTTGGTGTACGGCAGCGGGTTCGCCACGACGCACTCGTCGCGGTTGCACATCCGCCAGCCGTTCTCGGAATACTTGTTGCCGTACGCGATTCGGAAACTCATCGACTCTCGTCCTCTCCGGGATCGAATGATTCGTTCAGGCGGCGCAGCACTTCGTGGATGCGCTCGCGGCGGCCGGCGTCGGGGACGAGGTAGTCGCACCCGACGCTCAGCACCGGGATCAGCCCCGTCTCGGCGAGACCGTCGGGCACCGGCACGATCCCGCCGGTGGCGAACTCGGCCATCACAGTCCCTTCCATTTCGGATTGCGCAGGATCTGCTGGCGTTTCTTGCCGAGCATCTCGGCGGCGAGGACCCGGCTGCGTTCCGCGTCGTCCGCAGCGCCCCACTCGAGGTAGGTGTTCACCGACGCGACGGTGTGGTCGGACGGGTTGAACGGGGCCCGCGACACACTGGCCTTGTCCGGTTCCGGCTCGGCGCGTTTGAGCACGCCGGTGTAGTACATGCGCTCGGCCATCGCGGCCTGCTCGTGCGGGGTGTGCGCGGCCGGGTCGGGAATGGTGAAGGGCTCCAGGTCCGGCTCGTCCATGTCGCACCAGTCCCCGTGGTTGAGGTAGTGCTGTTGGCCGCGGTACGGCGGCCGGAAGCGCTTGCGCTGCTGGGGTAGCTGGTCGACGTGGATGAACCCGTCCTCGTTCGCCAGTGCCCGGATCTGATCGACGTGCCGGTATCCAGCGTCGTCGAGACGTTGGGACCATTCCGGGATCAGTTTGTGGTCCGGGGTGAACGTCTGGTCCTGCCCGAACGGCAGATCCGTGAACACCCACTGGTGGGCCTGGTCCGGTTTGCTCTGGTCACAGTTGCTCTGCAGCGCCAGGCGCATGGGCGGTCCTCTCTCTGAACACAGGTCACAGGACGCCGAGGTCGCGGAGCATCCCCAGGAAGTCCTGCAGAATCTCGAATGCCTTGAGCACCGGGTCTTCCGGCTCACGCTGGCCGATCTGGATCTGCCACAGCGGCGCGGTCTTGCGGTCCCACGCCAGGCGCAGTTCGGAGATCTGCTCGACGAAGATCCGGCCGGGCAACTCGCGGATGGTGAAACCGACTCGCGTGCCGAGGAAGCAGTGCCCGAATCCGCGCTGTCCGATCCGCCACGGTGCACCGTCGGCCACGGAGATGGTGCAGCGGGTCGTCTCCCTCGTGGCGAACATCGCGGTGCGCATCGCCAGCACCCACGACAGGGTGTACGCCCGGTCCGCACCGTCGGCCCACCGCTCGTGCAGATGGTGCTTGCCCAGCCGTTGCGCGCGAACAATGTTCTTCCACTTACCGAACGCGCCGACGGTGTCCATGTAGATCGGGCGCAGCACAGCATCGATAGCCGGGCCGATCTGCGATTGCCCGATCATCGACCCGAGGAACCCCGCGATGGTGATCACCGTCGCGGAGATCCCCTCGTTGATCCCCGGCATCGAATGACCGCCGCCGACAACACCGACCGGCCCGGCCGGCCGATACGAGAACATCGACGACTGGATCGCCGAATGCTCACCGTCACGCCACACCACCGACGGCACCGACGGATCACTGCCGAGTGCGCCTGCCGTCTTGTACAGATCCGGCATGTTCGGATCCGGTACGGTCTCGGTGGTTTCGGTCTTGCCGTCGCTGCCGATGTTGACCAGCTCGTGCCACAGCCCGTCGAACAGTGTGCCGCCGAACGAGGTTCCGGTGGTGAAGGCACTGTTGTCGACCAGATCCCACACGATCGTGCCGTACGCGATGTCCGCGCCGGGCCACGGTTCAGGATCGCCCGGGAAGTAGCGGCGCAGCTCCCAGGTGAGCTGGGAGTCCTGCACTGCGCGTTTGGTCGCCTCGTACATCGACTTGAACCGCGAGTGGATCACGCCCGCCGGGGACCGGTCCGGGTTGTCGGGCAGGTCCGGTTTGACGACCATCGTCCAGGTCGACTGGTCGAAGTTGAACCAGCCGGCCGGGTCGAGCGGATCGTCGGGCAGCATCCACAGCGACGACTCGAGACGCATGATGTTCACGAGCATCGTGGTCTTGATGGCCCACCGGATGTGCTGGGAGAAGCACATCCACAGCCGCGGGAACTGCAGCTCCGCCGGCAGGAACGGATTGCTCCACGCGAAGATGTGGTGCAGGTGCTGCAGGTCGTGCTTGAAGATCGCACGGACGAAACGGGTTCCGCTGTCCGTGTGGTGGATCTGGATCTCTTCGAGCAGCCCGGTCCAGCGGGCGCCGTCCTTGTCGACGCGCAGGATCGCCTGGGTGGTCTCGCGGTTGTCGACGTCGATGAGCCAGTCCGACAGGTAGTAGTCGACCGGCAGGTCGATCACCGCGGTGCCGACCTCGTTGTGCAGCCACTGGATGTTCGCGGAGATCTCGTTGCGGATGATCGCCCGCAGGTTCGCGTCGCCGTCGTAGATCGACATCTCCGGCGGCGCGAGGCGGGCCTCGGCCTCGTCCTTGAGTTGCTGGACGAGTCCTTCGAATTCGGCGTCGAAGTCGATCAGGTCGACCGGTTCGGCTACTGGAGTACTCATCGACGCAACCCCCACGGCTTGGGCCACGGGCGCGGGCACTCGACCCGCACTCCGACACCGGCCGGCGCGTTCTGCACACCGACCGGTACTTCCACCGGATCCAGATACGGGCGCAGCGGGTACACGAACGCCTTGCCGTCCATCCGCAGATAGATCTGCGTGTCCTTCGTCGAGCGCACCGGTTCCCGCTTGGTGTTCTCATCGGTCTCGATGTCGAGGTGCTCGTCGCCGAGCAGCTCGGGCAGGATCAGCATCCGGTCGGCGTCCTGGACAGCCCGCTTGTATCTCTTGTTGCCCCAGGAGAAGTCGGGCAGGTGCCACTTCACCCCCGGCAGCGGGCCGTCCTGCACGCGCCACTTGATCCAGATCGGGTACGGCGTCGGGTTCGACACCGTCACCGAACCCCACTCGATGTGCCCGTCGGTGGTATCGACCATGCACCGCCAGCGGTCGAAGACCGAGGTCTCCTCGTACCAGAACGGGTCCGGCGCGATGCAGTTCATCGTCACGCGCCCGTACTCACCGAGCCGCGGATCGCGCATCGGCTTGAACTGCATCTCGTTGACCAACCGCACGGCCAGTTTCCGGCGCGAGGACCGCGTCGGGGTGGTGTACCAGAGGAACGCGTCCTGGTCGTCGGTCAGCGCCGTCGCCCACTCGTCGTCCCAGTACTCCCACGGCCGGTCCTTGGTGCCGAAGATGTCGACCGAGAACACCGGGTACATCGACTTGATCCGCTTGCCGTTGTACGTCGAGCCGCGCTCGTAGGCGTGCGCGGTGTAGATCGCCTCGAACGGCGTGTTGTAGAAATCGGCCGGGGCCGTGGCCAGTTCGGCACCACGGTCCCCCATCCCCGGGCCCGAGAGGGTGCGGACGATGCCGTCCGCACCCTCGAGCTCGATCAGCGCGGGCTTACCCACGTCACCTCCTGATGTACGTCTGCATCTCCTGGTGGCGACGCTGGTTCTCCCGGCGCACCGCCTCGGACATGTCCTCGACGTGGTAGTGGGTGTGGTACTCGGTCGGCGCACCCGACACCGCCGCCGACGCACCGGCCATCGCCGGAACCGGAGGCGCGCCCACACCACCGGACGCCATGCGGGCTGCACCCGAGTTGATCGCTTCGAGCAGTGGACGATTCCGCGCGGTGGCCTCGGCGTTGACCATGAACTCACCGCTGGATGCCCAGATCGGCACGACGTCGTCGCGCGGACCGCCCGGGCCGGTGATGAAGCCACCGTTGGCGTAGCCGTGGGCTTGGCCCCACACGCCGTCCGGTCCGCCGTAGCGATGTACGACCCAGGAGAGGCCGCCGGCGATGTTCGACCGCGGATCCCAGATGTCGTCCGGGAAACCCGCCGTCGAGAACTGCGGGTAGAGCATGTCGAACGTCGGGTCGATGACCTGCATCAAGCCCTTCGACGGTGTGCCCGCCGCCGCGTTGGAATCCCAGTTGTTGATCGCCTGGGGATTCCCACTCGACTCGGTGTTCATCTGCGCGAGAGTCAGATCCGCCCACGACGAGGGCATCGACAACGCACTCAGGACGGACTCGACGGTGCCGCGCCACTGCTCGACACCACCGGACGGGTTGTAGACGTGCCCGGTCTCGGCCGGGTTCGGCGCGGCCGACGCGATCGACGGCGGCGGCTGGCTCTGATCCCGCGTCGTCCACTGTCCACCGGCGAGCGGATCCTGCTGCGGGGTCTCCGGCAGATAGGACTCGCCCTTCGGTGGCACACCGTTGCCGGCGCCTTCCTCCGGCGTCCGGTACTTGCCCTGGACCAGACCGACACCGAGCTGCACGACCGGCGGGATCTTGTCGGGCAGCCCGATCACATCGAACGCGTCGGTCATCTGCCCTTCGACGAACGCCTTGGCGGCATCGCCGAACAGCCCGGAGATCGTCGACGGCAGATCACCGCCGCCTGCTCCGGAACCGGGTGGGGTGAACGCCGACTCGTAGTCCGGCAGCGTCGCATACCCGCCGCTGCCGCCGGACAGGTACGAACCGGGTGTACCCGTCGGCCCTTCCGGGATGTTCGGGTCGTACTCCGCCGGAGCGGACGCAGACCCTGGACCTGGGTCCGGCGGGTTCCACATCTCCCGCGGCAGGTAGTAGTGCAGGTTGAACTGCGGGTCGTCCGCGCCCGCGGCAGGCGGGCCGTAGAACACTCCGGCACCGGAGGATTCGACGGGGACACCGGCGAGGGTGCCGGCCATGTGCGAGTTCGGGCCGCCGCCACCGCGGAAGATCCCGACGGACCAGCCGTCCAGATCCATGCCCGGCCGCCAGCCCATGGCCTCGAAGTCCGACTCGGTGTTGAACAACCGTGTGCCGGTGTCGAGACCGAGCAACGCCGCGGTGATCTTCGATGCGAGCAGCGAGCAGTCGACGCCGCCGGTGTAACCGCCGTAGTCGTACGCCTGCCCGTGGTACTGCTGCGCCTGTGCGATACCCCGATCGAGCGCGACCCTGCCGCCGTCGGCGAACCGCGGAACATTGCCGGAGTTGATCGCCTCGAGCAACGGCAGGTTCTGCTCGGTGGCCGCGGCGTTGACGACGTACTCGCCGTTCGATGCCCAGATCGGCACCAGGTCGTCACGCGGACCACCCGGACCGGTGATGTAGCCGCCGGCGGCGTAGCCGTTCGCCCTGGCCCAGGTGACGAGGTTGTTACCCAGGTTCCGGATCGACCCGGCACCGGGCACCCACTCGACCCGCTTCATCATGTCGCCGATGGCGCCGATCGCCTTCGCGATCGTGCTCACGACCTTGTCCCAGACCTCGGAGACGGTGTCGCGCAGGCCGGTGAAGAACCCCGCGATCCCGTCGACCGCGTCGCCGATGAACTGCCGCGCATCGCGCAGGTAGTTCGACATCGACGTGAGCCGGTCACTCCAGGTATCGGCCAGGTCCTGCACCGCGACGATCACCCACGGCAGCACTTCCTTGGCGATCCATTCGAACGCGGTCGTCAGCGGCGGCAGCCACGTCTGCACCAGTTCCCCGAACAGCTCGATCAGCGGGGGCAGCAGCTGTGCGGTGATCTCGGCCAGCTGCGGCAGGAACGGCGCGACGGCCATCACGATCCGGGAGAACGAGTCGACGAGGATCGGCAGGATCGGTGCCAGATCGGTCAGGGCGCCGGCCAGGGCCTGCGCGAGGATGCCCGCCACCTCGGAGATGACCGGGGCCATCTGCTCGAAGATCGGCGCCATCTGCTCGACAAGCTGCTGGATCACCGGGGCTGCGGCCTCGAAGATCGTCGTCAGTGCCGGAGCAAGGGCCTGCACCAGTTCCGAAATGACCTGCGCGACCAGCGGCAGGATCGGCGCGATCGCGGTCACCAGCGAGGTGAAGGCCTCACCGAGCGGACCGATCGCCGGCGCAAGGGCGACCAGGGCCTCCGACAGTGCGGTCCCGACCACCACCAGCAGCTCCGACAGCGGAGGGATCAGCGGGGTCAGAGCGGCCCCGAGGGACGCCAGCAGCTGCCCGAGCACCGGCATCACCGGGGCGAGCCCCTCGGCCAGGGCCGAGATGAACCCGGCCAGGTGCGGCATCAGCTCGGTCAGTGCCCCGGACAGGGACGCACCGATCGTGCCCAGGGCCGGGGCCATCGACGCGAACGCATCCCCGAGGGACGCGAACAGCGGACCGAGGGTCGGCAGCACCTGGATGCCGAGCTCGGTGAACCCGGTCACCAGCCCGGACACCAGCGGCGCGAGCCCGGACATGGACTGCCCGACCGCGGTCTTGAACTGCTCGAACGCCCCCGACTCGACCAACCCGGTCAGGGTCTCGTCGAGCATGCCGAGGGTGTCTTTGAAGGCCCCGTTCATCGACCCCGCGGTCGTGACGAGCATGTCCTTCAGGTAGGGCAGCTGGTTATCGGCCAGGGTGGTGATCGACTCACCGAGCCCCCCGAACAGGTTGTCCTGCACCGCCATCCGCAGGTCTTTCCACTGCGGGCCGAGGGCCTGCATGGCCAGGACGAACTGCTGGGCGTTCGGTGCGAGCTTGGCCAGGGCGTCGGCGAAGTCGTTCGCCGCGGCGTTGCCGGACTCGACAGCGTCGGTGACACCGGCCTGCGCCCGCTCGATCTGCTTGAGCGCATCGGCGTTGGCCTCGGCGACATCGCGCTGGGTGCGGGCCTCCTCGGTGCGGGCATCGAGCAACCGCTGGTCGGCCTCGGCGACCTGCTCCTTCGCTTCGAGGACCCGCTGCGATCCTTCGACGCCGGCGGTGTTCGCCTCCTCCGTCTGCGTCTTGAGATCGGCGGTGCGCTTGCGCTGCTCGTCGAGGGTGACCAGCGCCCGCTGGTAGGTCAGGAACGCGCGCTCCTGCTCTCTGCCCGTCGATCCGTCGGTGCGGGACTTGACCATCGCGTCGTACGCGTCGGCCACGGCGAGCTCGGCTTCCTGCTCCGAGAGCACCTGCGAGCGCAGCGAGTCGTTGAGATCGTCGATGTCGCGCTTGGCGTCCTTGTACGCCGCCGACAGATCCCGCCGCGACTGGAGACTGGTGCGTTCGGCCTGTGCCGTCTCCCGCTGCGCCGACGCGAGCTGTTCCTGGCCACGCACCGCGGTGCGGACAGCGTTCTCGCGAGCGTCGGCCAGGGCCTCCTCGGCGGACTCGACGGCCTTGGCGTTGGCGATCATCGAGTTCGTCGACTGATCCGAGGCGGTCTTCATCGTCGAGAACGCGTCGATGACGCCGGTCGACCCGATCACCCCGGCCGCACCGATCGCCGACAGGCCCGCCGCGGCGCCGCCGGCGATGCCGACGAGACCACCGAGCGCGCCGATCAGCGCGGTGATACCCGACAGCAGGGCACCGAACCGGACCGCACCCATCCGGCCCAGGCTTCCCCGGGCCCGGCCGGCGCCGGTGCTGACACCGTTGAGCTGGGAGTACAGCGCCGCCAGCGAGGTGTGATCGATGTCGACGTTGACGTGGACGGTGGGGTTCATCGCGTCCAGGTGTGCCTGCAGCAGCACCGAGAATTCCTGCATGTTCCCCAGGACCGGCTCGATCTCGATCGTGGCGTCGATCGCCAGCAGACGCGCCTCGAGTTCCTGCGCGAATCCGGCCATGTCGCCGACCACCGGATCCACGTCGATCGTGGCGTGCACCAGATTGAGCTGGTCGCGCAGGTCCTGCGCGAAGGTGCTCGACAGCTCCGGTACGACACCGACTTCCAGCTCTTCGTCGACCGTCGCGAGGAAGGCCTGCACCTTCTTCTGGAAGTCGGTGAACGACGGCCAGACCTCGACGGCGGCGTTACCGGCGGTGTAGGTAGCCATCACTGACCTCCGTTCCCGCGCAGCAGAAAGCGCGTGACAGTGCCCAGCACCGCCGAGGCACGCTCGCGGCGCACCAGCTCGACGCGGGGCTTCGGGCGTTCGACCGGGGTGATGTCGCCCGGTTTGGCGCCGACGGTCGCTGCGTGCAGACCGCGGATCGCGTCGAGCACGTCGTCGAGCTTGCGCAGCAACGGGCCATAGCCGCGCAGGCTCGGCGGCGCGGGCGGTGGTTCGGGAAGGTCAGCGGCCAGTTCGGCGAGCTCTTCGTCCTCGAGCTGCGCGGCAAAGAACTCCGAACCGAAGCGCAGTTGCTCCTTGAGTTCCCAGAACTCACCCCAGTGGCGCTGCCCTCGCAACCACTCGTTCAAGTCCAGGCCCAGCAGATGGTGGAAATCCCACCGCAGCTGGGGCCCGAACTTCGCGATCAGGTCTACGAGGGCTGGGAACCCCCCGGCACGTCGGCACCACCGCGGCCGAGGAAGTGATCCATGATCGAGTAGACGAGGCCCGCGAGGAGCCGGTGCCCGTCCTCCGCGGCGCTGAACGCCTGGAGCACCCGGCGCAGATCCCCGCGCATGAGAACTTCCAGGGCGCCGAAGAAGTCGTTGTTGCGCAGGCAGCGGTCGAGCACGTACTGGTTCTCGAGATCGTCGGGGAACTGCACGACCACGGGAGGGGCGAATCCGTCGTCCGGTCCCAACACGAACGGCTCGATCACCTCGGAGTTGTCGAAGGTGAAGCTGAGATTCGCGGCGCGAGCCCGGAACCGGCTGAACGTCTCGAACGAGGACTCCTTCGCTCTCGGTGCAGCCTTGCGGGCAGTGCTCTTGCGGGGTGTAGCCATTGCTCGTATCTCCCTGTATCCCTTGTCATCCCTGATTCAGCGGTCCGAAAAGGTGCCTGCCCGCGCCGTGCAGGGATGAACGCGGCGCGGGCAGACGATCGGTAGGGCCCGACGATCAGGCGGTGACGGTGACCACGCAGGTGTCGGTCAAGCCCTGGTAGGTGGCGGTGATCGTGGAGGTACCGGCGGCCACGCCGGTGACGACACCGGCCGCGGACACCGTCGCCTTCGTCGGATCCGAGGAGGTGAACGCCACACCGGAGGTGATCGGGTTCGAATCCTGGTCGGCGACCGTGAGAGTCGTGGTCGCCGCGACCACCACCGACGCGGTCGCCGGGGTGAGGGTGATCGCGGTAACCGGCGGCGCGAACCCGGCCGCGGCGGCGATGTCGAGGTTGCCCAGACCGGCCTGGCCGATCGCGACGTACGCGCCGGCGGGCCCGAAGTCGCTGTCCTCGTAGGCGTCGAGGTTGATCGGCATGCCCAGTTCCTTGGCCATGCCGAGCGAGACCGCTCCGGACGAGCCGACAGTCATCTTCGGGAAGATCCAGTACGGCAGGATCGGCCGGGCCAGCGACCCGTCCAGTCCGATCAGGATGATCGACCAGTACATGATGTCCGAGGCCGAGGACTTGTAGAACCGCCACTCACCGTTGTCGTCGATGAAGCAGTTCGACAGGTCCTGGGAGTGGAACAGCTCGAGGTTGAGCTTCTTCATCTCCTGGGTCTGGAAGCTCAGCCGCGCTGTTTCCTCGGTCTTGATCACCCGGCGCGGCACCAGCGAGCCGTAGCCGGAGATCGACTCGGTCTTGCTGTCGCCGCCGACTTCGGTCTTCTCCCGGGAGATCTCGCCGGCCGAACGCCAGCCCGGCGGCAGGGCGATCAGGCCGGTGGCGTCGGTGAGCTTGTCGGGGATCGGGGCCTGCCTCCACGGGCAGGCGAGCACCGCGAGATCGCGGGGGACGATCAGCAGCGAGTCGTCCTTTTCCTTCATGGAGGCGAACGAGACGTTGGCCATGAGTGTGCTCCTGGAATGTTCGGTGCCGACCCGGATCCGGGCAGCACAAGATCCGCGCACCCGGACTGTGGGTGTGCGGTGTGGATCAGCGGATTGGGATCAGCGCGGCCGCTGGACGACCACTTGGAATGCCAGCTGCACCGTGCGCGTGTCCGGGTTCAGACCCGGAATCATCTGCGGCCCGACTTCTTCGGACATGCCGACGATGGTGTAGCCGTCGATGAACGCGCCGTTCTCGGCGGCGGCCACGGCGCGACGGACACCGCCATTCATCACCGCCCACGACCCGGACCGGGTCGAGCCGGTGACCGAAATGTGGATCATCGCGACATCGATGGCGCCGTTCGGGGTGCCGCCACCGGAGCGTTCGATGACGATCACCGGTAGCAGCGACTCGAACAGCGGTGCGCCGGATGCGTCCTGGGCAGGCGGTGTCTCGGTGCAGGTGTGCCCGAACCGGTCGAGGTACGTGCACATCAGGTCCTCGACGTCCGGCCACGCCGGAATGCCGTCCAGAGGCGGGAACTCGTTCATCCGGCCCCGCCCAACTGGGCCAGCACCGCCGGCCAATCGTGAGCGCCGGGACGTCCGTCCGCGCCGAACTCGTGCGAGGCGGCGTGCGGAGCGTGGGCGATGACCCGGGCGCACCAGCGTGGGGTCGGCCCGCCGATGTAGGTCACGACCCGCACCTCCCGCGCCAGCACTCCGGTGCGTTTGGCGACGCGGGCCTGGTACAGGGCCTTGGCGATCTCGGCGCGCTCACGCACCAGTTGCCGCATCTTCGGATCGAGCATCAGCCCGGCCAGGCCGTTGGGGTTCGAGGCCGGTGTGCGCTGGTATCTCATGCGCCCTTCACCCCCTTGAGCTTGACTTCGATCCCGGGGCGCCGGCCGGTCCAGGGGGATCGCCACGGGGCCGGTTTGCCGATGACGTGGTAGCGGTCCCCGTCGGGCAACTTGACCCGATCGATGCTGCGGATGTCCGACCCGGGTGGCAGGTACAGCACGACGTCGGAGACCTCGACTTCGCCGTGGGCGTTGATCTCGCTGGTGCCGGACCAGTTGATGACGACGTTGTCGATGGTGTGCGGGACCTCGGTGACGCCGTCGCCGGGATGGCGGGTGTTGACGTTCGTCGGCCGCAGCACGGTGATCGTCTCGCCGCGGCGCCACATCACAGCCCCCGAGCGGTCATCGACACCGCACCGGAAGTGTTCAGACCGCACAGCTTTTCGAGCAGGTCGAGTTCCTTCTGATAGAGGAACAGGTTGCCCTCGGGATTGCGGAACGCGACCTGGTACTGGAACGGGCCGATCGTTTCCTGGCTCGACGACTGGCCTTCGTTGTCGCCGTTGAGCAGGGCGCGTTTGACCATCGCGCAGGACACGATCACCAGGGCTTCAGCGAGATCGGTGTTGGTGGCTGCGAGCGCCGAAGCCTGGGGCACCCACACTCGCAGCCACACTGCCGCGTCGGCGAGCAGCTGGTCGGCCATGGCCGCGTCCGCGGCGTCGAATCCCTTCCAGCGTTTGGACAGGTCCTCGTGGGTTGCGAACGCGGCCACCGTCTACTCCTCCACTGCGGTCTTGCGCGTGGTCTTGCGGGTAGTCGGCTTCGCCCCTTCGTGCTCCGGTTCCGATGCTTCCGGAGTCTGCTCGGGACTGCCGTCCGCTTCGGGGCTGGGGAGGACGTTGAGGCGGTCGAACCGCTCGACATCGTCCGCGTGCACCTCGATCTCCTGGCCGGCCCGGCCGCGCCGCACAGCGCCGGTGGCGTCGCGGTACACGGCCGAACCGAGCCGGACGATCCGCGTTACGGCGGCCATCAGGCGGCCAGCCCGGTGACCTTGAGGACCGAGTAGGGCTGGGTCACCGCGAACACCGGTCGCACGGACGCCTGTACCCATGTGGTTTCGCGTTCCTCCTCGCGCCACGTCGCGGTCGACAGCGGCTTCTCGAACCGCATCTCGCCGACCTGGCGCTCCGCGACGACGTACGCGCTGCCGGCGGTGACCAGATTCGAGGCGAACATGTCGACGCCCCACGACTGCAGGACAGCCTTCCATCGGTCGCCGTAGATGACCTGGAAGTTGGCGAGCTCCTGCGGGTTGACGAGCCACAGGTTGAACTGGGTACCGAGCTCGAATTCCTCGCCGGTCTTGGAGACCTCCGCAAAATCCGCCGCCGGGAGGGCCGCGTTCGACGTGGTGGTCAGCGTCAGCGCGGCGGCGTCGGACCACGAGGTGCCGGTGATCTGCACGGCCGCACCGGTCGCGGTGATCGAAGCCTCGAGCTGACCGATGGCTTCGGTGTGCAGCTGCTTGAGGATGGTGTTCGAGAGCTTGACGCCCTCGGACTGGATCAGCGACAGGTCGTTGCGGTCGCGGGCCTCGTCGGTGACGTCGAACTTGCCACCCCACTTCTCGACGACGGCGACCTTGGGCTCCGGCCGGTCGAAGCTCACGGTGGGGAACTCGGCGCCGGGTGCGACCTTCTGCACGCCGGTCGTGGCGAACAGATCGTTCTTCGTCAGCTGGGTGTAGACCAGCGCGCCACCGGACACACCGCCGCCGTTGTTGAAGATGCGGTCCGCGAAGAACTTCTTGAGCACCAGGTCAGACAGGTACTGGTTGATGCGCGTGGGTTCCTTGAGCATCAGGTCCACGGTGATGTTGTTGCCGGAGACCGTGGGCGCTCCGAACGGGTACTGCTGCGGGTAGACCGTCATGGTGTTCCCCCCTTTCTCAGTAGAGAGCGATCAGGACGTCGGTGCCGGAGCTGCCGCCGTCGACGGCGTAGCCGACCGCGATGCCGGATGCCAGGGTCACGGCGCGGCCGCTGGCGCCGACCTCGACCTGCGCGCCGGCGGCGATCGTGCCGCCGGCAGTGACCGGCACGATGCCGCCCCGGATGATCGGCACGGTCTTACCGCTGCCCGCGTCGTACGCGGCGACGCCGAAGGCCTTCGCGGCGGCGGTCGCGGGCGCGGCCTTGATCAGGCCGGTGGCGGCGTCCCGATTTCCGGAGACACCGACGAACGTCTTGCCCGTCACGGCAGCGGTGGTCAGGACGGTGACGTCGCGACCGGGCCGGAACAGGGGTGCGCACTCATTTGCCATGAGTCACAGTTCCTTTCACGAGTTGTTTCCGGCGGTGGGGAACCACGACGCCGGGTAGGAGTTGTCCGGCGGGGCCGGAGGGGTCGGCGACGCGCCGGGCGTCAGTCCCTCCAGAGGCCGCTGCGACGGCGGTGCCGGCGGTGCCGGGGTCTGCTGCTGTGTCCGAGCGATCAGCTGACCGACGAGCTGCGCCGATGCCGCGCGTTCCTCCGGCGTGGTACCGGTGACGAGCGTCTGGTATTCGTCGGGGATCTGGTGCGTGGCCACCAGGGCTGCACGCTCCGCTGCCTCGAGTTGTGCGACGAGCTGCGCGTTTTGTTCCTGAGCGCGCTGCAGTTCGGTCTTCTGCGCGTCCTCCAGGTCCCGCTGCGCCTTCGCGAGCGGTTCGAGTTCACGGACCTGTGTGCGGTAGTTCGCGGCCTCGCGGCGGACCTTCTCGAGTTCCTTGAGTGCGTCCTCGTGTGAGAGCGGCTCTTGGGTCTTCGCGGCGGCCGGAGTAGGTGCAGGATCGCCACCGGCCGGCGGCTGGGCTGGCGCGGTGAGCTGCGGTGGGGCGGGAGGCTCCGGTGCCGTCTGCTGGGCTGCCTGAGCTGCAGCGGCGGCCGCGGCCGCGTCGTTCGGAGTCGGGGTCGGGGTCGGGGTCAGTGGTGCGGACATGGATAACCCTCCTGGGGTTGTGTGATGGGCACCCACCGCCGGGGTGGATGCAGGTATGACGAAGCCCCCGCGGGCGATTGCTCACGGGGGCTTGGCGTCAGAGAGTTCCTACGGCGTGGTCGTCGGGCGTATCCGGCTCAGCCAGCGGTTGATGCGGTCCCAGTCGTTGGAGTCGGGATCGAGGTCGGCGAGGGCCTGTTCCACGCGAGCGGTCAGCTCCGCGTCGATCCGGTGGTCGGCGAGCGCAGCGGCCTGCAAGGCGTCGTCGAGTGCGACGAGGTATTCGCCGCCGCCCAGCTCGGTATCGATGATGTCGGTCCAGCCGGCATCGAACGCTGGCCGAAGATCTTCGATGATCCCCTCGGCCAGTTCAATGAACTCGATCTCACCCATCACGATCCCGATTCTAGTCGAAGTAGGCTCCGATCCAAGGGCTCTGGGACCTTCTGCCCCTGTTTGTTTCGGATCACACCGTCGCCGTTCGGCGGGTACGCGGCGTTGAACGTCTCGACACCGTCTATCGGGTAGGACGACACCTCGATGATGACGCCGTCGATCTCGCGGCGGCGGATTGTGCGGTCGCCTCTCACTCGGACGTACTGCGGTTCCGCCTCGGTCAACCGAACCGCAGCTTTGATCCGCTCGTCGTCCCAGTCGGGCGGGAACTCCGTCTTGTTCTCTCGGCCGGTACCCGAGCGGTGACCGCCCTTCTTCGGGTTGTCCGGTTCGCCGTCGAGGATGTGCCGCCACTCCAGCGGCCCGAACTCGAGTCGCGGAGCGCCCCAGTCCTCGGCCGGTCGGGGTTCGGGCACTTCGTCGTCGCCGGCTGGAGGGCGGTGCGGCGGATCGGTCGGCGGCGGAGTGTCGTCGCCCGGGCCGGTGTCCGCGTCGAGTTCCTGCGACGCATCCGGGGCCTGGTCTCCGCGCATACTCGCGGGGACGAACTGGTCGCCGTCCTGTGCACGGGCCTGCGCGAATGCCTCGTTGAAGGCCTTGCGAGCGGACGCACCCGAGTGGCCGATCGTCGAGGTGTTCCAGAGCTGTTCGAGCCGCTCGTATTCTTCACGGCCTTCCCAGTCCCGCCCCTGGAATATCGCACGGGTGATGCAGTCGCAGTTGCGGTGGAATGCACGTCCGCCTGCGGTGCTCGACGCAGTGGCCTCCGACCGGTAGACGGGCCCGCGGGAGGCGAGCATCGCGCAGAACCCGCACGATTCACGCCCGGTGAGGATGCGGGCCCAACCCAGGACCGCGCCTTCGAGCGGTTCCCCGTCGGGTCGGCGCCGGTTGTTCGAGCGATCACGGGAGCGGCTGCCGCTGTGCCGCATCGTGGCACCCGGTCGTTGTCGATCGTCACTGACCGTCCGCCGGGGCCGTTCGGGTTCGCTGTCACCGGTGATGGTCACCGCCGACTGCGAGCGGGCCTGATCGGTGTCGCCGTCGATCGTGACCGTGGCGCGCGATCGTGGCCGCTCCGGCTCGTCGTCTGTGTCCGCGGGCGGCAGCGGGTCGGACTGCGCGACGGTGTCCATCAACATGTGGCGGCCGGCCATCTCCGCATGGCGGGATGCGGCCTGCGTGATCCGGCGGGTAACGACGTCGACGACCTGCGGGTCGCGGCGGTTCTCCTCGGTCACGGGCTCGCGCAGGATTCGGCGAGCGGTGCGCCGGCTGTTGTCGTCGAGCTCGTCGATGGTCACCGTTGCCCGTGACCGGCGCGGTGGATCGTCCGGTGCGGTCGCGGCGGGTTCGTCGTCGTCGAGGTCACGTTCGATCTCGACGTTCGTCTGCGTGGCCTCCTCGAGGAGGGTCACGATCGCCTGATGCCGGTACTCGCGTAGCGGCGCTGGCGTCGGGTCCAGGACCCCGGCGAGGGCGGCTTCCTGCCGCATCTGAGCGACCGCGAGTGCATACGACTGTGCCCGTGCGTGCTGGATGGGCCGCAGCAGCGCCTGTGCCAGTGAGCGCCGCTGACCATCGGTAGCCGGGATGCCCTGGCTACCGATGAGCCTGCGGAGCGCGAGCACGAGCGCGACGATGATGGCGTCCTGCCGCTGGCGTTGCTCGGCAGCATGCACCGGCTACCCCTTGTCTTCGAGGCGCGCCGCGTCCTCTTCCTTCGGGCGCAGCGACACCGGGATCGCACCGGTGAACGGCAAACCTTCGAACCCGGTGTGTGTCGCGGCGGCCTCCGGATCGGCGCCGGCACGCACGAGAACACCGAGCGCGTCGGCCTTCTCCTTGACGCTGGGTCCCTCGTCGCCGGCCGGTGTGGTGTTCGGGTCGCCGTCCTCGTACAGGCCACGCAGCGGATCGCTCTCGGCCGCGGCCTTCTTCACGCGCAGGACCTTCTCCCGGGTCCAGCCGGGGATGTCTTCCCACAGCGCCTCGTACGGCACGTTGAGCATCGTGGCGAGCTTGCCGAGACCGTCGACGGTCTGTGCGAACGAGCGGGCGGTGGCGTCGCGCCACTTCACCTCGGACGCGAAATCGCCTGCGGCCGCGGCGTTGCCGGTGATGTGCGAGCACGTACGCAGCACCTGCTCGAACGACTCACCGAGTGACGTTTCGATCTCGCTGGACTTGCGGTCCTTGCCGGCCTCCAGACCGGCGAGGGTGGCTTCGGAAATGTTCGAGATGCCGTCCACCCCGAGGTTCTGCGGGGGCACCTGCCCGATCGCGGCCAGGTCGCGGATCGCGGCGGACCGCGCCTCGAGGTAGCCCTTCAGATCGGCCGCAGAGAACTGGTCGACCTTCACGTCCTTCGAGGCGAAAAACCACGTGTCGGACGCGGCCTGCCGCAACGCTTCCTGCTCGGACTTCGGCACCCAGCCCACCACGTACCGCTGCACGAACGCGGTGAAGTACTGGGCGACCAGCATCTCCCACGTCGTCTCGTCGAGACGTTCCTGGATCTGGATGAGCGGTTCGATGATGCCCCACGTCTCGTCCTCGTCGTCGACGAGCATGCGGTCACGGAACCGCACCACCGGACACACCCCGACGCCGTGCGACCGCCCTTCGATGTACTCGAAGTTGTTGACCGACATGTACGTCGGGTCACGCCACCCGAGCGTCGTCTGCGGCTGCGCCTTCGTTCCGACGAAGTGCACCTTCTCCTCGTCATAGAGCCGGATCATCGGCCCGCGCACCTCGAGCGCCATGATCGGCCAGTCATCATCGACCGGGCCGCCGGCGCGAGGATCCCATTCGAGGGGCTCACCGTAGAGCGCGGTCATCTGCCGCGCCGAGCGGCCACGGATGAACGCCGCGGGCTCCCGATCGGTGACCTCACGGCCGGGGGTCATCGCGGGCAGCACCGTTGCATAGGAGACGCCGTCGCGCATCGCAGCACGGATGATGCCGGTCTGCCTCGCGTCCATGCCGTTGCGCTGCCACCACTCCCACGCCGGGGCGACGGTCTGGCCGTCCCCGGCGAAGTAGTTGTCGACCTTCATCGACTGGGAGTACACGTCGAGCACGAGTGGCAGCATGTTCGTCTGCGACTTGCGTGCCAGACCGGCGAGCGGATGCGACTCGAGATGCTGGCCCTTGACCTCGACGTGCCGCAGCGCGGTCGTCGCGGTCCACGGCCGCATCGCATCCGCGATCTTCTCGAGACGCTCCGACTCGAACGCACGAGCCTGCAGCAGATGCTGCACAGCTGCGATCGCTTGCTTCTGGTTCACAGCACCCCCTCACAGGAAGAACGCTTCACTCGGTTCCTCTTTCGGGCCGTTGGCAATCACGAGTCGGCGCGCCATGCGGGCGCCGATCATGCAGACGCAGGCATCGATCTTGTCTGGGCTGTTCGGGGTTTCCTTGCGGACGCTGATGCCCCACCGGCCGTCGTGGCGGCGCGCGTTCTGCACGTGATCGGTCAGGTCCGGATGTCCGTCGTGGGTGAACGCGACATCGTTGATCTCCGCCTCGACCAGTTCGGCGGCCATCGTGAATTCGCGGTCGTGCGAACGCATGTCCCATGCGATCGGCTCCTGCGACTTCCCCGACGGGACAGCCCACATCGGCAGGCGGTCGCGGTAGCGCTCGGGCCAGGTGACCTTCGCGAACCCCTCCCACTCCTTCACATCCGACAGGAACAGCACCACGTCGTAGGTGTCCATCGCCCAGTCGACCTTCGCGTCGACCGCGGCGACGTCCACGGTGCCGGCCTCGTCCTCACCGTCGTGCGAGGCGGATGCGTCCTCGACGCCGGGCTTCCACACCCCGATCGTGAACACGTGCCCGTCGGACATGCGGCAGCCGATCAGGGCGGTGTGGTCGCGGCTCTTCGATCCGTCGAAGAACATGACGATCCGCTCGCCGGGCTCGACCCGAATCTCGGGGCGTGCCATCGCCGACCACTTCTGCCAGTCCGCCCACGACGTCGCCGGAGCGGCCCGCCAGTTGAAGTACTTGCGTTTGATGTCGTCCGGCTTGGCCTTCGGCGAATAGATGCGGGTCATCGTCGACTCGAGGTTCTGCCACGGGCAGTCCTCATAGACGAACTCGAGGGCGGCGCGCACCGAGTCCGGATCAGCGAGATCCGTTTCCGGTGGCGCCATCCGGGCGTCGAGCAGGATCTTGCGGTCGTTGCGGGTCTTGCCGTCCTCCTGGTCGCACCACGCCTCGTAGGTCTCCTCGATCACCGAGCCCTTGCCCGGCTTCGGCGCGTTCGCCGTTTCGAGCATCCGGTTCCCGGATTTCGTCAGGTTGTCGATGAGCGTGGACGCGAGCTCCGGGCCGCCGACCGCCGGCAGCCAATGCTCGGTTTCGTCCGCGACCACGAACGTCGCCTCCGCGCCTTCGGCGGACGCTGCCGACGACGTGATCACCTTCAGCTGCCCCTCGGGCATCATGTTGTACTGCAGCCGACCCGGATCGAGCTGGAACTTCTGCACGATCTTGCTGCCCTTGGGGGCCATCGCGCGGATCTGCCGCATCGTGTTCTCGGTCTGCGCCTCACTGGTCGCAGCGATCTGCACGAGCGGCATGTCCACCGGCCGGCCCTTGCACCCACCCGGCCGCTTCGGATCGAAGTCGTACAGCCGGACCGGCGCGCAGAACTCGATCAGCGCAAGTGCTGCCGCGAACGGCGACTTACCCGAGCCCTTCGCCAGTTGCCGCGCCGCGTGATAGAAGAGCCACTGCCCGTCGTCGTCGAGGGAATACCACCACAGGATGAACCGGGCCTGCCCGCTCGTGAACTTCCACGGCTGACGCGCCCGAATCCCGTTTGGATGCTTGAGGTATTCGGCAGCGAACCGGAGGGCTTCCCATCCGAGCGTGAGCTTCGGGATGCCCTCGGGCAAGGTGATCAGTCGGTCGACGGCAGCGGTGTGCTCAACCGCCGAACTCACTGCGGTACTCGTCCATGATCGCGACCGTGGCCGCGGCTTCCGGATCGGCGGTCGGGGTGCGCTCGAGCTCCAGGCGCGTCCGTCGGCGGGCCGCTTCGGTGGTGAGCAGGTCACCCATCATCGACCAGATGGTGTCGATCATGCCGGCGCGCAACGGTGCGCCGCTGTCCTCGTGATCGCGCAGGTGCCGGGTCATCACGTACGCGCAGAACCGGGCGGCCTGCCAGTCGGACGGCTCGAAGAACTGGGCCTGCCCGGACTGCTTGAGCGACCGGTACCAGCCCTTGGCGATGACGTGCCAGTCGCGGTCTTCGGCCGGCGGCTTCACGGCCTTCCCGCGGATCGACACGACCTCGACTGCCGCCGTGCCGTCCTCGGGCTTGTTTCGGCGTCGACGCTGCGACGAGCGCTTCGGGGGTGGACCAGGCATAGGGACACCCCCCTTCGTGCGTCTCCGGGGCGTTCAGCCTCGGGAATCAGGTCTATTCGTCCTCGGCGATCCGCTTACGCAGGCGGGTGGACGCGTACTCAGCCATGCCGAGCATGAGATCGATCGGGACGTCGCCGTCGCGAGGCATCATCGCGTGGGCCGTGAGAGCGTCGCCCTCATCGTCGAACGACCGCGAGCGAGCCAGGACCATGTACTCCGTCAGGATTCCCTTGTCGTCGTCGGGGTAGTACGCGTCCCAGACGCCCCGGATCGCAGCGGTCAGAGCATCATCGGCAGCGACCTGCTCCGGGGTGCGGGCCATGCGAGTCCTTCCTACGACGCGAGGAGCTCGTCCACGACGTCGGTGAGATCAGCCAGGACCCGTGGGCAACGCCCGAACGGCCGGCGAGTGACGGTGATGTACCGGCCGCGGTCGTACACCTCGACGCCGCCGCCGTTCGGCATCTTCAGCATCCGGCCGGTCCCGACCGTCGCGATACCCCACACGTGAAGCCCTGTGCCGGACGGAGACAGCTCAATCCACGTCGGGGGCACCCGACGCAGCAGCCGCTTCGCCCAGGGCTCCAGGGAGCCGTCAGGGCGCACACAGTGGTCGATGTCGATGCACGCGATGCCGTCGCCGTTGAGGACGAAGCCGATACCGTCGCCGCGTGCACCGTCGGCGTCCACGTCCGCCAGCGGGGACCAGGTCCGCTCGTCCGTCGACGAGGCCGGCCTACCCGCCGGGGTGATCGGGCGCTTGCCGTCGCGGCGAACCCAGCGGTCCTCAGCGACGACATCGGCCGGCATCCGCTTGCGATCGCGGTGCGCGGCCACACGGCAGCGCGACGAGCAGTAGCGCGCGGACGGACCACGCGCGCCATTTCGCAGGATTCGGTCACCACACCAGGTGCAAGCCATGCCTCAGTCTACCACGGATGTAACGGGTTACCCCGTCTGACCTGCGTCATTGTCGACATTCCGGGGTCCGACTCCGTACAGGCCCTAGCCTCCGCGGGGGTCCGAATCACCCTCCGGCCGACGCGTTCGCCCGACCTGGGCCAACGTGGGGCGCACCCCCTCTGACCTGCGGCGATTCCCCCTAACCCGTACAGGGCGGCAGGCGGTATGCGAAGCGGGGCGGAACCCGCCCGGGGCGGGGGTCACCCCCCACCCCTACTCGGCGCGAGGGCGCCGGCCCGCCGGCGCCCTCGCGCCGAGTCAGAGGTAGCCGGGGTGGCGCTCGACCGGCAGGCGCCGGCGGGCCGCCCGGGCTCGGACGGCGGCGGCGACCTGGCCTCGGGTCTCCTCGTCATGGCAGGGGACGCACAGGGTCACCAGGTTGGCGAGGTCGGCGGACCCGCCGGCGGCCGCGGCGACCACGTGGCCGGCATGGAGGTCGCCGCGGCCGGTGCCGACGTAGCCGCATCGGGTGCAGGTGTGGTCGTCGCGGCGAAAGACTGCGCGCTGTACCGAGTACGGGACGTGGCGAGTGTTGCTCTTGCGGGACCAGGCCATCGAGCTCACCTCCGCACATCGGCGCCCGGTACGACAATGGCCGAGCGTGCGATGCGCACAGCTCGGCCAGTGGCAGGACTCTAACGCGTTAGACGCGTTGCTGTCCAACCACCCTCGTCGCGGCGCGTCGTCGTCGGGTCCGGGCGACATGGTCGAGCACGTCGCCGGCCCGATAGCGGGTCGATCCGTCCGGTCCTGCGCAGCGCGGCAGGTGCCCGCGGTACGCCCACTGGTAGATCACCTGTGCGGTCACGCCGGCGAGCTCGGCCGCTTCGATCGCGGTGAGCAGATCGTCCATGCCGAAGGTGACGAGTTGCGGTGTGACCCAGTCCTGGCCGTACTCGCGAGCGCGGTCGTCGAGCTGGGCGCAGCGGTCCGGCGCGATCGCGGCGAGAGCTTCGCGGTAGGACTGGGCAATGCGCCGGGCGCGGTCGAGTGGGGTGTCGGCCGGCCACGGCCACGGGTCAGCGGTCACGCGAACTCCCGGTAGTCGTCGGACAGGATGGTGGTCATGCGGCGGTAGTCGGTTTCTGTCCACGCGGATCCGCAGGCGAGGCAGTCGAAGAGCTCCGCGCCGTGCCAGCGGCCGAGCTGCGAATGCTCGCAGTGCGGGCACGGCAGCGGCGAGCGGTCGCGGCCGCGGGTGACGCCGAGCATCGCCGACGCTCGCTGGTGCAGTCCGACGAGCCGCCACGCCAGACCCGGGCCGTCCTGCACGGTCGCGCCCCAGCTTTCGCCGTCACGGTGCCACGCCATGGCCTCATGTTCACCGACGTCGAGGAGCAGCGGAAGGTTCTGCTCGATCAGATCCAGGCACACGCCGGTGGCGTGTTCGGCCGGCGCATCGCGGCCGAGCCGATCGGCGATGCACAATGCGCCACGGTGCGCGGTGTCGGCGATGTCCTGGGCGAGTGCGTCGGCGTGGACGTTGACCGGTACCGCTGGGGTGGGCGATGCGGCGCGCACCCCGGTCGACGGTCCGCGCACGGTGGTGTCCCTGACCGACCGGTGCAGGGTCAGGTAGTCCTCCCACAGTGCGGCCGCCGCGGCCGCAACGGCGCGGATGCATGTCGGGCACAGGAAGCGCGGGCGGAGGGTCAGCGCCGGAAGCCACTGGCCGGACTCGGGGTCGCACTCGCGGCCGCGGCACCCTTGCCCGGCTCGGCACTGGTGACTGGGAGTTGGTGTCGTCATCAATGACCTGGCTTTCGGTTCTTCCCTCTGCGGCCCCGGCGGCGAGGGGTAGGGCTGGGCAGTGAGTGAGTTCGCGAGGGAGGGTTCGGGTCTGGTGGTGGGTTACCTGACATACCGACCCGTCCCGACCCGACCCGTCCCGACCCGGCACTTCCAGATCCTGGAGGCAGGTGTTCTGCGGGATCTGCTGTATCCGGCAGAACCGGTGTCGGGGCTGGTGTCGGCGGGTGGGGTGGGTGTGCGTTGTCCGCGTGGATGGCGGGTCGCTGCGGGGTGTCGCGTTCCCTCACCGGGTGTGAGGTCGCTGTGGTGGTGGCGGTGTCCGGCCGGGTGCCGGGTCGCCGGGTGGGCTCGCGGTGTCCGGCCGGCTGCCGGGTCGCGTCGGTCGCGGTGTCCGCCTGGCCGGCGGGTCGCGGGGTGTCGGAAGCGGTGCCCGTCTGGGTGGCGGGTCGCTGGTACTGCTCGACGATGGTCTTGCGGTCGTCCGGGACGGTACCGGGCGGGATGGTGCGGCCGCGTCGGCTGGTGATGCTGTAGCCGTTGTCGCGCGCCCAGGGGTGCTCACGGATCCAGGTGCGGGTGTAGGGGCTGAAGTACGGCTTCGACGGTGGTGGCAGCAGCGGATACCGCTCGTCGGCGAGCGGATCGTTCTTGCGGCCTGCGTTGCAGCCCGAGCACGCGACAACCATGGTCTCGACCGTCGCCGCCTTGCCGGGCTGGCGGTGGTCGTAGGTGCCGACGATGCGTCCCTTGCGTGCGCCCGGGGCGAACTTCACGACCTTCGCGCAGTAGCGGCAGGCATCACCGTCACGCAGCCGGACGGGGATGATCAGGTCCGGGCGGGAGTTGTCGTTCTTACGCTGGTGTTCCCACTCGATCTCTTCCTTCGAGCGCATGTGGAGGAACTCGGGGTCGTCGACGATCTTCCACACACGTTCGCCGTCGACGGTCGCTTCTTCCATCAGCCCGGCCCGCACGCAGACGTCGAGGAGGCGTGGTGCCTCGTCGCGGGCGATGAGACACGCAGTGCCCCAGGACACGACGTAGTCGGTGGTGTGGGCGGCGGCGAGGGAGGCACACAGCACGAGGAACCCGAACGCTTCGATCACCAGAGAGGTGGACGCGTCGGGGTCGTCGTACACGCGCAGCAGCCGCGGGTTCGTGGCGACGTTGTCGCCGGTGCGGAGCCACGGCATCAGGACGCCCCCGGGCCGGGCTCGGGGGCGTGGGGTGTTGACATCAGGGCGGGGTCCTTCTTCCTGGTCGCGGTCGAGCGTCGGTCGTGCAGGGGGCGCGGCGGGGCGCGGGCGGTGGTGGCCATCAGTGACCGGGCCGGCAGTCTCGGCACCAGCGCGACCCGGCAGCGGCCGGAGCCGAGCAGACGCGGCAGTAGCGCGGTGGTGGGATGTGCGGGCGTTCGGCGCGGGCGATGGCCGCGGCGACGGCGACATGGTCGGTGATCGACTCGGTCACAGCGTTGCCCCCCATCGTGCGCCGGCGGTATCGCGGTGGATCAGCACGATCGCGGGGCGCGGCGAGTGCCCCGGCCTGGCCAGGTAGTGCGTCAGGTGCTCGACGGCTGCCGTCTCGGTGTCGCAGTACTGGAACGGGTGCAGATGCTCGGGCAGACCGGGCCGGGAAGGGACGACCTCTGCGACGCCCCACAGCGCGGTGAGGTTGTCGATCGGGTCAGCGAGTTCGCAACGGCCCCAGTGCGAGACGTGTCCGCAGGGGTGGCGGTGTTCGGTCACCGTGCCCCCTCGTTCGCGCATGCGGTGTGCACGAGGTGCGGGCCCATCGTTCGCTCGACGACGCGGTCACCGACGCGGATCTCGTCTCCACATTCGGAGCAGACCACCGAGGTCCACATCACGGCCCAGGACTGACCCGTGGACGGGTGAATCAGTGTGCCGACCCGGAAGTCATCGGATTTCGCGATGCGACCGCGGCGCGCCGGGTACGTCTTACCCATGATCGCCGCCTCGAATGCGGCCATCGGTCGCCTTCGTCTCGACGCTGGAAGTCGCCACGTCAGACCAGTCCCTTTTGTGCCCACCACGTCTGATAGGTGCTCGTAAGCCACGCGTTGATCTGGTTGCGGTTAGGCCGATCCGGCCAGACACTGGTTGAGGTCAGGCGGTTGATCTGTCCGCGCAGTTCGCTCATCCGGTCGAGGGCTTCGTCGATCGTGTGCTCGCCGTTGCGGAGCTCGCGCAACCACGTACGGTCCGGCTCCGGGATCGGCAGCGTGATCCGTCCGGTGGTGAGCAGTTCGACGCCTTGCAGTCCGAGGCGCACCGCGTGGTACGCGAACTTCGTATCGAAGCCATGAACGTCGATGAGCTCCGGACGGTTGGTGCGCTGGGCACGGAGGCCGAGCATCTTGTCCCGTTGCGATTCGAGGTAGCCGATGAAGCGGTGGCCGGCCTGCTGCGATATGAACATCTCCGGGCGGGCCTGCAACTGCTCCCCCACCCAGGTGTTCGTGACGATCTCGTGTTCGGGCAGGAACAGCAGAAGCAGCACGGTGGGGTTGCCGGCGGCGGTGAGCCGCGCCCACTTGCGGAGGCTGTAGACGACGAGGTCGAGATCGCCTGCGCCCGAGCGGACGCCTTCGGGTTGGGTGCGGAACTGGTACTGCTCGAATCGGGCGTTGCCGATGACGTACTCGGGCGGTTCGATGCACACGCCCATCTCGTCACGGTCGTCGGCACCGGTGGTGACGCCGTGGAGGCCGGAGCCGACCTGGCCGCGGAGGACGGTGTTCTGTTCCGCGATGGCCTGGAACTCGGGGCCGCTGTATGCGACTTGCTTCGTCGTGGTGCTGTTCATCGGCTCTCCTTCGGCGGGGTGAGGGTGACAATCCATCGCTGCACTTGGCCGTCGATCCGTTCTTCGGTGATGGTGTCGAGGTCTGCGACCAGCTCGGTGTAGGTCGCCTCGGCGCCGCGGTGGCGGACGAGTGCAACCTTGTATCCGAGCCGTCCGTAGTCCATGCCGAAGCACAGCGGAGCGGGGCCCGTCGCGGGACTGACTGTGTGCCCGTCCGGGAACTCGCCGAGTGCTGCGCGAAGTGCGCGTCCGAACTCCAGGAAGGTCTCCTTGAGTTCGTCGTTCGCGGTGCGGGAGGTGATGAAGTCGACGGCGGCGATGAGGTGATTGATCGACCGACGGGTCGTCCGGTGGTTGTGGGACTCGTGGACTGCGACATTGATGCGGTCGTCGAGATCGATGCGCAGGTCGTCGACCATGTCGAGGAGCTGCTCTGCGTACGTGCGGGCCCACACGAGCCAGTCGACGTTCGCCGGCCGCGGGTCGTGCGGGTCGGTCGCAGCTTCTTCGGCGTTCCTGGCGTCGAGGAGTGCTCGGCCTTCGTCGAGGTTCACCTTCGGTGGGGTCACTGAGCACCGTCCTGGAGGAGTGCGGTCACGGCGGCTGGTTCGGTGTCGTTCTCGCCCGAGGCTTCTCGTGCTTCCGAGTCGTGGTAAGCGCGGATCAGCGCCTTGACGCGGTCGGGTCGGAATCCGCCCCAGTGCATGTCACCGGCAACGACGACGGGGACGGCCTTGTAGCCGAGTTCCTGGATGAAGGTGAGTGCGTCGGGTCGCTGGGTGACGTCGATGTAGGCGTAGGGGACGTCGCCCTTGTCGAGCGCTCGCGCGGTTGCGGTGCACTGCTGGCAGTCCGGCTTGCTGTAGATGGTGATGATCGGGGTTGTCACCGACCGTTGTCCTTTCGTTGTTCGCTGTACCAGCGGTGAAGGCATTCGACGGCGGAAGGCCAAGTCCGGGTGAACGCGTACGGCGCGGCCAGGTCTGGGGTGATCAGCAACCACCCCGTCGCGCCAGGAATCGGGTTGTGGATGATCAACGGCCGAAGTTCGTTGTCTCGGCGTCGAGTTCGCCAGTCGTGGAACGAATGCCCATATTCGGCGTGCACGTAGGGAAAGGCGTGAACGGTGTGGCCGACGTGGCGGGCCTGCTGGAAGACGCACGCGTGACGGCGTCCGTCCGCGGTGACGTAGCGCGCCTGGCACCGTTCACCCTGGTTCGTTTCACTGGCCATTGCCGGGCACCCTTGCGTCGTTGGGTCGTTCGCGGCCGATCTCGTAGCGGCAGGTCGCGCAGATCACGCGGAGCACCTCGACGGTGAGCGTCTCGGTGCGCAACACCACTCGGCCGCCGGTCCGCGCATCCATGAACTCGCGTGCCGCCAGCACGTCCTCGCTCATCGTCACGACAGCGAAGCGGCGCATGAGGATGACGCCGCCGCACTTCGGGCACGTGGATCGCATTGATCGGGCCTTCGGCAGAGCCATGTACTTCTCGGTGATCTCGGCCTGGGCTTCGGCCTCCGCCTCGGTTGCCGTGCTGGCGCTCATCGCCCGGCCATCCACCACATGATCGCGACGAGGATGACGAGCGCGCCGCCGACGATGAGGATCCCCGCTGCGGCAGCGAGAGAACCAAAGACCACGTCCATAACGAGAGTCACTGTCCGCCTCCGGGTGTCCACAGGACGAGCGCGGGAAGGTCGGACGCGACGATCATGCCGTCGAGCACGGATCCAAGGAACGTGGCGGGACGCCACTTAGTCGATGGCCGGTCCTCGTAGAACTCTGCGACTTCCCCGTGCTTGGTGCGGATCAGCGTCTCAGCCGGCAGTGCGAGGACCTCGGCCATTGTCGTGATCGTGCGGGGCGTGAAGTGCTCGGCAGAGAGTTCGACGGCGAGGTCGATGCATGCCGCGGTGTTGCCGCCGTCGCGAACCGGTGGCACCGGCGTTCCGCGGCCGTGAGTGAGGGCGTGTTCCGGCCAGGCGGCGCGGATCTTGTCGCGCAGCTGCTCGAGCTGGTCGGTCATCGGACCAGTCCTTCCGTGGCGAGGATGAGGATTGGGGTCGTGTAGTGGCCGGCCGCGGCGATCAGTGCGAGCCAGCCGCCGAGCGTCACGACCCGTCCTCCGGCCGGGCCCCGGGGATGTCGAGGCTGGTGTGCAGGGACCGGGCGGCGCGGTCGATGACGACGGCGGTGAGGGCGAGCCAGCCGGACGCGATCATCGCGGTGACGGCGACCGCGGAGGCTGCTGTGGCGGCGGCGTTCTTCACTACTGGTCACCGCCGTCCGTGCCGATGTAGCGGACGTACGCAATCTTGTTGCGGGCGGTGGCTTCGAACGCACCCTTCGGTGCGAAGCCGCCCTTGCCGCTGCGGACGGTGCTGACGAACGTGCTGACGGACTTGTAGGCGTCGTCTCCGGCCGGCGGGTACTCGATCCAGCGACCCGCGTTGGCCTTGGCGAATTCGATTAGGTCGCGGCGGTGTTCGGGAATGGGCCGTCCGGATCGGTTCTCGGCGGAGGGAAGGGTGTCGACAATCCGGAACGTATTCGCGACCCGGGTGGAGAGCTGAGGTCCGGCCGGGCGCTGCGGGCGCGCCGGCGCCGGGCCGGCGGCGACAGCGGGAACCGGCCACCTCTCTGCCGGGGTCGCGTCGGTGGGCGGGAGTGGCACATCGCCGCGGGCAGCTGCGCGGTTCTCCTCGCGCTGCCTGCGTCGCCATTCGCGGGCGTCTTCGTCTTGCAGGCTGCTCATCGGTCCACGCCTTCCGATTCACTGTCGGTGTGGTCGTCGAGGCTGGACACGCCGATGCCGTCGTTGGCGATGTACCGGGCTACCGCGGTCTCACCTGCCGTTCGGGCATCGACGCGGGGACCGTCGTCACCGGCGACGAGACGACGCGCTGCGCGGGAGACGGTGCGGGTCGGGCACGGTGCCGGAACGTCACAGAAGACGCACGTGCCGTTGACTTCGCGGTGCAGGGTGTTGACGGCGATGAGCTGCGCTGCGATGCGTTTGTTCTTGCGGCGTGCGTCGCGGAGTTCGTAGCTGGTTCCCATGGTGGGCTCCTTGTCGGTGGTGCTTGATCGGGTGAGGCAGCGGCGTCTACGGGCGGTCGACGTCGGGGATGACCACTTCCGGCTTGAAGATGACGCGGTAGTGATCGGCGCTGACGTTGGCGCTTTCGATCTGCTCGGCGACGTAGGAGACGTTGTCGCTCAGGCCGAGGAAGTGCTTCTTGTACTCGTTGCCGGCGGTCTTGCACGTGACCTCGAGTTGCCGGTTCTCGTCCTTGATGGAGCAGCGGCCTTCGACGGTGAGGAGGTAGCTGTCGGTGATGCCGTTGAAGAAGACGATGCGGCGTTCGATCTCGAACTGGTCCGCTGCCTTGGACAGGTTCTGCGACACGACGTCTGCGTCGGCGGCGCATCCCGATACGGTTCCGACGACTGCGAGGGCGGCGAGTGCCGCGGCGGCCTGCTTGATCGTGCGAGAGATGTTGCGCATGAGTGCCTCCTGGTGCGGTGGGTTGCTTGGACTACGAGGTGCGGTGAAGGGGGGTCACGGCACCTGTCGGGTCGAGGTCGGCGGCGTCGCCGACGATCGGTTCCCTGCCGGTGACGAAGGACGCTGTGACGATCCAGTGGTCCGGGAGCTGCGGGGCGCGGTAGACGTTGACACTGCCTTCGTCGATCAGGCCCGGGACTTGGATGCCGCCGATGGTGATTCCGTCGGCGTTGATTTCGATCTGCTGGTCGTACGCGTAGTCGGCCATGTCAGTGCCACTCCCCTGTTGCCGTGTTGGCTGCGAGTTCGCCGCGGGCCCGGCGGTTGCTGTCGATTGCTTCGGCAAGGTTGTCGTCACCGAGGCTGCAGAGCGGTTTCCCGCACGGTGCGTGCCGGCGGTCGCCGCAGCGTTGGCAGTTCCAGGTGATCACTGGCCGGTCCCGGTGATGTGGTCGTACCAGCGCTTGACCCAGCGGGCGTCACCGAGCGCGGTGTGGCGTTCTTCCGGGGTGGGCGGTTCGACTCCGCAGGCGCGGGACAGGTCATCGGACCGGTACGGCGGAGTCAGCAGGGCTGAGATCTCACTGTTGATTCGGTCCAGCTCTGCTCGCGCATCGGAGACAGCGGTCGCAGGATCGGTATCGCCGAAGGCGAGGCCGAGGTCCTTTCGCATCTCGCGATCGAACAGAGCCATTGAGGCTTCCTGCCGCTGCTGGACGAGGGGGGCGCTGTAGGGCATCGCGCGGAGCCATCCGGCGGCGTAGGTTTCGATGTCGACGAGCTGGTAGTGCCAGGAGGGGCACAGCCGGTGTCGGCGGAGCATCGCGGCGAGGGTTTCGGTATCGAAGTTCGGGACTGCGCCGATGATGATCGCGCCGCGGGTGGCCTCTTCGACGGCGTGCGCGGCGAGGAATTCGCGGTCGATCTCGACGTTGTCGGGCTTCTGGTCGACGCCGATATTGCGGAAGTACCGTTCGTGGAAGCGTCCGACTTGCAGGCCCTTGAGTTCTGCGGTGGTGAGGTCGACGTCGGAGATCTGGATCAGGCGTTCGGTTTCGGTGCCGTCGATCTCGCGTCGGATCCATGCGATCTCCCACGGGCGGCGGTCGGCGTGCAGGCCGGTGGTCTCGGTGTCCAGGAACACGATCGGGCGGTTGGTCATCGGTTCTTCCTCCAGGTGTCGGCGTGAGGGCAGGTGGCGAAGTGGGACAGGTACAGGGGGCGTTTGGCGGCGCGCAGGCCGTCGCGTTGCGGGCCGGACACGACCCCGGCGTGGAGCACACCGAAGACGAGATCGACGGCGACGTTGCCGCGCTCGGACGGTTCGACGTCGATCGGCATCGCCTTGCCGTTTTCGGTCTGCGCCCACACGATCTGGTGCCTGCAGGATCGGCACTTCTCGGCGGCGGCGCGCATCGCGGTCGAGACGTGGTCGACTCGTAGCCAGGTCACTGGGCGCCGCCGACGATTTCGGTGTACGGCGCGGCTGCGACGAGATCAGAGTTCGGGCCGGCCGCAGCCAGCCACTCGTGCCCAGCGCCAAGGCTGTAAACCCGCATCTCGACAACACCGTTCGCGCCGCGGACGATCGCGACATCCTTGGGAACATCTGCCAGGTTGTCCCACTGCCGCGGGCCCGGTGTGAATTCCGGAAGGGTCCACGTACCAGGCGACACCTTCCACGGATTGACCGGCCAGCGGAGGTATTCGGCGTCGTAGGCGCGGCCGAAGTACAGCGGCGCACCGTCAGGAATCGATACTCCGGGCGCCTTCTCCTCGTCGAGCTTCGCGAGAACGGCGCGGATGCCGGCGCGGACCATCTTCTGGTCTTCCGGATGAAGGTCCGAGTAGTACGCCAGCTCGTGCGCGGCGTCGCAATACGTGCGTGCGAGTTCGTCGATGCGTTTCTCGTCGGCCTGCTCACGCTCGAGTTTCTGTTGGAGTCCGTCGGCGATCACTCGCAAGGATTCTGCGTTCACTGTCGTCCATCGGCCGTCGAGCCAGTCGGCGACCGCACGGATCAACTCCGGGGTGATCTCTGGTGTGCTCACTGGGTTCCTTCGGGGTTGAGGTTGCGGGGCTTCGCGTCCGGCGCCGGGAGACGGTGCCGCCACGCGGTGTTCCACTCGGTGTGCTTGGCCTGTGCCTCGTCGGTGAGGGTGATGGGCATGAGGGCACCGAGGAACGATTCACCGACGGTGATCGACAGTGCGCTGGTGCCGGTGCGTGCCTCGATCAGCACGGGCTCGTCGTAGACGACACCGGCGATGCGGAACGCGGCGAGCCGATCGCCGTTCGTGGCGAATTGCTCGATCCACTTCACGTCGCCGGATCGGTTGCGGGAGATCAGGAGCGGGATGTCGGGGTAGCCGGTGTCGGTGGCGGCGCGGGGTTGCTCGAGGGACTGGCCGTCGATGCCGGGCAAGCCGGAGACGTCGGTGAGTTTCCAGTAGTTGTCGCCGATTTCTAGGCGCAGGATCGCCGACGGTTCGTCGTTCTTGTCCTTCGGTGCCTTGAAGATGTGGAGGATCTTGTCGACCTGCTCGGGCGTGAGGTCGAGGACCGCGTCGGGGTTGATGCTGTCCTCGGGCTGCCAGATCGAGACGATGGCGAGGCCGACGGAGACACGGTCGGTGGCGACGACGGTGACGTTGTGGGCGTCGATTTCGAGGCGGACGCGTCGGAACGTTTCGAGGTCCGGGTGCTTCTCGTGGTGCGGGCGGACCGCCGTGAGTGCACGGCGCAGGTCGTGGGTGCCGACGACGACGGTGGTCATGGTGTGTTCCTGTCGGTGAGCAGCGGGAGCGGTAGGTCGAGTTGGCCGTCGATCGGTATGTCGGTGGGGTGGTCGACGCGGCCGAGCCAGCGGTGGAACGCGATGCGCCGGTCCTCGGGCAGGGAGTCCCACCAGGCGTCCGCGGCGGAGGCTGCGGTCACCAGCGCCGCCGGCGGTGTGACGGCCGCACCGAGGTGACCGCGCGGCGGACGTGGTCGGGCATCGGGTTCGTCGGGCGTCGGGCGTGGCAGGTGTCGCGGTGCGGGACGTAGAGCTTCTCGCTGTTGGCGATGGCGTGGTGCAGGGACTCGCCGGTGAGCACATCCGCCCAGACGCAGCCGTTCTCGTCTCGGGTGTCGCGCTTGCGGACGATGCCGTCGCGGTCGTCCGGGTACAGATCGAGCGCGATGTATGTGCCGCGGCCGGTGGTGCGTGCCCAGGTGATCTCGGCGTTGCAGTCCCTGCACTGTGCCATCAGCAGATTCGCTTCCGTGTGGGTGCGGTGGTGGTGTTGGTGTGGAGGCCGAGTTCGATTCGGATGCGGGCGACGGTGTAGGTGGTCCACCGTGTGTGCGTGGCGATCTGCGCGTCGGTGTAGCCGCGGGCGTGGAGGGCTTCGACGAGGACGCGTCGGTCGTTGGTGGTCAGTGCCTCGCCGGGGATTTCACCGTCGAGTGCGCCGGCGTACTGACCGGGGTAGTCCAGGTGAGGGGCGGTGCGGCTCACGGGGTTGTACCGCCGTTGAGCTTGGCTTCCAGGGTCGACATGGCGCGAGCGCCGATCGCGAGGAGCAGGCGGGGTTGCACGTGGCGGATCGCGGCTTCCAGGGCCAGCAGTTGTCCGACGTTCAGCGCGGCGTTGGTGTGCACCTCGATGGTTGCGTCGGGGTTCAGGACGAGGCTTGCCGATCCGTCGTCGGCCTGCCACACGACCGTCGGTGTATCGGGGATTCGGATCGAACCGCCAGTCCAGTGCGGGGACATGAGGTGTAGCGCGACGGCGATGTCGTCGATGTTGCCGTTGAACACTTCGCGGATGAACTTCTCGAATTCGGCGGTGGGGTCCATGGTTACTCCGTTCGGTAGCTGGTGCAGCGGCACAGGTTCAGGAGGGCCCGGACCTCGTAGCCGCCGTGCTCGTCGGTGGCGCAGCCCCGCGGGTGGTGATGCCGGCGAGGGTGGCCGCACCCGACACAGGGTTCGAGGTGCTCGAAGTCCGGGATCGGCAGACTCATCGACGGCTGAATGACATGGATTCTCTGTTCTTGGCTGCGTTCTCGACTGCGAGCGCGGCCCGGCCTAGATCGGTGACGTAGTAGTGGGAGTGGCTGTCACCTGAAGTGACCGCGGTGGACTTGGTGTGGCGGCGGTCGAGGAGTTCAGCCAGTTCGAGCAACTGCTTTGCCCTTTGCGGGTTGTTGTTGATGAGGAGTTCGTCGACAGCTCCTGCGGCGGCGCGGTCGGCGAGCTCTGCCAGGTTCGGGAGGATCACGATGCCGGCGAGTTTGTCGATCACACCGCGGGTTTCGGTGATGACTTCGGCGAGCTTGCTTGTTTCTACTGGGACGCCGATGGTTTCGATGAGGTCGAGGAGGGTCTGTGCGTGCTTGGCGAGGTTCTCGCGGTTGGTGCGGATGGCTTTTTCGATGTCGGTCTGGTTCACGGGTGCGGTCCTGTCGGAGGTTGTTGGTTCCGGTGGCGGCGTGGTGCGCACATCTGGTGCGCCGGATCAGGACTCCGTTTCACACGCCGCCACCGGTGTTGGGGTGGCGCCGAACCCATCCGGGGGGTGGAGTGGGTTCGGCGCCGTGGGATCCGCGCCGGCCTATCCCCTGTCGGCGTCGCGGATGGTCTGCGGGCGGATGGTCAGCACTGGCCCGATCCGTGTGCGGCGTCGAGTTTGTTCGCGAGGTCGCGCAGCGTCTTGGCCTGTATGGCGAGACAGATCGGCCGGCGGTGCTCGAGATGCACGAAGTCGATGCGGGTTTTCTCGGGGTTGTCAGGATCAACGCCGATGGTCACGATTGAGGAGGCGTAGCTCAGTAGATCTTTGACCTTCGCTTCGGTCGCCTGTTTGATCTCGGGCATCGTCACCACACCCCGGACAACAGGTTGAAGCCTGCGGTGACTGCGATCACGAGGGCCCACGAGGCGACGATCCATGCCCATCGTGTGCGGGTTCGGGCCCGGGTCGTAGGGGCGCCGTGCGACGACCCTACGACCGGCCCATCTCCTACGCTGTGTGCGCCAACAACATCAGCAGAAGGAGAAGAATCGTGAGCGAGTCGATCATCCCCGCCGCCCTCGAGATCGAACACGTCCTCGTGCCCGATGCGGCCGAGGCGTATGTCGGTCGTGACAGGTACATCGTGGTCGCGATCGCTGTGTTCAACAGCATCGTGACAGCGCATGTCATCCAGGCCGTCGGCGGCAGCCCCCGCGGACCCTTGGGTGGGATCATGCTGCGGCTCTTCGACGACACTGACACCGAATACCTGGTTTCCGGCGGTGGAGGAGGGGGCTACATGAATGGTCGGCCCGCAGATATCACTCAGATCTTTTCCCGACCCGCCGGGACCGATCCGAAACGCCTCAAGTTGTTCGCGGAAACCCTCGGTGATAGGGCCGGGCTGCATCCCCTGACCACCGTTGTCGTACCCGAGGGACGGTAGGAGGTTGGTGGAGTAGTTCCCGAAGCAGTCTGTGATTCGGATTTCCCCGATGTCCGGCCGCTGCGTCAGGCGCAGTTCGAACCAGTGGCCGGACAGGACGACCGCGAGGGTGCAGATCCGGGTCGGCTGGAACATGTCGTCACTGACACGAAGCCACGACATCAGATCACCACCACGGCGGCCGGGGCGGTCAGCCAGATGACCGCGGCGATGGTGACGCCGACTGCGAGGATCAGCCACAGGAACCAGGCGGCGCGGTGCCGGTGCACGTTGGTGGTGTCCTCGGGTGTGGTGTCGGATGCCGGTGCGCGGTCAGTGGGGATGGTGGCGAAGTGTGCGTCGAGGTCGTCGCTGTCGTTCGTGTCGTCGACGGTGGCGACCTCGACGTCGGGGGCCTGGGAGCTATCGATCGTGGCATCAGGTGCAGGGGTGCCATCGACGGGGATGGTGGCGAAGTGCTCGTCGAGTTCGTCGAAGATCGGGGTGGCGGGGCGGGGCGGGATCGCGAGTGTCATGTCAGCTCAATTCGTTTCGGACTGGCTGGTGGCCTGCAGGGTGTTGGGCGTGCGCTGCTGCGCGATGCGGCTCTCGCGGCTGCTGCGGAAGAACGCGGCGATTCCTGCGGAGAACCTGGCATCGGCGGGCTGCGGACCCGTCACCGGCGGAGTGAGCTGTGGTGCCCTGGCGGTCGTACCGCTATGGTTGTTGTTCGACATTGGTTTCCCATCTGTGTCTTGCCCCGCTTGGTGTTGTGACCACCGGCGGGGCACTTTTTCGATCAGGCACTTTTTCGATCAGACGGCGGAGGCTTCCGCGGATCGCGCCGCTCGCCGAAATGCGGCAGTCACGATGTCGAGCTGATAGATAGTCAGCGGCTTGCTGTGCGCGAGGACTTCGTCAACCGCGTCCTGCATCGCGGTCGTCCACAGCGGACAATCTGGACTTTCTGGACAGCTGCCATTGCTGCATCCACATGAGGCCCCGACGCTCATCCTGCGATCGCATAGAGCGATTCGGGCGGCACGTCCAGTACGCGCGCCATGTTGATGAGTTCTTCGAAGGTGAAGGATCGCTCGCCAGCGAGGCTGCGCTGCAACGTGCGGTGGGACATTTCCGACATACGGGCAAAGTCCTGCTGTGAAATACCAGCGGCGCGGCGGGCGCGATCCACGATCTCGCCGAGCCGACCCGCAAGATCATCAGTCTGTGCGTTCATAGTGGCCAATTTAGCGCCACATGTGGCGCATTGCAAGCGCCGAAGGTGGCGCTTCGTGCAGTCAGGGCTGGGCCCGTAGCACTTGAAGTTACGCCAAATCAGGCGCTATATTGGACAACATGGACGCTGCAAGTAGCAGAACAGACGCAATTCGAACAGCGGTCGCCAACCAAATGCGCATCCATCGGACAATCAATCGCATGTCACAAGATGAACTAGCAGAGCGCGCAGGCATCAGCCGCCGAACGATTCAACGCCTAGAGAAAGGAGATATCGCCATGGACATCAAACATATGCAGGGAATCGCATCCGCGTTCGGAATTCACTGGCTCGAATTCATGAAGCGCGTGAACGATGACATAGAAGGGGACGGCCACCCAAACTCCAACTCCACCTAGTCCACTCACATGAACCGAAGTGCCCGAATGCCATAGCATTCGGGCACTTCAATATCCGTAGCCTTGGCACGACTGGAATTCGTGAGCAGGCACCGGAATGCTCAGATCAACTTGATAGCGACCGACTTAGGGTTGAACTCTCGGCGCGGCCGGTCTTTCAGGATCGTGACCGAAACCAGAGACCGAATAACCATACGCCGGTCAACCATAGACATTGCTTGCCACTGGCTGCGAGCGTTGGGACCGATCAAGCGTTGCACTTCCGGTGGAACGATCTTCTGCGCCCGACGCTCATGTTTCTCGATCTCGGGTAGCAGGAGTTTTTCCGCGTGCGCGAGCCGCGCCGCCGTCAAGTCCCCTCGGGCAAATTCAGCAACAGCATCATCAAGTCGCTTCCTCAGGTCTCGCGCAGCCTTTTGCGCTTCCTTCTGCTCCGGGTCAGCCAGCTCGTCAACGCTGACGATATTCTCCAATCGTTGCAGAACCGCCTCACGCACCAGAGCATCAACGAGATGTTGCCGGCGACTCACGCATCCGCCTTCGAAGCAGGAATAGCTCGAGTACTCGTAGAAGGTTCGTTCACTGCCATCGCCAGTCCTCTTGCTGTATCTGCCATTGCGACGCCGGCGGATGCGGCCACCGCATTCACCACACACCGCGATTCCTGTCAGCAGGTATTGCGGCTCCACACCATGATGCGTAAGTCGCCGAGGGTCGCTCATGAGGGCAACGATCTGCTCATGCTCCTCAACACTGATCAGCGGCTCCCATTTCCCAGTACCGACCACCACTCCAAGGTGAGTGCGCAGGCCCGCATACGTTGGTCGCTTAACCATCGCGGACAGCGATGCTGCGGTCCACCCCTTCGACTGTTTCGACGTGGAAACCCCGCGATCGTTGAGCTCCCGCGCGAGCGCGTAGAGCGGTTCTCCGTCGAGAACCCGGCGCACCACCTCACGGACGATGGGCGCCTGCTTCTCGTCCGGGACCCGCTTCTCGATCTTGCCCGTGTCCGGATCCCGCACTGCCCGGTACCCGAAGGGGACCTTGCCGTGAGCCTTGCCCTCCTGGGCATTGGCTCGCTGTGCACGTCGAACCCGCTCGACGATCAGATCAGACTCGTGCTCAGAGAACGCGGCAGCGACAACGGAGGAGAGTCGGTCACCCGGCTTGCTCGGGTCGAGCAGTGCACCCGAGAAGCACCACAGGACGCCGCGTTCCGCGCACAGGTCTCGAAGCTCGGCGTACTCACCCATCTTGCGAGTCGCCCTTGACGCCTCCCAACACACGAGGACATCACCGGGGAGAAGAATTTCACTCAGCCGCTTGTACCCAGGGCGTTCCTTCTTTGACCAGCGAGAAGCACTGACGTCGTTGTCCTCGACAACGCACGCAACGTCCCAGCCGTTCCGTTCACAAACCGCACGGCACTCCCGCTCTTGCTCCGCGACCGATCTACCTTGCTTCCCGGGGTCAGAGGACACCCGGGTGTAAATCACCGCCCGACGTACGGCTTGCGCTATGGGACCCATAAATGGGATTGTACGTGTAGACGGCGAAGCACCCGGCGAAGCCGACGGTAGCGACGATCAGCGTCAGCCACACCTGTCGTCGCCGCAACGCCCCGAGTTCGGTGATCGGGTGGGTCACGGGCATCGACACCTTCGGTACCCACGCGGTGATGGCCGCGACGGTCGCGGCGCCGATGATCACCACGAGGCCGAACGCGGTCCGCCAGCCGAGGGCCTGCCCGAGCCACGACGCGGCGGGCACACCGACGACGTTGGCGACCGACAACCCGAGCATCACCTGGGCGACGGCGCGGGCACGGCGCTGCGGGCCGGCCAGGTGCGCGGCGACCAGGGCGGCGACCCCGAAGTAGGCGCCGTGCGGCAGTCCGGCGAGGAATCGGGCGGCCACGAGCAGCCCGTAGCCGGAGGCCGCGACCGAGGCGGCGTTGCCGAGCGTGAAGACCGCCATGAGGGCGGCGAGCAGTGTCTTGCGGGGCACGCGGGCGGCGAGCACCGCGAACAGGGGTGCGCCGACGACGACACCGAGCGCGTACGCGGAGATCGTGTGACCGGCCGTGGGTTCGGTGATCCCGAGGTCGGCGGCGATCTCGGGGAGCAGTCCCATCGCGACGTATTCGGTGGTGCCGATCCCGAAGCCGCCCAGGGCCAGCGCGAACACGGCGAGGGCGCGGTTGCGGACGGTTCCGGACCCGGTCGGCGGGGGTGCGATGTCGGTGAAGGTCACGGGAGCCCATTGTCCCGCGCGCGACGGTGAGGTCGGCGGTGAGGATCCGTGACTTCACTCACCCGGCAGGCGAACCGGTTCGACGGCTCGATTCACGTCGGCTCCGACAGGTCGTCCGGCCGGACTCCGGGCGGGAAAACAGCCGCGGGCAAATACCGAAAGACACCTGTGCGTCTGCCGATGCGAGAGCGGCGGCAGGGTCGACACCCTTGCGTCCCTTGCTCCGAATGAAGTCGGCCAGTCCC
>NZ_BCXI01000033.1 GCF_001895025.1 Rhodococcus zopfii NBRC 100606 = JCM 9919
GACACCGGACCTGACGCTGCCGGTCTGACGGAACGCGAAACGGGGCGCCTCCTTCCGGAGGCGCCCCGCTCTGCTGTGCTGCGCGCTACGTCAGGCGCGTGCCTTCTGCAGGTTCTCGTCGAGCGTGCCGAGGAACTCCTCGGTCGTCTGCCATCCCTGCTCGGGTCCGACGAGCAGGGCGAGGTCCTTGGTCATCTGGCCGGATTCGACGGTCTTGATGACGACGTCCTCGAGCTGCTGCGCGAACTCGATCACCTCGGGGGTGTTGTCGAGCTTGCCGCGGTGCTCGAGGCCACGGGTCCAGGCGAAGATCGACGCGATCGGGTTGGTCGACGTCGGCTTGCCCTGCTGGTGCTGCCGGTAGTGGCGGGTGACCGTACCGTGCGCCGCCTCGGCCTCGACGGTCCTGCCGTCCGGGGTCATGAGCACGGAGGTCATCAGGCCGAGCGAGCCGTAGCCCTGCGCGACGGTGTCGGACTGGACGTCGCCGTCGTAGTTCTTGCAGGCCCACACGTAGCCGCCCTCCCACTTGAGGGAGGAGGCGACCATGTCGTCGATGAGGCGATGCTCGTAGGTCAGGCCCGCGGCGTCGAATTCCGCCTTGAACTCTTCCTCGTAGATCCGCTGGAACTCGTCCTTGAACATGCCGTCGTAGGCCTTGAGGATCGTGTTCTTGGTCGACAGGTAGACCGGGTAGTTCTGCTGCAGACCGTAGGCCAGCGACGCGCGCGCGAAGTCCTGGATGGACTTCTTGTAGTTGTACATCCCCATGACGACGCCGCCGTCCTCGGGGATCTTGCACACCTCGTGCTGGATCGGTTCGCTGCCGTCCTCGGGGGTGAAGGTGATCGTGACGGTGCCGGCGCTGGGGACCTTGAAGTCGGTGGCGCGGTACTGGTCGCCGAACGCGTGACGGCCGACGATCACCGGCTTGGTCCAGCCCGGGACCAGGCGGGGCACGTTCGAGATGATGATCGGTGCGCGGAAGATGGTGCCGCCGAGGATGTTACGGATCGTGCCGTTGGGCGAGCGCCACATCTTCTTGAGGCCGAATTCCTCGACGCGCGCCTCGTCCGGAGTGATCGTGGCGCACTTGACGCCGACGCCGTGCTTCTTGATGGCGTTTGCCGCGTCGATCGTGATCTGATCGTCGGTGGCGTCGCGGTGCTCGATACCGAGGTCGTAGTACTCGAGATCGACATCCAGGTAAGGGTGGATCAGCTTGTCTTTGATGAACTGCCAGATGATGCGGGTCATCTCGTCGCCGTCGAGTTCGACGACCTTGCCTTCAACCTTGATCTTGGACATGTGCGCTTCGTGTCCTCCTAGGACGTTTCCTCGGCCCGATTCGACCGCACTTTGTGAGTACGGCTTCACACTGCTCAGGGATCTGAGCATGGACGTGTTCACACGCGGGGAACACGTGCCAAACAAGACAAGCGTACTGCTATTCCATCGGAGCGCAAAGCGTTCGTTCTCTACTGACCGGTAACTTTCCGCTGGTCAGCGCTGCGGGCAGCCCAACTTGGGACACATCGAAGCGAGCCGCTAAACTGCCGGTCAGGTCATGAGTACCAGCATTGAGCCCCGGCTTGCTGGTCGGCAACCCTCCAGCCAGGGTGGGGTGCTCCGGGTGAAGACCCGGCCGTTCGGCGCACAGGTCGAACGGCAAGCCGGCACAGGGAGGTAGTCACCATGAGAGTTGTGGTCATGAGCTGTCGCGCTTAGATCCGACCCGCCCTCCCCGCTCCCGGCCCGAAGGACATGATGACCACCACCGCCAGCCCCACCGTCGTCGAGGCGGCAGCGTCTTGACGGCGGGCACCGAACGGCGACCCGTCGACCTTCCGCCCGAGGACGGCCGTCTCGGCCTGGTCGACATCGGCCCGCTGACCCTCGAGAGCGGCGAGAGCCTCCCGAACGTCACGCTCGCGGTGCAGCGCTGGGGTGCACTCTCCCCCGCCCGCGACAACGTCGTGCTCGTCGAGCACGCGCTCACCGGCGACTCGCACATCACCGGGCCCGCCGGACCCGACCATCCCTCGCCCGGCTGGTGGACCGGCATGGTCGGGCCGGGGGCGCCCATCGACACCGACCGCTGGTGCGTCGTGGCCTCCAACGTGCTCGGCGGCTGCCGGGGCAGTACCGGGCCGAGCAGCACGGCACCGGACGGAAAGCCGTGGGGGTCGCGGTTCCCGCAGATCACCATCCGCGATCAGGTCGCCGCCGAGGCCGCACTGCTCGACGCGCTCGGTATCGAGACCCTCGCCGCCGTCACCGGCGGATCGATGGGCGGCATGCGCACGCTCGAATGGATCGTCACGCACCCGGATCGGGTCCGGGCCTCGCTGATCCTCGCGGTCGGCGCCCGCGCCACCGCCGACCAGATCGGTACCCAGACCACGCAGATGGCCGTCATCACCGGCGACCCCGACTGGCAGGGCGGCGACTACCACGGCACCGGACGCCGTCCCGACACCGGACTGGGCATCGCGCGCCGCATCGCGCACCTGACCTACCGCACCGAGGAAGAACTCGACTCCCGCTACGCGAATTCGGCTCAAGCCGACGAGGATCCGTGGCGCGGCGGACGGTACGCCGTGCAGAGCTACCTCGATCACCAGGCCGACAAGCTGGTGTCACGGTTCGACCCGGGCACCTACGTCGTCCTCACCGAGGCCATGAACCGCCACGACGTGGGGCGCGGACGCGGCGGGGTGCAGGCCGCGCTCGGCGCTTCCCCGGTTCCGACGATCGTCGCGGGCGTCAGCTCCGACCGGCTGTACCCGCTGCGGTTGCAGCAGGAGATCGCCGACGGGCTGCCCAATTGCGACGGCCTTCGGGTCCTCGAATCACGGGACGGGCACGACGGATTCCTCACCGAGGCCGACTCCGTCGCCAAGCTCCTGGTCGAACTGATGGACCTCGTCGGACGCGACTAGCCGGTGCCGAGCGGGTCGATCGAGACGGCCAGCGCCACGATCGCCCCGCCCACCAGGAGCAACGCCGCAACATCGAATCCCTTGCTGCGCACGGCCAGCACCCCGACCTGCTCGGGCGCCAGCACCCATCGCAGCACACCCGCGAGAATCGTGGCGCCGCCGAACACGAATGCGCCACGACGCCACCGATCCGCGAGCACCAGCACCACCGCGGCGGCGATGACCACGGTCACCGCCACCAACGGCAGGTTCCGGCGGGCGAACCGTACCCAGCGGTCCATCCGAGTCGCCTGTTTCCGGGTCAGAGGCCGGCGAGCTGCTCGGCCCGCTCCACCACGTTCGTGAGCAGGAACGCTCGGGTCAGCGGACCGACACCGCCCGGGTTCGGCGACACGAACCCCGCGACCTCGCGCACGTCGTCGGCGACATCTCCGCGCAGACCGTCCGCGGTACGCGAGACACCCACGTCGAGGACCGCCGCACCCGGCTTGATCATGTCCGCGGTGACCAGACCCGGCACACCGGCCGCCGCCACGACGATGTCGGCGCGCTCGATCTCGGCCTTCAGATCCTTCGTGCCGGTGTGGCACAGCGTCACGGTCGCGTTCTCACTGCGACGGGTGAGCAGCAGGCCGATGGGACGACCGACGGTGACACCGCGGCCGACGACGACCACGTGGGCCCCGGCGATCGGAACCTCGTAGCGGCGCAGCAGGTGCACGATGCCGCGCGGAGTGCAGGGCAGCGGGGCTTCCTTGCCGAGCACGAGCCGGCCGAGGTTCACCGGGTGCAGGCCGTCGGCGTCCTTGTCCGGGTCGATGCGCTCGAGCGCCGCGTTCTCGTCGAGGTGCTTCGGGAGGGGCAGCTGCACGATGTAGCCGGTGCATGCGGGATCGGCGTTGAGCTCGTCGATCGCGGCGTTGAGCTGTTCCTGTGTGGCGTCGGCGGGCAGGTCCTTGCGGATCGACGTGATGCCGACCTTCGCGCAGTCGTTGTGCTTGCCGCGCACGTAGGCAGCCGATCCGGGGTCGTCGCCGACGAGGACGGTGCCGAGGCCGGGCGTGATGCCCTTCGCCTTCAGCGCGGCCACACGGGCCGTCAGGTCCTCGAAAATCTCGTCACGGGTTGCCTTGCCGTCCAGGATCGTCGCAGTCACGGCTGCCATTGTCGCAGGTCCGTGTCCCGGTATTTCAACGGCGGTCGGGCTCGTCGATGTCGAGGTGGTGAGCGCGGGCGTACTCGATCGCCTGCGACCTCTCGATCCGGGTGTGGTCGAGTTCCGCGCTGCGCCACAACGCGGGACCGATATGGGCACTGCGCAGGTCCGCATGGTCCAGCCGCACCCCGACCGGCCGCGCACCGAGCAGGTCCACCGACCGCAGCACCGCGTACCGCATGTCCGCGCGGGTCAGGTCGGCGTCACGGAAGATGCAGGTGCTCAGGTCCAGGCCGCGCAGGTCGGCGCTGCGCAAGCCCGCACGCGTGAAGTCGACGTCGTCGAGGACGAGGTGACGCATCGGACACTGCGTGAACACCGACCCCACGAGCGCACAGCGCCGGAAGATGCTGTCCGACAGATCGGTACGGGTGAACGTGCACGAACGGTAGGTGCTGCGCAGGTGGCTGCTTCCCGTGAGATCGGCGTCGGTGAAGTCACAGTCGATGAAGACCGCATCCTCGATGAACGAGCCGCGCAGATCCGCGGCGCGGAAGCTTCGTCCCGTGACGCGCGCTCCCCTCCACCGGACCTCGGTATCGTCGCTGCCCATACCTTCATCGTCCACGCCCTACCGCTTCTGGCAAGGTGTTCGAGGTGTTCCGAGTGATGTTCCACGAGCCCCGCATACCTCCCAACACCGGCAACGCGATCCGCATGGTCGCCGGTACCGGCTGCGAATTGCACCTGGTGGAACCGCTCGGATTCGACCTGTCGGAACCGAAACTGCGGCGTGCGGGGCTGGACTACCACGATCTGGCTTCGGTGACGGTGCACGCCGGACTACAGCAGGCCTGGGACGCGCTGCAACCGGAACGGGTGTTCGCGTTCACCGCGCACGGCGAGGTGCCGTACGCGTCGATCGACTACCTCCCGGGGGACGTACTGCTGTTCGGTCCGGAACCGACGGGTCTGTCCGATGACGTTCTCGCGGACCCGCACATCACCGCGCAGGTCCGCATCCCGATGCTGCCGGGCCGCCGGTCCCTGAACCTGTCGAACGCGGCGGCCGTCGTCACCTACGAGGCGTGGCGGCAGCACGGATTCGCCGGGGGCGTCTGACTTTCGCACGGTCGTGAGACAGCCGCGCGCGTCCGGTTGCGCGCGGCGGTCTCACGGATCGGCGGATGCTCAGCTCGCGACCACGGTCGCGATATACGGGTCCGTGACATCGCTCAGGTTCGCCCACGGCACCGTGATCGTCACGAGCCCGATCGCGTGCGGACCGACCTGGTAGTCGTCGAAGTGGATCTCCATGCCCTCGGGTGTCGGCAGCCAGTTCGCAAAGTTCGTCGCCTCGGGGGCGATGCCTTCGGGATAGAACTCCGGGCCGGCCACGGTGCCGGGGAGAAGCAGAGCCGCCTGCTCCGACAGCCGGTGCAGTCCGGCCTGCAGATCGGGGAACAGGTCCCGCAGCGTGATCGGGGCGGCCGTGTCGGTGTTCACCACAACCGTGGCGACAAGCGGCGTCGGGTGAGCTCCCGGCGGGTTCGCATTGTAGGAGGTGACGAGCAACCCGGCGACGACGTGGCCCCCGATCCGGGTCACCTCGTGTTCCTGCGTCGAGAGCGTGTAGCTCACGTCGTCGGAGTGCTGGATCTGGTCCTCCAGCGCCGCGCGCATCGACTCGTTGAACTCGGTGACGACGGCCGGGTTCCCACCGCTGATCTGCGGGATGACGACGTCGTAGTCGACCGTGCCGGTCGAGCCCGAGACCGGGATTTCCTCCGCCCGATACGGTGCGGACAGGCCGGACTCCTCCGAGGCACCCCCGGACGGAGCCGAATGCGTCTGCGGCGAATCGGTGGCGTCCGAGTCGGTATCATGGTTTTGCGTTGCAGCAGTGGATGATTCGGCGACAGGCGTGCCGGATTCCGCTCCCCCACCACACGCGGCCAGCAGCACGGCAGCGGTCGCGCAGGCACCGGCAACGAAAATTCGGTTCCGTCGGTTATTCATCGTCCACCTCTACCACCGGGTGCTCGGCGGAGGCTTCCGCCGGGGTTGCGGGCGCCGCAGCGGGACGGCGGCCGATGCGGGCGAGCAGCCGGACGACCAGGTAGACGATGCCCGCGCCCACGAGGAAGAACACGATCCACGGCAGGGCAACACCGAGCGCGACGATCGAATCGCCGAGCGCGGACCGCAGATGGTCCCAGCCGGCGACCACTCCGTCCCAGAAACTGTCGCGGTCATCGGGACGTCGCGGTTCCGCGCTGATGTCGACGGTCAGGGTGGACAGGTCGATCTGGTCCGACAGGTACCGCTGCTGCGCGGTGAGGCTGTCCAACTCGGCCTGACGGTCCGCCAGCGCGTTCTCCGCCTCGATGAGATCGGCGGTGTTCGCGGCGGACGCCATCAGCGCCCGCAACCGGTCCACCGATGCCTGCAGGGCGGAGATCCGCGCCTCGAGATCCGTGTACTGCAGGGTGACGTCGTCGCGCGTGGTGGTCAGGCTGGTCACCTCGCCGAGACCGCGGAGCTCGTCGAGGGTGCCTTCGAGCCGGTCCGCCGGAACCCGGACCGTGAGAACACTGCTGATCTCCGGTTGTTCGGTGACGGAGTCGACGCGGCCGCCCGAGTCCTCGACGATCGTCACAACCTGTCGTCCCACCGCAACCGGATCGTCGGCGGTGAGCATCAACTGCCCGGTGACGATTTCCTTCCGGTCGGAGGCCTGCGGCTCGGACGGGGCGGATTCGCGGGTGCCGTCGGCCAGGGACGGCGACGCAGGCATGGACGCGGCCGGCCCGCTCCCGGAGTCGGTGCCGGTTCCGCCGCAGCCGGTGACGAGCAGAGCTATCGCAGTGAGCAGGACCACCAGCAGCCGGTTCATGGCGGCGATCCTAACGAAAGTCACGGGACTTCCCCGCCATTCGCAGATCCATCCGCTGCAACCGGTCCGCGACGACGGTGACCGCGCCCTCCGCGTTCTGCACCCGTCCGCGCACCAGCAGCGCCGGCGCGGTGTGCGCGAGCGTGCGGTATTTCGCCCACAATCCCACCGAGCACACCACGTTCACCATGCCCGTCTCGTCCTCGAGGTTGAGGAAGGTCACGCCCGCGGCGGTCGCGGGCCGCTGCCGGTGGGTGACCGCGCCCCCGACGAGTACCCGTCGGCCGTCGGGGATCTGCAGCAGCCGTCCCGCGGGCACGACGCCGAGCGCGTCGAGTTGCGGGCGCAGGAACTGCGTCGGGTAACTGTCCGGTGACACTCCCGTCGCCCACACGTCCGCCGCGGCGAGTTCGACGTCGCTCATCCCGGGCAGCGCGGGGGCCTGCGTGGACGCCCCGATGCCGGGGAGCCGGTCGGGACGTTGCGCGGCTGCCGCGCCCGCCGCCCACAGCGCTTCGCGGCGGGTGATGCCGAAACAGGTGAGCGCTCCCCCGGTGGCAAGCGATTCGGCCTGTGCGGTGCTCAGTTCCACCCGGGTCGTCAGGTCCGGGAACGAGGTGTAGGGTCCGTGCGCCTCACGTTCGGCGACGAGGCGTGCGGCCAACGCATCGCCGATGTGCCGGACCGCACCGAGGCCGAGCCGCACCTCCCGGCCCCGGCTCTCGGTGGTGGCGTGCGCGAGGCTCGCGTTGATGTCCGGTCCGTGCACGACCACGCCGTGCCGGCGGGCGTCGGCGACGAGGGACTGCGGGGAGTAGAACCCCATCGGCTGGGCGCGCAACAGGCCCGCGCAGAAGGCCGCCGGATGATGCAGCTTGAACCAGGCGGAGTAGAACACGAGCGACGCGAAGCTCTGCGAATGGCTCTCCGGGAAACCGAAGTTCGCGAACGCATAGAGCTTCTCGTAGATGCGGTCGGCGACGGTGCCGGTGATGCCGTGCCGCTCGCGCATGCCGTCGTAGAGCCTGCCGCGTAGCCGTTCCATCTTCTCCGTCGAGCGTTTCGCGCCCATCGCGCGGCGCAGCTGGTCGGCTTCGGCGGCGGTGAATCCGGCCGCGTCGACGGCCATCTGCATCAGCTGCTCCTGGAACAGCGGCACGCCGAGGGTTCGAATCAGCGACTTCTCGAGGCACGGATGGTCGTAGGTGACGGGTTCGAGCCCGTTGCGGCGCCGGATATAGGGGTGGACGGATCCGCCCTGGATCGGACCGGGGCGAATCAGCGCGACCTCGACCACCAGATCGTAGAAGTTTCGGGGTTTCAGCCGCGGCAGTGTTGCCATCTGGGCACGCGACTCCACCTGGAACACTCCCACCGAGTCTGCGCGGCACAGCATTTCGTAAACCTCTCGCTCGGTGAGGTCGAGCTGGGCGAGATCGACCGTGACGCCTTCGTTCTCGGCGACCAGGTCGATCATGTAGTGCAACGCGGAGAGCATGCCGAGACCGAGCAGGTCGAACTTGACGAGCCCGGCTGCCGCGCAGTCGTCCTTGTCCCACTGCAGCACGCTCCGCCCGGGCATCCGCGCCCATTCGACGGGGCACACGTCGGCGATGGGCCGGTCGCAGATGACCATGCCGCCGGAGTGGATGCCCAGGTGCCGCGGCAGTCCTTCGATCTGCGCGGCGAGTTCGAGCACCGGGCGCGGGATGTCGGTGTCGGTCTCGGCGGCGACGCCGTGCCAGCGGCTGACCTGCCGGCTCCATGCGTCCTGCCGGCCCTGCGAGTGACCCAGCGCGCGCGCCATGTCGCGGACGGCGGATTTGCCGCGATAGGTGATGACGTTGGCGACCTGCGCGGCGTACTCGCGCCCGTACTTGCTGTAGACGTGCTGGATGGCCTCCTCGCGGCGGTCGGATTCGATGTCGACGTCGATGTCCGGGGGTCCGTCGCGTTCCGGGGACAGGAACCGTTCGAAGAGCAGTTCGTTGCGGACCGGGTCGACGTTGGTGATGCCGATGGCGTAGCAGACGGCGGAGTTGGCCGCCGATCCTCTTCCCTGACACAGGATGTCGTTGCTCTTACAGAAGGTGACGATGTCGTGCACGACGAGGAAGTAGCCGGGGAAGTCGAGCCGGCCGATGATGTCGAGTTCGTGGTCGAGCTGCCGATACGCCGCCGGATTGCGTTCCGGTGGTCCGTAGCGGCGGTGCGCGCCGTCGAGGGTGAGCGTGCGCAGCCAGGTGAGTTCGGTGTGGCCGGCGGGTACGTCGAACGGTGGCAGGTTCGGCGCGATGAGCCGCAGGTCGAAGGCGCATTCGCGGCCGAGGTCCGCGGCATGGCGCACGGCGTCGGGGTGGGTGGCGAACAGGTGTGCCATCTCGGCGCCGGAACGCAGGTGCCCGCCGCCGGTGGGGGCGAGCCGACCGGCTGCGTCGTCGAGGCTCTGCCGGTCGTGGATCGCGGCCATCGCCATCGCGAGCCGCCGGCGGGACGGGTCCGCGAAGTGCGCCGCGGTGCTCGCGATGCACGACAGCCCGTGCGCGTCGGCGAGCGCGGCCAGGGCGGCATTGCGTTCGTCGTCGTCGGGCAGTCCGTGGCAGGTCAGTTCGACGGTGACGCGGTCGGCGCCGAATCGGTCGATCAGCTCGCGCAGGGCGGCCGCGGCTGCGTCGGGGCCGCCGGCCGCGAGAGCCTGCCGGACGTGACCACGGCGGCAGCCGGTCAGGATCTGCCAGTGGTCGCCGGCCGCCTCGGCGAGTACGTCGAGGTCGTAGCGCGGGGCGCCTTTGGTACCGCCGACCAGGTGCGCGGCGGCGATCTGCCGGGACAGCCGCCGATAGCCTTCCTGCCCGCGGGCCAGGACGAGCAGGTGTGCGTCGTCGAGGCCGAGTTCGGCACCGAACACGGTGGGCACCTTCAGTTCCCGAGCTACTTCCGCGAACCGGACGACGCCGTACAGCCCGTCGTGGTCGGTGAGCGCCAGCGCCTCGAGGCCGAGCCGGGCGGCCTCCTCGACGAGTTCCTCGGGCGTGGAGGCACCGTCGAGGAAACTGAACGCCGAATGCGCGTGCAGCTCGGCGTACGGCACGACCGGCCCGTCGGGTCGGCAGACCCGGGCTTCGTATTCCGTGCGGGTGCGCGACCAGGCCGGACTGTCGCTGCCGTCGCCGGGGAACTCCGGGTCGCGGCGGGGCCGGCCGGACAGGACACGCTCCAGCTCCGCCCACGTGGGAGGACCGTTACTCCATCCCATGCGACCGCACCCAGAACTCGAACATGTGTTCGATGATAGCGGAATCCGGTGCGCCGAGCTTCCGGAAAGGCCCCGGCGCCGTCCGGGGAGGACGAGCGGCGCGATCAGTAGCTGCGGCCGACGATCGCCATCAGCTCTTCGGACGGTGTCTCGACGTCCGGGAGACCGCCGTCGGATGCCTGTAAGCACCGGACGGTGGCCCCACGCGCGTTGAGCTGACGCTCTCCGTGCTCACCGAGAACGTTCCAGGGAATCCGGACAAATCCGGTAGCACTGGCATCGAGGGCCCCGGCCGAGGTGGTGGCGTCGGTCGTGCGCCGACCGAGCCGGTCTCGTGCCGCGGTGAACATCTCGGTATGGATTGCGTCGAGAAGCTCTCGAATCGTCGCGACGACGGATTCGGCACCGACGGAGAACTTCTGTTTCGTGTCACGCCTGACCAGGGTGCACTCCCCGCGCTCGAGGTCACGAGGACCGATCTCGAGGCGCAGCGGCACACCTTTGAGTTCCCATTCGGTCGTCCGGCGCCCGAATCCCTGGTCGGTGCGAGCATCCAGCCGCGCTCGTATACCCGCGGCGGCAAGGGAATCGGCGAGAGTCGATGCCGCGGTCACGGTGGGATCGTCGTCCTTGACTGCGATCACCACCACTTGCACCGGGGCGATCCGCGGCGGAAGGCGAAGCCCCTGGTCATCGCCATGCGCCATGATCAGACCGCCGATCATCCGTGTGCTCGATCCCCACGAGGTGGTCCAGCATGTTCGGGACCGACCGGAGGCGTCGGTGTAGTTGATGTCGAACGCCCTGGCGAAGTTCTGGCCGAGTTCGTGGCTGGTCGCCATCTGCAGCGCCTTGCCGTCACCCATCATCGCTTCGCACGTCATGGTGGTCACTGCACCGGCGAACCTTTCCCGCTCGGTCTTCACCCCGACCAGGACGGGGATTGCGAGCATGTTCTCGAGGAAGTCCCGATAGACGTCGAGGTGAATCCGGCGGGCGAAGGCACCGGCCTCATCGCTGGTGGCGTGGGCGGTATGGCCCTCCTGCCAGAGGAACTCGCTCGTACGCAGGAAGATCCGCGGGCGCATCTCCCAACGCACCACATTGGCCCACTGATTCAACCGCATCGGCAGATCACGATGCGACTGCACCCATTTGGCCATCAGCTCACCGAACACCGTCTCGCTCGTCGGGCGCACGACGGCGGGTTCGGTGAGATCCTTCCCGCCGGCGTGGGTGACCACCGCCAGCTCCGGGCTGAATCCCTCGACGTGTTCGGCTTCCCGCTCGAGGTAGGACTGGGGAATGAGCAAAGGCAGATAGACATTTTCGGCACCTGCAGCTTTGATTCTTGCGTCCACCGCTGCCTGCATGTGTTCCCACAGTGCATACGCATACGGTCGGATCACCATGGTCCCACGGACCGGGCCGTTGTCCGCCAACTCCGCCTTGTTCAGAACGTCCTGATACCAGCGGGGGAAGTCCTCCCCCTGCGAGGTCAGCACTCCAGACTTCCGCGAAGATCCGGCCATCCAGCGATACTAGCGATCCGACCGCAGCGCACCGGCCGACCGGCGGGTCAGCGACGGAAGAGTGAACGTAAGGTCCGACGCTCACCTCGGGCCGGCGCATCCTGACCGCAGGTACAGCGGTCGGCGGCGGGCACCGAACGCATCACCGCATCGACGTGCTGTCCACAACCTCCCCAACCGGTCTTGCCGCAACGCGAACAGGTGACGGGATAACACATGGAATCCTCCTGGGATCGAAAGAACAGTCACCGACAACCCCGGCCGAACGGCCGGAAACGATCAGGCCGGGACGTGCGCCTCGGCCCACGCGTTGTAACCACCGAGCAGATCCGAAACATTCTCGAAACCCTGCGCCCGCAGCAACGACGCCGCCACACTCGACCGCCACCCCCC
>NZ_BCXI01000034.1 GCF_001895025.1 Rhodococcus zopfii NBRC 100606 = JCM 9919
ACTAGACCTCGAACCGATATCCCCGCCCCGGTTCGGTGATCAGATGGCGGGGGAGCGCGGGATCGGGTTCGAGTTTGTGGCGCAACTGTGCGAGATAGACACGCAGATAGTGTGTTTGGTCGACATAGGTCGGTCCCCACAGTTCCGTCAACAGTTCACGCTGCCCCACGAGCTTGCCGCGATTGCGAACCAGCATTTCCAGCATTCCCCACTCCGTCGGGGTCAGGTGGACGGTGGCGCCATGGCGGGAAACCTTCTTGGCTACGAGATCGACGGTGAAATCGTTTGTCTCGACGGTCGGTTCGGTCGAATCCGCGGCCGCGGCGCCGCGGCGTGCGGCGGCGCGGATACGCGCGAGGAACTCCTCCATTCCGAACGGCTTCGTCACGTAGTCGTCGGCGCCGGCATCGAGGGCCGCGACCTTGTCGGCCGAGTCGGTGCGCGCGGACAGCACGATCACCGGTGCGGTGCACCAGCCCTTCAGGCCGGCGAGTACTTCGATGCCGTCGAGGTCGGGCAGTCCCAGATCGAGCACGATCACGTCGGGGTTCCGTTGGGCCGCGGCGCGCAATGCGCTCGCGCCGTCGGCGGCGGTGATCACCTCGTAGCCGCGCGCGGTGAGGTTGATGCGGAGCGCCCGCGCGATCTGGGGTTCGTCGTCGACGACGAGGATGCGGGTCACGGGTGTTCCTTCACGGGCGCAGCGAGGTCGACGATCATGGTGGTGCCGCCGCCGGGAGTGTCGGTGGTGGTGATGGTACCGCCCATCGCTTCGACGAACCCACGGGCGACGGTCAACCCGACCCCCGCCCCGCCGGTCCTGTGCCGGTCACCAGACCGGGGAAAGGTCGTGAAGACGTCGTCGTCCTGTGCGAGCCCGGGCCCGCAGTCTGCGACGGCGATCGTGATCCGGCCACCCGAGGAGCCTGCACCGACGCGGATCGGTCCGGTGGGGGCGTAGCGCAGGGCGTTGTCGAGCAGGTTCGCCAGCACCCGTTCGAGCAGTGCCGCGTCGGCGTCGACCATGGTGTCGGCGACGTCGATCTCGACCCGTTCGCGGATGTTCCTCTCGGTGTCGGGTCCACCGCTGGACAGTCCGGCGAGGGCTCCGTGCACGACCTCGTCGACGTAGACGGGTGCAAGGAGCGGTGTGACCACACCCGCAGCGAGCCGGGACGAGTCGAGCAGATTCGCCACCAGACGGGTGAGCTGGTCGGTGGATTCCTCGATGGTGGCGAGCAGTTCCGCGGTGTCCTCGGGCGAGAACGCGATGTCCGTGCTGCGCAGGCTCGACACCGAGGCCTTGACGGCGGCGAGCGGAGTGCGGAGGTCGTGGCCGACGGCCGATAGCAGCAGGCGTCGCAAGCGGTCGGTTTCGCTCAGGGCGGAGGCCCGCGCGGCTTCGGCGGTGAGTTCCTGCTGTCGGACCAGCGCGGCGGCCTGGCCGGCCACCGCGGTGAGAACCCGCCGGTCGCGGGCGCGCAGTCGAGGTCCGCTGAGGAGGAGTGCGTAGTGGCTGCCCTCCACGTCGCAGACGGTATCGGCCGCTCCGAGTGTCATCGGTGGTGCCGAGCCGGCCGTTCCCAGAACCAGAGGCGGCTCGCTGTCGGTGCGGACCAGGCTCACCCCTCGTTGCGTGTGCGTTTCCCGCACCTTCTCGAGCAGTCGTGGTACGTCCGCGCCGCGCAGCACGGCTCCGGCGAACATCGCGAGCAGCTCCGCCTCCTGGGCGGCCAGTCGTGCCTCGCGGCTGCGTGCGGCCGCGGCATCGACGAGCGCCGCAACCGCCACGGCGATCACGAGCAGTACCACCGTCGTGACGAAGTTGTCCGGTTGGGCGATGGTGAAGCTGTAGAGCGGCTCGGTGAAGAAGAAATTCAGCAGCAGTCCGCACAACAGTGCCGCCACGATCGCCGGGCCGATGCCGCCGAACAACGCCACCGCCAGGACCACGACGAAGAACAGGGCGTTCTGGCCGGCGACGCCGGTGACCCGATCGATCCCGGCGAGGAGGGCGGTGGCGCCCAGCGGGATGAGGAACGCGGCGATCCACGACTGCACTCGCCGGTCGCGCCGGCCGCCCAACGCCATTCGTGGTGGGGCAGCGGTGTGCTCGTGTGTGACCATGTGTACGTCGATCTTTCCGGATTCGCGCACCACGGCCGCACCGATACCTTCGTCGACGATCCGGGCCCACCGTGATCGCCGCGACGTGCCGATGACGAGCTGCGTCGCGTTGACCTCCCGCGCGAAATCCAGCAGTGCTCCGGGCACGTCGTCTCCGACCACACTGTGCATGCTGGCGCCCAGGCTCGTCGCCAGCGCGCGCACCGACCCCATCTGCGGCGCGGCCACCCCGGCCAGCCCATCCCCGCGCACTACGTGCACGACCAGCAGCTCGGCGCTGGCCTTGGCTGCGATCCGGCTGGCCCGCCGCACCAGCGTGTCCGACTCCGGCCCGCCGGTCACCGCGACGACCACGCGTTCCCGTGTCTCCCACGTCGCGGTGATCGCGTGCTCGTCCCGGTATTTGGCCAACGCGACATCGACCTGATCGGCGAGCCACAGCAACGCGATCTCCCTCAGCGCGGTCAGGTTGCCTTCCCGGAAATAGTTCCGCAGTGCGGCATCGATCTTCTCCGGGGCGTAGACGTTGCCGTGCGCCAGGCGCCGCTGCAACGCCTGCGGGGTGATGTCGACGAGTTCGACCTGCTCGGCGCGACGGACCACTTCGTCCGGGATCGTCTCGCGCTGCACCACGCCGGTGATCTGTTCGACCACGTCGTTGAGTGAGGCGAGATGTTGGATGTTGACGGTGGAGAGCACATCGATCCCGGCGTCGAGCAGTTCGTCGACGTCCTGCCATCGCTTCTCGTGTCGGCTGCCCGGCACATTGGTGTGGGCGAGTTCGTCGACCAGCGCCACCGCCGGGCGGCGGGCCAGCACGGCATCGAGATCCAGTTCCTCGAACATCGATCCGCGATACTCGATCCGCTGCGGCGGAACGATTTCCAGACTGCCGAGTCGTTCCGCTGTGTGCGCGCGACCGTGGGTGTCCACGATCGCGACCACGACGTCGGCTCCGCGGGCGATCCGCCGGTGGGCCTCGCCCAGCATCGCGTAGGTCTTGCCCGCGCCAGGGCTGGCGCCCAGGTAGATCCGGAGCTTTCCTCGCCGTGGTGGCGAACCGGTGGCGCTCATCCGTCTCCTCACGAACCGGTCGGTACGGCTGCCTCACCGGAGCAGCCGGGTGCTGTCAAGCCTAGTGCCACATTCAGTTCCGGTACGTTCACTCGCTCGGCGCCGAGGAAGCCGAGCTGCCGCCCCTCGGTGTGTTCTGCGACCAGTGCCCGAACCCGGTCCTGTCCCAGGCCGGTTTCGCGTGCGACGCGCGGCGCCTGCAGCTCGGCGTACGCGGGAGAAATGTGGGGATCGATCCCGGAGCCGGAGCCGGTGACGGCATCGACCGGCACCCGGTCGGCGGGGACCTGTTCGCGTGCCGCGATCGCGGCACGACGGGCGTCGACGAAACCGGCGAGCGCCTCGCTGCTCGGTCCCTGGTTGGACGGCAGGGCCGCCGCCGGATCGCCCGGCGCGAAGGGATCGTCGTCGGCGACGGACCCCACCACGCGCGGATGGAAGAAGGGGTCGGGTTGCCCGGGGGCGACCTGTGGATCCACTCCGACCAATCGGCTGCCGACCACGCAGCCGTGCGCGTCGGTCAGTTCCGATCCCTCAGCGCCGGCCGTGCCGATCCGGCTCACTGCCCAGACCGCCGTCGGGTAGGCGCCGCCGACGATGACGGTGAGCGCGATCAGCACGAAGAATCCCACTCGGAACTGGCGGAGAAGATTCGTCGAATACATTGTGTGCTACCCCATTCCAGGGACGAGTCGGACGACGAGATCGATCAGCCAGATACCCACGAAGGGCGTGACGACACCGCCGAGTCCGTACACGAGCAGGTTGCGTCCCAGCAGCGACGACGCGCTCGCCGGACGATAACGGACACCCTTGAGTGCCAACGGGATCAACGCCACGATCACGAGCGCGTTGAAGATCACCGCCGACAGGATCGCGGACTGCGGCGTCGCCAGGCCCATGATGTTCAGTCCTGCCAGCTGCGGATAGATCCCGCTGAAGAGCGCGGGCAGGATCGCGAAGTATTTGGCCAGGTCGTTCGCGAGCGAGAAGGTGGTCAGGGCGCCGCGGGTGATCAGCAACTGCTTGCCGATCTCGACGATCTCGATCAGCTTGGTCGGGTCGGAGTCGAGGTCGACCATGTTGCCGGCTTCCTTCGCGGCCGAGGTGCCGGTGTTCATCGCGACCCCGACGTCCGCCTGCGCGAGCGCGGGAGCGTCGTTGGTGCCGTCGCCGGTCATCGCGACCAGCCGCCCGCCCTGCTGTTCGGCGCGGATCAGTGCCAGCTTGTCCTCCGGGGTCGCCTCGGCCAGGAAGTCGTCCACTCCGGCCTCACCGGCGATCGCCTTCGCCGTCAGCGGATTGTCACCGGTGATCATGACCGTGCGGATTCCCATCGCACGCAGCTGCGCGAACCGTTCGGCCATACCGGGTTTGACGACGTCGGAGAGTTCCACGACACCGAGAACGGTCGCGGCTCCACCCGAACCACGAGCGACCACGAGGGGTGTACCGCCGCGCTGGGCGATGTCGGTGACGAGATCGGTGACGGCCACCGACATCTCGGCGTCGTGGTCCCGCATCCAGCGCGCCACCGCGTCGGCGGCGCCCTTGCGGATCCGGACCGGTGTGCCGTCGGCAGGGCCGGCGGCATCGAGTCCGCTCATCCGGGTCTGCGCGGTGAAGGGGACGAACTCGGCGGAACGCTCGGCGGCCGACGGGCTCGGGTCCAGGTGATAGCGCTCGGCGCACAGGTCGACGATGCTGCGGCCCTCCGGGGTGCCGTCCGCGAGACTGGACAGACGCGCGGCGGCGGCGAGGTCGTCGTCGGCGACCCCGGGTGCCGCGTGCAGGGCGGTGGCCCGGCGATTGCCGAACGTGATGGTTCCGGTCTTGTCCAGCAGCAGCGTGTCGATGTCGCCGGCGGCTTCGACGGCGCGCCCGGACATCGCCAGCACGTTGCGCTGGACCAGCCGGTCCATGCCCGCGATGCCGATCGCCGACAACAGTGCCCCGATCGTCGTCGGGATCAGGCACACCAGCAGGGCGATCAGCTCCACGGGGCCCTGCTCAGCACCGGCGTACGCGCTCATCGGCCCGATCGCGACGACCGCGAGCACGAAGATGATCGTCAGTGCCGCGAGCAGGATGTTCAAGGCGATCTCGTTCGGTGTCTTGCGGCGGGCCGCACCCTCGACGAGAGCGATCATCCGATCGACGAATGTTTCCCCGGGAGGAGCGGTGATCTGCACGACGATGCGGTCGGAGAGCACCGTGGTGCCGCCGGTCACGGCGCAGCGATCGCCACCCGATTCGCGGATCACGGGCGCGGATTCGCCGGTGATGGCGGACTCGTCGACGGTGGCGACCCCGTCGATCACGTCGCCGTCACCGGGGATCACCTGCCCGGCCTCGACCACTACCAGATCCCCGACCTGCAGGTCGGTGGCCGGCACGGACACTTCGTCTCCGGAGTCGGTGAGCCGGCGGGCGACGGTGTCCTGCTTGGCCTGTCGCAGGCTTGCGGCCTGGGCCTTGCCGCGACCCTCGGCGACGGATTCGGCGAGATTGGCGAACAGCACGGTGAACCACAGCCATGCCGCGATCGACCAGGCGAACAGGGTGGGTTCGACGATCGCCGCGACGGTGGCGATCACCGAACCGGCGAGCACGACGAACATCACGGGATTCCGGGCCACGTGCCGGGGATCGAGTTTGCGGAACGCGCCCGGCAACGAATCCGCCAGTTGGCGTGTGCTGAACGCCCCACCCGCCACGCGGTGTGGACGGGACGACGTGGTCTCCCCGTCGGGACGAAGGTCGAGGGTCAACGAAGTATCTCCGTGATCTGCGCCGCGAGGCGGCGGAACGAATGGTGGTGTCGGGTGGCGGTCACTGCAGCGCCTCCGCGATCGGTCCCAGCGCCAGCGCGGGGAAGAAGGTCAGGGCCGCCACGAGGACGGTCGTGCCCGTCAGCAGACCCGCGAACGCGACGCCGGTGGTGGGTAGTGTTCCCGCTCCGGCGGGGGTGCGGCGCTGGGTCGCGAGGGAGCCGGCCAGGGCCAGGACGAACACGATCGGCAGGAACCGGCCGAGCAGCATGCACATGCCGAGGGAGGCCTGGAACCAGTCGCTGGTGACGGTGAGCCCGCCGAAGGCGCTGCCGTTGTTGTTCGACGCCGAGGTGAACGCGTACAGCACCTCGGAGAAGCCGTGGATGGCGCCCGGGGTTCCGGGATCGCCCGAGTTGCCCAGGTAGCCGGTGGTCGACGAGAGGATCACGGTGATCGCGGTGCCGGTCAGCACGAGCGCCGGCATCACCAGCACGCTGAGCGCCGCGAGCGTGATCTCACGCCTGCCGAGCTTCTTGCCCAGGAACTCCGGCGTGCGGCCGACGAGGAGACCGCCGACGAACACCGCGATCATCGCCAGCACGAGCATGCCGTACAGGCCGGTGCCCACTCCGCCCGGCGCGATCTCGCCGAGCAGCATGTTCAGGAGCACGGCACCGCCTCCGAGCGGGGACATGCTGTCGTGCGCGGAGTTCACGGCGCCGGTGCTCGTGCCCGTGGTCGCGACGGCGAACAACGCCGAACCCGGGATCCCGAACCGGACTTCCTTGCCTTCCATCATCGCGCCGGCGGCGTTCGCCGCGACACCCCGGGTTCCGGACTCGGCGGCCAGCGTCACCGCGAGCAGGGTGCCGAACAGGGCGGTCATCACGGCGAGAACGGTCAGGCCCTGCTTGCGGTTGCCGATCATGGTGCCGAACGTGCGCGTCAACGCGACGGGGATGAGCAGGATCGCGAGGATCTCCACGATGTTGCTGATCGGGGTCGGGTTCTCGAACGGGTGGGCCGAGTTCGCGGCGAGGATTCCGCCGCCGTTGGTGCCGAGTTCCTTGATCGCCTCCTGCGATGCGACCGGTGCCAGTGCGGTGGTGAGCGTCTGTCCGTCGAGGCCGGTGGCTGTGAAGCCGCTGCGGTACGACTGGATCACGCCCTGGCTCAGCAGGATCAGCGCGATCACGAATGCCAGCGGCAGCAGGATCCGCAGGGTACCGCGGACGAGATCCACCCAGAAGTTGCCGATCTCGCCGCCCCGACCGACGCGCACGAGACCGCGGATCAGTGCGACGGCCACGGACATCCCGACCGCTGCGGACACGAAGTTCTGCACCGCGAGCCCGGCGGACTGGGTGAGGTGGCTCATCGTGGTCTCGGGAACGTAGGACTGCCAGTTGGTGTTGGCGACGAAGGAGATCGCGGTGTTGAACGCGACCGCCGGGCTGACCCCACCCAATCCGTTGCCGAAGGGCAGGACGCCCTGGACGCGTTGGAGCAGGTACAGGAACAACGCGCTCGCCAGGGAGAAACCGAGCACACTTGCGGCGTATCCGAACCAGGTCTGCTCGGATCGGGGGTCGATCCGGCACAGCCGGTAGATCAGCGACTCGATCCGCAGGTCCTTCCACTGTGTGCCGGAGTCGGTGGTGTACACCCGTGCCATGTAGTCGCCGAGTGGAACGTATGCCAATGCGAGGACCGCGACCACCAGGGCGATCTGCAGTCCCGCAGCAACAGCAGGATTCATCTGATTTTCAGAACCTCTCCGGATCGAGTAGCGCCATCAGCAGATACGCCACCAGTGCGACCGCGATCACCACGAGCGCGATGCTCGCGATCCCGGCCCACGTCACCGCTGCTCACCTCGGGAATGCAGCGCGCGCAGGATCAACATGCACAATCCGAACCCTGCCAGGAACAGCACCACGAACGCGGTGTCGGCCATCTTGTCTTCCCTTGCCGTAGAAGATGATCCGGCGCCGGACGGCGCCGGATTCACACGGTTGCACCTTTCGGGGTCATTCGCCCGGATCCATGCGGAATCTTGACGCATTCGGACGATGTCCTTACGAATTTCTTGCGCCGGTCGGTGACGGCGGGCGTTCGCGGCGGGTGCGATGTACCGCACGTCTCCCGGGTGCACTCGGGTGGGTGTTGAGGTAGCGGATGATCAGTGCGGTTGCCAGGAAAGCACCGATGAGCAACCACGCGGTCGGCAAGTCGTTCACGGGACGAGGATCCTTCGCATTCGGGGTTTCGGGAGGTCGGCACGACGAGCATCGGCTCGCCCCGGCGCACCTGGAAGGCGTGCGATCGGAAAATTGCGAAATCTATACGCCCACAACCCGGAATGTGATTCCCGCGCCACGTGTAAGCGATACGTCAAGCTTCCGGTGTGGTGCGTAGGAAAAACGTCAAGACGCGCTGGCGCCGATGTCCGGCCCGGTAGGGATGGAAGTGGAACCTGCACCGGGCAGGCCCACGCATCAAGGAGAGTGCGCCATGCTCTACCGTCGGCACCTGTTCGCCCGCCTGTCGCCGCAGCAGAACGTCTGGCTCGATGTGTCCGAGATCTCGACGGATCCCGAGGCGCTCGATGCCGCCGTCGACCGGGTGCTGCAGCAGCCACATCTGCGTCTGGCCGGGACGAGCTGTGCCCTCGAGGCACGGGGAGGGGGAGCCCGGTGCCTGGAGACGTGCATCGACCGCGCGATCGCGGCGATGGAGCAGATCCGTCGCAGCCGCGGTGTGACGCTCACCCAGCTGGCCCTTTCCATCGCCGACGGGACGGATCCGGGCGCGTCCATCGAGAGTTGCCTCGACGACGCCTGTGCGCGGCACCGCTATCCGCGCCCGACGACCACGCTCCTCCTCCACGTCGCTCCTGCCGGTCAGTATCCGGTGAGCGCACTCGACACCGTCCGTGACGCTGCGCTCGAATTGTCGTGACCGGCGCAGCCGTCCGCGCAGGGACATTCGCCCACGGGGCGGATCCGGCCTCGTCGAACCCAGCCGACCGGGTTCAGGCCAGGATCTTCCTCGGTCTGCTCGAGCGCGAGTTCGAGCAGGTTACCGAGAGGATCGGATTCGCCGAACGCTGTGCCGCCGACGAACACCGGAACGGATTCCCCGTCAGTGCACAGCGATTCGAGGACGAGGTGCGCACCCTGTGGGTCACCCTCGCAGACCTGCACCGGATGGTCACCACCCTGCGAGGGTTCGCAGACCGGGACTGACGCCGCTCAGCCGCCGGGCGCGTGCGTCGCGACGAAGACGAGGAAGACGACGAACAGCGCCGCGGTGCCCAGCGCGAGACCGGTCAGCGCCTCGCGGTGGTTCGACGCCAGTCCCCTGTCCGCGCGGCTGAACCCGACCCAGCCGCACACGACCGCCACGATCCCGGTGGGAACGGTGACGAGATCTCCGACGATCGGAACGAACGCGAACACGAGCGCGACGATGCCCGTGATCAGGGCGATGCTGCCTGTGCCGTTGCGGTACGACGACTGCGGCGGACGCTTCGGCGGCATCTCGGCTCCCGGCTGCGGAGGGACATGGGTATTCATCCATGATGCCCGCCGTGGCCGCTGATGTCGCCCGGGCAGTCCGGACACGTCAGTCGGCGAGCGCATGCGCGATCATGCCCCGAACCCGTCCACGCAGTCGCCCGGTGACACCGTGATCGGCGAGCGCTGCTGCGGCGGCGTGCGCGCCGCACATCCCGTGCACACCCCCGCCGGGGTGCGCTGCCGCACCGGCGAGGTACACGCGGTCCACCGCCGTACGCGGCCCCGCGAGACCGGGGAGCGGACGGAACACCAATTGCTGGTGCAGTTGTGCCGTTCCGCCGTTGACCGCCCCGCCGACCAGATTGGCGTCGGCGCGCTCGAGATCGCCGGGCAGCTGCACGCTGCGATGGACGACATTGGCAAGCGCACCGGGGGCGTGCTCCTCGAGCGTCTCGTCCATGCGCTGAGCGAGGGCGGTCGCGGCGTCGTCGTCCGAGACACCCCGCGGGAGATGCGTGTATGCCCAGGCACTCTCGGTTCCCGTCGGTGATCTGGTGGGATCTGCGGTGGTCATCTGGCCGAGGACCACGAACGGCGAGCGGGGCACCGTGCCCGTGCCGAGATCCGCTCCCCAGCGGACCAGTCCGTTGCCGTCCGCGCCGAGATGCACGGTACCCGCGCTGCGCAGGCTCGGTGAACGCCACGGAATCGGCTGGGACATCGCGTAGTTCACCTTCACGACCGAGGTGTCCCACTCGAACCGTTGCAGGTCGCGCCGGACGCGGTCCGGGAGAGCCTCCGGCGGGAGCAGCTTCCCGTACAGCGCGGTCGCCGACACGTCGGCCAGCACGGCCCGCCGCGCGGTGATGCGCTCGCCGCCCGTGGTGCGCACGGTCGTCGCACCGTCCCCGAGCACGAGGCGTTCCACCTCACGGCCGCAACGCAGTTCGGCACCGGCGCTGGTAGCGCGTCGCACCAGCGCGGCCGTCAGCTCGCCCGCCCCTCCCGTCGGAACGGGGAACCCGACGTCCTGACCGACCATCGTGAGCAGATAGCCCATCAGGCCGCTGCCGGCGGCGTCGACCGGAATATCGGCGTGCGCGGCATTGCCCTGGAACAACAGTCCGGCACTCTCTCCGCCGAACAGTTCCTGGGCCATCCGTCGCGCCGGCAGCGCCAGCATGCGGACGAAGCGGAGGGCCTCGCCGGGGCCGAGGCGGCGCAGCGCCGTGAGCGGACTCCGAATCGGCGGGAACGGACCGAGCAACATCCGCAGGAAGGGCTCGCGAATCGTGGACCACTGCTCGTGGAGGCGCATCCACGTATCCCCGTCGCCGGCGCACCGCCGCTCGAGGTCCTGTGCGGTCTCCTGTGCCGTGGCCCGCAGTGTCACCGCGTCCTCGTCCTCCGGCGCGCGCGGATGTCCGAATGCCGCGGGGGACCTGGACCACGACAGCCCGTGGGCCGCAAGATCCAATTCGGTGAAGGCGGGAGAGACCGCGGCCAGCGGGTAGAAGGCGCTGAAGAGGTCGGCGCGGTAACCGGGGTGAAGTTCTGCGGTACGGACCGCTCCTCCCGGCTCGGGCTGGGCTTCGAGGACGAGGACGTCCCAGCCGGCGTCCGCGAGCAGAGCGGCCGCGGTCAAGCCGTTCGGACCCGCCCCGACGACGACCGCGTCGACCCGCTCGCCGGCAGTGCTCACACGTCACCTGCCGACGGATCGGTCGCGCGCTCGGCGATCAACGCCAGCCGGCGCAGGCACTCCCGATTGCGCGGGTACACCGCCCAATCCTGGAGAGAGTCGGGGAGCCACGACTCCGGGCGGCTGATCCCGTGCTCGATCATCTCGATCTCGCATTCGCCGTCGCGTTCGCGGAGCCGGATCCTGATCTCGGCGGTGCCGAAGGGCCAGGCCCGGGCATGAAGTAGGAGTTCCACCCCCGGGACGGAACCGACGACTTCCGTGGAGTCGTCCAGAAGCGCGGGCCACATCCCCACCGAATGGTGGATCCGCGCGCCCACGCGCGGCCACTCGGCATCGACCGCCCGCACCCGCGAGGCGCCCACCACCCAACTGGGAAATATCCACCCTTCGGACAGCACCTCCCATACCCGGTCACAGCTCACCCGGGTCTTCCGAACCGCCGTTCGTCCCACCGTCCCACCTCTTTCCGACGATTGCCACTCGCCGTCACGGCACCGGTCGCCGACCGACCGTACCGCCGGCGACGAGAGCGGCAATCATCTCTCGGGGGCTACGGGCTCCGAGAACCGGACCCGTTCCGCTCGCACCGAAGCGCATACCCGCGATCGTTTCCCGCCACACTTCCCGGCCGGGGATGGCCGGAGACCAATCGAGTACCCGCTCGGCCCGGTCGCAGTCGAGCAGGGGGGTGTCGTAGAGGAGATCGATCCAGCCGCCGTGCACCGGTTGCAGGTGTGCCCGCCAGGTGGCCTGCGTGAGGATGCGCAGGGTTCGACGCGAGATCGTCCAGGGTCGGGCGTGCAGGGATTCGACGACGTCCGCCGCGCGGACCGGATCGGCGGCGGCGAGGTTCACCACCCCGGCGCCGGGCGCGGCCAGTGCATGTTCGACGGCTGTGGCGACGTCCGCCGCGTGCACGGCGGGGAGCGCGACGGACGGATCGAGCGGCACGACGGGGAGCCTACGCAGGGCCGTCGCCGGCACCCAGCCGGGCATCGCATACCGGCGCAGCGCTGCGCCGGCAGCGACCTGCCCGACCAGGCCCGGCCTCAGTATCGTGATCTCGGGTGCTCCTGCCGGACGCGCGGACTCGGCGACGATCCTTTCCGCTTCGACCTTGTCGGTGCTGTACTGGGACGTGGGAATTCCTGTCGCCGGACATGATTCGTCGACTTTCCGGCCGTGCGCGCCGGGTGCGTAGACGGCGGCCGAGGACATGTGCACCACGTGGGTGACACCCGCCCGCGCCGCGGCGGCCATCACCGCGCGGGTGCCGCCGATCGCGGTGCGCCGCAGAAGGTCCGGGCGATGCGACGGCTGGAACCCCCACGCGAGGTGGACCACGGCGTCGGCCGCGTCGAAGGCCCGGCACAACATTTCCTCGGCGTCCGAATCTCCCACGTCGACCGCATGCCAGCATGCGTGCCGATACGGCCCGATCGAGGGTGGGACGCGACGCGCGACGGCGACGACCTCGTATGTCTCACGCATGGACGACAACTGCGCGAGAAGGGCGGTCCCGACGTTGCCGGTGGCGCCGGTGACGGCGATACGGAGCGGTGCCATTGCACGGATGTACCCGTCGTGGCAACGGTCCGCACCCGAGCCGCCCGTCGCGCGCGGCCGGTGGGAGACGCGGCCTCTCAGCTTTCGATGTCGCCGACCGGCATGATGACCCGGCTGAGCAATCGGCGGCGACGCCCTGCGCCGGGGCCGAGCTCCAGATAACGCGTCAGCACCTGTTCCATCTCTGTGACGAGAGACAAGGCCTCGTCGTCGGTCAGGTCGAGGGCCGCTTGCCGGTAGCCGACGACGTCCTCGGCGAGGTCTCGTCGGCCGGGGCTGTCGAGGTAGGCATCGAAGTCCGCGAGCAGTTGCGCGGTGAAGACGAGGAATGCGCGGCGGTGATCGTCGCTGCTCATCGCTTCGGCTTCCTCCGCGTTCACCTGTGCGCGCTCGACGACGAGACGGAAGGTGCGTTCGACGGTCCCCCGCACGCGACGCTCGGACACGACCTCGAGGACGCCTGCGTCGACGAGTGTCGAGATCTGCCGATACAGGGTTGCGGGGGAGACGTCGTCGAGAAGGGTGCGTAGTTGCGCGGTGGTCGCGGTGCGGTCGCCGAGCAGTGCCTGGACTATTCGCAGCCGCACCGGGTGCAACAACAGTTCTGCGGTGGTCATGTTCTCCCCTCCGGCAGCTATCTTCTCACAATTGATATTGTTCTCAACAATGAGAATAATAACGGTCATGACAACAATGGAGATCACAAACGGAACCCTGCAGGTGCGCTTCACCCTGCTCGAGAAGGTCGCCGGGCTCATCGGCGACGTCGATGTGCCGCTGAGTGCGATCCGGAATGTCGAGGTACGCACCGATGGTCTCGCCGCTCCGCGAGGAATTCGCGCCCCCGGACTCGGGCTGCCGGGCGTGCGCAAGATCGGTAGCTGGCGGGCCCCCGGGCGTAACACCCTCGTTTCCGTCCGGCGCGGGCAGTCCGCGGTGTGCATCGAACTCGCGGGGCACAAGCGTGACGCGCTGATCCTCGGTATGGACGAAGCCGAAGCCGAGCGGTGGGAGCAGCGCCTGCGTACCGCGCAGCGCTCCTGATCGGCCGTCCCGCGGCCCGGCCGGCATTTCTGTCGTCAACCGCGGTTACGGACGACGCCTGCCCCTCTCACGGTGTGCGCGAGCCCGACGACGGGAGTGCCGAGCGGGCCGGGTGAATATCGGGCCGGGTGGGTATCCGGGATGCATGAGCACCGCAACGAACGGGCCGAACGACGGGTACGGGTCCGAATCGCGTCGACCTCCGGATCCCGAGCGGCCTGCGACGCCCGCGTCCGCCGAACCCGATCGGGGACTGAGCGCGGACGTCGCCCGTGGCAAAGGCATCAAAGGCACCCGTACCGGTGCGATCTGGACCGGGTTGGTCGTCGGGATCATCGTTCTGTTGTTGCTGTTGGTGTTCGTGCTGCAGAACCTCGACGAGGCCACCCTCGAACTGTTTGCATGGGAGTTCACGCTCCCACTCGGAGTGGCACTGCTCTTCGCCGCGCTCGCCGGGGCGGCGATCATCGCGCTCGCCGGCGCCGTGCGGATCCTTCAGATCCGGCGCGCCGCCCACCGGCAACGCCTGCTCACCGAAACGCCTGCTCCGTGAGCAGGGACCTGCCGGCCCATGCTTGCGCCCTGTTTGGGTTCGTCTACACGGGGCATCACTGTCATGGGATTTTCGCCCCGGCGACCCCGATGGACACCGGTCGCGGGCGAAGGCGCGGAAATCCGCCAGGAAACGAGGTGGACAACTCAGGTCCGCACGATCCCGAGTGGTGGCGAAAGACCTCCCGGACCACCGGCGGACCGCATCCGGTCGAGAGCCCGAGCCCCAGCCGGCTCGTCTCGACGAATTGTGTGAGCAGCCGACGGTCACGGTCGGCGAGGAGGAATCATGGGCACCGAACCGGGACGGCACCTGCAGGAAGAACCCCAATCGGAGCGTGGCCCGAAGGGATCGCGCGATACCGGGGCCGACGAGGCCGGCGGTGGACCGGCCGATCGGCCCGCCGGATCGTTCGACCAGGAGGAGATGCAATCGAGCGGAGCGGACGACGAGTCCGCGGGCGCGGGTGGTGGGGGTTCACTCCCTCCCGGCGACGCCGAACCGGCGATTCCACCTTACGAGGGACGCACGACCTCGACCGCAGAAGGCCGGCCGGAACACGACGAACACGTGGACACTTCGCAACGGTTGGCCCCGGATCCGCAGGAGACTCCCCGCGGCGCGGTCGCCTCGCCTGCCGACGAGCAACCGGCCGATCAGGGGCCGCGGACGGAGCAGTCCGAGGAGGGTGTGGGCCCGGCGCACCAGAGCGGCGTGGGCCGGGCCGAGGACCAGAAGTAGATCGACACTCCGGCCGGGTCCGGCGAACCTCGGTGATGCTCCTGCCGATCTCCGGAGCGGATCGACGGCTGCGCAGCGGAGCCTGGAACGGGTGATCTCCCGGCCGGGCACCCGGCCGGGAGATCACCCGTGGTTCGACGAGGTCGAGCGTTCAGCTCGCGGCACCGACCAGGTCGAGTGCGATATCGACGATCATGTCCTCCTGGCCACCGACGAGCTGGCGGCGACCGACCTCGAGCAGGATCGTGCGGACGTCGACGCCGTACCGCTCGGACGCGGCCTCGGCGTGGCGCAGGAAGCTCGAGTACACACCGGCGTAGCCGAGGGTGAGGGTCTCACGGTCCACGCGGACCGGGCGGTCCTGCAGGGGACGGACGATGTCGTCGGCGGCGTCCTGCAGTGCGAACAGGTCGGAGCCGTGCTCCCAGCCGTTGATGTTCGCGACCGCGATGAACGGTTCGATCGGGCAGTTGCCCGCCCCCGCACCGTGTCCCGCGAGGGACGCGTCCACACGGTAGACGCCCTCCTCGACGGCGACGACCGAGTTGGCCACCGACAACGAGAGGTTCTCGTGGGCGTGGATGCCGATCTCGGTGCCCTCGTCGAGGATGTCGCGGTAGGCGCGGATGCGATCGCGGACACCGTTCATGGTGAGGCGGCCGCCCGAGTCGGTGACGTACACGCAGTGTGCGCCATAGGATTCCATGAGCTTGGCCTGCTGGGCGAGCTGCGGGGCCTCGGCGAGGTGGCTCATCATGAGGAAGCCCGAAACGTCCATGCCGAGTTCACGCGCGGTCGCGATGTGCTGGGCGGACACGTCGGCCTCGGTGCAGTGCGTCGCGATGCGGACCGAGCGCACACCGAGATCGTAGGCGCGGCGGAGTTCGGCGATCGTGCCGACGCCCGGGAGCAGCAGGGTCGTGAGCCGCGCGTTCTCGATGTGCGCCGCGGCGGCCTCGATCCACTCCCAGTCGGTGTTGCTGCCCGGACCGTAGTTCACCGAACCACCGGCGAGACCGTCGCCGTGGGCAACCTCGATGGCGTCGACGCCGGCCGCGTCGAGCGCGGCGACGATCCGCCCGACGTCCTCGGGGGAGATGCGGTGACGGATGGCATGCATGCCGTCACGGAGGGTGACGTCCTGAATGAAGATCTTGGTCATGCGGAGACCTCCGGGGTGGTACGGATTGCCATGCGTTCGGCGGCGCGCAGTGCCGCCGAGGTCATGATGTCGAGATTGCCTGCGTACGCGGGCAGGTAGTGGGCTGCGCCCTCGACCTCCAGGAAAACCGAAACCTGGTGCGTCACAGGGGCTTCGCCAGCGAGGGTGTGCACCGGCCGGTCCTCGGGAACCGGGTTGATCTGCACTTCCTGCTTGAGGCGGTAGCCGGGAACGTAGGTCGCGACCTTGGCGACCATGTCCTTCACGGAGGTGCGGATGCGCTCGTGCGTCTCCTCGGACGGATCGCCGATGAGGCAGAACACGGTGTCGCGCATGATCAGCGGCGGCTCGGCCGGGTTGAGGATGATGATCGCCTTGCCCCGGCTGGCGCCGCCGACCTTCTCGATCGCGTGGGACGTGGTCTCGGTGAACTCGTCGATGTTCGCGCGCGTGCCGGGCCCGGCCGACTTCGACGCGATCGACGCGACGATCTCGGCGTACGGGACCGGGGTGACACTCGAGACGGCGGAGACGATCGGGATGGTGGCCTGGCCGCCACACGTGACCATGTTGACGTTGTGCGCGGTCAGGTGCTCGTCCAGGTTCACCGCGGGCACCACGAACGGGCCGATGGCGGCGGGGGTGAGGTCGATGAGGAGCTTGCCGAGCGGGGCGAGCTTCTCGGCGTTCGCGACGTGGGCCTTGGCGCTCGTGGCGTCGAAGACGATCTCGATCTCGTCGAAGTTGTCCATCGCGATGAGGCCGTCGACACCCTCGTGGGTGGTGGGCACACGCAGGCGCTTCGCGCGGGCGAGGCCGTCGGATTCGGGGTCGATACCGACCATCGCACCCATTTCGAGCGTGTCGCTCAGCCGCAGCACCTTGATCATCAGGTCGGTGCCGATGTTGCCCGAGCCGATGATGGCGACCTTGGTCTTCTTACCGGCCGGTGCCGGGTTCGTGTCTGTCACTGTTCCTCCTTCGAGAATGTCGCGGTCACCGAGCCGAGGCCGGTGATGTCGGCGCGGACGACGTCGCCTCCGGTCAGCGGTGCCATGGGGCCGAGAGCGCCGGAGAGGACGACCTGTCCGGCGCGCAGCGGTTCGCCGAACTCGCGTGCGGTGCGCGCGAGCCAGGACAGGGCGTTGAGGGGGTCACCGAGGCATGCCGCGCCGTTGCCGGTGGACACCGTCTCGCCGTTGATCGACATGGTCATCTCGGCGGCGATCGGCTCGAACTCGTCGAGTGTCACCTGGCGGGCGCCGAGGACGTAGACACCGCTCGACGCGTTGTCGGCGACGGTGTCGGCGAACTTGATGTCCCAATCGGCGACGCGGCTGTCGACGATCTCGAGGGCGGCGACCGCGTAGGCGACCGCGCCGCGCACCTGCTCGATGTCGAGGGGACCGTCGGCGAGATCCTCGGCGAGCACGAAGGCGACTTCGGCCTCGGCCTTCGGCTGAAGCAGCCGCGAGATCGGGATGACGGTGTCCTCGTCGTAGACCATGTCGTCGAACAGCACACCGAAGTCGGGGCGGTCGACACCGAGCTGTGCCTGCACCGCGGGCGATGTCAGGCCGATCTTGCGGCCGACGATCGTCGCGCCTGCGGCGAGCTTCGCCTCGGTGAGGTGTTTCTGCACTTCGTAGGCGACCGCGATGTCGGTCGCCCCGATGAGGTCACGGATGGGTGCGCACGGCACTCCGCTGGCCGCGGCGGTGATCAGGCGCTCCGCGGCCTCGCCGATCGCGGCGGTGTCGGTATCGATTCTCTGCGACATGCCTCTCAGCCTGAGGGGTACACGGGCTGGAGAACAGCGCGGCGTACCGCTGAGTGGAACGGCCGATCAAAACTGGTTGACACGTCAACTTTGACTCCGTACCTTCTGGTTGAAGCATCAACCATCTAGGGTGTCCGCGCGAGCGCCGGCGTCCGTCCGTCCCGAAGGGTTCACAATGAACAATCCCGCTGTCCGCAACACCGGAATCCTCCTCGCCCGCATCGCGCTGGGCGTCATCTTCCTCGCGCACGGCCTGCAGAAGGTCAACTCCTGGGGCTACACAGGCACCAAGGCGGGATTCGAAGCCATGGGTGCGCCGGCGCCCGCGGTGTCCGCCTTCCTCGCGACCTGGATCGAGGTCCTCGGCGGCCTCGCACTGATCGTCGGCGTGCTCACCCCGATCGTCGGCGGCCTGTTGTTCCTGAACATGATCGGCGCGCTGTTCATCACGCACATCGGCAACGGCCTGTGGGTGTCCGACGGCGGATACGAACTGGTCCTCGCGCTCGGCGCGGGTGCGCTGCTGCTCGCGGTCGTCGGTGCCGGCAAGTTCAGCGTCGACGGACTGCTCGCCGGCAAGCTGCCCTGGCTCGCCACCGAGTCGGAGCCCGCACTCACCCGGTGACGGACACCATCACCCGATAGACCGAACGAAGCTCTCGTCACCGTTAGGGTGATGTGACAGTTCGCAATCCGAGGTCGGGGAGAAAGTGGGCACGAACATGCGCAGAACTGCTCGACGTGCCGCCCGTCTCGCCGCGATCGTGGTGGGCGCCGGCCTCGTCGGCGTCGGTGGTGCGGGCATCGCCGCCGCCGACGAATGGCCGCCGGTGCCCGACGGCCCCAGCGCCGTCGGTCCGTACGAGACGAGCGGATTCCTCACCCCGGACAACCCCGACTTCTGGAATCCGCTGGTCGCCCGGAATCGGCTGACCTCGCCGTTCGGCAACAGCACCCGCATCGTGTGCACCGCCTTCCACGGCGTGCTGATGGACTGCTGGCAGGCCGACCTGGACGGCAACCCGCACAAGCTCGTGAGGTTGCCGTTCAACTTCCCGTCCGTCACCGGGTCGACGCTGCCGGGTGGCGGTCCCGGGCACTACGTCTACCCGGGATTCATCCCCGGCATCTGAGCGGGCGTCAGGGCTGCGGGTCGTGGTGGATGCGCGCGACCGGCACGCCCGCGGCGCGCAGGCGGAACGTGGTGGCCCGCACCATCGACGGTGATCCGCAGATCTGCACGTCGTGGTCGGTCCACGTGCCGTGTTCCGCGACGACCTGCCCGACGACGCCCTCGCGCACCGCGGTGCCGGGGCCGGACGGACCGGTGTGCCAGAGCGGGGTCTCCGCGTTCTCGACGACCGGGACCACCGTGAGCCACGGGGAGATCCGGGCCAGGGACTCGAGCGTCGGCAGGTCGTAGAGGTCGTAGGGGAAGTGCCCGGAGTAGAACACGTGCGTGGGCAGGTTGTCGGTCCGTTGCGCCATCGCCATGAGTTGCGCGCGGATCGGTGCGATACCGGTGCCGGACGCGATCATCAGGCGGGGGCGGCCCGCGCGGTCGCCGTCGTCGCGAGCACCGAGGGAGCCCAGGGGTGAACCGAGCACCCACGTTTCCCCGACCCGGGTGTGCCGGACGATGGACGGGCTGACCCAGCCGCCGGACACGCGCCGGACGTGGAACTCGATCAGCCCCGTACGGTCGGCCGGTGTCGCCGGGGACAGGTACCGCCACATACGCAGCCGTCCCGGCACCTGGACGCTGACGTACTGCCCGGCGACGTAATCCATCGGCTTGTCGAGCTGCAATCGGATCACGGCGATGTCGTCGGTGACCAGGCGATGCTCGATGACGGTGCCGACCCACGCGGCCGGCCCCTCGTCGGCCTCGGCTGCCTCCGACATCGCGGTGGTGATGAGATCTAGTGCAGTACACCATGATTCGGCGAGGTCGCGGGTCCAGTCCTCGCCGTTCGCCTGTTCGACCGCGAGTGCCAGTGCCTCGGTGAGACAGGCGAATCGGGAGGGGTCGAGACCGTGCTTGCGGTGCTCGCGTCCGAGCTGCCGGACCAGCGGCAGGACCGACTCCGGCCGGTCCAGCCCGTCGACGATGTGCGCCAGGCCGCGCACGATCCGATCACGCTGACCGGCCATCGTCGCGGGAAAGAACTCGCGTGTCTCGGGATGGCGCGCGAAGAGGATCGAATAGAACGAGTTGGACAGGGCGTGTGTCCGGTCGGGACTGTCGGTCAGCGACTCGAAGTTGGACCGGATCAGCGAGCACTGCCTTGAATCCACCGCGTTCGTCACCTCCGTCGTGTGTCCTCTCCCGATCGGTACCGGGGGGACGACCGGGATTCGACTCTAGGCGTCACGCGCGCTACGGCGACGGTCTGCGGCTTTCGAAAACGTCTCGGCTGCAACCTGTTCCAGGACCATGGATGCAGGTCCGAGGTCCCGGGTCGATGGGGACTGTCGGCCATCGTTCGACGTAGGCGCCACCGACGTCGACGCCCCCGATCGTGACCAACGTCTCGTTCCCGGTCCGCGCGCCCCGACGGGTCAGGCGGCGGCCACCGAACACCAGTCGACGGTCACCGACCGTGCGCCGGAACAACACAGCAGGCACCGCAACGGCCCGTCGCAGCACAGCTGCCGGTCCAGTTCGCGTTGCTCGGCGGCCTCGTCGAGGTCGTCGGTGCCGACGAGGATCTCCGCGGGCAGTCCGCTGCGCCCACCCTCCAGCAGCAGGCGTTCCTCGCCGACCGCGCGGACCGGCACGTCCTCGCCGCCCTGCACGTCCCCGACCATCAGCGCCACGTAGTCGTGGCCGCCGTCCGCATCGTGGTATGCGAGCAGCCGCCCCCGCACCGTCGCCGTGGCGACCTGCCGATCCATCGTCAGACCCGAACGCGACGCGGTGCCCGCGACCACCGCGGTAAGTGTCCTCGGAAGCATCACCCGTCGCGATGTCCAGCTGAAGTACGCCCCACGCCCGGTGTCCATGACACTCACCTCCCGTGTCGAACAACCACTGTCGAACAACCACTGTCGAACACCAGTGTGAACCGGGGGTCCGACACGTTCGCCGGCTCAGCGCAGCCCCGGGGACACCAGCAGCTGTCGCAGCGCCGCGAAGACCGCGAGCACCACGAGCGAGCACACCGCGGCCAGCGCCGCCCCGCCGACGACGAGCGTGTAGTCGTTGCGGGCGAGCCCGTCGACGATCGGCCGGCCCACCCCGCCGAAGCTGACGGCGGCGGCGATGGTCGCGGTCGCGACGATCTGTACCGCCGCGGTCCGGGTCCCTACCAGGATCAGCGGCAACGCGACCGGGAGCTGCGCCCCGAACAGCACCTGCGGTCGTGTCATCCCCATTCCGCGCGCGGCGTCGGTGAGCGCGGGGTCGACGCCGCGAATCCCCTCGTACGTGTTGAGCAGGATCGGGGGGATCGCGAGCGCAAGCAGCGGGATCAGCACCGGCACCAGCCCGATGCCGGACAGCACCACGAGCAGCACCAGGAGGCCGTAGGTGGGCAGGGCACGGGCCGAATTCGCGATCAGCGTGACCACCGCACCGCCGCGGCCGGTGTGACCGGTCCACAGGCCCAGCGGGAACGCGATCACGAACGCGAGAGCCAGGGCGAGCAGCGTGTAGCCGAAATGCTCGCGCAACCGCGTCGGGATGCCGCCCGGTCCGGTCCAGTCCGCGGACGTACCGAAATACTCACCCAGGTAGTGCAGGAGTGTCGTCATCGGGCACTCCTGCGCGTCCGTCGCAACCACGGTGTCGCGAGCCACTGCACCCCGAGCAGCGCGGCATCCACGACCAGCGCCATGACGACGGTGACCAGGATGCCGGTGACCGCCAGCCCCAGCCGGTCGAGCTGGACCGCCGCCGTGAACAGCGACCCGAACGCGCCCATCCCGATGAGCGCGCCGATGCTGACCATGCTGATGTTCGCGACCGTCGCGACGCGCAGGCCCGCCAGCACCGTCGGCAACGCGATCGGCAGATCGACCGTCAGCAGCCGGCGGGTCGGCGAGTACCCCATCGCGGTGGCCGACTGCCGCACGCTCTCGGGGACCGAGCGCAGACCGTCGACGACATTGGGAATCAGCACGGCGAGCGTGTAGACGGCGAGGGGGATGACCACGGTGGTGCGGCTGATCCCGGTGAACGCGATGAGCAGCACGAAGAACGCAAGGGACGGAATCGAATACAGCACGCTCGCGAGCGCGAGGACCGGTGGATACCATCGGGGCCGGCGCACGCACAGCAACCCCAGTGGCAGCGCGACGACCAGTCCCAGCAGCGACGCACCCAGCGCCATCGACAGGTGGTCGACGAGCAGATCCGTGAAACTCCCCAGATACGAGGGGATTCCGAGGTTCACGCGCCCGTCCGCTCGGTGTCCGTGGAGCGGGCCGCGTGCAGGGCACGGATCGTTCCGGCGAGTTGCTCCTGGCTGATCACCCCGAGCACCCGGCCGTCCGGATCGACCGCCACGGCGTGCCCGGACGGCGAGAGCACCGCCGCGTCCAGCGCGACCCGCACCGGATCGCGGCCCGGTACGAATCCGCGGCCCGCGGGGACGAGCGCGCCGGTGATGTCGCGCCAGCCGAGTGGACGCCGGTCGGCGTCGACGAGCAGCAGCCACGATCCGCTGCTCGGGGCGTGGCCGCCGTCGGCGACGACCGGTTCGGTGCGCAGCGGCAGGTCGTCGGACGGGAAGAACGACAGCAGCCGAACGCCGCGGTCCGTGCCGAGGAAGTCCGCGACGAAGTCGTCGGCCGGTGCGGTCAGCAGATCCTCCGGCGGCCCGTAGTGCGCGAGGGTCCCGCCCGGCCGCAGCACCGCGACCCGGTCGCCGAGGGTGATCGCTTCGTCGATGTCGTGGGTGACGAGCACGATCGTCTTGGCGAGGACCGATTGCAGGCGCAGCAGTTCCTGCTGGAGTTCCTTGCGCACCACCGGGTCGACGGCGGAGAACGGCTCGTCCATCAGCAGGACCGGGGGATCGGCGGCGAGGGCGCGGGCCACCCCGACCCGCTGCTGCTGCCCGCCGGACAGTTGGGCCGGATACCGCCGGGCGTGTTCCGCGCCGAGCCCGACCCGTTCGAGCACCTCGAGGGCGGTGGTGCGTGCTTGCCTGCGGGTCGCTCCGAGCAACCGCGGCACCGTTGCGACGTTGTCGACGACGGTGCGGTGCGGGAACAGGCCGGCGTGCTGGATGACGTAACCGATGCCGCGTCGCAGCGTCTGCGGGTCCTGCTCGCGTACGTCCTTGCCGTCGAGCAGCACCCGTCCGGCGGTCGGATCGACCATCCGGTTGATCATGCGCAACGACGTCGTCTTCCCGCAGCCGGACGGCCCGACGAGGACCGTGAGTGTGCCGGTCGGCACCTCGAGGCTCAGCCCGTCGACCGCGACCGTGCCGTCCGGGTAACGCTTCTCGACGTTGTCGAATGTGATCACCGGCGTGCCCTACCCGATACCGGCGGACTGCAACCATTCCGCGGCGACCACGTCGATGTCGCCTCCGTCGGTGACGACCTGCCCGACCAGGACGATCAGGTCCTCGGTGCTCAGCTGCGCGGACACCTCGTTCAGGGTGGCGACGGCCTCATCGGACAGGTCGGCGCGGTGCACGAGCGGCGTGACGTTCTGCGCGCTGAACAATGATTGCGGATCCGAGAGTGCAACAAACGGTTTCGTCGACAGCGACGGATCCGTGGTGAAGATGTTCGCGGCCTGGACGGTGCCGTCCTCGAGCGCGGCGATCGTGATCGGCCCGCCGGTGTCGGTGGGGACGAACTGCCGGAACTCGACGCCGTACACCTCCTTCATCCCCACCAGACCGTGCTGCCGTGTCTCGAATTCGGGTGCCGCACCGATCGCGAATTCACCGGCGACCGGGGCGAGGTCGGCGATGCTCTCCAGGTTGTACCGGTCCGCGGTTTCCTGCGTGACGACCACCGCGTCCTTGTTCTCGGCGCTCGCCGAATCCAGGATCTCCACCCCCTCCGGAAGGGAGTCGCGCAGTGCGGCATTCACGTCGTCGGTGGTGCCCGCGCCGCTGTCCGGGTTCACGCGGGCGAGCAGCGCCCCGTTGTATTCGGGCAGCACGGTGAGGCCACCGGAAACGACCTGGTCGTAATAGATCTCGCGGCTCCCGATGTTGAACCTGCGCGTGACGTCGACGCCGGTGCTCTCGAGCGCCTGCGCGTAGATCTCGGCGAGCAGGACGTTCTCCGGGAAGTTCGCCGATCCGACGACGACGCTGCCGGTACCGCCTCCGGATGCCAGCGGATCGGTGGTGTCTCCGCCGGAACACCCGGTGAGGACCACGGCCACGGCGGCCACCGCGGCGAACGTACGCACGAGGCTCTTCATCGGGGGATCTCCCTTGCAGGTCGGCGACCGACCGACTCTAACCCGCGGCCCCGCCACGTGCCGGATTTGTCACCAATCGGACCCGGCCCGTTCGGAACTCGTCAGATGCAGGACTCCGTCCTCGCGCCGGTACCGGTGCATGCTGCTCAGCGCCGGGGCGTAGACGTGCACGGACACGGCGGGCCGGTCGCCGTCGTTGACGATCTCGTGCACGTGGCGGCTGCCGAACTCGCGGGCCCGTCCCACCCCGAACACCGCAGTCGACAGCGTCGGCGTGACCCCGTCGAGGAGGCCGTGGCGCGGATCCTCGACGACGATCTCGCGCAACGAGCCGTCCGCGACCGCGAACACCCCGGCGCTGCCACCGTGGTCGTGGATCCCGGTGCGCTGGCCGGGCAGCCAGCTCAGCAACCACACCTCGTACTCGCCGGTGCACGTGAGCCGCGTGTACCAGCGTTCCTGCGCGTCGAAGCGGACGACCGGCAGCCACCGGGCCGGGTCGCCGGCGATGCCGCGCGCGACGGCGGCGAGGTCGACGGACGTGCGGGGACGAACGGAGGCGGGCATCGTGGTTCCTCGACGAAACTGCGGGCGCGGGCGCGCCCGGAAGACGGCTGGGTTGCTGGTCGGTCGCGACAGCAACAACAGCAACGGGAGCCACCGGCGACGTGGACGAGGTCCACATGATGCCCGCGCGGTCGCGGGGTCGCCGAAGGATGCATGGCGACCATGTCATCGGCGAT
>NZ_BCXI01000035.1 GCF_001895025.1 Rhodococcus zopfii NBRC 100606 = JCM 9919
AACAGCAACGGGAGCCACCGGCGACGTGGACGAGGTCCACATGATGCCCGCGCGGTCGCGGGGTCGCCGAAGGATGCATGGCGACCATGTCATCGGCGATCGTTCGCCATGTCAATGGTTTCGCGCGGGGAATTGCGGCCCCAGCAGCGTCGCGGGATTGTCGATCCGCAACCGCCGGTCCCCGGCGCCGACGCTCAGCGGTGACGCGTACGGGCGGTCCGAGCCGAGCACGATCCGGTCGGCACCGAGCCGCGCTGCCACCGCGTCGACGATCCCCGACCCGTACGAGGACGTCTCCACGAAGACGCCGGCACCGGGTAGTCCCTCCGGTCCGCCCCGCGCGGCGATGCGGTCGGAGTGCAGCGGTGCGAGCCCGGCGAGCATCGCGAACGCCACCCGCAACCGCGGGTACCGGGGCGCGCCGTACTCGTGCCACGCGAACCAGGCCGCGTGCATCTGCCCCACATACCCGACGATCGCGGCCCACCACGACGGGCCGCCTGCACCCGCGAAGTCCGGGCCGGGGTGCACGAACAGGGGCTTGTCGCGCCGTTCGAGTTCTGTCAGCAGCGGACCGCAACGCTCGTACCCGGCCTCGTCGGCGATCGCGTTCGCGGGAAGTTGCAGACCTACGCATCCGGCGAGGAGGACGTCACGCAGCGCAGCCGGATCGGGATCGTCGAGCCCCGCGGCCGCCCACGCCCGGAACGGGCGGGGCAGCGCCAGCACCCCCTCGTGATAGGCATCGAGCAGCGGCCGGGCCTGATCGGCGGGCAGCGACTCGATACCGAGCGGACTCGACAACGACACCAGCGCGAGGTCGATGCCGTCCGCGGCGGCGAGTTCGGCCCGCGCCGAGACCGAGTGATCGCCGGGCTCCACCCGGTACGGCGGCTCCCCGCCGGTGTGCAGGATCCAGCCGTCGAGCCGCGGTGTGGACCGGCGGGCCCGCAGCGCGGCCAGGAACGGCTCCGGCCACACGTGCTGGTGGATGTCGATCCGCAGTGCGCTCATGGCTCCACGGTCGCAGAACCCGGCGCCGTGTCAACGACGCGGTCTCACCGCCGCAGGGCCCACCGGCCGGTGTCGGGGTTCTGCGGCGGCCACGGTTCGGACGGGTTGCGGTATTCCGCACCGGTTGCGGCACCGACGGGCTGCCACTGCTGCGTGGGCTCCATCGGGTTCGATCCGCCGTTCTCGGCGACCACCCCGTCGTACGGCTCGACGGCACCGCTGTAGGCAACCGGATCGCAGCCTTCGTCCGGCAGTCGCCGCGGCTCGACACGATACGGATCGACGAAATGACTCGTGCCCGTGAGAAGTTTCGGCGGCAGGTACACGCTGGCGGTGATCCCGCTGTTCGTCGGCGAATCGAAGGTCGGGCGCAGCCGGACGGTGATGCCGTGTCGTTCGGCGAGCCGGCCCACCACGAACAGACCCATGCGCCGGGTCGCGCCGGTGGCGTTCTCGGTGTCGGAGGCCAGTCTTGCGTTGATGTCCGCGAGATCATCGGGGGGAATCCCGATGCCTTGGTCGGCGATCTCCAGGAGCATCCCGCCGTCGACGGCGCCGGAGAACACGAACCTGACCGTGCTGTTCGGCGGTGACGCGCGCAGCGCGTTGTCGAGCAGTTCGGCGACGAGATGGGCGACGTCGGCGACGGCGCTGCCGACGAGGTTCCCGGCCGGCACCGACCCGATGTGCACGCGCTCGTAGTTCTCCACCTGGGACGCGGATCCCCGCAGCACATCACCGAGCGGGGTGTCGGGCATGCGGCCGAGACGCTGTCGTGTTCCGGCGAGGACGAGCAGGGAATCGCCCGTGCGCCGCATCCGGGCGGCCAGATGGTCCAGCGAGAACAGGCTGTGCAGGCGATTCGGGTCCTTCTCCTCGAACTCGAGGGACTCGATCAGCGAAAGCTGTTGTTCGACGAGGGTTTTGTTGCGGCGGGCGAGGGTTTCGAGCATCTCGTCGACCTGCCGCCGCAGGTGTGCCTGCTCACCGGCGAGGCGCAGGGCCTCGGACTTCATGGCGTCGACGGCGCGCGCCACCTGACCGACCTCTTCCCGGGTGTGCACCCCGACGGGCGGCAGGGTCACCGCCTCGATGTCGGCACCCTCGCGGATGCTGGTGATCGCGCCGGGCAGGTCGTGCTCGGCAGCGCGCAGCGTGTCGTCACGCAGGCGTCGCAGCGGCCGGACGAGCGAGATCGACATGGCAACGGCGAGGGCGATCGCGAGACCGAGCACCGTGACGACGGCGATGCCGTCACGCCACGATTCCGCGCGCGTCCGGGACGCGAGATCGTCGAGGGTGACGACGATCTTCTGAGCGGAGGCGTCGACGAACTCGTTGTACGCCATCAGGGCGGTGAACAGGGAGTTGCGCAACGTGCCGACATCGGCGTTCGCGTCGTCGAGAGTCGCGGTCAGCGCGCGCCGGTTCTCGACCTCGGCAATGAGCGCATCCACCGGCGCGCGGTCGGGAACCGTATCGGCGAGCACGCGCAGCTCGGCGAGCTCGGTGCCCATCGCGTTGTTCCACATGAGCAGCGCCGAATCGGGTTGGTCGCGCAGCGCCGAGAACGCCACGACCTGATCGAGCAGCACCCACTGGATCGACCAGCTGTCGAGGAGGATGTCGCCTTCGGTCAGCACCGTCGGGTTGGCCGACGAGTTGATGATCGTCCGGTACGCGTGAGTCATCCGGGAAACGAACTCGCGGACGCGCTCACTGGCGGCGAGCGGGGTCATCTGCCGGGACATGGCACTGGCGAGCAGCAGTTTGCCGTCCTCGAGGACCCGGGCCAGCGGCGCCGCGATCTCGGGATCGAGGTCGCCGTTGCGCAGCAACTCGATGATCGAGTCGTCGGCCTCCTCGGCGATCTGGGCGCCGTTGTCCGGTGGCAGCGACAGGATCGTCGCGGCGCCGGCACCCGCGACACCGGTCCCGTACTCGGTCAGCGCGGGAAGGATCGCCACCTGCTCGGACTGCGCCGAGTAGTGCGAGGATTCCTTCACCAGCAGGTTGACCCGGGACGCGCCGAACAGGCTTGCCGCGATCACCGGCAGACACAGCACCACCGTCACCTTGCGCCACAGGCGCCAGTTCTGCGGCGAATAGGACCGGGACGGTCGCGCTGAGCGGCTCATGGAAGGGCCGGCTCCTTTCGATCTTCGGGCACCACCGCGCCGGCCGAAACGGCGGTATACACGAAAATGGCGATGTCGAAATAGATTTCGGGGGGATTCAGGCTGTCAGAGTAGGAACGGCGCAGGTTGCGCGCAAGGCGCCGGGCACATTCGAATAGCAGCTATATCTCCGGACATATGGGTTGAACCGGATTGCGCACAGGTTAGGATCGGTGGAATTTCACAGCCGGGCAGGTCTGGGGGGAGACATGGTGGATTTGCGGCGGGTGGACCTGAACTTGCTGGTAGTGCTCGACGCGCTGCTCGCCGAGTGCAACGTGACCCGGGCCGCGCGCCGCCTGCACATGTCGCAACCCGCCACGAGCACCGCTCTGGCGAGGCTACGACGACAGCTCGAGGACCCGATCCTCGTCAAGGACGGACGCTCATTGCGCCCGACGCCTCGCGCCTTGGCGTTGGTCGAGCCGCTGCGCAGCGTGCTGGCGACCGTCGAACGGTCGATTCTCAGTCCCCCGGAATTCGACCCGGCCCGTGACACGCGGGTATTCACCGTGCTGGCGGGTGATTACGCCGAGGTCGCATTGCTCCGGGTGCTGATGAAATCGGACCGGTATCGGACGACCGCGGTGCAGTTCGACCTGCGCCCCGTCACCGGTCGGGGCCTCGCCGCATTCCATCGGCACGACGTGGATCTGGCGGTCCTGCCCGAACATCTGCTCGAGCAACCGCAGTTCGATCGATGCGGCCGCGCACTCGTGCTCTCCGACCGGTTCGTCGGTGCGGTGTGGACCGGACACCCCTACCGCGGAACCGAGCTCACCCCGGAGGTGCTCGCTCGCTACCCGATGCTGTCGTACGCACCCCACGACGGCATCAGCCACCTCGACCGCTCGCTCGCGCGCGTCGGCGTGCACGCCCGGACCGGCGCGACCACCGCGAACGTCGCGGTGATTCCGTACGCCCTGGAGGAAACCCACCTGGTCACCCTCCTCCCGGAGCGGATGGCGTCGCGACTCGCCGGAGGCGCGGACATCCGGATCCTCGAACCGACGTTTCCGCTGGCGGCGGTGCGGCAGTTCGCGGTCTGGCACGAGGTGCACGAGTCCGATCCCGCGCACACCTGGCTGCGGGGGCAGATCGTCGAGATGTCCGGTCTCGTGGCGCGGGTTGGCTGATCCTCCAAAACGTGCCGGGGCATGCCCGGTGAACTTTGTCGCGGTGTTTCCGCCATCGCGGTCGCCGATCCGTCAAGGTGGAGAGGGAACCGATCGGAGGACCCGTGGACTGTGCGACATTCGATGCGCTGCCCGCCGACGACGCCGTCGCTCTTCTGCAGACCTGCTGCAGCAGTCCGGCCTGGGCGCACCGGGTGGCCGCGGCCCGGCCGTACGGCGACCGTGCCGCCCTGTTGCGGACCGCGACCGATCTCGCTCTGGCGCTGAGCGACCTGGAACTCGGTGATGCCCTCGCCGGACATCCCCGGATCGGGGAGCGCAGCGACAGCGCGGCATCGCGGCGGGAGCAGTCGTCCGTGGCGACCGCGACCACCGAGGTCCGTGCGGCGCTCGCCGCCGGGAACCGCGCCTACGAGGAGAAGTTCGGGCATGTGTACCTCGTGCGTGCCGCGGGCCGCTCCGCCGGCGAACTGCTCGGGATCCTGCACCGGCGGCTCGACCACGACGCCGCGACCGAACGCGGCGAGGTTCGTGCCGCGCTCGCCGACATCACCCGCCTGCGGCTGGAACTGCTGATCGACGGCGCGGCCGGACCCGAGGAGACCGGAGGCACCGAGTGAACACCGTGAGCACGCACATCCTCGACGCCACCGCCGGCACCCCCGCCGACGGAGTGACGGTGACACTCGCCCTCGGGGACACGCCCCTCGCATCCGGGGTCACCGACGCCGACGGCCGCATCGGATCGTTCGGCGATGTCCCGCTCGAGCCCGGCACCTACACGCTGACGTTCTCCACCGGCGGATACTTCGACGCGCGCGGTCTCGAGTCGTTCTATCCGGAGGTCGTCGTGACCTTCCGTATTCCGCACGGAGACAGGCACTTCCACGTTCCGTTGCTGCTGTCGCCGTACGCGTACTCCACCTACCGGGGAAGCTGAACCATGGACCCGTTGACCGGCCGAATCGTCCTCGGTCCGAACCGCTACGGCAAGGCCGAGAATCGGGTCGTGCGCATCTACCGCGACACCGTCCGGCACGAGATCCGCGACCTGAACGTCACGTCGAGCCTGCGCGGCGACTTCGAGGCGGCGCACACGGCGGGCGACCAGCGCGCCGTGCTGCCCACCGACAGCCAAAAGCAGACGATCTTCGCTTACGCCGCAACGCATTCGGGCGGGTCCGTCGAGGACTACGGGCTCGCGCTCGCCCGGCACTTCGTCGACGACATCGGCCCGGTGTCCTCCGCGCGCATCGAAATCGAGGACTTCCCGTGGGAGCGGGTCGGCGATCATCCGCACACGTGGACCCGCACGGGACCGGAGGTGCGCACCGCCGCGATCACCGTCACCGGCGCGGGGGACACCCGCCGGGAATGGGTCGTCGCCGGGTTGAAGGATCTGGTGGTTCTCAAGTCCACCGGATCCGGGTTCGCCGGGTTCCTCGAGGATCCGTTCACGGTCCTCGAACCCACCGACGACCGGGTTCTCGCGACCAGTCTCGTCGCGCGGTGGCGCTACGCGGACACCGCCGCCGCCTGGGACCGGACCTACGCGGGCGTCCGGGAGGTGATGCTCGACCGGTTCGCGGCCCTGCAATCGAAAGCGTTGCAGCAGACCCTCTTCGAGATGGGACGCGCGGTCCTCGAGGCGTTCCCGTATCTCGCGGAGATCCGCCTGCAGGCACCGAACAAGCACCATTTCCTGTTCGACCTCGACCGGTTCGGCATCCCGAACCGCGGCGAGGTGTTCCACGCCGACGACCGGCCGTACGGACTCATGCACGTGACCGTGCAACGCGAGGACGCCCCCGATGCCGGCAGCGCCTGGGACGAGTACACCGGTGCCGCGTGAATTCGCCCGCTCGTGCGCGATTTCGGTAGTGCGGACTACCAGAACCGCGCACCGGCAGCAGCTCAGCCGAGGGCGCGCATCGCCAGGAACACGTCGAGACGGTCGCCGATGTGCGCGAGATTGCGCCCGGTGAGCGCCTCGACCCGCCCGATCCGGTAGCGCACGGTGTTGGGATGCAGGTGCATCCGATCGGCGGTGCGCCGCCACGAACCGTCGCAGTCCAGGAACGTCTCGAGCGTCGTCATCAGATCGGCCCGGGTCCGCCGGTCGTAGTCGAGGACCCGCCCCAGGGTTCGGTCGGCGAACGCGCGACGCACCCGGTCCGGCACCGCGGACAGCAAACCCACCGCCGAATCCAGTTCCGCGGCCCGCACCGACACCGGCCCCGCGTCCCCCCGCGCGATGGCCGCGGCGGACTCGGCCGAGCGGATCCCCCCGTCGATCGACTCGCCGGCACACGTGCTCGAGACCCCCGCGACGATCCGGGCACCGGCGAGCGCAGGTGCGAGCCGGCCGAGGCGGCGCGTCAGCGTGGCGACGACAGCGGATTCGGTGCCTGCCACCACCGCGACCGTGCGCCCGGCCGCATCGAGACCGGTCACGCACGACGGCAGAACGTCGTGCACCGCGGCGCGCAGGGCGATGCGCTGCTCGGGGGTCCCGGTGGGTGCCCGCTCGACGACGACCGCGACGAGGGGTGTACCGGCGGGGTGGGTCGCACCGGCCGTGTCCGCGACGCCCCGCGCGTCGGCCGTGTCCCACACCGCGCGCAACCGGTCCTCGCGCCGCACACGCTCGAGCGCGGCGACCGTCGCCAGTTCGGTGAACGCGTCGACACAGTCCTCGCTGCGGGCGGCGCCCGCTCCCAGCACGAGAAACCACGCGGTCGTGCGGTCACGCAGTGCCGCACCGACCGGCAGCACCGTGTGACCGTCCGCAGTCTCGGCCGGGAGACGCGGTGCGGTCAGTGCGATGGCGCAACACGCATCGATCACCGGTTCGCCGATCGTGTCGCGGCCGGCGACGAGTGTGCCGGTGGCGGTGAACAACCACGCGGGAACGTCGAATTCGCGGCACACCCGGGCGAGCAGTTCGTCGAGCGCGTGACCGTCCGCGAACGCGGCGAGCAATCTGCGCTGGCGGGCCAGTCCCGTCTGCAGCCGGTCCATGCGGGCACCGGACCACCGGCGGGTGAGAAATTCGATGACGCTGCTGAACGGCACATCGTCGGGCACCGCGAGCAGCGGCAATCCGTGCCGGGCGCAGGCGTCGACGACGTCCGCGGGTACCTCGCCGAACAGGGCTTCCCCGGCGGCGACGGCCGCGACCCCGGCGCGGGCCAGGTGCGCGACGAACGCCTCCGAATCCTCCGGTGCGCGGCGCCACACGAGCCCGGTGAACACGAGTGATCCGGCACTGACGTAGCGGGTCGGGTCGGGCATGTCGGTGGTGCACGCGCGGTGCAGCGGGAGGGTGCGCGCCGCGGCGTCGCCGTGGAGCAGCCGGATACCGAGTTCGGGTGCGTCGAGAACGTCCTGCAGCAGCACGATCGTCACCCCTTCCGGGCGAGGATCGGCGGTCGTGGCCGCCGGATCCGCGGGTTTGGACGATCGCACAATAGGAAACCGCTGTTTCGATTCGGTTTCGTCGATGCTGCCCGCGATGTCCCGGTCGATTCGGGGGTTCACTGGAACTGTTCACGAGGGTGAGGAGCAGCACCGATGGATCCGCAAGAGTCGACCGCGTCGATCGTGATCCGCGACGCCTACGTGGTCACGATGGACGCCGCCCGCACCGAACACCGACGCGGATACGTCGTCGTGGAGGGCAATCGCATCACGGAGGTCGGGGCGGGCGAACCGGCCGGATACGACCGCGCCACGATCGTCGACGGCAGCGGATGCGTGCTGACACCCGGGTTGATCAACACCCATCACCACCTGTATCAGTGGATCACCCGCGGGCTCGCCGTGGACCACACCCTGTTCGAATGGCTCACCACGCTCTATCCCGTGTGGGCGGGGATCGACGCCGACGCCGTGCACGTCGCCGCGAAGGGTGCGCTCGCGCACCTGGCGAAGACCGGGTGCACCACGAGCACCGACCACCACTACGTCGTGCCCCGCGACGGTGGTGACGTGTTCGGGGCGGAGATCGCCGCGGCCGCCGAGGTCGGCATCCGGTTCCATCCGTGCCGCGGTTCGATGGACCTGGGCACCAGCGCCGGGGGCCTGCCGCCGGACCACATCGTCGAGGGCCTCGACGCGATCCTCGACGGCAGCCGGCAGGCGGTCGAGCGGTGGCACGATCCGTCGTTCGATTCGATGCTGCGGATCGCGCTGGCGCCGTGCTCCCCGTTCTCCGTCAGCACCGAGCTGCTGCGGCAGTCCGCGGTGCTGGCCCGCGACCTGGGGGTGCGGCTGCACACACACCTCGCCGAGACGCTCGACGAACAGGACTTCTGCCTCGAGCGGTTCGGCTGCAACCCCGTGCAGTACATGGAGTCGCTCGGCTGGACCGGCCCGGACGTCTGGTACGCGCACGCGGTGCACCTCGACGACCGCGACATCGGGGTGCTCGCCGCGTCCGGCACCGGCGCCGCGCACTGCCCGACGTCGAACGGCCGGCTCGGCGCAGGCATCGCGCGCGCCGCCGACTTGTATGCCGCCGGGGTGCCGCTCGGTCTCGGCGTCGACGGTGCCGCGAGCAACGAATCGTGCTGCATGCTCGAGGAAGCCCACCACGCGGCGCTGTTCGCGCGCGCCCGCAGCGGTCCCCGCGCGATGACGGTGCGCCAGAGCCTCGAACTCGCCACGATCGGCGGGGCCCGGGTGCTGGGGCGGGAGAACGAGATCGGATCCGTCGAGGTCGGTAAGCTCGCCGATCTCGCGCTGTGGCGGATCGACACGCTGGCCCATTCCGGGATCACCGATCCCGTCGCGGCGATCGTGCTGGGTTCGCAGCCTCCGCTCGAACTGCTGCTGATCAACGGCCGCGAGGTGGTGCGCCGCGACGAGGTCCTCACCGTGGACGAGGACACCGTCGCAGGCGAGGTCGCCGCCGCCCATCGGGTGCTCGTCGCGAAAGCGGGGTGAGCGCCGTGGATCTGCACACCGTCACCGACTATCGGGTGGCCCGCGAGCGCGCCGATCTCGTGGCCGGTCCCGGAACCGCCTACGTCGGCGGGGGAACGTGGCTGTTCTCCGAGCCGCAACCGCACCTGACCCGGCTGGTGGACCTGACCGGGTTGGAATGGCCCGCACTCACCGTCACCGAGGACGGTCTCGAGATCGCCGCGACGTGCACCGTCGAACGGATCGCAGACCTGTCCGATTCCGGAATCTGGACCGCTGCACCCCTGTTCCGGCAGTGCGCGTCGGCGCTGCTGGCGTCGTGGAAGATCTGGAAGCGCGCGACCGTCGGCGGCAACCTGTGCCTGTCGTTCCCCGCCGGTGCCATGATCTCCCTCGCCACCGCCCTCGACGGCACGGTGCTCATCTGGTCCGCGGACGGCACCGAGCGACGGCTACCGGTGGTGGACTTCGTGACCGGTATCGCCACCAACGTCCTCGGCGCCGGGGACGTTCTGCGCAGCATTCACCTTCCCGTCCGGGCGCTGCAGGCGCGCACCGCGTTCCGGAAGATCGCGTTGTCCCCGCTCGGCCGGTCGGGTGTGGTCGTGATCGGCCGGCAGGACCGGGACGGGAGAGTCACGCTGTCCGTCACCGCCGCCACGGACCGGCCGCGCGTGCTCGTACTCGACCGGATTCCCGACCGGCGAGAACTGGATGCGACACTGCGCGAACGGATTCCGGACGCCGCGTACTACACCGATGCCCACGGCGCCGCGGACTGGCGGCGCGCGGTCACCACCGTGCTCGCCGGTGAGATCTGTGAGGAGCTGTCGTGAAATTCACCGTCAACGGTCGTGAGATCGACACCCCCGCACGGCCCGGGCAGTGCCTGCGCACCCTGCTGCGCGAGAACGCCCACTTCGAGGTGAAGAAGGGGTGCGACGCCGGCGACTGCGGCGCCTGCTCGGTCCTCGTCGACGGCGAAGCCGTGCATTCGTGTCTCTACCCGGCGCAGCGCGCCGACGGCCGTGTCGTCACCACCGTGTCCGGGCTCGGCACCCCCGGGAACCTGCACCCGGTGCAGCGCAAGTTCGTCGACGCCGCCGGATTCCAGTGCGGATTCTGCACCGCCGGAATGATCGTCACCGCCTCGACATTCACCGACGACGATCTCGACGACCTGCCGAACCGGCTCAAGGGCAACCTGTGCCGGTGCACCGGCTACCGGTCCATCGACGATGCCCTGCACGGTGTCACCAACGTCGAACGCCTCGGGGCCGCACCGTCGTGCGGCCGGTCACAGCCGGCGCCCGCCGGTCCGCGCGTGGTCACCGGCACCGAGGAATACACCTTCGACACCGTGGTGGACGGCGCGTTGCACATCGCGGTGCTCGGCAGCCCGCACGCGCACGCCCGCATCGCGGCGATCGACACCACGGCGGCCGAAGCCCTGCCGGGCGTCCACGCGGTCCTCTGTTATCGGGACGCGCCCGACATCGCGTATTCGACAGCGCGACACGAGAACAGAACCGAAGACCCCGACGACACCGTCCTGTTCGATCGGGTGCTGCGGTTCCACGGACAGCGCGTCGCCGCGGTCGTTGCCGAGTCGCCGGCGATCGCACAGCAGGGTTGCCGCCTGCTCGCCGTCCAATACGAGGAACTGCCGTTCGTGCTCGACCCGGACGAGGCGCGCTCGCCCGGGGCGCCGCTGCTGCACGCGGACAAGGGACCCGACGCCCGCATTGCCGACCCCGCCCGCAACCTCATCGGCGAGGTGCACGGCGGGGTCGGGGACATCGAGGCCGGGATCGCCGCGGCCGCCGCGGTCGTGCGCGGCCGGTGGCAGACCCAGCGCGTGCAGCACACCCACCTCGAAACCCACGGCGCCATCGGCTGGATCGACGACGACGGGCGCCTGGTGATCCGCAGCTCCACGCAGGTGCCGTTCCTCGTCCGCGACGAGCTGTGCCACGTGTTCGGCCTCGAACGCGACCGGGTGCGGGTGTTCACGGCGCGGATCGGCGGCGGGTTCGGCGGGAAGCAGGAGATCCTGGTCGAGGACGTCGTCGCCGCGGCGGTGCTGCGGACCGGACGTCCCGTGCAGTGGGAGTTCACGCGCAGCGACCAGTTGACGGTCGCGCCGTGCCGGCACCCGATGCGCGTCGACGTCACCATCGCCGCGGACGCCGACGGTGTTCTCACCGCGCTGGCCATCGACGTGCTCAACGACGGCGGCGCGTACGGAAACCATTCGGCGAGTGTCATGTTCCACGGGTGCGGCGAATCGGTCGAGGTGTACCGGTGCCCGAACAAGCGTGTCGACGCCCAATCCGTGTACACGAACAACCGGCCGTCCGGGGCGTTCCGCGGCTACGGCCTCGGGCAGGTGGTCTTCGCCGTCGAGTCGGCGATGGACGAACTCGCGCTGGAACTCGGCATCGACCCGTACGACCTGCGTCGGCGCAACGTCGTGGTTCCGGGCGACGATCTGATCGGAGCGCACCCCGAGGGCGCCGACCTCGTGTTCGGCAGCTACGGCCTCGACCGGTGCCTCGACGTCGTGCAGGACGCCCTGTCGCGGGGCAACGACGTCGTGGCTCCGCCCGGAGCGCAGTGGCGTATCGGTGAGGGCATGGCGCTGTCGATGATCGCGTCCAACCCGCCCGGCGGCCACTTCGCCGAAACCTCAATCGAACTGCTCTCCGACGGAACGTATCTCGCACGGGTCGGCACCGCAGAGTTCGGCAACGGCACCACCACGGTGCACACCCAGATCGCCGCGACCGAACTGGGCACCAGCCCCGACCGGATCCGGGTCCGGCAATCCGACACGGACGTCACCACCCACGACACCGGCGCCTACGGATCCTCCGGCACCGTCGTGGCCGCCAAGGCGCTGCTGGCCGCGGCGCGGGAACTGCACGGCCGCATCCGCAAGCTCGCTGCCGAACTGACCGGCACCGACGCCGAAACGATCGTGCTCGAACCCGACGGAGCGCGGTCCGGGGACGTGCTGGTGACACCCGCCGAACTGCTCGAGGCGGCCGGTGAACCGCTGCGCGCCGAGGGCAACCACGGCGGGTTGCCTCGGTCGCTGTCGTTCAATGTGCAGGGCTTCCGGGTCGCGGTGGATGTGCGTACCGGCGAGCTCCGGATCCTGCAGTCGGTGCAGGCCGCCGACGCCGGCACGGTCGTCAACCCGGAGCAGTGCCGCGGGCAGGTGGAAGGCGGCGTCGCGCAGGGATTCGGCACGGCCCTCTACGAGGAGCTCATCACCGACGAGTGTGGCCGGGTGACGACGAATGTGCTCCGCAACTACCACATCCCGCAGTACGCGGACGTGCCGCGCACCGAGGTGCACTTCGTCGACACCTTCGACTCGATCGGCCCGATGGGTGCGAAGTCGATGAGCGAGGCGCCGTTCAACCCCGTCGCCGCGGCGCTGGCGAACGCGGTGCGCCGCGCGATCGGGGTGCGGCCATGCGAACTGCCGATCTCCCGCGACCGGATCTGGCGGCTGCTGCAGGAATAGACGGGCCGGACTCGCGGCCCGGTCGTGCCCGACCCTTCTCAGGCGTCGACGAGTTCGGCGCCGTGGAACAGCAACCCGGATAGCCGATCGACGTAGGCGTGGAACTCCGGGCTGCGCATCGTCTCGGCGGTGCGGGGCCGCGGCAGGTCGATCGGCACGACGTCGAGCACCCGGCCCGGCCGCGCACTCATCACCGCGACCGCATCCGACAGCAGCACGGCCTCGGCGATGCCGTGGGTGACCATGAGGGTCGTCGCGGGCTTCTCGGTCCAGATGCGTTGCAGCTCGAGGTTCAGCCGCTGGCGCGTCATGTCGTCGAGGGCGCCGAACGGTTCGTCGAGCAGCAGCACCGATGGGCGAAGCACCAGCGCCCGCGCGATGGAGACGCGCTGCCGCATGCCGCCGGAAAGGTGTGCGGGCTTGGCTTTCTCGAAGCCGCGCAGTCCCACGAGTTCGATGAGTTCACGCACCGATTCGGGTTCGGCGGTAAGTCCGGCCACCTTCCGGGGCAGGGCGATGTTCGCCTCGACGGTGCGCCACGGCAGCAACGCCGCATCCTGGAAGGCCACGCCGAGTTCGTGCGCTTCGCGGAGTTCCTGCGGGCTCATGCCGTTGACGAGGACGGTGCCGTCGTCCGGGCGGTCGAGGCCCGCGAGAATCCGCAGAACCGTCGACTTGCCGCACCCGGACGGTCCGAGAAGGGAGAGGAACTGTCCCTCGGGGGTGCGCAGGTCCACGTTGTCGAGAGCGGTGACCGTGTTCCGGCCGGACCTGAAATGGCGGGAGAGGCCGGTGATGTCGAGGCCTGTGCCGAGGGGCCGTGAACCTGTGGTGGCCGGTGAAGAGGTAGCAGTCACGATGGCGCAACTCCGATCCATGGGCGATTCGGGAACGACCGGGACGGGACGCGGCCGGGATCACGGCGCGGGTTCGGGTCCGGTGCGAATTCTCACCGTGCCGCCCCCGTCGCGCCCTGTCAAGCTGATCGCTCGCGTTACGCATCGTTAACAGCAGCGCAAACGGATCGTTCATCGAGCTCCGTAAATTCTTGCGTCATAAAGGCATCCAGGGTGCCTGCACAGTCCGTCCGGCTCCGCCGGTCAACGATCCGGAGCTCCCCTCCGGAGGAGGACTCGAACTTCCGGTGACGGGTGCGAGGGCCGTCACAGACACATACGTCTGTCGGTGGAGGTTCCTCGTGCATGATCTCGTGATCCGCGACATCGGACATCTGGTTCTCGAACCGGGCTCCGAGCTGTCCGGGGCCTGGCTGGCGGTGTCATCGGGCCGCGTCGCCGCCGTCGGCGTATCCGGAACGGAACCTCATGCACAGCAGACTATTTCCGTCGGCGGGCGCATCGTGACGCCGGGCCTGATCAACACGCATCACCACATCTATCAGAACCTGACCCGCTCCTACGGTCCGGTCGTCAACGGATCGTTGTTCGACTGGCTCACCGGCCTGTACCCGATCTGGGCCGGCCTCGACGAGGAAGCGGTGTACGTCTCGACATATGTCGGGCTCGCCGAACTGCTGCTCGGCGGCTGCACGACGTCCACCGACCATCTCTACGTGCATCCGCGGCCGAAGCTCATCGATGCGCAGATCTGCGCCGCGCGGGATATCGGATTCCGCTTCTACCCGACCCGCGGCTCGATGTCGTTGTCCACCAAGGATGGTGGACTCCCGCCCGACAGTGTCACCCAGGACTGTGACACCATTCTCGCCGACAGCCGGCGGCTGATCGATACCTATCATGATCCCGCGCCGGGCGCGATGACGCGGATCGCGCTCGCCCCGTGCTCACCGTTCTCCGTGGACGAGACGTTGATGCGGCAGACCGCGGAGCTGTCCGAAAACACCGGTGTCCGGATGCACAGCCATCTGGCCGAGGACCGCGACGAGCACGCCTACTGTCTCGAGCGGTACGGCCGCACCCCCGTGGAGCACTTCGAAGAGCTCGGCTGGGCCGGCGACCGCTCGTGGGTCGCGCACTTCATCCACCCGTCCGACGACGAGGCCCGCCGGCTCGCCGCAGCCGGCGTGGGTGTCGCGCACTGCCCGAGCTCGAACATGCTCATCGGCGCCGGCACCGCCCGGGTCGCCGAACTTCGCCGGAGCGGCGCGGCCGTCGGGTTGGGGTGCGACGGCTCGGCCTCGACCGATCACGCGTCGCTGTGGCTCGAGGCGCGCACCGCGCTGCTGCTCGGCCGCTTCGCGGGCGGCCCGACCGCCATGACCGCCCGCGATGCACTGGAGATCGCCACGGTGGGGTCCGCACGCTGTCTCGGATGGGACGACGAACTCGGCAGGCTCACACCGGGTTCGGTAGCAGACCTGGTGGCCTGGCACCTCGATCCGGTGTCGCTCGCCGGAGCGCTGACCGATCCGGTCGAGGCGCTGCTGCGCTGTGGACCGGCGCGGGCCTGGACGACGGTCGTCGACGGGCGGGTCCTCGTCGACGCCGGCGAGCTCCGGTTGCGCGGCCTACCCGAAGCATTGGCCGACCACCGCCGCATCGCGACCCGCATGCAGAGCGCATTCGTGAACTGACTGCCCGCAGGTTTCGAACGACGATGGGAGGAACCACACCGATGTGGATCGACGAGAAGACCTCACCGCACCGGCCGATCCGGACACCGGAGCACACGGCATGACCGCCGTGCCGATGGCCGTCGCCGGAGGCCGGGTCGTGCCGCCCGGCGTGAGCGCGACGGTCCGGGACCGGCTGACCGGCTGGTTGCACCGCGTCGGCGGCATCGCGGTTCTGCTCGTGGTCTGGCAGGCGCTCGCCGCGACGGTGTTCGCGTCCTACTATGCGCTGCCGACCCCGACGGCGATCGTGGCGCAGGCCGTCACCGACTGGCCGATGGTGTGGCCGAACCTGCTGCAGACCGCACGGGAAGCGAGCCTGGGCTGGCTGTTCGGCAATGCTCTCGCGTTCGCGCTGGCGTTGGTGTTCCTGACCGTGCGTCCCGTCGAGAAGGTCGCGACGCAGGTGGCGCTCGCGCTGTACTGCCTGCCCGTGATCGCGATCGCCCCCATCCTCACCGCGGTGCTGGACGGGGATCACCCCCAGATCGTCATCGCCGCGCAGGGCGTGTTCTTCACGACGCTGGTTGCGCTGATGCTCGGTGCCAAGTCCGCAGACCGCTCCGCACTGGACGTCGTGAGCACCGCGGGCGGATCGAAATGGCAGCAGTTCCTGCATGTGCGGCTCCCCGCGGCACTGCCGGCGACGTTCGGGGGCTTGCGGATCGCGGCGCCGGCGGCAGTGCTCGGCGCGATCATCGGCGAATATCTCGGCGCGGATTCCGGTCTCGGTGTCGCGATGGTGTACGCGCAGCAGTCCCTCGACGTGGAGCGCACGTGGGCGCTGGCGCTGTACGCGACCCTGCTGGCCGGCGCCGCCTACGCGATCACGGCCGTCGTCGAGCGGCGGGTGTGCCACTGGTCGGCCAGCATGAACAATGCTGCGCCCGAGACGAAACCGCGTTCGATGGCCCGGCGAGCCGCCGCGACGATCGGAACCGCACTGGGGGCGACCGCCGGTTCGGTGGCGCTGTGGCAGCTGGCGATCGGTGGCCTCGATCCGTACTTCGCGAAGGGGCCCGCCGATGTCTGGGCCTACCTGACCACGCCCGGCGACGAACGCTCCCAACTGCTCGCCGCTCTCGGTACGACGGTGCTGCATGCCGGGTACGGCTATCTCGCCGGCACCGTCGCGGCTCTGCTCGTCGCGGGTGCGGTGCTGACCTGGCCCGCGGTGGATGCGGCCGTGATGCCGGTGGCGATCGCGCTGCGCGCCGTCCCACTCGTGGCGATGACCCCGCTCATCGCGCTGGTATTCGGCCGCGGCGTCGCCACGGTCGTCGTCATCGCGGGCATCGTCACGTTCTTCCCGTCGCTGGTCACGATCGTCACCGGATTGCGATCGGTACCGCAGGGTGCCGTCGACCTGCTCACCGCCTACGGTGCGTCGACCCTCGGCGTGATGGTCCGGGCCCGCATCCCGTACGCACTGCCCAGCGTCTTCGCCGCGGCCCGCATCGCAGCTCCGTCCGCCGTGATGGGCGCGCTGCTCGCCGAGTGGCTCGCGACCGGAGACGGCATCGGATTCCTCATGCTGCGCGCCTCCACCAGCGCGAACTACGACCGGTTGTGGTCCTCGGTCGTCCTGGTGACCACCGTATCCCTGATCGCCTACGCACTCGCCGCCGCCGCCGAGAATGCACTGAGCCGCAATCGTTTCCACTAGGAGTATGTCGATGAACACTGCAAGTACACCACTTTCGCGCCGGTCGCTGCTCCGTGGCGGCCTCGGTATCGGTGCGCTCGCCCTCGGCGGTCCCGCGCTGCTGTCCGCCTGCTCGTCCGGCTCCGGAACCTCCGCGGCAGCCGACGGGACGACCGCGATCGACTACCAGCTCAGCTGGCTGCCCACCACGGAGCATTCGGGAAGCTGGATCGCCTCCGACCGCGGCTACTACCGCGAGGGCGGGCTGAGCGTGAACTTCCTGAACGGTGGCCCGAACACGAGCCCCGACACGGTGGTGATGTCCGGCAAGGCCCTCGTCGGCGGCAGCAATGCCGACGTGGTGTCCAAGGCGATTCTGCAGGGCGCGGACCTCACCGTGTTCGCCACCCGCTTCCAGAAGAGCCCCTTCTGCATTCTGTCCCTCGCCGACACTCCGATCCGCTCGCCGCAGGACATGGTGGGCAAGAAGATCGGTGTCGCCGCGATCAACGAGACCGCATTCAACCTGCTGCTGAGAATCAACGACATCGATCCGTCGCAGGTCGATGTGGTTCCGGTGCAGTTCGATCCGTCGCCGGTGGCGAACCGGGAGGTGGACGGTCAGATGGTATTCGTGATCAACGAACCCACCCAGCTCGAGGCGAAGGGCATCGCCACCCACACGTTCCTGTTCGCCGACCACGGCTACGCGGTGTTCTCGGGCGTGTACTTCGCCAAGCGGAAGACGTTGGAGGAGAACGCCGAACAGCTCGCCGCGTTCCTTCGAGCGGAACGCCGGGGATGGGAGGCCAACATCGCCGATCCCCGGCTCGGCGCCGATCTCACCGTCGACGTGTTCGGCAAGGACCAGGGTTTCGACCGCGTGCAGCAGCTGCTCGAATCGCAGACTTTGCCGCGGATCATGGTCTCCCCGGACACCGATGCGTCGGGACTGCTGACGCTCCCCCCGGCACTGATCGAGCAGAACATCCGGACCCTCAGGGCGAACGGGCTCGAGGTGAACGCGGACCAGCTGTTCACCACCTCGATCCTCGACATGCTCTGACAACTACGAAAGGAAGGACGACTCATGACCGAGTGGGTCCCGGTCGCGCTGGCGCGCGACATCGAGGCCGGCGCCGCGACCGCCACGACGGTCGCGGGTACACCCCTGGCCCTGTGGCGGAGCGGAAGCGGCACCGTCCACGCGTGGGCGGATCGCTGCCCCCATCGGGGAATGCGACTGAGCCTCGGTTTCGTCCACGACGACCGGCTCGTCTGCCTCTACCACGGCTGGCAGTTCGACACCGAAGGATCGTGCCGTCACATCCCGGCCCACCCCGATCTCACACCACCGTCGGTCGCACGCACGGTGTCGTACCGGGTACGCGAGGACAGCGCGATCGTCTGGGTCGCACCGGTGCCGGGTGCCGAGGAGACGTCCGACGAGATTCCGGTCGACCACGGGCCGGCGGTGCCGGCCCGTTCGGTGTGGCTCGACACGGACCGGTCGGAAGCGCTCGAACGAATCCGAGTGTCCGAAAAGGGATTCGAGATCTCCGGCAACGTGATGACCGGAGAGGTCGACGGTGTGCCGGTGCTGGCGGCGATCCAGACCGTCACCGCGGAGCGGACAGCCCTGCACGTCGCGGTCCGTGGCGACACCCCCGCCGCCGAGACCGTCGCGCTCGTCGTCCGCTGGGCGCGCGAGCTGCGGGAGCGGCTCGGCGCAGCGGAAGCGGTGGCATCGTGACCGAGACCGTGCTGCACGACTTCCCCCTCGACGCCCGTTGCTACGCAGCCCGTCTCGCCCTGTCGATCCTCCAAGTCGAGCATCGGGTGCGGTCGGTCGACGTCTACCCCGGCCGGGAACACCTCGGCGCCACCTATCGGGCGCTCACCCCGGCCGGACTGCTGCCGGTGCTCGAGAGCGACGACGTCGTCGCCATCGGCACCGCGGATGTGTTGACCCACCTGGCGCGGGCACACGATCCCGCCGGGACGTGGATCGGCTCCGGAGTCGACGAATGGCTCGCCTTCGCGACCGGGCCGCTGGAGACCCTGTACGCCACCCGCGACATCGCCCTCTACACCACCGAACCGCTCGACACCGGTGACGCGGTCGCGGCGCTGCGCACACTCGACGACCATCTCGCGGTCCAGCGACTGCACGGGTTCTGGGTGGTCGGGGAGCACCCCACCGTCGCCGACCTCGCGCTCTACCCCGCCGCGGCGCTGAGCCGCGACATCGGCATCGACCACGACACCTTTCCCGCGTTGCGGCACTGGCTGCGCCGCGTCAAATCCCTCCCGGGATTCGTGGAGATGCCCGGCATTCCTGTATTCCCCTGACCGTCGAAGAGAAAGGGTCCGATCCGACATGGACTCGTCAACCGTGGACGCGGTGATCCGCGGACTCAAGCGGGCCGGTGTGAGCACCGTCTGCTACCTGCCCGACTCCCTGTTCAAGGAGTTGTACCCGGCGCTGGACGCCGATCCCGACATCCGCACCATCCAGGTCACCAACGAGGGGGAGGGAGCCGCGATCTGCGGCGGAATCTTCCTGTCCGGCAAGCGCGCCGCCCTCATCATGGAAAACTCGGGTCTGCGTGCCTCGGTCGAACCTCTCGCCCGGATGGGTCTCGGCGCCGGCATCCCCGTGATCATGCTGATGAGCTACCGGGGTGAGCTCGGCGAGAACAACTGGTGGGCCGTGCCGCACGGGATCACCATGGAACCGATCCTCGACGCGTTGCGCATCCCGTACCGCATCGTCCGCGAGGAGGACCACATCGAACGCGCCATCTGCGACGCGTTCGAATGGTCCTACGCCGCATATCACCATTCCGCTGTCGCACTGGGTGGAGGACTGGTCCGATGACCATGACACGATTCGAATGCATGAAACTGCTCGCGGACAAGTTGTCCGACGAACTGGTGATCGTCTCGCTCGGCGCCAGCGTCGACGAGTGGTACAACGCCGCGCCGCACATGCGCGAAGCCAGCCTGTTCCAGCAGCAACTCGGGTGCGTGACCCCGCAGGCATTCGGTCTCGCGACCGGCCTGCCGCACCGGCGGATCGTCTCCCTCGACACCGACGGCGGCATGCTGTTCAACCTCGGCATCCTCGCGACCCTCGCCAACGAGCAGCCCCGCAACCTGTTCACCGTCGTCTGGGACAACGAGTGCTACCAGTCGATCGGCGGCCCGCCCACGCACACCGCGAAGGGCATCGTGAGCATCGCTGCCATCGCACGTGGCGCCGGAATCGAACATTCCTACACCGCTACGACATTGGAGGAGTTCGAGAAGCACTGCGTCGCCGGGCTGACGGCCGACGAGCCGTACATCCTGGTGGCAAAGGTCTCGAGCATCGTGCAGCCGGGAATCAAGCGCAAGCACAGTGACGGCCGGGAGGACAAGTACATCTTCGTGCGTCACGTGGAGGCGACGGAGAACATCACCATCATGGGGCCCAGTGAACACAACTGAGCAACACCTCGTTGCATACGATTACGTCGTCGTGGGCGGCGGTTCCGCAGGATGCATTCTCGCAGCACGACTGTCGGAAGACCCCTGCGCAACCGTCCTCCTCCTCGAAGCGGGTCCGGACCACGCCGGAGCCGAGTCGGTGGACCGGCCGGCGACCTGGGCGACGCTGCTCGGCGGCGAGTACGACTGGGGCCACAGCTACGCCCCGAACCCGCTGCTGGACGGGCGGGCCGTGCCCATCCCGCGCGGTCGTGTGCTCGGCGGGTCGAGCAGCATCAACGCGATGCTGTGGTACCGCGGCTGTGCGGACGACTACGACGCGTGGGAGGACGCGGGCGCGAAAGGCTGGAACTTCCGGACCCTGCTGCCGTACTTCCGCCGCGCCGAGGACTGGGAGGGCGGTGCAACCGAACTCCGCGGCTCGGGAGGTCCCCTGCGGATCACCCGTCCCACGGATCCGCACCCGATCGCAGCCGGATTGCTCGGCGCCGCATCGGAACTCGGGATGGCGGTGCTCGACGACTCGAACGGCCCCGACATCGAAGGTGCCTCGCTCGCGAACCTGACGGTCGCGGACGGCCGTCGGGTCAGCACCGCGCGGGCCTATCTGGATCCGGCCGCCGGGCGCCCCAATCTCACGGTGCGCACCGACGCGACCGTGATCGGCTTGGTGTTCGACGGGAGCCGCTGCGTCGGAGTGCGGTACGACGACGGTGCCGGTGCCTGCGAGGTGCGGGCCGAGACGGAAACCCTCCTGTGTGCCGGTACGATCTCGAGTCCGCACCTACTGCTGCTCGCGGGGATCGGCGACCCCACGCAGTTACGAAGGCACGGGATCGACGTACGGGTCGCGCTGCCCGGCGTCGGCCGGAACCTGCAGGATCATCCGCTGCTGATGGGCGTCAACTTCCGGGCGCGGACACCGCTCGGCCCGGCCAGGGACAACGGTGGCGGCGCGATCCTGAACTGGAAATCCGATCCGTCGCTACCACAACCGGATCTGCATGCGTTCGTCGTGCAGGGCTCCCACGCGACACCCGAGGTCGCGGCCCGATACGACGTCACCGGCGACGTGTTCGCGGTCTCACCCGGACTGATGCGCGCCCACAGTGTGGGGGAGCTGACGTTGCAGTCGGCGGACCCTGCGGTCGCACCGCGCATCGACCCGCGGTACCTGTCCGATCCCCGCGACCTGGCCGCACTGGTGTCGGGTCTGGACCGCATCTTCGACCTCGCCGACACCGCGTCCTACCGCGCCTTGATCGAGCATCCCGCGGCACCGGACCGGCGGCTGTCCGGGGCTGACGCGGAAGAGTTCGTACGGACGAGCTGCGCGACGTTCTTCCACACCGCGGGCACCTGCTCGATGGGGTACGGGCCGGACGCGGTCGTCGACTCCGACCTGCGTGTCCACGGGGTCGAGGGCCTGCGGGTCGTGGACGCGTCGGTCATGCCCGTGCTTCCGTCCTGCAACACCAACGCGCCGGTGATCGCGCTCGCCGAGCGTGCGGCTGCACTCATCCGCGGAGAGGAGTGACACGTGCCCGCATCCACGCTGTTGCTCGCCGACGCCGTCGTCACCATGGACGCCGCGCGCACGGTGATTCCCGATGGTGCGGTCGTGGTGACCGGCGACCGCATCGCCGGGGTCGGCACCGCCGCCGAACTGCGGCTGCGCTTCCCGGAAGCCACCGAGACGGACCTGTCCGGGCGGCTGTTGATGCCGGGCCTGGTCAATACGCACTCGCATTCCGGGCTGCTGCGCGGCACCGCCGAGCACCTGCCGGTGTGGGAGTGGCTGCGGGTGCACATCGACCCGATGCACCGGGTCCTGACCGCGGATGAGGCCGAGGCGGCGTCGTGGTTGTGCTACGCGGAGAGTGTGCTGGCGGGCACGACGACCGTCGTCGACATGTGGCGGTTCATGGACCGTAGCGTCGCCGCGGCGGCCGGCATCGGCAACCGGCTCGTCACCGTCAGCTACGTCGGAGCCCACCCGGATCACGATTACTTCGATTCCCTCGACGCCAACGAGTTGCTGTTGCAGCGGTGCCAGGGAGCGGCCGACGGACGCGTGAACGTGTGGGTGGGTCTCGAGCACGTCTTCTATGCCGACGACGCCGGCCGCCGTCGCGCCGTCGACATGGCCCGTGACTACGACACCGGTTTCTACACGCACTGCAGCGAATCGGAGATCGAGCTCGCCGAGTTCGACCGCCGATTCGGGTGCCGCCCGATGTTCGCGCTCGAACGCCTCGGCTTCTTCGGCACCCCGCGCACGCTGCTCGCGCACGCGGTGTGGCTCGACGACGCCGAGATCGAGCACCTCGCGCAACGCGGTGTCGGCGTGGCGCACAACCCGGTGAGCAACATGAAGCTCGCGAGCGGCATCGCACCGGTCGCCGCGATGCTCGACGCGGGCGTCGCGGTCGGAATCGGCACCGACGGAGAGAAGGAGAACAACAACCTCGACATGTTCGAGGAGATGAAGGTCGCATCGTTGCTCGGCAAGCTCGCCGCGAACGATGCGTCCGCGATGGACAGTTGGACGGTGCTCGAGGCGGCGACGGCCGGCGGTGCCCGCGCACTCGGGATGGAGGCCGACATCGGCTCCCTGGAGCCGGGCAAGAAGGCGGATCTGATCGCGGTACGCACCGAAATCCCGCGCATGACCCCGCTGTTGCGGGACGGCCCGTTCGCGAACCTGCACCACAACCTCGTTCATGCCGTCCGCGGCAGCGATGTCGACCTGACGATGATCGACGGTCGCGTCGTGGTCCGCGACGGGATGCTGGTGGGCAACGACCTTCCCGCGATCATCGACCGCGCCCGCGCCGCGGTTCCCGGATTGTTCGCGCGCCGCGCGCAATGGCTGGCTTCCCACGACGGAGAGCCGAAAGGAGTGTTCTCATGACCAGATGTGACGACCCGGTGGTGCTGGACCAGTGGTACGCCGTGTGCAGCGAACTCGAACTCGGTGAGGGACTGATCTCCACCCGGCTGCTCGGCGTCGACCTCGACTGCGTGCTCGGGGTCGACGGATCCCCGTCGGTCCGCGCGGACGGCCAGGTCCTCCCGGTCCGCCGGCGCTACGGATTCGTGTGGACCACAATGGGTTCCCCCGCGGGTGACGTGTTCGACATCGCCGAGGCACTGGAGCCCGACCGGCGGTACGTGCAGTGCGGGTGGGTGACGATGCGCACCTCACCGGGCCGCGTGGTCGAGAACTTCCTGGACATGGCGCATTTCCCGTTCGTGCACAGCGGGATTCTCGGCGGCGAGGCGAACACGGAGGTCGCCAAGTACGAGTGGGAGGTGCGTCGCGACGTCGACGAGGTGTGGGCGACGAACTGCCGCTTCTTCCAGCCTCAGGTGTCGGCGGCCTCGGACGGCGCCTTCGCCCAGCTGACCTATCGGGTCCCCGCGCCGTACATGGTGATGCTGTACCGGGTTTCGCCGTCGGATCCGAGCCGGCTCGACGCGATCGCGTTGTTCATCCAGCCGATCGAGGAGGAACTGTGCCGTGCCCAGCCGGTGATGTACCTCGTTGATCCCGTTTCCGAGCACACCGACCTGCTGCAGTTCGAGCAGGTGATCTTCCTGCAGGACCGCATCATCGTCGAGAACCAGCGTCCGCTGCTGCTGCCGCTCGCGCCGCGCGACGAGTTCCCGACCCGCGCCGACGGGTCGTCGGTGGGCTATCGGCGCTGGCTGCGGGCGAAGGGATTACGTTGGGGCACAGTACCGTCCGACTCGGCCGCGAAGCGAGGGGTACGAGCATGACCGTTCTGTCGACCGCAGCGGCGGTCACCGTGCGACACGCCACCGCGTTCCTGGCGGGTCCGGCGAAGAAGCTTCTGATCGACGGGGAGTGGGTCACCGGCGGGGGATCGGAGTTCGCCTCCGCCGACCCGGCCACCGGCGGCGAACTGGCCGTGCTGTCGTCTGCGGACGAGGCCGACGTGGACGCGGCGGTCGCCGCGGCCCGGGCGGCGCTGCACGGCAGCTGGGCCGCCTGCACACCGAGCGCACGAGGCCGGATCCTGTGGCGTCTGGCCGAGCTGATCGACACACACGCCGACGAGCTCGCCGAACTCGAAACCCTAGACCAGGGAAAGTCCTGGGCCACCTCGAGGTTCGCGGAGATTCCGTCGGCAGCCGAGCAGTTCCGGTACTACGCGGGTTGGGCCACCAAGATCACCGGAACGACGGTGTCCCCATCGATCACGTATCAGCCGAAGGGCCGGAAGGTGATCGCCCACACGGTCCGCGAACCCGTCGGGGTGGTCGCGGCGATCGTGCCGTGGAACTCACCGCTGCTCATGGCAGCGATGAAGCTCGCGCCCGCGCTCGCGGCCGGATGCGCCGTGGTGCTCAAGCCCGCCGAGGACACGTCCTTGACCGCGCTGAGATTCGGGGAGCTGCTCGGCGAGGCCGGGATGCCGGCGGGCGTCGTGAACATCCTCACCGGCGACGGGACCGTCGGGCGCCTGCTGTCGATGCACCGCGACGTCGACAAGGTGACGTTCACCGGTTCCACCGACGTCGGTAAGAAGCTCACCGCTGCGGCCGGGGCGAGCAACCTCAAGCGGCTCACCCTGGAACTGGGCGGTAAGTCACCGGTGGTCGTGCTCGGCGACGCCGATCTGACCGAGACGATTCCCGGTGTGGCACGGGGCATCTTCGCGAACTGCGGTCAGGTCTGTGTGTCGGGGTCGCGGGTCTACGCGGCGCGGTCGGTGTACGAGCGGCTGGTCGACGGACTCGCGGAGACCGCCGGAGCGATGCGGCTCGGCCACGGACTCGATCCGGACGCCGATCTCGGTCCGCTGGTGAGCCCGCAGCACCGCGACCGTGTCGCCGCGTACGTCGAGGACGGGGTGCGCGGCGGAGCCACCGTCGTGTCCGGCGGACGCGCCGTCGGTGAGGCCGGCAGCTTCTACGCGCCGACCGTCGTGGTCGACGCGGCGCCGGACCTGCGGATGATGCGGGAGGAGATCTTCGGCCCGGTCGTCGCGGTCACCCCGTTCGACGACCTCGACGAGGTGATCGGTGTCGCCAACGACACCGAATACGGTCTCGCCGCGAGCGTGTGGACGCGGGACCTGTCGACGGCACACCGGGTCGCCGGGCGGATCCGGGCCGGCACGGTGTGGATCAACTGCCACTCGTACTTCTCGCCGGAGCTGGTCAAGGGCGGCCACAAGCAGTCCGGGTGGGGTTACGAGAACGGTGCTGCCGGGCTGGACAATTATCTCGAGAACAAGACGGTGTGCATGACGGTGTGACCGGTGCCGGGGCGGGAGGTCGTACCTTCCGCCCCGGCAGGGTTCACGTCGTCTTTCAGGCCTTCGCCTTCAGGTAGTCGTGCGTCGCGTCGAACCGGGACAGCATGTATTCCCCGGCGGCGATCGGCGGGTACAACGGCTCGGTGTCCGGCTCGACACACGTCGGTATCGCTTCGACGACCGCGTGGAAATCGGGCGCCACGAAGAACGGCAGCGAGTACCGGTCGCGGTCGACGGGAGCCAGTACCCGGTGACGGGTGGAGACGTAGCGGTGGTTCGTCCACCGCGCGATCATGTCGCCGAGATTGACGATCAAGGCATCGGGCGGCGTCGTCACGTCGATCCAGCCGCCGCCCCGCGCCGCGACCTGCAGCCCACCGACATCGTCCTGTGCCAGCAGAGTCAGCGAGCCGTAGTCGGTGTGGGCACCCGCAGCCGGCGCCGTCTCCTCCGCCGGAACCGGTGCGTAGTGCAGCATCCGCAGGGACGCAAGGGGATCCCGGAACATCGGCACGAACCAGTCCTCCGTGAGGCCGAGCGCGAGCGCGAGTCCCCGCATGAGATGGGTGTTGATGTCCAGGCAGGCGGCCGCGTAGGCGTCGGCCACGTCGCGGAACCCGGGCATGAGGGTCGCCGGCCACTGGGCCGCGCCGTGCAGGGGTGTCCCGGCGATCACGTCGGGATGGTCCGGTCCGCGGTCGGTGGTGATGTCGAGAGCTTCCTTGGTGTCGGCACCGGCGGTGTCGTCGAGTGTTTCTGCCCGCGCCGCGACATATCCGCTGTGGCAGCAGGACTTTGCGATGGCGATGTCCATCTTCGCCTCCAGCGGAAGGGCGAAGAACCGTTTCGCCTGATCCACGGCCGCGGCCCGCAGCGCGGGATCGAGGCCGTGCCCGGTGATGACGAAGAAGCCGAGATCGGTGCAGGCGGTGTCGAGTGCCCCGGCGACCGCCAGGGGATCGCTGCCGTCGCGCAGCGGACGTAGGTCGATGACGGGGAGCGAGTCCATGAAGCCTCCGGGGATGACGGATATTTTTCGCTCCCAGTTGAATTCGGTCATGCTGCGGAACGGTCTCCGCCCCGTGAGATCGACGTTACGAATGCGTCGGGGCGGACTCGGCACACCTCCCGAAGTCCACCTTCGGTCGTGCGAAACACAATCGTCACCGACCGGACATCACCGTTCAACCATCGGGCTGCATCGTCTGATGGCAACAACCAGCGATTGCGCGGAAGGTCGTACACCGCATGATGACTGCTCCACCCCTGCCTGGCGCGGCACTGGAGATCGGTACCGGACCCGGTGTGCGCCATGCCGAACCGGGCGTCGTGATGCGCAACATCCGACGGGCCTTCGGCGACAACGTCGTCCTGCGCGACGTCTCGCTGCACGTGCGTCCGGGCGAGGTTCATGCCCTGCTCGGGGAGAACGGTGCCGGCAAATCCACCCTCATGCGGATCCTCACCGGACTGCTGCCTCCCGACGAGGGCGCCGTCGAACTCGACGGCGCGGAACTCGGCGACGGCAATCGCGACCGGATCGCGATGGTCCATCAGCATTTCATGCTCGTACCGAACATGACCGTCGCCGAGAATTTTCTGCTCGGCAGGTCCCGCGGTGTCGTCGGCCGCTCGCGGATCCGTAAGGTGTCGCGCGAAATCGAGGCGCTTGCAGAGGAAACCGGGCTGAGCTGCGACCCCCGCGCGCGCATCGACACACTGTCGGTCGGTGAGCAGCAACGCGTCGAGATCCTGCGGGCCCTGCACCAGGGCGCTCGGTATCTGCTTCTCGACGAACCGACCGCGAACCTGGCTCCCCCCGAAGTGCACGCGCTGCTGTCCCGGATTCGCTGTCTCGCAGCCGACCTGGGTGTCGGGATCGTGTTGATCACCCATCATCTCGACGAGGTTCTCGAGGCGTGCGACCGCGTCAGTGTCCTGCGGGGCGGCCGACTGGTCGCCGAGAAGGCCGTCTCGGGGGTCACCACCGCCGAACTCGCCCGTGACATGGTCGGCCGTGAGGTCGGGCTGGGTGTGCGCCGGGCCGCCACCTCGCCGCCCGGGACCGCGGCGCTAGAACTCGCGGGTGTGTCCGTGCCGGGACAACTGCACGACCTGGATCTCACCGTGCGAGCCGGTGAACTCGTCGCCGTCGCCGGTGTCGAGGGCAACGGCCAGTCCACCCTCGAAGACGTCGTGTCCGGGCTCGCCCCGGATGCCGACGGCGCCGTCCGGATCGGCGGTGAGGCCGTCGTGCAGCTCTCACCCGCTGCGGTCCGCGCTGCCGGTGTCGGGATCGTCCCGTCCGACCGCTACACCCGTGGTCTCGTCAAGACCCTCGGTATCGACGTGAACCTGTCCGTCGACGCCGCCGCTCGACCACCGGTCGCGCGGCGCTGGGGCCGGGTGTCGCGCACGGCGATCCGGAAGCGGGCCACCCGGATCATCGAGGCCCTGTCCATCAAGACCGCGAGCCCGGCCGTGGCAGCGGGCACGCTGTCCGGTGGCCACGCGCAGCGAGTGGTGCTCGGTCGTGTGCTCGACGGCGAGCCGAGCGTGCTGCTGGTCGCCCAGCCCACCCGCGGCCTCGACATCGGTGCGACCGAATTCGTATGGGACACATTGGAACGACACCGCGAGCGGGGAGCCGCGATCATGCTGATCTCGTCGGATCTCGACGAGATCTGCAGTCTCGCCGACCGCGTCGTCGTGCTCTACCGGGGCCGGATCGTCGCCGAGTTCGCCGACGGTCCGTTCGACCGCGAAGCCATCGGCTCCGCGATGGGCGGGCGGCAGGTTCGGGAGAGCGCCGCGTGAGCGCGGGCACGCTTACCGTTCCGCCCGCCCCGCAGGCACCCCCGGATGCTCCGGGCACCTCCCGCGTGCGCGCCGCCGCGACCGCGGCGGCGGTGCCGATGCTCGCCGTGATCGTCGGCCTGGCGGTCGGTGCCGTGCTGATCCTCCTGGCCGGCGGTTCACCAATGGCGGCCTACGCCACCATGCTCGACGCCGCGCTGGGCGGCGACACCCAGCTCGGGCGGCTGCTGACCGGCATGACCCCGCTCGTGCTCATGGGTCTCGGCTACGCGGTCGCCTATCGCACGGGCTTCGTCACCATCGGGGCGCAGGGACACTACGACGTCGGTGCGATCACCGCCGCCGCCGTGGTGCTGAGCATGCCGCTCGGGAGCGGCTGGGTGGCGATCCCGGTCGTCGCTGTCACCGCCGCGGCGGCCGGCGCGCTCGTCGGCGCGGTCGCCGGTGTCCTGAAGGCCCGGCTCGGCGTCAACGAGATCATCTCGTCGCTCATGCTCAACTACCTGGTCTTCTACGGTCTGGCGTGGGCCGTGCGCAAACCGCTCGCGAACCCGAACGGGTTCACCCCCGAATCGGAACGGATCCCCGAGTGGGCGCAACTGGCGACGTTCCCCGGCACCAGGATCCATCTCGGTGTCCTCGTTGCCGTGCTCGCCGTGCCCGCGGTGTGGTGGCTGATGCGGTCCACCCGGTTCGGTTTCGCGTCGCAGGTGGTGGGGGAGAGCCCCACGGTCGCCGCGGCCAACGGTATCGGCGTGGCCCGCACCGTGGTCACGGCGGCGCTGATCAGCGGTGCGCTCGGCGGGATCGCGGGTGCAATCATGCTGCTCGGCAGCGAGTTCCGGCTCTCCCTGGCGATCTCGTCGGGAATCGGCTTCACAGCGATCGTCGTCGCGCTGCTGGGCCGGCGGAACCCCTTCGGGATCGTCCTCGCCTCGGCCCTCGTGTCCGGGCTGACACTCGGCGGCCAGGCGGTGCAGCGGACGCAGGAGATACCGGCGTCCATCGGCACCGTGGTGCAGGCAGTGATGATCCTGACCGTGCTGGTGGCGAATCGAATTGTGGAGCGTGCCCGATGAACTGGTCCGATGTCCTGGGTGCCGGTGCCCTCGTGCCGCTGCTCACCGCTGCCCTGCGGCTGGCGATGCCGATCGTTCTCGCCGCGGCCGGTGCGTGCCTGGCGGAACGGTCCGGGGTGCTCAATCTGGGCATCGAAGGGCAGATGATGATGGGTGCCGTCGCCGCGTTCGTCACAACCTACTACAGCGGCAGCCCTCTGCTCGGCGCCGCCATCGGAGCCGCGGCCGGCGTGGCGGTCGCCGCGGTCGTGGGCGCCGCGACCATCACGATGGGCATCGACCAGATCATCACCGGCATCTCGGTGGTGATCCTCGGCAGCGGTCTCGCCTCCTTCCTGTACCTGCAGACGTTCGGGATCAGCGGCACACCGCCGCGCACGCAGGGCACCGGACCGATCGAGATCCCCGTGCTGTCGGACCTCCCGTTGCTCGGGCCGGTGCTGTTCTCACAGTCCCCTCTCGTCTACCTGTCGATCGCGATCGTCGTCGCTCTGTGGTGGGTGCTGGGGCGCACCGCATTCGGTCTGTCGGTTCGCGCGGCGGGCGAGAACCCGGACGCCGCGGACTCGGTCGGCGTCTCGGTTCCGGGTGCGCGGTGGGCCGCGCTGCTCGTGTCCGGTGCCACCGCCGGTCTCGCCGGTGCGCTGGTCGTCGACGGCCTGGGCTTCTTCCAGGACGGCATCACCGGTGGCCGCGGCTGGGTTGCGCTCGGCGTGGTGATCCTCGCCCGGTGGAACCCGCTCGGTGCCATGGCCGGTGGTTTCATGTTCGGTCTCGTCGATGCGTTCCAGCTCCGGGTTCAGTCCGCGTCCGGTGGGCAGGCCACCGTCGTGCCCTACGAATTGTTCCAGGCCCTGCCGTACGCGGTGACGCTGATCGCGGTCGTCGTCACGACCGTGCGGTTCCGCCGCAGCAATGCCCCCACCGCGCTGGGGACCCCCTTCGTCCCGGCGAAATAGCAACACACGTCCCGAATTTCCCCCTGGTTAGGAGAATTCTGTGAAGAAGTTGGGTACCGCCCTCGCGGCAGCGGCGGCCATGGCCGTGACCGTCGCCGGATGTTCGAGCTCGGATTCGGGCAGCGATGCGTCCGCCGACGGGGCGATCAAGGTCGCCGTCATCACCTCCGGACCGGTCAACGACCTGGGCTGGAACCAGGGCATGGTGGAGGGCGCGCAGAAGCTCGACAATGAAGGTCTCATCGATCTTACTGTGGTGCAGCAGGACTCGGGTGCAACCTCAGACCAGATCGCCCAGATTGCGACGGATCTCGCGGAGGACGGCAACCAGCTCATCGTCGGCCACTCCTTCAACTACGGCGAGCCGATCAAGAACATCCTCGCCGACTACCCCGACGTGCTCTTCGCGTACGCCGGGGGGTTCGGTGACATCACCGAGAACATGGCCGACTACAGCCAGCCGTTCTACGAGGCCTCGTTCCTGACCGGCATTCTCGCCGGATCGCTGAGCGAGACCGGGATTCTCGGTGGCACAGCAGGGTTCGAAATTCCGGTGTGCAAGGCCCAGATCGAATCGTTCGCAGACGGCGCGAGGCTGACCTACAAGGGTCCGGGCGAGATCACCCTGAAACCGGCCTACATCGGCGGGTGGTCCGATGCGGCCGCGCAGACCCTCGAGGCCGTCAATGCCCTCGTCGACCAGGGCGCCGACCAGTTCACCAGCTGCGGTGTCGACGCCGCGACCGTGGAGGGTGCCAAGCAGCGCGGGGTCGACGTCGTCGGATACGCCATGGACCAGACGCCCCTCGCGCCCGAGAACGTCGTCTCGTCCATCGTGTGGAACCTCGACGAGGTGCTGCGGGCGATGGTCGCCGACGTGGAGGCCGGAACCGTGAATCCGGCGAAGTACTACGACGTGAGTTTCGCGGAGGGCGGCGTCGACGTCGCGATCAACCCGGCGTTCGCCGACAAGATCTCACCCGAGGCGATGGCGCTGTTCGACGAGTACCGGGAGAAGATCATCTCCGGCGAGTACGTCGTCGAATACAAGGGCGGTCAGTGACCCGAGGGCGGGGAGCCCTGAACGAGCCGGCCGGGGAGTCCTGAACGACCCGGCGCCCCGGCCGCCACCGCACAGGTGGCGGCCGGAAGCGTCACTCGCGCGAGCCGAGCAGGCGCCGCAGCACCACGAGCACCAGAACGAGAATCGCCGCAACCCCGACGACCGGGAGGATGCGTTTGATCGCCGAACCCCGCGCGTACTCCATGAGGTCGAGCGGCTCGGCCTCGGGGGCAGGAACCACCGGTGCCCGGGTGGCCGCGGGTGCGGGTGCGACCGCCTCGGGTGTGGCCACAGGGGCCGCGGCCTCGGCGGCAGCCGGCGCGGCCGGCTCGGCTGCGGGAACCGGTTCCTCGACGGCCGGACCGAGCTTCTTCGACAGGCACGCCGCGAACTGCTCGATGATCTTGCCGCCGACATCGGAGATCATGCCGCGCCCGAACTGGGCCGGCTTGCCGGTGATGGCCAGATCCGTCGCCACCACGCCGTCGGTGTTCTCCCCGTTCTCGGTGAGGGTGATGGTGATGGTCGCGTCGACCGTGCCGTTGCCGCGGGAATCCTTCGCCTTGGCCAGCAGCACAACCTTCCGGGCGGCCTCGTCCTTCTCCACGAACTCGCCGGTGCCCTTGTAGGTCAGTGCGACGGGCCCGATCTTCACCTTCACGGTGCCGGTGAACGTGTCACCGTCGACACCGGTGAGGGTCGCGCCGGGCATACACGGTGCGACCTTCTCCGGATCGAGCACAGCCGACCACACCTCGTCGATCGGGGCGGGCACGGACAGTTGGTGTTCCAGTTGCATGGGTCGATCCCCCTAGATGTCAAAGCCCGGCTGCGGTCGTCACGGCTCGGCGCGTGAGGACTCGGGCGAGGTGGGTGCGGTATTCGACGTCCGCGTTGCCGTCGCCGATCGGGCTGGTGCCCTCGGCGGCGTGCTCGGCGGCTGTTCGGATCGTATCCGCGTCGGCGGGGCGACCGGTCAGTAGCTCTTCGACTCCGCGGGCTCGAATCGGGACCGACGCCATGTTGGTCAACGCGACCCGAGCCTGCGTGACCGTGCCGTTCTCGACGGCGACGGTCGCCGCGACACCGACGATCGACCACGCGTGTGCGACCCGGTTGAACTTCTCGTAGTGCGCTGCCCAGCCGGTGTGTTTCGGGATCCTTATCTCGGCGAGGATCTCGTCGTCGGCGAGCGCCGTGGTGAAGTAGTCCTCGAAGAAATCGGCGGCCGGGACGTTGCGGCGTCCGGACGGTCCGACGGCGGTGAACGTGCCGTCCAGCGCCAGCACCGACGCGCCCATGTCCCCGGCCGGATCGGCGTGCACCAGGGCACCGCCGATCGTGCCGCGGTGCCGGATCTGCGGATCGGCGACCGTGCTGGCGGCCTCGGCGAGCAGGCGGGCGTGCTCGCCGACCAACGGGTCGTGCATCACGTCGTGATGGGTGGTCATCGCGCCGATGACGAGTTCGTCACCGTCCTCGCGCACCCCGCGCAGTTCGGGGACACGGCCGAGGTCGACGAGCACCGTCGGCGCCGCGAGCCGCAACCGCAGCACCGGCATCAGACTCTGGCCACCGGCGATGACCTTCGCGTCCTCACCGGCGGAGGCCAGCGCGGCGACGGCCTCGTCGAGGCTCGCCGGGGCGACGTAGTCGAACACGGACGGAATCATCGGGCACCTCCCTGAGCGGATTCGATCGCGTGCCACACCCGCATCGGCGTGCACGGCATGTCGATGTCGCGGACACCGAGGTGGCGCACCGCGTCGAGCACCGAATTGACCACCGCCGGGGTCGAGGCAATCGTGCCCGCCTCGCCCACGCCCTTGACGCCCAGCGGATTCCCTGTCGCCGGGGTTTCGGTGCGGCCGGTGGTGAACGTCGGCAGATCCGCCGACGACGGCAGCAGATACTCGGCGAACGATCCGCTGAGCAGCGTGCCCGTCTCGTCGTGCACGGCCTCCTCGTACAACGCCTGCGCGATGCCCTGCGCGAGCCCACCGTGCACCTGACCGTCGACGATCAGCGGGTTCACGACGTGCCCGATGTCGTCGACGCACACGTACTTACGGATCCGCACCCAGCCGGTCTCGGTGTCGACCTCGACCGCGCACAGGTGTGTCCCGTGGGGATACGAGAAGTTGTCCGGATCGTAGGTGGCCTCCGAATCGAGGTTCGGTTCGATCCCGTCGGGCAGGTTGTGCGCGGCGAACACGGCCAGCGCCACGTCGGTCAGCGCCACGGCCTTCTGGGTGCCCGCGACCCGGAACCGGCCTTCGGTGAACTCGAGGTCCTCCTCGGCGCATTCGAGCAGGTGCGCGGCGATGGGCCGGGCCTTGGCGACGACCTTCTCGGCAGCCGCGACGATCGCGATACCGCCAACCGCCAGCGACCGCGACCCGTAGGTGTCCAGCCCGCGCGGCGACGTCTGGGTGTCGCCGTGCAGCACCTCGATGTCCTCGAACGGGATGCCGAGCCGGTCCGCGACGATCTGGCTGAACGCCGTCTCGTGGCCCTGGCCGTGCGCGGATGCCCCGGTGACCACCTCGACCTTGCCGGTCGGCAGCATCCGGATCGACGCGTGCTCCCAGCCGCCCGCACCGTAGGCGAGGGATCCGAGCACCCGGGACGGTGCAAGCCCGCACATCTCGGTGAACGTCGAGATCCCGATCCCGAGCTGCACCGGATCGTTGCGGTCGCGTCGCTCCGCCTGTTCACGACGCAACCCGTCGTAGTCGAACAGGTCCGTCGCCTGGGCGGTGGCGGCCTCGTAGTTCCCCGAGTCGTACGTCAGCCCGGCGATCGTCGCGAACGGGAACTCCTCGTGGCGGATCCAGTTCTTCTCGCGCAGCTCGAGCGGATCCATCGACAGTTCGGCGGCCAGTTCGTCCATGATCCGTTCGATCGCGAACGTCGCCTCCGGCCGGCCCGCCCCGCGATAGGCGTCGGTCGGCACCTTCGTGGTGAACACGTTCGTGCACGTGAAGTGGTAGGAACCGAATTTGTAGATGCCGTTGAACATGAACGCGCCGAGGATCGGCACCCCCGGCGTCACCAGACGCAGGTAGGCGCCCATGTCGGCGAGCAGTTCCACCTTCAGCCCGGTGACGGTGCCGTCGCGGCGCGCGGCGAGGGTGAGCTTCTGGATCTGGTCACGGCCGTGATGCGCGGCCGCCATCGACTCGCTGCGCGACTCGGTGTACTTCGCGGGCTTGCCGAGCCGCCGCGCCACGAGCAGCGTCACGACCTCCTCGGGGGTGACCTGAAGCTTGCCGCCGAACCCGCCGCCGACGTCCGGCGCGACCACGCGCAGTTTGTGTTCGGGGATGCCCAGGCTCATCGCGAGCATCAGCTTGAGCACGTGCGGCACCTGCGTCGCCGACCACATGGTGATCTGCGGCCCGGTCGGGTCGACCACCGTCGACCGCGGCTCCATGAACGCGGGAATCAGCCGTTGCTGCCGGAACGTGCGTTCGACGACGACCTCGGCGTCGCGGATCGCGTCCTCCACGTTGCCTCCGGTGCCGGCCTCGGCCGAATCGAACGTCCACGTGGCGCTGACGTTCGTGCCCAGATCCGGATGCACGAGATCGCTTCCCTCGCGTGCGGCCGCGGCGAGATCGAGCACGACGGGCAGTTCGTCGTAGTCGACGTCGATGCCTTCGAGCGCGTCGTGCGCCTCGTAGGCGCTGCGCGCGGCGACCACCGCGACCGCCTCGCCCGCGAAGTGGACCGTGTCCACCGCCAGCGACGGAGCGGGTGGCGCCTTCATGTCCGGGGTGATCGGCCAGGCACACGGCAGGCTGCCCTGTTCCTCCGCCAGGTCGGCGCCGGTGTACACGGCGAGTACGCCGGGCATCTTCCGGGCCTCGGTGACGTCGATGCGGGTGATGCGGGCGTGGGCGAGCGGGCTGCGCAGGATCGCCAGGTGCACCATGCCGGGCAGCACCAGGTTGTCGGTCCACTTCGTGCGGCCGGTGAGCAGGTGCTCGTCCTCCTTGCGTGCCCTGGCCTTCCCGATCTCCGGTTCCGGAGTGGTGGTGCCGGGGTCGACGGTGCTGGTCATCGTCCACCTCCCGCGGTCGCGTCGGCGTCACGCAGTCGTCGCGCGGCGTCCTGGGCGGCGGCGACGATGTTCTGATATCCGGTGCAGCGGCACAGATTTCCCTCGAGGCCGAGCCGGACCTGCTGTTCGTCGGGGTCCGGGTTCTCGGCGAGCAGGTCGAGGGTCGACATGATCATGCCGGGAGTGCAGTAACCGCACTGCAGGGCGTGGTTGTCGTGGAACGCCTGCTGCACGGGGTGCAGCGAGCCGCCGGTTGCGAGGCCCTCGACGGTGGTGACTTCGCTGCCGTCGGCCTGCACGGCCAGCACCGAGCAGGACTTGACGCTGCGGCCGTCCAGGTGGACGGTGCACGCGCCGCAGTTGCTGGTATCGCAACCGACGACCGTGCCGACCTTGCCGAGGTGGTCGCGGAGATAGTGGACGAGCAGCAGACGCGGTTCGACCTCGTCCGTGTAACTGGTGCCGTCGACGGTGACAGTGATGCGCATCGAGCCTCCCGTGCCGTGCATCCGGGTGATCCGGATCACTGACACTGTGCTCTACGGACACCGCCGGAATGGCCGGAATCGCGGAATCGCCGGCCGTTCAGAGGCTCAGCCGTGCTGCCGCGGCGGCGCCACCTCGTGAACGTGGATCGGACCCTCGGTCCGGACGAGGCGTTCCCCGCCGCCTCCCCATCGCAGCGCGATGATCTCCGCGGCGATGGACACGGCGGTCTCCTCGGGGGTGCGGGCCCCCAGGTCCAGGCCGATCGGCGACGACAGGCGCGCGAGTTCGGTCTCGCTCATCCCGGCCTCCCGCAGCCGGGCGAGCCGGTCGTCGTGCGTGCGCCGCGATCCCATCGCCCCGACGTACGCCAGATCCATCCGCAACGCGACCTCGAGCAGCGGCACATCGAACTTCGGGTCGTGCGTGAGCACCGCGACGACCGTGCGGCCGTCGACCCGCCCGGCTTCGGCCTCTGCCGCGAGATAACGGTGCGGCCAGTCCACGATCACCTCGTCGGCGGCCGGGAACCGGGCCGCGGTCGCGAACACGCCGCGGGCGTCGCACACCGTCACCCGGTACCCGAGGAACGACCCGAGCTTCGCCATCGCCGCGGCGAAGTCGATCGCACCGAACACCAGCATCCGCGGCGGCGGCTGGAAGACGTTCACGAACACCGACATTCCCGCGCCGCGCCGCTGCCCGTCCGGTCCGTAGTGCAGCGTGCCGGAGCGGCCGACGTCCAGGAGGCCGCGGGCGTCGTCGATGACGGCCTCGTTCATGCGGTCGGATCCGAGTGCACCGTCGGCGCGATCCGGCCACACCACCACGCGCCGGCCGACGGTCGCGGCGTCGGGATGTTCGGTGACGGTCGCGACGGCCACCGGTTCGCCCGCGTTCACCGAGGCCACCATCTCGGTGAACGCGGGAAAGCTCGTCTCGTCGATCCGTTCGACGAACACGTCGATGATGCCGCCGCACGTCAGCCCGACGGAGAACGCGTCGTCGTCGGATACGCCGTACCGCTGCAGCACCGGGGTGCCGTCGCCGATGACGTCCTGCGCCAGTTCGTACACCGCACCCTCGACGCACCCGCCGGACACGCTGCCGGTGACGGTGCCGTCCGCGGCCACCAGCATCGATGCCCCCGGACCGCGCGGCGCCGACCGGAACGTCGACACGACGGTGCCGAGGGCGACGGTCTCGCCGCGCCGGTAGCGGCGGTCGAGTTCGTCGAGAACCTCACGCACGGTGAACCTCCTCCAGCAGTGCCTGCAGAGTGGCCAGGCTGTGGCCCGCGAGCAGACGGTCGATGTAGGGCAGTGCGGCCGAGATCCCCGACTGCACGGGCTGATAGCCGGCGACGCCCGCATGCGGATTAACCCAGAGTACGGCGTGGGCGAGGCGCCGCAGCTGTGCCATCTGCTCGGCCAGCAGCGTGGGGTCGCCGCGTTCCCAGCCGTCCGAGAACACGACGACGACGGCGCCGCGTGCCAGACCGCGCCGGCCCCACCGGTCCAGGAACGCGCGCAGCGTTTCACCGAGCCGGGTGCCGCCCGCCCAGTCGGGAACGGCCCGACCGGCGCCGGCGAGAGCGATCTCGGGGTCGCGTGCCCGCAGCGCCCGCGAGAGCCGGGTGAGCCGGGTACCGAGTGAGAACACCTCGGTGCCGGACGGGTTCGCCCGGGTGACGACGTGCGCGAACCGCAGCAGCGCGTCGGCGTACGGGCTCATCGATCCGGACACGTCGATCAGCAGCACGACGCGACGCGGGCGGGTGGTCTTGCGGTGATGGCTCGGCCGCACCGCTTCGCCGCCGGCGGCGAGCATCGCGCGCAGGGTGCGGCGGGGGTCGACGGGGCCGCGCCGCGACGGGCGCACCCGCAGTGCCGCGCGCGTGGGCGGCCGCGGCCGCAAGGTGGCGATGAGCTCGTCGAGGTGGGCGCGTTCGGCGGGGGTGAGTTCGGCGATGTCGCGGTGCCGCAGCACCTCGGTCTCGTCGGCGGCGACCTGCAGCTCGGGTGCGGCATCGTCCGGGTCCCGGGCGGTGCCATCGGTGAGGGCGGCGATGTGCGACACCTTCGGTTGCAGTTCCGCTCCGACCGTGGAGTGGGTGGGAACGGTTCCGCCGAACCAGCTTTCGAAGGCCAGGTCGTAGCGGGCGAGGTCGTCGGGGTTGTGGCACAGCGTGGCGCGGCCGGCCCAGTACATGTGCCCGGGGTCCGCGAGGTCGAGCTGGGTCACAGCCGTGGTGAACGCGGCGGTCGCGTCCGGGGTGACGGGCAGGCCCGCCGCGGCGAGTGCGCGGGTGAATCCGGTGAGCCCGACGAGGACTCCGCTGGTGTCCGATGCGCTGGGCACGGTGGATTCACCTGGCCAGCAGCCGGTCGAGACCGGCGCGGGCGACCCGTTCGAGGTCTTCCCGGTACTTGAGCACCGCGCCGAGGGTCGCCGCCGCGGTCGCCGCGTCCAGCACGGTTCGGTCGAGCTCGAGCAGTGCCCGGGCCCAGTCGAGGGTTTCGGCGACGCCCGGTGGTTTGAGCAGTTCCATCTCGCGCAGTGTGTGCACGGCCCGGGTGACCTGCCGGGCGAGGGTCTCGTCGATTCCCGGTAGGCGCCGGCGCAGGATCGCGATCTCACGTTCGAGGTCCGGGTGGTCGACCCACAGGTACAGGCAGCGTCGTTTGAGGGCGTCGTGGACTTCGCGGGTGCGGTTGGACGTGAGCACCACCAGCGGGGGAACAGCCGCGCGGATCTCGCCGAGCTCGGGAATGGTGACGGCGTTCTCGTCGAGCAGTTGCAGCAGGAAAGCCTCGAATTCGTCGTCGGCGCGGTCGATCTCGTCGACGAGAAGCACGCACGGGGACTCGGTGAGGGCACGCAGCAACGGTCGTGTGAGCAGGAACCGTTCGGTGTAGAGGGAGCGTTCCGCGGCATCCGCGTCGAGGGCGCCGGCCGACGCGGCCTCGAGGGTGCGCAGGTGCAGCAGCTGGCGCGGAAAGTCCCAGTCGTAGAGGGCCTGCGCGGCGTCGATGCCTTCGTGGCACTGCAGCCTGACCAGGGGCAGCTCGAGAGCCTCGGCGAGCGCGATCGCGAGGGACGTCTTACCGGTGCCGGGCTCGCCCTCGCAGAACAGGGGTCGGCCCATTCGCAGCGCGAGGTACGCCGAGACGGCGAGCCCGTCGTCGGCGAGGTAGCCGGTGCGGTCGAGCTTTCGCGTCAGGTCCTCGGGGGAGGCGACGTTCTCTGCCGGTGCGCGCATGCCGCGAGCCTAGGTGCGGCTCCGCCGCCGGTGTGCACTTTGGGCGGGCGGAGGCGCCGGTAAGACGGACGGGCGGCGTAGCCGCACCTGTGTCGTCTGTCACATCGGAAAAATCGGACAACTCTACTACCTGCAGAAACGCATCTTTGATAGGTTTCTATTATCTAACTTCTAGGAACAATCGATTGGCACAATCAATCACTGGACGTTAACGTTGGTAACTGTCAACCCCATCGAAAAACGAATGAGGCTCTACATGTCGCTGATCAACAAGCAGATCAAGCCCTTCACCGCGGAGGCCTTCAAGGACGGTGCCTTCGTGACCGTGTCCGACGAGGACATCAAGGGCAAGTGGGCGATCTTCTTCTTCTACCCCGCCGACTTCACGTTCGTCTGCCCGACCGAGCTCGGCGACCTCGCTGATCACTACGAGGAGCTGCAGCGCCTGGGTGTCGAGGTCTTCTCCGTCTCGACCGACACGCACTTCACGCACAAGGCGTGGCACAGCTCGTCCGACACGATCGCGAAGATCAAGTACGCGATGATCGGCGACCCCACCCTGCAGATCAGCACCGACTTCGAGGTCCTCCGCGAGAACCAGGGCCTGGCCGACCGCGGCACCTTCCTGGTCGACCCGGACGGCATCGTCCAGTTCACCGAGGTCACCGCCGAGGGCATCGGCCGCAACGCTGCCGAGCTCGTCCGCAAGGTCAAGGCTGCCCAGTACGTCCGCTCGCACCCGGGCGAGGTCTGCCCGGCGAAGTGGGAAGAGGGCGACGAGACCCTCGCCCCGTCGCTGGAGCTCGTCGGCAAGATCTGATTCGTCGACGGAATCCGTTCCGGTGGCACGGGACTGCTGTCCCGTGCCACCGGGCACCGTCCGGGTCTGCTCGGCTCGAGCTGAGAAGTTCGCCGACTCCCTTTCTTCACAAGTCACTGTTCTTCCACCTCTGGAGTTGATCCTCATGCTCGATGCCCCCCTCGCCAACCAGCTCGAGGCGCTCCTCGAAAAGGTCACGCAGCCGATCGAGCTGGAGTCCTCGCTCGACGACGGCCCGAAGTCGAAGGAACTCGCCGATCTCCTCGACCAGATCGCCGGTATGTCCGGCCTGGTCACCCACGTGCGCACCGGCAACGACCGGCGCCGCCCGTCCTTCGTGATCCGCCGCGTCGGCTCCGATATCGAGGTCCAGTTCGCCGGCATTCCGCTCGGCCACGAGTTCACCTCCCTCGTGCTCGCTCTGCTGCAGGTCGGTGGCCACCCGTCGAAGGAAGCCGCCGAGCTGCTCGACCAGGTGCGCAACCTCGACGGTGATCTGCACTTCGAGACGTACTTCTCGCTGTCGTGCCAGAACTGCCCCGACGTCGTACAGGCACTGAACGTGATGTGCGTGGTGAATCCGCGTATCAAGCACACCGCGATCGAAGGCTCCCTGTTCCAGGACGAGGTCGATGCCCGCCAGGTCATGGCCGTGCCGACGGTGTTCCTCAACGGTGAGCCGTTCGGCTCCGGCCGCATGAACCTCGAGCAGATCGTCGGCAAGCTCGACACCGGATCCGCCGAGCGCACCGCCGCCGCCATCTCCGAGAAGGATCCCTTCGACGTCCTCGTCGTCGGTGGCGGACCCGCCGGCGCGACCGCGGCGATCTACGCCTCCCGCAAGGGGATTCGCACGGGCGTCGTGTCCGAGCGGTTCGGCGGCCAGGTGCTCGACACCATGGCCATCGAGAACTTCTCGTCGGTTCCCTACACCGAGGGCCCGAAGTTCGCGGCCGAGCTCGAGAACCACGTCCGCCAGTACGACGTCGACATCATGAACGTGCAGAACGCCGCGAAGCTGACGCCCGCCGCAACCGAGGGTGGTCTGGTCGAGATCGAACTCGAGAACGGCGCGCGACTGCTCTCGCGCAGCGTCGTCCTCGCGACCGGTGCCCGCTGGCGCTCGATGAACGTGCCCGGAGAGAACGAGTACCGCAACAAGGGCGTCACCTACTGCCCGCACTGCGACGGCCCGCTGTTCAAGGGCAAGCGCGTCGCGGTGATCGGCGGCGGCAACTCCGGTGTCGAGGCCGCCATCGACCTCGCCGGCGTCGTCGCGCACGTCACGCTCATCGAGTTCGACTCGGTGCTGCGCGCCGACGAGGTGCTGCAGCGCAAGCTCCGCAGCCTGCCGAACGTCGACATCGTCGTCAGCGCCCTGACCACCGAGGTCCTCGGCGACGGTTCCAAGGTCACCGGCCTGGTCTACACCGATCGCACCACCGACGAGTCGCACACCGTCGACCTGGACGGCGTGTTCGTGCAGATCGGTCTGCTGCCCAACACCGACTGGCTGTCCGGCACCGTCGATCTCAGCCCGCGCGGGGAGATCGTCATCGACGCCCACGGCCGCACCTCCGTGCCGGGTGTCTTCGCCGCCGGCGACTGCACGACCGTCCCGTTCAAGCAGATCATCGTCGCCGCCGGCGCGGGTGCGACCGCCGCGCTCAGCGCGTTCGACCACCTGATCCGCACCAGCAGCCCGGCCGAGGTCGAGGAGACGGTCCCGGCGACCGTCTGACGCTCGGTTCGGAACCAACTGTGGCCGCTGCCCTTCGGGCGGCGGCCACAGTGCTGTGCGAAGGGTGGTTCGGCGATATGGCCGGTGTACTCATCCGGCGTGGGCGCGTCGCTGCCCGAGGAGTGGCACCAGGGCGAGGGTCCCGACAATGCTCACGACGCCGCACAGCACAAGGAAGCGCCAGTCGCCCAGCCACGACGCGACCAGCGGCAACCCGGCCCGCGCCAGTGCCGTGGGAACCGCGATGGCGGCCAGCACACTGGCGAAGTGCACGACACCGAAACTGTCGGCCAGGATCGACGGGCGTGCGATCACCGCGACCCCCTGCCCAAGGCCGACGGCGGCGACACACAGGAGGGTCAGCGGTATCGACAGTCCGGCGAGCGGCAGCAGGAGCAGACCCGCTGCCTGCACCGCGAAGGCGAAGGCGGTCGCCTTCGCGATCGGCACTCGACGGGCAACCGTCGTCAGGATCAGCCGCGACAGGATCTGCAGGACGCCGACGGCGATCGGCACCGCGGTCGCCACGGCCGTCGAGTGCCCCACGTCGAGCAGGTAGGCGACGATGAGCAGCAGGAAGGCGGCGGCCGAACCGGCCTGCGCGACAAAGGCGGTCAGCAACAACCAGAACCTCTTCCGCCGAAGTGCCGCGGCGACCGGAAAGCCTTCGCGCCTGCGAACCCGGCTCAGATGTGTCTCACGGGACGGGACTGCCCACAGGTGCGCCGGTATCGAGGTCACGGCCAGCGTCACCGCCAAGATCACCAGAGTGGTGCGCCAGCCGAACTCGGAAACCGTCCACCCCAGTAGGGGATACACGAGATAGGTGGCGAGGCCGGCGATCATCGTCACCGCAAGGATCGCCTGATCGCGTTCGTGCGGTTCGGTTGCGACGACGAGTACTGCGAAGGCCGAATCGTAGGTCGACATCACCAAGGCCAGGCCGATCAGCGCAAACGCCACGTACAGCATCGCCAGCGACGTCACCTGGGACCACAACAGCACCGCGACCGCTCCGATCGCGGATCCGCCGGTCATCACCAGACGTCCCCCGTGACGGTCGAGGATCCGGCCGACGGGGATCGCGACCAGTGCCCCCATCAGTGTGGACACGGTGGACGCCGCGGCCACGGCCGTGCGCGACGTGCCGAGATCGGCGGCGATCGGGACGAGGACCACCGGGAGGATCTGCACCATTGCGACGAAGCCGATGGTGCTGGTCACCGAGAAGACGGCGACCAGCAGGCGCCGGTGGGTGGAAGCGAGAAGGGTCGGACTGTGGGTGTCGGCCGTCATCCGCGCAGCAGCGGCAACAACTGGTTGCCCTGGCGTTCGATCTCCCTCAGATACGGCGTGTCGGAGAGAACGAAATGCGTGATCCCGAGATCCTGGTATTTGAGAAGCGATTTCGCGACGTCCTCCGCGGAGCCGACCAGCCAGGTGGTAGCCGCGCCGCCACCTCCGAATTTGCCCGGTGCAGTGTAGAGGTTGTCGTCGAGGACTTCCCCTCGCTCGGTGAGGTTCAGCAGCCGCCGCTGACCGACGGCGGTGCGGCGGTGCGGGTTGGCGCCCTCCGCGGCGCGTCCGCCCGGACCGTCCGGATTGCGGGCGGCCATCTCCGCGACGGCGGCTTCCGCGTCGGCCCATGCCTGTTCGGTGGTGTCCCGGATGAATGTCGTGATGCGCAAACCGAATTCGAGCGGAGGATGCTCGCGCCCCACCTGTTCGCCGAGCGCTTCGAGACGATCGATACGTTCGCGGATATCGTCGAGAGGCTCACCCCAGAACAACTGGACGTCCGCCTCGGCCGCGGCGACGTGCTCGGCGGCCGCGGAGGCACCACCGAAATACAGCTTCGGGTGGCGCCGACCCGGCCGCGGCACGATTCGCGGTGACACCGTGGAGTTCTCGACTCGGAAGTGCTCGCCTCGGTAGGTCACGTTCTCCTCGGTCCACAGTCTGCGGACGAGCTGGAGGAATTCGCGGGTGCGGGCGTACCGGTCGGCCTGGTCGCCCTCGGCGTCGCCGTACGCTGCGAGATCGTCCTTGCCGGAGACGATGTTGATTCGCAGCCGGCCGCCGGTGAGGTGGTCGAGGGTGGCGGCCGACGCCGCGAGGTTGGCCGGCTGCCAGTATCCCGGCCGGATCGCGACGAGGGGCTCGAAGGTGGTTGTGCGGGCGGCGAGTGCGGTCGCGACGGTGAAGGTGTCCGGGCGCCCCCAGCCGGTGCCGATCAGGGCGCCGGTGAAGCCGTGCTTCTCCAGAGCCTGCGCGTGGGAGGTCAGCGTCTGCAGGCTGTTGTGGCCGTCGGTCGTGTCGTCGCCACGGTGCCCGGGATGGGTCTGATTTGGTATGTACCAAAGGAATTCGGAGCTCATCAGTCTTCCTGATCGGTGTGAACGGGCGCACTCAGAGTGCGAGCCGGGCGAGTTGGACCTCGCGTACGTCGGTGGTCTGGCCCTGGACGAGGATGAAGAGGGCCGATCGGGCGTACAGCTGTGCGGTGTCGTCGAGGCGGATGCCGTGACCCGCGCGAGCGACGACGAGGGCTCTGGTCAACGTGGTCAACGCCTCTCCACAGGCGGCCTTCGTCGCGAGCCGTTCGTCGATCCGGTGTCGCCCGTCGCGGGACGCCAGTGCCTCGTCGGCCAGTGCGTACGCGTCGGTGCGCAGTTGCGCAACCCGAACGCGCCACACCGATGCGACCTTGTTCGCCTGCGGATTCGACGACTGCTCGAGTTCGCGCAGAACGGCGTCGGCGAGACCGAAATGATGAGCCCGGGCGTCACCGGCAGTACCGATGTCCTCGTTGCGCCAGTCGGCCAGGGGCTGGGTACCGATGACGTTGCCGTCCGGTACGGCGACGTCGTCGAGAACGACCCGCTCGGTTCGGCTTCCGCCGAGGGCACTGAGATTCAGGGGCTCGGCTCGGGTGCGGTCGTCGACCGGCACGAATGCGGTCACCACAGTGCGGGTGGACGGTTCGACGGCGGCGACGGTCAGCACGGAGTTCAGCCCCCAGCCGCTGACCCAGGACACGGTGCCGGAGAAGGTCCATCCGCTGGGAGTTCTTGTCGCGGTGATGAAATGGTCCGGAAACCGGCGGACGTCGCTGATCGCGGCGCCGAGCAGCACCCGGCCCTGTAGGATTTCGTAGCCGATGCCGGGCAGGGCGGAACCTTCGGCGAGAGTCTTGGCGAGCCGGCCGACGATCGGAGCGTGCTGTGCCCACACCAAGTAGGTGTTGAGGCAGGCCCCCGAGAGGATTTCGTGTAGCCGACGGTCACAGTCGCGGTTCAGCGCCGCACCCCCGAATTGCTCTGGTGCCACATGGTTGAGCAGGCCCAGTTGCGCAAAATCCGCGATCCGCTCCGCGCGGACGCCTTCGCGATCGGTCAGCAGCGCAGCCGGGCGCAGGATCGTGTCGGCGTAGTCGGCGATCCGTGACACGAACGGATGCTCGTCCGCGGCGGTTGCCCCCTGAGCCGCGGTCGGGGTGGTGACGCCGGAGACTGTCATAGGAGCTCGGGATCCTCTCGGATGCGTTGTCGGGCAATGCCCGTGCCGTGAACGATGGATGCACGGATCAAGGTGGAAATTAGTGCGCAACAGGAATGTTCGACAGAGTTGAAATCACCGTGGCGCGAATCGGACTTGTAATCACAGTGACTCGAATCGATGACGGCCGGGTGCCCGGCTGCTTGGGTGGATGACGTGGCGCCGAACTCGCGGCGTGTACCGACATTTCCGACCGCCCGGTCGTCGAATGCGTCTTCCGTTCCGAATTACCGAGAAGGATGAGCACTGTTGTTCGCCAGGAAATTGCGTCGCGCAGCGATGTCGTCTGTGTCGGCCGTGGTAGTGGCGGTGTCCGTCGCCGCGTGTGGTGGTGGTACCTCGTCGTCGTCCGCCGACTCCGGCCCTCCGGTGTCCGGTGGCACGCTGACCTTCTACGATCCGGTCGAGTATGCGGCCTGGAAGCCGACGAACTCCCTCTGGTCCAACAGCCAGGTCACCAACAATCTGGCAGAGCGCCTCGTGTGGCAGGACCCGTCGACCGGCGATTTCAAGCCTTGGCTGGCCGAGTCGTACCAGGTCGGCGACGACCACCTCTCCTACACCTTCACGTTGCGTGAAGGTGTCACCTTCAGTGATGGAACGCCGCTCGATGCCGACGTGGTGAAACTGAACTTCGACCAGCACGGCATCGGCGATCCCGGGCGTGGGATCACCAAGGATCCGTTCTGGGTCAACTACGCGGGCACCGACGTCCTCGACGAGCGCACCGTCGTGGTCCGGCTGTCCCAGCCGAATGCCGGTTTCATCCAGGTCCTGTCCAACTATCGGGCAAGCTCGATCCTCGGCAGGTCCACACTCGAACGTGACCTCAACGGACAGAGTGACCTGCGGAACTGGGTCGGCACCGGACCCTTCGTGGTCGAATCGGTCACAGGTACCAGCGGAGTCACCCTGAAGCGACGCGAGGGGTACAACTGGGCACCCGAGGGCTCGGGGCACTCCGGTGAGGCATACCTGGAGCGCGTCGTCTTCAAGTCCGTTCCCGAAGCGGGCACCCGGGTCGGCGCACTGCAGTCCGGTGAGGCCCATATCGCCCGCAACATCGCGCCCTACGACGAGGAGACCGTGACTGCGGGCGGCGGCGTTCTGCTGGCGATCCCGGTTCAGGGCGAGACCAACGACCTGACCGTCCAGCTCTTCGATCCGCAGTCGCCCGTCCAGGACAAGAACGTGCGCCTGGCGCTGCAGGCGGCGACGGACCGCCAGGAGATCAACGAGGCGGTGCTCTCCCAGAACTACGGCGTCCCGACCAGCGCGCTGGTCAGTGGTACACCCCTGAGAGGCGACGCGAGCAGCTACCTCACGTACGACCTTGACAAGGCGAATTCCCTTCTGGACGAGGCTGGTTGGAAGATCGGCGCGGATGGCATCCGGGAGAAGGACGGCGAACGGTTGACGTTCGACCTGCGTGTCGCGCCCTACTACCAGGTGTCCCAGTCGGTCCTGGAGGTGCTGCAGTCGCAGTGGCGCAAGGCGGGCGTCGAGATCGAGATTACGAGGCCGTCCCTGACGGAGTACGAGTCGCAGCTGGCCTCCGCCCCGGACTTCTACTTCGCCCAGGGGCAGACCTCGACGGCCGAGCCCGGCGTGCTGTGGACCGCCTACGGCAGCGACCGTCAGAACGTGACACGGAACGTCTCGCCGGACCGCACGCTCGAGGACCTGCTCGCCGCGCAGGCGGCCGAGTTCGATCCGAGCCGGCGCGAGGCGGCGCTGCAGGCGGTCGAGGACCGCATCTTCTCGGAGGGCTACTCGATTCCGCTGTACGACGAGACGCAGGTCTTCGGAATCGGCCCGAATGTGCACGGTTTCGTCACCGAGTCCACCGCACGGTCATGGCTGTACGACACCTGGATCTCACAGTAGGGGAGTGATCGTCAGCGATGCGGAACTATGTCCTGAAACGGCTCGGGCAGGCGGTGCTGGTCCTGTGGGCGGCGTACACGCTGTCCTATCTGCTGCTCAGCGCGCTGCCGGGCGATGCGGTGACCAACCGGGTCCAGAACCCCGAGGCGCAGATCTCGCCGGAGTCGGCCCAGGCGCTGCTCGAGTACTACGGACTGGACCGGCCTCTGTGGGAACAGTATCTGGGCAGTCTGATCGCCGTTTTCGACGGTGATCTCGGATTCTCGCTCACCAACGGCACGTCGGTGACCGAACTGATCGGGGACGCGCTGCCGAGCACGCTGGCGTTGACCGGCCTGGCGTTGGTGTTCGGAATCGTCGTCGCCGCGGTTCTCGCGATCGTGATCAACTACGCGCCGTGGCGGTGGCTGCGCGGTGTCGCCGGTTCGATACCCGCATTGTTCGGTTCGGTCCCGACATTCGTCGTCGGTGTGCTTGCTCTGCAGTTCCTTTCGTTCGGGCTTCACCTGATTCCGTCCACCGACGACGGCTCGTTCGTGGCGCTGCTGGCACCGGCGGCGACACTGGGGGCCCTGATCTCGGCGCCGCTGGCCCAGGTGCTGAGCACATCCATCGCCAGAGTCCGTGCGATGCCCTTCGTTCACGTCCTGCACGCCCGGGGTGCGAGCGAGAGCTACGCCTTCCGCCGGGGTGTCCTGCGGAACTCGTCGCTGCCGGTGCTCACGCTCCTGGGGCTCGCGTGCGGTGAACTCATCGCCGGGTCGGTGGTCACCGAAGCGGTCTACGCCCGACCGGGCCTGGGACAGCTGACGGTGAATGCCGTGAGCACCCAAGACCTTCCGGTTCTACAGGGTGTCGTCCTGGTCGCGACGGTGGCGTACGTGTCGGTCAATCTCGTGGTCGACCTGGCCTATCCGTTCATCGACCCGCGCATCCTCGTCGAGGGGAAGACGCGGCGTGTCCCCGCCGCCAGGATCCGTCGCAAGGTCCCGATCCCCGTCGTCATCGGACATCGGGAGACCGGTGTCGTCGCGGTTCCCGCCCCGCGTGAACTGTCGCTGGAGGTGTCGATGCCATGACCATCACCCGAGACGAACACGATGCGACGACCGGCGATCGCAACGCCGGCGAGCCGGTGAGCACACTACGCGAGTCACGGGTGCGGAGTGCGTCACGCCTGCTCGCCCGCAACTGGACGCTGGTGCCGGCGGTCGGTGTGTTCACCCTGGCAGTGCTGTGGGCGATCGTCCCGGGCGCCTTCACCGGTTTCGACCCGATCGCCATCGACAACGGCAGCAAGCTGCTGCCACCGTCCGCCGAGCACTGGTTCGGCACCGACCTGCTGGGACGAGATCTCTACGCGCGCACCGTATACGGAGCGCGGGCATCGTTGCTGGGCGCGAGCATGGCCGTCGCCGTCGCGGTCGCGGTCGGCTCGGCGCTCGGTGCCGTCGCGGGATGGTTCGGGGGCGGTACCGACAGCGTGATCATGCGGCTGATCGATGTGGTTCTCTCGATCCCGGGATTCCTGCTCGCCATTACGATCGTCGTGCTGTACTCCGCGACGGTCGGCAGCGCCGGACTCGTTCCCGCCGCGATCGCCGTCGGACTGACGTCGGCGGCCACGTTTGCCCGGCTGATCCGTTCCGAGGTGCTCGCGGTGCGGACCAGCAACTACGTCGAGGCCGCGACCACCAGCGGTGCATCGACCGCGACGATCCTGCGCCGCCATGTCATCCCGAACTCCCTCGCTCCCACGGTGTCGCTGATCGCACTGCAGCTGGGCATCGCGATCATCTGGATCGCGTCGCTGAGCTTCCTCGGTCTGGGTGCTCAGCCGCCGGATCCCGAATGGGGACTGCTGGTTTCGGATGGCCGCAAATACATCGCGACCCGGGGATGGCTGACGCTCTATCCGGCACTGACGATCGTCGCGGTCGTGCTGTCCACCAACCACATCTCTCGGCACCTCGTGAAACGGAGCGAACGATGAGCCAGAGCCCGGTGTTGTCCGTGAGCGGCTTGACCGTCGGTTACCGCACCGGCGGGAAGCTCCGGCCCGTGCTGCACGACGTGACGTTCGACGTCGGCGCCGGTCAGGTGCTCGCCCTGGTCGGCGAATCCGGGTCGGGCAAGACCACAACCGGACACGCCGTCCTGGGCTTACTCCCCGACAACGGTGAGGTGATCGCGGGGTCGATCACGTACCAGGGCCAGGACCTCACCACACTGGGTCCGAAGGGGTGGCGTGACCTGCGTGGCCGGTCGGTGAGCCTGATCCCGCAGGACCCGACGGTTTCCCTGGATCCGGTCCGCCGGGTCGGCCACCAGGTGGAGGACGTCCTGCGGTTGCACACCGACCTCGACGCCGACGCCCGCCGTGAGCGGGTTCTCGACCTGTTCGAACTCGTCGGTTTCACCGATGCCGAGCGTCGCTACCGCCAATACCCCCACGAGCTGTCCGGTGGAATGCGGCAACGGGTCCTGGTGGCTGCCGCGGTCGCCACCGGCCCCGATCTCATCGTCGCCGACGAACCCACGTCGGGTCTCGACGCGACCGTGCAGAAGCAGGTTCTCGACCTGATCGACAATCTCCGGGCGAGATCGTCGACGAGCATCGTGCTGGTGACCCACGATCTCGGTGTCGCCGCAGACCGATCCGATGTCATCGGCGTCATGCAGGACGGCCGCCTCGTGGAGGCGGGCGCGACAGCCGAGATCCTCGCGAACCCCCGTCACCCCTACACGCAGCGCCTGCTGGCCAGCGTGCCGTCGCGGAGGACCACGCGGGCCAGGAAGCCGGCGGTCCCGGAGGTCCGGGACACCGTCATCGAAGTGTCCGACCTCCGTAAGGAATTCGACGACATTCCGGCGGTCGACGGCATCTCGTTCCAGGTGCGGCAGGGCGAGACCTTCTCGATCGTGGGGGAGTCGGGCAGCGGCAAGTCGACCACCGCGCGCATCCTCACCGGGCTGACCTCGGCCACGTCGGGACGGGTGTCGGTCCTCGGCACCGATGTGACCGGGCTGAGCCGCCGCGAGTTCCGGCCGTTGCGACGCAACGTTCAGTTCGTCTACCAGAATCCGTACTCGTCCTTCGATCCGCGGTTCAGCGTCTTCGACGTCGTCGAGGAGCCGTTGCGATCGTTCCAGGAGGGGCGCCGGGAGCGGCGGGGCAACGCCGAACGTGTGGCAGCGGCCCTGGAGGCGGCGGCCCTGCCCGCGGACTTCGCCCGACGGCACCCGCGGGAGCTCTCCGGCGGGCAGCGACAGCGCGTCGCGATCGCCCGTGCGCTGGTTCTGGAGCCCAAGGTGGTGTTGCTGGACGAACCCATCTCCGCACTCGACGTCTCGGTCGCCGCGCAGATCCTGGAACTGTTGCAGAAGCTGCAGGACGATCTCGAGTTGACCTACGTCTTCATCTCCCACGACCTGGCGGTCGTCGCCGCGATCTCCGACCGTGTCGCAGTGATGCGCAACGGTCGCATCGTCGAACAGGGCACCGCGGACGAGATCTTCTCCGCTCCCCGGGACGAGTACACGATCGCCCTGCTCGACGCGGTCGCCGGCCGTGACCTGACCACCATCGGAGGACCTTCATGACCATTGCGCACCCCCACACACCGGCACCGGCAGCGGACGCCGGGCAACCGGCCACCCTCGACGAGGCCCTGGTCCGGATCCGGCTGATCCTCGCGGAACTCGCCGAGGGCGCGGGCGAACGCGATCTGTCCGGTGAGCATCCGTACGAGCTGGTGCAGCGCCTGGCGGACGCCGGCTTCGGACGCCTGCGGGTGCCCCGCGAGTTCGGTGGTTTCGACGTCGACCTGCCGACGCTGGTCGGTCTGCTCGCGGAGGCCGGTGAGGCGGACTCGAACGTCACGCAGATCTGGCGCGGGCATTTCACCACCACCGAGATCCTGCGCAGGGAAGCCGACCCCGACGTCCGACGCACGTGGCTTGCAAAGGTGGTGGAGGGCGCGGTCTTCGGGAACGCGCAGTCCGAGCCGTCGGCGCAGGTCGCCGCCCTCGAGTCCGGCGACGGCTGGGGGCCGCTCACCACCACGGTCCGGCGCACCGAGACCGGCGAACGGCTGGTCTCCGGTTCCAAGTTCTACTCGACGGGCGCCCGGTTCGCCGACTACATCCGCGCCGCCGTCTCCGACGGCGAGGGCGGACGCACCTTCGTCGTCATCCCGGCCCGGCATCCCGGGGTGGTTCACATCGACGACTGGGACGGGATCGGGCAGCGGCAAACAGGTAGCGGAACAACAATTTTCACCGACGTTCCGGTCGAGGACCACGGGGAGGTCGGCCGGGAAGTGGAGGCGTTGCGCGGGCTGGACTCGTTCGTGCAGATCGTGCACCTGGCGAATCTCGTCGGCATCGCACGCAGCGTTGTCGCCGAGACGATCGACGTCGTGCGGGCGCGGACACGCACGAGCCGCCACGCCCTGGCACAGGAGGCCACCGCCGATCCCGATGTACTCGCAGTCATCGGAGATCTCCACGTGCGCAGGCGGACCGCGGAGGCACTACTCGCGCACGCCGCGGCGCAACTGGAAGCCGCGTATGCCTCGGGAACGGAGGAAGCCTACGTCGACGCCTACGTCGAGACGTCGGCCGCGCAGCGGGGAGTCATCGAGGCGGTACTCGACGCCGCGACTCGGGCATTCGACGCCGGTGGGTCGTCCACGGCCCGGTCCGGCGTCCACCTCGACCGGCACTGGCGCAACGCGCGCACCCTGGCATCGCACAACCCTGTCGTCTACAAACCCCGGGTCATCGGGGACTACCTCGTCAACGCACATGGTCCGGTGTCGGGTTACTACGCAGGCCGGACCGGAAGGACACAGTCGTGAGCAGGCAGCTCCATTTGAACGTCAACATCCTCAACGCGGGCGTCTTCGGGGGCTCGTGGCGCTTTCCCGGCACCGACGGGCTGGCGAGCTACGGCATCGAGCACTACACGTCGATCGCGAAGCGTGCCGAGAAAGCCAAGCTGGACGCGGTCTTCCTCGCAGACGGTCCGCTCCTCGACCCGAGTATTCGGAACCGCACCGGCAACAATCTCGAACCGACGACGGTACTGGCGACGGTCGCGGCGCAGACCGAGCGGATCGGATTGATCGGAACACTCTCGTCGTCGTACAACGATCCCGACGAAATCGCCAGAAGACTGGGCGATCTCGACTACATCAGCGACGGCAGGTTCGGCTGGAACGTGGTGACGACGGCGGGGCCCGTCGCGGCCCGCAATTTCGGGCGGGACGACGAACCCGACCACGCACTGCGATATCGGCGTGCGGCAACCCTGGTGGAGCGTGTGGTAGCGAGCTGGGCGGCGCGCACCGAGCACATGTCTCCGCAGGGACGCCCGGTGGTGGTGCAGGCGGGAGGATCCAGCGATGGCAAGAAGCTGGCCTCGCGTGTAGGCGAGGTGATCTTCTCCGCCGAGCAGGACATCGACAAGGCGCGGGCCTTCCGGTCCGAACTGCGTGACGGGGCAGAGCAGTTCGGCCGGAATCCGGACGAGATCGTCGTACTGCCGGGGCTGTCGACGGTGCTGGGGAGCACGGAAGCGGAAGCGAGAGAGCGTCGCGCACTGCTCGATTCCCTGCTGCCCGACGCGTACGCGCGGGCTCGCCTGGCGGCCCAGCTCGGGTTCTCGCTCGACGGCCTCGCCGACGACGAGCCGATTCCGGCGGAACTGCTGAGAGATCCCGACGTCGCGGGCGGCTCGCAGACCTTCTACCGGGTGGTGCGGGACATCATCGAGCGGGAGAATCCCACGCTCCGCCAGCTGCTGACGAAGCTGTCCGGCGGCGGTGGGCACCGGATCGTCGTCGGCACCCCGGAGCAGGTCGCCGACGACATCGAGCGCTGGTTCCGGCACGGGGCCGCAGACGGCTTCAACGTCATGCCGGACGTGTTGCCCTCGGGATTCGACGATTTCGCCGACCACGTGGTGCCGGAGTTGCAGCGTCGTGGGCTGTTCCGCACCGACTACGAGGACACGACATTGCGGGGGCACCTCGGCCTGGGTCTGCCGGATGCACCGGCGTCGGCCGACTTCCGTCTCGTGAGCGCAGGGTGAGGAGAAACAGATGAGCGTTCTGATCGAATTGGCGGTCGGCGACCCGCATGCCGACACGCGGCACGTGTCGCTGGCCGACGCGGAGACGATTGCCGAGATAGCACAAGAGCTGGGCGCCAAAGGATTATGGCTCGTGGACCGCGCCGACGGGCGGATCGCGCTGGACCCGTCCGTCGTCGGATCCAGACTTGCCGGACGGTACGGCGGGTTGGCGTACGCAATCGACGCACCCACGACCCGCAACGCCCCCTACAACCTGGCCCGTCGCGTCCTCTCGTTCGATCGTGCCACCGAGCGCGGTGTCGGGCTGGTCCTCCGGCCCGGCACCGGCGACGAGGTGAGCGATGCCGTCGCGCCCGATCCACAGGCAACGGAACCGGCGGAGCGGTGGAGCGAATACGTCGACATCCTCACCGCGCTGTGGGAGTCGTTTCCGCGCGAGGCACTGCTGGGTGACCAGGAGGCGGCGGTGGTCGCGGACGACGCGAGAATCCGCCCGATCAACCACGACGGCCGGTTCTACCGCGTCGCAGGACCATTGGACGGTCCGGCGTCGGCGCAGGGACGCCCCGCGGTGCTCGTCGCCGACACCGCCGCGCTCGGATGGGAACGGGTCGCCGCGGTCGCCGATGCGGTGATCGTGGACGAGGCGGACATCGCCGGGGCGGACGGCGCCCTCACCGCCGCGCTGGAGGCGGCAGGGCGTAGCCGCGCGGACGTCGCGCTGCTCGCGCGGATCGACGGTTCCGGTGATCCGGTTCGGTTGCAGCAGTGGGCATCCGAATCGGGAGTCGACGGATTCGTGCTCGCGCCGACCGGCGACCCGGCGAGCATCGTCGATGTCGTGCGCCGAGTGGTCCCGGCCCTGGCACCTTCGACGCGAACACCACTACGGGTGGCGCTGAGGCGCCCCGAGTCCACGGAGGTGGGGGCGTGACCGCTATTCACGTTTCCGAGGAGATCAGCGAGACGGTGCCGGAGGAATCGAACGAGCCGGCACCGACGGTCGCCGGGATCCGCGCCGCCGTTGCGCCGATCCTGGAGCGGATCGGCGCCACGGCGCATGGTCGCGAGGACACCCGCGACTACGCGTTCGACGAGGTGCGGGAACTGGCGGCGCGCAGGATCGGACTGATAGGCATCGCGCGCAGCGAGGGCGGTGCGGGCGGCTCGGTCCGGGATGTGATCGACGTCGTCATCGAGGTGGCGCGAGCGGATTCGAACATCGCTCAGGCGCTGCGACCGACCTTCCTGATGGCAGAGCAGCTCGCGGCCCGCGAGGACGTGCCGCATCGCGCCGTCAACCTCGAGCGCCTGCGCGGCGGTGCGCTGTTCGCGGGAACGAGCAACGAGCGCAACGGCGGAGCCGGCGGGAGCGTGTCGACGACGGCGCGGCGAGTCGAAGGCGGGTACGTCGTCACGGGGACGAAGTACTACTCGACCGGCGGGCTGTATGCCTCGTACTTCTCCACGCAGGCGGTCACCGAAGACGAGAAGGTCATACGGTTCACGGTGCCCACCGACCGGCCGGGCATCGAGCGACTCGACGATTTCGACGCGGTCGGACAGCGACTGACCCAGAGCGGTTCCACCCGGCTGACCGATCTTCCGGTCGCCGACGACGAGGTCGTGGTGGCAGGGGAGGACCTGCCCGACAACCCGTGGAGAGGCGCCTTCCCGCAGCTGTATCTCGCGGCAGTGCAGGCCGGGATCGCCGCTCGGGCGCTGGACGATGCGGTGTGGTTCGTGCGGGAGAAGGGACGCCCGATCAAGCACAGCACGGCGTCGACGAGCGCCGAAGATCCCTACATCCGCCAGACCGTGGGGGAGATCGGGGCCCGAGCACGGGCCGCCCGCGCGGTGGTGCTGTTGGCGGCGGAGTCGCTCCAGAACCTGCGTGGGACGAGCGGCGAAGCCGCACGCCGGGCCGGGGCCGCGGCGGCGGTCCAGGTCGCCGAGGCCGGCATGATCGCGATCGAATCGGCGCTGGCCGCTGCCGAACTCCTCTTCGATGTCGGTGGCGGTTCGATCACCGACCGGAGCCTGGGCTTCGATCGCCACTGGCGAAACGCGCGCACTGCCGCGAACCACAATCCGCGGCAGTGGAAGGCCGCAGTTGCCGGCGCATACCACCTCACCGGCGAGGAACCTCCCACTTCCGGGCTCTTCTGACCTCCGGACGACTCACCCCCGTCACCTCCCGAAAGGACATCTCAATCGTGTTGTCAAGCAGCAATAGCCGACTCCGAGGGAGGTGAATCGTGGTAGATGGTGTGGTCGCGGAGCATGGCCCACAGAACGTTGAGTCGGCGACGAGCGAGGGCGAGGACGGCCTGTTTGTGGCTCTTGCCTTCAAGTCGCTTGCGTTGGTAGAAGGCGCGCGATTGCAGGCTCGTGCTGATCGATATCTGCGCGGACAGGTACATCGATCGGAGCAGGCCTCGGTGGTACCGCCTGGGACGCCGCAGGTTTCCGTTGATCCGTCCGGAATCACGCGGTTGTGGTGCCAGGCCGGCGAATCCGGCGAGCTGGTCGACGCTGGTGAACGCGTCCATGTCACCCCCGGTAGCAGCGAGGAACTCCGCACCGAGTGTGGGACCGAAACCGGGCAGACTCACGATGATCTCGGCGGTGTGATGCTGGCGAAACCGCTCCTCGATCGCGGTGTCGAGTTCGGCGATTTCCGCGTCCAGGACAATCACCCCCTGCGCGATACGGGCGATCATCTGCGCGCTCACTGCTTCTCCGGGCAGACTGATGTGCTGCGCTCGGGCCGCAGTGACGGCTTCAGATGCCAGGACCGCTGCACTACGAACGTGCTGTTCACGCAGCCACGCCTCGATCCTGGCGACTCCGGCGCGACGGATCGCGCCCGGCGTCTGGAAACGGGTCAGCAAGATCAGTGGGCCCTTGTTCGTCAACGTCAGGGCTCGTTCCATCGCTGGGCAGACTTCCAGCAACTGGGCCCGGAGGCGGTTGATCTGCCGGGTGCGGTCGAAGACCACGTCGAGGCGGCGTCCGGTCAGGATACGGAGATCTACGGCTACCTCGTCGCCGGGCCGCAGCAGGCCGATGTCTCGGCGGATACGAGCCTGGTCGGCGATGATGAACGCATCCCGCGCATCGGTCTTGCCCTCACCTCGATATCCGGCAGAAGCCCGGTGCATCATCAGGCCGGTCAGATACGCCACCGGCTGACTGCGGGCCGCCAGCAGCCCGATCACCAATGCAGCGCCACCTCGATTGAGGTCGATCGCCCACAGCACTTCGCCACCATCTGCCAAGGCAAGCACCTCGTCGATCAGGATCGTCAACGCAGTCTCATCGTTAGCGATCCGGGTCGAGAGCAGCCGCTGACCGGTCTCATCAATCACCACGCAATGGTGATGCTCTTTACCGATATCGATTCCAGCCCACAACTCGTTCGGCACCAGCGCCACCCTTCGATCGAGACGGTTCCTAGATCGTGCGGGCCCCTGACAACGGCCTCCCCGGCTCAGTCCTACAGCAGCGATGAATCGCGATTCTCAATCAGCAGTCGAGTCGTTGCAGGGCTGCGGGCGGCCATGTCCTTTGAGCAGTCCGTGCCGCACCGCAATGACAGCCATACCCGCAGCCCCCAGGGGCTCTCCGATCTTATGAATGACCAGATCCACCCGCATACAAGAAGGTAGGACACAATGACCATCGAGGCCACCCGCGTACTCGGTCGCACCGGGGTTCGGCTGACGCCGCTCACCCTGGGCACGATGAACTTCGGCCGCTGGCAGGAGGAATCCGCGGGCCTCCGCATCATCGACGCCGCACTCGACGCCGGGATCTCGTCGATCGACACGGCCGATGTGTACGCCCAGGGCGTCTCGGAAGAGATCGTCGCCAAGGCCATCAAAGGTAGGCGCGACAGTCTTTTTCTCGCAACGAAATTCAACGGGCAGATCGGAGCCGACCCGCGCAACGCGGGCCTGTCCCGACGCTGGATCGTTCGCGCCGTCGAGGACAGCCTGCGACGCCTCGGCACCGACTACATCGACCTCTACCAGGCTCATCGCCCGGATCCGGACACCAGCCTGCTCGAAACTCTCCAGACGCTGAACGACCTGATCCACCAGGGCAAGATCCGGTACTACGGCACCTCGGTGTTTCCGGCGCACCAGCAAGTGGAGGCGCACTGGCTCGCCGAGAAGTACGGGCTGATCGCCCCGCACACCGAGCAGTTGCCGTACTCGCTGCTGGTGCGTGGTGCCGAGCGCGAGGTGTTCCCGGTCGTGCGGAAGTACGGAGTCGGCGTCCTCTCGTACGGTCCCCTCGCGGCCGGCTGGCTGTCCGGTAAGTACCGGGTGGGCGGTGATCAGCCGGAATCGGCACGGGCCGAACTCATCCCGGGCCGGTTCGACGTCACGGCGGAACGCAACCAGCGCAAGCTGGCCGCGGCCGACGCGCTGGGCCGCCTTGCCGGAGAGAACGGACTGACACTCGTCGAACTGTCGGTTGCGTTCGCGCTCAACCATCCCGCGATCAGCAGCGTGATCATCGGGCCCCGCACGCAGGAGCACCTCGAGGCCTACCTGAAGGCCTCGACGGTCGAACTCGGCTCCGAGGTACTCGACCGCATCGACGAGATCGTCGATCCGGGCACCCAGTTCCTCGAGCGCGACACCGGCCGGGACACCCCCTCGCTGCAGCCGGCCACACTGCGGCGTCGCCACTGATTCGTCGCCGACCACCGACCCACCAACCATCCACCAGAAGGGCAAACCCCACATGTCGTACGGAAGCTTCGAACTGACCTACACCGCGGCCCCCGACCGCTACACCAAGATCCCGTACCGCCGCACCGGCAAGTCGGGCCTCGACCTGCCCGCGTTCTCCTTCGGTCTGTGGCAGAAGTTCGGCACCGACTATCCCTTCGAGACGCAACGGGAGATCATCCTCCACGCCTTCGATCTCGGCATTACGCACTTCGACAACGCGGACCGGTACGGGCCGCCGCACCGCGCGGCGCAGAAGAACTTCGGCAAGGTCCTGGCCAAGGATCTCGCACCGTACCGTGACGAGATCATCCTGTCGACCAAGGCAGGCAACCCGATCGGGCCCAGCCCGTACCTCAGCGGAGGCTCCCGCAAGTCGTTGCTGGCCTCCCTCGACCACAGCCTGCGCGATCTGGGCACCGACTACGTCGACATCTTCTACAGCCACCGTCAGGACGATTCGACCCCGCTGGAAGAGACTGTCGGCGCGCTCGTCTCGGCGGTGCAGCAGGGCAAGGCGCTCTACGTCGGCATCTCCAACTACCGCCCGGACCGCGCGCACCAGGCCGCCGAGCTGCTTCGCGAGGCCGGTGTTCCGCTGCTGATCCACCAGCCGCGCTACTCGATCTTCGACCGCAGCATCGAGCAGAACGGGCTGCTGGAGCTGGCCGAGCAGGACGGCTTCGGATTGATCGTGTATTCGCCGCTCGCGCAGGGCCTCCTGACGAACAAGTACCTGGAGAGCATCCCCGAGGGCGCGCGTGCCACCAACAGCACGTTCCTCTCGCCGGACGCCATCACCGAGACCTACCGTCGGCGTGCGGCCGAACTGAACAAGCTCGCGGAGTCCCGCGGACAGTCGCTCGCGCAGCTGGCGCTGCAGTGGGTGCTCCGACAGCCCGCCGTCACCTCGGCGCTCGTCGGTGCGAGCTCGACGTGGCAGCTCGACCACAACCTGAAGGCACTCGAGTTCCCGCCGCTGACCGACGACGAACTCGCCGTCATCGAAGAGCACGGTGTGCACGGAACCGGTCTGAATCTGTAACCTGTCAGGGATAACTCACCGGGTACCCGGGGGGCGGCGCAGATCCGGGAAGCCGGTCGCAGCCGCCGCCCCCACCGGCCGGGACATGTCCCGGGACGACACGGCGGTGCCCGAGTTGTCACTCGCGGCACCGGGACACTCCCGCAGGTTTCTTTCCGGCACAGCCATGCCTCGCTGAAGGACACTCGAATGACCACTCTCCCGGCAGCACTCGATACGACCGAACGCCGCCTGCACCTGAACATCTCACTTCTCACCCCCGGACATTTCCGGGGAGCCTGGCGGGCGACCGGAAACGCGCCCGCCGATTTCGTCGATCCCGACCACTTCCGCCGGCTGATCCGCATCGCCGAGCGCGGTGCGCTCACCGCAGTGTTCGTCGGAGATGCGCCGGCACTGTCCGCCGACATCGCGCACGCACCCGGCCTCGGCCTCGATCCGGTGGTGATGCTCGCTCACGCTGCGGCCGGCACATCGGGAATCGGGGTCATCGCGACCGGGTCGTCCACCTACAACGATCCGTACAACCTGGCGCGACGCTACCTGTCTCTCGATCACCTCACCGGTGGACGAGCCGGGTGGAACGTGGTGACCACCCAGTTCGATGCTGCCGCAGCGAACTTCGGGCTCAATGCGCCACCGGCGAAGGAGGAGAGGTATCGTCGCGCCGACGAGTTCGTCGACGTCGTGACAAAGCTGTGGGACGGTTGGCGCGCCGATGCCCTCGTGGGCGACCGCACCACCGGACGCTTCGCCGACCCGTCGCGGATACGCGGCGCCGAGCACCGGGGTGAGTACTTCTCGGTCGCGGGCGCGCTGCCGTTGCCGCAGTCGCCTCAGGGCAGGCCGCTGCTCGTGCAGGCCGGAGCCTCGGAGGGCGGACTGGCACTGGCGGGCAAGTACGCCGACGTCGTCTTCAGCGCCGCCCAGACGATCGAGGTCGCGCACGCGCTGAGGACCGATCTACGTCGCCGTGCCGAGACGTTCGGCAGGAATCCCGACTCGCTGCGCACGTCCACCGGATTGATCACGGTCGTCGGCGACACGGAGGAGCAGGCGCGTCGCCGCGAACATGAACTGCGCGAAACGATTCCGCTCGATTCGGCACTGCCCCAGCTGGCTGAACAGCTGGGCCTGGAGGATGCCGGCCTGACCCTCGACACCGTCGTCACGGCCACGGATCTGCCCCAGTCCGACAGCGCCGCGCCACGCTCGGCGGGATTTCTCACGAGCATCCGCGCACTGCTGGCCGAGAAACCCCTCACCGCACGCGAACTCATCCACCGTTTTGCGGGCGGTGCCGGTCACCGGATCGCGGTCGGCACCGGAGAACAGATCGCGGACACGATCGAGGCGTGGTTCCGTGCCGGCGCAACCGACGGGTTCACGATCATGCCGGGCGACGTCGGTACCGGACTCGAAGCATTCGTAGACCAGGTGGTACCCGAGCTGGTTCGCCGTGGCCTCTTCGCCGGGGAGTACACCCACGGCACGCTCCGCGGGAATCTCGGGCTCGGCTTCACGGAGCCGAGTCTCGTGGCCGGGTGACCGTACCGTAGAACGGACTGTCGACGATGACAGTGGACCTCGAACGCCAACCCGCGGCGAGCACCACAACCCCGCACGGACTCGACGAGGACGGATTCGGGAAGTGCTCACCCGGATCGCCGCCGCCGACGATCGCCACGGTGACGGCGGGGAATCACGCGAGTTTCGGTGGCGCGGACCGGTAGGTCGCGGGAGTCGCGCTCAACCGGATCGGATTGGCGATCTGCCGCAGCGGGGCATCGCGTCGAGGATCGTCGATCTCCACGACCGGTGCGAGACCGAGGCGTTCGGCGAGCGCAACGGCATCGGCGATGTCGTTGAGCGGACCGCACGGGACACGCTCGGCGGTCAGGTCCGCGAACCACTCGTCGGCGGTGCGAGTCACCAGGGTCGCTTCGAGGGCGGCCACGAGAGCGTCCCGGTTGGCGACCCGGGCCGTGTTGGTGGCGTAGCACTCGTCGGTCGCGAGATCGACGAGGCCCAGCACCTTGCACAGGGACCCGAACTGGCGGTCGTTGCCGACGGCCAGGATCAGCGGCCGGTCCGCGGTCGCGAACAACTCGTACGGCGCGATGCTCGGATGCCGATTCCCCATCGCGCTCGGCACGACACCGGCAGACACATAACCCGATGTCTGGTTCGCAAGAGCAGACAGCAGCGAGGACAACAGGTTGACCTCGACGCGCTGACCCTCGCCGGTTCGGTCCCGGTGCCGCAGTGCGGCGAGAATGCCCAGGGCCGCGTGCATTCCGGTGATGACGTCGACGACGGCGACCCCGACCTTCGTGGGCGTCGCAGCATCGGGGCCGGTGATGCTCATCAGTCCGCCGACCGCCTGGATCAACAGGTCGTATCCCGGCAGATCGTTGTGGCCGCCGAATCCGGTGATCGACGCGTACACGATGCCGGGGTTGATCGCGCGAACTTCCTCGTAGCCGAGGCCGAGTCGATCCATCGTGCCCGGCATGAAATTCTCGACGACGACATCGGCGCGTTCGACCAGGCGCCGTGCCTCCGCGAGTCCTTCGGGACCGGACAGATCCAGCGACATCGGCAGCTTGTTGCGATTGACGCCGAGGAAGTAGCTCGACTCGTCGCCGACCCACGGCGGCCCCCACCGGCGGGTGTCGTCGCCGACACCGGGTCGCTCGACCTTCACTACTTCCGCGCCCAGATCGCCGAGCAGCATCGTGGCGTAGGGGCCCGCAAGCACCCGCCCGAAGTCGGCGATCACCAACCCGTCCAGCGCGCCGATCGCGTGCTTCCCGGTCACCGGAAGGCTGCCTCTCCGGTCAGCGCCTTGCCGATGGTGAGCTGGTGCATCTCGGACGTGCCCTCGTAGGTCAGGACGGACTCGAGGTTGTTGGCATGCCGGATAACGGGGTATTCGAGCGTGATGCCGTTGGCGCCGAGGATCGTGCGGCACTCGCGGGCGATTGCGATGGCCTCACGGACGCTGTTCAGCTTCCCGGTGCTGATCTGCTCGGGGGTGATCTCGCCGCGGTCCTTGATGCGGCCGAGGTGGTAGGCGAGCAGGTGGCCCTTGCCGACCTCGAGCGCCATGTCGGCGATCTTGGCCTGGGTCAGCTGATACGCCCCGAGCGGCTTGTCGAAGACGACGCGGGTCTGCGCGTACTCGATCGCCGTCTGCAGGCAGTCGCGTGCGGCACCCACTGCGCCGAAGGCGATTCCGAATCGGGCTTCACCGAGCGCGGTGAGCGGGCCGCGGAGACCTTTCGCCAGCGGCAGCATCGCCGAGGACGGCAGTCGCACGCCGTCGAGGACGAGTTCGGAGGTCACCGAGGCGCGCAGCGACAGCTTCGCGTGGATCTCCGGCGCGGAGAATCCGGGGGTGTCGGTGGGGACGACGAAGCCGCGGATGCCCTTGGCGCCCTCCTCGAGGTCGGTCTGCGCCCACACGACCGCGACGTCGGCGATCGAGCCGTTGGTGATCCACATCTTGGTGCCGTTGAGGATCCAGTCGTCACCGTCGCGCTTGGCGTTGGTGCGCATCCCGGCGGGGTTGGATCCGAAGTCGGGCTCGGTCAGGCCGAAGCAGCCGATGGCATCGCCGGCGGCCATTCGCGGCAACCACTCCTGCTTCTGTTCCTCACTTCCCCAGTGGTGGATGGAGAACATCGCCAGTGACCCTTGAACGGAGACGAGGCTGCGGATGCCCGAGTCGACAGCCTCCAGTTCGAGGCAGGCCAGGCCGTAGGCTGTGGCGCTCATACCCGCGCAGCCGTAGCCGTCGAGGTGCATGCCGAGTACGCCGAGTTGTCCGAGTTCCCCGGCGAGTTCGCGGGCAGGAAGCGTCGCGTCTTCGAACCACCGGGAAATGTGGGGGCGGATGCGTTCGTTCGCGAACTTGCGAACCGTGTCGCGGATGGCGATCTCTTCCGGCTCCAACAGCGAGTCGAGAGCGAAGAGTTGAGTCAGCGGCTGAGCGTTCGACATGAGGGTCTCCGAGCGTCGCGAGGGTGACGATTCGTTATTGCGATCGTTTGCAATAACGTTTGCGAGAACGTTTGCATGTCCTAGGCTAGGTCCAATGCTCCGGGGCCGTCAACCCGGAGTCGTGCTTGCTGCGACAGAGCTGGAGAAACACGTATGCCCCGCCCGGACCGAGCGCCGACGCTCAAGGAGATTGCCGAGCGTGCAGGGGTCCACATCTCGACGGCCTCCCGGGTGCTGCGGCAGCCCGAGCCGGTCGACGGGTGGACACCGTCCGCGCTGCGCGTACGCGAAGTCGCCGCCGAACTGGGATATCAGCGCAATCTCTGGGCAGCGAGCCTGCGTACCCGCAAGACCACGACCCTCGGCGTGGTGATGCCGCGCCTCACCGACGGTGTGGTCGCCACGACCTATCAGGGGATCGAGGAGGCCGCCACGCGTGCCGGCTACTCGGTGCTACTGTCGAGCCCGCCCGACGACCTCGACGCGCAACGGCGTGCCATCCAATTGCTCGTCGGACGGCAGGTGGACGGCCTCCTTCTCAGTAGCCTGCACATTCCCGGCCGACCTTTCGTCGACTCGCTGTCGCTCGGTCCGTTGCCCGTCCTCACGGTCACGCGCCATGCCGACGCCGGACTGCCGTTCGTCGGCGGCGACGATTACCGTGGCGGATCACTCGCGGCGCAGCACCTGCTCGACCGCGGATACTCCGATGTCGCGATCATCGCCGGACCCGACCACGCGAGCACGGCGCGTGACCGTCGCGACGGCTTCGTCGACACCCTCCGGGCGGCTTCGGTCCCGCTGCCGGATCATCGGATCGTTCGATCGGATTTCGACGTGAGCGGCGGTGTCGTCGCTGCCCGGACTCTGCTGGACCGGGGCGGCCGACCCCGGGCGATCTTCGCGGTGAGCGACACCATCGCGATCGGCGTGCTCGGGGTTGCGAGGGACCTCGGCCTCACCGTTCCGGACGATCTTGCGATCGTGGGCTACAACGACATCCCTGTGGTCGCGCAATTACCGGTTCCTCTGACGACGGTCCGCTCGCCCGCGCACGAGATCGGGATGACCGCCGTACGCGCCCTGCTGGAACTTGTGCGAGGCGGCGACACGGCCTCGGTACGGCTTCCGGTCGAACTCGTCGTGCGGGCCAGCAGCTGAGGTTGCGCCCGGAGACGGTCGAGATCTCCGGCGCTCCGAAGGAGCAGGAGGTCGTGGTCTCTTCCGCGGCGTCGAAGCTGTCCGGCGAAGGAGCGCCCACCCTGCCGGGTCTCGGCGACGACTACGCGGCCGAGGACGCTCCGGGGCCGGATCTCACCGCCCCGGCCCGTGCCCAGCCGCCCGCGGCCGATGCCGGACGGCGAGGGATCGGCCGACCGGCATCGGAGTTGTGCAATCTTCCGCACACTGCGCGATGAATCCCGTGAGTGCCCCGACGAGTCCGACGCCTGCCGACAGCTGGGGCGCGTGGTCGCTGTCCAGCGTGACGACCTGCGCACCCGGCACCCGGCGTTGCATCTCGCGTTGCGCGGCAAGGGGAACCGAACGGTCCAGTGTCGCTTCGACATACAATCGCGGCACGGACCCGAACCGCCCCGGTGTCCAGGTCGGGGCCATGAGCCGCGCCGTCTCGAGTTGGGGCACGAGGCGGCGCGCGGCGCCGACGGCATCGGCGACCGTGGCCTCGTGGAAGAACACCGCCGCACCCGCCTCCGGCGGCACCACCGTGCCGCGGCCGTCCGCGGTCGGCTGCAGCCACGCCGAAATTCCCACGGGTGCAACCAATCCGATACTGTCGCACAGCATCCCGAAATCAGTACCCGACGGCAGCATCATGCCGGCCACGTAGGCGACGCCCGCGACGTTCCCCGGCAGCAGCTCGGTGACCTGGGTGACGACGATGCCGCCGCCGGAATGCCCGATCAGCACGACCGGTTCCCCGAGTTCGCGAATGTACTCGGCGACGCGCGCGGCCACGTCGTCGAGCGTGATGTCCTCCTCGCCCCACGTGCCCGCGCCGGGCAGCGACAGCGGATGGGGAATGTGCCCGGCGGCCCGCAGCGGGGCGAGCAGGGTATCCCACACCCAGGGACCGGCCCAGGCGCCATGTACCAGAACGACATTCACGGTACCACCGTGTTTCCCGCGGCGGTCAGCACGCGTGCGGCTTCGCGCACCGCGGCGGTGTTCGCCTTGCCGTGCCGGGATCCGGCCAGTTTCGCCTTGATGTGGTCGCGGATGATGATCGGTTCGTAGGCGTCCTCCCCGGCGTCGACGAAGCCGGGCAGGGTTGCGACGACCGCGTCGACGTTGCCGTCGTGGAAGAAGGCGGCCGAGCGGCGGCGCGCGATGGTGCCGTCGACGATCGGCGGTTTGACGCGGTGCAGCGTCGAACGCCAGCGATCGTTGGTGAGCCGGGCGGTGAGATCGCCGAGGTTGACCAGCAGCGCGCCCTCCCGAGGTGCGACGTCGTGCCACACCCCGTCGCCGCCGAGTACCTGCAGCCCGGCGACGATGTCGGCCCACAGCACCGTGACGATGCCGAAGTCGGTGTGCTCGCCCATGCCGGTGAGATCCCCGTCGAGGGTGACGGTGCCTTCCGGCAGCGCGTAGTTGTTCATGCGCAGGACGTCGATGGAGTGGTCGGTGAGGGTATCGAAGAAGTCCGGGTTCTGACCGAGGGCGTCGGCGAAGATGCGGGTCAGGGTGCGCGCGACGCGGGACGCCTCACCGAAGTACCGCCGCACGCGGGGTTCGAATCCCTCGACGCCGGGCCAGAGATTGATGCCGTAGTCGGATTCGGACAGGTCGAGTTCGGGGAACGACCGGGCTTCGACACCGACGTTGAACGCCTCGAAGAAATCGTTCATGCGGGTCGCGGATTCGACGCCGAGGCTCAGGGACAGCGATTCGCTCTTCGGCGGGCTGTATCCGCGGTTTGCCCCCTCCACCCGGTAGGACTTCTTGTCGTCGAGCGGAAGACCGAAGAAGTCGTCCATCGCGCCGGTGAGTCCGCCGACGACCTCGCCGGGAATCCCGTGTCCCACGATCTGGATGAAACCTACTCTCCGGCAGGCATCGTCGACCTGCCGGGCGACGCGTGCCCGTTCGCTGTCCGGGCCCGCCGTCACGTAGGGCGAGATGTCTATGGTCGGGACCTCGAACGGGTCAGACGGTTGCGGGTGCATGCACGGCTCCTGAGCGAGTGGGGGTTCCGGTCGAGGTGACGGGGGCCGGTGCGCCGGGCTCGGGGCTCTCGCTGCCGGGCGTGACGGTCGCACGGGCGAGGGTCCCGAGCCGAGTGTGGTTGAACAGCAGGTTGAGTCCGAACGCGGTGAGCGCGGCGAGGGTGATGCCGCTGCCGAGCAGGATCTGCGCGGAGGACGGGAACTTCTCGAACATCCCCTCCGCGAGCTCCGGCACGATGCCGACCCCCACGGCGACCGCGGCGATCGTGGTGTTGATGCGATCGGACAGGTCCACCTTGCGGAGGGTGTTGATGCCGACGACCGCGACGGTGGCGAACAGGATGAGGCCGACACCGCCGACGACCGGTTGCGGCAGGCCCGCCACGACCGCCCCGACCTTGGGGAGAACGCCGAGCAGGACCAGGATCACACCGCTGGTCGCGGTGACGTAGCGGCTGTACACGCGGGTGGTGGCGACCGCACCGACGTTCTGGGTGAAGACGGTGTCGACGAACGCGTTGAAGACGCCACCGAGGACGGCGGACAGGCCGTCGCCGGCGAGACCACGGGCGATGTCGCCCTTGCCGACCGGCTTGCCGGTGATCTCGCTGACCGCCAGCATGCTCGCGGTCGATTCGGCGAAGACGACCGCGACGACGATGCTCATGGCGACCACCGCGGTGATCGGGAATTCGGGGGCACCGAAGTGGAACGGGGAGGGAATTCCCACCCAGGCACTTCCGGCGACGCCGCCGAGGTCGATCAGGCCCATGGGCAGTGCGATGATCGTGCCCGCGACCAGCGCCACGAGCACACCGAGCTGCGACCAGATTCCGCGGCCGAGACAGATGAAGCCGATCGCGACGGCCATGACGACGACGGCGAGCGCGATATGCGACGGCGCGGCGAAGGCCGGGGAGGTCGGGTCGTTGCCGATGATCAGGCCGCCTGCGACGCCGACCAGCGAGATGCCGACGACGGTGAGGACCGCGCCGGTGACGAGCGGGGGAAAGAACCGGATGATCTTGGCGAACGGATACGCCAGCGCGAGGCCGACGATGCCGCCGACGAGCATCGAGCCGTACACGGCCTGCAACCCGTATTCCTCGGCGATGAGGATCATCGGCGTCAGACCGGCGAACGTCGCGCCGCACACGATCGGGAGCCGCACACCGGCGAGCTTGCCGATGCCGAGACTCTGCACGATCGTGATGAGTCCGGCGATCAGCAGGTCCGCGCTGATGAGCATCGCGATGGTCTCGCGGTCGAGACCGACGGCGGCGCCGAACACCAGGGGCACCGTGATGCACCCGGTGTACATGATCAGGACGTGCTGGATGCCGAACGCGAGCTGTCGCAGGAACGGCAGCGGGGTGTCGACGGGATGTGCAGAGGCCATGGGAGACTCCAACCGAGCGGGAAATCCGTGTCCCTGCTGTTCTATCGTTACCCCGTTACCGGCATGCGGCCGAATGTTTCATCCGGGTAATCGATTCCGGGCGGGGAAGTCTCACACGAGTCTGCCGTGCACCCGCAGCCGCGCGATGCCGCCGTCCGGGTACACGTCGAGCCGCACGTACCGCATCGGGCGGTCCGCATCCACCCGGAACCGGTGCCGGCAATCCGGCAGCAACTCGGCCCGCGGCACCAGCGTCACCCAAGCGGAATCGTCGGCAAGCGTTGATTCGTCGAGTATTCCGGTCAGCCGTGCCCATCCGGGCGCGTTGCCGACGAAATACGACGTGTCGATCTCGACGTGGTCGATCATCCCCTCGCCGGCCAACCGCACGACGACGTGGTCGTTGTCGTCGTCGCGGCGGCGCGCGTTCTCCCAGCCCTCACCCATGTGCCGGGCGCGGCCGAGCCCGAGAATGTTCCGCGGCGACGAGTAGAAGCGGTTCGAGCAGTCCACGACATCCCCGCCGTTCTCGAGCGCGGCGAGGTCGATGGTGCCGGTGAGGAACGCCGGGTCCGGCCGGGGCTCCCCGTGGATCCGCAGCCGTGCCACCCCGCCGTCGGGAAAGATGTTGAGCCGCACATGGGTCCAGCGCTTGTCGATCGCCACCGGGAAACTGTTCGCGGTGTCACCCAGCAGCGGAACCCGGTCGAGAATTGGTTCCCACTCGGCTTCCTGTAGCTGCGCCGCGGTCGGGTACCCCTCGACGCAGACGCCGTCGATCGACGCGAACGGCGGATAGTTCCCGGTGAACCAGGAGGTGTCGATCACGACGCCGCGCACCACGCCGGGCACCCCGAGCCGGACGATCGCGTAATCGTGCCCGGGTGCGCGCCGGCGGCGCGTCTCCCACCCGTCGTACACCTTGCCCTTGTGCCCGAAGTCGCTCACGTCGTGCGCCGCGGGTTCGGCGCTGACGAGATTCTCCCGCTGCGCGAACAATTCGTCGTTCGCGTACATCACCGATCCGGCCAGCGCACGCGACGCGAGATCGGGCAGCTGCAGGAAATCCGGGGTGCTCATGAAGATCCTTCCGAGGGTAGGCGCGTGAGCAGGCCGCCGCGCGGTGCGGGGTCCTGGGTGGCGTCGAGGGTGACGGTGAGCGGGGCGCCGGACAGCCAGGTGCGCCGGACGACTCCCGCGAGTGCCATCTCCGCGTACGGGGTGACCGCATTGCGGTGGTGCAGCCGTTCGGGGAACACGACGAACGCGTCGTCGGGCGCGAACACGCACAGGTCCGCGGTATTGCCGACGGCGATCTCGCCGCGGTCGTTCAGGCCCACCAGATCCCGTGTGTTGCGCCCCATCCAGCGCACGAGGTCGACGAGGGTGTGACCGCGGCGCCGCGCCTCGGACCACACGATCGGCAGGCCGAGTTGCAGCGACGAGATGCCGCCCCAGGCCTCCCCGAAGTCGCCGCTGGTGAACTTCTTCAGTTCGGGGGTGCACGGCGAATGGTCGGACACGACGCAGTCGATCGTGCCGTCCGCGAGCCCGCGCCACAGTCCTTCCCGGTTCCCGGCTTCGCGGATCGGCGGACAGCACTTGAAATGTGTGGAGCCGTCCAGGATTTCCTCGCTGAACAGCGACAGATAGTGGGGGCAGGTCTCGGCGGTGATCCGGACCCCGCCGGCCTTCGCCTCCGCCAGCAGCGGCAGGCTCCCGGCGTCGGACAGATGCAGAACATGGACCCGGCAACCGGTTTCGCGGGCACCGTCGATCGCCTGTGCGATCGCCCGGGACTCGGCGGCGGGTGGGCGCGAATGCAGGAAATTCGCATACCGGCGTCCCGTGGCCGGGGGCTGCGCGTCGAGCGTCGGACCGTCCTCGGCGTGCACGATGAGCAGCCCGTCGAACGACGCGATCTCGCGCATCGCCGCGACCATCTGTTCGCGGTTCAGCGGCGGGTACTCGTCGAGACCCGAATATGCGAGGAAGCACTTGAATCCGTACACACCCGCGTCCCACAGCGGTCGCAGGTCCGCGAGGTTACCGGGGACGGCGCCGCCCCAGAATCCGACGTCGACGGTTACCTGTCCGGTCGCCGTCGCGCGCTTGACGTCCAGCGCGGGCACGTCGATCGTCGACGGAATCGAGTTGAGCGGCATGTCGATCACGGTGGTGACGCCACCGGCCGCCGCGGCCCGTGTCGCACTCGCGAAACCCTCCCATTCGGTGCGCCCGGGATCGTTGATGTGCACGTGCGTGTCGACCAGGCCGGGCAGCAGCACCTCGTCGTCGGCGAGGATGACCTCGTCCGCACCGACGGGGAGCGGGGCGTCGTGGTCGTCGATGGCGACGATGCGGCCGCCCTGCAGCGTCACGGCGCACGCGCGTTCGCGGTCGCCGACGACCGCGCGGCGGGCCCGGATCACGGTGGTCATCGGGTGGAGGGTCCCTTCTCTGTTCGGAAGCCCGCCAGAAGCTGCAGCTCCTCCGGGTCGACACCGGTGTGTTCGCGCACCTCGTCGGTGGTCAGGGCGCCGCAGCTCAGCCCGCGGTACAGAAACGACGCCAGCGCTCGCGCGGTGGCGGGTTCGTCGAGGTAGCCGGATTCGGCACGCCCGATGTAGGCGGCGATGCGGGCCGCGGCGGTCGGGAACGAGCGGCGGTAGAACGCGAAGGTTGCGGCGAACCGGGTCGGCAGCTGGGCCGGATGCAGGTCCCAGCCCTGGTAGAAGCCGCGCCGCAGCGACCGGTCGACCAGCCGCGCGTGCAGCGCCCACGCACTGCGGATCTCGGCGGCGGTGCCCACCGGGATCCGGTTGGTGGAACCGTCCGACAGGAACACTCCGGTGCCGGCGGCCGCGACCTGCATCGTCGCCTTGGCGTGGTCGGCGACCGGATGGTCCATCGCCTGGTACTCGGCGGCGATCCCGCACCCCGCCGAATAGTCGTAGGTGCCGTAGTGCAGGCCCGAGCAGCGGCCGGCGGCGGCGTGGATCATCGTCGCGACCTGTGCGCTACCGTCGGGTCCGCAGATCGCCTGCGGGGTCTCGATCTGGATCTCGAAGCGGACCGGCTCGGTCAGCGAATACGTGGACTCCAGGTGCTCGCACACCGACACCATCGCCGAAACCTGCTCGGGGGACGTCACCTTCGGAAGGGTGACGACGAAACCGTCCGGAAGCGAACCGTTCTCGGCGACCGCGCCGACGAACGCGTCGAGGGTCCGTACCCCGCGGCGACGGGTCGGCGCCTCGAAACACTTGAATCGGATACCGGAGAACGGTGTTGAGCCAGCGCTCGCGCGCAGTTCCGCCGCGGCCCGGGCGACGTGCGCGTCCTCGTCGGCGTCCCGGTCGGCGGCGGACACTGCGGCCTGGGGGAACCCGTCCTCGAAGTCGATGCGCAGATCCTCGATCGGCTCGGTCGCGAGTTTGGCGTGCACGAGTGGCAGGACCTCGGCAGCGAGTTCCGGTTCCATCCCGGTGATCGCGGCGAGGTCGCCGGCGTCGGCGATGTGCTCCGACAACACCTGCCGGGCCTGCTCACCCCACGAGCGGACGGTGCCGGCGTCGTATCGGTCGACGGGAACGTACACGGTGTGCACCGGCTGCCGTCCGGCGGTGGGGCCGGGATAGGCGGCGGCGTATGCGGCATCGACGGGGCTCAGCGTCTCGTCGAGTGCCTTGTAGAGCCGTTCGAGCCCGTCCGACATGCAGCCTCCCGCCGTTCGATTCCACTTCGGATGTTTCCACCTCGACAGCAGACGGTAACGGCGACATGTCAATCGGTTGGTTACTCAGGGTAACGGTGGTGTTACGCGGCAGCCTCGGCTCAACGCTGGTGGCCGCGCAGCAACTGGGTGAGGCGATGCGCCTCGCGCAGCAGCAGTTCGCCGAGTTCCGGGCGGCGATCGGCTCGGAACCGGCTTTCCACACCGGTGACGCTCAATGCCCACGCCGGTGAATCCCGGTGATCGAACACGGCCGCGCCCATGCCCCAGCTTCCCTCGACGAGCAGCGCCGGATTGGTCGAATATCCGGCCAGCCGCGTCTCGGCGATGCGTTGCTCGACCGCGGCGCGGCTGTGGGCCTGCCCCCACTCGGAGGTCAGGTCGGTCCGTGACAGGTACTCGTCGATGTCGTGGTCGGGCAGGTGGGACAGGATCACCAGGCCCGCGGAGGCGACACCCAACGGCAGTCGCCGGCCCACATGCAGCACGTGCGAACGCAGCGGAAAACTCCCCTCCTCGCTCGCCAGGCACACCGTGCCGTCGCCCCGGCGGGCCGACAGATGCGCCGTTTCACCGGTCTCCCGCGCGATGCCCCGCAGAATCTCCCCGGCGAGATCGGTGATGTCGTAGCGTTCGGCCGCGAGCGATCCCAGCAGGTACAGCTCCGGCCCCAGCGACCACCGCCCGGACTTGGGGTCACGGTCGACGAGGCCTTCCTCGGCCAGGGACGTCAGCATCCGATGCGCGGTGGGGCGGGCCAGCCCCGTTGCGCGGGCCAGCTCCGTCGTCGACGATCCGCGCGGTTCGAACCCGGCGACAGCGCGCAGCAGGGCGCTGACCCGGCCGATCACCTGCGGCCTCTGTTCGGCATCCACCCGGACAGCTTACGTCCACTGAGTGAACGCCGACGTTCGGCGGGTTCCGGGGAGCGAGCAATCTCCGCGCAGCTGCCCGAAGCCTCTTGAAAAGCGCGTCGCCGCCCTCTGTAGTGGGTAACGATCGATGCGTCCTCGTCCACCCAGTGAACGCATCCGCAGGGCCGGCACCACACGGCCGAGGTTTCCCGAGAGAGGTCATGGAATGGCAACGAAAGTGTTCGACACCGCCGCGGCGGCCGTCGCGGACGTGTCCGACGGCGCGACGCTCGCCGTCGGCGGATTCGGCCTGTGTGGCATCCCCGACGTCCTGATCCAGGCGCTCGTCGACTCCGGCGTCGGCGACCTCGAGGTCTTCTCCAACAACTGCGGCGTCGACGACCACGGCCTGGGTCTGCTGCTGAACGAGCACCGCGTCCGCCGCGTGGTCGCCTCGTACGTAGGGGAGAACAAGGAGTTCGCCCGCCAGTACCTCGCCGGTGAACTCGAGGTCGAGCTGACCCCGCAGGGCACCCTCGCCGAGCGGCTGCGCGCCGGCGGCGCCGGCATCCCCGCCTTCTTCACTCCCGCCGGTGTCGGCACGCCGGTCTCCGACGGTGGCCTGCCCTGGCGTTACGCGTCCGACGGTTCGGTCGCGGTGGCGTCGCCGCCGAAGGAGACCCGTGTCTTCGGTGACAAGCGGTACGTGATGGAACTCGGCATCAACGCGGACTTCGCGCTCGTGCACGCCGTCAAGGGCGACACCGCGGGCAACCTCGTCTTCGACAAGACCGCGATGAACTTCAACCCGCTGGCCGCCATGGCAGGGAAGATCACGATCGCCCAGGTCGAGGAACTCGTCGAGCCCGGCGAGATCGACCCCGCGCAGGTGCACCTGCCCGGCATCTTCGTCAAGCGGATCGTCCACACCGGCCCGCAGAACAAGCGCATCGAAAAGCGCACCGTGACGGCATCGGAAGGAGCGGCCCAGTGACCGCAGACAAGACGACCGACAAGAAGGGCTGGAGCCGCAACGAGATGGCGGCCCGCGCCGCCGCCGAGATGGTGGACGGCGAGTACGTCAACCTCGGCATCGGCCTGCCCACCCTCATCCCCGGCTACCTGCCCTCCGACGTGCACGTCACGCTGCACTCCGAGAACGGCATCCTCGGCACGGGCCCGTACCCGACCGAGGACAAGATCGACCCCGACCTGATCAACGCCGGCAAGGAGACCGTCACGGTCAATCCCGGTGCCGCGTTCTTCGACTCGGCGACGTCCTTCGGGATGATCCGCGGTGGGCACATCGACACCGCGGTGCTCGGCGGCATGCAGGTCTCCCGCACCGGCGACCTCGCCAACTGGATGGTCCCCGGCAAGATGGTCAAGGGCATGGGCGGCGCCATGGACCTGGTGCACGGCGCGAGCCGCGTCATCGTGGTCATGGAACACACCGACCGCGACGGCAACCCGAAGATCGTCGACACCTGCACCCTGCCGCTGACGGGCCAGGCCGTCGTCGACCGCATCATCACCGACCTGGCCGTCATCGATGTCGCCGACGGCGGCACACTGGTGCTGCGCGAACTCGCCCCCGGCGTCACCGTCGACGACGTGGTCGCCGCCACCGGCGCACCCCTCGAGGTCGCCGTCGGCGAACCGGTCTGACAACCGTCCGAAAGCTCTTTCCCCACAACATCATCGGAGTCCTACCATGTCCAA
>NZ_BCXI01000036.1 GCF_001895025.1 Rhodococcus zopfii NBRC 100606 = JCM 9919
GTAGTTACCTGAAGGTGCGTAACTACCGCAAGGACGGAGTGCCCGGATGGCCACCATGACTGCTGCACAGATGCGCGAGCGTGCCAAGCGCGAGTACAACGCGTTCGTCGCCGCGTGCCCGAGCCAGCAACTGCTGAGCCGCATCTCCGACAAGTGAGCGACGCTGGTGCTGGCGGCGCTCGGCGGTGGGCCGGACTGCACGGGCGAGCCGGCCGCGATGCGCTACTCGGAGCTCTCCCGCGTGCTCGCCGGGGTGAGCCCGAAGATGCTGACGCAGACCTTGCGCAACCTCGAGCGTGACGGGCTGATCTCACGCACGGTCACCGCCACCGTGCCGGTGACCGTCTCGTACGAACTGACGGCTCTCTGCCTGTCGCTTTACGAGACCGTGCGACAGCTGAAACTCTGGGCGGAAGACCATATGGGAGAGGTGCTCGCGCACCGAGCCGCCAGCGAGGAGGCGACCAGCGGGCCTCTGTGAGCTGGCGCGACACAAGGAGAACTGGCGTTCTCGGACGTGCGTACAGTGTTGTGCGTGAACGACGAGATCCGCACCCGCGTCGTCGCGGCCGCCGATGCACTCTTCTACACCCGCGGCTCGGTCGGGTCGGCATTGACGCTGTGCGCGAATGCCGCCGGGGTGTCGCAGCGCGTCCTCTACAGGGGGATCCCCGTTGAAGGACGAAAGAGTCACCGCGGTCCTCGCCTGCCGCCACGAGATGTGGACGAAAGGGCGTCCACGGGCGGACGCCGTCCTCCGCTATAGCAGTTTCGCCACGTACACGACAGTCTGTTCACTCCCAATTGCGTCGACGACGACAAGGCGGTCCGGATCGCTTACGCATGGAATGCGTCTGGCGACAGCCCGTGAAGCGACTGGATGTACCGTTCGCTCGGTCAGGGGGGCTATCTCGTCCGGTCTCGGGCAGGATCGTAGAGGTGTGAGCACGCGACGTCCGGCTGTGCGCGGATTCCGAGCGCCCGCCCGACGAGAATGACCGCGGTGTGTTTCAGTTCCGCCGCCTCGACCTTGTCCGCGATGTCGGCGAGGGTACCGCGCAGCACCACCTGGTTCGGCCGGGACGCGAACGCCACGACCGCGGCCGGGCAGTCCGCTCCGTATTCCACGCTCAACTCCTCGGCCAGCGGGCGGATTCGCGTGATCGCCAGGTGCAGAACGAGACTCGCGCGCAGACCCGCGACCTTCGCGAGCGCCTCGGTCGCGGGCATCGCGGTGGACCGCGCCTGGGTGCGGGTGAGCACGACGGTCTGCGCGAGTTCGGGCACCGTCAGTTCGGCACCGAGGGTCGCGGCGGCCGCGGCATACGCGGGCACACCCGGCGTGACGTCCCACGACACCCCCGCGGCGTCGAGCCGACGGGTCTGTTCGGTCAGGGCCGAATACAGCGACGGGTCCCCGGAACACAGCCGTACGGCGTCGAGACCGCGCCGATGCGCATCGACGAGATGTGCGGTGATCTCGTCCAGGTTGAGGTGCTGGGTGTCGATCAGTTCGGTGCCGGCCGCGCAGTGCGACAGCACCTCCTCGTCGAGGTAGGTGCCGGCGTACAGCACGACCTGAGCTTGGCGCAGCAGCGTCACCGCCCGCAACGTCAGCAGGTCCGCCGCACCCGGACCGGATCCCACGAAATGTACTGTCATTTTTCACCTTTCACGACACTCCACTGCACCACCGGTCGCAGCGCCTGCCATCCGGTGAACGTCCCGATCGCGGCGGCATGTTCGATCGCCAACCGCGTGAGCTCTCCACCATGGCGCTTCCACCACTCGACGAGCATCGCCTCGGTCTCCAACGTCACCGCGTGCGCGACGAGGCGACCACCGGGACGCAGCGCATCCCAACAGGTCTCGAGCACCCCGGGCCGGCTGCCCCCGCCGCCGACGAAGATCGCGTCGGGCGTGTCGAGTCCGGCCAGCGCGTCCGGGGCGGCACCGCGCACGACCCGCACCGCGGTCGGGACGCCGAGCCGGGCGGCGTTGCGTTCGATCGCGTCGGCACGGGCGGAGTGCTGCTCGAGCGCCAGGGTGCGGCAGCGCGGGTCGGTGCGCGCCCATTCGATCCCGACCGAGCCGGCGCCCGCCCCGACGTCCCACAACAGCTGACCCGGCTTCGGGGACAGCGCACACACCGCCGCCACGCGGATCGGGCGCTTACTGAGCTGCCCGTCGTGGTCGAAGCAGTCGTCGGGCAGGCCCGGAGCGGTCGAAAGCCCTTCGGCTCCAGCACATTCGATACACAGCAGGTTCAGGTCCGCGGCGGACGCATCGACGAGATCGGCGGCCCGGTCGTCGCGGCGCGTTTCGTCCGCCGGGTGTCCGAGGTTCTCGAACACGGTCACGCGGGCGTCCGCGAAGCCGGCGTCGACGAGGAGCCGCGCGACCTCCGCCGGGCCGGCGGCGTCGGACGTCAGCACGACGAGCCGACGGTCACGGGTCAGATAGCGCCGCAACGCGCCGACGTGGCGACCCACCAGGGTGACGGTTTCGCAATCGTCGGCTGCCCAGCCCATCCGGGCGCGGGCGAGTGCAACGGAGGACACCGACGGGATCACCCGCACCGCGTCCGGCCCGAGCCGGCGGACGAGGGTCGAGCCGATGCCCGACACCATCGGATCGCCCGACGCGACCACGACGACGCTGCGCCCCGCGTGCAGCGCCAGCAGCTCGTCGAGACCGGCGAGCAGCGGCGACGGCCACGGCTCGCGTACGGCGGGCGTGTCGGGCAGCAGCGCCAGGTGCCGGCGGCCCCCGAGAAGCACGTCGGCCTGCAGCACCTGCGCCTGCCCGGCGGGAGAGATGCTGTCCCAGCCGTCCGCACCCATGCCGACGACGGTGATCGAGGAACCCATGGCGGTGAACCCTAACCGAGACCCTCCGGCTACACTCGGGCGCGGCAGTGACAATCGAGGTGCCCCTCACGGGGATAATCGGGAAGCCGGTGTGAATCCGGCACAGGCCCGCTGCGGTGACCCGGGAGTCGTCGATCATGCGCGCACGCGCAGCCACTGGACCGACGGTCCGGGAAGGCGATCGCACGACGTTCGACCGGGGAGTCCGAATACCGGCCTCGGTTCGGCTGCCGACAGAACATCCCAGCGGGAGCCTGTGGAGGATCTTGTGCACGTGTATCCGTTCAGCGCGGTCGTCGGCTCCGACGACCTCGCGCTGGCCCTGACGCTGTGTGCCGTTTCGCCCGCCATCGGCGGTGTGTTGGTGCGCGGCGAGAAGGGCACCGCCAAATCGACGATGGTGCGGGCGCAGGCAGCCCTGTTGCCGCAGGTCACCGTGGTTGCGGACTGCCGCTTCGGGTGCGATCCGGAAGCCCCGGATCCGGCGTGCCCCGACGGGCCGCACCCCGTCGGCTCGCCGGTACGCATCCGCCCGGCGCGGCTCGTGGAACTTCCGGTCGGAGCCACCGAGGACCGTGTCACCGGGTCGCTGCACCTGGGCAAGGCCCTGGCCGAGGGGGCCGCCGAGTACGAGCCCGGTCTGCTCGCGCTCGCGCACCGCGGGGTGCTGTACGTCGACGAGGTGAATCTGCTGCACGATCACCTCGTCGATCTGCTGCTCGACGCCGCCGCGATGGGCCGCTCGACCGTCGAGCGCGACGGCGTCTCGGTCACCCATGCGGCACGGTTCGTGCTGGTCGGCACCATGAACCCCGAGGAAGGTGAGCTGCGGCCGCAACTGCTGGACCGGTTCGGTCTCACCGTCGAGGTCGCGGCGCCCCGCGACCCGCACCAACGCGCGGAGATCGTCCGGCGCCGGCTGGCGTTCGACGCGGATCCCGCGGGCTTCGTCGCACGGTGGTCCGACGCGGAGGCCGAGCTGTCCCGCCGGATCGCCGATGCCCGCACCCGTCTGCCGCATGTCCGGTTGCCGGATGCCGCGCTCGTCGCGATCGCCGAGGTGTGCGCGGCGTTCGACGTCGACGGGATGCGCGCCGACCTGGTCACCGCGAAGACCGCGGTCGCGCACGCCGCGTGGTGCGGGCGCGACGAGGTCACCCGCGAGGACATCGCGGTCGCGGCGAAACTCGCGCTGCCGCATCGACGTCGCCGCAATCCGTTCGACTCCCCCGGCATGGACGAGGATCTCCTCGACGACCTCCTGCGCGACGACGGGGACGAACCCGAGGACCCCGACGACGATCCGGACGGCGGCCCGGACGGCGGCCCGGAGCCCGGCGACGAGGCGCCCGGTGCGGAGTCGGCGGCTTCGCCCGCGCCGGCGACCGTGACCGCCCCCGGCGAGCCCTATCGTGCCCGGCTGCTGGCCGCGGACCGCACCGGCCGCGGCGCGGCGGGCCGCAGATCGCGGGCGCGCACCACGATCGGTCGCACGGTCGGCGAGCACAGCGGCGATGCCGGTCCGATCCACCTGCCCGCGACCATCCGCGCCACCGCCGCCTCCCGCCCGTGCGCGGTTTCGGTAGCGGGCGCTACCGAAACCGCGCACGGGTGGGAGCTGCGGCGCAAGGTGATCGAAGGCAAGGAGGCCAACCTGGTGTTACTGTGCGTCGACGCGTCCGGATCGATGGCCGCGAAGGCACGGATGACGCAGGTGAAGACCGCGATCCTGTCGTTGCTGCTCGACGCCTACCGCCGACGCGACACCGTCGGCCTCGTGACCTTCCGCGGCGACCGCGCTCAGCTGCTGCTGCCGCCGACCAACTCCGTCGACGTCGCCGCGGCCCGGTTGCGGGAACTGCCCGCCGGGGGCCGCACGCCGCTGGCCGAGGGACTGACCGAGGCCGCCGAGACGATCCGTCGACACCGCCTGCGCGACCCCGATCGGCGGGCACTGCTCGTCGTCGTCACCGATGGTCGCGCCACCGCCGGCGCCGATGCCGTGAACCGCTCGCTCGACGCCGCGGACCACGTTGCCGCCCAGGGCATCCCGTCGGTCGTGCTGGACTCGGAGACCGGCCGGTTCCGGATGGGACTCGCACGACAACTCGCCGAACGCCTCGGCGCCGAGTACGTCCCGGTCGGGGACGTGCAGGCCGACGCCATCACCACAGCCGTACGAGGAAGGGCCGCCTGATGCCCCAGGGACAACCGACCGTGGTACCGGACGACGGGCTCACCACGCGGCAGCGCCGGAACCGGCCGCTGCTCATGGTCAACACCGGTGACGGCAAGGGAAAGTCGACGGCGGCATTCGGTCTCGCGCTGCGAGGCTGGAATCAGGGCTGGTCGGTCGCGGTGTTCCAGTTCGTGAAGTCCGCGAAGTGGCGACTCGGCGAGCAGACCGCATTCGAGACGCTCGGCGCGCTGCACGACGAGCGCGGCACCGGCGGCGCCATCGAATGGCACAAGATGGGTTCGGGTTGGTCGTGGTCGCGCAAGGAGGGCACCGAGGAGGACCACGCCGCCGACGCCCTCGCCGGATGGCGCGAGATCCAGCGCCGGCTCGCGGCCGAACAGCACGGGCTGTATGTGCTCGACGAGTTCACCTACCCGATCAACTGGGGCTGGGTGGACGTCGACGAGGTCGTCGACACGCTCGTGAACCGCACCGGTCGTCAGCACGTGATGATCACCGGTCGCCGTGCCCATCCCAAGCTCGTCGATGCTGCCGACCTGGTCACCGAGATGACGAAGATCAAGCACCCGATGGACGCCGGACAGAAGGGCCAGAGGGGCATCGAGTGGTAGGGACAGCATGGTAGCCATTCCGCGGTTGGTGATCGCCGCGCCCGCATCCGGGCACGGAAAGACCACCGTCGCCTCGGGTCTCATGGCAGCACTCGGCGCGAAGGGACACGTCGTGTCCGGCCACAAGGTCGGCCCCGACTACATCGATCCCGGCTATCACGCGCTCGCCACCGGCAGGCCGGGCCGCAACCTCGACCCGCACCTCGCCGGCACGGAACTGATCGCACCGCTGTTCGCCCACGGTGCGGCGGGCGCCGATCTGGCGGTCGTCGAAGGCGTCATGGGCCTGCACGACGGCATGCTGGGCACCGACGGGTTCGCCTCCACCGCCCACGTCGCCGCCCTCCTGCAGGCTCCGGTCGTGCTCGTCGTCGACGTCTCGCACGCGTCGCGGTCGATCGCCGCGGTCGTGCACGGCATGGCGTCGTACGACCGCGGAGTCCGCATCGCCGGGGTGATCCTCAACAAAGCGGGCTCGAGGCGGCATTCCGACGAGGTGACCGCCGCCCTCGAACCGACCGGTATCCCGGTGCTCGGGGTGCTGCACCGCGACGACGGGATCAGCGCGCCGTCACGGCATCTGGGCCTGGTGCCGGTCCAGGAACGCGCCGAGGCCGCCGGTCAACTCGACCGGCTCGCCGCCCGTATCGCCGCGCACGTCGATCTCGCCGAGATCGTGCGGATCGCCCGCAGCGCCCCGGACCTGCCGACGGTTCCGTGGTCGCCCGGCGGCGGCTCCGGAGGCGACGGCCCAGTCGTCGCGGTCGCCGGCGGGCGCGCATTCACGTTCCGCTACAGCGAAACCGAGGAGATGCTGCGGGCCGCGGGATGCCGGACCGTCGTCTTCGACCCCCTGCGCGACGAGCGACTGCCCGACGACACCGCGGGGATCTATCTCGGTGGCGGTTTCCCCGAGGTGCATGCCGCGGACCTGTCCGCGAATACCCCTCTGCGCGAACATCTTCGGATCGCAATCACGGGCGGCGTCCCGACGGTCGCCGAGTGCGCGGGGCTGCTGTACCTGTGCCGCGACGTCGACGGCGCCGACATGGTCGGCGTACTCGATGCACCCGGCCGGATGACGCCGCGCCTGACCCTCGGCTACCGCACCGCGATCGCCCCCGCCGACAACCTTCTCGCCGTCGCCGGCACCCGCGTAACCGGCCACGAATTCCACCGCACCGCAGTCGATCCCGGCGGCGAACCGGGGTGGCTGCTCGGCGGGCGACCGGACGGGTACGCGACCGCGACGCTGCACGCGTCGTACCTGCACACGCACTGGGCCGGGCACCCGTCGATGGTGCAGCGGTTCGTCGCCGCCGTGCGCGGCGCGTCGCCGGTACCTGCACCGCCACGCCGACGCCGTGCCCCCACCCCCGATCTGCGTCACCACGGCGACCGGGAAGCCACCCCGGGCCTGGTGGACCTGGCGGTGAACGTATCGCGGCGACCGCGTCCCGCCTGGCTCGACGCGGCCTTGCGCGCCTCCCTCGACGACGTCGCACGCTACCCGGACCCGGCCGCGGCACGGGCAGCGCTGGCCGCCCGGCACGGTCGCGACGCCGCCGAGGTGCTGCCCACCGCCGGGGGCGCCGAGGCATTCACCCTGATCGCGCGGGCGCGGCCCTGGCGTAGGCCGGTGGTGGTGCACCCCCAGTTCACCGAGCCCGAGGCCGCGCTGATCGCCGCCGGGCACACCGTGCACCGGGTTCTGCTGCGGCCGGAGGACGGTTTCGTGCTCGACCCTGCCCTCGTTCCCGAGGATGCGGATCTGGTGATGGTCGGCAATCCCACCAATCCCACGTCGGTGCTGCATCCGGCCGGGGCGTTGCGGTCGCTGACGCGGCCGGGACGGGTGGTCGTCGTCGACGAGGCGTTCATGGATGCGGTGCCGGACGAACCGGAAACACTGTCCGGCCGGTCCGTTCCGGGGCTCGTCGTGGTGCGGTCGCTGACCAAGACGTGGGCGATCCCCGGGATCCGCGCCGGCTACGTCGTGGGTGATGCGGCGGTGCTCGCCGATCTCGCGGTGCACCAGCCGCCGTGGTCGGTGTCGACGCCCGCCGCGGCGGCGATGATCGCGTGCGCGTCACCGCAGGCATCCGCCGAAGCCACTGCGCTTGCCCTCGAAATCGCCGCGGACCGAGAGGTTCTCACCACCGAGCTGGCCGCACTGGGAATTCCCGTCGCCGGCACCCCGACCGGCCCGTTCGTGCTGGTACGGGTCGCCGGGGGAACTCGGGAGAAGCTGCGCGGCACCGGATTCGCGGTGCGCCGCGGCGACACCTTTCCCGGTCTGGGCGACGACTGGGTGCGCATCGCCGTGCGCGACCCGCAGACGACCGCGGCGCTGCTCGACGCGTGGCGGTCGATCCGGTGAGGGCGGCCGGACTGGCCCTCGGATACGTGGCCGACCAGATGTTCGGTGATCCGCGGCGCGGGCATCCGGTGAGTGGGTTCGGGGCGATCGCCCGCGCAGCCGAACGCACACTGTATGCCGATACCCGCCGTGCCGGAGTGCTGTTCACGACGGTGCTCGTCGGCGGCGCCGCGACACTCGGCTACGCCGCCGAGCGCGCCACACGCCGGCACGCCGTGCTGAACACGATCGTCACCGCGGCAGCGACCTGGACGGTGCTCGGCGGACGGTCGCTCGGTCACGAGGCCCGCACCCTCGACGACCAGCTGCGCCGCGGCGACCTCGACGCGGCCCGCATCCAGGTGACGCACCTCGTCGGGCGCGACCCGTCGCAACTCGACGCCGACGGAATCGCCCGCGCCACCATCGAATCCGTCGCGGAGAACACCTCCGATGCGGTCGTCGCGCCGCTCGTGTGGGGAGCGTTGCTCGGGCCCGCCGGGCTGCTCGGCTACCGGGCCGCGAACACCCTCGACGCGCGGGTCGGTCACCACACCCCGCGGTTCGAGCGATTCGGTTGGGCTTCGGCCCGTTTCGACGACGTGCTCAATCTCGCGCCGGCACGGCTCACCGCACTGCTGGCCGCCAGGCTCGGGGACGATTCCCGTGCCGCGCTGCGGATCTGGCGGCGCGATGCGCACAAACACCCGAGTCCCAACGCGGGGCCGGTGGAGTCGGCGTTCGCGGGGGCGCTCGGCGTCACGCTCGGAGGCATCAACGTCTATCACGGACGTGTCGAGGACCGCGGCACCCTGGGCGACGGCCCGCATCCGGTGCCCGTCGACATCGGCCGCACCGCCCGGCTGGCAGCGAGGGTCGGGGCGGGAGCGCTCGCCGTGGCCGTCGTCGTGGCGCTCGCCACCGGCTGACACCGCCGATGGACGCCTGCTACGGGCGGTGCTCCACCGTGGTCATGTGTGCGTACCCGACGCGGACGCGTCCGGCCGGAACGCCGAGGTCGACGTCGGCGAGCGTCGTGGTGTACGTCGTGGTGTACAGGTACGCCGCTCCGGGCTTGTGCCTGCCGACGGTTGCCGCGGCCTCCGGCGCGATCGTCAGTCCGTAGAGGAGCACCACGCGGCCGGCACGACCCTGTGCGCGCGGGCGCCGACCGTAATTCTGCGAAAAGGCGTAACGTTGTAATCAGTGCAACACGCACCCGCCGATCGGTCCCTGGGAGGACCACCATGAACACTTACAGGCGATTCGGCCGCCCGGGCGGCTGGCAGCAAGCCGACATTCCCGACGCTTCCGACGCAGCCGACTGGTTCGCCGGACGACTCCCCGACGACTGGTTCACCGGTCCCGCCGACGTCGAGGTGGACCGGGAGGAGATCGTCGTCGTGGGCGCGCTTCCCCCGCCCGACGAGAGCACCGACGCGACCGCCGACGGGCGCATCGCCCGGTTCCGGGAAACCACCCGCGGCGAGCGCATGCGCATCGCCGACGAGGCCGAGGCCCGCTACGGGCGGAAGGTCGCGTGGGGTGTCACCCTCGGCGATCGTCGAGTTCTGTTCACCCACTTGGCTGTTCCGGTGATGACCCGACTGCGTCAGCCGGAGCGCAAGGTCCTCGACACGCTGGTCGACGCCGGCGTGGCCCGCTCCCGCGCCGACGCCCTGAGCTGGGCCGTCAAGCTGGCCGGGCAGCACAGTGAACAGTGGCTCGCCGAACTGCGGGAGGCGATGCGCAAGGTCGACGACCTGCGCGCCGAAGGGCCGCAACTCTGACGGTTCAGCGCCGCTGCGACCACTCTGCCGCGGCGGTGACGGACCCGACCGTGTCGGTCCCGGTCGGCGCGACGGGCCGGCGCACCACGATCACCCGCACTCCGAGCTCGGCGGCCGCGTCGAGCTTGGCGCGGGTGTAGGAGCCGCCCGAATCCTTCGTGACCAGGGTGTCGATGCCGTGCTCCCGCATCAGGTCCCGCTCGCCGTCGAGCGTGTAGGGGCCGCGGGCGTGCAGCACCGTCCACCGCTCGGGTATCTCGATGTCCAGCGGCTCGACGACCCGTACCAGGGTCGCGTGCCGGGCGAGCGGACCGACGAAACGGTCCAGGGTCTGGCGGCCCGTGCTCAGGAAGATGCGGCGGCCGGTCGCCGCGGCCGTTGCCGCCTCGTCGTGCCCGTCCACCCAGGTCCACGCGCCGGACCCGGCTGTGCCGTGCCAGCCCGGGCGCGCGAGGCGCAACAGCGGTACACCCGTCGCCGCGCACGCCGCGGCCGCATTCGCGCTGATTCCGGCGGCGAAGGGATGGGTGGCGTCGACCACCGCGCGGATCCGGTGGTCGCGCAGGAATTTCGCCAATCCGTCGGCGCCGCCGAAGCCCCCGACGCGGACCTCCCCCACCGGCAGGCGTGGGTTTCGGACCCGCCCGGCGAGCGAGGACACGAACTCGGTGCCGCCGGACTGCAGGCGTTCAGCGAGTGCGCGGGCCTCCCCGGTGCCGCCCAGGATCAGGACCGTCATGTCAGGATCCCGGTCAATGTCGGCAATTCCGGCCGGTCGGTGAGCATGCCCAAGAGGCGATCGACGTCGAGATGCTCCTCGACCAGATCCGCCAGCAACTCGAGTCTGGTCTCCCGCTCGGCAGGGAAACTCACTGCGCCCGTGCGCACCTCACGGCCGGTCGACCCGGCGACCTCCCGCAGCCACGCCGCGCGCAGGGCGTCCCCTTCGAGGCTGCCGTGCCACATCGTGCCGAACACCGATCCTGCGCGGGCGCCGCCGAGGAACTCCTCCCCGCTGCCGACGGTGATCCGGCCGTGGTGGATCTCGTAACCGGACGCGGGCACACCGAGCGCCGAACCGGTGGGCAATCGCAACGCCTTCTCACGCGCGAAAACCGTGCGCACATCGAGCAGTCCGAGCCCCGGAGCGGACGCCCCGGCGACGCCCTCCACACCGTCGGGGTCGTCGATCACCGCGCCGAGCATCTGGAACCCTCCACAGATCCCCAGAATCGCGCCGCCGCGGCGGGCGTGGTCGAGCAGCGCGACGTCGAGCCCCCGCGACCGCAGCCACGCCAGGTCCGCGAGGGTCGCGCGGGTGCCGGGCAAGATCACCGCGTCGGCGCCGGCGAGGGCACGCGGGTCGTCGACGAACCGCACCCGCACGTCGGGTTCGAGGCACAGCGCGTCGACGTCGGTGAAATTGCTGATGCGCGGCAGCATCACGACCGCCACCGTCAGCACCCCGGCCCCGTCGTGCGCCGGTCGCGACGTCAGCGCCAGCGAATCCTCCGAATCGAGCCACAGGTCGCGCTGCCACGGCAGCACCCCCAGCACCGGCCGGCCGGTGAGTCCCGCGAGGGCGTCCAGGCCCGGCCGGAGCAGTCCGACGTCGCCACGGAACTTGTTGATCACGAAACCGCGGATCAGCGCCTGATCGGCGGCATCGAGCAAGGCCAGCGTGCCGTACATGGAGGCGAACACGCCGCCGCGGTCGATGTCACCGACCAGAATCGTCGGCATGTCCCCGTGCCGGGCGAGCCCCATGTTCACGTAGTCGTGTGCGCGCAGGTTGATCTCGGCGGCGCTGCCCGCTCCCTCACAGACCACGACGTCGAACCGGGACTGCAGGTCGTCCAGCGCCGCGAACGCCGCGTCAGCGAGATGCTTTCTGCCACCGGCGAATTCACCGGCCTCGAGCCGGCCCGCCGGGGCGCCCATGACGACGACGTGGCTGGTGCGGTCGCTGCCCGGTTTGAGCAGCACCGGATTCATCGCAGGTTCGGGGGTCGCGCGGGCGGCGACCGCCTGGATCCACTGCGCCCGGCCGATTTCGGATCCGAGCCCGGTGACCGGATCAACGGTGACCATGGAGTTGTTGGACATGTTCTGCGCCTTGAACGGCGCGACCGTGAGTCCGCGGCGGGACAGGGCCCGGCAGATCCCGGTGGTCACCACGGACTTTCCGGCGTCCGAGGTGGTCCCGGCTACGAGCAGGCCCTGTCCCATGCGGTCAGGCGGCCACTGTGCGTCGATCGGCGCGTTCGGTCAGGAACGCGAAGGCGGCGCCCAGCCCGCTCCACAGCGTGGCCTGCACGGTGAAGGACGAGATCCGGAACTCCCACAGCAGCGTCGCCGGGAAATCGTCGGACACCTCGTCGATCGCCGGGAGCACCAGATAGCCGAGAATCACGACGGCCAGGAAGGCGAGCACGGGCGCGACAAGGCGGACCGTGCGAAGTTCCTGTCCGGCAAGGGCCCTCCGGACGACGACCGCGACCGCGACCGCCACGAGCCCGAGGACCACCGTCGCCAGCCACAACCAGGTGCGCTGGTCGACCGTCTCCGGATCGCCGACGGCGGGTGGATTGGCCGGGTACTTGAAGAACGGAACCGCCTCGATCACGACCCAGGCAAGCCCCGCGGTCGCCAACGCCAACGACCACCCGGACCGGGCGGAGTGCCGGCGGGCGAAATGCAGCACCGACGCGTAGATCGCGCCGAATGCGAGGCCGGCGAGGGTCGTCGCGAGGAACAGGCCTGCCTTCTGCCCGGATCGGCTGACGAGAGCGTCTTCACCGTGGCTGTGGCCCTCGGTCTCGGCAGCGCCGTGCGTGTGCCCGTGGTCTCCGGCGGCTTCCTCGAGCGCGATGGCCGCTTCGACGTGCGGCTCGCCGATGACGAACGCGACGGTTCCGGCGAGCACACCCGCGATCAGGCCGGCCAGCAGGCCGCGCAGCAGAAGCTGCAGGAACCCGCCGGCCAGCGGAACAGACGGTGCTTCAGTTGTGTCGGGATACATAGGCGTGCCCGTGCTCAGTGGCACGGAAGGCCCAGCAGGTGCCGGCCGTCGTGCATCAGTTCGTGCATGAACATGCCGCTGCGGGAGATCGCCCCCTGGTCGAACCCGACCAGGTAGAGCACCACGAATGCGAGCAGAACCGTCGCGGCGATTGCTACGGCCAGCGCAGCATTGCCCAGCGACTCGTCGGGAAGATGAACAACAGCCATGAGGAGCCTCCTCGGGATTGACGCGTCCCATCGAAAAGGTCACGCGCCGAGGGAGTTTTCTGACTCCCGGACCAACGGCCCGGTCACAGTGGCGCGACCGCTCCGGTTTCCCACCGGATTGCCTGCACCTCGACGCATGCGTACGCCGAACAATCGCACTGCGTCACCACACATGTCAAGCGACGGGCCGTTGTGGTCGAATGTCGCTCGTGTTGCGCCTGCTGCTGTTTGCCCACGCGTCCACCGACGCGCTCGCGGTCGCGCGCTTCCCCAGCGACGACCCGCTGTCGGACCGGGGCCGGCGCGAACTCCGGCGCGTGCACCCGCCCGTCGTCGACCACGCGCTGACCGCACCGGAGCGCCGGGCCGTCGAAACCGCGGCAGCGCTGGGGGCGCGCGCCGAACCCGACACGGCGCTGCGGGAGGTCGACTACGGCAACTGGACGGGCCGGTCGATGTCGGAGGTGCCCGAGGCCGACCTCGCGGCGTGGCTGACCGATCCGCACGCGGCACCGCACGGCGGCGAATCGATCGCGGCGCTGCTCGACCGAACCCGGTGCTGGCTCGACACGATGGCGGACCGGTCGGGCCGGTGGCTGGCGGTGACGCATCCGTCGGTGGTGCGGGCCGCGACGGTGTGTGCGCTGGGGGCTCCGGCGTCGGCGTTCTGGCGTGTCGACGTGCGGCCGGTGAGCGCCACGCGGCTGCACGCCCGTGACGGCAGGTGGACGCTGCGGCTGACGTGACCGGCTACCAGGTGACGTCCTGCTCACACCGTCGTCCGTCGACGGTGGATTCGATCTGCACGGTCGCGTGGTCGAGCCCGTGGGTGGACAGAACGGTACGGGCGGCATCGAGGACCCAACGCGAGTCGTGGTCGCTGACCAGATGCACGGTCGCGACGTCCATGCCGGTCGTCAGTGTCCAGACGTGCAGGTCGTGGACGCCGGTGACGCCGGGCAGCGCGGCGAGGTCGGCGCGGACCGCGTCGACGTCGAGGTGTGCCGGTGACGCCTGCGTGAGGATGCGCAGCGAGGCTGCCGCAAGGCGCACTGCGCGTGGCACGACCCACAGGGAGATGAGCACACCGACGACGACGTCCGCGAAGTTCCACCCGAAGCCGAGGATCAACGCGCCGGCGACGAGGACCCCGACACTGCCGACCGCGTCGGCGAGCACTTCGAGATAGGCACCGCGGACGGCGAGGCTGCCCTTCGCGTCGGCGCGCAGCATCGACATCACGACGAGGTTCGCGACGAGTCCGGCGGCCGCGGTGAGGATCATCGCCAGGCCGGGCAGTTCCGGGGTGTCGCCGATGCGCGCGATCGCCTCGTAGAACACCCAGGCCGCGACGCCGAGCAGCAGTACGGCGTTGGCCATCGCGGTGAGCACTTCGGCGCGGTGCCAGCCGAAGGTGCGCGCAGCGGCGCTGCTGCCGCGGCGGGCCAGCAGCAGCGCGATCAGCCCCATCGACATGCCGACGACGTCGGTGAGCATGTGCCCGGCGTCGGCGAGCAGCGACAGCGACCCGATCCACAGGCCGACGGTGGCCTCGAGGACCAGGAAGGCGACGAGGATTCCGAGCGACACCGCCATCCGGCGGATCGTCGCCGTGGACGGGCCGGCACCATCGCCCTGCCCGTGCCCCACTCCGTGTGAATGTCCGTGACCGGCCCCCATGGCCCTCCCTCCGAATCCCGGCCATCATATGCACACATGCGCATGTATTCAACACTCACCGCGGGCGCTGGAACCTGCACCCGGTCAGGCCCAACATCGGTTCCCGTCACGGCCGGGGCAGGCCGGTGTCGCTGTCGGTGTCGTGATCGCTGTGGAGATCGGGGCGGTAGGCGGGGGTGTCCGTGGTCGGCGGCAGGGTCGCAATTGCCGAGACCCGCGCCAGGCCCGCGGCCTGCATGAGGTCGACGATCAGCGAACGCAGCTGCGCGAACACCACCGTCGCCGACAGGCCGGCACCCTCCACCAGTTCCGGCGTCATTCTGCGGGCAACGCTGCGCAGCACCCGCGCGGCCTCGGCCTGATCGGGCTGGTCCCCCGGCTCGGCGAGGATCATCTCGCGCAGCACATCGACGGCATCCGCGAGTTCCTCGATGCGTTGGACGAGCCGCGGGTCGAGAATCTCGTCGTCGCGCACCAGCGTCAGCGAACGCCGCGCGAGAACCCGGATGTTGCGCATCGCGTTGTCGATCGGATCGGCCGCGGCGGTCAGCCGTTCCAGACGGGGTTTGGTGTTCCAGTACAACGGGGAGAGCCTGCTGACCTCCCGCCCACCCTTGAGGTGGGTGCGCATTCCGTCGATCGCCGGCTGCGTCGCGCGAGCCTGTTGCAGCGCCGTGTCGATGGGCTTCGGATTGTTCTCCACCAGTCCGGCCTCGACCTTCCGCAAGACATCCGCTGCGGTCGCGAGGATGCCCGCCGCGTCGCGGCGCGCGCGTCGCACCGGATGGGTCGGCACCATCGCGACGACCGCGATCCCGACGAGACCACCGATCAGTGCGTCGACCATGCGGTCGGTACCCCCGGTGCCCCCGGGCGGGATCAGGGTCGCCACCAGCACCGCCGAGTTGCCGGCCTGCATCGAGAAGACGGGGCCGCTGTTGATCAGAACGGCCGTGGACATGGCCATCGCGACGACCAGCGCGATCTGCCACGGACCGCTGCCGATCATCGAGATGATCAGGTCGCCGACACCGATGCCGATCGTGACGCCACAGACGAGCTCCACCGACCGCCGCAGCCGCGCGCCCAGCGACAGGCCGAGGGACACCACGGCGGCGATCGGAGCGAAGAACGGACCCACGTGCCCGACCGGACCGCTCGCCACCCACCAGGCCAGTCCGGCGGCGAGCGCGCACTGGACGATCGGCAGCGCCGACCCGCGCAGTCTCGTCGCCGGCCCCCGCAGTCGCCGGCGAATCTCGGTCCGGTCGAGCAGGTGCCTACTCGACGCCGAGTTCACGAGCGGCGCGCGGATCGCAGTCCTCGAGCAGGTCGAGGCAGCGGGCGTGCTCGTCGGTCTCGCCGATCGTCTTCGCGGCCTGGGCGAGGGCGGCGACGCACCGCAGGAATCCGCGGTTCGGTTCGTGCTCGAACGGGACCGGACCGAAGCCCTTCCAGCCGTTGCGGCGCAACTGGTCGAGGCCGCGGTGGTACCCGGTGCGGGCGTAGGCGTAGGCGGTGATCGTCTCGCCGCGTTCGAGTGCGGCCTCCGCCAGGTACGCCCACGCGATGGACGCCGTCGGATGGTCCGCCGCGACCTTTGCGGGGTCCTCGTGGTTGAGCAGTGCCGATTCCGCGTCGTCGTCGCCGGGAAGCAGGGTGGGCTGGGGTCCGAGGAGATCACCGAAGGAGGTCATGGCGACCATTCTGCCCGCCCCCGCTCGACGCTGGATAGGCTGCCCGGGAAACCGTAGGCCGTCGAACGAGGTGTATTCGTGCCGGATCCGAAGAAGGAAGACGCTTCCACTCCCCCGGATGCCGGGACACCCGCGCCGCAGCAGGACGCACCGGTGGACGAGCCCGCGACCGCAGCTGCAGGCACCACAGGCGACGGACCCGCGCAGGACGACGAGAAGCCGGCCGCCGGAACCGGGTCCGAGGCCACCGGCGAGTCCCCCGCGTCGACCGACTCGGACGGCAGCACCGACGAGACCGCCGAGGTACCCGCGGCAAGCGATACGCCGGACGGCGCCGACGTCGACGCGGACGCTGCGACCGTCGCGATCGCACGGTCGAAGCCGGACGCCGATGCCGATGCGGGGACCGATTCCGCTGCCGACGCCCGAACCGTGGCGATTCCCGTCGTCGGTGCCGGCGCATCCGAGACCTCTGCGCCGGCAACCCCCGAGCCCGAGACCAAGTCCGCTTCCGCGTCCGACGAGAAGACCGCGTCCGACGAGAAGACCGATTCCCCCGAAGCCGGAGATACCGACGACACCGGGACCCCGACCGCGGTGGGAAGCCCGGCGGACAACTCGCCGACCGTCGCCATCGCTGCCGCCGATGCCGAAACCGTGGCGATCCCCGTCGCCCGAGTTCGCGCATCCGGGTCTCCCGGGCCCGAAGCTACCGGGCCCGAAACATCCGAGCCCGAGGAGTCAGCCCGGAAGCCCGACGGGCCATCCCCGAATCCTGCCGATGCTGCGACCGTGCAGATCCCGGTGCGGGCGCATGTGCCCCACAATCGGCAGCCGCAGCGCATCGAACCGCGCGCAGCCGAACCCGCGCGTCCCCAGCCGCAGCGCTTCCAACCGCAGCCGACGCCGCAGCGCATCGAAGCGGGGTCTCCCGGCCGCGGCGGCAAGCGCTGGGCGCTCGCGGCGACCGTTGCGGGATTGCTGGTGGTTGTCGCGATTGTCGTCGCGGCGCTGCTGGTGTTTCTCGATCATCGGTCCGAGAACTCTCCCGAGACGCGGATCCGCGCGAGTGTCGACACGTTTGTGAATGCGCTCGCGGCCGGCGACCTCGCGACGTTGCGGACGTCGACGTGCGGGGGCCTGGCCGATTTCTACGCGACGGTGGATCCGGCGAAGTTCACGGAGATCCACAACCTGGCGGAGCAGCAGGGTTCGGTGCCGGTGGTAACGAGCATCGACAAGGTTCAGATCACCGAAAACCAGGCGATCGTGCAGGTCACCGCACATCCGTCGGGAACACCGACCGATGTCACCGAGCGGACGTTCGACCTGTCCGACGTGGGCGGGGAATGGAAGGTCTGCGGCGAATAAGAGGCGAATAAGAGTCGTGCGTGTTTCCGGTAGTCGGAACTACCGGAAACACGCACGGGGGTGATCAGCCTGCGGACACCGAGCGTCCGGCCGACTTCAGGTCGTTGCAGGCCTCGATAACGCGGGCGGTCATCGACGCCTCGGCCTTCTTGAGGTAGCTGCGCGGATCGTAGGCCTTCTTGTTGCCGACCTCGCCGTCCACCTTGAGCACACCGTCGTAGTTCTCGAACATGTGGCCCGCGACGGGACGGGTGAACGCGTACTGGGTGTCGGTGTCGACGTTCATCTTCACGACGCCGTAGCTCAGCGACTCCTCGATCTCGGACTTCAGCGAGCCGGAGCCGCCGTGGAAGACCAGGTCGAACGGCTTCGAACCGGCCGGAAGACCCAGCTTCTTCGACGCGGCGGCCTGGCCGTCGGCGAGGACGGACGGCTTGAGCTTGACGTTGCCCGGCTTGTAGACACCGTGGACGTTGCCGAAGGTCGCGGCGAGCAGGTACTGGCCCTTGTCACCGGCGCCGAGCGCATCGACGGTCTTCTCGAAGTCCTCGACCGTGGTGTAGAGCTTGTCGTTGATGGCGTTCTCGACGCCGTCCTCTTCACCGCCGACGACGCCGATCTCGATCTCGAGGATGATCTTCGCGGCCTGCGCGGCGGCGAGGAGTTCCTGGGCGATCTCGAGGTTCTCGTCGATCGGAACGGCCGAGCCGTCCCACATGTGGGACTGGAACAAAGGGTTGCGGCCGGCGTTCACGCGCTCCTGGGAGATCGCGATGAGCGGGCGCACGAAGGTGTCGAGCTTGTCCTTCGGGCAGTGGTCGGTGTGCAGGGCGATGGTGACGTCGTACTTCTCGGCGACGACGTGCGCGAACTCGGCGAGGGCGACCGCGCCCGTCACCATGTCCTTCACGCCCAGACCGGAGCCGAACTCGGCGCCACCGGTCGAGAACTGGATGATGCCGTCGCTACCGGCGTCCGCGAAGCCCTTGATGGCGGCATTGATGGTTTCGGACGAGGTGCAGTTGATCGCGGGGAACGCGAAGGAGTGCTCCTTCGCGCGAGCGATCATCTCGGCGTAGACCTCGGGAGTCGCGATAGGCACAGCGGCTGTCCTCCAGATGAGATGTCGTCGCCTACCTGGGGTAGCGGTAGGCGCAAGGGTTGTCCCTGCAGTATGTCAACAGTCCCGCGAACTGCACAGTTGGGTCCGGTTGCACACCCTCGCGCAACCCGACGGCGAGGCACCGGGCCTCGTCCGCAGGTACACCGCCGGTACTCTGGTGGCCGTGACTTTCGTGGAAGCCTCGGAATCTGTGACCAATCTGGCTCTGTTACCGGGATTCCTGGATCCGGTCAATCTGCTCAATTCGTTCGGCACCTGGGTGCTGGTCGGCCTGCTGCTGGTCGTGTTCATCGAGTCGGGTCTGCTGTTTCCGCTGCTGCCGGGCGACTCGCTGTTGTTCACCGCCGGTCTCGTCGTCGCAGGCAAGTCCGCGGAGGTCGAGGCGTTCGCCCCGCTGTGGGTGCTGCTGGTGACGATTCCGATCGCCGCGATCCTCGGCGACCAGGTCGGGTTCTTGATCGGCACGAAGGGCGGCACCGCCCTGTTCAAGAGCAACGACGCGAGGTTCTTCAAGAAGAAGTACATCGACGAGTCGCACGCGTTCTTCCTGCGGCACGGGCCGGTCACGATCGTGCTGGCCCGGTTCGTCCCGATCGTCCGTACGTTCGCGCCGCTCGTGGCCGGCGCCGCGAAGATGCCCTACCGCGTGTTCATCGCCTACAACATCGTCGGTGGCGTCCTGTGGGGTGCGGGCATCACATTGCTCGGCTATCTGCTCGGGCAGATCGGTTTCATCCGCGACAACGTCGACCTGATCTTCCTGCTCATCGTGTTCGTCTCCGTCGTGCCGATCCTCATCGAGGTCGGCAAGCGTTTCCTCGCGTCCCGTAACGGCGCCGCGCACGCCGACGGCGCCGCATCCGAGGGCACCCCGGCGTCGATGGACTCGGCGGCCGCAATCTCCGACAACGAGAAGACCCTGGTCATCGACTCCTCGGCGTTCGCCGACGAGCGCCGGCGCACCGACGACGCGACCGCCGACACCACTCCGATCCCGACTCCGGGCCACCCGACGAACTGACTCGGAAACGCACGAGGCCCCTTCCGCTGTGGAAGGGGCCTCGTGCGTTTCCAGGCTCCGTCTCTATATCGAGACGGTCGCGAACTGGCTGACCGGTCGCGGCAACCCGAAGTGGTCGCGCAGCGTGCGCCCGGTGTACTCGGTGCGGAACAGGCCGCGTTGCTGCAGGATCGGCACGACCTGTGCGGTGAACGCCTCGAGTCCCTGCGGGTATTGCGGCGGCATCACGTTGAAGCCGTCCGCACCGCCCTTCGTGAACCATTCCTCGATGGTGTCGGCGACCTGTTCGGCGGTGCCGGCGAACACGCGGTGTCCACGCGCGCCGGCGAGCCGGTGCAGCAGGCCGCGCAGCGTCGGCCGGTCCCGTTCGACGATGTTCGCGACGACCTGTTTGCGGCTGGCGGTGTTGTCGGTGACGGTGCCGGCGTCGCCGAACACGTCGAGCGGCACCGGCTCGTCCAGCCGCAGGTGGCGCAGCGACACCTGTGTGATGTTCTCGAGCTGGGTGAGCCCGTACTCGACGACCGTCAGCTCGTTGAATTCGCGTTCGAGGGCGTGCGCCTCGGCCTCGGTGTCGCCGATGAACGGGCTGATGCCCGGCAGGACCTTCACGTGATCGGGGTTGCGGCCGAACTCTGCCGCCCGCTTCTTGATGTCCGCGTAGAACGCCTGCGCATCGGACAACCGCTGGTGGGCGGTGAAGATCGCCTCCGCGTACCGGCCCGCGAAGTCACGGCCGTCGTTGGACGACCCGGCCTGCACGAGCACCGGATGCCCCTGCGGCGAGCGTGCCGCGCCGAACGGACCGGCGACCTTCAGGTGTTTGCCTTCGAAGTTGATCGGGTGGATCTTCCGGGTGTCCGCGTAGATTCCGCGCTCCTTGTCGATGACGAGCGCGTCGTCCTCCCAGCTGTCCCACAGTTTGACGACGGCGTCGACGAACTCGCGGGCCCGCTCGTACCGGGTGGCGTGGTCGGGGTGCACGTCGAGACCGAAGTTGCCGGCGGCCTTGTCGGGGCCGGTGGTGACGATGTTCCAGCCGGCGCGGCCCCCGGAGATGTGGTCGAGCGAGGAGAACAGGCGAGCCAGGTTGTAGGGCTCGTAGTAGGTGGTCGACGCGGTCGCGATCAGACCCAGGTGGGTGGTGACCGACGCGATCGCGGTGAGCAGCGTGATGGGCTCGAAGCTGTAGGTGGCGTTGTGGCGCACGTCGGTGCGCAGCGCCGGGCCGTCGGCGAGAAACACCGCGTCGAGCTTCGCGGCCTCCGCGGTCCGCCCGATGTCCTGGTAGTACGTGACGTCGTAGAGCCGCTCCGGGGTGCTGCCCGGATGCCGCCACGATGCCTCGTGGTGGCCGGTCGGATAGATGAAGGCGTTGAGAGTGAGCTGACGTGGTTGTTCGGTCATGTTCCTACAACTAGACCGGCACCTGCGTCGCAACCAGGGTTAGGGTTGCGACGATCGTAAAGCCCGCTCGGCCGCGACCGCGTGCGCCGCTTCCATGAGCATCCATCCGCCGAGTTGCACCGACAGATCCCGTTCGGCGACCTCGGATTCGTGGACGGTGCCGCCCGAGAACCGGGCGATGGCATGACCGGTCCCGGGCAACCGCGCCTGCACCGACCAGTCCCGGCCGAACAACGGCAGTTCCTCGATCTGCAGGCGGTTGTCCCATGCCGCGTCCGCCGACATCAGCACCAGGCGGGCGGCGGTGTTGCGGGCACGTTCGTCGTCGACGTCGTGGACCGGCAGGCTCGTCGCGACCGTCGCGAGATACCGGGCCAGGATGCCGTTGAACAGTCCACCGTCACCCCCACCGCCGCCGGTGATGACGCTGGCGTCGGCCAGTTCGAGGTCGACGGCGTCGACGAGCGCGTGCACCCGCTTGCGGTGCCGGTCGTCGCCGATGCGGATGGCCAGGTCGGTTTCGAGTCCGAGCACCACGCCCTGGCAGTAGCTGTAGATCGCGCGTTCGATCTCCCCGTTCCGGATGCCGTCGAAGATCAGTCCGGTGTCGGGGTCCTTGAGGGTCTCGTCGATCCAGTCCGCGATCTCCTGCGCGCGCCACATCTTGCCCGTGCGGGCCAGCAGGATCCCGGCGGGGCCGTTGGCGGGGGTGTTGAAGAAGTTGTCACGTCGGCGCCACGGCAGCCCGCCGCCGCGGTCGGGTTGCCACGCCGCGAACAGCGCGGCCTCGAGATCCGCGATGCCGCCGCGGTGATCGACGAACAGGTGCCGTTGCGCGCGTTCGAGCGCGAGACCGAGCCACGCCATGTCGTCGTAGTAGTTGTTCGTCCACCCGCTGAGGTTGCGGATGCGGTGGGTGCGGGTCAGCCGGACCACGCGGCGCCGGCGTCGCGGCGTCGCTTCCCGTTCGGCGGCGTCGACCGCGAGATCGATCAGATGCGCCTGCCACCAGTAGTGCCATGTGAAGAACATCCGTTCGCGGCGGACCGCGGGCCATCCGACGACACCCATCGCCGTGCCGGGCAGCGCCCACAATCGGCGTATGTGCCGGGAGTCGACGGCAGCTTCGGCGGCATCGGCCCGCTCGGTCCACAGTTCCGACATGACGTCGATCATCCTCACTTCACGATGGGTGTGCTACCGGTAGCAGCACCACCACGAGACTGTGCGTGCGTCACCACGCGCGTGTCGGGTCCGCATGCTGACGTATCCAGGCGTGCATCGCGATTCCCGCGGCGACACCGGCGTTGATGCTGCGGGTCGAACCGAACTGGGCGATGGACACCGTCGTCGACGCGACCTGCCGGGCCCGCTCGGTGACACCGGGGCCCTCCTGCCCGAACAGCAGCAGGCAGTGGTACGGCAGCCTGGTGGTTTCCAGCGGCACCGAACCCGGTGTGTTGTCGACCGCGACGATCTCGAGATTCCGGTCGGCCGCCCAATCGATCAACGCATCCACATCCGGATGGTGCATCAGATGCTGGTAGCGGTCGGTTACCATGGCGCCCCGCCGATTCCAGCGCCGACGGCCGACGATGTGCACGGTGGCCGCGGCGAACGCGTTGGCGGTCCGCACGACCGTGCCGATGTTCGCGTCGTGCCCGAAGTTCTCGATGGCCACGTGCAGCGGATGCCGCCGCGTGTCGATGTCCGCGACGATCGCCTCCCGCGTCCAGTAGCGGTAGGCGTCGACCACGTTGCGGCGGTCGCCGTGCGCGAGCAGTTCCGGGTCGTAACGCGGATCCTGTGGGGGCTCGGTGCCGAATTCGTCGACCCACGGGCCGACGCCGTTCGGGTGCTCGCCCCACTCGGTCGGGCCGGCACCCTCGTCGTTGCCGGTCACGGTCAGAACGTCTCGTTCGAACCGGCCGCGACCGTGAAGCCGTGTCCGGTGTCGTCGTTGACGCAGGTGACGTCCGTGCCGGTGGTGGAGCACGAGAAGCCGAGCTTCGACAGCGTCGAACCGGCGGGCAGCGCGGCGGTGTCGTCGCCGGACAGATAGACCGGTCCGCCGGAGCACATGAACGCCCCTTCACCCTCGTTCGCGACCCGAATGCCGTTGCCCCAGTTCACGACACAATCGTCCGGTCGCGGCGGCACCGGGTCGGTGGTGCCCTCACATCCGGCTTCGCTGCGGGTGGGCAGCTTGATGATGCCGCAGTGGAACTGCCCGTCCGGGCTGGTGAAGTAGTACGACTCGTTGCGCTCGTAGGGCACGTCGACGAGCGAGGTCGGCGCTTCCGGCTCGATCGTCGTCGTGGTGGCCGGTTCGGTCGTCGTGGTGGTCGTCGGGGCGACCGTCGTCGTGGTCGGCGCCGGGGCACTCGTGGTGGTGGTCGGTGCCGCCGCAACGGATTCCGTCTGCGCCCCCTCGTCGCCTGCGCCACATCCGGCGAGCAGCAGAGCCGCCGCCGTCACCACACCGATCGACGCCACCCGACGCACGTTCACGCAACTCCCTTTCGAAGATCCGGGTGCCACTCTATCGGCCGGTCATCGGTGGCCGGTGAGCCACCGGTTCATCAGCCGGTTGAGCACTGCCGGCGACACCTGGGCGGTCGCAGCGAACAGCTTCGCCTGCCATCCCACCGGACGGTGCACCTTCCAGCGCGGCTGCCCGGGCCGGGTCGCCTCGTACAGGGCGTGTGCCACGTCGTCGGCGGTGAGCCGGATCCCGAGGGACCGGGTCGCGCCGGTGTCCATGCCGGTGGTCATCGCGGTGTCGACGAACATCGGCCATATCGCCAGCACCCGGATGTCGTGCTCGGCCCATTCGATCTCGAGCGCCTCGGTCAGGCCGCGCACCGCGAACTTGGTGGCGCTGTAGGTCGCGAGTTCGGGCTGGCCGTAGATCGCCGACGCCGAGCACAGGTTCACCACATGCGAGCCCGGGGTGCGGCGCAGATACTCGAACGCCGCGTGGCAGCCGTTGACGGTGCCGGTCACGTTGACGTCGACGATCCGGCGGTGTCGCTCGAGGGGCGTGTCCGCGAACGGCCCCGACGCGAGGATGCCCGCATTGTTGACGAGGATGTCGAGGCGGCCATCCGGGCAGAACTTCTCCAGCGCCCGTGCCCACTGCTGCGGGTCGGTGACGTCCAGAATCTCGGTGACGATGCCGGGCTGTTCCGCCGCGAGAATGTCGAGCCCCTCGGCGTCGACGTCGAACGCGCCGACGCGGTAGCCGCGGCGCGCGAAGAGCAGGGCGGTGGCACGGCCGATACCGGCGGCGGCACCGGTGACGAACACGCTGGTGACAGGCATGACCGCCAGCCTAGCGATCCCGATGCCACCGCGGGTGCGGGTTATCCTGGGTGTCGGAGGGAGCAATGAACCACCAGCGCGTCGCGCGCGCCGTCGTCGCCGTCACCGGCGGGTACGTCCTCGTACTCGCACTCTGGCTGACGTACTTCGTGGACGGTTCACCCGAGGGCACCATCGGATTCCAGGTGATGTTCCTCGTCTGTGTCTACGGCTCCGCGCTGGGCTTGGCCATGATCGTCGCCGGACGCCCGTCCCGCAGCGACCGCCGACTCGAACGGCACGGCCTCGAGGGGTGGGCGACGATCCGGTCGGCGACACCGATCGCACACACCGTCGACAACGGGGAGATCACCGAACTCGACCTCGACCTGACCGTGCCCGGGTCCGAGTCGTACCGCGGACGCGTGGTCTACGAGGTGCCCCCGGAATACGCCCGGGCCTTCGAGCCGGGTCGGGTCGTCACCATCCGGGTCGATCCGAAGAACCGCGACCGGATCGTGCTGTGCCCGTGAGCGTTCTGTGTGGATTCACGCTCGCATAGCGGGCACAAATCCACACAGAGTACGTCGGTCAACCCCGGCGAGCCGCGACCATGCCTTCCACCAGCAGCAACTGCGCCGCCGCGTAGGTCGCGAGGATGGGACCCTCGGCCACGGCCCGCGTCTTCTTGCCCTTCAGCAGCACGCGACGCACCACGATCGTGCCGTCGGAGACCGTGAACACGAAACCGCCGAGACCGAGCCAGCTGCGCCGGTCCGCGGACGGCCGCGGCATCCCCGCCAGCTGCGCCGAACCGGGTGCCAGCACCGGGTCGGCCGCGAGGGTCGCGGTGGTGGCGAGCAGCGCCCCGTACCCGGTCAGCGGGGCGGCGACGTTGCGGGACTTCGCCGCCAGCAGGCCCGCCGCACCGAGCGCGGCCGCCGCGCGCGGCACCGCGGCGATCGCGTGGGGGCGGGCGCCGTGCCGCGCGAGCAGCGTCGAATAGCTCGTCTGCATCACCGCGAACGACGTCGCGCCGCGCACCAGCCGCCGGTCGTCGTCCGGATCGATCATGAACACATCGCCGACGGTCGCGGCGGCGAGTCCGGCCAGGAGCAGCGCGGTGTCGACGCGGTCGGTGTCGCGACTGCGGCGCAGCACCCGGACCGCGAGCGCCGGGGCCATCAGTGGTTTGGCGACCTGCTGCAGTTTCTCGTTGCCGAGCACCCCACCGAGCACCGTGGCCGCGGTCGCGGCGGCGAAGACCGCATGTTCGGCGCCCCAGTTCTTCCGGCTGAACCACGTTGTGCTGAATCCACCCATGATCGGCACAGTACCGGCACACGGTTCACGGACGAGCGCAGCGGCGCGCCCCCGCGGCGGGTGCCACCTTCCAGAACCTCGGCTGCGGCAGGCCGCGACGCCCGGCCGCGACCCGAACCGCATGCGAGATCTTCTCGACCGCGGCGGCCTCGCACAGGGCGAGCGCCGAACCGCCGAAGCCTCCCCCGACCATCCGTGCGCCGAGCGCGCCGGCGTCACGGGCGGCGTCGACGGCCGAATCCAGTTCGACCGAGCTGACCTCGAAGTCGTCGCGGAGGGAGCGGTGCGACGCGTCGAGCAGTGGGCCGAGCGCCCGCACGTCACCGGCGTCGAGCGCGGACACCGCGGCGCGGACCCGGCCGATCTCGGTGACGACATGACGCGCCCGACGCGAGAGAATCGTGTCTCGCAGTGCGGCAACACTATCGGTGTCACGAAGGCTGTCGACACCCAGCTGCCGTGCCGCGTCCTCCACGGCGCGGCGCCGCTGCGCGTACTGCCCGTCGACGAGGCGGTGCGGGGCGGCGGTGTCGACGACAAGCAACGCCAGGCCGTCGGCGGCCGGGTCGAACGGGACGTGTCTTACCGTCCCCGTGCGACAGTCCAGCAGCATCGCGTGCCCGGCCCGTCCGCGCAGCGAGATCTGCTGATCCATCCCGCCGGTGGGGACGCCGACGAAATCGTTCTCGGCGCGCATGCACGCGGACGCGAGCGCCGCCCGGCCGGTGTCGTCGGTGGCACGTCCGAACAATTCGGCCAGCGCCAGCGCGACCGCGCATTCGAGCGCCGCGGAACTCGACAGGCCCGCCCCGACCGGGACGTCCGACGCCACCGCGATGTCGGCTCCCCCGAAACCGGCCGGCCCGACTGCCCACACGACCCCGGCGACATACGCAGCCCAGCCGGGTACCGCGTGGGAAACGATGTCGGTGACGGTGATGTCGGTACCGGGGAAACCGGCGCTGCGCAGCCGCAGTATTCCGTCCGCGCGCCGGCGCACCGCGACGGCCGTGCAGTGTTCGAGCGCCATCGGCAGGCACAGCCCGTCCGCGTAGTCGACGTGTTCACCGATCAGGTTGACCCGCCCCGGCGCACACCACACCCCGTCCGGGCTTCCGCCGAGTTCGTGCGCGAACAGCGTGCGGGCGTCGGTGCACGCGCTCATCCCGCGACCTCCCGCAGCCGCGCCGCGATGCGCTCGGGTGTGGTGTCGCTGATCCACGCACCCATCGCCGATTCCGATCCGGCGAGGTACTTGAGCTTGTCGACGGCCCGACGCACCGAGAAGACCTGCGCGAACAGCCGCCCGTGTTCGCGACCGTCCCCCACCGGGGCCTGATGCCACGCCGCGATGTACGGCACCCGGTCCCGCTCGTCGAAGAACCGGTCGACGCGACCGAGCACGTCGCGGTACACCAGCGCCAGTTCGTCGCGTTCGGCGTCGGTGAGCGCCGCCAGATCCGGAACGTCGCGGTGCGGGGCCACATGCACCTCGACGGGCCAGCGTGCCGCCTCCGGAACATACGCGGTCCAGTGCGCGCCTGTCGCGACGACGCGGACACCCGCGCGTCGTTCGGCGTCGAGCACATCGCGTTGCAGCGAACGCCCGGTCGCCGCACGGTGCGCGCGGGACCGGTCCAGCAGCACCTGCGACCGCGGCGGCAGGAACGGGTAGGCGTAGATCTGCCCGTGCGGATGCTGGAGTGTCACACCGATTTCCGTGCCGCGGTTCTCGAAGCAGAACACCTGGCGCACACCGGGCAGCGCGGACAGTTCGACGGTACGGTCGGCGAGAACGTCGACGACGGTGCGTGCCCGCGACGCGGTCAGGTCCGCGAAGCGTGCGTCGTGGTCGGACGTGAACGCCACCACCTCGCAGCGACCTCCGGCGGGTCGCCGGGGCCACAACGATTCGTCCCCGACGGTCGGGTCGACGACACCACCGGGAGCCAGCGACGGGAAGCGGTTCTCGAACACGACCACGTCGTAGTCGGCGGCCGGGATCTCCGTCGGCGGACCGCCCGGACGGGTCGGGCACAGCGGGCAGTCCGCGACCGGAGGCAGGAACGTGCGGTCCATCCGGTGCGCCGCGAACGTCACCCATTCCCCGGTGAGCGGATCGAAACGCAGTTCCGATGCCGCGGTCACCGGCGGAAGGTCGCGGGTGTCGTGCAGATCGCGCGCGGCACCACCGTCGACGTACGGTTCGGTGTCGTCGTAACAGATCAGTTCGCGACCGTCCGCAAGGTGCGAGAGGGTGCGGCGCACGCGCGCGGTCACCCGCAGCTACTCGGCCAGGCCCAGGTCGGCCAGGCCCAGCAGCGAGCGGTACTCGAGACCCTCGGCGGCGATGACGGCGTCGGCCCCGGTGGCCCGGTCCACGACGGTCGCGACACCGACGACGATCGCGCCGGCTTCGCGCAGCGCCCTGACCGCGGTGAGCGGCGAGTTGCCGGTGGTGGTGGTGTCCTCGACGACCAGCACCCGCTTGCCGACGACGTCGGGCCCCTCGATCTGACGCTGCATGCCGTGGGCCTTCGCGGCCTTGCGGACGACGAACGCGTCGATGGGCCGGCCCGCGGCGTGCATCACGGCCAGCGCCACCGGGTCGGCGCCCATGGTGAGGCCGCCGACGGAGTCGAAGTCCCAGTCGGCGACGAGTTCGCGCAGCAGGCTGCCGATCAGCGGGCCTGCCCGGTGATGCAGGGTCGCGCGGCGCAGGTCCACGTAGTAATCGGCTTCCTTGCCGGACGACAACGTCACCTTGCCGTGCACCACTGCCAGCTCGCGCACCAGCGCAGCCAGCTCTTCGCGATCACTCATCGCTCGTCCTCACCGTCGATTGTTCGTGCCGCCGGCCCGCGGGACCGGCGGCAAGAAGCCTAGTCGGTTGTGGTGGACGATCAGGCCGCGACGGTGCCGGACGCTTCGCCGCCCTCGCCCGCGGCAGCCTGCCCCGCGTCGACCGGGACGACACCCTCCGGCATCGGGGCGACCTCGAACAGCGGGACCGCACCGACCCCGGCGAGCTTCGCGAACACCGACGACGGGAAGCGGCTCACGGTCGTGTTGAGGTCGCGGGCGAGGTCGTTGTGGACACGCGCCGCCCCGGCGATCCGCACCTCCCGGTTCTGCAACTCGCGGGCGACGCGGATGAACGGCCAGTGGGTGCCCTCTTCCGGGTCTCCGATGAGTTCGTGCAGCGTCGCGGACAGCGTGTTCTCGGCGGCCGCGCGCTCCCCGAGGCTCAGTCGCTGGTCGCGCATCGCGATGGCGAGGGTGCGGGCACCGACGACCGGGCTGATGCGGCTGCGTTCGACACCGGCACCGGCCGACGCCGCGATCAAGGCCGGCACGAGGTCGTAGCGGTCGTCGAGCTCGTTGGCGAGCAGTCGGAGGCTGTCGCGGTGCTGCGTTCTGAGCTTTTGCGCGCGGCGCATCGCCGTGCGCGTCGACAGCACGAACAGCACAATCACACCGATCACAACAGCCACAACGGTCACGCGCAGAAATGTACCGACGCGGTCCGCCCGCGCGCATCACCGGCCCGGGCGTGTCCGCACGGTGTGTCCTGACCGTGACCTGTCACACACCGTCAGGTGCGGCCGCGGCCCCGTCCGAGGACGTTCGTCAGCCGCCGCACGAGGTTGACCGGCACGAGCCTGCCCATGGTCGTGAGGGCCTTGTACTGCAGACCGGGAATGCTACGGACCTTCCCCGCGTCGAGATCGGCGAGCGAGGTTCGCACGACGGTGTCCACGTCCAGCCACATCCACTCGGGAATCGAGTCCATCTCGATGCCCGCGCGGCGATGGAACTCGGTGTGCACGAAACCCGGGCACAGCGCCTGCACCTGGACACCGGTCCCCGCGAGACCGCCGGCCAGGCCCTCGGTGAAGGAGATGACGTACGCCTTGCTGCCCGAGTAGGTCGAGCCCCGGCCGGGCAGCAGTCCGGCCACGCTCGCGACGTTGACGATGCGGCCGGAACCGGCCGCGATCATCGACGGCAATGCCGCACGCGTCAGCTGCATCACCGCGGTGACATTCACGTCCAGCTGCGACTGCAGCAGTTCGGGTGCGGCGGTCCAGAATTCGCCGGTCGTGCCGAAGCCCGCGTTGTTGACGAGCATGTCGACACCGCGGCCGAGCCGATCGGCGACGCGGGCACGACCCGACGCGGTCGCGAGATCGGCGGACAGGATCTCGGACTCGGCGCCGAACCGGCCCTTCAGGTCGGCGGCGAGGTCGGCGAGTTTCGTCTCGTTCCGGGCCACCAGCACCAGGTCGTAGCCCTGGGCGGCGAGGGCGCGGGCGTAACCGGCGCCGATGCCGGAGGTGGGACCGGTGACGAGAGCGACGGGTCGAGCAGCACCATCCGATGTCATGCGGGTCACACTAGCGGGTTCTTACCCGCGGGTAATGCCCGGTCCGGAAGGCCGGGCCGGCACGGCACAGTCAGTAGTGCGCCGACGGACGTCCGGGGTCGTGCACGCCGCGGTCCGTCTCGGCCGGTTCCACGACCGGCGGCAGCACGTGCAGAATCCCCGACAGCCGCGCGACGGTGTCGATCGCTGCGTCCCACTCGCGTCCGTTGCTGTTCAGCGGGATCGACCCGAGCGTCCAGTCGTTCTCGCTCCACAGCATCTGCACGTGCGGCGGGATCGACTCGGTGAACGCGACCATCCGCTGGTCGCAGACACGGCGCGCGATCTCGAGATCCGTCGTGAACACCACCCGCGGTCCGATGGACCCGAGCAGGTTCATGTCGGGGTCCTTCGGCGGCGGCGTCGACTTCAGGCGCAGGTCGATGTCGACGTCGGAACCCACCTTGCGGCGCACCGCGACGATGGTGGCGGTCTCCTCGATGTCGAAGAGCAGGAACTCGTCGCCCCGGCGCACACCGTGCACGACGTCGATCGCGCCCAGGTACTCCTGCTTCGCGAGAGCCGCCCGATGCCAGTTCGACGGCAGCGACCCGTCCGACGCGGTGTACTTGTAGCCCTGCGCGCGCGCCCAGATCTCCCGCACCCGCCCGGACTGCTCCCGGCGTGTGCGGTCGATGTAGAGCAGCACGAGCGCGCCGAGGAGCGCGACCGCTGCGAGACCGAACCACATAACCGTCACCGGGCCCAGCCTAGCGTGTTCAGTTGCCGGAACGGCTGAAGCCGGGCACTGTCGCGCTGACCACCGTGTCCGCGGTCATCTCCCCGTCCCGGACGGGTGTGCCCTGCGCGAGAACCGTATCGCCCACCCGCAACGCCGACGGCGACGAACCCGCGAGGGCGATGATCTGGGTCCCCGGCGTCAACTTCACGGTGACGACCGCGCCGCCGATCCCGCTGATCGTGATGCTTGATCCGTCGTTCGCTGTCACGGTGCCGACGGTCGTGCCGCTGGAGCCGATCGCGTCCCCGAGTCCGCCGGGGAGCCGATCGAGTGGAAGGGTCGGAGGCAGCGACGGCTCGGTGGCCGGCGGCTGCGTCCTCGTCGTTGCGGAGGGCGGCGCGACCCTGGTCGTGGGAGCCGACGCCGTCGTCGAGTCGGTGCCGCTGCCCCCGCTGAGCAGGTAGCCGAAGACACCGGCCAGCGCGATCACGACGAGCGCGCCGAGCGCCGGCAGAAGCCAGCGGCGGCGCGGTTCCCGGGATTCAGGAGCGGGCGGTTGCCCCGGCGGTACCCCCGGCCCACCCGGCCCGTATCCGTACTGCTGGGTCGGCTGGTACTGCTGGGTCGGCTGGTACTGCTGGGTCGGCTGGTACTCCTGTGGAGCGTCGTGTTGCCGGAACTGCTCGGTGGGCGAGAACTGCTGGGTCGGCTGGTAGCCCTGACCGGGCACCTGACCATAGGGCGGCAATGCCTGTGTGGGCTCCGCGCGGCCGTACGCCTCGGTCGGATCGGACGTGTGCAGCACTCGCGTCTCGTGCGACTCGTCGAGCGAGTACGCGCGCTCCTGCGGGGTGCGCGGATCCTGCGGATTCGTCATGGTCCCTCCCAAGATACTCGTGCGCGTTTCCGGTAGCGGCTGCTACCGGAAACGCGCACGAGCCTCCGTCAGACGCCCAGTTCCAGGCGATCGCCGTCGTCGGTGACACCCACGTGCACGGTGTCGCCGTCGCGGATTTCGCCGGCGAGCAGCTTCTTGGCGAGCTGGTCGCCGATGGCCTGCTGGACGAGCCGGCGCAGCGGGCGGGCACCGTACTGCGGGTCGTATCCGCGCACGGCGAGCCACATCCGGGCCGCGCCGTTCACATCCAGCGTGAGCCGGCGCGCCGCGAGCCGCTCGGCGAGCTGGCCGAGCTGGATCTCCACGATCCGCTCGAGCAGTTCCTCCGACAGCGGGTCGAAGATGACGACGTCGTCGAGCCGGTTGATGAACTCCGGCTTGAACGCGGCCCGCACCGCCGCCATCACCTGATCCTTGTCACCACCCGAACCGAGGTTCGAGGTGAGGATCAGGATGGTGTTGCGGAAGTCCACCGTGCGGCCCTGACCGTCGGTGAGCCGGCCGTCGTCGAGCACCTGCAGCAGCGTGTCGAACACGTCCGGGTGGGCCTTCTCCACCTCGTCGAACAGCACCACCGAGTAGGGGCGGCGACGCACCGCCTCGGTGAGCTGGCCACCTGCCTCGTACCCGACGTACCCGGGAGGCGCACCGACGAGCCGCGCCACCGAGTGCTTCTCGCTGTACTCGGACATGTCGATCCGCACCATGGCACGCTCGTCGTCGAACAGGAACTCCGCGAGCGCCTTGGCGAGTTCGGTCTTGCCGACACCGGTCGGGCCGAGGAACAGGAACGAGCCGGTCGGCCGGTTCGGGTCCGCGACGCCGGCGCGGGCGCGGCGCACCGCATCCGAGACGGCCTGCACGGCGTCGGCCTGCCCGACGACACGCTTGCCGAGTTCGTCCTCCATGCGCAGCAGCTTGGCGGTCTCGCCCTCGAGCATGCGGCCCGCGGGGATGCCGGTCCAGGCGGCGACCACGTCCGCGACGTCGTCCGGTCCGACCTCCTCCTTGAGCATCACGTCACCGTCGGAGGCGGCACCGGATGCGTCCGCGGCGGCCTGGAGTTCCTTCTCCAGCTGAGGGATACGCCCGTACCGCAGCTCCGCGACCTTGCCGAGGTCGCCGTCGCGTTCGGCGCGTTCCTCCTCACCGCGCAGGGCTTCGAGCTGTTCCTTGATTCCGCGGACGGAATCGATCGCGGTCTTCTCGTTCTGCCAGCGGGTGGTGAGCTGGCTGAGCCGTTCGCGTTCGTCGGCGAGTTCACCGCGCAGCTTCTCGAGCCGCTCCTTCGAGGCCTCGTCGGTTTCCTTCTGCAACGCCATCTCCTCGATCTCGAGGCGACGGACGATACGTTCGACGGTGTCGATCTCCTCGGGCCGCGAGTCGATCTCCATCCGCAGCCGCGATGCGGCCTCGTCGACGAGGTCGATGGCCTTGTCCGGCAGGAACCGGGAGGTGATGTAACGGTCCGAGAGGGTCGCGGCGGCGACGAGCGCGGAGTCGGTGATGCGTACACCGTGGTGCACCTCGTACCGCTCCTTGAGCCCGCGCAGAATCCCGACGGTGTCCTCCACGCTCGGCTCGCCGACCAGCACCTGCTGGAATCGACGCTCGAGCGCGGCGTCCTTCTCGATGTACTTGCGGTATTCGTCGAGGGTCGTCGCGCCGACGAGCCGCAGTTCGCCGCGGGCCAGCATGGGTTTGATCATGTTGCCGGCGTCCATCGCGGACTCACCGGTGGCACCGGCGCCGACGATGGTGTGCAGTTCGTCGATGAAGGTGATGATCTCGCCGGCGGACTGCTTGATCTCGTCGAGGACGGCCTTGAGTCGTTCCTCGAACTCGCCGCGGTACTTGGCACCGGCGACCATCGACCCCAGGTCCAGGGAGATGACGGTCTTGCCGCGCAGCGACTCGGGAACGTCGCCGGCGACGATGCGCTGTGCGAGCCCTTCGACGATGGCGGTCTTGCCGACGCCGGGCTCACCGATGAGCACCGGGTTGTTCTTCGTGCGGCGCGAGAGCACCTGCACGACACGGCGGATCTCGTTGTCACGGCCGATGACGGGGTCGAGCTTGCCTTCGCGGGCGCGGGCGGTCAGGTCCGTCGAGTACTTCTCCAGCGCCTGGAACGTCGCCTCCGGGTCGGCGGTAGTGACGCGCCCGCTGCCGCGCACGGCGGTGAACGCCTCGCGCAGCGCGGACGGGGTGGCGCCGTGGCCGGCGAGGAGCTTGGCTACGTCCGAGTCACCGCTCGCGAGACCGACGAGGACGTGTTCGGTGGAGACGTACTCGTCGGTGAGCTCGGTCGCGAGGTGCTGGGCAGCGGTCATCGCCGCGACGGCCTCGCGGCCGAGTTGCGGTGTGGTGGTGGCGCCGCTGGCCTTGGGCAGCCGGTCGACGAGGTTCTCGGCCTCGCGTCGCACGACCAGGGGGTCGACGCCGACCGCCTTGAGCAGCGGCGCGGCGATGCCGTCGGCCTGGTCGAGCAGCGCCACCAGCAGGTGGGCGGGCCGGATCTCCGGATTGCCCGCAGCGGACGCCGACTGGAGTGCGGCGGTCAGTGCAGCCTGAGTCTTCGTGGTCGGATTGAACGAGTCCACTGCGGGCCCCTTCCATTCTCGAGTGTGTTCGTATCAATTCTTACGCCCCGCAGGTACTGTCCACGGGAACTCGAAATGATCAACTAACCTCAAGTTGAGTTTGTTCCACTCAAGTTTAAGACCATTGGTGACATGCATCACTCACGACATGCCTCCAGTGTGCGATATCCGCCGCGTTCGGACGCCCCTCTTGGTGGCCGATTGATCGGCGAGCGGATACAGTGGCGGCCGACCAGCAGGAACAGCACGTGGGAGGGTGGCGTGGAGGCCTTCGCCATCGCCCGTGTCCAGCTCAGTTTCGCTTCGATCGTCGCCACCCCGACCGGCCATGAACGGTTCGCGGCGGCGTTCTACACCGCACTCTGGGCCGACAATCCGGCGCTGCGCGAGCTGTTCCCGGCGGGCATGGAATCGATGCGGCAGCGGTTCGCGACCGCGGTCGGATGGGCCGTCAACCGGCTCGGCGACTTCCCGGCCGTCGAGGCCTTCCTCGGGCAGCTCGCCCGCGACCACCGCAAGTACGGCGTCAAACCCGAACACTTCCGGGCGGCCGGGGCGGCGATGCTCATCGCGGTCCGCGAATGCACGCCGCTGATCCTGTGGACGGCCGCGCTCGAACACACCTGGCGCGAGATCATCACCCGGCTGGTCGCCGCCATGGCGATTGCGTCCGCCGAGGACGACCTGCCCGCCGTGTGGGGCGCGACCGTCGTCGGCCACGAACGGGTGATGCCGGACCTGGCGATCATCCGGCTCGAAACCGACTCGCCCATTCCGTTCCACGCGGGCCAATACATGAGCGTGCAGACCCCGCACCGCCCGCACATGTGGCGGTACCTGTCCGCGGCGATTCCTCCGAACCCGCAGGGGCAGATCGAGTTCCACGTCCGCCGCGTGTCCAGCGGCTGGGTGAGCCCGGCACTCGTCGGCGAGACCGCAGTCGGCGACCGCTGGGTCATCGGTCCCCCGCTCGGCGGCCTGCACGTCGATCGGTCCCGCGGCGACGTGCTGATGATCGCCTCCGGCACCGGCCTGGCGCCGCTGCGCGCGCAAATCATGGAAATGGCGATGCGCGGCGACAATCCGCGCGTCCACCTGTTCTTCGGCGGCAAGTATCCGTGCGACCTGTACGACATCGAGACGCTGTGGCACCTGGCGATGACCAACCCGTGGCTCACCGTCGTCCCCGTCGTCGAGGAGAAGGAAAACCCTTGGTGGCACCCGGTTCCCGTACGGGAACCGCCGAGCGGCCTGCACCGCACGATGTACGGCAAGCTCGGTAAGGTCGTGGCCCAGTTCGGGTCGTGGGCGGATCGTCAGATCCAGATCGCCGGCTCCCCGTCGATGATCAAGACGACGCTGTACGCGCTGTCCGCCGCGGGAACACCAAGGCAGAACATCAGTTTCGATCCTTTGTGACACACGCATCTCGGGATCGCCTTGACGGGGATACCCCGTAGGCGTGCTGCGGCGCCCGGGTGGGACCGTACTGCCACCGAGACGTATTGCCCGGGCGGGCAACGTGCGGCCTCGCAGGACCCCGACGACTGCCTCGAACAGGTGTTTGCGCACGATGCCGTACCGGACGGCGAGAATCCCGAGCGAGGCGTGGTTGTTCGCGATTCGCGACAGCACTCGCCGGCTGACCAGCCCGGGTCGTACATGCGGGTGCCGGCGACCCTGCGGTTGAATACGTGTTGTGCCGAAATAGGAACAACGGGTTTTCGAGGAAGGGCAGGACGTGGAAGCGGAGACAGTCGAGTCGGCAACCGAGAAGGCGTACCGCAGCATCCGCGACAGCATTCTCAATGGGGAGTTGCCCAGCGGATCCATGCTGGGGGAAGCGTCCCTCGCCGCTCGGATCGGGGTGAGCCGCACCCCGGTCCGGACCGCCCTGGCCCGCCTGCAGGACGAGGGGTGGGTCACCATATATCCCAAGCGCGGCGCCCTTGTCCAAGGCCTTACCGTTCAGACCATCGAAGATTTGGCCGACACCCGCCTCATCTTCGAATCCATCTCGGTCCAGCGCTCGTCGAGCCGGGCTCGGCAGGCATTGGCGGATCGTCTCGACGATGCCGTTACCGAGCAGCAGGCGGCGATCGGTGCACATGATCTACGTCGATTCGTCGAATCGACGATTGCCTTTCACCGTTCCTTCGTCGAATGCGGAGGCAACGAGGTGTTGTTGGAACTCAACGATCGTCTCGCCGACCGGCAGCGCTTCCTGCTTTTCAGTCACGGAGACCGCCTATTCGAGCGGGGCGAAGCCATCATCACCGAACATCGGGAACTGGTCGGGGCGTTGCGGACCGGTGACGTCGCCGGATTCGCCGACACCCTCCGTTCGCATCTGAGCCACAACTACGGTAGACGCCTCGATCCGGTGCGCCTGGAGGTGCGCGACGAGCAGCGATCGGATACCTGATCGCAACCGGCCGATCTCCGGATTGCCGGTGACGCAGTCACCATCTTGCATCCAAGTTGGATGCTACATTGTCCCCGGTCGCTCTACATGCCACACGGGCCGCGAATCGGGGCCCACCCGGCGAACCCGACGTAACCCCTGACGGCCGGAGCGTCCAGGACTGCAGTTCCGCACTGCCCAACCCGGGCCACGGGACTGTCGAGATGGAGTTCGGAATACCCGAAATGGCGAGAGGAATCGCTGTCATGACCACGACCGCAGTGCCCGAGACGGGCATTCGGCGCTCTCTGGCACCGATCGTTCTCGTGCTCTTCACCACGGGCTGGGCAGCTAATCACTTTGCGGCGATGATTCCGCTGCTGGCCTCACATGAAGGATTGAGCACTTCTGTCCTCAACGGCGCCTTCGGGATCTACGCGATCGGATTGCTACCCGGCCTCCTCTTCGGCGGAGCCATCTCGGATCGCATCGGCCGCCGACCGGTAGTCCTTCCCGGGGCAGCACTCGCCGGTGTCGGCAACCTCCTCATGATGCTCGACCATCACGAACTCGGAATCTGCACGGGACGGCTGGTCGTCGGCATCGGAGCCGGACTGACGTTCGGTGCGGGAACGGCGTGGGCAGCCGATCGCGCGGGTAGAGCCGGCGCCGCCGTGGCCGGTGTGGCCCTCTCCACCGGCTTCGCCTCGGGACCGCTGATCACCGCGCTCGTTTCCACAGTCGGGCATCCCCTGGCGGCACCGTTCGCGGCGACCGGATTGTGCTCGTTGCTCGTTGTGCTGATTGCATCGAGGACGTCCTCGACGTCTGAAACACCGAACACAACCGCCGCCCCCTCCCCCGGGCCGAGCGACTCGCTCCCGACGGGAACGGTACGGACGACACTGCGGTTCGCGTTGCCCATGGCGCTCTGGGTATTTGCCTCGATCACGGTCCCCATGGTGACGTTGGTCCAGCAACTCGATCGCTATCAGGGACCGTTCGTTCCGGCGGTGGCGGCCTTGGTCGCACTCGGCTCCGGCGTGATCATCCAGTTGGTCGCCCGCAGGAGCGGGTGGGGCCCCCGTGCCGGAGGCATAGGCGCCCTGCTTGCAGCGGTCGGGTTCGGACTTGCCGTTGCGGCCGACGCGAACCACTCGTTGGTGGCGTTCGTTGCGACCGCCATAGTGCTCGGAACCGCGTACGGGCTCTGCCTGCGTAACGGACTGGTCGACGTGGAGACCATGGCACCGGCCCCGGCCCGGGGGCTGCTGACAGGAGTGTTCTACCTTGTCGCCTATCTCGGATTCGGGCTCCCCACCCTCCTCACATCCGTCGAGAGCATTACGGGAATCGTGTTCCCGCTGACGGTGTTGGCCGCCTGCGCCGCCGCAGCCGGTGTGCACCGCATGCTTCGACACCCGAACCGATGACCGCCCGCGATGCGGGACAGGTGTGAGCGCAATTCCCGAAACACGGATGTCTGCTCGCGCCGATCGCTGAGACGGGGCATGCAGGTCACCCGGCTCACTTCCCGCTTCTTGTCCGCCGTTCCGAAGGCGACCGAACTCGAAAGGATGGTGCCGTGCCGATGGCGTCACCGGTATTCACGCAGGGCAAGCTGATCGCTGCGCAGCTGTTCTCCGGCGCCGGAATCGCGTCCGGGTACGCCGTAGGCGGGCTGCTGGCCGAGCAGATCACGGGTCGGACCGCGATGGCCGGCTTCGCGCAGATGAGCGTGATCTTCGGCGCCGGACTTGTCGCCTATCCGCTCGCGGCGCTGGCGGCACGCGCCGGGCGGCGCAGGGCGCTCACCCTGGGGTTCGGTGTAGGCGCGCTCGGTGCCCTGGTGGTCCTCTCGGCCGTGGCGGTGCAGTTCCTCCCGTTGTTCATGCTCGGGATGATGATGTGCGGTTCTTCGACGGCCGCGGGTTTGCAGGCCCGCTATGCCGCGGTCGACGTAGCCGGGCCAACAGCGACCGGGCGGGCGATGTCGCTGGTGGTGGGGGCGACGACGATCGGCTCGGTTCTGGGTCCCAATTTCACCGAACCCGGTGCGCACCTGGGTGAGGCACTCGGGATGCATCCGTTGGCAGGCCCCTACCTGATCTCGATGGCCGCCTTCGCCCTGGCGGCTCTGACAGCATCGACACTTCCGAGCGGGAACGGTCCGAGTGCAGGCACGGACAAGGTCGCGACCGGCACTTCCACCGACGCACCGGCACCGCTCGGCCTCAGAGCAGCGATGCGTTTCGTGGCCGCACGTCCGGTTCCGTTGTTCGCGATCGTCACCATCGTCACCGGACAGATGATGATGACGAACGTCATGGTGATGACACCGGTGCACATGCATCATCAGCAGTTCGACCTCGGAGCCATCGGCATCGTGGTGAGCATCCACATCGCCGGGATGTACGCGCTCTCTCCGGTGTTCGGCTGGATGTCCGACCGTTGGGGCCCGGGAACGGTGATCGCCTCCGGTGTCGTCGTTTTCGTCGCCGCCATCACCCTCGGCGTTGTGGACGCGGTGGCAGCGACGTCGTCGATGACACTGCTGAGTACCGCTCTGCTGCTCCTCGGGGTGGGCTGGTCGATGTTCCTCATCGGTGGTTCGGCGTTGCTGACGGCCTCGGTACCGCAGCATGCGAAGGTCACTCTGCAAGGCGCGTCGGACTCGGCCATGAACCTGGGCGGGGCGGTGATGGCCGCGACTGCCGGCACCGTGTTGCAGGCGGGCGGTTTCCTGTGGATCAACATGATGGCTACCGTCCTCCTCTTGGTCATGCTGGTGTTCTCGATGAAGGCGGTGCCGTTGATGAAGTGGCCTGGGAGGGCGATGCCCTCTCCGGACGAGGAGCACGATCTCGCACGAATGCAGTCGCCGTGAGTCGAATCGACGACGGGTGAGCGTGCGCGCACGACACGTGGAGGTTCGCGTTCCACACCGTCACGCACAAATGCCCCCGAACCGGACGGCCTCGACGGCCGTGGTTCGGGGGCATCCGACATCGCAACCCACACGCTGCGCAACCTGTTTCGGTTACACGACGACTACCGATAGGACGCGCGCAACGTCTTCTTGTCCAGCTTGCCCAGTGGGGTGAGCGGCAGCGCGTCGAGGAAATCGATCGACTTCGGCGCGTGCACCGAACCCTTTGCCGCGCGGACTTTCTCGATCAGTTCGTCGGCGGGGACCGTCTGGCCGTCGCGCAGCACGACGCACGCCTTCACGGCCTCGCCCCACTTGACGTCCGGAACCCCGACCACCGCGACCGACGCGACCGACGGATGGGAGGAGATGACGTCCTCGATTTCGCGGGGGAAGACGTTGAACCCACCGGTGACGATCATGTCCTTCTTGCGGTCGACGATGGTGAGGAAGCCGTCCTTGTCGGCGCGGGCCACGTCGCCGGTGTGCAGCCAGCCGCCGCGCAGCGCCTCGGCGGTCTCCGCGGGCTTGTTCAGGTAGCCCTTCATCACGAGCGGGCCGCGCACGCAGATCTCGCCGAGCTCGCCGCGGGGCACCTCGTTCAGGTCGTCGTCGAGCAGGCGCACGTCGAGCCACGGCACGGGCCGCCCGCACGTGGCGAGGCGCTCGGGGTCGTCGGCGACGTGTTCGCTCTTGCGGAGCACCGAGATGGTCATGCCGCATTCGGACTGCCCGTAGAACTGGAAGAACACCTGGCCGAGACGCTCGATGCCCTCCCGCAGCCGCGCCGGTGACATCGCGGAGGCGCCGTAGAACAGCGTCTGCAGGCTCGACAGGTCGCGCTCGTCGAAGTCCGGGTGGTCGAGCAGCATGTAGATCATCGTCGGCACCAGCATCGTGGCGTTGATGCGGTGCTTCTCGATGGTTTCCAGCACGAGAGCCGGATCGAAATATGGCAGGACGTAGAGCGATCCGCCGCGCAGCAGGGTGGGGACGAAGAACGCGGCACCGGCGTGCGAGAGCGGCGTGCAGATCAGGAACCGGGGTTCCTCGGGCCATTCCCACTCGGCCATCTGGATCTGGGTCAGCGCGACACCGGACCGGAACGCCCCCATGACGCCCTTCGGCTTGCCGGTGGTGCCGCCGGTGTAGACGATGCTCGAGGTGTCCTCGGCGTCCACCGGCGCCGCGACGAGTCGCTGCGGTGTGAACGTGGCGGCCAGCGCCAGGATGTCGGTGCCGACCTCCGACGGGCCGAGCGAGAACACGTTCTTCAACGATGGGATCTGCGCCTTCAGCTCGGCGGCGCGTTCCTCGAAGTGGTTCGGATCGAAGACGAGGGTCTCGATCTCGGCGTCGCCGGCAATGTAGAGGTGATCACTCAGCGAGCCCATGGGGTTCAGGGCGCTGTTGCGGCAACCCGCGATCATCGTCGCGCCCATCGAGATGAGCACCTCCGGGCGGTTCTTCGACAGCATCGCGACCGACGATCCCTGCCCGACGCCGACGGACGCGAGCGCCTGCCCGAATCGGCTGATCTCGTCGCGCATCTCGCCGCCGGTGAGCACCACGTCCCCGAGGTACAGGGCGGGCTTGTCGGCGCTGCGATCGAGTGCGGTGATGAGCAGATCCGCGGTGAACACGGGGCGGTGCAGGTCGGCGTACTCCTCGGTCATGGCCATCCTTGTCGTCGATGTCACGGTCGTTGATGTGACGGTCGGTGATGCGACTGCCGCGCGTCCGGTGTGGCAGGGGTCACCCGCGACCTTCCGTCACGATAACCGCAGAATCGCAAAAACTGAAACATGTTGCATTTCGGTGCCGCGCGGACACCGCAGCCAGGCAGTGTTCCGGCCTGCACTCCCGGTAATCGTTGGTTGCCAGGATGGGCGAACTCCGAATCCGGTAGCGGGTCCGGGGCGATCCGGCCGTGCACGGCGCGTCGGGAATGAGCGCGCGTACGACACCCACCGGAACAACGTGCGGGCGGGCTACTACAGTCGGGGCGACACCGCGCACCCCGGGGGACACACACATGCAGCCTGCCTCGACCTCACCTGCCGAAACGGGCACGGCGGTGACAGCAACCGTCGTCGAGCACCATCGCCTGCGCAACAACCTCTCCGTCATCCGTCTCCAGTGCGACAGCGACGTCGTGCCGTTCCGCGCCGGCCAGTACGTCGACGTCACCGTCCCGCAGCGGCCCGGCCTGCCGCGACGCCTGTCGCCCGCGCTGCCGCCGTCGCTGGACGGCAAGCTCGAATTCCACGTGCGGTCCGTCCCCGGCGGCTGGGTCAGCGGCAGCATCGTCGCGGACACCCGGCCGGGCGACGTGTGGACGATCGGCGAACCGAGGGGCGGCGACCTGCACGTCGACGACAGCGGCCGCATCGTCATCATGATCGCCGGCGGGACCGGTCTGGCTCCGCTGCGAGCACTACTGCTCGACATGGCACGCCGGCACGAACCGCCGCGCACGTTTCTGTTCGTCGGCGGCAACTCTCCCCGCGACCTCTACGCATCGGACATGCTGTCGCTGCTCGGCGAGGCACTGCCGTGGTTGACGGTGGTGCCGGTCGTCGAATCCGTCGAGGAACCGGACTTCCCGGACCCCTGGTACAACCGCATCGCCGCTCAACTCGGCGACATCGACGCCGACCCCGACGACCTGATCGAGGGCAGCCTCGGAGACGTCGTCACCTCCTACGGCGCGTTCGGCGATCATCAGGTCCTGTTGTGCGGATCCGCGGCGATGGTCCGGTCGACGCTGCACAAGCTGATCGAGACGGGTACGCCCGCGGAGAACATCCGCTACGACCCGTACTGACCGACAATCGACACCGCCGCACCGATCGACACTGCGGGGGTTGCCTGCCTTCCGCTCCGGCAGGACGATGGATGGGCAAACATTCTCGTCCACCGAGGAGGGGCGTCATGACGACCGCCCGAGACATCATGCATGCCGGCGCCACGTGCGTCGGCGAACACGAAACCCTGGAGTGCGCAGCGCAGCAGATGCGTGAGCTCGACGTCGGCTCGCTGCCGATCTGCGGCGACGACGATCGGCTGCACGGCATCATCACCGACCGCGACATCGTCTTGAAATGCGTTGCCCGCGGGTTGGATCCGACGATGATGACCGCCGGCGATCTCGCGCAGGGAGCGCCGTGCACCGTCGACGCCGAGACCGACATCGACGACGTGCTCACGCTCATGGAGGAACGCCGGATCCGGCGGATGCCGGTGATCGGCGACCACCGGCTGATCGGAATGATCAGCGAAGCGGATCTGGCCACACACCTCTCCGAGGAGAAGGTCGGCCGGTTCGTCGAATCCATCTGTGCGCCCGCCACGAGATGAACCGACCGTGAAACGAGGTGGGCACCGATGGGCGGGCTGACCGGCAGTACCGTTCTGGTTTCCGGAGCGGCCCGCGGCATCGGTGCCGCGACCGCGCGTGCCCTGGCGGCCGAGGGTGCCCGGCTGGTCCTGTTCGACGTGGACGCGCAGCCGCTGCAGGAGCTGGTCGCGGAGATCGGCGAGGACCGGGCGGTGGGGACCGTCGCCGACGTGCGGGATCTCGCCGCGGTGCAGGCCGCCGTCGATGCGGGCATCGGCCGATTCGGCGGCCTGGACTTCGCGGTGGCGAACGCCGGCGTCGGCTCGTACGGTTCGGTGCTGCAGGTGGACCCGGAAGCCTTCCGCGCGGTGATCGAGATCGATCTCGTCGGCGTCTTCCACACCGTGCGCGCGTCGTTGCCGGCACTCGTCGAGCGCCACGGTTATCTTCTGCTCGTGTCGTCGATGGCGGCGTATCTGCCCGTACCGGGGCAGGCCCCGTATAACGCGGCGAAAGCCGGTGTCGAGCAATTCGCCAACACCGTGCGCCTCGAGGTCGCGCGGCACGGCGTCGCGGTCGGGTCGGCACACATGGCGTGGATCGACACCCCACTCATTCGCGACGCCCGCGCCGATCTGCCCGCGTTCGACCGGATGCTCGCGACCCTGCCCGGACCGCTCGGCCGGGTCCATGCGGTCAACGAGTGCGCCGCCGCATTCGTCCGCGCCCTCGAGAATCGGTCCCGGCGCGTCTACGTGCCCGGTTCGATGAGGATCCTGGCGTGGGCGCAGCCGCTGATCACGTCGGCGACCGCGGAGCGGTTCATGCTGCGGATGATGTCGCGTGCGCCGAACGTCGACGATCGGGTCGCCGCGCTGGGGCGTTCGATGAGCGCCCGCATCCTGGCCGCGCTTCCCGCGCGGCAACCGTCGCCGTAAGGCATTGCGGATCAACACTTCTGACGGTTGCCACGCGAGAGAATGTCAGACGGACACGGTCGCGTCCGCGGCATCGTGTGCCGCGATGTACCCGAAGACGAGACCCTGCCCGATGGTCGCGCCGGCGCCCGGGTACCGGTTGCCGAACGCGTTGGCGGCGGTGTTGCCGATCGCGTAGAGACCGTCGATGACACTGCCGTCCTCGCGCAGCACGCGGGCACGTTCGTCGGCGCGCAGACCACCGCACGTGCCGAGATCGGAGAGCGTCATCTTCACCGCGAAGTACGGGCCGTGGTCGAGCGGGCGCAGGTTCGGGTTGGGCTCCACCGTCGGATCGCCGTAGTACCGGTCGTATGCGCTTGCGCCGCGTGCGAATTCGGAGTCGGTTCCCGCCGCCGCATCGTCGTTGAATCGGCGGAAGGTCTCGGCGAAGGTCTCCACCGGAATCCCCATCGACGCGGCGAGTTCCTCGGGGCCGGCGCCGCTGTGCGCGATGCCCGCCTTGAACCAGGAGCCCGGGATCGGCTGGCGCGGAAACAGTCCCGCAGCGAAGACGTAGCTGTTGCGGTACTTCTGGTCGAACACGATCCACATCGACTCGATCGGATCGCCCGTGCGTTCACGCTCGAGCACGGTCTGGCCGAACGACATGTAGTCGCAGGACTCGTTGACGAACCTGGAACCCTTCTGGTCCACGATGAACGAACCGGGCAGGGACCGCTCGGCGAGCATCACCAGCGGCGGCTTGCCTTCGCGCGTCGGCGCGACCGCGGGGAACCACCACGCCTGGTCCATCAGGTCCACATCGGCCCCGATCTCCTGCGCGATCCGGATGGCGTCGCCGGTGTTGCCTTCCGCACCCAGGCTCTCGCCGTCGACCAGAGATTCCGACTGGAACTTGTGCCGCCACTGCATGTCGTGGTCGAAACCGCCTGCGGCGAGGACGACACCGCGGCGTGCGGTGACGGTCACCTCCCGGCCGTTCTGCTCGACGACAGCACCGGTGACGCGGTCTCCGTCGGTGACCAGACGCACCAGCGAGGTCTCCGTCCACACCGGGATCCCGGCGCGCAGCACACCCGCGAACAGCCCTGCGGCGATCGCCTGGCCACCGGCGACGTATTCGCGCTTGATCGCCTTCCCCGCCACACCCTGAGCGAGTCGGCGGAAGATCCGCGAGAATCCCTTGACAGGCATCCGTGCCATGAGGTTCATCCACTTGTAGTCGGCGCCCGTGGTGGGCATCGGCAGACCGGCCTCCATCAGCCCCGGACGCAACCGGCCGCGCTCGTTCCCGAGCTGTGACAGGTCGAACGGGCGGCACTCGCAGGTGCGGCCGATCGCGGCGCCGCCGGGACGTTCCGGGTGGTAGTCGGAATAGCCCTTGGCCCAGAAGAACTTCATCGGCGTGGTTCGGCTGAGCATCGCCACCGTCTCGGCACCGTTGTCGACGAACGCGTCACCGCGCTCGACAGGCGCGGTGCCGTCGACCACCGCGCGGACATAGGTGCGGCCGCGTTCGCGGGTGTCCCCGGAACGCGCTTCCTGCAGAACGGGATTGGCCGGCATCCAGAAGGCGCCACCCGACCGCGCCGTCGACCCGCCGACGTACTGTGTCTTCTCGACGACGAGCGCCGACAGCCCCAGCTCGTGTGCCGCGAGCGCGGCAGCCAAGCCGGTGCCCGAGCCGATCACGAGCAGGTCCACGGTGGTGTCCTGCGCCTGAGCCGGGGCCGGTACGGTCCTCTTCGCCATGCCAATCTCCTTCGCCTGGTTCTTCCGCAACGGTGGACGACGGTAGACCGGCATCACCGTCGACGACACCGGCGTTCCCTGCCACCGGGACGGGTGACTACGACGTGGAGGAGTCACTGCGTTCCGGAAAGGAGAAGAAGCCGGGCGTGTGGTCGACCCGCAGTCGCGTGAGGTTGCGGTACGCGATCAGCCACACGCCGTCGACCCGGCGGTACTCCTCGTGATAATGACCCCAGCCGTGCAGGTGTTCCTCCACGTCGCCGTTCGTCCACCACAGCAGATCTTCCATCGCCCAGATCCCGGTGGCGGTGGTGTCCGAGGTGAGCGTGATCTCCGGCTGGTGACCGTGGTGAACGCTGGTGACCCGGACCGGTCCGTCGAGGAACGTCCGGATCGCGGCGGTCAGCGCAGCGCGTCCCACGACCGCGCCGGGGCGCCGCGCTCCCGGACGGGCCGCTGCCCGCGGGGACCGGTGCGGGGCGCGTCATCGGATGCGCCGCATGTCGGCGGGCGACCAGTAGGCCCACATCCCGGTGATGCGCGCCTGCTCGTCGAACGTCATGACATCGATCGGTTCGATCTCGTACTCGGCGTCGCCGACGCGGGTGGTGACCCGGAAGTGGAACGCCGCGCTCTGCCCGCTCACGCGCAGCGACAGCAGTTCGGTGTGCTGCGGCGAGCCGTCGACCGCGCGGTAGAACCGGGCGATGGCGTCGCGCCCGACCCGCGGTTCGCTGCCGGCCGGGTCCTCGAGGGTCGCGTCGTCGGCGTACAGCGCGACGATCGCCGCCGCCGACCCCGACTCGAGTGCGGACAGGTAGGCGCGGACGGTCGCGCGGATCGCCTCGACGGTGCTGCCGCTGGTGGACTGCGACATGGCGGTGGGATGCGTCATGGCAAGTGGGAACCCTTCGGAGTCGATCGGCTGGTCGGGTTCCGCGCGACACTACGGACCCCGACCACCGCGACCGGCCGGAATTCCCGGTCACCGGGAGGCCACGCTGCGCGGGTGCCGAAGCCCCACGTCCTCACAGACGTGGGGCCGTCAGCGCACCGGTGGGGCGACCGGGCGGCGTTGGGGAAGGAGAGTCCGACTCATCTCCGGGTGATGTCGAGATCACCTTCCTGGAACTGCGACCGCAGCCGCTTCTTGTCGAACTTGCCGACGCTCGTCTTCGGGACCTCGCTGATCACGGTCCAGTTCTCGGGCAGCTGCCACTTGGCGACCTTGTCCGACAAGAACTCCCGCAGGGCATCGACGTCGGTGGTGCTGCCTTCGCGCAGCACGACGGCGACGAGCGGCCGCTCGTCCCACTTGTCGTCCGGCACCCCGATGACGGCGGCCTCGATCACGTCCGGATGTCCCATCACGGCGTTCTCGAGGTCCACCGAGGAAATCCACTCGCCGCCGGACTTGATGATGTCCTTGGTGCGGTCGGTGAGAGTGAGGTACCCGTCCGGGGTGATCGACCCGACATCACCGGTGCGCAGCCATCCGTCGTCGAACTTCTCCGGAGCATCGACGCCGTAGTAGGAACCGGTGATCCACGGTCCCCGCACTTCCAGCTCACCGATGCTGTGGCCGTCGTTCGGCACGACGTCCCCGGCGTCGTCGACGAGCCGGGCCTGTACCGATGCCGAGAACCTGCCCTGCGTGTAGCGGTAGCGCCACAGGTCGTCGCCTTCGGCACCCGCCGGCGGTCGGGCAACCGAGCCGAGGGGCGAGGTTTCCGTCATGCCCCAGGCGTGCAGCACCTGCACGCCGTGGTCCTTGTCGAAGGCGTGCATCAGCGCCGGTGGCACCGCGGAGCCGCCGATGAGGACCTCGTTCATGAAGGAGATGTCCTGCGGGTGCTCCTCGAGGTACAGGTGCAATCCCTGCCAGATGGTGGGAACGGCGGCCGCGAAGGTCGGACGCTCGGCGGCGATCAGCTCAGCCAGCGGCGCCGGCTGCAGGAAGCGGTCCGGCATGATCAGCGACGCACCGATCATGAACGCCGCGTAGGGAAGTCCCCATGACATGGCGTGGAACTGCGGCACCACCGCCAGGGTGCGGTCACCCTGTTTGATGCCGGGGCCGTCGGTCATGCACACCTGCATCGAGTGCAGATAGATCGAGCGGTGCGAGTACGCGACGCCCTTCGGGTCTCCGGTGGTGCCGGACGTGTAACACATCGCGGCCGCGGAGCGCTCGTCGAGCTCGGGCCAGTCGAAGGTGGTGGGCTGGTCGGCGATCAGCGCCTCGTACGTGTGGACCTGCACGCCGTCCGGTACGTCGAGCCCGTCCGCGGAGTCGCCCGTCACGATGACGTGCTTGACGGTGGTCAGCGCAGGAAGGTGCGGCGCGAACAGCGGGATCAGTGACGGGTCGACGATGACCACCTGGTCCTCGGCGTGGTTGGCCACGTGGATCAGCTGCTCCGGGAACAGCCGGATGTTGAGGGTGTGCAGGACCGCACCCATCGACGGGACCGCCAGGTATGCCTCGAGATGCTCGGCGTTGTTCCACATGAAGGTCGCCACTCGCTGATCCCCGGTGATCCCGAGGCCGCGCAACGCGTGTGCCAGCGCGGCACAGCGCCTGCCCACCTCGGCGTAGCTCCGTCGACGCGGACCGGAATCGGTCCACGTCACGACCTCGGCGTCGCCGTGGACGGTGCTGCCGTGTCGCAGCAGCTGCGCGATCGACAACGGCGCGTCCTGCATCGTGCTCAACATGAGAACTGCTCCTCGAGTCGGATGGTCGGGCTCAACGAGTTGAGATTCCCACACACTGTGACAGGTGACTACAGGGAGTGGGTACAGAACGTGCGCGCCCAGACGACCGGCCCGCACGCCCGCTGTCCGGGAGCACCCTCGCCGTCCGGGTGGGCGATGGCGGACACTGGTCCCGAACCCGACAGCCGATTGGAGCATGATGACCGCAGAACACGCAGTGCTGGATCCGCGCCGGATGCGCGACGTGATGGGCAACTTCTGCACGGGAGTCACCGTCATCACCGCCTTGGACGGTGACGAACCGCTCGGCTTCGCGTGCCAGTCCTTCACGTCCGTGTCGCTGGAGCCTCCGCTGGTGTCGTTCTGCCCGGCCCGCACGTCGACGACCTGGCCGAAGATCCGCGAGATCGGCACGTTCTCGATCAACGTGCTGGCCGCGAGCCAGCGCACCCTGTGCGCGGCGTTCGCCGTCAGCGGCGGCAACAAGTTCCGCGGCGTGGACTGGACTCCCGGCGACAACGGCGCCCCGGCCATCGAGGGGGCGATCGCACGCGTCGAGGCGACGCTCGAGGCCGAGCACGACGCCGGTGACCACACGATCGTGGTGGCGCGGGTGACCGGCCTGACGGCGCTGCACAGCGGCGGCCCGCTGCTCTTCTACCGCGGCAGCTACGGTCACTTCGACGAGATGTGAACGGTGCCGGTGAACGGCCGGCAGGAATACCTGCCGCCTGTGTCCGGTTGTGCATCAGAGGTGTGCCCGGCGTCCGATCCCGGGCCGTGACGCGAAGGATTCCCGGTGACCGTTCCCCTCTCCATCCTCGACCTGGCACACATCGGCAAGGGTGAGACCGCGCGGGACAGCTTCGCCGCGAGCGTGCGAATGGCGCAGCTCGCCGAGGAATGGGGTTACCGGCGCATCTGGTACGCCGAGCACCACAACATGCCGTCGATCGCGTCGTCGGCGACGAGTGTGCTGATCGCGCACATCGCCGCGCATACGTCGTCGATCCGGCTCGGTGCCGGTGGGATCATGCTGCCGAACCATTCGCCGCTGACGATCGCCGAGCAGTTCGGCACGCTCGCGTCGCTGCATCCGGGGCGGATCGATCTGGGACTCGGCCGAGCGCCGGGCAGCGATCAGAACACGCTGCGTGCGCTGCGGCGTGATCCGTCGTCGGCGGACAGTTTCCCGCAGGACGTGCTGGAACTGCAGGCGTACCTGCGGGGACAGAGCCGCATCCCGGGCGTCGACGCGATCCCCGGCAAGGGCACCGATGTGCCGCTCTATATTCTCGGATCGTCCCTGTTCGGCGCGAAACTCGCTGCGCTGCTGGGCCTTCCGTACGGCTTCGCGTCCCATTTCGCGCCGCAGGCCCTCGAGGACGCGGTCGCGCTGTACCGGCGTGAGTTCCAGCCGTCCGAGCAACTCGCCGAGCCGTACGTCATCGCGGGTGTCGGGGTGATCGCCGCCGACACCACCGAAGAGGCCCAGGATCTGTTCGAGGCCACCAAACGCAACCGCGTCGTGCAGATGGTCGGGCGTGGTCGCAGCTTCACCGACGAGGAGGTCGAGTTGCTGCTCGACTCCCCCGCCGGCCGTCAGGTGATGCAGATGCTGCACTACACCGCCGTCGGCAACCCCACCGAGGTCCGTGAATACCTGGACGCGTTCACCGAGCGTGCCCAGGCCGACGAACTGATCGTGGTCTCGTCGGCACCGGGCCGCACCGCGTGGCTCCGTTCGCTCGAGTTGCTCGCTGAGGTCAGCGGCCTCGTCCCCGCCTGACTCCCCCGCGGGTGCTGTGCTGAACGAGGGTCGCGGCCAGGTGGGTGCGCCAGGAGCCGGCGGCGGTGATGTCGCGGGCGGCGGATGCGGCGTCGTCGCCGCACACGAACCCGGTCTCCCAGGTGCCGTCGTCCAGCTGCACCGAGCCCAGACCCATCGGGGAGGGCAGCGCGGCCAGGAAGCGGCCGAGCGCGGCGGGTGAGCAGACCCACCGCTCTCCTTCCAACGACGCGCCGCCGTCCGCGCAGCGCACCACCGCGGGCTTGGGCGGCTGCGTCGGCAACGCGGTCATCCGGTACTCCGGTGCCGTCGAGACCGGTCCGGCCCAGCGGGCACCGAGCGCGGTGAGCTGACCGGCGAGCGGCTGGTCGTGCAGGTGCGCACCGAACACGATCAGCGGAAACGACTGCGCCCCGGCACGTTCCGGCCACGACGGCGTCGACAGATCGCGCGGCGCTCCGGCCAGGCGCGACGCCACGTCCGCCGCGACCGCGTCGTGTCCGGCCGGCGCGAGCACCGTCACCCCGAACTGCGCTGTGCTGCCGTCGCTCTCGCGGACCTCACCGGCCGGCACCGCGACCGCGCACAGGTCGAACAGATTGCAGAAGTTCGTGTACGTGCCCAGCCGCGAGTTGACCCCGACGGGATCGGCCTCGACCTGCGCGATCGTCGGGTGGAACGGGGCGGTCGGCACCAGCAGCGCCGCGCAGTCACCCCAGGCGGTCATCGCCCGGTCGCGGAGTTCGGCGAGGGTCGCGCGGTCGCGCAGCAGGTCGACGGCGGAGAACCGGGCCGCGCCGCGCACGATCCCCGCGACCACCGGATCCAGCCCCGCTCCCCGTGCGGCGGCGTCGACGAACTCGCCGACGGCGGCCCACCGTTCGGCGACCAAGGCCCCGTCGTACAGCAGCCGGGCGGCGGCGAGGAAGTCGTCCAGGTCGATCTCGACGATCCGGAACCCGGCCGCCCGTGCCCGCACCGCGGCGGCGGCGAAGGCGGCGCGCCACCGCTCGTCGAGTTCGGGAAGGTCGCGGGGCACCGCGACCGCGGCACCGGGCGCCGCAGCCAACGGCACGTCCGCGGCCCACGGCCGGCCACCGGGGGCGGTCGCCATGATCGCGACCGCTCGTTCGGCGGACGGGAGGTCGCGGGCGAAGATCGTCACGCAGTCGTAGCTCGCGCAGGCCGGTACGATGCCCTCGGTCGCGACCGTCCCGACCGTCGGTTTGATGCCGACGATCCCCTGGAACGCGGCCGGGACCCGGCCGGATCCGGCGGTGTCGGTGCCGATCGCGATGTCCACGACCCCGAGCGCGACCGCGACGGCGGACCCCGACGACGACCCGCCGGACACGTACTCGGGTCGCCGCGCGTCGCGGACCGCGCCGTACGGGCTGCGGGTGCCGACGAGCCCGGTGGCGAATTGGTCGAGGTTGGTCTTGCCGACGACGACCGCGCCGGCCGCGCGCAGCGCCGCGACGGCGGCGGCATCGGTGTCGGGGACGTAGCTGTAGCCGGGGCACGCGGCGGTCGTGGGCAGCCCCGCGACGTCGACGTTGTCCTTCACCGCCAGCAGAACACCGGCGAGTTCCCCACCGCGACGGACCGATTCGGCGTACTCGACGGCGACCTCGGTTTCGTCACGCAGGTGCACGAACACCTCGGGCCGGTCCGCCTCGCGCAGTCGAGCATAGGCCTGTGCCACACGGTCGGTCATGCCGCCGCCGTCCCGAGCCGGGTGCCGCGGGAGAGTTCGCCGTCGGCTTCCCAGCGGGCGCGTTCCTCGTCGCGGGCCGCTTCCATCTTCGCGCGGACCACGCCGATCGAGTCGGCCTCGCGGTCGAGGAAGGCGAGGTGCTCGGCGAGGGAGAATTCCCCCTCGGTGATGTCGACGAGGCCGCGGCCGGCGGCGGTGTCGGCGCGCAGGTCGAGCAGTTCCTCGGCGGAGACCGGGTACCAGGAGATGCGATCGAAGAACCGCAGCAACCACGGATGTTCGGGTTCGAATCCGCCTGCCCCTTCGGGGAATCGGTGATTCCACACCTGGGTGGTGCGGCCGACAAACTGATAGCCGCCGGGCCCTTCCATGCCGTAGACACACAGGTACGCGCCGCCGATCCCGACCGCGTTCTCCGGGGTCCAGGTCCGGGCCGGGTTGTACTTGGTGGTGACGAGCCGGTGCCGGGGATCGAGCGGAGTCGCCACGGGCGCACCGAGATACACATCGCCGAGGCCGAGCACGAGATAGGACGCGTCGTACACGGTCTTGTACACGTCGTCGACCGAATCCAGGCCGTTCATGCGGCGGATGAATTCGATGTTCCACGGGCACCACGGGGCGTCGGCGCGCACGCCGTGCATGTAGCGTTCGGTGGCGAGCCGCGTGGCGGGGTCGTCCCAGCTCAGCGGCAGCCGCACGGTGCGGCTGGGGACGACGAGCCGGTCCGCGGCGGGCAGCGCCGCCTCCGTCTCGAGGACCGCGCCGAGCACCGATCCGGTACTCGTCACCGTCGGATCGAATTTCACTTGCAGGGAACGGATTCCGGGGGTGAGGTCGACGAGCCCGCGCAGCCCCGTCCGTTCGAGGGCGGTCTGCAGCGCGTGGACGCGGGCCCGCAGCACCAGGTCCAGCGACATGGTGCCGTACTCGACGAGGATGTTGTCGTCGCCGCTGCGGCGCACCGTCACCGACGTGGTGCCGTCGGCGGTCGCGCCGCGGTGCAGCACGCCGTCGTCGCCGTCGCCGATACCGCCGACGACGGGCACCGCCGCGCGCCGGGCCGGGCCGAACACGTTGGGCGAGGCCACTGTTGCGGCACGTACCGGGACCAGCCGCAGGCGGTCGCCGGGGGCGAGCTGCCCCATCTTCCAGCGATCGGCGGTGACGACGGTGACCGGGCAGACGAAACCGCCGAGGCTGGGTCCGTCGGGGCCGAGCAGGATCGGGGTGTCGCCGGTGAAGTCGAGGGTGCCGACCGTGTAGGGGGTGTCGTGGATGTTCGACGGGTGCAGTCCGGCCTCGCCGCCGTCGGGTCGCGCCCACGTCGGCTTGGGTCCGATGAGCCGGATGCCGGTGCGGTCGGAGTTGTGGTGCACGGTGTACGCGGTGCCGTAGAGGGTGTCGATGTCGTTGCGGGTGAAGAACTCCGGTGCGCCGTGCGGTCCTTCGGTGACGGCAACGGTCCAGTCGTGGCCGATCGCGGGGATCTCCTCGGCGGTGAGGCGCCGGGGCGTTCCGGTGGACGTACCGAGCGGCAGTGCGTCACCCTCGGCGAGGACCCGCCCGGAGACGCCCCCGAACTTGCCGAGGGTGAACGTCGCGCCGGACCCGAGGTACGGGTCGACATCGAGGCCGCCGGCGACGGCGATGTAGAGGCGCAGACCCGCACCGGTGACGGCGCCGACGTCCAGGATGCCGCCGGCCGGGACCGTGACGGGCGTCCACTGCGGGACCGGACGGCCGTCGACGGTGACCGCGGCGGCCGCGCCGGTGACCGCGACCGTGGTCTCGGCGTCGAAGCGCAGGCGCGGGCCGGCCATGGTTGCCTCGAGTCCGGCGGCGCCCTCGGCGTTGCCGACCGCGAGGTTCGCGAGCCGGAACGACAGGTCGTCCATCGGGCCGGACGGCGGGACGCCGATCTTCCAGTAGCCGACGCGTCCGGGCCAGTCCTGGACGGTGGTGAGCGGTCCGGGCCGCAGGACGGTGCAGGTCGCGCTCACGGTCGGGCCTCCGGTCGGGTAACGATCATCTGCACGGCGGTGGGGTCGAATCCGTTGCAGGGGTTGTTGATCTGCGGGCAGTTGGACACCAGCACGAGGGTGTCGATCTCGGCGCGCAGCGCGAGCCGGCGACCGGGCGCGGAGAGTCCGTCGACGATGCCGAGGGTGCCGTCCGGGTCGACGGGCACGTTCATGAAGAAGTTGACGTTGCCGACCAGATCGCGTTTACCGAGGCCGTGTTTCGCGCCTTCGGCCAGGAAGTTCTCGACACACGCATGCTGGTGGCGGGTGTGGTGGCCGTAGCGCAGGGTGTTCGATTCCTGCGAGCAGGCGCCGCCGATGGTGTCGTGGTTGCCGACCTCGTCGGCGACGATCGTCATCATCGGGTTGCCCTCCTGGTCGCGGATCACCGATCCGGTGGTCAGGAACAGCGAGCGCTGCGCGGCGATGGTGGCCTGCGCGCTGTACCGGATCGCGGTGTCGGGGGCGCCGTAGAAGAGGGTGTCGACGGCCTGGTTTCCGTACAGGTCGACGATGGTGAGAACGTCCCCGGCGGCGACGAGCGCCGACCACGGTCCGCGGGGCGCGACCGTCTCGTCGAGGATCACGGCGCCGGGGACGAGGGGTGCGGGAGCAGTGGTCATCGTGCGACTCCTTCGGTCGGCAGGGCGGCGGTGTGGACGTCCTCGGTGTTGCGGTGCGCGCGGTCGTATTCGGGGCCGATTCCGGGGGCACGCGCGGCGAGGTCGGCGAGGTCGGCGGGGGCGCGCCAGGCGAGCAGTTCGATAGTGGTGGTGTCGAAGGTGGGCGATTCGTCGAGCGGGTGCGCGGTGTTCGCGACCGCGACGATCAGCGGAAGATGCAGCAGCAGTTCGACACTCGCTCCGGGACCGGCGTTTCCGGTGGCGATCGCACTGCCGTCGTCGGCGATCCGGACGCCGTGGAAGAACGAGACGGTCGGGGCCACGTCGCGGGGACCGAGGCCGTGTTTGAGGGCGGCGAGGGTGAGCAGTTCCCGCCCGGCCGGGGCGCCGGAGTGCACCGAACCGTCGCCGTAGCGGGCGGTGTTGGCGGCGGCGGTGGTGGTGCCGCACAGCGCGTCGTGCCGGCCGGAGGTGTCGGCGACGATCGTCGCGAGCACTCGCCCCTGGTCGTCGAGCAGCGGGTGGTCGACGCCGAGGTACGCCTGCCACGGCACCTTGACGGTGTCGGCGACGTTGAGCCGCTCCCACGGGGCGTCGGCGCGCCACAGCATCAGGTGGGCGCAGCCTCGGCCGTCGAGGTCGGTCAGGCGCAGCCGGGTGCCGCGGGCGAGCACCTTCGAGGTGTAGCGGCCGCCGGGCACGGTCTCGGCCCACACCATGTCCGCGGCGTCGACGGGCGGGTTCGGCCAGGCGGAGGCGGGAACGACGGGCATCGGGACGTCGTGCCGCCCGGCCTGGGAGCGGGCGTGGTCGCGGGCTGCGGTGGTGGTGGCGGTCATGGTGACTCCTCGAAGGATGCGGACGGTCAGAGCGGGCGGACGGGCCGCGGGTGTATCCGGCCGCGGGGGAAGCACAGGATCCCGAGGGCGACGATCGCGACGATGGAGATCGGCCCGGCCCAGCGCAGGATCGGGGTGGTACCCGCCGGGTCGAAGATCTCGGCGCGCGGCCACGACAGGTTCACGACCATGACCAGCCCGTAGAGGACGGCCCCCGCGTTGACGAGGACACCCCAGCGGCCCAGGGAGAACAGGGGCCGGCCCTCGGCGTCGGTGCCGCCGGCGCCGGAGATCCAGCCGCCGGTCAGCCGCCGGTACAGCATCGGCGCGGTCACGAGCAGGTAGGCGAGGTAGATCGCAATGATGCACACGCTCGCCAGCGTCGAGAAGATCGCCGAGTTGCCGACGTTGAGCAGCAGCACCGCGACGCAGGCGAGGCCGACGACGATGGCCGGGACGATGGGGGTGCCGGTGCGGCGGTTGACGGTCGCGAGGGCCTTGGAGAACGGGAGGCGCTCGTCGCGGGCCATCGAGAACATCAGGCGGGACGCGGCGGTCTGGATGGCGAGTGTGCAGATGAGGATCGCGATCGCGACGTCGACGAGCAGCACGGTGCCCCAGGGCGAGGACAGGACGGTGTCGAGCACGTATGGCAGACCCTCGGTGGCGAGGCGGCCGTCGGTGAGGCTGGGCGCGGCCATGAGCGCGCCGAGGATCATGAGGCCGCCACCGAGCGCGGACACGCTCAGCGCCATGCGGATGGTGCGGGGTGCGACGCGGCGGGGATCGCGGGTCTCCTCGGCGAGTTCGCCGGCGGAGCCGAAGCCGACCATGACGTACGCGGCCATCAGGCCGGAGGCGATCCATGCCCAGCCGTATCCGGACTGACCCTCGTGGACGCCCGTGTCGAAGACGACCTGCGGGCCGCGCTGGGCGTGCGTGAAGAACACGCCGATGACGGCGACGACACCGACGATCTCGCAGACGACGCCGACGGTGTTGACCCGCGCCATCCAGCGCACGCCGACGCTGTTGACGGTGGTGGTGACGACGAGAAGGACGGTGCCGAGCAGGACGGCGTTGGCGGCACCGCTGGGCGAGGTGAGCGACGTGTCCTCACCGATGATCTGGAAACCGGACCAGACCGCCGGCAGCACGACCTGCAGGGCGATCGCGGCGGCGGAAGCGGTGACGATCTGCGCGAGAATCATGAACCAGCCGCCGAACCAGCCGAGCACCTCGCCGCCGAGACGCCGCGACCACTGGTAGACGGCCCCGGACAGCGGGTAGCGGGCGGCCAGTTCGGCGAAGCACAGGGCGACGAGGAACTGGCCGGCGAACACGACGGGCCAGGTCCAGAAGAAGGCCGGTCCGGCGAACCCGAAGCCGAGGCCGAACAACTGGAAGATCGTGGTGAGGATCGAGACGAACGAGAATCCGGCCGCGAACGAGGCGAACTTCCCGAGCGAGCGGTGGAGTTGCTGTTCGTATCCGAATTCGGCGAGATCTCCCGCGTCGCCGCCCTTGTCGGGTGGCGCGGCGGTGGGCGTGGTCAATGCCATGGGGTCCTCGATTCGCGCAGCCGTCAAAACCTGTCGGGTGACAGTTTTAAGGGGGCGCATTCCTGTGCGGTGACGGCGATGTTTCGAATCGGCTACCTGTGTTGCGAACATGTGACGCGGCGTGGATGTGCCACTATCGCTGCATGCCCACCCCCACCGACCTCGCGCGCCTGCGCTCCGAATTCGCCCGCGGCACAACGTCGGAACACCTCGCGGCCGAGTGGTCGCGGCTGTGCGTCGACGACCTGCGCACCGCGCTGGCCGGGCGCACCGACGCGCAGGTGTGGGTCACCGGCAGCCTCGGTCGGGGCGAGGCGCTGCCCGGATCCGACCTCGACGCCCTCGCCGTCACCGCCACCCCGGACCGCGGATTCGGTGCGCTGGATCTGCCCGGCCTCCGAGCCGACCCGAACGGCGCCACCCCGATGCGACGACGGTTGCGCCGCACCCCCGACGAATGGCGCGACGCCGTCACCCGCTGGACCGCGGACCCGCACGAGGACCGCGGCGTCGTCATGATCGGCCTGCTCGCCGACGCGCGCCCGCTCGAGGACGGTCCGGACCCCGACCTGACCGATGTGCTCACCGCCGCGTTGCGTACGCATCCGCGTTGCCTGAACGCCGTCCTGTCCGACGCGCTCGCCCACCGGCCGCACGTGCGCCCGGCACTTCCGCTGGTCCCCGCCCCGAGCGTCGACCTCAAGCAGGACCTGCTGACCCCGGTGCGCAAGATCGCCCGCTGGGTGGCGCTGGCCGGCGGGACCGGCGGGCACACCACCGGGGAGCGTCTGGACGGCGCGCGGCCCGGCGACTTGCTCGAGCCCGACGAGATCACCGACCTGCGCCGCTGCCACCACGAGATCCTCGACATCGTCACCCGGCGGGCCCTCGACGGCAGCGGAGGCGACGGACCTGCACCCCTGAGCGCCTTCCGGCCCGCCGAGCGCGCCACGATCCGGTGGGTGTCGCGCACCGTCGCCGGGATCCAGCGGGTGCTGGACTATCGGCTGTCCGCGTCCTCGTTCAGCCGCCCGGACCGGTCGTGAACGCCGAGGACGCCGTCGCGCAGGCGGTGCACGCCCAGGAACTCGAGGGCTGGCGGCCCGACGGCGACGCCCGCGCCGCACTCACCGCGTTCGCGACCGGGGCGCTCGGACGGGGCGGATACATCGCCGCCGCGGTCGCGGCGGCGCGCGCGCTCGATCCGAGTGAACAGCGACCCCGCCTGCTGCGCCGCTACCGCCCCTACTACGTGCGGGGAACCACGGTGCTGCGCAACGGGATCGGTCTGGCAAACCCGGTCGCACTGGCGGAGGCGGAGCATCGCGTGTGCGCGGCGCGACTCGTCGAGATCCACCTGGGGACGGTCGCGCCCGACGTCCCCCTCGTGACGTCGATCCACCAGCATCTGTTCGGCGACGTCTATCCGTGGGCGGGGCAGCAGCGCATCGTCGATCTACGCAAGGGCGACGCGAGGTTCCTGCCGGTTCCCCGGCTCGCCACCCGGATGGCGGCGCTCGAGGATGCGGTCGCCGCCGTCTGCCACACCGATTTCATCGCTGCCACGGCGGCGGTCGTCGCGGATCTCGTTGCCGTGCATCCGTTCCGAGAGGGAAATGGTCGTACCGCGACGACACTGCTCACGGTTCTGGCCCGCCGCGCCGGGCTGCCGTTCGATCTGCGCTGTGTCGACCGCACCGCGTGGATGGGCGCCTCGCGCGCGGCGATGGCCGCCGCGGACGGCAACCATCGGGTCCCGGCGGAGCCGTTCGTGCCGGTCGTCGAGCGGGTCGCCGGGGTGTGGCAGAGTGAGACATCGTGACCGGACCCGGACGACCGCGCCTCGTCGAGCGCCGACGCCCCGGCGCGTCGGGTCGCGAGGAAATCCTCGATGCCGCAGGCGAACTGTTCGTCACTCGTGGTTTCGCCGCGACGTCGACACGCGCGATCGCCGAGTCGGTGGGTATCCGGCAGGCGTCGCTCTACCACCACTTCCCCACCAAGGAATCGATCCTCGCGGCACTGCTCGATTCGACGGTCGAACCGTCGCTGCACTATGCGCGCACCCTCGCGGACCTGGGCGGCGATCCGTCCGTGCTCCTGTGGGCCCTGACCGCGGGCGACTCGTGGAATCTGCTCACGGACCGCTCGAATCTCGGCCGGCTGTACCTGATTCCGGAGGCGGACGCACCGGGACTGGCCGTGTTTCATGCCAAACGCCGCGAATTGCACGGCATCTACCGGACTCTCGCGGCGCGGGCGGTGTCGGATCCGAACGATCCGCGGTGCGGGCTGCCGGTGCGGGTCACCGAATCGGTGATCGCGATCCGCGCCGACGACCCGGCCATCACGGCTCCCGCCGACGGCCCGCTGCCGACGTCCGCTCGGCTCCTCGCCGACAGTTCCCTGCGAATCCTCGGTCTCGAACCCACCGACGCTCTCCGAGACGCCGGTACCGCGCTGGTCGTCGCCCACCGCACCCCCGCCACCGGGTGAAGGTCCCCATCACCCGGATCGACCGAATATCGGTTCCCTTCCCCCGGAACCGGGTCTGCGCCGATATCGTCGAGGTTGCCCCGGAACCACACCGCAGCATCGACCGAGGGACGCCACGATGACCATCGACTACCGATTGCCACAGCAGCGCAGCCTCAGCACTTCCCTGCCCGGTCCGCGATCGGTGGCGCTCACCGAACGGCGCCGGCGGGCGGTCGGCGCCGGGGTGGGTTCCACCGTCCCGGTGTACGTGGCCGACGCGGACGGCGGCGTGATCGTCGACGTCGACGGGAACTCCCTGATCGACCTCGGTTCCGGGATCGCGGTCACGAGCGTCGGCGCCTCCGATTCCGCTGTGGTGGAAGCAGTTCGGGAACAGGTCGGCCGGTTCACCCACACGTGTTTCATGGTCACCCCGTACGAGGGGTACATCGAGGTTGCCGAGCGGCTCACGGAGCTGACCCCCGGTGCTCACCCCAAGCGCACGGTGCTGTTCAACAGCGGCGCCGAAGCGGTCGAGAACGCGGTGAAGATCGCGCGCTGCGCGACCGGGCGGGACGCCGTCGTCGTGTTCGATCACGCCTACCACGGCCGCACGAACCTGACGATGGCGCTGACCGCGAAGAATCAGCCGTACAAGAACGGTTTCGGTCCGTTCGCACCCGAGGTGTACCGGATGCCGATGTCGTACCCCTTCCGGGAAGGACTCGGCTACGACGGCACCCCCGGCACCGGCGAGCAGGCCGCGCGCCGCACCATCACCCAAATCGAGAAGCAGATCGGCGCGGACAACGTCGCCGCGATCGTGATCGAACCGATCCAGGGCGAAGGCGGGTTCATCGTGCCCGCACCCGGTTTCCTTCCGGCGCTGGCCGACTGGGCACGCGCCAACGGCGTCGTGTTCGTGGCCGACGAGGTGCAGACCGGGTTCGCCCGCACCGGCAACTGGTTCGCGTGCGAGGACGAGGAGGTCGTACCCGACCTGATGACCCTCGCCAAGGGCATCGCCGGCGGCCTGCCGCTCGCGGCGGTCACCGGGCGCGCCGACCTGATCGACGCAGTGCACGTCGGCGGACTCGGCGGCACCTACGGTGGGAACCCGATCGCGTGCGCGGCCGCACTCGCGACGCTGGACCGGATGCGCGACCTGAATCTTCCCGGACGTGCGCGGCACATCGCCGAGGTGGCTCTGCCGCGGTTGCAGGCGCTGGCCGAGGACGTCGGCATCATCGGGGAGGTGCGCGGACGCGGGGCGATGCTCGCGATCGAGTTCGTGATGCCGGGTAGCCGCGAACCCAACCCGGTCGCGACCGCCGCAATCGCCGCCGCCGCGCTCGCCCAGGGCGTCATCCTGCTCACGTGCGGCACGTACGGCAACGTGATCCGGCTGCTGCCGCCGCTGGTGATTCCCGATGAACTGCTCGTCGACGCTCTCGGGGTGCTCGAAGAAGCGGTCCGCGGGGCCGCCCCTCAGGAAGGGGGCGCCCGATGACCCGCGCATGGACCGGGCCCGCGCACGCATCACCCGCTGGCCGACCGTCGAGGAACGCATCGTCGAGGGCATCTGCCAGGACATCCGCAAGGGCCACCTGGACCCGATGGTGAACCGGCTGGTCTCCCCCGAGACGATGGCACTGTCGATCCAGCTGCTCAACGAGTCGGGTCGCGCGGTCGAATTGACCCACGAGCTGTGGGGACCGGTCCTGGCCGACGAGCAGGCCGCGGGGAACATCCGCGCCGACCTGGACCTGCGGCTGCTGTCCGAGTGGATCGCCGAACTCGAGATCATGTACATCAGCCAATACGGCACCGACGACAACGCCCCCGACCGGGTCAGGACGAAGCTGCGCGCCTTCGTCGTTCCGGCACTGCTCCCCCGGTGAGCCTCATCCCCGCAACCGTCGACACCCGGCCCCGGAACGTGGTTCCCGCCACCCGGATTCAGCGGCGGGGGCGATCAGGAGTCGCGCTGGTGGCGGGGTTTCCACACGACGAGGGCGTTGCTGCGCGGGATCGGGACGAGGTCGCGGCGGGCGCTGCGCAGCTTGGTGACCTCGGCGGACAGTTCCGCGACGCGATGCTGCAGTGCCTCGACCTGATTGGTCAGTTCGATGACACGCTTGATACCGGCCAGGTTCACGCCCTCGTCCTGCGACAGACGCTGGACCTCGCGCAGCAGTTCGACGTCGCGCGGCGAGTACCGGCGACCGCCGCCGCTGGTGCGGTGCGGGGTGACCAGGCCCAGCCGGTCGTAGTTGCGCAGTGTCTGGGCGTGCATCCCGGCCAGTTCCGCCGCCACGGAGATCACGTAGACGCGCGCGTCCGGGTCGCCGGACTGGTCACGCGACTGCCTCGGTTCCGGCATCATGCACCTGCCCATCCCTCACGCGGATCGAAGCCGCTGGTCTGTTCGGCATGCAGGAAGATGCGCAGGGCGTCGACGGCCTGGTCGTCGAGGTGCTGCGGGATCGCGACCTTCACCGTGACCAGCAGGTCGCCGCTGCCGCCGCCGCGCTTGGGCACACCGCGGCCGCGCACGCGCAGCACCCGGCCGTCGGCGGTGCCGGCGGGGATCTTCAGGCCCACACGACCGTCGAGGGTCGGGACCGACACGGTGGCCCCGAGGACGAGTTCGCCGTAGCTGACCGGCAACACGAGGGTCAGGTCGTCGCCGTCGCGGCCGAACACCTTGTCGGGGCGCACGTGCACGGTGACGAACAGGTCGCCGGACGGGGCGCCGCGCAATCCCGCCTCACCCTGCCCGGCGAGACGGACCTTGGAACCGTCCTTGATGCCCGCGGGGACGCGGACCGTGATGGTGCGGGTCCGGTTCTGGATACCGGTGCCCCGGCAGTCCCCGCACGGGTTGTCGATGATCGATCCGGTGCCGCGGCAGTCGTCGCACGGTTCCGAGAAGCCGAACGCGCCCTGGTTACGGGAAACGATGCCGCTGCCGTTGCAGTACGGGCACACCCGCGGACTGGTGCCCGGCTCCGCTCCGCTGCCGTGGCAGCTGGTGCACGGCGCGGGGCTGGTCAGCCGCAACGGCACGGTCACGCCCTGCACCGCGTCGCGGAAGTCGAGGGTTGTCTCGGTTTCGACGTCGCTGCCGCGGCGCGGGCGGGTGCGAGCCGTGCCGCCGGCGCCACCGCGGTTGAACAGGCCACCCAGCAGGTCACCGAGACCAGCGTCGGAGGCGCCGCCGCCGAACAGGTCGCCGATGTCGAAGTTGGTGCTGGTGAATCCGCCACCGGCGCCGGGGTGGAAGCCGCCGCCACCGAATCCGCCGGATGCGAACAGCCGACGCGTCTCGTCGTACTCCTTGCGCTTGGCCGGATCCGACAGAATCGCGTTGGCCTCGCTGACCGCCTTGAAACGTTCCTCGGCGGCGGCGTCACCGGGGTTGGCGTCGGGATGCAGATCCCGCGCCAGCTTCCGGTACGCCTTCTTGATGTCGTCCTGCGATGCGTCGGAAGAGACGCCCAGGTCCTTGTAGAAGTCCTTCTCGATCCACTCCCGCTGGCTCACCGGGCGTCTCCTCCTCTCGCAGTACTTGACTGTTTCTTACTCGGTGCCCGACCCGTCCGGCGACGTTTGCGCCGGAGTGTCGTTCGGGTCGCCGTCGGTGACGGTCACCATCGCGTGCCGCAGCACGCGGTCGCCGAGCCGGTACCCCTTGCGGAGGACCGTCCCGAGGACGGGGTGATTGCCGTCGCCTTCCATGTGAACCGCCTCGTGCAGGTCCGGTTCGAACGGATCGCCTTCCGTGCCGAACCCCTCGAGGCCGAGGCCGGTGAGAATGCCGGTGAGCTTGTCGCTCAGGGCCTTCATCGGTCCTGCCTCGAGGTCGCCGTGGGCGCGGGCCCGATCCAGGTCGTCGACCAGGTCGAGGAACTGGCCGACCACCGACGCCTTGGCGCCTTCGATCGCAGCTACCCTCTCCCGCTCGATGCGGCGCCGGTAGTTGGCGTACTCGGCCGTGACGCGCTGCAGATCCGCGGTGCGCTCGGCGAGTTCGGCCGTCTCCGGCGACGGCTCGGCAGTCAGTGCTGCTTCGTCTCCCGCAGCGGGAGCCGCCGACTCGGTTTCCACCTCGATGACCTGCGCTTCGGCATCCGCGTCGCGCACCTCGAAGGTGTCCGGGTCGATCCGTCGCTTGTCGGTGACGGTCACCGGCTCCTGCTCGGGCCTTTCGGCACTCACTTCTTGTCCGAATCGGTCGGTTCGTCGACGACCTCGGCGTCGACGACATCGTCGGCACCTGCGGCCGCGCCGTCACCGGCGGCAGCACCCTCGGCACCCTGCGCCTCGTAGATGGCCTGGCCGAGGGCCTGCGACTCGGTCGCGAGCTTCTCGACGGCGGCCTTCACCGCGGCGATGTCCGAGCCGGCGAGAGCGTCGTTGGCTTCCTTGACGGCAGCCTCGACCTTCGTCTTGACGTCGGCGGGCACCTTGTCCTCGTTGTCCTTGATGAACTTCTCGGTCTGGTGCACGAGCGACTCGGCCTGGTTGCGAACCTCGGCCTCCTCGCGACGCTTCTTGTCCTCCTCGGCGTGCGCCTCGGCGTCCTTGACCATCCGGTCGATCTCTTCCTTGGAGAGGCCGGAGCCTTCCTGGATCTTGATCGTGTTCTCCTTGCCGGTGCCCTTGTCGCGGGCGGTGACGTGCACGATGCCGTTGGCGTCGATGTCGAAGGTCACCTCGATCTGCGGGACACCGCGCGGAGCCGGGGCGATGCCACCGAGCTCGAACGAGCCGAGCAGCTTGTTGTGCGCGGCGATCTCGCGTTCACCCTGGAAGACCTGGATCTGCACGGACGGCTGGTTGTCGTCCGCCGTGGTGAAGGTCTCGGACCGCTTGGTCGGGATGGTGGTGTTGCGCTCGATGAGCTTGGTCATCACGCCGCCCTTGGTCTCGATGCCGAGGGACAACGGGGTGACGTCGAGGAGCAGCACGTCCTTGACCTCGCCCTTGAGGACACCGGCCTGCAGGGCGGCGCCGACGGCGACGACCTCGTCCGGGTTCACGCCCTTGTTGGGCTCGCGGCCACCGGTCAGCTCGCGTACCAGATCGGTGACGGCGGGCATACGGGTCGAGCCGCCGACGAGGACGACGTGGTCGATGTCGCCGACCGCGATGCCGGCGTCCTTGATGACCTGCTGGAACGGGGCGCGGGTGCGTTCGAGGAGATCGCTGGTGATCTTCTGGAACTCGGCGCGCGTCAGCTGCTCGTCGAGGAACAGCGGGTTCTTCTCCGCGTCGACCGTGATGTAGGGCAGGTTGATGGAGGTGCTCTGCGAGCTGGACAGCTCGATCTTCGCCTTCTCCGCAGCCTCGCGCAGACGCTGCAGGGCCATCTTGTCCTTGGTCAGGTCGATGCCGTTCTGCGCCTTGAACTTGTCGACGAGCCAGCTCACGACACGCTCGTCCCAGTCGTCGCCACCGAGGTGGTTGTCGCCGGAGGTCGCGCGGACCTCGACGACACCGTCGCCGATCTCGAGCAGGGACACGTCGAACGTGCCACCACCGAGGTCGAAGACGAGGATGGTCTGTTCCTTCTCGCCCTTGTCGAGGCCGTATGCGAGGGCCGCGGCGGTGGGCTCGTTGACGATGCGCAGGACGTTGAGACCGGCGATGGTGCCGGCTTCCTTGGTGGCCTGACGCTGAGCGTCGTTGAAGTATGCGGGGACGGTGATGACGGCGTCGGTGATGTCCTCACCGAGGTACGCCTCGGCGTCGCGCTTGAGCTTCATCAGCGTGCGGGCGCTGATCTCCTGCGACGTGTACTTCTTGTCGTCGATCGCCACGGTCCAGTCGGTGCCGATGTGGCGCTTGACCGAACGGATGGTGCGGTCGACGTTCGTGACCGCCTGGTTCTTGGCGGGCTGCCCCACCAGAACTTCGCCGTTCTTCGCGAAAGCGACGATCGACGGGGTGGTGCGGGAACCCTCGGAATTGGCGACCACCACGGGCTCGCCGCCTTCCAGAACGGAAACGACCGAGTTGGTGGTTCCGAGGTCGATGCCGACCGCACGAGCCATAATTCTCCTCCAATTTTCTCGCCGCGGTACGTCGTTGCACCGCGGACCTGCATGCCCGAACCCTGAGCCTGTTCGACTCAGGTGAGCGAAGTCCACTCAAGCTTGCACCCCGACGGAATCCGTCGTCAAGTCCAAGTTGAGCTTATCACGCTCAAGTTTGTCGATTGGTCCAACTGCAACCCTTGGGACTTTGTTCCGAAAGGTGATGCAGATCACTTCCACGCTCGCCGTCTCCACCGTCGGCGGCTCCGGCCGACGGGGTCCCGGGTCGGGTTGTCCACAGGTAGCCGATCGATCCACAGATTCGGGCCGATCGCCGCCGGACCGCCCCGAAAGCACCGGAAGCACAGCCACGCTGACGGCATGACCGATCCGACACCGATCTTCCGATCCGACCTGCTCGCTTCCGGCATCACCGCCGACGAACTGCGGCAGGCATTGCGCAGCGGTGCACTCGCTCCGGTCGCGCCCGGTGCGTACCTGCGGCGAGCCGACGCCGACGGGCTCGACGACGTCGCCCGGCACCGTGTCCGCGCGCGGTGCGTGCAGCACGCGCTCGGTGGCGACGCCGTGCTCAGCCACGTCACCGCCGCCCTGTTCCACGGCGCCGACCTGTGGGAACCCCCGCCTGTCGCGCATTCACGTCACCCGCGACCGGAGGTCCGGCGGTCGCCGCACCGACCACCTCCACGTCCACACGGCACCGCTCGCGCGCGACGAGATCTTCGTCGCCGGCGCGGCGGCGGTCACCGCGCCCGCGCGCACGATCGTCGACCTCGCCCGGTCGCTGACCGTCGACGAGGCGGTGATCGCCGGGGATTCGCTGCTGCGGATCCATCCGTCCGCGCTCATGGGATCCCGGGCGCGCTCGACGCCGCCGCCCAGCGCTGCGGTGTCGCGTCGGCGCGCCGCGTCGTCGCACTTCTCGACGGGCGCAGCGAGAGCCCCGGCGAATCGCTCGGCCGGCTCCGGCTCCGGTCGGCCGGGATCCCCGAGCCGAACCTGCAACGCGAGTTGTTCACTCCCGACGGCACGTTCGTCGCGCGGGTCGACTTCTTCCGGGAGGAACTCGGGGTCGTCGGCGAGTTCGACGGCATGGGCAAGTACGGAGCGGGCGATCCCGCGTCGACGGCGGAATCCGTCCGCCGGGAAAAGCTGCGGGAGGACGCGATCCACGACCTCGGGTTCGAGGTCGTGCGGTGGACGTGGCCCGAGCTGTTCCGCTTCGACGTCGTCGCGGATCGCTTCGCGCGGGCCGTCGAACGCGCCCGCCACCCACACCCACCGACGGCGAAGACACCCGCGCGGCGCACGCCACGCGCCGCTATCCATCCCGTGCGCGGCTGACTCAGACGCCGGCGAGCACACCTTCCGCGCTGCGAACCGCCACCGCCGCCGCTCTCGCCGTGAACGGGTCCAGCAACGGATGCTCGGCTCGCGCGCGCCACGCGCGGACCGCCGCGACACCCGCGGCACGGACCTGCGGCGTGGGCGCGTCGTCGGGCAGCCCGAGCCGTTGCCGGGCCCCGATGCCGAAACCACCGACGAGGCGTTGCAGCTCGAACAGCTCCGCGTCCCCGAGCGAGACCGGACGCGAACGCAACCGGCCGAGCAGGCGCAGTTCCACGAACCCGTGACCGTCGGCGAGTTCCCGTTGTACCGACGCCAGCAGGTGCCGGTCGCCGCACGCCCGCAGCACCCGCCCGAGCGACAGCAACGCCGAATGGGTCTTGAGCTGGTCGGCGCGCTGGCCGAACTGGACGTCGATCACGTTCCGCAGCTCGTCGAGTCCGCTGCGCGCGAGCAGTTCCGCGGCGAGGGTCGGGGAGTCGCGTACGCCGAGCTGCACGAGCGCGACGGCCATTCGGATGCCGAAGAGCCCGAAGCGGTCCGCGAGCTGCGCGCGCAGCGCGGGGTCGACGGGCAGCGGCATGTCCGGCCGCGAGAAACGGTCCACGGACAGCATCGCCACCTGCAGGTCCGCGGCCGGTACCGCGGCAAGCGCCTCGAACGCGGCGAACTCGCGTTCGCGGAGGGTACGCGCGCCGAGCGCGAGCAGGCCCGCGACCGGAACGACGGCCTGACACAGCCCGGTGCGTTCGAGTTCACCGGCGAAGCGGGACGCGACGTCCTTCGCCGACATCATCGCGTCGGCGCGTCCGGCACCGATCTCGTCGGCCCGGGAGACGACGCCGATCACGCCGAGCGGTCCGGACTCGCCCCCGACGTGCCGGCCGATGCGGTCGAGGAACTGCACGTCGGCCGCGCCGAGCGTCCTCATCAGATACACGACGGCGTCGGCGCCGGACGCGGCGTCGTCCGGCGTGAGGAGGTCCAGCGTGCGGGCCGAGACATCCTGCGAGAGCGACGATGTGCCCGGGGTGTCGATGATCGTGGTCTGCTGCAGTGCCCGCGCCGGCCATTCGACGTCGATGCCGTCGATGCGGTCGGCGGTCAGATCTCCCAGGTCGAATGTGAGCCGGCCGTCCCGGCGCTGGAGTGGCACCGGCAGCATGCGATCCCCGTCGTAGCGGGCGGTGACCGCAGGGGTCGCCCCGTTGCGGTACCAGGTGACGACGCGGGTGCACTCGGTCGCGTCGGTGGGGGCGATGTCCTGGCCGACCAGGGCGTTGAGCAGTGTGGATTTTCCGGCTTTGAGGGAGCCCGCCAACGCCACCCGCAGCGGCTGCGCCAGCCGCGCTTCGCATTCCGCGAGCTGCGCGGCGACCCGCGGGTCGCGGCCGTAGGCCCCCCGGGCCTCGGCGATCAACTGCCCGGCTCCGCCCGGTACTGCACTCATGCTTGCGCTCCCGCCAGTTCCCGTGCCCGATCCCTCAGGGCGACAAGTATTTTCAAGTTCTCCTCGAGCTCGGCGGTGCGCCGCTGCCGCTGCTGCTGTTCCAGCGTCGCAGCCTCCTGCGCAGCCCGCAGCGACTCCGAGACGGAACGCAGCGTCTGGTCCGCGAGTTCGGTGAAGTGGTCGCGCAGCTGACGCTGGATCGACCGCAGCCGATCCTTCGATTCCTTACCGACCTGGAAGCCGACGTCGTCGGTGAACCGCCGGATCGCGGCCTTCGCTTCGAGACGTCGCTTCGCGACCCGGGCCTGCTTGTCGTCGCGATATGCCTTGGTGCCCAGCACGACACCGGCGCCGATCGAGACCGGGTTGATCAGTGCCATGCCCATGAAGGTGGTGACGAGACCGAACATGAGGACACCGCCGTACGAGCCCTTCATCCCGACCAGCATCTTCTGGCCCGCGCCGATCCGGCCGGGGTCGAGATTCGCGAGGGGATCGACCGGTTCGAACAGCGAGTCGAGGTCGGCCAGATGCAGATGCGGCAACCGGGTCGACCCGTCCGCGACGAACAGGTCGGCGACGGTCGCGGCGAGCGCGGTGGACCGTTCGTGCGCCCACACGAAGTTGTCCCCGACCGATTCCGCGACCTGTTCGGCGAGCCATTGACCGAGCCGAGGCCACTGCGTCCCCGGATCGCATTCGTCGACCGCGGCCTCGGCGTCGCGGGTGACGTGCCGCAGCCTGTCCCGCAGGTCGTGGTCGATGTCGGCGGCCAGATCGGTGATGCCGTCGGCGAGGGTCTGCTGCCAGCGGGCCGCGCGGGCACGCAGCGCCTCGGCCGCGGTTTTCGCGCGGACCAGGTCCTCGACGGCGGCTGCCCCGGCATCCGGGTCGCGCAGTGCCGCAAGCTCACCGGCGACCCCCAGCGCGACGTGTTCGACGACGACCGCGACCTCGTGCGCGACCGCGCGCCGGTCGTCGTCGGCAGCGCGGACGACGACCCGGTCGCGCAGGTGGTCGTAGACGGCCGCGAAGCCCGACTCCCGGTGCAGCGACTCGTCGTCGAGTCGAAGCGCATGCTCGCGCAGCAGCGACGACACCGGCAGCAGCGGAACGTCGAGGTCGGCGCGCTGCAGGTGGGAACGGTCGGCGTCGACGATCGCCCGCCAGTGCGGATACAGGTCGGTCTTGGTGACGAGCACCGCGACCGCGGGGCACAGCGTCCGGACCTGCCGCAGAAAACTCAGCTCCGGCGCGGTGAATTCCTGGCTCGCATCGGAGACGACGAACACGGCGTCGGCGGACGACAGCAGCGTGAGCGTCGCCGACGTGTGCGGATTCGTGTGCCCGCCGACGCCGGGGGTGTCGATGAAGACGAGTCCGTCGGCGAGCAGCGGGCTCGGCACGTTCACCTCGAGCCGCCGGATCTCGCGACCGCCCGCGTGGACGCTGCCCGGGCCGGCATCGCGCAGTTCGCCGAGCGGAATCGGTACGCGCTGTGGCTCGGCGCCGGCGTCGGCGACCACCAGTTCGGCAGATGCCTCGGCCGCGTGTTGCACGAGGGTCGGGACCGCGGTCGTCTCGTCGTCGCCCACCGAACACACGTCGAACCCGAGCAGGGAGTTCACGAAACGGCTCTTGCCCTGGCCCAGCGACCCCACGACGACGACGCGCAGCCGCGGGTCGACCACCCGGGTGCGGGTCGCGGCGAGCCTGGCGGCAAGGTCGCCGCGACCGGCGGCACGAGTGTGTTCGGTGGCCTCGTCGACGAGTTCGGCAAGCGCGGCGCGGCGTGGTGCGGGGTCGACCGGTGTGTTCTGCATGATGCTGCGACGGCTCGCCTTCTGTCGTGGACTGTGGAGATTACGACGATCCGGATCAGTTCAGGAAGTCGTCGACGTCGGTGAGACCGGAGACGTCGCTGATTCCGGAGACGTCGGTGGCGCCGGGACCGACCTGGCTCGATCCGCCGACGAACAGCCCGTTGCCTCCGAGCGAGGAGTCGAACAGGCCGCCGGTGCCCGCGGCGTCGCCGAACACGTCGCCGGCGTCGAGCGACGACCACGCGTTCGATGCTCCCTGCACACCACCGGACAGGGCGGCCCCGAGATCCGCGGCGCCCTGCAGGCCCGCGCCCAGGTCGGCGCCGAGACCGGCGCCGAGGTCCGCTGCCCCACCGACGGCACCCGAGACTCCCGCCCCGAGATCCGCCGCACCGGTCGCCGCGCCGTCCACGGCACCGGACACTCCACCGGCCAGGCCGGCCGCGGCGTCGGCCGCACCGTGCACGGCACCGTCGACCGTGCCGGACAGGTCACCGGTGAGCTGCCCACCGAGCTCCGCCGCGGTACCGACCGCAACCTGGCTGTCGGCGACGAGGCCGCCCGTCAGGTCGGCACCGGCCTCCAGGCCACCGCCGAGGGTGGTGGAGAGCTGCGTACCGAGGTCTGTGGCCACGTCGGCACCGACCGACACCCCTGTCGCGAGGTCGAGGCCCAGCCCGGCCCCGGCATCGCCGCCGGCCTGCAACAGCGAGTCGCCGGCCTGCAACAGCGAGTCCACCGTGGCGGACACGTCGGCACCGGCATCCACACCGGCGGACAGGTCGGCGCCGAGTTCGAGAGAACCGAGCTCGAGAGCAGAACCGACGGCACCGCCGAGCGAGCCGCCGAGTTCCGCTCCGGCGCCGAGCGCGCCTGCCAGCGAGGTGCCGACCGCGACACCGAGGTCCGCGCCGCCGCCCACCGCGGCGTCGACCGCGGTGGCGAAGTCGCCGCCCGCGGACAGAGCCGTGTCGAGCAGGCCTCCGAGGGCGAGGCCCACCTGGCCGCCGAGATCGCCCCCGGCTCCGAAGACCGCCCCGAGGGTGGTGCCGAGGTTCGCCCCGAGATCCGCACCGACACCGGCTGTCACCCCGCCGGCCGCACCGAGGGCGGCGTCGAGCGCAGCGCTCAGGTCGGCGGCGGCGCCCAGGTCGAGACCGAGACCGCCGGCGAGCGCACCCGAGACCGCCGCGCCGAGGTCGGCGCCGGAATCGATGGCTCCGCCGAGGTCGAGCGTGGCGTCGAGGACGGATCCGACGGCATCGCCCAGGGCGACGCCGACCTGCCCGCCCACCTGCAGCACAGCTCCGAGGGTGGCGGCCAGATCGCTCGCCGCACCGAGGTCGAGACCGGTGCCGATGTCCAGGCCCCCGTCCGCCTCGGCTCCGGCCTCCACGCCGAGACCGCCACCGAGACCCAGACCTCCGCCGAGACCCAGACCACCACCGAGACCGGCACCGGCGCCCAGACCGAGCCCGGCAGCGGCTCCCAGTCCGGCACCGCCCACGAGACCGGCACCACCGACGAGACCGGCAGCGGCACCTCCCGCGAGCGTGCCTGCCCCGGTCAGGGCGGCGGTCAGGTCGGCGGCGGACCCCGCGAACAGGCCGGTGTCGGCGACCAGCGGTGCGACCGCGACGATGTCGGCGTGGCACACGTCGGCCAGTCCGGCTTCCGCGAGCACCGCGTCGGGGTTCTCGCAGTAGCGGGCCAGGGCGTCCTGGTCGCGGAACAGGGCGAGGATGAAGTCGAGCACAGCGTTGGACATCGCAATCTCCTTGAGCATTCGGGAACTGCCTTCGACGCTAGGAACCCCCGACCCCCGCAACCAAGGGGGTCGGCACCCCCATCTGGCCGCTTCGGCGCATTAGGGGATCGACCCGCGATAGGGACTCGGCCCCGTCCCGCGGGCGGCGCGGCTAACGGAAGACCCCCACAAAGCGACATATCCGGTCGACACGGCGGAGCCGTCCCGCCACGAACCTCGTAGGAGCGACCGATGACAGCAGGACTGGGCATCACGATCGGATCGGCGAACGCGGTGGCCGCTGCCACCACGCTCGAACGACCCGACGATCCCACGGTCCTGCGGCGTCCCACCATCGTGCGCCTGCACGACGACGGCACCGCCGAACTGGGCGAGGGCATCGGTCCGCGGGTCTTCACCGGGTTCGGGAGCCGAGTCGGAGACCCGGTCGGCATCCTGTCCGACGACGGCACCTCCTGTTCCGGCGAGGACCTCACCGCGACCGCGGTGTCCTGCCTGCTGCACGCGTCTCCGCCGCACGGGGCGGTGACGGTGACGTACCCCGCTGCGTGGCCCGAGCACACCGTCGACGCACTGCGCGGAGCGCTCGTCCGCACCGGGCTGCACCGGCCGATGCTGATGCCGGAACCGGTGGCGGCGATGCACTGGCTCGACTCGGCACACGGCCCGCTGGGCGACGGCGTCGTGGTGGTCTACGACCTGGGTGCGCGCACCCTCGACGTCGCGGTGCTCCGGACCGGCGCCGAGCCCGCGTTGCTGGGCCGCCCCCTGTCGACCGACGAGGTGAGCGGCGACGTGCTCGATCACCTCGTGACCACGCATGTGCTCGGCGCCGTCGGCGACGCGACCGCCGGCCTCGACCTGTTCGACCCGCACACCGTGGACGCGCTGGCCGAGCTGCGGGCCCGGTGCCGCGCGGCGAAGGAGGAGCTGTCGGCGGACACCGACGTCGTCGTCGCGGTCGATCTGCCGGGTGTCCGGCGCGACGTGCGGCTGGTGCGCGACGAGGTCGAGGAGCTCGTGCGGGGTCCGGTGCGGGACTCGCTGCCGCTGATCTCCGAGGCGCTGCGCATCGCCGACGTCGATCCGTCCGATGTGAGCCGCGTCCTGCTCGTCGGCGGCGGGTCCTCGATTCCTCTTGTCGCCGAAACTATTTCGTTCGAACTCGGCTTGCCGGTCACGGCATCGCCGCAGCCCGCCGACACCGTGGCGGCGGGCGCGGCGCTCGCCGCGGCCTACACGCTCGCGACCCCGGTCGCCGCACCCGATCCGATCCCGGCCGTGGACGAAGCGATCACCACGGAACTGCCGGTGATGACCCCGGCAGCCGCCGCGTTCACCCGCCCGGCGCTCGCAGCGGCCGAGCCCGTCGAATCATCGAAGCCCGGCGAACCGCTGAAGTCCAGGGCCCGCAGGTTCGCGCTGATCGGCGCGGCCGCCGCCGCCATCGTGATCGTCACAGGCGGTGGACTCGCGGTCGGCACGCTGACGACGAGCGCCGGTGAGGTCGGTGTCGAATCCGCTCCCTCGACCGAGGTCGCGACCGGCGCGCCGACCACGACCGGCGAGCCGACCGTCGCGCAGGGGACCGCACCCGGGGGCGGAACCTCCGCCGCCGCGACCGCGTCGACCGCCGCATCGCCCGGCTCGGTCGTCCCGGTCGGGTCCGGCGCCGCGACCCCGGCCGCACCCGGGGCTCCCGGGGCTCCCGGAACACCCGCAGCCACGGCCACCGGTGGACCGGCGCCGGAGCAGCCTGCCACGCAGCAGCCCCCGTCGCCGACCGCCCCGGCACCCACGACGACCCAGCCGCCCGCCGCGCCGCAACAGCCGAGCGGCGGCGGTGTGGGCGAGGCCGCCGAAGGGATCGGTAACGGCGTCGGCGGCGCGGTCGAGGGCGTCGGCAACGGCGTCGGCGGGGTGGTCGAGGGCGTCGGCAACGGCCTCGGCGGGGTCGTCGAAGGCACCGGCAACGCGGTCGGCGGCCTGCTCGGCGGCGGAAACTGACGGCCGGATGAGTTCGCCCGCACTCCCCCGCGCCGTCGCACAGGCGCTGACCGCCGACCCGCCGCGACTGCTGGTCGTCGGCGGCGCGTACACCGGAAAGTCGCAGCTGCTCAACGAGATCCGACGATCGCTTCCGCGCGCCGGCGAGGGTGTCCTGGTCGTCGACGACGCACACCGCCTGCCCGCGGCGGAGCTTCGGAACCTGACCGATCGGATGACCCGGGGGGACCTGGGCATCGTCGTTGCGACAGAACCGCGACCGCACCGCCCGGAGGTGCAGCACCTGATGACGACGGGTGCCGCGCACGCGTGCCTCGTGACGCTGCGATCGTCGACCCCGGCCGACGCGATGTCGCGGGCGGCGGCGTTCGGGGTGTCCGATCCGAAGATCGTGCGTGCGGTGCTGTCCTTCACGGGCGGCACCCGCGACCTCGTGGACGCGGGACTGACCGCGCTGCGGGAGGGCGCGGATCCGCGACGCGCAGCCGTCGACCGGGTGCGGGCCCGGCTCGCCGGCGATCCCGGCCTGGCCGGCGTCCTGGCGCTCGTCGAGCTGGGCGGCGCCGCCGATCCGGCCGAACTCGCCGCCGTGCTCGGCATGGACGCCGATCTCGCCCACGACCTGGCCGACGCAGCGCACGCGAGCGGACTGCTCTGCGCCGGAGGGGACGAGCTCGTGCCTGCCGCAGCCGGTGTCCCCGCTGCGGCGCTCGGCCCGCACGGATTCCGGACCGTCGCCCGGGGACTGCTGTCGTGCCGCATCGACCGCGCCCTGCTCACCGTCCCGGTCGCGTCGCGCCTCGCGGCGGCCGGGATCACCGACGAGCGGCTCGCCGACTATCTTGTCGCCCAGGCAGATTCGTCGAACCCGGCGGAGGCGTCCAGCCTGTATACCGCGGCGGTGCACGCCGGGGCCGACGCGGCGGACCTGGCGCTGCGCCGCGCCGAAGCGGCCGCCGCGATCGGCGACCGGCATACCGCCGCGACCCTGACCGACGAGATTCTCGAACGCGCCGGCTCGCTCACCCCGGCGGATCTGGCCACCGCGGTGCGGATCGCGGCGACCGTCGCGGCCGGGGACGGCATGCTCGGCCGCAGCGCGGACCTGTACGAGTGGCTCGGGCCGGACCGGGCCGGGGCCGACGCGGCGATCGGCGCGACGGTGCTGCTCGCCGCCGGCCGCCCCGAGGCCGCGACGCGGATGCTCGAGGCCACCACCTCGATCGTTCCCACCTCGTCGGCGGCCGCCACCCGGCTGCTCGCCGAGGGCATGCGCGAATCGGTGGGCGGTGACGGGCGCGTCGCGATGAACGCGCTCACCCGCGCGCTGTCGATGCGCGGGACGGCGGCGCGCGCACCCGTGCAGCCGGACACCGTCGAGGCGATCACGGCGCTGCTGTGCCTGCACTCCGGGGAACTGACGCACGCGACGACCGTGCTCGCCCGGCACACCACGCTCACGGTCCGGCACGAGCTGCTGGCGGCGTGGGCGGCGCTGCTCGGCGGCGATCTGCCCGCGGCGACCGCCGCGGCCGACGATCTGTCCGGCCGTGCCGCGCTCCAGCGCGACCTGCTGTTCCTGCACGGCCTGCGGGTCGGGGCTGCCCGGCGCAGCGGCGACTCCGGGCGGCTGCTCGCCGAATGGGAGGCCGCGCAGGGGGTCGTCGCGGAGTACTCCGTCGACCTGGTGAGCCTGCTCCCCCTCGGCGAGCTGTGGCTGGCCGCCGTCCGGGTCGGCGACGCACCGCGCATCTCGCATCTCGTCGGGCAGGCCCGGGATCTGCTCGCCGCGCTCGGCGAGCCGCCGCTGTGGGCCGCGGCGCTGCACTGGTACGGGGTGCAGGCCGCGATCGCGGCGGAGCGGCCGGACGAGCTGCTCCCGCACGCCCGCGCCCTGGCCGTCGCCGCCGAGTCCACCGCCTACGCCGCGGCGCTGGCACGGGCCGGGCAGGCGTGGCTGCGGCTGCTGCAGAACGACGTCGATCCCGTCCGGGTACGGGCCGCCGCGGAATCGCTCGCCGCGATCGGGCTTCCCTGGGACGGTGCCCGGCTCGCCGGGGAGGCCGCCCTGCGGGCCACCGATACCGCCGCGGCCACCGCATTGCTCCAGGTGGCGCGGGCATTGCGTCACCCGGCGGCCGCGCCCCCCGGGCTCACGACCGCATCCGCCGACACGGTGTCCCCGTCCACCGGACCGTTGTCCGATCGCGAGGCACAGGTCGCCGACCTGGTGGTTTCCGGCCTGACCTATCGCGAGGTCGGCGCACGCCTGTACATTTCCGGCAAGACCGTCGAACATCATGTCGCGAGGATCCGGCGCCGCCTCGGCGCCGGTTCCCGCTCGGAGCTGATCTCCATGCTCCGGGCGATGGGGCACGGCACGGACGATCGCACGATCTCGGGTAACAGCACGACCATGAGTGACAGCACGACCATGAGTGACAGCAGTGAGCAGAAGGGGGGAACTTCGGCATGTCCATAGGCGTCGGCCTGCGCGTGGGCACGACCGTTTCGTCGGTTGCCGTGACCTCCGCCGTGCCCGGTCAGCCGGGTCCCGCACCGATCGAACGTCGCAGTGCAGTGCACCTGCACCAGGACGGTACCGCGACCCTCGGTGAGATCGATCCGATCCTCGATCAGGGTGCCAGTTCCTTCACCAACTTCCTCGGCCACGTCGGCAACCCGACGGGCATCCGCGCCTCGGACGGATCGCTGTCCCGCGCCGAGGACCTGGTCGCGACCGCGATGGAATGTCTGCTCGCCGACGCGGCGCCGCTGATCGGCGACCGCGAGTACACCGTTGTGGCGGCCCATCCGACGGAGTGGGCGCCGGCGACCGTCGCGGTGCTGCGCAACGCCCTCGACTACGTCGGGTTGCGGCATGTATCGCTCGTGTCCGACGCCGAGGCCGCCGCGGCCTGGTTCGAATCGCAGGTGTCGCGTCAGACCGGACGTCTCGTCGCGGTCTACCACATCGACGACCTCGGTTCGACGGTCACGCTGGTCCGTGCCGGTATCGCGGCGGGCAAGCCCGTGCGGTTCGGGCTCGCCGACGCACCGCCCGTCACGACGCAGCTGTCGACGGCTCTGGCCGGCTACGGATGGCAGATGGCGAATCTCGATGCCGTCGTCGTCACCGTCGACGAGAACGTGGACACCGCCGCGGCGCAGCTCGTCGCGCAGTCCGTCAAGGCGGGACTGGGGACGAGGTGCGCGCTCGCGCCGGATCCGCACCAGACGATGGTGCGCGGCGCTGCGCTGGCCGCCGCGGCCGGTTCCGTCGAGTTCCTCGGCTCGACCCAGATCATCCCCATGACCCGCGCGAATCTGCAGCGCAAGCAGACACCGCAGGGTGACGGCACCCCGCCGCGTCTCGTCGACCCCGACGCCACGACGATGATCCCGAAGATCACGCCCCACGAGCAGCACCGCGCGATGCCCGCGACCGCGCAGGCACCGAGGGCATCGGTCGGCCAGGCGCCCGTCTCGACGGCCCGGGCGGGCGACGTGGCGACGATCATGCCGGAGGAGGAGTCCACCCGGCGGCCGTCGCCGATCCTGCTGGCCGTCTCCGCCGTCGCGGTCGTGGTGCTCGCCGTGGTGGGCGTGCTCGTGCTGACGCAGCGCGGCTCGGCCGCGGAGACCAACCCGTCGGCGGACCGGTCGGTGACCGCGACCATTCCGGAATTGCAGTCGCCGAAGCCCACGCCGACGACCACCACCACCACCGCCACCACCACGACCACGAGCGCACCGAAGACGACGACCTCGGCCGCGCCGACCACAACCTCGGCGGCCCGGTCCACGACCGAGGTGGCATCGGTGGACGATTCGACGGCCCCGGCGGAAGCGGCGGAGCTCCCCGCCACGTCGCGGCAGGCGGGTTCGGCCACCGTCACCACGACGGCGCCGCAGTCCACGACCACCCGGCCGGCACCGGGCTGGCAGACCACCGACGAGAAACCCACGCGGGAGCGGGACCGGGATCGGAGCACCACCCCGACGCCGACCCAGCAGCCGAGCGACCCCGAGGAAGTGCCGGACCCGGGTTCGGGTTCGTCGCCGGCTCGCCCCGGGGGCGCTTCGTAGCTGTACCGCTCCCGTAGGCTGTTTCCGATCGCAACCTCACACCGATCACAACGAAGGACTTTCATGCGTCACTCGTCGGCGTCGCGCGCCGCTGCTCGTACCACCGCTCGCCGGCTTGCTGTCGCCGCCGCGTCGGCGCTGATGTTGATCGGTCCGGTCGCTGCGACGGCCCAGGCGGATCCGGTGGACGAGCTTCCCGCCGAGCTGATCGAGGCGGTTCAGCGCGATCTGAACATGTCTCCCGACGAGTACCTCGAGCGGTCGGCCCGGGCGCAGGAACTCGGCGAGTACGCCCGCGACTTCCGGTCCGAGCGTCCCGCGGACTTCGCGGGCGCGTGGATCAACCGGAACGGCGAGCCCGTCGTCGCGGTCACGAACTCCGATGCGGCCCGGCAGGCCGAGCGCGACGGCTACACCGCGACGGTGGCGCCGGTGTCCGCCGACGGTCTCGAGTCGGCGCTGGCCGAACTGAACCGCTGGGTCGCGGCACTGCCGCGCGATGTGGCCGGTGCCGTGCAGTCCACGTCCATCGACGTGCTGAACAACCAGCTTGTCGTCGACATCGTGAACACCCCGATCGGCCGCGCGCTGAATCTGCCGTCGCTCATCGCGAACGTGCAGGTGCAGCTGACGCCGGGTCTCCCGGCGAACGATCCGGCGCCGCTCGGTGGCGACACCTACATCACCGCGGACGGCGACGTGCGTTCCACGCCGCTCGATCGCATCGGCATCTGCTCGTTCGGGTTCAACGCGGTGGACCCGAACGGTGACCCGGTGAACGTCACCGCCGGTCACTGCGATGCGGTGGCCCGCGCCGACGGTGGATCCACCGTGTACCTGCCGAACCGGGAGAACATCGACGAGAGCACCCGCATCGGTGCGTTCACCCGTTCGTCGGTCGGCACCGACAGCCCCCTCGACTACGGCATCATCGGCTTCGACAAGGCCGGTGTGGAGGCCGGGCTGGACCGGCCGGTGGTGCGGGGCGGTAACGGTTCGACGCTGACGGTCACCGGCACGGCGGTTCCGGTCGTCGGTGCCCCCGTGTGCAAGTCCGGCCAGTCGTCGTACTTCACGTGCGGTGTCGTCGCCGCCGACCGTATCGAGACGCAACTCGTCTACCCCGACGGCCAGAGCACGACGATCCGCGGCTTCGCGACCACCGCGTGCACGTTGTCCGGCGACAGCGGTGGCGCGATCGTCACCGGCACCCTCGCGCTCGGTGTCATCAGCGGTTCGAACAGCGCGGGAGCCCCCGACTGTGTGGAGGCGAACCTGGTGCTGGCGCCGGACGGCGGCACGTCCAGCCTCGGTATCCCGATTCGCGACATCGAGAACACCACGGGCGCTCGGGTGCGGACCGCTGCCGATCCTGCCTGACCCGACGTGATGCATATCGCTTCACCCCATATGATCTGACGCAACGACTGCCGCCCCGGCTTCGGGACGGCGTCTTTGCGTGACCAGCCAGACCGCGTGATCAGCAAGATCTGTGTAGTCGCCAAACCTGCGCACGAGCAGGACCTATGAGGAAGGCATCCATGCGACGCTCCTTTGCACGTCGGGCAGCGGTGATCGGTTCGGCAGCCCTGTTGCTGCTCGGCCCCGCCGTCGCCCTCGCGCAGGCCGAACCGGCCGGCACGCCCGTCGACCTGCCCACCGAGCTGGTCGACGCGCTTGCGCGCGACCTCGGCATCAGCCCCGAGCGTTTCGTCGCCGATGCCGACCGCAGCCAGGAGCTCGCGAAGTTCGCGGCGACCGCCCGCGAGAAGTTCGCGGACGTGTTCGCCGGTGCCTGGCTCGACGAGCAGGGCACCCCGACCGTCGGCCTGACCGACGGTGACAACCACGACGCCGCGCGGGACGCCGCCGAGGACGAGGGATTCACGGTCCGGCCCGCCGAACACAGCGAAGGCGAGCTGGAGGGCCTGTCGAAGCAGCTGAACGACTGGCTCGACACGCAGCCCCCGGCGGTCGCCGATCTGGTGCGCGGCATCGCGATCGACGTCGTGCACAACGACGTCGTGGTGCGCGCCTCCGATGTCGCCGGCCTGCAGCTCCCCGACGCCCTTCAGGGCGCGCGGGTGCTGCTCGCGCCGTCCACGCTGGAGCCGGAGCTGCTGAAGCTCGCGCCGATCGCCGGGCTGGCGTCGCCGGACTCGCTGTTCGGTGGCGACGCCTACGCCGCGTTCGGTGCCGGCACCGGCCTGCGCTGCTCGCTCGGGTTCAACGGTGTCGACGGCTCCAATCGGCCCGTGAACATCACCGCCGGTCACTGCGATCCCAACCGCGCCCAGGCCGGCACGCAGTACGCGTCGGAGATCTTCGAGCTCGTCGGTGAGGATCTCGGCCAGCAGATCGGCACGTTCGAGAAGACCAGCCTCGACCGCCGTGACTACGCGCTGATCCGCCCGACGGCCGAGGCGCGTGGCCGCTTCGAGAACAACGGCGTGCGCGTCCCGTTCGCAGCGCCTCTGGCGGTCACCGGCACCGCAGAGCCGGTCGTCGGCGCGCCCGTGTGCAAGTCCGGTGTCCGCACCGGGTACAGCTGCGGTGTCGTGACCGCGTCGAACCAGACCGTCGAGATCGGCCACCGTGTGCTCAACGGCGGTTTCTCCACCAACCTGTGCGCCCTGCAGGGCGACAGCGGCGGCACCCTGGTGACCGGCACCCTCGCCCTGGGCATCTCCAGCGCGTCGAACGTCGGCCAGTACCAGATGTGCGAGATCGCCGGCGTCGTCAGCGGCATCCTGGGTGAGAACCCCGAGCTGTACGCCACGCCGATCTCCGCGATTCTCTCCGAGAATCCGGGTCTGAAGGTCCGGACCTGGTGATCCGCCGGTAGCCGGCTCCGATCCACGTGCAAGGGCCCGTCTCCTCGAGGAGACGGGCCCTTGCACATTCCAGAGATCGGCAACAGCCACACCGGGAACGGTTCCGGGCGCTGGACACCGAGTGGGGTTACGATTCGGCAACAAGAGGTCCGGCTCGGGCGGTCGTCCGGCCGGACCGATGTGTGTTACCCGGTGCCTGCAGTGGGCGCGCGGTTCGGACGAAAGGTAGCCGAATGTCGAGTGATCTGAGTGTGGTCGGAGCTGATCTGATCGTGTATTCGGGCGAGATCATCATCAACGCTGCCAGGTTGATCCTGCTGAACCTCTTCTGAGTCCCCGAAGAACAGCGGCCCCGCCACCCATCGGGTGGCGGGGCCGCTGTCTATCCGCGTACTACCGCGCGTACTGAGTGGTGCCCGGAGGTGCGGTGAGAGTCTGGATCAGGCCGATACCGGCGATAACCAGGGTCGGGCCTCCCGCAACGATCGTGCCGATAACGCCGCCGATTCCAGCGCCGAGCGGGACGGACGCCAGGCCGGCCGGGCCACCGAGGAAGCCGAGGCCGCCAACCAGCGCACCGATGACGGTGCCCGTCAGGCCGCCGACCGCGGTGGCGATGGCGAGCTGCGAGCTGAAGTTCTGCTGAGCCTTGAGGTTCTCCTCCGGCGACGCGACATCGCTCAGCTTGAGGCTGACCGGAGTGAGTCCACGGGCGACCTTGTCCTCGGGCGCAACCGGGGTGGCCTTGGCCGGATCCGTGACCGGGGTCAGCGTGAGGGTCTTGCCGTCCTCGCTGATCTCCCGCTCGAACGGCATCTGGATGTCGCCGAGCTGGATCGCGAGCGGCAGGCTGACGACGGCCTTGCCGTCGCCGTCCTGGAGCTCGACGCTCTTGCCGTCGCCCGAGACCTGGAACGCGCCGGCGTCGATGACGGTGACAATGGAGTCGCCCTCGGCCTTGACCTCGTAGTTGATCTCGTCCTGCGCCGCCTCCGCGGGCGCCGCGTACGACGTGCCCGCAGTGATCCCCATCGCGGCGATGGTCATGGTGGCGACCGCCGCAAGCTTCCTGAGCTTCATTTGTTCCCGTTCTGTGACATGTGGCGCACGCCCCCGACGGACGCCCCCCTGGATTGACCTGCGTACAGCTCCGAGTCCCGCTCCCCATCGCACGAAAACCCCAGCTTGCACGGCTGTCCGAGATCATATCGGAAATCACAGACAACTTCGTTACCGGGTCGAGCCACATTTGTAAGCGAAAGCCGTGCGCCGGCCGCCGATTCGATATCCGAGATACTTAGGTAATCCTGAGCAATCCGGGACGAAGGTTCGACGTTTACCTTGTGCGCAGAGATCTACCAGCACTCCACGCAAGTTACCCGCGAGTAACTCATCAGTAGTTACTGACGGGTAACTTATGACGCGTTAGGATGCTGGAGCTTATACCAGGCGGCCCGGAGCCGCCCCCGACACGAAAGGCCACGTATGAATGCCCTGACGATCACGTTGGGCACGATCGGCGTGCTGCTGAGCCTCGTGTGTTGGTACTCGTTCATCGGCGGCGCGTTGAAGATGGTCAACACCGTCCGGATCGGCCAACCGGCCCCGGATCGGTGGCGGCCGTTCTTCCCGCGCTTCAAGCAGATGGTCGTCGAGTTCCTCGCACACACGCGAATGAACAAATTCCGTACCGTCGGCTGGGCCCACTGGCTCGTGATGGTCGGCTTCCTGCTCGGCGCCATCGTCTGGTTCGAGGCATACGGACAGACCTTCAACCCCAAGTTCCACTGGCCTCTCATCGGTGGCACCGCCGTCTACCACTTCATCGACGAGATCCTCGGCCTCGGCACGGTGATCGGCATCGTCACGCTGATCATCATCCGCCAGCTCAACCACCCGCGTCAGCCGGGCCGGTTGTCGCGCTTCGGCGGCTCGGATTTCAAGGCCGCCTATTTCGTCGAGACCGTCGTCCTCATCGAGGGCCTCGGCATGATCTTCGTGAAGGCCGGCAAGATCGCCACCTACGGCGGCGGCCACATGAGCACCGACTTCTTCACGATGAACCTCGCCAAGCTGCTGCCGGCGAGCGCCGTGATGGTGTCGATCTTCGCGTTCGTCAAGCTGATGTCCGGCATGATCTGGCTCTACATCGTCGGCCGCAACATCACCTGGGGTGTGGCCTGGCACCGGTTCGCCGCGTTCTTCAACATCTACTTCAAGCGTGAGGACGACGGTGACGTCGCGCTCGGCGCGGTCAAGCCGATGATGTCCGGCGGCAAGCCCGTCGACATGGAAGACGCCGACCCGGACAAGGACACCTTCGGTGCCGGCCGGATCGAGGACTTCTCGTGGAAGGGCTGGCTGGACTTCACGACCTGCACCGAGTGCGGGCGCTGCCAGTCCCAGTGCCCGGCCTGGAACACCGGCAAGCCGCTGTCCCCGAAGCTGCTCGTGATGTCGCTGCGCGACCACGGCTACGCGAAGGCCCCCTACCTGCTGGCCGGTGGCCGCAAGGACCTCGGCGGCGACGAGATCGGTCTGGTCGACGGCGACGGCAACGTCAACGAGGCCGCGCTCGCAAAGATCCCCGAGGCAGCTCGCGCCGAAGCCGGCCGCAAGCTCGTCGGTGAAACCGCCGAACTCGTCGAGGCGGGCGAGCTGGCCCCGGTCATCGACACCGAGACACTGTGGTCGTGCACGAACTGCGGTGCGTGCGTCGAGCAGTGCCCGGTCGACATCGAGCATGTCGACCACATCGTCGACATGCGCCGCTACCAGGTGCTCATCGAATCGGACTTCCCGTCCGAACTCGCGGGCCTGTTCAAGAACCTGGAGAACAAGGGCAACCCGTGGGGGCAGAACGCCAAGGACCGCCTGAACTGGATCTCCGAGATGGACTTCGAGATCCCGGTGTTCGGTCAGGACGCGGACAGCTTCGACGGCTACGAGTACCTGTTCTGGGTCGGTTGCGCCGGTGCCTACGAGGACCGGGCGAAGAAGACCACCAAGGCCGTCGCCGAACTCCTCGCCACGGCGGGCACCAAGTTCATGGTGCTCGGCGCCGAGGAAACCTGCACCGGTGACTCGGCTCGCCGCGCCGGAAACGAGTTCCTGTTCCAGCAGCTGGCGCAGCAGAACATCGCGGTGATCGATTCGGTCTTCGAGGGCACCGAGAAGTCCAAGCGCAAGATCGTCGTGACGTGTGCGCACTGCTTCAACGCGCTGAACAACGAGTACCCCGAGGTCGGCGGCCACTACGAGGTCGTGCACCACACCCAGCTGCTCAACCGCCTGGTGCGGCAGAAGAAGCTGGTGCCGGTCGCGCGTCTGGGCGAGGACGTCACCTACCACGATCCGTGCTTCCTGGGTCGGCACAACAAGGTGTACAACGCGCCGCGTGAGCTGATGGAAGCCTCCGGTGCGACGCTGCGGGAGATGCCGCGTCACGGTGAACGCTCGATGTGCTGTGGTGCCGGCGGTGCCCGCATGTGGATGGAAGAGCGCATCGGTAAGCGCATCAACATCGACCGTGTCGACGAGGCACTCACCACGGCCCCGTCCAAGATCGCGACCGGCTGCCCGTTCTGCCGCGTGATGCTCACCGACGGTGTCACCGCCCGCCAGGAACAGGGTCAGGGTGAAGGTGTCGAGGTCGTCGACGTCGCGCAGCTGATGCTGTCGTCGATTTCGCGGCTCGAGGCCGACCAGCTCAGCGCGAACATCAAGGTCGTGCAGGCCGAGAAGCCGCAGACCCCGGTCACCGCAGAGGTCGAGGCCGAGGAACTCGAAGCCGAACGTGTCGCCGAGGTCGAGGAAGCCGCAGCCGCACCGGCAGCGGCGGCGGCTCCGGCCGCGCCGAAGGGCGGCGGACTGCAGATGAAGGGCGGCCTGAAGGCTCCGGGTGGCAAGCCCGGTGGCCTGCAGATGAAGGGCGGCCTCAAGGCGCCCGGCGCGAAGGCCGACGCCCCCGCCGCCGCTCCGGTGGCCGAGGCACCCGCGGCTCCGGCGGCACCTGCCGCCAAGCCGGGTGGTCTGGCGATGAAGGGCGGGCTCAAGGCTCCGGGCGCGAAGAAGGCCGCGGCACCTGCCGCCGCTGCCCCCGCCGCACCGGCCGCCGAGGCACCCGCTGCCGAGGCTCCCGCCGCGCCGGCCGCCCCGAAGGCCAAGCCGGGTGGGCTGGCCATGAAGGGCGGGCTCAAGGCTCCGGGCGCCAAGAAGGCCGCGGCACCTGCCGCTGCTGCGCCCGCCGCACCGGCTGCTCCGGCACCTGAGGCACCTGCCGCGGACGCACCGGCTGCCGAGGCCCCCGCCGTGACGGAACCGCCGAAGGCGAAGCCGGGCGGGCTGCAGATGAAGAGCGGATTCAAGGCTCCGGGCGCCAAGAAGGCCGCGGCACCTGCCGCCGCTGCCCCCGCCGCACAGGCCGCCGAAGCACCCGTGACCGCCGAGCCCGAGGCACCCGCTGCCGAGGAGACTCCGGCTCCCGCCAAGCCGGCCGCGGACGTCCCGCCGCCGCCGAAGGCGAAGCCGGGCGGGCTGCAGATCAAGGGTGGCATCAAGCCGCCCGGCCGTCGGTAGACCCGTCGGGGCTCGGTAACCCCAGCAACGAACACCCCCTCCGGTCCGCCGGAGGGGGTGTTCGCGTCGGAGGGTGCTTCCTCGACGGACCCGACCGGCCCCACGGATCCGCTCGGCCGCCGGTCATCCGCCGTGACGATTGCGGCAGCGGATGACTGAGCACGCCGCGGTTACGTCCCGGTCCGGATCCGGTTCGAACGCGATGGCCGGACGCCGCCACGATTCAGAGAGCGCCGATGGCCCCGCCGATCACCGGCCAGGACCTGTGCAGGTCGTCCTGCCAGTAGCCCCAACTGTGGACGCCGTCGTCGTGAAGATCGACGGTCGCAGGAATGTTCAGTTCGTCCAGCCGGGCGGCCATCCGCCGGGTGCACTTCGCGGTCGCAGCCTCGATCAGCCCGCCCTTCACCACGACTTCGGCGCGCTTCGCCTCGTTCTTGATCCACGGCGACGCGATCGACCGCAGCGCACACCAGCTTTCGGCGTTCGTCGATGAGGTCCTCGCCGAAAGCGGCGCAGAGAAGGTCGACGTCCTGGGTCACTCGCTGGGAACACTCGTCGCCGCCTACTGGATACGGTTCCTCGAGGGAGCCGCGAAGGTCGATCGGAACGTCTCGCTCGCACCGCTGTGGCACGGCACGGATCTCATCAAGGGCGACGGCCTGGTCCGTGACGCGCAGTATGCGGTCTGCCCGGCGTGCAGCGAAATGCACCCGGACTCGGACTTCATCGACCGCCTCCACACTGCCGGTCCGTTCGTGGACTCCGTGGCGTACACCAACATCCTCACCGAGCGCGACACCCACACGCGGCGGTGACCGCAGATCCCAGTTCCCAGGACGACCAGCGTCGCGCACGGCCCCGGTGACGACCTCGCTCGCAGACCGGACAGCGGCGGTTCGGTGGATGGACTACCCGCCTGCGGATTCGAGCTCGAGAGCGGTAGCCAGCTGCGGCCACGAGCGCCGCAGCTCGTCCTGCCAGTATCCCCACGAATGTGTGCCCTCGTTCCGGAAGTGGAAGGTCGCCGGGATGCCGAGATCGTTCAACCTGCCGGCCAGCGCACGGGCGCACACGTTGGTCGCCGCTTCGATGGTGCCGCCGACGACGATCTGATCGGCGAGCGGCGGCGACTGTGGGGTGCGTGGTAACGCCGGATTCTCGTACGGGCCGGGCAGTCCCGTGCCGTTCGAGATGTAGAGCGACAGTCCTCGCAGATTCTCCGCGTTCAGCGTCGGATCGTGTTCCTTCCATCCCGGTCCGTTGAACGGGCCCCACATGTTCGTGGCGTCGATTTCCCCCATCACCTCGACGACGGATCGAATGTAGGTCTGCCCGAGCGGGCTACCGGTCTGGGCGCAGCCGCTGTACGACGCGGCGGCACGGTACAGACCCGGCGCCTGGATCGCCAGATCGAGCGCCGAGGTCGCCGACATCGACAGGCCCGCGATCGCGTTGATTCCGTTCGCGCCGAGCGCCTCGTCGACGACGGGCGGCAATTCCTGGGTGAGGAACGTCTGCCATTTCTGACGCCCGAGCTTCGGGTCGTCCTGCTGCCAATCGGTGTAGTAGGTGTACATTCCCTCGGCCGGGATCACCACATTGGCGTTCTTGTCGCCCATGAAATCGAGGATGTCGGTCTGGTTCAGCCAGTTTGCTCCGTCTTCGCCTCCGCCCGCACCGTTGAGCAGGTACAGCGTCGGCCGGGGCACACCGGTGTCGGCGGGGCGAATCACCTGCAGCGGAATGACACGCTCCATGGACGGCGAGTAGACGAACATGTCCCACCTGCGCTCGTCGACCCGTTCGATGCGATCCACAGCGGCTGCGGCGGACGTGCTGTGCCCCGGCACCGGAGCAGCGACCGCTTGCCCGAGCGGTGCAACACCGAGTGTGAGGACCATGCCGGCGCACAGTCCTGCGCGACGAAATGCTTCGCTGTACATTGCCGAAATTTCCGCCCTTGTGCTCATCGATCGTCCGGAGCGTACCGAACGTGCCTGCCGCATTGTGATCACTCGACCACGCCGTCCGTCAATACCTTGTTCAGGATCGGCACGATGGATTCGAGGGCTTCCGGCGAGGTCATCCCCCAGTGCGTCGACGGCACCGGATGATTCCGCACCACGCCGGTGACCGCGTCGCGCCACCCGGCAGCGCCTCGCGTCCGCGTCGGATCGTCCTCGGCGGCTGTGAAGTAGACGACGTCGCCGTCGAAGCGCTCGGGCTCGTACCGTGCCATCAGCCCGGAGTTCCGTTCGGCTGCATCGAACAGGCTCGTCACCACCTGCTCCGTCCGCTCCGGCGAACAACCGGTCAGCGACGACAGGGCCGCGACGATGCCCGCGGTATCGTCGCCGATCACCTCCGGGTCGAGATCGAAACCGGCGAGCACTTCGCTCATCGAGACCTCGGAGACCTCGCCGGAGGCCGCGTCCGTCCCGGTGAAACTGTCGAGCATCACCAGCAACTCCACCTGTGCTCCGGACCGCTGGAGTTGCACGGCCATGGCGTGCGCGATCACACCACCGAGTGACCACCCGAGCAGGCGGTACGGCCCTTCCGGCTGCACCTTTCGAAGCTCGTCGATGTACCGTTCCGCGAGTGCTTCGAGTGAGCCGGGAGCGAAGTCGTCCTCCGAGACCGCTGGTGTCTGCAGGCCGTACACCCGGATATCGGTATCCACTCGACGAGCGAGTCCGGTGTAGCACCAGGACAGGCCGACGATCGGGTGCACGCAGATCAAGGGCGTCCCCGACCCGTGCTCGCGCAGCGGCAGCATGGGGCCGATCGCATGCGTCCCGATCAGCTCGGCAGCGCCCGCAATCAGACCGGCCAGGCCTTCGACGGTCGAGTCCCGGAACAACAACTGCAGCGGTACTTCGGAATTCAGCTCGGCACGCAGGCGTGCGGTCACCTGCGTCGCCACGAGCGAGTTTCCGCCGAGCGCGAAGAAGTCGTCATCGAGTCCGACCCGCTCGATGCCCAGCACATCCTCGAACACCGCCGCCACGGCCTGCTCGACACCGTTGACCGGTGGCCGGAACTCACGGACTTCGAAGACCGGATCCGGCAACGCCTTCCGGTCCAACTTGCCGGAGGCATTGAGAGGCAACGCATCGAGCATCACAAAGCTCGACGGCACCATGAACGACGGCAGTACGGCGCCCATCGCAGCCCGCAGCACGGACGTCGAGACCTCGCCGTCCGGGACCACATATCCGACCAGCCGGTCGGAACGCACCGCGACCGCACCAGCGGCAACCGAATCAAATTCACGCAGAACGGATTCGATCTCACCGAGCTCGATGCGCTGGCCCCGCAGCTTCACCTGTTCATCGATTCGGCCCGCATATTCGAGCTCCCCGTTGCGGTTCCACCGCGCCAGATCGCCCGTCCGGTACATCCGCTGCCCCGCGCCACCGAACGGATTCGCCACGAATCTCTCGGCAGTCAACCGGGGCTGGGCCGCATAGCCCCGCGCGAGCTGGTTACCCGACAGATACAGTTCGCCGACGACACCGACCGGAACCGGCCGCATCCGCGCATCGAGCACCCACCCGTCGGTATTCCAGACCGGTGCGCCGATCGGCACGTGCGACCCCGCGACGGCCTCGCCACCGTGACGATGCGTGGCCTGCATCGTCACCTCGGTCGGCCCGTACAGGTTGTGGACCTGAGCATCGAACCACGTCCGAGCGCGCAGTGCGGTGGACACCGGCAGTGCTTCGCCGCCCGCGAAGACCAGGCGCAACGCCGGCGTGGGCTCGTCCACGAGGTCCAGCACCGCGTCGAGCACCGTCGGAACGAACTGCGCGACAGTCACACCCATGTCGACGAGTGCGCGGGCCAGATACGCCGGGTCACGATGGCCGTCCGGTTCCGCGATTGCCATCTGTGCACCGGAGGCGAACGGCCACAGCAACTCCCACACCGACGCGTCGAACGTCGCCGGCGTCTTGAGCAGCACCACGTCCGACGCGTTCAAAAGGTACTCGGCCTGCATCCAGGACAACTGGTTGACCACCGCCTCGTGCGAGACCGCCACTCCCTTCGGGCGTCCCGTCGACCCCGATGTGAACAGCACGTACGCCGCGTTCTGCGGCCGCAGCGCGGCATGCCGTTCGTCCGCGCGGATCGAGTCGCTCGCGTAGCCGGACACATCGAGGGCGTCGATGTTCACGACGGTCCGGCCGGTACCGATCTCTTCACCCGACGTCGTCAGGACAAGCCGTGGATCGGCCGTGTCGAGCAGGTAGGACAATCGCTCGTCCGGTTGCTCCGGATCGACCGGAACATATACACCGCCCGCTGCCAGCACCGCGTGCAGGGCCACCACCATCTCGACGGAGCGGCGCATCGCCACCGCGACCGGAACCTCTGGAGCAATCCCCAGCGAAATCAGGTGACGGGCAAGTCGATTCACTCTCTGCTCGAACGCCGAATAGGTGAGAGCCGGCGTCCCGGCCGAGATCGCCACCGCTGCCGGCGACCGCTCGGCCTGCAGGGCCAGCAGATCCGGGACGACCGTCCCCGGCAGCGGCACCACGGCTCCACGGCCCGAGGCCAGCAACGACCGGTGCTCATCGACAGTGAGAATCTCTGCCTCGCTCACCCGGACATGTGGATTCTCGACAAGGACCGACAGCAACCGGCCGAACCGCTCCGCAAACGACACGACCGTCGCCTCGTCGAACAGATCCGTCGCATAGGTGAACTCGGCAGCGAACCCGCCGTCGGACGACTCCGACAACGTGAGCTGGAGATCGAACTTCGCCATCGGCACATGCGTTTCGACCGCCGCAACCGTCAATCCCGGCAGCTCGAACCGCGCCGGATCCGTGTTCTGCAACGTCAACATCACCTGGAACAACGGATTCCACGACATCGACCGAACCGGATCGAGCACTTCCACCAACCGCTCGAACGGCACATCCGCGTGACCGAACGCCCCCAGATCCACCTCCCGGACCCGGCCGAGCATTTCCGCGAACGACTTCCCCCCGGAAACCGGGGTGCGCAACACCAACGTATTGACGAACATCCCGATCAGGTCGTCCAGCGCGCGCTCACCCCGCCCTGCCACCGGAGTCCCGATCACGATGTCGTCCGTTCCCGACAGCCGCGCCAGCAGAACGGCGAACACTCCGTGCACCACCATGAACCTGGTGACGCCGAACTCCGCGGCCAGCGCGTCGATCGCGGACACCACACCCGGCTCCACCACGAACCGATGAACGGCACCACGATTCGACGCCACCGCCGGACGCGGCCGATCCGTCGGCAATTCGAGCACCTCCGGAACACCGGCCAACCCGTCGGACCAGAACGCCACCTGCCGCGACATCACCGAATCCGGATCGTCTTCGGATCCGAGTACCGCCCGCTGCCACAACGCGTAGTCGGCATACTGCACGTCGAGCGGATCCCACGACGGGGCCTCCCCCACCGACCGGGACGCATATGCCCTCATCACGTCCCGCGCCAAAGGACCCATCGAAAACCCGTCGGCCGCGATGTGATGCACTACCACAACCAACACGTGCTCGACATCGGACAACCGCAGCAACCGGACGCGCAGCGGCGGCGAACCCGTCACATCGAAACCCACACCCAGACAGCCGGTGACAACCTCCGGCAGATCCCGCTCCGACACCGACTGCACCGCCAGCTCGATCCGCGCCCGCGCTGCCGGCACCACCATTTGAGTGCCGACACCGTCGACATCGGGATAGCAGGTTCGCAGAATTTCGTGCCGCGCCACCACATCGCCGACCGCACATCGCAGCGCATCCACATCCAGCGCACCCGACAGTCGGATCGCCGCCGGGACATTGTTCACCGCGGACGCCGAGTCGAACCGATTGAGGAACCACATCCGCTGCTGCGCCAACGACAACGGAACCGGGTACGGGCGCCGCTGCCGAACCAGCGGCAAGACCCCACCGGCGCCGGCCAGGGCGCAGACCGCCGCGGCCAACCCCTCCACCGTCGACGCCTCGAACAACGTCCGCACCGGAATCCGCGCGTCCACTGCGGCGCCGACCCGCGCGGCCACCCGGGTCGCACTCAGAGAGTTGCCGCCCAGCGCGAAGAAGTCGTCGTCCAATCCGACCTGCTCGACGTCGAGCACCTCGGCGAATACCGCTGCGACCGACCGCTGCACCGAGCCCACCGGGGCCCGGTACACCCGATCCTCCGGTACCGGCTCCGGCAACGCCTTCCGATCCACCTTGCCGGATGCGTTGAGGGGCAGAGCATCCAGCACCATGATCGTTTCCGGAACCATGTACCGCGGGAGCCGGCGCACCGCCTCACGACGGACGAGCTCGACCTCGAGCACGCCTTCGTAGGGAGTCACGTATGCCACGAGGCGGTCTTGCCACACGATCACGGCAGCGGACGACACCTGCGGATCGTCTCGGAGCACCGCCTCGATCTCGCCCGGTTCGATACGCAGCCCGCGCAGCTTCACCTGGAAGTCGCTGCGCCCGAGGTACTCGAGCTGCCCGGAACGGTTCCGCCGCACGAGATCACCTGTGCGGTACATGCGCCCGCCGATCACGAACGGGTCGCCGACGAACCGATCCGCGGTCAGCCCGGGGCGCCCCAGGTATCCTCTTGCCTCCTGACGACCGGACAGATACAGCTCGCCCGGCACGCCGTCGGGCACCGGCAGCAGCCGCCCGTCGAGGACATAGGTTGCGCTGTTCCAGACCGCGGTACCGATCGGGACCACCGAACAGTCACCATGCACAGGTACTTCGGTGGCGTGCACCGTGAATTCGGTAGGTCCGTAGAGGTTGTGAACGGCGGTGTCCGGCAGCCGAGAATTCAGCCGGGCGACAGTCCGGGCCGGCAGTGCCTCGCCGGCAGCGAGCACCGCCCGCAGCGAGCCACACGAACCGGATTCGGCATGTTCGACGAACGCGTCGAGCATCGAGGGGACGAACGACACGAGCGTGACGGCATACCTGCGGATCGCCGCGACCAGGTATCCGGGGTCCCGGTGACCGTCGGCGGAGGCCACCACCAGGCGCGCGCCGCAGGCCAAGGGCCCGAACAGTTCCCACACCGACACGTCGAACGTGAACGGGGTCTTGAGCAGCACGGTGTCGTCGGCGCCGAGATCGAACCGGTCCGAGATCCACGCGATCTGATTGGCAACGGCACCGTGGCTGACCGCAACGCCCTTCGGGCGTCCGGTGGAACCGGAAGTGAAGATCACGTACGCGGTGTTCTGCGGTCGCAGCGGTGAGATCCGGTCACCGTCGGTGACCGGAGCGCCGGACCACCTGGACGGATCGAGTTGGTCGACAACGAGCACGTCCGCGTCGGCCGGAACTGCGCCCTGCTCCCTCGCCGTGGTCAGAACGAGCAGCGGCGATGCCGTCACCAGCACGTACCGGGAGCGGTCGGCGGGATGTTCGGGGTCGAGCGGCACATACGCGCCGCCCGCAGCCACGACCGCATACAGCGCCACGAGCATGTCGACGGAGCGGGCCATGAAGACGGCGACGCGGGATTCCGGGCCGACACCGCGGTCGATCAGCTCGCGTGCAAGCCGGTTCACTCGCGCATCGAACTGTGCATACGACAGCTGGACATCGTCCGAAACCACCGCCACCGCATCCGGAGTCCGAGTCGCGCGCGCCGAGACCTGTTCGAGGATCGTTCCGGCCCGGATCACTCGCGCGACACCGGTCTGCGCTGCCCGGATGCGTGCCCTCTCGGGAACCGTGAGGAGGTCGATGTCACCGACCGCAACGTGCGGACGAGCCGCCGCCGCGGCGAGAACGCGCACGAAACGATCGGCGAACGCGACGATAGCCGGTTCGTCGAACAGATCCCTCGCGTACTGGATGCGGACTGTCAGTTCGTCCGCGTCGGACGACTCCGCCACCGTGATGTGCAGGTCGAACTTGGCCGGCATTTCACCGAAGTCCACCGCCGAGATCGACAGGTCGCCCAGCGAGAAGTCGGTTCCGGTGCTGTGCTCGAACGCGAGCATCACCTGGAACAGCGGATTGCGCGCCTGAGACCGCGGCGGGTCGAGCACCTCGACCAGTCTCTCGAACGGGACGTCGGCGTGTGCGAATGCGCCCAGGTCTGCGTCACGAACCCGCTCGAGATGGTCCGCGAAGGACAGGTCCCCGGAGACATCGGTTCGGAGAACCAGGGTGTTGACGAACATGCCGATGAGGTCGTCGAGTTCGGCTCGGCCTCGGCCCGCGACGGGGGTTCCGATCGCAATGCCGGGGGTACCGCTG
>NZ_BCXI01000037.1 GCF_001895025.1 Rhodococcus zopfii NBRC 100606 = JCM 9919
GCCTGTCCGGTGGCGCGCTGTGAAGCGCGTGCCCACCGCGTGTCTTTCGGCACCGGCAGGAATGCCCGGCATGTGGACCACGGAAGACGTCAACCGGACGGCACGATCGATCGGGCCAGTGCCTGCATGAGGTGGTCGAACTCGGGGGTGCGGGTGGTTCCGGCGCGGACGACGGCGCAGACCGGCACGCGCAGCAACTGCCGCGATTCGCGCATGATCCGCAGGCCGGTGCGGGACGTCGCATCGACGGTGCCGGCGTACATCACCGTCCATGCCCGCGGGTTGGTGAGGACCTCGAGCGTCGCGGTGTGGTCGCTTGCGATGGCCGGGCCGAGCCGCACCCGCCGTCCGACCTCGAGGAACGCGTCCTCGACGACCCGGTGGATGAGGATCTGGCTGTGCCGCGGCGGCAGCAGCAGCGGATAGTGCGCGAGTTCGCCGAGGTCCACCGTCGAGAACGCGGACAGCGGATGCTGGCTGGAGGTGACGATGACGAGGTCTTCGACGCCGAGCTCGATCGTCTCGAGTTCGGGCCGGTCGATGTCGCCGCGGATGAGGGCGAGGTCGGCATCACCGGAGGCGACCGCGTTCACCCGGTCCGTGAAGTCCTTGATGACGAACTCGACGTCGAGGTTGGGGTGCTGCTGGCGGACCCGGGAGATCGCGTCGAGGCTCTGTGCGGCGAAGCTCATGTTCGCGCTGATCCGAATGCGGTTGCGTGGCGGTCTCCCCACGTCGAGGGCGCGCGTTTCGAGGGCGAGGACCTCGGCGGCGATCGGCATGAGGCGCTGGCCCGCGTCGGTGAGCCGGACGACGCGGGTGGACCGCTCGAACAGGCTGGTGCCCAGTTCGTTCTCGAGCTTCGCGATCTGATGGCTGATCGCCGACTGCGAGATGAAGCATCGTTGCGCGGCACGGGAGAAGCTCGACTCCTCGCCGACGGCCATGAAGTACCGGAGTTGCCGGAAGTCCATCACCCTCCTATTTATGAGCAAATCAGATAACAGTATTTCGAATCTCCCAGGTTAGTGGACCGGAGCGAGGCGGATACATACGTTGGATCTCATACATCGACTTCAGTCGACTTCAGTGTGGAGGTTTGGGCAGTTATGGGCGATGCAGAGTTCGACCGGACGGACGTCGTCATCGTGGGTTCGGGCTTCGGTGCCCTCGCGACCGCGAAGAAGCTCGGGAAGGCGGGCACCCCGTTCGTGCTGATCTCCGAGACCACCGAGCATCTGTTCCAGCCGCTGCTGTATCAGGTCGCCACGGGTGTCATCTCGCCCGGTGAGATCGCCCCCTCGGTGCGTGCGATCCTCGCCAAGTACCCGAACGCCGACGTCCGGCTCGGCCGCGTCGTCGATGTCGACCCCGAAGCGAACACCGTCGTCTACGAGGCCGCCGGCAAGCGCCACACCCTCGGCTACAAGCATCTCGTCGCCGCGACCGGCGCCCGTCAGGCGTACTTCGGCCGCGACGAGTTCGCCGACCTGACGTTCGCCCTCAAGACGGTCGACGACGCGGAGAAGCTGCGCCGCCAGATCATCCGGTGCTTCGAGGAAGCGCACATCACCACCGATCCCGAGCTCCGCAAGAACCTGCTCAGCTTCATCGTCGTCGGCGCAGGCCCGACCGGTGTGGAGCTGGCCGGCCAGATCAAGGAGCTCGCGCAGCGCTACTTCGCGGAGTCGATCGGCAACATCAACGCCGCCGACGTCACCGTCACCCTCGTCGAGGGCGCCGACAAGGTCCTCCCGCCGTTCGGTGGCAAGCTCAGCGACTACTCGAAGGAATCGCTCGAGAAGGCCGGTGTCGACGTGGTGCTGAACACCATGGTCACCGACATCGACGAGCACGGTGCGACCCTGTCGACGCCGTCGACCGAGGAGACGCGCCGGCTCACCGCCGAGACGATCATCTGGTCGGCCGGCATCCAAGCCAACGACTTCGCGGGCGTCCTCGCCGAGCGCACCGGCTGCGACACCGTCCGTGGTGGCCGGCTGCTCGTCGACAACGACTTCACCGTCGGCCGCGCCGACAACATCTACGCGATCGGCGACATGGTCACGCTGGACAACCTGCCCGCGCAGTCGCCGTTCGCGATGCAGGGCGGCCGCCATGTCGCGAAGATGATCCTCGGCAAGATCCCCGCCGGCACCCCGTTCCAGTACCGGGACAAGGGCAGCATGGCGATCATCAACCGGTTCCGCGCCATCACCCGCGTCGGCAAGGTCGAACTCACCGGTTTCATCGCGTGGGTGCTGTGGCTCGCGGTGCACCTCGTGTACCTGGTGGGCTTCCGCAACCGCTACATCGCGGTGATGTCGTGGTGCGGTTCGTTCCTCGGACACCGGCGTCCGCATTTCTACTATGCGCAGACCGCGGAGCCGGTTCCGGCCGGGAACGAATCGGCCGCCGTCGCGGAGGAACCGACTGCCGAGGACACCCCGGACGTCGAACGCGAACCCGCACCGGCCATCGCCTGACCGAATCCCGACGAACTGCGCCCCGGACGGCTCCCGTCCGGGGCGCAGCCGTTGCGCCCGGGGGCGGAAGCCTTCGCCCGGGCGTGCGGGCGTACAGGTACGGGCGCGGGCGGGCACACTGAGACGCATGAGCGACTCCACGAATGTCCAGAGCACCCGGATCGTCCTCGCCTCCCGACCCGTCGGTGCGCCCACCGCGGAGAACTTCCGCACCGAAACCGTCGCGGTTCCCGAGCCCGGGGACGGTCAGCTCTTGGTGCGGGTGGTGTATCTGTCGCTCGATCCGTACATGCGGGGACGGATGAGCGCCGCGAAGTCCTACGCCCCGCCGGTGGAGCTCGATGCGGTGATGGTCGGGGCGACGGTCGCGCAGGTCGTCACGTCGCGGCACCCGAACTTCGCGGAGGGCGACTACGTGCTGGCGGGCACCGGCTGGCAGACGCACGCCGTCGTCGACGGGCGAGCGGTGCGCAAGCTCGATCCGGAGGCGGCGCCGCTGTCGACGGCGCTCGGTGTCCTCGGCATGCCCGGTTTCACCGCGTATTCGGGGCTGTTGAAGATCGGGCAGCCGAAGGCGGGGGAGACCGTCGTGGTCGCGGCGGCGAGCGGTCCCGTCGGGTCCGCGGTCGGGCAGATCGCGAAGATCAAAGGTGCCCGGGCGGTCGGGATCGCCGGCGGACCTGAAAAGTGCCGGCATCTGCTCGACGACCTCGGATTCGATGCGGCCGTCGACCACCGCGCCCCCGATTTCGCGGAGCGGCTGCGCGAGGCGGTGCCGGACGGCATCGACGTCTACTTCGAGAACGTCGGCGGGTCCGTCACGGCGGCGGTGATCCCGCTGCTGAACCTGTATGCACGGATGCCGGTGTGCGGGTTGGTGTCTCAATACAACACGGTAGCCACCGACGCGCCGGATCGCTTGCCGGCCTTCTTCGGGACGATTCTGGTCAAGAGCCTGACCGTCCGCGGGTTCATCCAGTCCGAGTTCGTGCGGGAGATGCACGACGACTTCCTCCGCGACGCCTCCGAGTGGGTCCGCAGCGGCACGTTGAGGTATCGGGAGGACATCGTCGACGGACTGGACGCCGCGCCGGACGCGTTCGTCGGGCTGCTCGAGGGCAGGAACTTCGGCAAGCTCGTCGTGCGGGTCGCTCCGGAGTCCTGACCGCCCGGGTGATGGGAACCTTCACCCGGGCGGGCCGAATGATGGTTCCCGTCAACGGGTTCAGACGACGCGTTCGAAGACCGCGGCGAGACCCTGGCCGCCGCCGATGCACATGGTTTCGAGTCCGTAGCGACCCTCGCGGCGGTCGAGCTCACGGAGCAGGGTCGCCAGGATCCGTCCGCCGGTGGCGCCGACGGGGTGACCCAGGGAGATGCCGGAGCCGTTGGGGTTCAGGCGCGGGTCGTCGGGTTCGAGGCCCCACGTCCGGGTCACGGCGAGGGCCTGGGCGGCGAAAGCCTCGTTGAGTTCGATGACGTCGAGGTCGGCGAGCGAGAGACCGAGCCTGCCGAGGGCCTGTGTGGTCGCGGGGACCGGGCCGATGCCCATCGTGCGCGGCGGGACGCCGGCGACCGCCCAGCTCGCGAGGCGGGCGAGCGGTCGCAGTCCGAGTGCCGCGGCCTTCTCCGCGGTCGTGACGATTGCCAGCGCGGCACCGTCGTTCTGGCCGCTCGCATTGCCGGCGGTGACGGTCGCGTTCCGGTCGACCTTGCCGCGGATCGGACGGAGCTTGGCGAGCGTTTCGAGGCTCGTGTCGGCGCGGGGGTGCTCGTCGGTGTCGACCAGCACGGGATCGCCCTTGCGCTGCGGCACCGGCACCGGCACGATCTCCTGCGCGAACACGCCGTTCTTCTGGGCCGCGACCGCACGCTGATGGGACTGGACGGCGAGTGCGTCCTGGTCGGTGCGGCTGATGGAGAACTCCGCGCGCAGGTTCTCGGCCGTCTCGATCATTCCGCCCGGGACCGGGAAGTCGCGTCCACCGGCGGTGACCCGGGCGCGCGCCAGGCGGTCGTTGAGCGCGACGGCCTCACCCTTGACGCCCCATCGCATGCCGGTCGCGTAGAACTCGGCCTGGCTCATCGATTCCGCGCCGCCCGCGAGAATCAGCTCGCTCCCGCCGGTCTGCACCTGCATCACGGCCTGGATGATCGCCTGCAGACCCGAGCCGCACCGCCGGTCGACCTGCAGACCCGGGACGTCGACGCCGAGACCGGCATTGAGCGCCGCGACCCGGCCGATGGCGGGGGATTCGCCGTTGGGAGAGGCCTGCCCGAGGATGACGTCGTCGACATCTGCACCCGATATTCCGGTGCGGGTGACGATTTCGCGGATCACGGTCGCGGCGAGATCTTCCGGCGCGACCGCGGAGAGTACGCCGCCGAAGCGGCCGACCGGGGTGCGCAGGGGTTCGCAGATCACGACGTCATGCATGGTTGTTCCTCGGTTTCGTTGGTACCTAATGTGTTTGGGTGCTGGCGAGGTCGGCGGAGATGGCGGCTGCCGCGGCGACCACCGCGGGGACCAGCTCCTCGTCGACGACCTCGCGGGTGTAGCGGGCCGCGTGTGTCGAGATGTTCACCGCGGCGACGACCGCTCCCGACGCATCGCGGATCGGAGCCGCGAGCGAACGCAGGCCCTCCTCGAGTTCCTGGTCGACGACGCAGTATCCGTCGCGGCGCACGCGGTCGAGTTGGGCACGCAGGTCGTCGGCGGTCACGACCGTCCGGCCGGTCAGGGGTGTCAGTTCGGCACGGGCCAGATACGCGTCGAGTCCGGCCGGGGTGAGCCCGGCGAGCAGCACCCGGCCCATCGACGTCGCGTGCGCGGGGAAGCGGGTGCCGAGGGTGATGGACACGGTCATGATCCGGGTGACCGGCACCCGCGCCACGTACACGATGTCGTCGCCGTCGAGCACCGACACCGACGTCGATTCGCGCACCGCCGCCGCCAGCGCCTCGAGGTGCGGGCGCGCGACGTCGGGCAACGTCAGGCTCGACAGGTAGCTGTAGCCGAGTTCGAGGACGCGCGGCGTCAGCCAGAACCGTGACCCGTCCGTACGGACGTATCCGAGTTCGGCGAGGGTCAGCAGGAACCGGCGTGCGGTCGCGCGGGTCAGGCCGGTGGCCTTGGCGACGTCGCTGAGGGTGCGCTGGGGGTGCGCCGCGTCGAACGCCTTGACCACGCTCAGCCCCCGCGCCAGCGACTGCACGAAGTCGGGGGAAGCGCCGGGAGTGTCCGTCGTCGTATCGATCTCGCTCACGATCCGCTCATCCCCCTCGTGTCCGTGCCTGGCGGGCGCAATACTTCCACGCATCTGTCAGCGGTCGTTCGCGAAGTGCGCGACCACCAGTTCGGTGATGCGGTCGGCCTGCTCGACGTTTGCGAGGTGCGCACCCGGATCGACGACGTGGAAGGTGGCGCCCGCGATGCCCTCGGCGAGTGCGCGCATGGTGGCGGGCGGGGTCGCGGGGTCCTGCGCACCGGCGACGACCAGGGTCGGGGCGGTGATGCGCGCGAGGTCGGGCCGTCCGTCCCAGGTGGCGAGTGCTTCGCAGCATGCGGCGTAGCCTTCGTCGGCCGTCGACTTCACCATGTCGACGTGCCGGGCGACGAGGGCGGGATCGCGGTCGCGCAGGCCGGCGGTGAACCAGCGGTCCACGATGGATTCGGCGATGGAGGCCAGGCCCCCGGTGCGCACGGTCGCGGCGCGGTCGTGCCACGGTCCGGCCGGGGCGAACGCGGCGGAGGTGCACAGCAAGGTGAGGGTGCGGACCCGCTCGGGGTGGTGCGCGGCGAGCCACTGTCCGACGGCCCCGCCCAGGGACAGCCCGACGAAGTGCACGGCGTCGAGACCGAGATCGTCGAGCAGCGCCACGATGTCGCCGCCGAGTTCGTCGAGTGTGTAAGGACCTTGGGGCGCAGGTGATTTCCCGTGTCCACGATGGTCGACGACGAGGACGTGCGCGACGGCGGACAGGGCGTCGATCTGGGGTGCCCACATCGACAGGTCGGATCCCAGCGAGCCGAGGAGCACCACGGGTGGGGCGGCGGGGTCGCCGTGCCGTTCGTAGTTGAGCGTGACGGTCATGCACCTCAGCATAGCCGTTGTTCGTATTACGGACGAGGGTTCACAATGCGTACAAGACCCGCTATCCTTCGGTCATGGACAAAGTCGTTGCCACCGCCGCCGAGGCCGTAGCCGACATCCCGGACGGCGCCACGATCGCTGTCGGCGGATTCGGCCTGGTCGGCGTCCCCGAAATCCTCATCGATGCCCTCCTCGACCAGGGCGCCACCGACCTCGAGACGGTCAGCAACAACTGCGGAACCGACGGCTTCGGTCTCGGTGTGCTGCTGGAGAAGGGCCGCATCCGCCGGACCATCTCCTCGTACGTCGGCGCCAACAAGGAGTTCGCGCGCCAGTACCTCGCCGGGGAACTCGAGGTCGAGCTGACCCCGCAGGGCACCCTCGCCGAGCGCATGCGCGCCGGCGGCGCCGGTATCCCGGCGTTCTTCACCCCGGCCGGTGTCGGCACCCAGGTCGAAGAGGGCGGACTGCCGCTGCGCTACGACGGCAAGGGCGGCATCGCGGTGGTATCCCCGCCGAAGGAAACCCGCGACTTCGACGGCGTCACCTACGTGATGGAACGCGGCATCGTCGCCGACTACGCCCTGGTCCACGCATGGAAGGGCGACCGGCACGGCAACCTCGTCTACCGGCAGAGCGCCCGCAACTTCAACCCGCCGGCCGCGACCTCGGGTCGCATCACCATCGCGCAGGTCGAATACCTCGTCGAACCCGGCGAGCTGGATCCGAACGAGATCCACACGCCGGGCATCCACGTACAGCGCGTCGTGCCCGTCGGCCCTGTCACCGTCGGCATCGAAAACAGGACGGTCCGTTCATGACTCAGGCAGCCACCAAGAAACTGACCCGCGAGCAGATGGCCGCGCGTGTCGCGCAGGAACTGTCCGACGGGCAGTACGTCAACCTCGGCATCGGCATGCCCACGCTGGTCCCGAACTTCCTCGATCCCGGCATCGAGGTCATTCTGCACTCGGAGAACGGTGTGCTCGGCGTCGGCCCGTACCCGTACGAGGACGAGATCGATCCCGAACTCATCAACGCAGGCAAGGAACTCATCACCGTCGTTCCCGGCGCCTCGTTCTTCGATTCGTCGCAGTCCTTCGGGATGATCCGCGGCGGCCAGATCGACGTCGCCGTCCTCGGGGCGATGCAGGTCAGCGCGAAGGGCGACATCGCCAACTGGATGATCCCCGGTGCCATGGTCAAGGGCATGGGCGGTGCGATGGACCTCGTGCACGGCGCGCGACGCGTCATCGTGATGATGGAACACGTCACGAAGAAGGGTGAGCCGAAGATCTTCGAGGAATGCACCCTGCCGCTCACCGGCAAGCGCTGCGTCCAGCGGATCATCACCGACATGGCAGTCATCGACGTCACCGACGAGGGCCTGAAGCTCGTCGAGACGGCTCCCGGAGTCAGTGGCGAGGAGGTCGTTGCCGCGACCGCCGCGACACTGATCGTCTGACGCTCGTCTTCCCGTCGCCCGCCGGCCCGCACAGGGCCGACGGGCGACGCTGCGCTTCGGTGGGTGCACCCTTCGGGGATGAACACCGCCCGGATCTCCCGGTGGCCGGGATACTCGCCTGCCGAGGCCGATCGGGCCGCTAGCCTCCTGCTCGACGGCCTGAGATCGAGCGATCGGGAGCAATGATGGTGGACTGGGCGGAAGAATGCGACGTGCTCGTCGTCGGGTCGGGAGCCGGAGGGTGCTGCGGCGCGTACACCGCAGCCCGTGAGGGCCTGTCGGTGATCCTCGTCGAGGCCTCGGAGCAGTTCGGTGGCACCACCGCCTATTCCGGTGGCGGCGGCGTGTGGTTCCCGACGAACGCGGTGCTGCGCCGCGCCGGCGACGACGACACCATCGAGGACGCCCTCACCTACTACCACGCGGTGGTCGGCGACCGCACGCCCCGCGAACTGCAGGACGCATACGTCACCGGCGGCGCCCCGCTCATCGACTATCTCGAAATCGACGCGGATCTGGAATTCCAGGTGCTGCCGTGGCCCGACTACTTCGGCAAGGCACCCAAGGCCAGCGCGACGGGCCGGCACATCGCTCCGGCACCGCTGTCCGGGAAGGGAATCGAGGACCTCAACGAGTCCGTCCGTGGACCCCTCGGCCGCGAACGCAACGGCGACGCACTGCCCGGACATCTCATCGGCGGCCGCGCACTTGTCGGCCGATTCCTGTTGGCGCTGAAGAAGTTCCCACACGTGAGCACCCACCGGAACACGCCGCTCGTCGACCTCGTCGTCGAGGACGGCACGGTCGTCGGCGGCATCGTCGAACACGACGGTGAGCGTCGCGCAATCCGTGCCCGGCGTGGTGTCGTGCTCGCGGCCGGCGGGTTCGAGCAGAACGACGAGATGCGCGCCGAGTACGGCGTTCCCGGTGTGGCACGGGATTCGATGGGGCCGTGGTCGAATCTCGGCAAGGCGCACCTGGCGGGCATCGCCGCCGGCGCCGACACCGACCTCATGGGCGAGGCATGGTGGTCGCCCGGCATGACCCATCCGGACGGGCGCTCGGCGTTCGCGCTGTGGTTCACCGGCGGCATCTTCGTCAACCAGGACGGCAAGCGGTTCGTCAACGAGTCGGCACCCTACGACCGTCTCGGACGGGACATCATCGCGCAGATGGACGACGGTTCGGTGACGTTGCCGTTCTGGATGATCTACGACAACAAGGACGACGGTGTTCCGCCCGTCAAGGCAACGAATGTGCCGATGGTCGAGACCGAGAAGTACGTCGCGGCCGGTCTGTGGAAGACGGGGGAGACCCTCGAGGAACTCGCCGAGCAGATCGGTGTCCCCGCCGACACGCTGGTCGCGACCGTCGCCCGCTACAACGAGTTCGCCGCCTCCGGGGTCGACGAGGACTTCGGCCGCGGCGACGAACCGTACGACCGGGCGTTCTCCGGCGGAAAGTCCCCGATGGTCCCGATCGAGCAGGGCCCGTTCCACGCGGCGGCGTTCGGGATCTCCGATCTGGGCACGAAGGGCGGGTTGCGCACCGATCCGTCCGCGCGGGTCCTGACGCCGGCCGGCGAGCCGATTCCGGGCCTCTACGCGGCGGGCAACACGATGGCCGCGGCCAGCGGCACGGTGTACCCGGGTGGGGGCAACCCGATCGGCGCGAGCATGCTGTTCGCGCACGTGGCGGTGCGGGACATGGCGGCGCGGTAGGCGCGAAGCGCGCCTTCAGTCCTCGTCCTCGTCCTTGCCCGGCGGCTCGGCGCGGTCGGTCTCGCCCGGCTGGACGACGAGTTCGTAACGGTGACCGTACGTTTCGACGAGGGCCTGCAGCACCGCGACGACCGGGACGGACACCAGGGCGCCCATCGCTCCGAACAGCGACGCCCCCACGATCACCGACCCGAACGCGACCGCGGGGTGGATCGACACGGTCCGCGACGTGATACGCGGGTGCAGCACGTAGTTCTCGACCTGCTGATAGGCGGTACCGAAGAGCACGACCCACAGTCCGTCGATGGGGTCGTTGGCGGCGGCGATGATCGCGGGCAGTGCGATCGCGAGATAGGTGCCCAGGGTCGGGACGAACTGCGACACGATGCCCGTCCACAGTGCGAGCGGCAGCCAGTAGGGCACACCGATGATCATCAGGAAGATGCCGGTGCCGATGGCGCTGATGGCCCCGAGGATCAGCCGGGACACGACGTACCCGCCGGCCTTCTCGACGGATGTTTCCCACACCGTCGCGATGATCTTCTGTTGCCGGGCGGGGAACCAGCTCGAGATGGTGCGCCGCAGCGAGGGACCCTCCGCCGACATGTAGAACACGAACAGCAGCAGTGTGAGGGCCTGGAACACGACGCTCACCACGGAGGACACCACGCCGAGCACACCGGGGGTGAACCGCTGCGCGAGATCCTTGATGGTCTCGGGGGTGAGCTTGATGAGTTCGTCGCCGGTCGAGAAGTTCGTGTCGAAGGTGCGGTTGGACCATTCGGTGGCCGTGGTGATCGCGTCGGGAAGTGCCTTGAGCAACTGGCCGAGCTGCTCGGCGAGCAGCGTCCCGAACAACGCGAGAAACCCGATCACGAACGCGATCAGGCCGAACAGCACCAGCCCGGTGGCGGCGCCGCGCCGCATTCCGAACCGGTCGAGCCGGTCCACGACCGGTTCGAGCGTGATGCTCAGCAACCACGCCAGGAACAGCAATCCGAGGAAGTCGCGCAGGTTGACGAACAGCCAACCCGAGAGTTGGTAGGCGGCGACCGCGAGCAGGACGTACAAGACGGCGGGCCGCAGCCAACGGGGTGTGTTGCGCTGCCGGGATGGTGGCTCGCTCGGCTTGTCCTCACTCATCGCACTCTCCCGGTTGCCTGCCTGACAGGTCGCACAAGGCGGAATCTACCCCGGGAGCAACGAAACCGGCCCGGACTCGTGAGAGTCCGGGCCGGTGGTGGTAGCGGGGACAGGATTTGAACCTGCGACCTCTGGGTTATGAGCCCAGCGAGCTACCGAGCTGCTCCACCCCGCGTTGCGTTCTCCACAGTACACCATCGGGAGGGGTGCTCCGTTCACCGAGCTTTCGGGCCCTCGCGCTACTGTGGTCGAACCCACAGTTCGGATGCGGAGATCCACCATGCGAGTCGCGTTGTTCGCCACCTGCCTCGGGGACACCCTGTTCCCCGGTGCGGTGAAAGCCACGGCCCTGCTCCTGGCCCGGCTCGGTCACGATGTCGTGTTCCCGCCCGGCCAGACCTGCTGCGGACAGATGCACGTCAACACCGGATACCAGCCCGACGCGCTGCCGCTGGTGCGCAACTACGTCGACACCTTCGGCGACACGTCCGTCGACGCCGTCGTCGTCCCGTCCGGGTCGTGCGCCGGATCGGTGCGGCACCAGCACGAGATCGTCGCCCGACGCTACGGCGACCCCGCGCTGTGTCGGCGCGTCGAAACGGTCAAGGCCAAGACGTACGAACTGTCGGAGTTCCTCGTCGACGTCCTCGGCGTCACCGATGTCGGCGCCCGCTACCCGCATCGTGTGACCTACCACCCCACCTGTCACTCGCTGCGCATGCTGCGCGTCGGCGACAAGCCGCTGCAGCTGCTGCGCAACGTCCGCGACATCGACCTGGTGGAACTCCCCGAAGCGGACTCGTGCTGCGGTTTCGGCGGCACGTTCGCGATCAAGAACGCCGAGACATCCACGGCCATGCTGTCCGACAAGCTCCGCAACATCGCCGCCACCGGCGCCGAATACTGCGCGGCCGGCGATTCGTCGTGCCTGATGCACATCGGCGGCGGCATGTCGCGACTGAAAGCCGGAGGCCGGACCGTGCACCTCGCCGAGATCCTCGCCTCCGTCGACGCCCCGGTGGTGACCGGATGAACACCACCGCACTCGGCACCCCCACCGTCCCGCCGCGCGGTTCCGGAAATCTGCGCGGTGTCGAAACATTCCCGGACGCAGCGCATCACGAACTCGGGAACAGCCAGTTGCGCCGCAACATCGGCAAGGCCACCCACACGATCCGCGCCAAGCGGCTGCGCGTGACCGGGGAGGTGCCCGACTGGCAGGCCCTTCGCGACACCGGCGCCGCCGTCAAGGCGGACGTGCTCGCCCGCCTGCCCGAACTGCTCGAACAGCTCGAAGCCGCCGTCATCGCGCGCGGCGGCATGGTGCACTGGGCCGCCGACGCCGGCGAGGCGAACGCGCTCGTCGCGCAGCTGGTGCGCGACACCGGGTCCGGGGAGATCGTCAAGGTCAAATCCATGGCGACCCAGGAGATCGGGCTCAACGAATACCTCGAAGCCGAGGGCATCGTCGCGCACGAGACGGATCTGGCCGAACTCATCGTCCAGCTCGGCCACGACACGCCCTCGCACATCCTCGTCCCCGCGATCCACCGCAACCGTTCCGAGATCCGTGAGATCTTCCTGCGCGAAATGCCGGGCGTCGATCCGGATCTCGACGACAACCCGGCGCACCTCGCGGAAGCTGCGCGAAAGTTCCTGCGCCACAAGTTCATGACCGTGCCGGTCGCGGTGTCGGGCGCGAACTTCGGGATCGCCGAGACCGGCACCCTCGCGGTCGTCGAATCCGAGGGCAACGGGCGAATGTGCCTGACGCTGCCGCAGACGCTCATCACCGTGATGGGCATCGAGAAGCTGTTGCCCACCTACCGCGACCTCGAGGTGTTCCTCCAATTGCTGCCGCGGTCGTCGACGGGGGAGCGCATGAACCCGTACACGTCGATGTGGACGGGTGTCACCCCCGGCGACGGACCGCAGGAGTTCCACCTGATCCTGCTCGACAACGGCCGCACCGCCGCGCTCGCCGATTCGGTGGGACGCGAAGCGCTGCACTGTATCCGATGCTCGGCATGCCTCAACGTGTGCCCCGTCTACGAACGCACCGGCGGCCACGCCTACGGCTCGACCTATCCGGGTCCGATCGGGGCGGTGCTCACCCCGCAGCTCGCGGGCATGAGCGAACCCGGCGACCCGAACGCGACGCTGCCGTTCGCATCGAGCCTGTGCGGGGCGTGCTTCGACGCGTGCCCCGTCAAGATCGACATCCCCTCCCTACTCGTCGAACTGCGCCACCAGAAGGTCGAGCACGCGGGACTCACCGTCGAGTCCGCGGCGATGAGGGCGGCGGCGATCGCGATGTCGTCGTCGCGGCGCTGGACCGCGGCGCAGAAGGCCGGCGGCCTCGGCGGCCGGATCGTGGCCGGGAAGAAGGGCACCATCTCCGCGCTGCCCGGCGCGCTCGGCGGCTGGACCGCGACCCGCGACATCCCGGCACCACCGAAACAGACGTTCCGGCAGTGGTGGGACTCCGACGAGGGCCGCGCGGCGCTCGCGCAGGCGCGGCGGGAAGGCGACGACCGATGAGCGCACGCGAGACGGTGCTCGGCCGGATCCGCGACGCGCTGACGCTCGCACCGCCCGCGCCCGTGACGATTCCGCGCGCCTACCGCACCGGCCGCACCCTGCCCGACGACGAACGCTACGAGCTGTTCGCGGATCGCTTGCTCGACTACAAGGCCCACGTGCACCGGTGCAGCGCCGACGAATTGCCCGCAGTCCTCGCCCGGGTGCTCGCCGATCGGAAGGTCGAGCGAGTGGGGGTGCCTGCGGGTCTCGACGAGTCCTGGCTGACACAATTCCGAGGCGAGATTGTCGTCGACTCGGCCGCCGTTCCGGCACCGGAACTGGAGGCGCTGGACGGTGTGGTGACCGCGTCGACGGTGTCCTGCGCCGAGACCGGCACCATCTTCCTCGACGGCAGCGCGGACCAGGGCCGGCGCGCGTTGACGCTCGTGCCGGATCTGCACGTCTGCGTCGTGCCGCTCGGCACCGTCGAAGTCGGTGTGCCGGAAGCGCTTGCGAGGCTCGTGCCGGAACGGCCGACCACGTTGATCAGCGGTCCGTCGGCGACGTCGGACATCGAACTCGAACGTGTCGAGGGCGTGCATGGGCCGCGCACCCTCGAGGTCGTGATCGTCGGCTGAGTGCGGGTGCCGCCGGGTCCGTGGTCTTCGAACGCACAGCGCGACGCTGCGTGATGCCGTTCCGGTCGTGATGGCGAATGCCCCGAGCACCGGGAAGTGCTCGGGGCATTCGGATGTCATCGCAGGACGCGACTCGGTCCTGCGAGAACTGACGTGGCCCTCATGCGTGGAACGACTCGACCATGACCCCACCGTCGGTCAACACTTCGCACCGATGGGTATAGACGCCCGGCTGGGGATTGTAGTCGCCCGGCTGGATCGGCTGGCAGTTGATCGTCGTGTCTGCCGCCGCTGTCGCGACCCCGCCGCCGACTCCGATCGACATCGCACCGAACGCCAAGATGCACCCCGCTGCTGCCCGACCGATGCTCGACTTCAAACTCATGAACCCTCCCGTTTCGTGTATGTGGTTTCGACAGTCCTTGCAGCCCATGCGGATTCTGCTTCGTCTGTCGATCGGTAGGATGCGTCGACGGGGCGGAAAGTTCCCGAGGCTCGGCCGGAGTGCCGCCTCACAGGCGATTGCCAGCGTCCTTCCAGCTTCCCGGGAAGGTCCTCGGATGTACTCGGAGCGTTCACGTATTTGCCACCGATCAGCCGGGAGTTGCCGCCAATGAGCCTCATCGATCGATTCCGGAAGCGATCCTCGTCGCATGATCGAACCGGGTCGGCCGAGGACGTTCCGGCCGTTCCCGCTGGTTATCAACTGACGGCGAGCAAGCTGCACGCCTTCAACCGGTACGAGATCAAGTACCTCGTCGACGAGATGAAGGTTCCGGAGCTGCGGGCCGAGCTCGCCGCCCGGATGGACACCGATCCGTTCTCCCCTCGCGGGGGATACCCGGTGACTTCGCTGTACTACGACACCGCGGATCTGCGCTTCTACTGGGAGAAGATCGAGGGCCTGAAGTTCCGGCGCAAGCTCCGGATGCGGTTGTACGGCAACCCGGCGAACTGCACCGACGACACCACGGTGCAGATCGAGATCAAGCAGCGTGTCAACCGAGTCACCCAGAAGAGGCGTATCGCACTGCCCTACGGGCCGGCGCGGCGGTGGCTGGACGGCCGCGAGAAGATCGACTGCGGTCCGGCGCAGCAGCCGTTCGTGAACGAGGTGACCACCCTGATCGGAAATCTCGATCTGCGGCCCATCGTCACCACCGGCTACCTGAGGGAGGCGTTCGTCGGCCGCGAAGCCGATCTCGGCCTGCGGGTGACGATCGATCACAAGGTGCACGGCCGCGACCGCGACTTCCGTTTCGCGTCCGGCGCCGAGAACCGTTTCACTATCCCGCCGAAGCTGGCCATCGTCGAACTCAAGGCGAACGAGCGGGTTCCGTACTGGGCGACGGATCTGACTGCACGACTGGACATGTCGGTGATCCGCGTGTCGAAGTACTGCCAGTCGGTGCAGGCGTTCGGGTCGGCGCCGCGCTCGCGCATCGGCGTGCCCGAACTGATCCTGCCCGGCGGGTACGACGACCCCGTCCCGGACGACCTCCTCGACGGCCCGGTCCCGGCCGTGAGTTGACCACCCACGCAGTGTTTTTCGCGCTGCTGTACCAATTCCGAACAATAGGACACCAATGAATTTCGACCTGCAGGATCTCAGTGGGACGTTCACGACATTCGACAGCATCGTGTCGCTGTCGCTCGCGTTCGTGCTGTCCGCCGTCATCGGCTGGGTCTACCGTTACACCCACAAGAACGTCTCCTACAGCCAGTCCTACGTGCAGACGCTCGTGATGGTCGGCATGATCATCTCGCTGATCATGCTCGTCGTGGGGTCGAACATCGCCCGGGCGTTCGCGCTCGTCGGCGCATTGTCGGTCGTGCGATTCCGCAACGCCATCAAGGAAACCCGTGATGTCGGGTTCATCTTCCTGGTGATGGCGATCGGCATGACCACCGGCACCCGGTTCTACATCCTCGCCGTCGCCGCGACCGTCGCGATCTGCCTCGTTCTGCTGATCATGAACAAGTTCACCTGGTTCAAGCTCGATGTGCAGCGCCAGGTCGTGAAGGTTCAGGTCCCGCCGGAGCCGGAGTTCGACGCGCTCGTCGAAGACGTCCTCATCCGGTTCTGCACGGAATTCGAGTTGGTCTCCACCGAATCCGTCCGTTCGGGAGCATTGACCGAGCTGTACTACACGGCGCAGTTGCGCAAGGGTAAGAAGTCGTCCGAGTTGATCGCGGCATTGAGCGCGGTCAACACCGGCCAGCGCGTCACCGTCCTGACCGGATACGACCAGACGGATATCTGATGAGCGGGACGACCACCGGCGGCGAGCCCCGTCCGCGGCGTCCGCTGAAACAGCGGCGTCGGCTGAAACATCGGATCCCGACGTCGTTGCGTCAGCACTGGACGCTGCTGGTGGTGTTCGTCGCGTTCGTCACGACCGTGGGAACCGTGTTCGGATCCGCCAGGATCCGTCCCTACATCACCGGGGACGCCGCGATCATCGCGTCGGAGATCACCGACAACATCAGCGGCACCGTCGATCTGTTCGACAGTTCGGTGCAGCACGACGTGTCTCTCGAGATATCCGACGCCGAATACGACGACATGATCACCTCCTTCCAGAAGACCGATGAGAAGAAGTGGATCCTCGCCGATCTCACGATAGACGGCACATTCGTCAACGACGTGTCCGTGCGGCTCAAGGGCAACTCGACCCTCATGGGAGTGCGCGGCGACGACGCCGTGCCCGGCGGATCGGGTTTCCAGCCGCCGGAGGGCCTGGAACCGCCGGAGGGATCAGAACTGCCCGAGGACTTCGTTCCCGGGCACAGGGGTGGCATGATGTCGTCGGCTTCGGAGGACGATCCGACCTCGCTGCCGCTGCTCATCAGCTTCGACGAGAACTCCTCCGGCCGCGCCTATCAGGGCATGACCGAGCTGTCGGTGCGCCCGGGAACACCGGTGCTGAACGAGGCGATGGCGTTGTCGCTCACCGCCGAAACCGGCCAGCCGACACAGCGATACGCGTACACGGTGTACTCGATCAACGGCAGCGCCACGACGACGCGGCTGCTGCTCGAGCATCCCGACGACGGCTACGCCAATTCGTTGTTCGACGGTGACGGCTATCTGTACAAGGCAGATGCGAGTTCGCGTTTCGAGTACGTCGACGACGACCAGTCGTCCTATGCCGATCAGTTCAAGCAGATCAACGCCGTCGGGACCGGGAATCTGCAACCGATCGTGAACTTCTTGAAATGGATGGACACGGCGAGCAGCGAAGAGTTCGACGCGCATCTGGGGGACTGGGTCGACGTCGAATCCTTCGCCCGCTACGTGGCGACGCAGAACCTGCTCGTCAACGGTGACGACATGGCCGGACCGGGCCAGAACTACTACCTCTGGTTCGACCTGGACACGAAGAAGATCACCGTCGTGTCCTGGGATCTGAACCTGGCGATGCAGGGCGACACGAGCGCCGGCCCGCACGACTCGGTCGGCATGATGGGGCGCGGCGGTGACGGGCCCGGCGCGGGCATGCCGCCGCCGGAAGTGCCGACACCACCGCAGGACGGTGGATTGCCCGGGATGACGATGGGCAATCCGCTGAAGACCCGGCTCCTCGACTCGGACGCATTCACGGCCGTGTACGAGAGTGCCTACTGGGGTCTGTTCGAGCAGATGTACGGCAGTGGGCGTGCCGGCGAACTCCTGGACGAGATCGCCGCGACCGTCCCGGTGAGCGACGGCCTCACCCGGGAAACCCTGCAGGCGAGCGTCGATTCGATGCGCACGTGGATCGATCAGCGCACGGACGCCTTGGTAGCCCTGCGTGATCAGTGACGGAGCCCCGGAACGAGCTATCGCTCTTTCAGCTGCCATTCGGCGAGGTCGATCGCCGTGGAGATCGCCTCCGCGAGAACGGCGAGGCGTTCGTCGGGTCCCGGCGCGGACAGCAGGGCGAGTCGGTCGGCCTCGCCCATCGGCACCCACCGCGACAGCGCGTACAGCCGGGCTCCGGGCTCGTCGGGCAGGTCGTCGGCGCGCGGGGGCGTCACGCCGTCCTCGGTGAGCCGGTCGAGCAGTCCGTACAGCTTCCCGAACAGTCCCGTCAGCCCGGACAGATCCGTGCCCTCGGACGGTGTGTCGGGCCACGGCTCGACCTCGGCCCGCGGGTACGGATCGTCCGGCAACCACCGGAGGATGCGGATCCGCTCCTCGGCGAGGCATTCGAGCCGGTGGTGGCCGCCGCCGAGTTCGGTGTCGACGACGATCCGCGCGACCGTCCCGACGCCGTACCGGACGTCGCCGCCGCCGACCTCGTGTCCGCGCGCGATGAGCACGACACCGAAGCGCGGCCCGTCGGGTGCGGCCAGGCAGTCGTCGACCAGTTGCTGATACCGGGGTTCGAACACACGCAACGGCAGGTGATCGCCCGGTAGCAGCGCTGTTCCCAGCGGGAACATCGGCAGGATCGACATCACCGCATCATGGCATCCGCAGGCGCGGCACGGGCGGTTCGGGGATCGGGTCGCCGCGGTCGATCTCGGCGAGAAGGTGGTCCGCCCACGCGGACAGGCCGTCGATGTCCAGGCCGTGCGGGGGCGCGTCCTCGTAGTGCCGCACCCGCGCCTGCCCCTGTTCGAGCAGCGAGGCGGCGCCCGACGGGTTGCCGCGCAGCAGGTGGGTCAGCCCGACCGCGAGCTGCGCGAGCCCCTGCCACAGGGTGCGTTCCTCGAGCGGCGCGGATTTCCACGACCCTTCGAACACCTCGTGTGCGTGGAACGGGTACCCGTGGTCGAGCAGTCGCTGGGCCTCGGTGATGGCCTCGTTCGGGGACAGGTCGAGGTCCTCGGGGACGGGGTCGACGCCCTCCTCGCCGTAGGGGAGTGGACGGCCCAGCGCGTCACGGGGGCGGGCGTTCTTCGGCTTGCCGTCGGGGTCCCGATCGCGCTCGGTCATGTCGTCGAGACTACTCCCGGACAACCGCACTCCGTGGCAACATCCGCGCGCGGGGTGGCATCGGCGGTTGTCCAGTGGCCGTGCGGATTTCGCGGCGCGGCACGCCTACGACCTACGGCTCAGTGCACGGCGCCGACGAGGCGCAGCGCGAGATCGGCGTAGAGCGCGCCGATGGTTTCGGGATCCTGGTAGCGGCCCGACGGGTACCAGCGGCAGATGTCGACGCACAGCGACATCAGCGCGAGGGTGACGCCCTCGGCGTCGGGCACGGTGAACTCACCGGCGGCGAGGCCGGCGTCGACGACGTCGCGGACCACCTGCGTGGTGCGCCGCCGCAGTCCGGTGATGACGCGGTAGTGCTCCGGGGTGAGAGCGGTGAGTTCGTACTGGACAACGCGGGCACGGCTGTGGTTCTCGGCCTGCCATTCGGCGAAGCACCGGACGATCGTGGTGAGGCGACGGGTGGCGTCGGTGTCGGGGATGTCGGCGTCCTGCACGACCCGCAGCGCCAGGTCGTGCCCCTCGTAGCTGATCGCGTAGAGCAGTTCTTCCTTGGATTTGTAGTGCGGGTACATCGCGGCCGGGCTCATGTCGAGGCGCGCGGCGATCTGCCGGGTGGTGGTGCCGCCGTACCCGTTCTCGGCGAACGCCTCGACGGCGGCTTCCCGTAGTCGGGCCGCTGCCTTGGATCCGCTGATCACGGCGTCTCTCGATGTGGTCACTGTCGCTCTCCCTGCGTTGCCCCGGCAGTTGACAACCTGCCTCACAGGGTCCACCATAAGCAAACGCTTAGATTATAAGCGAGTGCTTAGATTAGGAGCGGTTGAATGCGACGCACCCTGTACGGTCCCGATCACGAGGCGTTCCGCGAGTCGGCTCGCGAGTTCGTGAACCGGTTCGTGCTGCCCCGTGCCGAGGAACTCATCGAACGTCACGAGATTCCCCGCGACATCTGGATCGAAGCGGGCAAGGCCGGCTTCCTCGGACTCGAGATCCCCGAGCGCTTCGGCGGCATGGAGGCCGGCGACTACCGCTTCAACGCGGTCCTCGCCGAGGAGTTCGCCCGCGCGAACATGGCGCTGTCGTCGTCGCTCGGCATCCACTCCGACATCACCGTGCCGTACATCGTCCACCTGGGTAACGAGGAGCAGCGCGAGCGCTGGCTTCCGCGTTGCGTCACCGGTGAGCTGATCTGTGCGATCGGCATGACCGAACCGTCCGGTGGTTCGGACCTCGCCAACCTCAAGACCACCGCGGTCCGCGACGGCGACGACTGGATCCTCAACGGCGCGAAGACCTTCATCACCAACGGCTACAACTGCGACCTGGTGGTCGTCGCGGCCCGCACCGATCCGTCGAAGGGCGCCAAGGGCATCTCGCTGCTCGTCGTCGAGCGCGGCATGGAGGGCTTCGAGAACGGCCGCAAGCTCGACAAGGTCGGCCAGCCCGAGGCCGACACCGCCGAACTGTTCTTCAAGGACGTTCGCGTCCCGGGCAAGAACCTCCTCGGCGAAGAGGGCATGGGCTTCATCTCGATGATGAAGCTGCTCCCGCAGGAACGCCTCGGCTCCGCCGTCAACAACGTGCACCACGCCAAGCACATCCTGCTCGAGACCATCGAGTACGCCAAGGAGCGCAAGGCGTTCGGCAAGGCCATCGGCACCATGCAGTACAACAAGTTCCTGCTCGCCGAGCTCGTCACCAAGATCGAGGTCGCCGAGGCGTACGTCGACCAGGCCGTCGAGGCCCACGCCGACGGTGAGCTCAGCGCCGTCGACGCCGCCAAGGCGAAGTGGTGGTCGGCGCAGACGCAGTCCGAGGTTCTCGACGCGTGCGTGCAGATTCACGGCGGCTACGGCTTCATGAACGAGTACCGTGTGGCCCGTGCCTGGAAGGATGCCCGCGTCACTAAGATCTGGGCCGGCACCAACGAGATCATGAAGGAACTCATCGGCCGCGATCTCGGCCTGTAGTCCCACTGATTCGTCACTTACTCCGAAGGAGCTTCCGATGCCCGAAGCAGTGATCGTCTCCGCAGTACGTTCGCCCATCGGCCGCGCGATGAAGGGTTCGCTCAAGTCGGTGCGCCCCGACGACATGGCCGCCCAGATGGTGGCCGCCGCGCTCGCGAAGGTCCCCGAGCTCGACCCCACCGAGATCGACGATCTCCTCATGGGTTGCGGCCAACCCGCCGGCCAGTCCGGCTTCAACATCGCACGGACCGTCGCGGTGCAGCTCGGCTACGACTTCCTGCCGGGCGTGACCGTCAACCGGTACTGCTCGTCGTCGCTGCAGACCACCCGCATGGCGCTGCACGCGATCAAGGCCGGCGAGGGTGACGTGTTCGTCTCCGCCGGTGTCGAGTCGGTGTCGAGCTACATCACCGGCAACGCCGACGGCCTGCCGAACACGAAGAACCCGCTCTACGCGGACGCCGAGGCCCGCACCGCGAAGCTCGCCGAGGGCGGCACCGCGTGGACCGATCCGCGTCAGGACGGCCTGCTGCCCGACGTCTACATCGCGATGGGCCAGACCGCCGAGAACGTCGCCTCGTTCACCGGGATCTCCCGTGAGGATCAGGACCGGTGGGGCGTCCGGTCGCAGAACCGTGCGGAAGATGCCATCAAGTCCGGGTTCTTCGAGAAGGAGATCACCCCGCTGACGCTGCCCGACGGCACCGTCGTCTCCACCGACGACGGCCCGCGCGCCGGCACCACGTACGAGGCGGTCAGCCAGCTCAAGCCGGTGTTCCGCCCGGACGGCACGATCACCGCCGGCAACGCGTGCCCGCTCAACGACGGGGCCGCGGCGCTGGTGATCATGTCCGACACCAAGGCCAAGGCGCTGGGTCTGACCCCGCTCGCGCGCGTCGTCTCGACCGGTGTGTCGGGTCTGTCGCCGGAGATCATGGGCCTCGGCCCGATCGAGGCCGTGAAGAAGGCGCTGGCGCTGGCCGGCAAGTCGGTGTCCGACATCGATCTGTTCGAGATCAACGAGGCGTTCGCCGTGCAGGTGCTCGGCTCGGCCCGGGAACTGGGCATCGACGAGGACAAGCTCAACGTCTCCGGCGGTGCGATCGCACTCGGACACCCGTTCGGTATGACGGGTGCGCGCATCACGAACACGCTGATCAACAACCTGCAGGCCCACGACAAGCAGTTCGGCGTCGAGACCATGTGCGTCGGCGGCGGCCAGGGCATGGCGATGGTCCTCGAGCGCCTGAGCTGACACCCACATAGGCAAGGGTTAACACACCATTAGGCCGTATGTCTGAAAAGACATGCGGCCTAATGGTTTTCGGGCGTGTCCGGTTGGAGACTCGCCTCCGTTTGGGCTATACACATCGGTAGCCCCGTCACTTTCCAGGAGAAACTGTGTCCGCTCTCGACAGGTTCCGCCTCGACGATCGCGTCGCAATCGTCACCGGCGCATCATCCGGCCTCGGTGTCGCGTTCGCGCAGGCGCTGGCCGAGGCCGGGGCCGACGTCGTGCTCGCGGCCCGCCGCGCCGACCGGCTCGCGGAGACCGCCGAGCTCGTCCGCGCCGCCGGACGTCGCGCGGTCACCGTCGAAACCGACATCGCCGACCCGGACCAGGCGCAGCGCATGGTCGACGCCGCCGTCGAACAGTTCGGCAAGGTCGACATCCTCGTCAACAACGCCGGCATCGGCACCGCGGTCCCCGCCACGAAGGAGACCCCGGACCAGTTCCGCCGCGTCATCGACATCAACCTCAACGGCTCCTACTGGGCCGCGCAGGCCGCCGGTCGCGTGATGCAGCCGGGCAGCTCGATCGTCAACATCTCCTCCATCCTCGGCATCACCACCGCGGGCCTGCCGCAGGCCGCGTACGCCGCCAGCAAGGCCGGCGTCATCGGCCTGACCCGCGACCTCGCGCAGCAGTGGGGCGCCCGCAAGGGCATCCGCGTCAACTCGATCGCCCCGGGATTCTTCGCGACCGAGATGACCGACGAATACCCCGACGGATACATCGACAGCATGACGTCGCGGATCGTCCTCGGCCGGACCGGTGACCCGGCCGAGCTCGCCGCGACCCTCGTGTGGCTGGTCTCCGACGCGGCCGGGTACGTGACCGGCCAGACCCTCGCGGTCGACGGTGGCCTCACAATCAACTGATCGTCCACCCACCCCCTGGAGGTATGAAGTGAGCTCAACAGTCCGCACCGCCATCGTCACCGGAGCCGCACGCGGCATCGGCGCCGCCGTCGCCAAGCGCCTTGCCGAGGACGGCCTGCAGGTCGCGGTCCTCGATCTCGACGCCGACGCCTGCGCCGACACCGTCGCCGCGATCGAGGCCGCGGGGGGCAAGGCCCTCGCGGTCGGCGCGAACGTCGCCGACGAGCAGTCCGTCGCCGCCGCGGTGGAGAAGATCGCCACCGAACTCGGTGAGCCCACCGTTCTGATCAACAACGCCGGCATCACCCGCGACAACCTGCTGTTCAAGATGACCGTCGAGGACTGGGACGCGGTCATGGCGGTGCACCTGCGCGGCGCCTTCCTCATGACCCGCGCCACCCAGAAGTACATGGTGAACAACCAGTTCGGCCGCATCGTCAACCTGTCGAGCACGTCCGCGCAGGGCAACCGCGGGCAGGTCAACTACTCCGCCGCCAAGGCCGGTATGCAGGGCTTCACCAAGACCCTCGCGATCGAGCTCGGCAAGTTCGGCGTCACCGCCAACGCGATCGCACCGGGCTTCATCGAGACCGAGATGACCGCCGCGACCGCCGCGCGCGTCGGCGTCCCGTTCGAGGACTACAAGGCCGCCGCCGCGTCGCAGATCCCTGTTGCGCGCGTCGGCAAGCCGGAGGACATCGCGCACACCGCGTCGTTCCTCGCGTCCGAGGGGTCCGGCTTCGTGTCGGGTCAGGTCATCTACGTTGCCGGTGGTCCGAAGGACTGAATCGAGCCGGACGCGGCGCTGCGGTCCCGGCCGGGACCGCAGCGCCGCTGTCGTTCCGGCGGGTCGTCACCCGAGCGACGGAAGCCGCACGACCTGCCCCGCATACGCGAGCCCCGCGCCGAATCCCAGCAGCAGTGCGGTGTCGCCGGGTTTCGCCTCGCCGGATCGGAGCAGCTGCTCCATCGCGAGCGGAATCGACGCGGCGCTCGTGTTCCCGGTCTCGGCGATGTCCTGCGCGACCGCGACCGAATCGGGGAGGGACAACGCGCGAATCAACGCGTCGGTGATCCGGCTGTTGGCCTGATGCGGCACGAAGGCGTCCAGGTCGTCGACGGTGACCCCGGACTTGCTGAGGGCGTCGCGGCACGCCTTCTCCAGGAAGGTGACGGCCCACCGGAACACCGCGGCGCCGTTCATGCGGATGTAGGGCCGTTCGGGCACGGTCCCGCTGCCGCCGGCCGCCTCCACTTCCGCGAAGTACCGGGCGAAGTCCTTGTCCTGCTTGATGGCCTCGGTCTGGGAGCCGTCCGACCCCCACGCGACGGGGCCGATGCCCTCGGTGTCGGACGGTCCGACCACCGCGGCGCCGGCGCCGTCGGCGAAGATGAACGCGCACGTGCGGTCGGTGGGGTCGAGCAGATCCGAGAGTCGTTCGACACCGATCACGAGCACGTGGCGGGCCTGCCCCGCCCGGACCAGCGCCGCCGCGTTGCCCAGTGCGTAGCAGAAGCCCGCGCAGCCCGCGGAGATGTCGAACGCCGCGGTGTCGTGCATGCCGAGTTCGGTGGCCACGACCGCCCCGGCGGAGGGGCCGAGAACCATCTGCGACGACGTGGCCAGCACGACCGCGTCGATCTGGTCCACGGCCAGTCCCGCGGCGGACAGCGCGTCGCGGGAAGCGGCCACGCTCATCGACACGATGGTCTCGTCGGGTTCGGCCCAGCGACGGGTGGCGATGCCGGAGCGGGTCCGGATCCATTCGTCGGAGGAATCGATGCGGTCGACGATCTCGGCGTTGGGCACGACGCGGCGGGGCCGGTACGCCCCGATGCCGAGCAGCGCGGCGTGCGTGACCGCGGGTGCGGTGGTGATAGCGGTGGGCATGACGTCCTCTCCGGCCGGAGCGATCGTCTCCGGCCGGATCCATCATGGAACCGATCGGCGGATTTCGGAACGGACTTCCCGTATTGACCTGTACAAGGTTTCCTGCGCCGTCCTCGCCACCCCTGCCCGGGTGGTGCTGTTCGAGGGGGCGCTCGACGACGACGCCGCGGGGGAAGCGGTGCACCGGAAGCCGCGCCCAGCCCTCAGATCCCTACGCCTGCCGCCTCCAGGTCGGCGACGACCTGATCGAGCGGACGCCCCGGGGGAGCCGCCGCGAGTGCTCCTCGGATCGTCGCTGCCAGAACCAATTTCACGAACCGGGCGTGTTCGATCTCGGGGATCTCACGGTGTGCCTCGCCGAGGTGTTCGTCGGTGTCGAGTTGCGCGGTCGCTTCCTGGCGTTGCACCTCGAGTTCGTCGGCGTCCTCGCGCCGGGAGTCCTCGGCCACCGCGTAGTTGATCGAGATGCCGGCGATCACGCAGGACAGTGCCATCGCAACATCGGGGGCATATCCGAATCGGCCCAGTGCATAGGTCTGGTGCGTCATCAGGAGGCGGCCGCCGTCGCCGCGGGGAAACAGGGTCTGCATGTACACGCCGAGCCCCGGGTGACGGACGATGAAGTCCCACAGCTGCAGGCCGAACGACAACAGATGTTGCTCGACGTCGTGATCCGGATCGTCGTGCAGCTCGAGGTCGCTGAGCAGGCTCTCGCCGACCATCCGCTCGAGTCCCCATCGTCCGTCGACGGCCCGGTACAGGGCGGTCGAGGACACGCCCAGTTCCGCTGCGACGGCGTTCATGCTCAGCCGGCGCATTCCGAGTTCACGCCCGACGCGAATGATGTCGTCGAGGTCGAACATGCGCGGGCGTCTGCCGATCACGTGTGTGTACCTCTAGTTCTCACCTAAGTTACGCCCCCCAACTTTTGCGAGTCTAAGTTGCCGTCCCGTCGCCGTGCAACACGGTCGGTCCGGTGGGTGATTCGGCGGGTGATCCGGATCGGGTTCCCGGGTGGCGCACGTCTCCCGCGCCCCCCGGTGAGGGGAACCATCATCCGATCTGACCGAATGCTGGTGTGCATCAACGGATTTGGATGGTGGGGCGGGTGCGAAACAACTCGCCGAGCCGTTCAACTGTGTTTTCCCTCCGGTTACCGGCGGTGAAGTTGTCTGGACAATTCCGTGCACGATGTTGGTAGCCGTGACGGAGCGGACTGGCTACCAGGACATCGCAGGGCGTTTGGCCCGGGAGATCGCCGTGCTCGAACCGGGCTCCAAGATCTCGAGTGAACACGAGCTGATGGAACGGTTCGGTGTCGGGCGGGCCTCGGCTCGTGCGGCGGTTCAGGAACTCGAGCGTCGCGGGATGGTCCGCCGGATCCGCGGTTCCGGGACCTTCGTCAACCGCCGAATCGACTACCTCATCTCGAAGGAACTGCGTCCGTCGTGGCAGCGCACGGTCCGGGCCGTCGGTGCCACGTCGCGGTCGACGGTGCTGTTGTCCGAGGTCCGGCCGGCGCCGGAACACAGTGCGCGGTATCTGGGGGTCGGACCCGAAACCCCCGTTCACCACATGCGCAGGCTCCGATACGTCGACGACCGGGTCGCTGCCCTGGCGGACGAGTGGGTGACCTGTGACGTGGTAACCGAACTCGGAGCGGCCCTGCGTATCGAGGAGTCGCTCGACGAACTCCTCCGTCAGCTCGGGCGCGTCGACTCGGTCCGGTCGTGGTGCCGCGCCGGGATGGAACTACCGGACGACGACGTCTGCCGAGCGCTGGACATGACCACTGTCGCGCCCGTGTGGGTGATCGAAAGCATCAACCGTGACGCCGACACGGGAACCGCTGTCACCTACAGCAAGGCGTGGATGCGCGCCGACGTGATTCGCGTGGTCATGGAGATCGGCGACCACATCCCTTGCCGAACCGAAGAAGGAAAATCATGATTCCACCCCCCTACACGAGAGAGCGGCTCGGGGAACTCCTCGCCGCCGCGCCCGTCGCCGATCTCGTGACTGCGGCGGACGCGTGCCTGTCCGACGGCGCGGAACTGACCGTTCTCACCTCCCCCGAGGTGGGGTGCGTCGCAACCCAGGTGCGCGAACCGATCGGGCACGTCCGGTTCTTCCTGGGCAACGTGCTGGCCTGTCAGGCCGAGGTGCGTGTCGGACCGAACCGGGGCTGGGCGATGCGGATGGGCGACAACCGCGTCGCGGTCCTGGCGGCGGCGGTGTGCGACGCCGAGGTCGCCGGGGACCGTCCCCACGCCGGGCAGGTGCGCGAGTTGTGCGCTCGGGTCGAGGAGGAACTCGCCACCGCCGAGCACCGGGAGTGGTCCCGGATCGCCCCGACCGTCGTTCAATTCGAGGAGCTGACGTGACCGTAGCCGACAGATTCGCAGGAGTCGGGCTCGAACCCGAAGCGGCCCAGCAGGTGTTCCGGGCAGTGCTGAATTCGTTCAGCAGGCCCGGGCTCCCGCACCGGTTGCCCTCGACCGGATTCCCGCCGGCGTTGCTGCCGGCGTTGGCCCTCGCCGATCTGGAAACCGGCGTCGCCGTGCTCGACGGTGCGGACGCCGAGTGGGGCGAGATCCTCACGGTGGCAACGGGAGCAACCGAAGTGTCGGCGGACTCCGCACGCTTCGTCACGGTGTTGCGCAGCGCCACCCCCGGTGACCTGGGCAACGCAGCCCGAGGTACGGCCCTGTCACCGGAGTCCGCGGCCACCGTGGTCTGCGCGGTGCCATCCCTCACCGGGGGAACAACCGTCACGCTCGAAGGACCGGGTGTTCGCGAGACCGAGGTGATCGCACCCCGGGGGTTCGACGAAAACCTCTGGCGTGCAAGGAACGAGGCGGTGTCGGCGTTCCCCGCGGGAATCGATGTCTTGCTCGTCGCCGACGACGGCACCGTGCTCGGCCTTCCGCGTACCACCGGCGTACTCATCGAACGGGAGAGCTGACATGGGATATTCGGGAGCCCGCGGTGGCCTCGACGCGATCCTCGCCGCGGAGGAGCTGGTTCGCTCCGCCCGGGAGACCGACGAGTCTCCTCGTCTGTCCACCGGGCAGATCACCGGGCGGATGCGCCTCGCCGTCGACCGTGTCATGGGGGAGGGATCGCTCTACGATGCCGCTACCGCTGCCGACGCGCTGCGACAGGCCGAAGGCGACGTCATCGAGGCCACGCATCTGGTGCGTGCCCATCAATCAACCCTGCCGCGTCTGGCGGTGAGCGAACCGGTCGACCCCGACGAGATGACGGTGCTGCGCCGCATCGTCCCGGCTTGGCGCACCCCCGTCGGACCGCAGTTGCTCGGTCGTACGAGCGACTACACGGGCCGCATGCTGGTCCGGGACGACCGCCACGAACCGGGGGACGAGCTGTCGGACAACGATTTCCCGGAGCGTCGCGATTCGGACCGGCGACCGCAGCGGTTCTCCGACATGTTGCGGGAGATGGACCTGATGGTGGACAGCCGGCCCGCCGACGGGATCGACCCCGAGCCGTTCGACATCTCCCGGCACCCCGCCGCCCCGCCGGCGCCCCGCTCGGCTGTGCTGGCATCGATGGCCCGTGCCGAGACCGGGTCGCTCATCGGCACGTGGTACCGCTCCATCCGCGGCACCGAGGGCAACCTCCACGAGGTCACGCTCGGTGAGGTGCGGCACGGCCGGGTCCCTGTCCGGGTCCGCCACCCGCACACCGGGAACCCGTTCGTGCTCGGCGAGATCGAAGTCACCGAATGCGAGGCGATCGAGGATCTCGACGGCCCCGACGAGGACCGCGGCCGATTCGACGTCGGCTACGGACTGTGCTTCGGGCACAACGAACGCAAGGCGATTGCGATGGCGAATCTCGACATCGCGTGCCGGCGGTTCGGCGACGAGAGCGGTCTCGAACAGACGCTGCTGCTCACCACCGACGGACTCGACTCGTGTGGCTTCCTCGAGCACCTGAAGCTTCCGCACTACGTCACGTTCCGCTCCATGATCGATCGGAAACTCGCGGTCCGGGCAGGTGCTCCCGACCTCTCCGATCGGAACACCGAACCTCTCGGAAGGACCTGCTGATGACAGGGCTGCTCATACCCACCGATCCACGGCAGGACAGCGCCTCCCGGATCGTCGAGACCATGGACGCGATCGACGCTTCCGCTCGCGAACGCGGCATCCTCGACGAGATCTCCAAGCGCGAGATCCGGCGCGCGACTCTCACGGCGGTCTGCGTTCCGGGCTATCTCACGCCGTTCGGGTCGCGGGAGATGCCGGTCGCCCGGGGCTGGGGTTCGGGCGGACTGCAGGTCACGCTCGGCCTCACCGGGACCGACGACGCGGTCAAGGTCATCGACCAGGGTGACGACGACGGCGTCAATGCCACCAATCTGCGGCGGCTGATCGAATCCAGTGAGAAGTGCGCGACGACGAAGGACACCCGCGAGGCCACGATCATCCAGTCCCGCCACCGCATCCCCGAGGAACCGATGACCGAGGACCAGATCCTCGTTCTGCAGGTTCCCAACTCGGAACCGCTTCGCGCCGTGCAGAAATCGGTCGTCGAATGCGCGCGGATGCACGCGGAGGCGGACTATTCGACGATGTGGGTGAGCCTGTACGAGGACCTCGTTCGCAACGGGGTGATCACCAAGACCACCGGATACCCGGTGCTGGTGAATGGCCGATACGTGATGATCACTTCTCCGATCCCGCGCTGGGACGTTCCGCGCCTGCACAGCTCCCCGCACCTGACGCTGCTCGGGGCGGGCCGCGAGAAGCGGATCTTTGCGGTGCCGCCCTACACCGACGTGCAGCCGCTCACCTTCGACGACGTGCCGTTCGAGGTCGAAGGAGATTCGGGCCAGCGTTGCGAACGCTGCGGATCGACCGACACGTTCCTCGTCGAGTCCGCCCCCGGCCGCACCGTATGCAGCGACATCGAATGGTGCACACGCGTCACCGACGGTGACGTCGACGGCATCGGCCACCTCGCGCACGCTCCGCTGCGGCACCTCCCCGACCCGGGGCGCCGGGTCCGCAACGCCCGGCCGGCGGTGCGGCACGGCGAGCGTTCCGCGGACCGGTCGGCCGCGCCGCACCCCGACGGCTGGGTCCTTGCGGTCAGCGGAGTCGGCAAGGTGCACGGCCCCGGCGGCGCGGACGCGGTCGCGGGGACCGGACCCGAGGCCGGGACCGCGATCAGTCCGCTCACCGGATCGGTGGTGGCCGCATGGGACGTGACCTTCGACGTGGCGCCGGGCGAGGCGCTCGGTGTCATCGGTGAGTCCGGGTCGGGGAAGTCCACGGTGCTCCGTTGCCTGATCGGTGACGAGCAGGCGACCGCCGGCTCGATGTTCCTGTCCGCAGTCGGGGGCGGCGCCACCGACGTGCTTACTCTCCCACCGTCGGCGCGTCGTGCACTGCGCATCGACACGATCGGACTCGTCCACCAGAACCCCGCCGACGGCCTGACGATGACCGTGTCGGCGGGCGGAAACATCGCCGAGCGGCTCACCGCGGCCGGATGGCGCAACTACTACGAGATCCGCGACCGCGCAGCCTATCTCCTCGAAAAGGTCGAGGTCCCCCTCGACCGGATGGACGACCCCGTCCACACCTTCTCCGGTGGCATGCGGCAACGCGTGCAGATCGCGAAGGCGCTCGCGACCGATCCGCAGGTGCTGCTGCTCGACGAGCCGACCACGGGCCTCGATGCGTCGGTCGCCGCAGGAGTGCTCGACCTGCTCCGCAACCTGCTGGCCGAGCGCGACACCGCCGCGGTCGTCGTGAGCCACGACTTCGCGGTCATCGAAGCACTCACCGACCGCACCGTGGTGATGAACATCGGACGCGTCGTGGAGGCCGGACTCACCGACCAGTTGTTCCAGGATCCCCACCACCCCTACACCCAGCGGCTCGTCGCGGCCGCCCGGAGGTGACCTTCATGTCCCAGCCCGCGTCACCGGCGGTCCTCACCGTCCGTGATCTCCGTAAGTCGTTCACACTCCACACAATCGACGGAAGAACCGTCACGTCCCTCCACGGTGTCGACCTCGAGGTCGGCCGGGGCGAGCACGTCGCCCTGGCAGGGCCGTCCGGCGCCGGAAAATCCAGCTTCCTGCGTTGCGTGCATCGCAGCTACCTACCGGACTCCGGCTCGATCGTTCTGCACACCGACGACGGGCCGGTCGAACTCACCGACCTGGGCGACCGCGAGATGGCGCGGCTGCGCGGACGCGAACTCGGCTACGTGTCGCAGTTCCTCGCCGCCCCTCCGCGCACCGCACCGCTCGAGGTGGTCGCCGCTGCCGCGCGACGTCGCGGCATGACCGGCAGCGACGCCCGCGACGCGGCGGCCGCGTCGCTGCAGCGCCTCGCCCTCGACGAAGCACTGTGGGACGTGGACTGCAGTGTGCTGTCCGGCGGTGAGCGCCAACGGGTGAACATCGCGGCCGGCACCGTGCACCCTCCGCGCCTGCTGCTGCTCGACGAGCCGGTATCGGCGCTCGACCCCGCCAACCGGGAACGCGCGCTCGATCTGATCGACTCGCTGACCGCGTCCGGTGTGGCGGTGCTCGCCGTGTTCCACGACCTCGGGGCCATGCACCGCCTGGCCACCCGGGTCGTCAGGTTCGCGGACGGCCGAATCGCGCAGATCGGAACGGCATCGGACGTACTGGGGGTGGCGGCATGACCGGAATCGAGATCGCGTCGACCTTGCCGACGGCGGAGCCGTCCGCGTGGACGTTGCAGGGCCCACCGGCGGATTACACGGTCGGTCACGTGCGTGCGGTACTGCCCGACCGCGTCCTCGACGATGCACGGATCGTCGTACGGGACGGGCGGATCGTCGAGGTCGGTCCGTCGGTGCCGGGTGTCCGGCACGACGTCGACGGTGGAGGACTGCTGTGCCTGCCGGGCCTCGTCGACGTGCACTCCGATGGGCTCGAGAAGGAACGCATGCCGCGTCCGGGTGTCGAACTGCCGTGGCCGTTTTCGCTCATGTCGTTCGAAGGCAAGGTCCGGGCCGCGGGCGTGACCACGGTGTTCCACGGCGCCTCGTTCTCCGACCGCTCGACCGCCGCATCGGGGCGCAGTGTCCACGTGGCGCAGCAGATGTGCGAATCGGTCGAGCAGTGGGGCGAGCGCGACACCGAGGCGCCGCTGGTCGACCATCGGGTCCTGCACCGTCTCGACGTGCGGTCGTCCGCCGGATTCGTTGCATTACGAGCGGAATTCGAGCGGCTGGTCGAGACGGGAGCGGTGACGGCGGCGACGCCCGCGGTCATCTCGCACGAGGACCACACCCCCGGAATCGGGCAGTATGCGGACCGGGCCTACTACGAGAAGTACATCGTCGGGATGCGGGGTATCTCGGTTGCCGAGGCGCGGAAGGTGGTCGACGAGCTCGCGTCCGAGCGGGAGGCCAATGCTGCGATCCGGGACGAGACGATGGGCTGGCTCGCCGAACAGTCCCGCACCGGGCTCGTCCGGATCTTCGGACACGATCCCGAATCAGCGGTCGAGATCGCGGATCTCGCGGCGCGGGGCGGCAACGTCGCCGAGTTCCCGACCACCGTCGAGGCGGCGCGGGAAGCCCGAGCCCGTGGGATGTCGGTGGTGATGGGCGGCCCGAACGTGCTGCGCGGACGGTCTCATTCGGGCAATGTCTCCGCTGGGGAACTCGCCGATCTGGGGCTTGTCACCGCCCTCGCGTCGGACTACCTGCCGTCCTCGCTGATGGGCGCCGCATTCGCGCTCGCCGACCGCGGTCTGCCGCTGCCACAGGCGGTTTCGCTGGTCACGAGGGGCCCGGCGACGGCGGTCGGATTGGCCGACCGCGGCGCACTCCGTGTCGGGCAGCGCGCGGATCTCGTTCTCGTGGCGGTCGAGCGCTCGCATCCGGTCACCCGGGCGGTGCTGCGCGCGATGTGAATCCCGCTGTGCGAAGTTCGCGGACAGGACACAGAACTCGTCGCCCTGCTGCGATCGACGATTCATCGCGTGTTGGTGTACTCGACACAACCTGGAGACAGTCTCGTACCGGCGATGCAGATGCGGTGTCGGCTCGGTTCATCACACGACCCGCGACATGCGGGCTCGACAAGGAGTTCATCCATGCATATCCGTTCTCTCCGTTCCCTGACCGCGGCTGCCGCCGCGGTAGGTACAGCCCTGGTCCTCGCTGCATGCGGTTCGAGTGCAGACCAGAGTGATTCGGCTGCGTCGGGCTCCGGCCCCGACAAGCTCGTCCTCGCCTCGATCCCGAGTGAGGATTCGACGAGCCTGCAACAGGAGTTCGCGCTGGTCCAGAAGGTCATCGAGGACGAAACCGGAATCCCGGTCGAGTTCCAGAATGCTACCGATTACGCTGCGGTCATCGAAGCCCAGCGTGCCGGGAAGGTGCAGATCGCGGTCTACGGTCCGTTCTCCTATGTCACCGCCCGGGATGGCGGAGTACCGATCCAGCCGCTGGGCGCGTTCGCGGACAGCGCCGACGAAGAGCCCGGTTACCGGTCGTACGCCATTGTCCCGGCAGGCTCCGACATCCGCACCCTCGACGACTTCCGCGGCAAGACGATCTGTTTCGTCGATCCCACCTCGACCTCCGGGTACCTGTACCCATCCGCGGGTCTTCTCGAAGCAGGGATCGATCCGGCGAAGGACGTCACCCCCGTATTTTCGGGAGGACACGACGCCTCGGTACTGGCTGTGGTCAGCGGACAGTGCGACGCCGGCTTCGCCTTCGACACCATGGTGACGAAGACCCTCATCGACAAGGGTGAGATCAAGAACGGTGACGTGTCGGTGATCTGGGAATCCGAAGTGATTCCCGGCAGCCCCACCGCCGTGTCGACCACCCTGCCGCAGGAACTCGTCGACCAGATCACCGACATCTTCCGGACCAAGCTCAACCGGCCCGCACTCGTCGAGGCGGGCTACTGCGCCAGCGAAGCGGAATGCAAGCTTCCCGCAGGCACGGAGTTCGGTTACGTCTCCGTGGACGACGAGCTGTACGACGGCATCCGCAAGGTCTGCGATATCACGAACTCAGCCTCCTGCGTGAGCTGACCGAACACCCGACATCTAATGGAGCCCGCCATGACAGATCCCGACCATTCCCGCCTCGGCGCGTCCATCGACAAGATTCTCCGGCCCACGATCAGACTCGAGCACGCCACGAAGGATTTCGGGCCCGAGCTGCGGGCACTCGACGATGTCACCCTCGACGTCCATCCCGGAGAAGTGGTCGCACTGCTGGGGCTGTCGGGTTCGGGCAAGTCGACACTGCTGCGTCTGCTCGACGGCCTGCACGTGCCCACCAGCGGCACGGTGCAGGTCCTCGGGTGCGACGTCGGGACGGCGCGGGGGCGGGAGTTGCGCGCGCTGCGGCGCAAGGTCGGATTCGTGTTCCAGCAGTTTCACCTCGTCGGCAACATGTCGGTCCTCGAGAACGTGTGCACGGGGGCACTGGGTGCGTTGCGCGGGCCGCGCTTCGGTCTGATGACCTACCCGAAGTCGGTGCGCCTGGCGGCGATGGAGCAGCTGGACCGCGTGGGACTTGCCGACCGCCCGTTCCAGCGCGCCGACACCCTGTCCGGTGGTCAGCAGCAGCGGGTCGCCGTGGCCCGTGCGCTGATCCAGAAGCCCCGCATCCTTCTTGCCGACGAACCGGTCGCCTCGCTCGATCCCGAGTCCTCGGCCCAGGTGATGGCGCTGATCTCACGGGTCGCGGCCGAGGACGATCTGACGGTGCTGTGCAGTCTGCACCAGGTCGATCTTGCCCTGTCGTGGGGTCATCGCCTCATCGGGCTCCGCGGCGGCACCGTCGTTCTCGACAAGCCGGTGTCGAGCATCGACCGCAGCGAGATCATGGACATCTACTCCGCGGTCGCCCCCGTCGCGGCTGTGGCGGTGGGTCGGCCGGCGGACCGGGCCGTCAGGTGAGCTCCCTGGTATCGACCCGGCCGCCGGATCCCGGCACGCTGCCGCGCCCCACGTGGCAGGCGGCGAGCGTGCAGGTGATTCTCTTCGGGTTGCTGGCCGCGTCGCTGTGGTCGGTCGCATCCCTGAAGATCAACCTCGCCACGTTCGGCGACAGCATCGGCAACGCAGCCGATTTCGTCTCCAGGATCTTTCCGCTCGACTTTCCGACACTCGGCGAGCTCGCGGCGATGACCGGCCAGACGCTCGCCATCGTGCTGTGTGCGACGGTGCTGGCGGTGGTTCTCAGTCTGCCCGTCGCTTTGGCCGCGGCCCGCAACACCGCACCCGGGACGGCGCTGCGCGTGCCTGCCCGCGTGGTCATCGTCGTGACCCGCACCGTTCCGGAACTGGTGCTGGCGATCCTGTTCCTGCGGTTGTTCGGTCTGGGTGCGATCGCCGGCATCCTCGCCCTCGGTATCCACTCCGTCGGCATGATCGGGAAGCTGTACGCCGATGCGATCGAGGACACCGACCCGGGCCCGCGCGACGCACTGCGCACCGCCGGAGCAACCTGGTCGCAGCAGATCACCGGAGGGGTGATCCCCCAGGTGATGCCCGCACTGATCGCTACCGCCCTGCACCGCTTCGACATCAATCTTCGTGCGTCGGTACTCCTCGGATTCGTGGGCGTCGGCGGCATCGGTCTCGAACTGTCCGCGGCGCTGCGCACCATGAACTACCAACGCGGAATGGCGCTGGCGCTGTTCCTCGTCGCGCTGTGCATCGTGGTCGAGGTGCTCTCCGGTGCACTCCGGAAGCGGGTGCTGGGCGACCGCATGCCGTCGCGGGCAACGGTGTGGTCTCGGCTGCGCCGATGGGCATCGAACGCTCAGAACGGTTGGGTGGAAGGGGCATCCGGCGGAGCAGGACAACCGTCGGCGCTGCGCACCGCGGACGGCGAGTACCGGATCAGCCCGCCGTGGACCGGGGATCGCATCGGACGCGCCGTGTATGCGACCTTGTTCGCCGGTGCGCTCGTCGCCTCGGTCTGGGCGTCCGACATCGATCCGTCCCGGATGGCCGACGGATTCGCATCGATGTGGAACACCCTCGGTCTGTTCTTTCCGCCCGGTACCGGCGGGATCGGGGGCGAACTGTGGACGCAGCTACTGGTGACGCTGCAGATCGCGCTGGCCGCGACGCTCATCGGCCTGGTCGTGGCGATCCCGGTCGGGTTGCTGGCCGCTCGGAACGTCGCGCCGACTCCGGGTATCGCCAAGGGATTTCGCATCGTCATCGTGCTCGTCCGGGGCATCCCTGATCTGATCTTCGCGATCATCGTCATCATCGTGACCGGGCTCGGTGCCACCGCCGGTGCCATCGCACTGTCCGTCGGGGCGATCGGATTGCTCAGCAAGCTGATCGCCGACTCGGTGGAGGAAGCGGACGTGCGTGTCCAGCACGCGGTGGCCGCGAGTGGAGCGACACGGATGCAGGTTCTGCTGGCCGCCACGGTCCGGCAATCGGGTCCGGCGATCATCGCCCACATCTTCTACCAGCTGGACACCAACATCCGTGCCGCGACGCTGCTCGGCGTCGTCGGTGCCGGCGGACTGGGCTTCTACCTCGTGAACGCTTCCCGCGTCATGCAATTCGATGTCGTCACGATGATCGTCGTGATGATCTTCGCGGTGGTGATGCTGCTGGAGGGCATGGCCATGTGGGTGCGGAAGGTCGTGTCATAGCTCGATCGCCGAAACAGTTCTCGGGCAGAGCAATACATCAACAGGAGGCAGGAATGACCCTTACCGATTCGGCGCGCACCGCCGCCGATCGTGCCCTCTCCGTGGCATCCGACGCGGCACTGGTCGCGTATCAGGATGCCATCGCGACCTATTCGCGGGAGAAGCTGAAGTCGATCGCGATGGAGGGCGCCGACGGAACCCCGACGATGTTCATCGACATCGTGATCGAGGATGCGATCATCGCAGCGGCGACCGCGGCGGGCGCGAACGTCCTGTCGGAGGAGCGGGGATGGGTGGACGTCGGCTCGGCCGTCACGCTCGTCGTCGATCCGGTGGACGGATCGGCGAACGCCGCTGCCGGAATCCCGTTGTCCTGCTTCAGCGCAGCGGTCGTGATCGACGGAGAATTCACCGAAGCGATGACCTGCTGGCTCCACACCGGTGAACGCTGGTGGGCGTCGCGCGCAGAGCCGGCGTTCCGGACGAGCGGATGCACGTCGCTGCCGGAGGCCGCCGTGTCGATGCTCCGCCCGCACGACCGCAACCGCGACGCGTGGTGGCGAGTCGCGTCCACCGCGACCCGCATCCGCATCCTGAGTTGCAGCACCCTCGAATCGGTGTTCGTCGCGACCGGGTCGACCGACGCCTTCCTCGACGCCGGCAGCGACACGCATCGGCTCATGGACATCGCCGCGGCCGTCGTCCTGGTCGAGTCGTCCGGCGGGGCGGTGATCGACGCTTTCGACCGGCCGATCGAGTTCGGCACCGACCTCACCAAACGGTGGAGCGGGATCGTCGCGGCAACACCGGAGCTGGCGCACGAACTGCGCGATGCCGTGCAGGGAGTGGATCGACCGCCCGTGACCCTCTAGGGGTGTCCGACGCGAGCCTCGAACGCCGAACGACCGGGCGCCGGCATCCGATGAGGATGCCGGCGCCCGGTCGGTGGGCGTCACTCAGGAAACGGGTCTGATCTGCGGCAGCTGCCAGCTGCCGTCGGAGATTTCGGCCCGGGGCCGGTACAGGCGCACGAGGAAGTTCCAGCCCTCCGGTGTGGGGATGGCGTTGGGAGTCCCCTCGGGGAAATCCCCGAACCGCACGGTGAACGACCCGTCCGGATTCGGCTCTGCGGTGATGTTGTTGACGGTGTAGGAGTTCCGGGAATTGGGCTCGAAGAAGCCCTGTGCGTTGTAGACCGACACCGACCAGAATCCGTCGACCGGCACATCCGCCAACGTCAGTTCGTAGTTCCCTGCCGGTGCCTCGGGCGCGACCCCGATGTAGCTGGCCTCCCTGCTCGGCAGCCCACCCCACCCGGCGGCGGTGCCGATCAGATGCCGTACCGGATCCACCTCGTCGGGCGTGCCGAACATGGCATCGAATCCGGTGAGACCGGCCGCGAGCTGGAGCAACGCGGTCCGGGTCGCGTCGAGGCTTGCCTTGTCGTAGTCCGGTGCGACGAACGGCCGGGCCGCGCCCGCGTCGATGACGATCGCGTCCTGGATTTCGGCGACCGCCTTCAGGTCGTCGGGATCGATCGGGTCGACCAGCGTACGAACGGCGACGCCGACGTGCGACGACCCGAACCGGGACGTCTCCAGGCGGTGCTTCCCCGCCTCGTGGTAGATCGCCCCGACGTGGTGGTCCTGGTCGACGATCATCGCCGAGACGTACCGATCACCGTGCTCCGGCAGGGTCAGCGTCGCACCCTCGGAGATGTCGACCACCGCGAAGCTGTACAGGGTGTCGCGGTTGAGGCGGATCACGGTCTGATGGTCGATGGCCGCCGGTTCGCGATTGTGTAGCAGCGAGTTGACACCGCCCGCATCGCGCTGCAGATCGGAGAACATCCGATCGGTCTCGGCCCTGACGAAATTGTCGACGTTCACGTGAACGGTCACGTAATTACCTCACTCCTCTTTCGGTCTTTCCCGAGAACTGCATATTCGGTGTCGAGACTGCGGACTGCGAACTCACAGCGCACCTATTCCGTCGCCCAGCAACTTCGTGCCGAGAACGATCAGCAGCACACACATGATCGCTGTGTTGTTCGCTACGAGCCAGGAACGCAGCGAGGCCAAAACGGGTTCGGCGCGGCCGGGTGAAACCAGATACGCGATCGTCGGTAGCGCAATCGAGGCAGACGCGACCGCGACGAAGACCGCACCGCACACCACGACGCCGCCCGTCCCCAGCCCGGAGGATCCGAGAACGGAACCGGCGGTGACCGTAAGAAGCAGGTTCTTCGGATTGACAGCTGCCAGCAGCGCCGCGGTTCCCATCGCAGCGGCGGGTCGCATTGTGTCGACCGTGGACATCCACGCGGGAAGGCTCGGCTCGCTCCCCGAGCGCGGTCGTGAACGCCACTGGCGCACCGATAATCCCAAGAGCGCGAGCCCGAGGAGTACCCGAAGTGCCCCGACCAACGGTTTGCTGTCAGATGACGACTCGGGAAGAACACCTGCCAGCAGGGTGAACACGACGGTGGCAGCGAGTACACCGAGAACCCACCCCACGAGAAAACATGGACTCAGGATCCGAGCGCGAGGCCCCATCAACATCAATATTGTCGCAATGATGGCGACGGGGCTGATCGCGATCGCAATCGCAAGGGGAAGTAGATCCCCGATCGTGGTATTCACAAATCTCGCAGTTCTCCGCGGATCCAGTCACTCAGCAGCCGAGCGAAGCACCCAGCTCGTTCTGCGCCGATACGACCGACTCGATGTTCCCCCGAAGCTGTTGTGCTGCTTCGGGCACCGTGAGATTCGGGTCGAGATTCTCGACGCCCTCGTCGTAGGAGTTCCAGGACTCTTCCAGTGCGGCGAGACGGTCCTCGTTTACCTGCTCGGCAGACACGACCAAATTGTCGTAGGCAGTAGACACATTGTCCCGGGCGTCGCGGATCTCCCCGATACTCGACGATTCGGACAGCGAGGTGCGCGCCTCGGCGACAGCGCCCACGAACTCCGCGTAGGAATCGCACGCGGCAGCAGCGTTTTCCTCCGGTGACGGATCGTCATTGCCACAGGCCGTTCCGAACATTGCGACCGATCCGGCAACGAACAGGATGGCGACAAGTGTCTTCCGGGACATCCGAACTCCTTACGGCGAAAGGAATGTTCTCGAGCAGATGGATGATTACACAGAACAATGAGACATTCGCGCCAGAATGGTGAAACGGTCCACGAGCAGGACTGATGTGGTTAGCTGTCGTGCCGCCGCGTGCCGTGGCCGACGAAATCGTCGCAGTCTTCAGCATTCCGGCCGAGCGTGCGGTGGTCCTATGCGCTGTGCGGGTGGCCTTCGTGGAGGGACTCGACGATGTTGTCGGCGATCGCGGCCGCGACGTCCGGGGAGACGTTCGCCTCGTGACAACGCCGCGCCGCGACGGCGAGCCGGTGCGCGGCCTCGTTGAGCGCGTGACCGCAATGTCCGCGCACCCATGAGAACGTCACGTTGCGACCCTTGACGGCCTCGTGGATGCGGTCGACGACGGCCGCGACGGCGAGACGACCGTGATAGCGGCCGTCGAGGGCGGCGAGGGCGAGCCGGCTGTCGGTGAGGATGTGCAGATCGCGGTCGCGGAACCGGTCGATGCCCATCTCGATCGCCAGTAGTTCCCCTTCCAGGATCGACCGGGCCTCGGGTGCCATGTGCATGCGGCGACGTCCGGTTTCGGAGATGCAGCCCAATCCCGCGCCGCGCAACTTCCGGGCCTTGGACGCATCGGTGGCGACGAGCAGCGGCGGCAGCGCCGTCCGCGCGACCTCGCGCCGTTCCTGGTCCGCGGCGAGCAGGGCAGCGACGTGCTCGCCGATCGCGTCGGACGCGCGGCGCAGGAGCGTGCCGAACGGACCGAACGCGGTGTCGACGAACTCGACGGCCGGGAACGACGCCGACACGAACGTCAGATTGCGGCGCAGGCCCGCGTCGGAGAGATGGAGACGGACCGAGCTGTTGCGGACCTGCTCGTACAGGAACGCGAACGCGTCGAGCCCGGTCATGTTCCGGTCGATGTCGGTGTCGCAGTCGCGGGTGAACAGCCGGACGCCGTCGGAGGTGGCCAGGGCAGCGCACGTGACCGGGCCGAGATCGGTGCGGACCTGACGAATGTGGATGGCGGCGAGCATGGTGTTCCTCCTCGTTGATCGACTGGCACCCACCCTGCGGTACCAATACCGCCGCCCGCGAGCGTCGAGCCGATAACAGGGGATATCAGCCCTCCTCGCGGTCGTGTCGGTCCTCTCCAGTAGATTTCGCTGCGAACTCGGCAGGGGTTGCCGAGGTTAGCGAAAGGGGCCGACAACACCGTGCGTGACGAACCGGCCCTGCTACTCACCAAGACCGACATCGCCGCCCTTGCCGGCGTGAAACGCCCGGTGGTGTCCGTGTGGACCACGCGGTACCGCGGTACCGACCGGCCGTTCCCGCGACCCGTGCGGGTCGACGCCCGGCAGGAGAAGTTCGCCGCGCACGAGGTCGTCGACTGGCTCCGCGACCGCGGACTCGGCAACAACGACGCCCTCGCCGAGGACGTCGCGATCCACGCCGCGCTCGACCACCCCGCCGGCATCGACCCGGACACCGGGTTCGCCGGGCTCACCGCGCTGCTGTGCCTCGCAGCGCACCTCGGTAGCCCCCTCGCCGACCTCGACGACGAGGACATCCTCGACGAGGCCGACGAGTTCGACCCCGACGACGACTACCTGTACCGGGAGATCGCGGACCTGGGCGACCATCTCGCCACCTACGCCCGGCACGCCGACCGCATGGCCGACGCCGCCTACACCTCGGAACGCGCATTCGAAGCGATACTGGCACAACGTTTTCGGATCCCGCTGGCCGGACTGGCCGATTCGGCCCTCACCGACAGTGCCCTCGAGCTGTGCGTGCGGGTGGCGACGGCACTCGTCGCCGACGAGCGCACCGTGTTCGTCGACCCGTCGGCGGACGGCAGCGACCTGCTCGTCGCGCTGCGTCGCGTGCTGCCGGAGGGCACCGAACCGGTCGCCATCACCGGCCGCGCCGACACGCCGTCTGCACGGCTTGCCCGCCGGCGTCTCGCGATGCACAAATGGCGTCGCCACCCCGCGCCCGCAGAAGGGTTCGGCGCCGACTTCTCCGTCGACCGACCCGCGCTGTTCCTCACCCAGTACCCGGGCCCGGCCACGCGAGGAGTGTCCCCGGTCGAGGTGCTCACCGAGATCGACAACATCACGATGCAGATGGGCCACGACCACCTCGCGGTCGTCATCGCCCCCGCCGCGGTCCTCGTCGACGCGTTGCGGGACCGGGAGGCGTCGGCGATCCGATCCGGCATCCTGCGCTCGGATCGGCTGCGCGCCGCGATCCGGCTGCCGGAGGGGCTGCTGGTGACGCGACCCGGTACGGCGATGGCCTTGTGGGTGCTCGGCGCCGCCGACGAGCGTGTCGCACCCACGGATCTGTGGACGGTGCTCGCCGACGTCGGGCACCGCACCCTCGACCACGACACCATCGACGGTGTGGTCTCCGACGTCGTCGCGGCGATGGGTGCGTGGGATTCGGTGCGGGCGCACGCCTTCCGGTTCGGTGCGGTGTATCCCACGTCCAGGCTGCTCGCGGAGGACCGGCGCGGGCTCGTCGCCACCCGCACGGTGCCGCCCGCCGGGGGTGGCGCCGATATGGCGAGCCGGGCGATGCTGCTCGTCGATCGCGTCAACGACCAGTCAGGCAAGGTGTCCGGCGACCTGTCGCTCACCGTCGAATACCACCGCGCGGCGGCTGCCGCGTTGTCGACGGCCGGCGACCTCGTCGCGCAACGCAAGCTCTCGCTGGTCTCCGGCAACCGGATCGACGCCGACGACGTGCTCGCGGGTGGCCAGGTCCGGGTCATCGGTACCGAGGAGTTGCTGGGGCAGAAGAAGTTCGGTGAGCGGGGCGTGGACCGGCTGGTACACACCGCGAAGTATCCGAGCAGCCGCTACACCGAGCCCGGTGACATCGTCTTCTGCACCGCACCGCGATTCGGGATCACCGTCGACACCGACGGTGCGTCGCTCGTGCTCGCGCCCGCCCGCGTACTGCGGGTACGCAACGGCACCGTGAACGGTCTCGTACCCGGGCTCATCACACGTCACCTGCGGCAGCTCGCCGCGGACGACAAGCCGACCGGCGCGATCCGCGGCGGTCGACGCTGGCAGGACTGGACGGTCCCGGTGATCGCTCCGCAGCGGGTCGCGGCGGCCGAGACCGTTTTGGCCGAGTTCGAATCCCGGCGACACGACGCACAGCAGCTGCTCGACAGTTTGGATCTCTTGGCCGACACGATCATCGACGGCGTGACTCGCGGAGTCCTGTCCGTCGACATTGAACACGGGACAGTCCCGGAGGAAGGGTGAAGATGCCACCGAGGAAAAGGGCGACGGTCACGGCACCGTCGACGATGAAGGAACTGAAGGACACGCTGTGGAAGGCCGCGGACAAGCTGCGCGGGTCCATGGACGCGTCGCAGTACAAGGACGTCATCCTCGGATTGGTGTTCCTCAAGTACGTCTCCGATGCGTTCGACGAGCGGCGTGAACAGCTCGAGCAGGAACTCATCGCGGACGGACTCGACGACGAGGGCATCGCGTCGCTCATCGACGACCGCGACGAGTACCTCGGGTCGAGCGTGTTCTGGGTTCCGGAAGAGGCGCGCTGGTCGTATCTCGCGCAGAACGCCAAGGGAATCCAGGAATCCGGCGACGTCGAGGCCCGCACCGTCGGTGAACTGGTGAACGGCGCGATGCGCGGGCTGATGGCCGAGAACGCCACCCTCACCGGCACTCTGCCGATCATCTTCAACAACCCGAGCGTCGACCAGCGCCGCCTGGGTGAGTTGATCGACATGTTCAACGACACCCGCTTCACCGGCGAGGGCGCGCGGCGTGCGCGGGATCTGCTCGGTGAGGTGTACGAGTACTTCCTGGAGAAGTTCGCCCGCGCCGAGGGCAAGCGTGGCGGCGAGTTCTACACGCCCGCAGGCGTTGTGCGGGTTCTCGTCGAGATGCTGGAGCCGTACAACGGGCGGGTGTACGACCCGTGCTGCGGGTCGGGTGGCATGTTCGTGCAGGCCGAGAAGTTCATCGAGCACCACGGCGGCAACCCCGCCGACATTTCGGTGTACGGGCAGGAGCTCAACGAGCGCACGTGGCGGATGGCGAAGATGAACCTCGCGATCCACGGCATCACCGCACAACTGGGCCCGAAGTGGGAAGACACCTTCGCCCACGATGTGCACCCGGATCTGCTCGCCGATTTCGTGATGGCGAATCCGCCGTTCAACATCAAGGATTGGACGCGCCGCGAGGACGACAAGCGGTGGAAGTACGGTGTCCCGCCGTCCGGCAACGCGAACTACGCGTGGATTCAGCACATCCTGTCGAAGCTCGCCGAGCGCGGCAGCGCGGGTGTGGTGATGGCCAACGGCACCATGTCCTCGAATTCCGGTGGTGAGGGCGAGATCAGGGCACGACTGGTCGAGGCCGACCAAGTGTCGTGCATGGTTGCGCTGCCGACGCAGCTGTTCCGCAGCACGGGAATTCCGGTGTGTGTGTGGTTCTTCGCGAAGGACAAGGCGCCGGGGCCGAAGGGTTCGATCGACCGGCGCGGCCAGGTGCTGTTCATCGACGCCCGCAACCTCGGCTACATGGTCGATCGCGCGGAGCGAGCACTCTCCGACGACGACATCGCCAAGATCGCCGGCACGTTCCATGCTTGGCGCGGAACGGAATCCGCGAGCGGTGTCGAATACGCCGACGAGCCGGGCTTCTGCTATTCCGCAACGCTCGCCGAGATCAAGGAAGCGGACTACGCGCTCACCCCTGGCCGCTACGTCGGTGCCGCGCCGCTCGAAGACGACGGTGAACCGATCGAAGAGAAGATCGCGCGGTTGACGAAAGAACTGTACGAACAGTTCGACGAGTCGGCGCGGCTTCAGGCTGTCGTGCGGGAGCAGTTGGGGAGGGTCGGGTGAACAGCCTTCCAGCAGGGTGGGAGACAAGATACCTCGACGAGGTTGTTGAACTCAGACGTGGATTCGACCTTCCGACACGGGAACGGCGGGGTGGTACATATCCAGTTCTGAGCGCAGGAGTCACGGCAGGATGGCACGACGAGGGCCCCATCAAGGGACCTGGAATGGTTGTTGGTCGTGCAACGAACCTGGGAGTGCCGACGTGGTCCGACGGTGATTTCTGGCCGCTAAATACGACTCTCTACGTCTCTGACTTCAAGGAGAACTGCCCGCGGTTCGTGTTTCATCTATTTGAGAACATGGACTTGAGTGGTTTTGACTCAGGCAGCGTTCAGCCAATGTTGAATCGCAACTATATCGCCAAATTGAAAGTGTCGATTCCTCCTGTTGCTGAGCAGCAAGCGATTTCCGAGGTTCTCGGCGCCCTCGACGACAAGATCGCCGCGAACCGAAAGCTGGCTCAAACTGCGGATGAGCTTGCAGTCCAAACACTGCGCGAATGTGACGTTGCTCCGCTTATCGATTTGGTCGAGCATCGGCGGTCATCGCAGATGCCGTTGGAGTGCGGCGTGGACCGGGTAGCGCACTTCAGCCTCCCTGCATTCGACGAGGGTGAGTCACCCGAGGTCGTCGACCCGATGGAGATCAAGAGCTCCAAGTTCAGGGTCGAGGCACCATCGGTCCTGATCTCCAAGCTCAATCCTCGGTTTCCCCGGATTTGGGAGATTCCTGCAGTTCCAGAAATACCGGCGTACTCGTCGACCGAATTCCTTGTACTCGAACCGAAGTACGGTTCGACCTCAACGCTGTGGGCGGCGCTCCGCCAACCAGCGGTTACAAGGCAGCTCGAGTCGATGGTCGCGGGTACATCGGGGAGCCACCAACGCGTCAAGCCAGCAGATCTTCTCAGCGTGGACGTTCCGGACGTAAGGTCGATCAACGACCGGACGAGAAGTACCATCGACGGACTGTCTGCCGTGATCCACGCCGCACGTCGGGAATCGCAGAATATGGCAACCCTTCGCAATGCGCTCCTTCCGCGCTTGATGGCCGGCGAACTCCGAGTACGCGACGCGGAAGAGTTCGTCGAGGTAGTGCTGGGGCAATGACGGATACGGCGAGCCTCGGGCTCGAAGATCGAACTGCCCGGGTGATTGCGGGGCAGCGGGTGTGGGACGAGCTCACCCCACTCCTCGCGTCGCGCTCATGCACCCTCCTGGCGGCAATTGCGTACGTCGGTTCTCATGGTGGTGAGCTGATCAAGCTCGAGCGTGGCTCGTCCGTCATCGTCGATGCGAGCGTTTCGGCGGTGCGGGCAGGGTCGACCGACCCGAGCGTACTCGCTGAGTGGATCGGGGCGGGCGTAGGTGTGTATTCGTTGGAAGGCTTGCACGCCAAGATGATCCTTGCCGAATCTGCTGGTGGGTCCCGTCCCGCATTTCTTATCATCGGGTCCGCGAACCTGTCAGGATCCTCGGCGGCAAGGCTCACCGAGAGCGTCATTCTGACCGACAGTCGCGACTGCCTCGACGAGGCCCGAAGTGAACTGCTGGCGTGGAAGATACGAGCCGGCAAGCCGCTTACCCTCGAGGAAGTGCGCGCGCTCGGTGAGCACTATGGTGCGGACCGATCGCCAGGCCGGAAGAGATCCGAACAGGACGACACTCACGACGCAGCGACTCCGAGTGAGGAACTGCCGGGTTCAACCCCTGAGGCAAGCTCCGCATCGAGGCAGCGACCGACGCAGCTTCTGCTTGTAGGGCTCGGAGAAGAGTTCGATCCGCCGTCCGAAGTCATCTATCACCGGGATCGGCTTTCCGCTGAACTAGGCTGCGACGATGCGGATTCGGACTCGGTTCTTTTCGTGTTCCGTGATCAGAGCGACCCCGGGTGGCGTCTACCGCTTTCCCAGGGCGCCTATGTGATCGGCGTAGATGCAAGTGCAAGTGGACGCGTGACGAAGCAGACCGAGGTCGCACCGCCGGGACCGGTCGTCTATCTGTACGACGATGACGACGGAGATCGATACTGCTACTTGCACCTCACGGAGTCAGCGCGCGATGTGACGTGGGCAGACGTTACCGCGGCGCTCGAGCCGCTGGGAGAGAAGCCTGAGTTTGACCGCAACTATTTCCGCAAGTCCGCAGTCGACGCACTTCTGAGCCTCTGGCCTGAGTACTGAGAGGGACGATGAGTGTGGGTTCGCCGCCGGATTCCTCGGGCGAACCCACACCGTCGGTACTCTGGTGATTTGAGATTTCGGAGCCTCCCCTGGTCGCCGGCCATCGTCGAAATCGTCGTTACTCGAGTAAAATCGGGTGGGGAATGGCTGCGGCCCACCTGATGGCCTTCAGCTGGGTCTCCGTGAGGTCGATTCGATGCGTGCTCCCTCCGGAACGGTTCGCAGGAAGGATCGAACTGGGCCAGCTCCCCTCGCGGCGAACACACCTGGGTAGATCTCACATGTGGGATCGTCGGTAGAAATAGCACGGGTTCCCAACAACGGTGTACATCGAAAGTGCTCGCCATGTCCTTCTGGGTGGAGGCAGTTGACGTAGTGGCGGAATGGTTCGGAGGCATGAACGCTTTCCGTGTACGAGGCGGATCATTCCCCGAGGATCTCGACATACCCGTCTGTCCCGTTCACGCGGATCCGCTGCCCGTCGCGGATCAAGCTCGTGGCGTTTTCCACCCCCACGACCGCGGGTAGCCCGTACTCCCGCGCGATCACCGCGCCGTGCGTCATCAGACCGCCCACCTCCGTCACCAAGCCCTTGATCGCGACGAACAACGGTGTCCAGCTCGGGTCGGTGTAGGCGGTGACCAGGATGTCGTCGGCCTCGAGGTCGGCGTGCGCAATGTCCAGGACGACGCGGGCGCGCCCCTCGACGGTCCCGGACGACACCGCCATCCCGGCGAGCGCGCCCTCCGGTAGATCCTCGCGGCGGTAGGCCCCCGTGAGCGCTTCACCGTCCGACGTGAGCACTCGCGGTGCCCTCAGTGCCTGATACGTGCGGAACTCCTCCCGTCGCTCGTCGATCAACTCGTTGCGCTCACGCTGTGTCGCAACGAGATCGGCGAGTTCGTCGAACCTCAGGAAGAAGATGTCCTCCGGATTGCGAACAACACCGTTCCGGGCGAGACGGTCGGCCTCGCGCAGCAGTGCCTGCTTGTACACGAAGTAGCGGCACACCATCCCGTACTTCGGGTACTCCCGATACCCCGCGAACGTGCGGACGCGGTCGATCATGCGCTTCGTCTCGTCGGCCTTGGTCTGTCCATCGGGCAGGGCGCGCAATCGTTCCAGCACCTCGCGTTCCTTCTCCCGGGCATTTCGCACGCCCTGTCCGAATCGCATCGCGGCTGCGCCCGGCTCGAAACCCTTGATGTTTCCCAGGATCGGCGGCACGAGCGTCGTCGGAGATTCGCTCCAGCGGGGTCGGGTGATGTCGATCTCGCCGACACAGCGCACGCCGTACCTGGTGAGATAGACATCGATCGCCGCGCGTGCCTGGCTGCCCCCATCGAACTTCGCCAACTCGTCCAGGAACACATCGTCGTCGAAACCCGAATCCTCGACGTGCCGCAGGAACGCGACCACCTGCGGATACGGCCGGATCGCGTCGGCGACATCCAGCAACGCCAACCCCATCTCCGACGTCACGTTGTGCGGAACCGATTGTGTCAGAACGTCGGCCGCGTTCTGTTCGCCCAGCCACTCGGAGATCCGATCGTTCAGCCAATCGGCGGCGTCCATCCCGGTCATGATCAGCTGAAGACCTCGCGGATCGAACAGCACCCGCCTGAGCTCGCCGATATCGTCCCGGATGAAGTCGATCAGCTCCGTCCCGGACTTGGTTTCGATGTCGCGTTTCAAGACCTCGAGGGAGGCCTCGCTCTGCGCGATCAGTCCGGTGACGATCGCCGGATCCGCCGCGATCGGATCAGGAGCGCCGACCACCGGTGCAGCGACGGAATCCTCGTCCGGACGCTGCCGGACGAAACCACGGTCCACGGCGGTCTGCAGTGCGTCCCCGATGAGCGGATCGGACGTGCCCAACGCTGCCACCAGGGCCGCGCCGGACGTCGGTGACGAAAGCCTGTCGGTGACATCGACGAACAGCCGACCGCCGGCGTCGCGCATTGGTGCCCGACTCGTCATCTGCCAGAAGGACAGTCCGAGGGGCTTCATGGCATCGGTCATCATCTGCTGGTGCCCGACCGAGACGTAGACCCGGTTCTCGTCGTCGTCGGCGTTCGGGATCGGGATCGGGAAGAGAGTGGTGATCGGCCGGCTCTGCACGACACGGAAGCCGTCGTCGAGCAGACACCACTCGATGTCCTGCGGGCAGCCGAAGTGCGCTTCGATCCGCCGGCCCAGCTGCGCAAGCCGCACCGCCTGCGTATCTGTGAGAACCGGCCGGTTCTGCCGTTCCTGCGCGACCTCCCGCATCCGTGTCCCGCCCGACCGGCCGGCGACGAGGGCGCGCTGCTTGATCGCGATCGTCCGGCCGATCACCGCGTCGTCCCGCACCGTGTACACGTCGGGGTTGACCTGGCCGGAGACCAACGCCTCGCCCAGACCGAATCCGGCATCGATCGAGGTGACCGTCCGGTCGGACGTGACGGGATCGGCCGTGAACATGATCCCGGACGCCTCCGGGAACACCATCCGTTGCACGACCACAGCCATGTGCACCTTCCGGTGGTCGATCCCGTTGCGCAGCCGATAGGTGACTGCCCGGTCGGTGAACAGCGACCCCCAGCACCTGCGGACGTGCCGGAGCACCTGATCCGGCCCCACGACGTTCAGGTACGTGTCCTGCTGACCCGCGAACGACGCCGACGGCAGATCCTCCGCGGTCGCGCTGGACCGCACGGCCCACCCGGTGTGTTCACCCAGGCGCGCCAGCCCCCGCACGATCGCCGATGCCACCTCGTCCGGGACGACGCATTCCTCGATCGTGCGTCTGACCTGCGCGCTCACCGCACCGATCTGCTCACGATCATCCGGAGCGAGGTGTGCGAGCCGATCGAGCAGTGCGTCGAGCCCCGGGGCATCCGTCACGACTCGACGGAACGCCTCCGTCGTCACACAGAAGCCGTCCGGTACGGCGACACCGTCGATGCTCGACAGCTCGCCGAGGTTCGCACCCTTGCCGCCGACCAGCGCGATCTGCGCCCGGTCGATCTCCTCGAAGTCCAGTACATAGTCCATACCGCTGCCCCTCCCTGCTGGCTCCAGCGTGCTGCGGGCGATTATGAACCGAAAATCGGGACCTCATGAGGGCCGGGAATCGTGTATAGATTGGAGATGGGAACACGCCGCACGGTCGCGGTTCCCTCCCCGGAGTCACTTCCTCGAAAGCCCTGCTGTCGGCAGGCGGAACGCGTCGCACAGCGGACCATAGGCAGCGGCGAAGGAACTCATCGGCGATGCGTCCTTGCGTCGCGTCAGGCCAGGTGCTGAACTGCGGACGTAGATCGTGGCACGCGGATCCCTCGGCGGCACCGCTTAATTGGACGGGAGTTCCTCGATGCGAATCGGAACGATGATCACCTACAGCGGCGGGTTCGCCGAGACGGTCGCCGAGGTCGCCGATCTCGAACGCGCCGGCCTCGACATCATCTTCATGGCCGAGGCCTACTCGTTCGACGCCGTCAGCCAGCTCGGCTACCTTGCCGCGAAGACGACGCGCGTGCAGCTCGCGTCCGGGATCTTCCAGATCTACACACGCACCCCGTCGCTGATGGCGATGACCGCCGCCGGCCTCGATTACGTGTCCGACGGCCGATTCGTGCTCGGCATCGGGGCGTCCGGACCGCAGGTGATCGAAGGTTTCCACGGCGTGCCGTACAACGCGCCGCTCGGACGCACCCGCGAACTCGTCGACATCTGCCGGCAGGTGTGGCGCCGGGAACCGGTGCGTCACGACGGCAAGTACTACCAGATCCCGCTGCCCCCGGAGAAGGGCACGGGACTCGGCAAGCCGCTCAAGATCATCAATCATCCGATACGCGAACGCATCCCGATCGTCATCGCCGCACTCGGACCGAAGAACGTTGCCCTCACCGCCGAGATCGCCGAGGGCTGGCAGCCGGTGTTCTACAACCCGGAACGCGCGAACGACGTGTGGGGCGAGGCGCTCGCCAAGGGTAAGGTCGCGCGCGATCCTGCTCTCGGCGACCTCGAGATCTACGCAAGCCCCGCGCTTGCGATCGGCGACGACGTCGATCACCTGCTCGACCTGGTCAAACCCACCCTCGCGCTGTACATCGGGGGCATGGGCGCCCGCGGCAAGAACTTCTACAACGACCTCGCCTGTCGATACGGGTACGAGGCCGACGCAAAGGTCATCCAGGACCTGTACCTGGACGGGAAGAAGGACCAAGCCGCCGCGGCGGTGCCGGACGAGTTGGTGCGGGCGATCTCGTTGATCGGACCGGAGGGCTACGTGCGCGAGCGGGTCGCCGCGTTCGCGGAGTCCGGCGCGACGACCTTGAACGTCAAGTTCCTCGCCCCCGATTCGGCGGGACGTATCGAGCAGCTCGAGAAGCTTCGCGCCATCGTCGACGCGTGACACCGAAGGCCTGTCGGGTGCACAGGTGTTGTCGCGTTGTGTGTGAATCCTCGACGACAACTGCGCACTCGAGCTGGGCGTGCCGGTAACGGCAGGATCGCTAAGTTCGATCTGAGCGGGGAGGCGCACAGCACGCATGCGTGCCCTCGGACCGGTGAAGGAGTGCACGTGAAGGCCTACCTGAGGGTGCTCGCAGGGATGTTCGCGGGCATCACATTGTGGCTGGCTTTCGTGGAGCTGATCCACGGAAAGTTCTCGCCCGCCTTCATCCAGCTCGTGTTCGCCGCAGGACTTGCGTATCTCGCTGTCGGCAAACCTCTTCGGGACTATCGGGCGCGGAAGCGGACCGAATACGCGGGCCTGGCCGCCCGCGCGGAGGCCGGACACCGTGCATACCTGGCCGGGGACCCGGCCGCCTTCGCGCCGCCGCCCCCGACACCGCAGTCACCGAAGATCCGCAGAGGCGTCGTGATCGCGGCGCTCATCGCCGCAGCGTTCGTGATCTTCGGGATCATCTCCGACATCTCCGACGGACTCGACCCCCCGTCGGACGACGACGCCACGACCACCGCACCCACTACACCGCCGGAGACCTCGGGTCCTGTGCCCTCGACGAACTCCGTGGCGGCCACGACGAACCCGCCCCGTCCATCGGCGATGGCAGTCATACCGAACGTCGTGTGCATGAATCTTCAAGATGCACAGGACACGATCCAGGCGGCCGGCGTGTTCTATTCGAAAAGCGTCGACGCGACCGGTGCGGGCCGCGCCCAGGTGTGGGACCGGAACTGGATCGTCGTCGAACAGACCCCAGCGGCCGGTGTCGACATCGACGAGGGAGATGTAATCCTGTCGGTCGTCAAGGAGGACGAGCCCCATGGTTGCTGACTCCGGGCGCACCTCGGCCGGGCGGGTCTCGCCGGACGACATCCCGTTCCGTGACGCGCTTGCCGGCTTGACTGCGGACGACTGGGCCGAGCTGCGCGCGCTGGTCTCGACGATCGATGACCACCAGGCACCGTACGGCGAGTCCGACGGATCGCCGTTCGGAGGCCCCGTCGTCACCGAGATGATGCGTTTCGTCGATGATCGCGGTCTGATCGTTTCGTTCGATTGGCCTGCTTGGGAAGGGAAGTCGATCGTCGAACGAGTTGATTCGGCTGCGCTCGCCGGTGCATCCGCGGAGGACTGTCTGCGGACCCTGACTGTTCTTTCTCGCGCCGACCGATTTGCTCTCGGCACTCTCGTCGAGGCATTCGACCGGGGACTGGTCCGGACGTTGCTGCATCGCCTGCTCGAGACCACCGGCAACGCGTAGGAAGCGGACGCCCTGCGGGCGACTGCCTCGACCGAGCGGAGACCCTGCGGGTCCCTGAGTCTGCTCGGGCCCCTTCCCCAACGCTGCCCGGTCGACATACCCCGATAGACCGTCTCGGCCAGCACTTCTGGCCCCACGTCGTGTGGTGACGTGTGGCTTCGGCTGGACCCGGTCGTTCGTGTCAACCCGTGCGATCGGGTGCTCCGCCACCAGCTGCGGAGACTGAAGGTACTGGTGCCCTGTCGGTTTCGGGGGTTCGGCTCCATGGCCGAAGACCCGCAGCGGCGATGCGCTGACGTCGGACTACGGGAGCGTAGCGACGGACACGTCATGCCTCGGCTACCGGAACGGCCCTCGTGCATTTCCGTGCAGAAGAAACGCCTGTGGCCCCTCGACCGGTGGGGTCGAAGGGTAGAAGAGTCAGGACGTCGACAGGGGATCGAGCGGAGTCGCTCGTCGATTCACGCCGCGGTCGGGCGCGTGGATAGAATCCAGCCTACGGTGCATGACAGCCTCGCTTCTGTCTTGTGCCCAGACCCCGGATCGGTGTTGGCGCACCGGCCGGGGTCGACCTGTTTTCAGGTGATCTTGGGATGGTGCCACGCGCGGTCGGGGCGGTCAACTCGAACGGCTGTTCTATGAGTGTCGGCGTGTCGCGGTCGGAGTGCCGGCGTGGAAGTTCGGCGACGCCCCCGCCCGAGCGAATGTACCGCTCGTCTCCTTGGATCGACGGAATGTACCGTTCGCTCGGAAACGTTGCGCCCGCAAGGCAAATAATCGCGTCGGCCGCACCATATCGGAGATGCAAGTTGCGGGGTTCGCCGTCGACCCGCCGCTCCCGCGAATCGGAGCGTGCGCTGCGTGCACCTGGTGCGATTCCGACCGTTCACAGCGATAACAGAAATTGTTATCGTGGTCCTTGTGGCGGCAACATTCGGTGAATTCGTTCGGTTGCGCAGAGCGCTTCTAGGGTTGTCCCAACGCGCCCTCGCCGACCGAGCCGGTGTCAAGCAACCTCTCATCGCTGCCATCGAAACGGGGCGCCGTGAACCGTCCGAATCTGCCCGATCCGCGTTGACCACGGCCTTGGCGATGCGTCCGTCGGTTGCATTGGCTGCGCGTCGAGACGAGGTGAGGGAGTGCTTTGCCCGAGCAGGACTTCCCGCGCCGCAGATCTTCGGATCGGTCGCACGCGAAGATGACGACACGACGTCCGACCTCGACCTCATCGTCGAGTTCACCGATAACCACGACATCGTGGATCTCTTGGTGCTGCAGCAGGAACTCGAGGATCTGCTGACGGTTCGCGTGGACATCGTGGACGGCCGGTCGCGCGGGTCTGCTGCAGCGGCCGCGCGGGCAGAAGCGGTCGCGTTGTGACCGAAGATGATCGGGGTCGTCGGCTCCTCCGAGATCTCGAGGGCTTCGTCGCCGATGCCTCCTATACGGTCGGCCTCGGTTTGGATGCCTACCTCGAGGAGGGTGGAGCCGGCCGAGTTCTCAGGAACAACGGCCGTCACATCCTCGTTCAGGTGGCCACGGTTGTCGAGAAGCTTCCGGTCGCGTTCAAAGAGGCTCACCCCCAGATCGATTGGGTTGCGATCGGGTGGATGAGAAACCTGATCGCCCACCACTACGACAAGGTGAACGATCGGCTTGTCTTCACCACCCTGGCAACCCGCATCCCAGAGCTTGCCCGTGACCTCGAGTTGGGTGAGTGACCGAAGTCGTAGCGGGAGTCTTCGCGATGAGGGTGCGGACGACGTTTACTACGGTGCCCCGAACCCGTACGTGAACTCCTCCGTCGACCAGTTCATCGTCGCGTGGTACTTGTAACCGCGCATGCGTCCGTCGCCGATGTCCTCGGTGGCGACGAAACATTCGAAGACCGTGGTCGTTTCGGTGAGGTTGTCGGTCGAGCCTCCGTTGGTGGGGGAGCACGACACGTTCAGCACCGGTCCGTCGTACATGCCGTTGTTCACATGCTCGTTCGCCATCGTTTCGATGCTCGATTCGATCTGGGCGACACTCAACTGCCGCGAGAGGCGTTCGGCGGCAGCGCGCTTCTCCTGTTCGGCCTTCTCCGCGGCCACGCGTTCGGCCTCCCTGTTCGCGGCCTCCTCCGCGGCGGCGACCTGCGCTGCGACCTGCGCGTCATGGTTGACCTTCCACGCCACCGTCCCACCCGCCGCGCCGACCGCGAGGACGACAAGGCCGATGATGATCGGCTTCTTCGGAATCCGCCGCGTGGGTTTGTTCGACGACGCGTCGGGGGCGGGCAGGTCGAGCCACTCGGATCCGTTCCAGAAACGCTGTCCACCATCGGGGTTCGGATACCATCCGGCGGGAGCGGGAGTTTTGTCGTCGGTCATTGTCGGATTTCCTTTCGGGAGGCGATGGGGTGTGGTGTCTCCGTTGGGCGGTGGGAACGGCCGAAAGGAGACACGGGACGGTGACGCCTCCCGGTGCGCCCGACCCCTCTCGGGCGCACCGGTGGCTACGGGTGACCTACCGCAGGGAGACGGTCACGCCACCCGAGAACATGGAGTCGTGCAGTTCGATTGCGTCCGGCACCGCGCCGGCGGGCATGTCGAACACAACCGGCATCGTGACGGTGTTGCCCGGGTTGATCTCGTCCCAGAACGCGACGTCCGTGTCGAGGTTCAACGCCGCCGACGTGTCGGGGCTGAACTCGCGTCCCTGCGCGTCGATCAGCTTCTGATCGCTCGGGCTCAGGCCCTTCGGTGCGTCGGAGATGTTGGTGACCGTCATCGTGACGATCACGAACCGTCCCTGCGCCTCCTCGGCAAGGAACGGATTGTCGCCCAGCGACGCCAGGCCCGCCTCCACGCCGGTGACGACGAACTCGAACTTGCCGTCACGGACCGGGGTGTTCATCGCGGCGGCCGTATCCTCCTGCACGGGCGCGGCAGCCGGCGAATCCGCCGCTCGGGCCGGGCTGTCCGACCCCGACGGCTTGTCATCCCCGCCGCCGGCCACGGACGCGACGACGAAGACCGCGACGATGCCGCCGACGATCCACGGCCACTTCCGCTTCTTCTTCGGCTGCGGTGCCGGCGGGTATCCGGCGGAAGGCTGCCACCCGCCCGGCTGCTGGGGCGCGTAGTTCGGGTTCGGGGGCTGGATACGCGGATCGGGCTGATGGGGAGTGGTCATGGCACAACTCGATTCTCGAGGAAGGGGGAGGGGAGTAGGGGTCAGCGGCCGAGAGTGAGATGCACTCCGGTTTCTGCATCGGTCTCGTCGAACGACACCGACCCGCGGTGGGTGATCTGCACGGCGTAGCCGGACGCTCCGTGCGGGACGTCGGGCACCGCGAAGAAGAAGGTGCAGAAGTTGCCCTCGCGGACGCTGCGGGTGAGCAGCCCGGTACTGAGGACTGCTCCGTCCCTGTCGGAGACCGAGACGGAGGCACCGGGCGCGACGTCGTCGAATCCGCGGTCGCCCGCACATTCGAAACCCGGGACGGCACTGTCCGCCGCGCCACCGATGACCGTGAGCGTGCCGTTCACCTCGAACACGCTGGTCGCGGGCAGCCGATCGGAAAGGAGGGAGCCGGTCGCGATCACTCCCGCGACGACCGTCGCGGCGCACACGCCCACCGAAAATCCGGGCCAGAACCGCCCGTCGGTCTGCGGAGCGAACTCGACGGGTGCCGGAGCGAACTGAGTGGTCACGGCGACCTCCTGGGCTGGGAACGGAACGATTCGATCGTCGGTCCATGCCAGGTCGCAGGACAGTTCTCGGCCGATAATCCCGGTTATCGCCCGGTACCCTCGCCCCGGTGTTGCCGACCTTCTAAGTTGTTGTGCATGGCAGACGTTCTGGATTTCACCGGACACCTCAGCGAATCGTCGTGGGAGCACATGGCCCTCGACACCCTCGGCGAGCTCGGCTGGCAGTACCTGCCCGGCAGCGTCATCGCCCCGGGCACCGGTGAACGCGCATCGTGGGACGACCTGCTCGTCCCCGCCCGGCTGCGCACGGCGATCGCCACGCTCAATCCCGGACTGCCCGCTGCCACGGTCGACGAGGCCGTCGCGTTCATCGGCACCGCCACTTCCACGGACGCCATCGCCGAGAATCGGGTGATCCACACCTACCTCACCGAGGGCCTGCGGGCCGTGTCGTACGTCGACGACACCGGCGTCGAGATCACCCCGACCATCCGGCTCCTGTCGACCGATCCCGACGAGAACGACTGGTTCGTCGCGAGCCAGGTCACCGTGATCCGCGGCGACTACGAGCGCCGCTTCGACCTCGTGCTGTACCTCAACGGAATGCCGGTCGCCGTCGCTGAACTGAAGAACGCCGGCAGCGAATATGCCGGTCTCACCGACGCACACGCTCAGCTGCAGACCTACCTGCGTGAGTTCCCGCTCGCATTCCGGTACGCGGTGATCGGGCTCGTCTCCGACGGCATCAGCGCCTCCTACGGAACCCCGTTCACCCCCTTCGAGCACTACTCGCCGTGGAACGTCGACGACGACGGCAAACCCGTCGAGTTCACCGGCGACAATCATCCGCTCGACGTCGCCCTGTTCGGATTGTTCAACCAGGAACGTTTCCTGCAACTACTCCGCAACTACACCGCGTTCGACGAGAGCGAAGACGGACTCGTCAAGCGAATCGCGAAGCCACACCAGTACTTCGCCGTGGCGAAAGCGGTCGGATCCACGGTGGTGGCGGTCGAATCCGAAGGCAAGGCCGGCGTCGTCTGGCACACGCAGGGTTCCGGCAAGTCCATGGAGATGGAGCTCTACGCCAACCAGGTGATCCGGCATCCCAAACTCGCCAACCCGACGATCGTGGTGATCACCGACCGCAACGAACTCGACGGCCAGCTCTACGAAGCCTTTTCGCGATCCCGGCTGCTTCCCGAACATCCCCGGCAGATCCGCCGCCGCGAAGAACTGCGCAGCGAACTGTCGGGTCGTACCACCGGCGGCATCTACTTCACGACCCTGCAGAAATTCGGGAAGAGCCGCGAGGAACGTGAGACCGGCCGTAGCCATCCGCAGCTCTCGGACCGCCGCAACATCATCGTCATCGTCGACGAGGCCCACCGCAGCCACTACGACGACCTCGACGGCTATGCCCGTCACCTGCGCGACGCGTTGCCGCACGCGACCCTCATCGCCTTCACCGGAACCCCGATCTCGTTCGAGGACCGCAACACCCAGGCCGTGTTCGGCGACTACATCGACGTCTACGACCTGACCCGCGCCGTCGAGGACGGCGCCACTGTGCCCGTGCACTTCGAAAGCCGGCTCGTGAAGGTCGCTTTCGCGGGTGAGGTCACCGAGGAACAGATCGACGCGTCCGCCGACGAAGTAACCGCGGGGCTCGACGACACCGAACGGGCCCGCATCGAGAAGTCCGTCGCCGTCATCAATGCGGTGTACGGGACGCCGGCGCGACTGCAGGCGCTCGCCGCGGACCTCGTCGCGCACTGGGAGAACCGCCGAACCGAGATGGCGAAGTTCGTCGGATCCGACGACAACCCGACCGCCCCCGGCAAGGCGATGATCGTGTGCGCGACCCGCGAGATCTGTGCCAACCTCTACCGTGAGATCGTGACGCTGCGGCCGGACTGGCACTCCGACGACATCTCCACCGGTCGCATCAAGGTTGTGTACTCCGGCGATGCATCCGACACCCCGCCGATCAGCAACCATGTCCGACGCGACTCCGCGAATGCCGCGATCAAGAAGCGGCTCAAAAACATCGACGACGAACTCGAACTCGTGATCGTCAAGGACATGATGCTCACCGGGTTCGACGCGCCGCCGCTGCACACCCTCTACCTCGACCGGCCGCTCAAGGGTGCGCTGCTCATGCAGACCCTCGCGCGCGTGAACCGCACCTTCCGTGGCAAGCGCGACGGCCTGCTCGTCGCGTACGCGCCCGTCGCGGACAACCTCGCAGACGCGCTCGCCGAATACACCGCCTCGGACCGCACCACCAAACCGCTCGGCAGGCCGGTCGCCGAAGCCGTCGATACGGTCAAGAACACCCTCACGAAACTCGGAAACATGCTGCACGGGTGCGACTGGCAGGCGCACCGCAACGCCGTCGGGCAACGCGGCTGGCTCGACATCGTGTTCGCGACGGTCGCCTACCTACGAGATCCGAAGAATCCCGAGAACAAAGTCGAGGACGGTCGCGAGACCCTCGCCGCGCGATACCGCAAGCACGCGTCGCAGCTGTCGCGGGTGTGGGCGATCTGCAGCGGACACGAGGACGTGCGGTCCCTCGCCGGCGACGCCCGGTTCTTCGAGGAAGTCCGCGTGTACATGGCGAAGTTCGACGCCGCGGACCGGCAGGCGCGGGGCGTCGCGGTCCCCGAGGACGTCAAACGAGCACTGCGGGCGCTCATGGCCGCATCCGTCGAATCCGGTGAGGTGCTCGACATCTACGACGCGGCGGGCATGCCGAAGCCGTCCCTGGCCGATCTCAACGCCGACTTCCTCGAACGCACGCTGCAGGCGAAGAATCCGACGCTGGCAATCGAAGCGCTCCGCAAGCTGGTGGCCGAGGAGTCACGAAAGGTGGCCCGGCACAACCTGGTCCGCCAGCGGGCGTTTTCGCAGAAGCTGCAGGAACTGATGATCAAGTACACCAACAGCCAGCTCACCTCCGCGGAGGTGATCGCCGCGCTCGTCGAGGTCGCCAAGGAAGTGCAGGCCGAATCGCAGCGCGGGCAGCGGTTCGATCCGCCGCTCGGCGACCACGAGTTGTCGTTCTACGACGCCGTTGCCCAGAACGAGTCGGCGCTGCACGACATGGGCGAGGACACGCTTGCCCAGATCGCGCGGGAACTCGTCGGGGTCATGCGCCGCGACGTGAAGACCGACTGGAAGGTCCGCGAGGACGTCAAGGCGAAGCTGCGGTCGCAGGTCAAACGGTTGCTGACACGCTACAAGTACCCACCGGACCGCCAGCCCGCCGCGATCAAGCTGGTGCTCGAGCAGATGGAGGCGATCGCGCCGACCATGGCCGCCTAGCGTGCCGTGCGCCTTTCTGGCGCCGGGAGGCACCAAAAAGGCGCACGGCACCGGGAACATTTCGCAACTGCGCCGCATCTCATCGTCAGGTGGGTTCACAGAAGGACCCGCCGACAGGCGATCGGCGACACGGAGGCGACATGACTCATCAGGTCCAGAACATTCGGCCCGGCGGATTCCAGTACAACGCCCCCGTCGAGCAGGTCCGCCCGGCGCTGCCGCCGCAGAACACCGGCTGGGCGGTCGCGGCATTGATCTTCTTCTGGCCGCTGGCGTTCTCGGCGTTCTCCCATTCGGCGAAGGTGTACCCGCTGTGGGCGATGGGCGACTCCGCGGGTGCGCAGGCGGCGTCGGACAGCGCGAAGCGGCTCGGCAGGATTGCGCTGCTCGTGTGGGCGGTGCTCGTGGTGCTGATCGTCGTGCTGTACGTGGCGATCTTCGCCGCGGCCATGTCGGCCGTGAACGATCTCCCGACGTACTCGGACTACTCGTACCGCTGACCTGGGGCGGGTCGGCATCCACGTCGACCGTCCGTGCCGGGAGGTCCGGCCGGCCGATGCCGGGAGGGGTCCGGTCGCTCCGGGCGATCCGGTCGGGAACATCAACGGTTCGGCAGCTCACCGGGTTCGTGCTCGCGGAGGGGTGACCACGAACCCGGGGTGTGCTGTGGACTACCGAGTTCCCGACCGGATCGATTTCACTCCACTTCCATCGTGCCGAATTCGGCACGCCCGGTCCGCCGGTACACGGCGATGATCACGCCGTTGCTGGTGCTGCGTGTCTCGACGAGAGACATGCCGGTATCGAGACCGCGCTCGGCGAACAGCCGCCGGCCCTGCCCGACGACGACCGGGAACGTCAACAGGTTGTATTCGTCCACGAGATCGTATTCGTGGAGTGTGCGCACGAGGCCGAGACTGCCGTGCACCTGTAGTTCGCGTCCGGGACGGCTCTTCAGCTCGGCTACGGCGGAAGCGATGTCGCCGTCCAGCACGGTGACCGGCCCCCATTCGGGGTCTTCGAGCGTGGTGGAGGCGACGTACTTGGGCAGCGTGTTGAGACGGTGTGCGACGAGTTCGTCCGGGTCGGTCGCGTTCGGCCACGAGGCGGCGAAGATGTCGTATGTGCGGCGGCCGAGCAGGAACGCGTCGACCCGGCCGAACACTTCGTCGATGAAGGCGCCGGTGTCGTCGTCGAAGAGCGGCACCACCCAGCCGCCTCGTTCGAAGCCTCCGCTGCGATCCTCATCGGGTCCGCCGGGGCCCTGCGCCACGCCGTCGATCGAGACGAACGCGGTCACGGTCAGTTTCATCCGCTTTCTCCTTGACGTCCTTGGTGGGCGACTTGAATCCCGTTGTCGTAGGTTCGGGCTGCCCGGGGACTTGCGGTGTGGCTTCCCCATTTTCGCCTATCGAACCCTCGGAAGGGTATGGCCGCCGCAGCGTCCTCGACGACTCGACCGATCATCGATAGAGGCCGATCATCGAGAGAGGCGACGCGAGCGCTGTTCGAGGACACGACGGAGATGGACGAGATCCCTCACGCGGTTACGCGACCGTCGGTGCGGCGCCGGGTTCGCGGAATCCCGCTTGTGCTTTGTGCACAAAAAGGAAGGAAAGTCTGACCTTGCCGCATATGGTCCAGGTCACATAAGGCTCATAGCCTCTAGACAAGTCATTGCACACCTGTCTCGAGGAACCCTCCATGAATTTGCCTGGCCTGCCGGACTATCGCGCTACATGCAATCGGTACGATGCCTGCATCGCCGACGAGCACACGACTCTGTCGAATGGGGATTTCGCGCAGCGAGTCCGCGCGACCGCGACCCAATTGCACCAGCTCGGTGTGGTTCCCGGCTCGGTGGTGGCGGTGCAACTGCGCAACCGCGTCGAGCTGATCGTCGTTCTGTTCGCCGGGTGGCGTCTCGGCGCGGCGGTGACCCCGGTCAATCCGAACCTGACCGACTTCGAAACCGAGCACCAGCTGCGTGATTCCGGTGCGGTCGTGTTGGTCGGCGATGCCCGCCCGCTGCCGTCCTTCGATGGTGCCTATCTCGACGTTGCAGACCTTGCCACCACCGTCGATGTCGGTGCGCCGGACTCGGTGCACAACCCCGACGGGCAAGAGCTGGCGCTGTTGATCTACACCAGCGGGACCACCGGCGCCCCGAAGGGTGTCATGCTCACCCACGGCAACCTGCTGGCGATGTGTGACAGTGTGGTCGAGGCATTCGAGATCGTTCCCGACGATCACTGTCTACTGGTGCTGCCGCTGTTCCACGCCAACGCGATAGTGCTCAGCACCCTCACCCCGCTGCTGGTCGGGGCGCACACCACCATCGCAGCGAAGTTCTCGGTCGACACCTTCTTCGACATGGTCGAAAGATACAGGCCCACCTACTTTTCCGCGGTTCCCACGATCTACGCGATGCTCGATGCGCTCGATGCGGGCATCGCGCCGGATATGTCCTCGGTCCGCTTCGCGATCGGTGGTGCGGCCCCGATGCCGGCCGAGTTGATCGAGCGCATCGAACGCCGCTACGGGTTCCCCCTCGTCGAGGGGTATGGGCTCTCGGAGGGGACCTGCGCCTCGGCGATCAACCCGCTGCGCGGTCCCCGCAAACCGGGTACCGTCGGCCTGCCTCTGCCCGGACAGCGAGTCGAGATCGCCGCGCCCGACGGCTCGGCGGTGCCCCCCGGGGAAACCGGGGAAGTGGTGATCAGCGGACCGAACGTGATGGCCGGCTATCTCGGCAAAACCGAGGAAACAGCGAAGACGATCGTCGACGGGCGTCTGCACACCGGCGACGTCGGGTATCTCGATGACGACGGATACCTGGTGTTGGTCGATCGCATCAAGGACATGATCATCCGGGGCGGAGAAAACCTCTACCCCAAGGAGATCGAGACGGCCCTCTACCATCACGAGGACGTTCTCGAGGCGGCCGTCATCGGAAAACCGGATCCGATCTACGGCGAGGTGCCGGTGGCCTACGTCAGTCTCCGGCCGGGCTCGACGCTCACCAGCGACGACCTGTTCGATGTGTGCCGAAAGTCTTTGTCCAAGTTCAAACTCCCAGTGGACATCATCATCCGCGACGACCTGCCGAAGAACTCCGTCGGCAAGCTGCACAAGCCGGCACTGCGCGCCGAACACCGCAGCGCCACATCCGCTTCGGCTTCCTGACGGCAGCTCTTCTTCGAATCATTGCCCAGCCGGCCATCGTCGAAGATGGTGGGGCGCTGGCTCCTACTCGAATCAAGGACTCACCATGAGCTTTACACAATCGGATCTGCCCGATGTGGACCCGGCGACATTCGGGGACAGACCGCATCTGGAAAGGGTCAAGATCCTCTCGCGGCACTGGGCCGAGTACGGCTTCGGTACCCCGTGGATGATTCACCTCTTCTACGTCGCCAAGATCGCGCTGTACCTGTTCCTGGGTGTGGTCTTCGCCAGCTTCACCAGCGGTTTCGGTGGGTTCTGGGACGTCGCCTCGTACTGGACCGAGCCGATCTTCTACCAGAAGATGCTGTTGTGGACGATGCTGTTCGAAATGCTCGGCTTGGGTGCGAGCTCCGGACCGCTCGCCTTCCGATTCAGCCCCCCGATCGGCGGCGTCCTGCACTTCGCGCGGCCGAAGACCCTGAGAATGCCGCCGTGGCCGGGCAAAGTCCCGTTCACGAGCGGTTCCACCCGGACGTGGTTCGACGTGGTGCTGTACCTGGGCATCGTGGCGAATCTGGTGGTGCTGCTGTTCTCGGACGGCGTGCCGAAGGACGGACAACCCGCCGACAGCGTCGGACTGCTCGACCCGAGCCTGCTGTTCCCGCTGATCGGGATGATGGTCGTGATGGGGTTGCGCGACAAGATCGTGTTCCTGATCGCCCGCAGCGAGCAGTACTGGGTCGCGGCGATCTTCTTCGCGGTGCTCCCCTTCGTGGAGATGATCGTCGCACTCAAGATCATCATGTGCACGGTGTGGATCTGGGCCGCGTTCTCGAAGCTGGGCCGGCACTTCTCCTTCGTGGTCTCGGCGATGCTGTCGAACGCTCCGTGGTTCCGTTCACCGCGACTCAAGCGCAAGCTCTACCGCGATTACCCGAACGATCTGCGCCCGTCCAAGCTCGCCGCGTTCGTCGCGCACCAGGGCACCGTCATCGAGTTCGCAGCACCGGTGATTCTGCTGCTGTCGCCCAACCGCACGCTGACCTTGCTCACTGTCGCCGGTGTGGTGATCTTCCACCTGTTCATCACCTCCACCTTCCCTCTCGCAGTGCCGCTCGAGTGGAACATCTTCTACTGCTTCAGCACGGTCTGGCTGTTCGGTCTGCATATGCCGCCCGAATTCGGAGTCACGGCGATCTCCCCGCTGCTGCTCGCTGTGCTCATCGGCGGGATGTTCCTCTTCCCGATCCTCGGCAACCTGTTTCCGGGCAAGATCTCGTTCCTCCCGGCGATGCGGTACTACGCCGGTAACTGGGCCACCACGCAGTGGGCGTTCCGCAAGGGCACCGAGGACCGGTTGAACACGAACATCGTCAAGGCGGGCCCGAACCAGATCGACCAGCTCACCGCGCTGTACGGCCGCGACACCGCGGAGATGCTGCTGCAGAAGGCAGTGGCATGGCGCTCGATGCACAGCCAAGGCCGCGCCTTGAGTTCCTTGATCGGTCGGCACGTCGATTCGTACGAAAACTACGACATCCGCGAAGGAGAATTCGTTGCCGGTAATCTCCTCGGGTGGCAGTTCGGAGAAGGCCACGTCCACAACGAGCAGTTCATGCAAGCTGTCCAGGAGCGGTGCGGATTCGCCCCGGGAGAGGTGATCGTGGTCTACGTCGAGTCGCAGCCCATCCACATTCGTCGCCAGCAGTACCGTGTGGTCGACCTCGCCCTCGGGGAGATCGAACGAGGTTACGTCGAGTTGGATGACATCATCACCCCGCAGCCCTGGCTCGAAAACGGGCCGATTCCGGTGCACCCGACCGCCTCTCCGGCTTCTTCCCGCCAGGGATCGTCTGCTCCGAATAGACATGCGGGCGGACAGCGGAAGACAACCGAAGTATGAGTTCGGCGATCGTGGTGGGGGCGGGCCCGAACGGGCTCGCCGCCGCCGTCACCCTCGCGCAGCGCGGCATGGACGTGACGGTGCTCGAGGCCTCCGACACGATCGGCGGCGGTACCCGGTCGAGCGAACGGATCCTGCCCGGGCTCCTGCACGACGACGGTGCTGCCGTGCATCCCATCGGCTTGGCGTCCCCGTTCTTCCGCAGCCTGGACCTCGCCGCGCACGGGCTCGAATGGGCTTGGTCGGACATCGATTTGGCGCACCCGCTCGACGGTGGGCGCGCCGGCGCGATGGTGGCTTCGCTGGACGAGACGGTTCGGCTCCTGGGCCGGGACGGCGGCCGCTGGCGTGCCCTGTTCGGTCCTCTGGCCGACAGTTTCGACGAGTTGGCGCAGGAAGTGCTCCGGCCCATGGTCCATGTGCCGCGGCACCTTGTTCCGTTGGCCAGGTTCGGGCCGGCAGCGCTGCTGCCCGCCACCGCGCTGGGACGGATCTGGCGCACGGATGAAGCCGCTGCACTGTTCGCCGGTAACGCCGCCCACGGCTGGCACCCGTTGAACCGTCCCACCACCTCGGCCTTCGGTCTCATGTTCGCCGCCATCTCACACCGCTACGGGTGGCCGGTCGTCAAGGGCGGCTCGGCGCGCCTGACCGATGCGCTGGCCTCGGTGTTCACCGAGCTCGGCGGCCGCATCGAGACCGGACATCGGGTCCGGTCGCTGACCGAGCTGCCCCCGGCCGACGTGGTGATGCTCGACCTCGAGCCCGGCGCCGTCGCGGATCTGGCCGGCGACGCGCTTCCGACCCGGGTGCGCAAGGCCTATCGACGGTTCCGGCGTGCACCGGCGGCTTTCAAGGTCGACTTCGCGGTCGAAGGCGGCCTCCCGTGGCGGGACGAGTATTCGAGCCGGGCGGGCACCGTGCATGTGTGCGGCTCGGCCGCCGAGGTTGCCGCGGCCGAACACGACATCACCCGTGGCCGGATGCCGGAACGACCGTTCGTCCTCGTCGCGCAGCAGTATTTGGCCGATCCGCAGCGATCGGTGGGCGATGTGCACCCGGTCTACACCTATGCGCACGTACCCCACGGCTATACCGGCGATGCCACCGAACACATCATCGCTCAGCTCGAACGGTTCGCTCCCGGCACGCGCGAACGCATCATCGGAGCGCACGCTCGCACGCCGCGTGCGCTGGCGGACCACAACCCCAACCTGGTCGGCGGCGATATCATTGGCGGAGCGAACACCCCGCTGCAGCTGCTGATGCGGCCGCGGGTATCGACGGACCCGTACTACACCGGCATCCCCGGCGTGTACATCTGCTCGGCCTCGACACGGCCCGGCGCGGGAGTGCACGGGATGTGTGGGCACAACGCCGCACTGTCGGCGCTGCGCCGAACGGAGAGAGCGGGGTGAGTTCGATTTTCGTCTGGCCGGGCGGCAGCGACGCCGCCGCCGAACGTATCGCCTCCCGCGTACTGCCCCGCCGCGAACAGTTCATCGCAGACCTGTTCGCGGCGACCGTGAAGGGTATGCCGGAACTGGCGAAGGACGACACGGAACGGACGCTGCTCTATGCCAGCATCGCCGAGAACACCGTCGTCCTGATCAACGCCCTGCAAGCGGGAACGGATCCGTCGACCGGAACTCCACCGCCCGGGGCCTTGGCATACGCGAAAGAGCTGGCTCGAAAAGGTGTTTCGCTGGCGTCACTGCTTCGTGCCTATCGGATAGGGCAGGCCGAGTTCACCACGCTGTGCCTGGAGACGGCCAGTGGCATGGAAGGCGTCGACCACCTGGCCACCCTGCAGGTCATGGTCGGCAAGGTCGCTGCGTTCATCGACTACATCTGCGAGGAGGCTGCACGCGTCTACGAGACCGAACGCGAACGCCTGGTCTCCACGCGCAGCGGACTGACTCAGCACCTCATCCGGAGTCTGCTCGACGGCACCGCAGAGGACGTCGCGGCCACGCAGCGTGCCCTGGGTTACGAGCTGGACGGCACGCACCTCGCTGTCGATGTGGCGCTACCGTCCGCCCGTCCGGGCCAGATCTCCAGGTTCGACGAAACACGCCAACTGCTGGCGTCGACCTGGCCCCGGGCTCCGAAGATCTCGATGCCGACAGGGGAATCCTCGGTATGCACCTGGATCACCGTCGACGGCGAAGCACCGCAGTTCCTCTCACGGTTGTCCTCGGTGGTGACATCCTCCCCGTTGCCCATGCAGGTCGTGGTGGGGTTGCCGGGGCAGGGTGTGGAAGGTTTTCGACGCACCTACCGTCAGGCCGCCCGACTACGGGCACTGGCTGCTTCTGCCGATCCGGCACCGCCGAAAATCGTCACCTTCCACGAGGTCGCTCCGATCGCCCTGCTGACCGAGGACATCGGTGACCTGACGGTCTTCGTCGCTGACACCCTCGGTCCGCTGGCCGTCGACACCGTCCGTACCGCCGAGCTGCGCGAGACGCTGCGGGTCTATCTGTCCTGCCACCGCAGTCCGGCCGCAACCGCCGAGAAGTTGAGTCTGCATCGCAACACCGTCCGCTACCGCATCCAGCAGATCACCGACGAATTCGGGTACGTCGTCGACGGCACCGAACCCTATGTGCTGGTTTCTGCCCTCGAAATATGCCGGTGGTACGGGCACACGATCCTCACCCCGCCCCCCGGTGCCGATCGCAAACGAGTCTGAGCCCCGGCCGGAAGTCTCTATGATGCAGCAAGTCCGCGAGAAGACCGCCCGACCGTACGGAACTCATCGCTGCCGGCGATAGGCGGGCGCCTTCGTCGATCTGCCGGGTTCGAGGGTGCGCAGCAGCGGCATGGATCGGTACGGCACGAGTTCCGACAGCACGATCACGCTCGTCGACCGGGTGATCACCGACGAGCGGTTCAGCTCGATGAGGGTGTGCTGCAGTCCCCGATGGGACATGGCCGCGATGCGGCACAGGATGTCGCCGGCCCCGGTGGTCACGAACGCCTCGAGGACACCGGGGATCGCTTCGAGTTCCCCGGTGACCGTTTCGAGGGCGCCCTGCGCGATCTCCATCGTCACGAACGCTTGCACTTCGAATCCGGCTGCCGCCAGATCGATTCGTGGTTCGTAGCCGGCGACGACGCCGGACTCCTCGAGCCGGTGCAGGCGTGCGGAGACCGTGGCGCGTGCGACCCTCAGTTGCCGGGACAGCTCCAGCGCACCGGTTTTCGGGTCGTCGTGGAGGGCCTCGAGCAGCGCGAAGTCGAGCTCGTCCAATTGCACGACTGCGCGCACGGCTATGTCCTCCCGATCGCGGGCGAAACTGTACCGATTGTATAGCTGAAGTCGGCGTTCGCTGCCGGTTCCAGGCAGTTCGACCACTTCGACGGGGTGAGATTGCACAGTTCCGGCGTGCGCGTTCTCCTGGGGATACAGGCCGCCCCGGCGGCACCCGGGCGTTGTTGCAGGAGGAATCCGCCGTGACCCTCGAGTACACGCTGACCGACAGCGAGAAGCTCGCGCGACTCGACACCGAGACGCTGAGGCAACTGATCGGCCTCGTCGAACACGATCCCGGGCGGGACCCGTTCCCCGTCGGTGGATGGGACGCCGTCGTGTGGGCGGTCGGGAACGCCACGCAGACCGCGCACTACCTGCAGTCCGCGTACGGCATGAACCTTGTCGCGTATTCCGGTCCGACGACCGGCAACCGTGACCGGCACTCGTATGTACTCACCAGTGGCGCAGTACGATTCGTCGTCGAGGGTGCGGTCGATCCGGACAGCCCGGTCGCCGAACGTCACCGGTTGCACGGTGACGGGGTCGTCGACATCGCGCTGCAGGTACCCGACGTCGAGAAGTGCATCGATCACGCGCGCCGGTGCGGCGCAACGATACTCGACGAGCCGCACGACGTCACCGACGAGCACGGCACGGTGCGGCTCGCAGCCATCGCGACGTACGGGCAGACGCGGCACACGCTCGTCGACCGCTCGCGCTACACCGGCCCGTATCTGCCCGGCTACGTGGTGAAGACGTCCGCCTACCGCAGACGGGACAATGTGCCGCACAACCTGTTCCAGGCTCTCGATCACGTGGTGGGCAACGTCGAACTGGGCCGGATGGACGAATGGGTCGGCTTCTACAACCGGGTCATGGGTTTCGTGAACATGGCCGAGTTCGTCGGCGACGATATCGCCACCGAGTACTCCGCGCTCATGAGCAAGGTGGTGTGCAGCGGCAATCATCGGGTCAAGTTCCCGCTCAACGAGCCGGCCGTGGGCAAGAAGCGTTCGCAGATCGACGAGTTCCTCGAATTCCACCGCGGTCCCGGTGTGCAGCACCTGGCGTTGGCCACGAGTGACATCCTCACCGCCGTCGACCGGATGCGCGACGAAGGGGTCGAATTCCTCGCGACCCCGCCTGCCTATTACGAGGATCCGGAACTGCGGGCCCGGATCGGGCAGGTGCGGGTACCGATCGCCGAACTGCAGAAACGGGGGATCCTCGTCGACCGCGACGAGGACGGCTACCTGCTGCAGATCTTCACCAAGCCGATCGGCGACCGGCCGACCGTGTTCTTCGAGCTGATCGAACGGCACGGGTCGCTCGGTTTCGGGAAGGGCAACTTCAAGGCGCTGTTCGAGGCGATCGAGCGGGAGCAGGCCGCGCGCGGGAACTTCTGATCAGACCAACTGTCCCAGGCGCGTGCGCAGGGCCTGTTCGGTCTGGCGAACTGCGGTGCCGACAACCGGTTCGATGAGCATTCCCAGCGCGCGTCCGGCGAGACCACCGGGAAGTTCGTAACCGAAGTCGACATCGAGCCGGGAATGACCGTTGCCGAGGTCGATGAAGTTCCAGCTGGACGACGTGCGGAAACCCGAGACCGAGCTCAGCACGATGACGCGGTCGCGTTCCCACTCGACGATCTCGAGGCGGGAGCCGAGACTCTTCGGCCCGATCTGCATGGCGGCGTCGAAGACCGCGCCGAGCCCGCTGACCTGCGCCCCGACCGGTTCGAACCGGTTGACCCCGAACATCCACTCGGGGACCGTGCGGTGGTCGTCCACGTAGGCGAACGCCACATCGAGGGGAATCGGCGCAACTGCGCTGTGTCGGACGTGGATCATGCGGAACCCTCCATGATGCAAATTACTGTGACCCACTGTATCGGGTAGTCGGTTCGCGGGGAACTCTTCGCCGAATTCGTTGCCGAACCTCCCGGTGCCTGTTTCACTCAGCGGTGACGTGTATCACATAATTATCGGATGGAGGGTTCGTGAAGATCAAGGCCGCAGTGTTGAAAGGGATGGGTCAGGCTTGGGAGATCGACGAGATCGACCTGGGTGACCCGGTGGCCGGAGAGGTGCAGGTCCGCTTGGCGGCTTCCGGACTGTGCCATTCCGACGAACACCTCCGCAGTGGCGCGACGCCACTGCCGTTCTTTCCGGTCCTCGGCGGGCACGAGGGCGCCGGGGTCGTCACCAAGGTCGGGCCCGGTGTGACGAACCTCGAGGAAGGCGACCATGTCGTCCTCGCGTTCATTCCCGCGTGCGGTCGCTGTCGCTCCTGCGCGAAGGGTCTGCAGAACATCTGCGACATGGGTGCGGGCCTGCTCACCGGGCAGGCGATCTCCGACGGCTCGTACCGGGTGAGCCTGCGCGGCGAACCGGTGATCCAGATGTGCCTGCTCGGCACGTTCGCCCCGTACGTCACCGTCAACGAAGCATCCGTCATCAAGATCGAGAAGGACATTCCGCTCGAGAAGGCGGCGCTGCTCGGATGCGGTGTCGCCACCGGGTGGGGATCGGCCACCGCGATCGGCGGCACGAAGGTCGGTGACACCGTCGTCGTGATCGGTGTCGGCGGTGTCGGGATCAACTCGGTGCAGGGTGCTGCCCACGCGGGTGCGCGGCACGTGGTGGCGATCGACCCCGTGCAGTTCAAGCGTGACAAGGCCGTCGAATTCGGCGCGACCCACACGTTCGCGTCGATCGAGGAAGCCGCGCCGATCATCGGCGAGATTACTTGGGGCGCAATGGCAGAGGTCACGATCATCACCGTCGGTGAGATTCACGGCGACATGATCGCGCCTGCGCTCGGGTTGACCGCCAAGGGCGGCCAGGTCGTGGTGACCGGCATGGGAGCGGCGACCGACACCCAGGTCACGTTGAGCCTGTTCGAGCTCACTCTGCTGCAGAAGCGTCTGCAGGGCGCCATCTTCGGCGGTGTGGGGCCGCGGTCGCAGATCCCGAAGCTCCTCGATCTGTACCGCAGCGGGCAACTCGAACTCGACGGCCTGGTCACCACCACCTACAAGCTCGAGGACATCAACCAGGGCTACGCGGACATGCACGACGGGAAGAATCTGCGCGGGGTCGTCCTGTACGGCGACAACGATTACTGATTCCCGCACCGACGGTCGAACGGGGCTGCCGGCGTCGCCTACGGTGTTCTCCATGGACACCCGAGAGGATTCCGACGCCGGCAGCCCCGGCTCGTGGCGCACGTACGAACCGGCGGTGCTGCCGAAGCCCTTGGCCGCCGCGCTCGACGCGTTCGCCGAACGTGGCTACGACGGCACCTCGATCCGCGAGGTCGCCGCGCGCGCCGGACTCTCGGTTCCCGGTCTGTACCACCACTATCCGTCGAAGCAGGCGCTGCTGATGTCGTTGACCACGACCGTGCTGAACGATCTGCTCGACCGCAGCCGCCGAGCGCTCGCCGAGGCGGGGCCGACACCGTCGGAGCGGTTCGACGCGGTCGTCGAGTCGCTGCTGCGCTTCCACATGTTCCGGCGCAACGAGGCGTTCGTCGCGTCCACGGAGATGCGCAGCATGGAGCCGGAGAGCCGGGAGGCGTTCATCGCGTTGCGGGACATTCAGCAGCGCATGGTCGACGAGATCGTCCGAGACGGCGTCGAGACCGGGGAGTTCGCGACCCCCTATCCGAAGGACGCGAGCCGGGCCGTGACGACGATGTGCGTGGCGGTGGCCGGCTGGTATCGGGCGGACGGTCCGCTGACGCCGGACGAGATCGTCGACCGGTACCTGACCATCGCGCGGAGTTCCGTCGGCGCTCGCTGAGCACTCGCTCGGGGTTGACCCGGGCGGTGCGGATGTGCCACCGTGGACGTGACCGAGCGATCGATCGGTCGGTGACGGAAGGAGTGGCGATGGCAGTCGATTTGTCGTATCCGGACCGGGTGGTCGAGCTGGTCGCGAAGACCGAGGAATTCATCCGTGAGGTGGTCCTGCCCGTCGAGGACGCCCACGGCGGTGACATCGCCGCGGCCGGCGGCGACGCGGCCCGCGTCGAGCTGCAGAAGGCCGCCAAGGACGCCGGCGTCTTCGCCCCGCACGTGTCGGTCGAATACGGCGGCCACGGACTGCGCATGGTCGACCGTGCCCCCGTGTTCGAAGCGGCGGGATACTCCCTGTTCGGGCCGACCGCACTGAACATCGCCGCGCCCGACGAGGGCAACATGCACATGCTCGCCCACATCGCCACCGACGAGCAGAAGCAGCAGTTCCTGGCGCCGCTCGCGGCCGGTGACACCCGGTCCGGATTCGCCATGACCGAACCCGCCCCCGGCGCGGGCGCCGATCCCAACGCGCTGCGCACCCGCGCCGAGAAGGTCTCCGGCGGATGGAAGATCAACGGCCACAAGCACTTCATCACCGGAGCCGACGGCGCCGGGTTCTTCATCATCATGGCCCGCACCTCCGGCGAGCCCGGACAGCGCGGCGGTGCGACCATGTTCCTCGCCCCCGCCGACACCCCCGGCCTGAAGGTCGGCCGGCACATCAACACCCTCGACAAGTCGATGATCGGCGGCCACTGCGAGGTGTTCTTCGAGGACCTGTTCGTTCCGGATTCGGCGGTGCTCGGTGAGGTCGACCAGGGCTTCGCCTACGCGCAGGTCCGCCTCGGACCCGCCCGCATGACGCACGTGATGCGCTGGCTCGGCGCCGCCCGCCGCGGCCACGACATCGCCGTCGGATACGTCGCCGAACGCGAAGGCTTCGGCTCCCGGCTCGGCGACCTCGGCATGATCCAGAAGATGATCGCCGACAACGAGATCGACATCGCCGCCACCCGGGCCCTCCTGGTGCAGGCCTGCTGGGCGCTCGACGGCGGATCGTACGCGGCGAACGAGACCTCCATCGCCAAGACCTTCGCGGCCGAAGCCATCTTCCGCATCGTGGACCGTTCGGTGCAGATGTGCGGCGGTCTGGGCGTGTCCGAGGACCTGCCGCTCGCGCGTCTCTCGCGCGAGGTCCGCCCGTTCCGCGTGTACGACGGGCCGTCCGAGGTGCATCGCTGGGCCATCGCCAAGCGCACCGTCGGCGCCGCCCGCAAGGCCGCCGCTGCGAAGGCCGCGCAGTCGTGACGGCTGTGCGGCACGAGGGTCTGGATCTTCCTGCCCTGCAAAGATTCCTCCAATCCTCCGGTGTCGCCGTCGACGGGGAGTTGCGCGCCGAACTGATCTCGGGCGGCAAATCCAACCTCACCTACGGAATCTCGGACGGTTCCTCCGACTGGGTGCTGCGTCGCCCCCCGACCGCCGGACTCACGCCGTCGGCGCACGACGTCGCCCGCGAATACCGGGTCGCGCACGCGCTGCAGAACTCCGCCGTTCCGGTCGCGCGCACCGTCGCGCTGTGCGAGGACGACGCGGTGATGGGTGCGCCGTTCAGCGTCGTCGAACGCGTCGACGGACAGGTGATCCGCAGCAAGGACGATCTCGACGCCCTCACCGACGCCGAAATCGTCTCGTGCACAGCTGAACTCGTACGCGTAATCGCCGAGCTGCACAATGTCGACTATCGCGCAGTCGGACTCGGTGAGTTCGGTCGGCCCGACGGCTACGTGACGCGGCAGGTGAAGCTGTGGGCCGGACAGTGGGGGCTGGTCAAGACCCGCGACCTGCCCGACCTGGACCGGCTGCACGCGGCGCTGGCCGACTCGATCCCCGAATCGCCCGCGCCGTCGATCGTCCACGGCGACTACCGCATCGACAACACCATCCTCTCCCGCGACGACGTGGGAAAGGTTGTGGCCGTGGTCGACTGGGAGATGGCGACGCTCGGCGACCCGTTCACCGACCTGGCGCTGATGTGCGTGTACCGCAATCCCGCGCTCGACCTGGTGCTCGGCATGCCGGCCGCATGGACAAGCCCCCGACTGCCGTCCACCGACGACCTCGCCCAGATGTACGCGGTCGCGACCGGACGCGACATCGCGCACTGGGACTTCTACCTCGCGCTGGCGAATTTCAAGCTCGCCGTGATCGCCGAGGGCATCAACCACCGCTGGCGTGTCGGCGCGACCGTCGGTGACGGATTCGACAAGGCCGGCGAATCCGTTCCGGCATTCGTGGCAGCGGGCCTGGCGGCCCTGAAAGGACGGACGTCGTGAGCACCGAGAGCAACGTGACCCGCAGCGCGCTGGTCACCGGCGCTTCCCGCGGTATCGGACTCGGGGTCTCCACCCGCCTCGCGGAGCAGGGCTACGGGCTGACCATCAGCGCCCGCGACCCGGAGCGGCTCGAGAAGGTCGCCACGCAGCTGCTCGAGGCGGGCGCACCCGAGGTGCGGACCGTCGCCGTCGACCTCGCCGACCCGTCCGCCGCCGTGCAGGCCGTCGGCGCCCACGAGGAAACCTTCGGAACCATGCGGGCTCTCGTGCTCAACGCCGGTGTGGGAACCGCCGGCAACATCGCGGAGTTCCCGATGCGACGATTCGACAAGACTCTCGCGGTGAATCTCGCGGCCCCGTTCGCGCTGTTGCAGGCGTCGCTGCCGCTGCTGCGCGCCGCCGCCGCGGCCGAACCGGATCGTGGTGCGAAAGTGATTGCGTTGTCGTCGATCACCGGCGTGTTCTCGGAGCCGGGACTGTCCGTCTACGGTGCGACGAAGGCCGCGCTGATCTCCCTCGTCGAGACCCTCAACGCCGAGGAATCGGGCAACGGGATCAGCGCGTCGGCGATCGCGCCGGCCTACGTCGACACCGACATGTCCGACTGGATCAAGGAGAAGATCCCGGCGAACGAGATGCTCGAGGTCAACGACGTCGTCGAGATCGTCGACGCGCTGCTGAAGCTGTCGTCGCGCGCGGTGCTGTCGCGGCTCGTGCTCAGCCGAGCGGGGACCGACGGCTACCGGGCATAGGTCCCGACCGGCCGTGCGGACGGCGAACTGGTGCGACGCCTGACCGAGCACGGTCAGGCGTCGTCGCCGTTTTCCTTGTCCTCGCCGCGACGGCGCAGAAAGGCGAATCCCGGCACGCCGACGATCGCCTGCCGCACATCCTTCGCGACCCCGAGCAGTTCGTGAATCTCCGGGGCGACGGTCTCGAGGGTGCCGAGGATCGGCATCAGCGCCGTCATCCGGTCCGCGAGCTCGGGCAGCTGATCGAGCAGCACGACCGCCGCGTGCACTTCCTCGGCGCTGAGCTCGTCGATGAACTGCTTGGCGAGCGGAGCCGCCTGCCGGGCCATCGGTGCGTAGGTGTCGAGCAGCTCGCTGGCCGAGTCGGACGTGCGACCGGCGGAGGCCACCACATCCTGCGCACTGTGCGCGACGGCGGTCACCTCCACGACGACGGCGGAGCTGCGGTCGACGACCTCGCCGACCCGACCTACCGTCGAGCGGGCGTCGGTGACCACATCGTCGATCCGTGCCACGATGTCGCGGGCGTCGGTGACGACGCCGTCGATGCGTCCCACCAGCGCCTCGGTCGTCTCGAGCAGATTGACGACGCGGCCGGGGACGGACACCGCGAACTCGGCGACCTCCACGGTGCGGTCCAGGACGATGCGGGCGGCACCGAGAGGCACGGCGAAAAGCGACATCATGCGCTCATCCTGCCGGACGGCTGTCGCGGTCCGTGCGGGGGAGTCGGGGAGAGCCCCGGGCAACCGGTACGGCCGGGCCTGTCAGGGCTTCGGCACCGGATCGCGGAGGATGCTTGCGTCCACGAGTCCGATTGCGCGTCCGTCACGGGCGACGACGACCGCGCCGTCGTGGTCACCGATCCTGTGCAACGCGGCGGCCGGGGATTCGGTGACACCCACCACGGGAAGCGGCGGGTCGAGGTGTTCACCGATCGGATCGTCAACCGGGGCAGCGGCCAGCGTCGCCGCGCAGACGGAACCGAGAACCTCCGCGACGACCGTCCCGCCGATGGCCGGGCGAGCCAGCACGACCGGCAGCACGGGGGCATCGGCGAGTACGTCCCGCGCCTGCGCAACCGTCGCGTCGGAAGGCACGGAACGAACAGCTGCGCCGAGCCGCCCGACGATCTTCCCCACGGTAGGGTCCGGCGCCGCGTGGTACAGGGGAAACCCGAGTCGGCCGAGCCATTCGTCGTCGAAGTACTTGGACAGATACGACCGTCCGGAATCGGGCACGATCACGACCACCACGTCGTCGGGTCCGAGCGTCCTCGCGACACGGAGGGCCGCTGCGACCGCTGTGCCGGCGGAGCCCCCGACGAGCAACCCGTCTTCCCGGGCCAGCCGGTGCACCACCGTCAAGGCCTCGGCGTCCGGGATTCGCTCGATCCGATCGACGACGTCCGGCCGGTACGAGTCCGGCCACTCGTCCACCACGGTCTGCGGATGCAGGAAGTGACCGACCGCTTCGACGTACCAGGCGCGTCCGTCACCGCCGCCGTAGACGGAGGTCTCGGGGTCGGCGCCGACGACCGTGACCGTGCCTCCGGATACCTGGGACAAGTACTCACCCGCGCCTGTGACGGTACCGCCCGTTCCGATACCGGCGACGAAATGGGTAACGCGGCCACGGGTCTGGCGCCAGATCTCCGGGCCCGTCGTGGAGCGATGCGCGCCCGGGTTGGCGGGATTGTCGTACTGCCCGGCGAGCCAGGCACCGGGGGTCTCGGAAGCCAATCGGGCTGCGACATTGCGCACGAAGTCCGGATGGTGGCTGGGCCGGCCACCGGGTGTCACGTGCACAGTTGCACCATGTGCACGGAGCAGTGCGATCTTCTCGGCGCTGGTCTTGTCCGGTACCACGACGACCGAGCGGTAACCCCGCGCGGCAGCGATCAGGCTCAGGCCGACACCGGTGTTGCCGGATGTGCCTTCCACGACCGTGCCGCCGGGCCCGAGTTCACCCGATTCCTCCGCGGCCCGGATCATCGCCAGAGCTGCCCGATCCTTGACGCTCCCACCGGGATTGAGGAACTCCAGTTTCGCGTACACGGTGGCCGCGATACCGTCTGTGACCGCATTCAGCCGAACGAGGGGCGTATTGCCGACCGCGTCGGCGATCGAGTCGAAGACACCGAGCGTGGAAGGATCCTCCACCTGCTGCTCGAGGATTGCCATGGATCCACCTTTCGGATCGACCGTCACGGTCGGTGTGCTGTTTCCGTCGACGAGGAGCGTGTCAGCTTCCCTTCGCGGGCAACAGGGTTCGCGTCAGCGTGGTCGGATTCCGTCCCCGGTACCGGCCTGAGCTTCACCCCGACGGCGTGCGCACCCGAATCGGCACGGACCGCTTGCACAGTTACACGACGGAATAGCCTCCGGGCAGGGATGTCCGACCGGTCAGGGCGCTCAGCACGGTCGCCCCGTCTCCGAGTGCGACTGCGATTCTCGCTGCCAGCGGGGTGGTCTCCATCAGGACATCGTCGGGAAGCGCGAAGGGGACACCCGCGGCGGCGGCGATATCGAGACCGTGGACGGCGAGCTCGAAGGTGCGCGTCGGAAGATAGGAATGCAGCCGTATCCCCGATCCGCCGATCACCCGGATCAGCCGGTCCTCACCGGAACCGAGTCGCTCGAGCACCGCGTTCGACAGAGCATCGACGGACGACGCCGGGTCGGCCCCGAGATCGACGCCTGCTCGGCGGCCCCGTTCGAGTATCTCGTCCTGGCCGAGAACCGATGTCAGTTCTTTCACATGCACGTAATACTGTTCCGGGCCCGCGATGTCCTCGGTGTCGGCAGGGCTGTCGAGGTATGTCGCGACCGTCGTCAAGGAGCGCGAGGTGTGACCGACCAGGGAGCGGAGATCCCACTCGCCCAGGCCGGGTGCGTTCCAACGGTTCTCCGGGACATCGCGGATCAGCTCCGAGAAGCTGTGCACCGCCGACGCATACGTCGCCACCGATGTCTCCATTCGACCTCCACCCTCGCACGCCGAACCTGATGGGAGTATGAAACCATGCGCGCCGCCGCCCCGAAGTGACGACCGGCCACCGGGCGCCCTACCCGGAGACGGTCCCGCGGGACGCCCGGTTCGAGGGTGTGCGCACCCGAGTCAGCACGGACCGCTTGCGCAACGTGAACCCCAGACTCTCGTAGAGCCGGATCGCAGTCGAGTTCGCCGCCGACGCGTGGAGGAACGGAACCTCGCCGCGTGCGCGGATCCCGGCACCGACGGCCCTCACGAGACGCGTGCCGAATCCGAGCCCACGGAACTCGGCATCCGTGCACACGGCGCTGATCTCGGTCCACCCCGGCGGATGCAGACGCTCCCCGGCCATCGCGACCAGGCGCCCATCCACCCTGATGCCCAGATAGTCGCCCATCTCGACGGTCCGCGGTAGGTACGGCCCCGGCCGGGTGCGCGCCACGAGGTCGAGGATGTCCGGGACGTCGGCGGCGCCGAGGACCACGAGGTGGGGGTCCGGTTCGACGACCAGATCCGTGCCGTCCATCTGGACGAGACCGAACGAGCCGATCGTCGCCCAGTCCGGTGGCGGTTCGTGTCCAGGTCCGCGGACCGCCAACTCCGTGCCCGGTCCGACGAACGCGGCGAGATCCGCCCAGTCCTCGTCCCGCATCACCGCCGGGTGCCCGATGTGTCCCGCGACGTCAGGATGGTAACCGCCGATCCGCCCCGACCACCGCGCGAAATGCGCATGAACTCCGCGCAGCGACTCCCGGATGGGATCGTCGAGCGGATGGACGTCCTCGTCCACCGCCGTCGTGTCGACCGTGGGTGCTTTCGTCATCTCAGGCACCGAGCAGCCTCGACCGCGGTATGTGGGATTTCGACAGGGCCGTACGACATCGGGTGTGCCTCGCCTTTCGGTCTACGGGATCACGGGCGTTCGAGACGTCGTCGGGTTACGTCCGGGTACCCGGGAAGCGACATACTCGCTCGATACTCGACCACGGGGAATTCCGCCTGTCACCGGTTCTGTTCAGGCTGCACACAATGCGACCGCGGCCGAAGAGCGGCTCGGGGCGAGCACGGGAATCGAGCCGGTACCCTCACGTTTGCGTCCGTCCATACGTCTACCCGGTAGACGACTGATGGAAGGATCGAACCCGTGAAGGCGACGCGAACCCACACGTTCATCGACTCACCGATCGGACCGCTGACATCGGTGCAGACGGACGGAGCACTCAGCGGCCTGTACCTGGCCGAGCATCGGCATCGTCCCGACCCGGCGACCTTCGGTCTGCGTACCGACTGCGGCTTCGAGCAGATCCGCGAGCAGCTCGACGAGTATTTCGCCGGCGAGCGCACCGAGTTCACCGTGCCGCTCACGCTCGTGGGAACAGAGCTCCAGCGCAGCGTCTGGGCTGCGCTGCGCGCGATCGACTACGGCGCCACCTGTACGTACGCGGAACTTGCCGTGGAGATCGGCCGCCCCACGGCAATCCGCGCGGTCGCCGCGGCCAACGGCCGGAATCCGGTGAGCATCGTGGTGCCGTGCCACCGCGTCATCGGCAGCGACGGCACCCTCACCGGCTACGCGGGTGGGCTCGATCGCAAACGGTTCCTCCTCGACCGCGAGTCCCGGACCGTCCATGCCCCGGCCTGACCGGCTACCGCCCTTCGAGCGGGTGGTGGCGACGCACGGCGCGACCGTCTTGCGGGTGTGCCGGGCGTTGCTCGGGCCGGTCGACGCGGACGACGCCTGGTCCGAAACGTTCCTCGCGGCGTTGCGGGCCTATCCGGACCTGAAGCCCGGCAGCAACGTCGAGGCGTGGCTGGTCACCGTCGCACACCGCAAGGCGATCGACGTGCATCGCCTCCGCGCCCGCACCCCGGTGCCGACCGAGACTCTGCCGGAGCGGCCGGCCTCCACCGGTATCCCCGGCTCCGGCGACGACGAACTGTGGCAGGCGGTCGCGGCACTGCCGTTCACGCAGCGCGCCGCCGTCGTCTACCACCACGTCGCGGGACTGCCGTACGCGGAGATCGCGGCGATTCTCGGGAACAGCACCGACGCGGCCCGCCGCGCCGCAGCGGACGGACGGGCCGCGCTGCGCCGCCACTATCAGCTCGAGACAGGAACCCGGCGATGAACCTTCCCCGCCCCGAGGCGTCCACGACCGATCTCGCGTGGCTGCACACCCGGCTCGTCGTCGACGCGCAAGCCGCCGGCCTGCTCGACCTCGCCTACCGTGTCGTCGACTCGCCCGTCGGGCCGCTGCTCGTCGCCGCCACCGGCACCGGAATCGTGCGCGTCGCGTTCGCCGCCGAAGGGCACGACGACATCCTCGACGATCTCGCCTCCCGGATCAGCCCTCGCATCCTCGAAGCGCCCGCGCGGCTCGACTCCGCGGCGCGGCAGCTCGACGAGTACTTCCACGGCCGCCGTCACACCTTCGACCTCCCGCTGGATCTGCGGCTCACCACCGGTTTCCGCCGCGACGTCATCGTGCACCTCCCGGAGATCCGGTACGGGCACACCGCCAGCTATGCAGAGGTCGCGGCGGCCTCGGGCAGCCCCCGCGCGGTCCGGGCGGTCGGGACCGCCTGCGCGAAAAACCCTCTGCCGGTGATCGTTCCGTGTCATCGTGTGGTGCGCAGCGACGGCGGGATCGGACAGTACGTCGGCGGTGTCGACGCCAAACGCACACTCCTGCACCTGGAGGCGTCGGCGTGAGCACCCTCGTCGACCTGCCGGTGGCCATGCCGTTCGCGGCTGCGCCGCTGCTCGCAGCGCTGCGCAGCCACACCGTGTCCGGCCTCGAGCGACACGACGCGACCACAGGCAGTCACTCGCGGGCCGTGCGCGGCGAGCACGGCCCGGCCGTCGTCACGGTCACCCTCGACGACACCCCGACCGTGCGGGCGAGGATCGATGCAGCACACCGCGACGACGTGCCGGCACTCGAACAGACGGTGCGCCGCTGGCTCGATCTCGACGCCGATCCGGTCATCGTCGACACCGCGCTGGGCGTCGACCCACTGCTCGCGCCGCTGGTGGCGGCTCGTCCCGGGCTGCGGGTGCTCGGCTCCACCCACTGGTTCGACACGGCGGTGCAGACGGTGATCGGCCAACAGGTCAGCGTCGCGGCCGGGTGCACCTTCACCGCGCGGCTCGTCGCGGCCTACGGCGACCCGGCGCCGCAGGGGTCGACGTGTTTTCCGCTGCCGCACCGGCTCGCCGACGCAGACCCCGGCGAGCTGCGAGCTATGGTGGGGCTGACCAGGTCTCGTGCGCGGACCGTGCAGGTCTTGGCTCGCGCGGTCGCCGACGGACTGACCCCGACGTCGCCGGAGTTCCGCACCGCCCTGCTCGCGCTGCCGGGGATCGGGCCGTGGACCGTCGACTATCTGTCGGTGCGCGCGCTCGGCGACCGCGACGCCTACCCGTCCGGCGACCTGGTGCTGCGGCGCGCACTCGGAGTCGCGACGGCCGGTGAAGCCGAAGCGCGCGCCGAGCCGTGGAGCCCGTGGCGTGCCTATGCGGCGACTCACCTGTGGACCGAAGCCGTCTACTCGGCGTCCCCTGTGCCGTCCAATGCCGTGCCGTCCAGGCCCGGCTCGTCGTCCTCGGCGTAACTGGTGCGCACCGCCATCTTCATCGGGAAACGGACGGCCGTGTCGCCGAACAGCAATCGGGTCGCCACCGCGACCGACGCCTCGATGTGTTCGGCAACGGCCTCCGGATTGCGGGTGTGCACCACCACCTCGTCGTGCTGGAAGAACACCAACTCACCGACGGTCCGGTCCGGATCCGTGAGGAGCCGTCGGCGCAGTTCCGCGAGCACGCACAGTGCCCACTCGGCGGCGGTGGCCTGCACGACGAAGTTGCGGGTGAAGCGCCCGCGCGCCCGGGCGTCACCCCGCTCGTGGAAACCCTCCTCCGGGGGTGGGCATGCCCGGCCCAGCCACGAATGCACCACCTCACCGCGTTCGCCGGCGCGGGCAGCGCGCTCCACATAGTCGACCGCGACCGGAAATCGGCTGCGCAACAACGGCAACAGGGGGCGTGCGTCCCCCGAGGTGCCGCCGTACAGGACGGCGAGGATCGCCACCTTCGCTTTGCCGCGATCGCCGCCGAACACGTCCGCCGCGACGGGTGCATACAGGTCGTCGGCGCCGGCCGCGGCGACCATCCGTGGATCACCCGACACCGCGGCGAGGATGCGGGGTTCGAGCTGCCCGGCGTCGGCGATCACGAACGAGTGTCCGGGATCGGCGACGACACTGGACCGCAACGATTTCGGAATCTGCAGTGCGCCACCGCCACGGCTGGCCCAGCGTCCCGACACCACCGCGCCCGGCACGTACACGGGCCGGAACCGCGAGCCGCGCACCCACGTGTCGAGCCAGTGCCAGCCGTTGGTGCTGAAGAGTTTCGACAGGTCGCGGTGCTGCAACAGCAACGGCACCGCGGGATGATCGATTTCCCGCAACACCCACTTGCGGGTCGACGTCAGTTCGATTCCGGCGCGCCGGAATGCGTCGATCACCTCGGCGGGGGAGGCCGGATTGAGCCGACGCCCGAACGCGTCGCCGATCCGTTCGTTCAGTTCGGCGATTCGCACGGGCAGGTCGTATCCGAGCGGGCGCGGCCCCAGCGCTTCCTCGAGCAACCGGCGGTGCTCGTCGGCGGAGAAGGGCAGACCGTCGAATCCCATCTCGGCGGCCGCGAGCGTGCCCGCCGACTCCGCCGCCACGAGCAGATCGAGCCGGCCGTTGCCGGTCAGAGCCCGGCGCTGCTCGGCGAATTCGGCGACCACCATGTTCGGGTCGGCGGCGGGCGCCGCATCGAACAGGCCGGGACGATCGTCGATCTGCTCGTCGCCCGAGGGGACCGGGACTCCCGCGCGCATCCCCAGGATCGCGCGGGTGGTCGCGAGGTCGTGGCATCGCTGTATCCGCACGCCGGCGCGCAACAACGTCGGATACACACCGGCGGTGTTCGACCAGACCCATCTCGGACGATCCGCGGCCTCGACGGTGCGTACGACCTCGGCCAGATCGCGATGGTGGGTCACCGCGCCGAGTGGGCGGCCGTCACCGTCGACGGCGACGGTGCTCGCACCGGGCATCTCGCCTCCCGGAGCGGCGTCGGGGACCACGACCATTCGCATCGGTCCAGTGTGCGCGCAGCGTCCGACATTCCTCGCATCGGCTGCCCCGGTTTCCCACCCCTCGCCAACGACAGCCGCGCGCGTACGGACGTGTGCGGTTGCCGTGCGGTTGAGCGGATTTCGTTGTTGCGGTGCCGCGAAGCCCTTACGGGCGCCCCCGGGTCAGCGCCGACGGCCACCAGATGGTCCGGCCGATGTCGTGGGCGAGCGCCGGAACGAGAATGCTGCGCACCACGATGGTGTCGAGCAGTACCCCGAACGCGACTGCGAACCCGATCTCGGCGAGGAACACCAGCGGAAGAATCCCGAGGACCGAGAACGTTGCGGCCAGCACCACACCGGCGGACGTGATGACCCCGCCGGTCACGGCCAGCCCGCGCAGCACCCCGGATCGGGTGCCGTGCCGGCCGGTTTCCTCCCGGACCCGCGTCATGAGGAAGATGTTGTAGTCGATGCCCAGCGCCACCAGGAACACGAACGCGAACAGCGGGAACGCCGGGTCGGTGCCGGCGAACCCGAAGACGTGCGTGAAGACGAATCCGCTCACCCCGAGGGTCGCCGCGAACGACAGCACCACGGTCGCGATGAGCAACAGCGGTGCGAGCAGCGACCGCAGCAGCACGGCCAGCACCGCGAAGATGACGACGAGCACGATCGGGATGATGAGGTTCCGGTCGTGGACCGATGACTGCTGTACATCCAGGGTCGCGGCCGTGTTGCCGCCGACCCGCGCATCGGCCCCGGGCACGGCGTGCACGGCCTCGCGCAGTCGTTCGATCGTGGCCAGCGCGGCGGGCGAATCGTAGGAGTCGGCGAGCTCGGCGTTGATCATGGTGCGCCCGTCGACGGGGGTGACGGTCAGTGCCGCGGGCGGGCACCCCAGCGACGGGGCGTTTGCGAGGTCCGGGTTCGCGGCGAGCAGGGCCCGCGCCTTCGCGTAGTCGACCTGGGGGCACACCGCGCCCGGTCCGGTCGCGATGCCCTCGACCCCGGCGATCGCGGCGATCAGGGCGTCGGTCGTGCCGGCGTTCGCGGTGACGACCGCGGGCGCACCGGCGCCGGGGGCGAATTTTTCGGTGTAGAGCTCCTGGCCGATCACGGCGTCCGGTTTCGTCGTGAAACTCTCGGTGGTGGTGAGTCCGTCGGTGTTCAGGCTGCCGATGCCCGCGGCGAACAATACGAGCAGCACGAGGGTGGTGCCGATCCACGCCGGACGGTCGTGCCGGCCCACCCACGACGCGATCCGTCCCCATATCCCGTGCGTGGCGAGGTCGACGGCGTGATCGGCCCGGGGTTGCCGTGGCCAGAACACCCACCGGCCGGCGACCGCGAGCGACACCGGCAGGAACGTCATCATCACCACGTAGGTGCAGGCGATGCCGATCGCCGCGACCGGTCCGAGACCCTTGTTGGAGTTGAGTTCGGAGAACATCAGGCACAGCAGCGCCACGGTCACGGTCACCGCCGACGCGGTGATCGCCCCGACCGATTCCCGCCATGCGCGGATCATCGCGTCGAACCGGTTCGGGTAGGCGTGCAGTTCCTCGCGGTACCGCGACACCAGCAGCAGCGCATAGTCGGTGCCGGCGCCGATCACGAGGACGAACAGAATGCCCTGGCTCTGCCCGTTGAGCGTGATGATGTCGGCGTCGGCGAGAAAGTACACGATCATCGACGCCGTGCCCAGCGCGAGCAGCGCCGACAGCAGCGGGAACACCCACAGCACCGGCGACCGATACACGACGAGCAGGATCAGCACGACCACCCCGAGCGCCGTGAGCAGCAGCGAACTGTCGATGCCTTCGAACGCGGCGATGAACGCGGTGAGCAACCCGCCGACCCCGGCCGGATACACCTCGAGCCCGGTGTCTCCGGCGGCATCGCGCGCGGCGTCGAGCACCGCCTCCTCGGTGGCGACGAGTTCATCGCCGGTCACGTCGGTGCCGTCACGGCTGGCGAGCAACGGCACGAACACGGCGGCGGTCGTGCCGTCGGCGGAGAACTCGGTCGGGGTCATGTCCTCGACGTCGACGCCCTCCACCCGGGTGATCGCGGTACGCGCATCGGCGACGGCCGCGCGGTCCGCGTCCGTGAGTCCGCTGTCGCGATGGAACACCACGAAACCCGGAAGGTACTGGATGGGCACGAACCGCTCGGACTCGTCGGCGACCAGCGTCGATTCCGCGGTGCGCGACAGGAACGAGGCGTTGTCGTTCTTCTGGACCTCGGTGAGCTTGGCCTGGAATGATCCGCCGATTCCTCCGGCGAAGAACGCGACGATCGCGAACGCGACGATCGTGAAGATCGGCAGCTTTCGCCGCGGCGGCGGGATCGGACCGTCGTCGCTCCGGGCTTCCGTCGATACCGATTCGGCCATCGGGCCCCCTGAATCGTCCGGTCGGTAGACGCGTCGCACCAGTACAACACGCCGGGCCGACCGGAACCAGGGGTCCTAGGCCGGTAGTTGCGCCACGTCGCGGCGACGATGGAAGCCGCGCTTGTCGTAGATCATCGTGATCACCGCGCCGAGCAACAGGCCGATCGCCAGACCCAGCAGCGTCATCACCAACCCGTGCGTGAGCCCGGCGTCGCCGCGGCCGTCGAAGTACAGGATCGCTCGGGTCGCGATGTACATCTGGTGCATCGGCTCGAACGTCGAAAGCCACTCGAACAGTCGCGGCATGGCCTCGAGCGGCACCGTGCCACCGGACGACGGCAGGCCGAGCACGATGAACAGCAGCAGGTTCACGAGCAGACCGGCCTGGCCGAAGATCGACACCACGGCCAGCGCGGTCACACCGACCGCGGCGATCGCGAGGGTGCCGTACTCCCACATCAGCAGTGCCCGCGGGAACGGCATACCGAGTGCGGTGCCGATCGCCAGATACGCCGCCGAGGCCAGCATCGCGACGACGAACATGATGCCCCACTTGACGAGCAGCACCCTCATGCGGGATATCTGGGTGGTTTCGCGGACGATGAACCGCGGACCGTATTCGGCGGGCTGGAACCCGAGCGACTGGTCGACCATCGCGTTGACGATCATGCCGCCCGTGAAGCCGGCGAGGATCAGCAACAGCGTGTAGTAGAACGCGGACAGGCCTGCGCCGGTGTTGTCGGGCAGCGGCTTGTGCGCGACGGTGAGCACATTGATGGGGTCGGCCAGTGTGATCCGGCTGCCCCCGGACAGTTGCAGATCCGGTGCGGACGTCGCGAGGGTGTCCTCGACCGTGCGGGTGAGCTGTTCGCCGATCGTGGTGTTCACCGTGGTCATGGCCTGACCGGCGATGGTCTGGGTGATGCTGGTGCCGAACGTGCCGGTCCGCGGATTGGTGTAGACCGTGATGATCGGTTTCTCGATGTCGCCGGGCACGACGCTGCCCTGAGCGAGGATCGCGGTGCGCTTGGTGAAATCGCTGGGAATGACGATCGCGCCGTATAGGTTGCCGCTGTCCAGCCCGGAGTACATCGCGGAGATGCCCATCTTCTGCATGTCGATGCGCTCGGGGTCGATGCCGTCGAGGATCCCGGCGGTGATCTCGTCACCGAGGTTGCGGCGGACATCCGATCCGGGCATCACGTCCCCGACATCCTGATTGACGATCGCCAGCGGGAACTTCCGCAGGTTGTCGGCGGGGCTGATCATGCTGCCGAGGTACAGATAGGCAAGCGCCGCCATCAGGGCGGTCACCACCACGATCGGTCCGAGCCAGAAGCGGGGACTGCGCAGGGTGCCGTGATGCGGATCGAGGATGCTCTCGGTGGAACTCATACCGGCCTTCCGGGCGGTCGACGAACAGCGTGTGGCGAGGTCCTTCGTCCACGTGTACCGGGCCGATGGTCCGGCCTATCGATTGTGCACACCGGCCACCCCGAATCAGGCGTTCGACAAGCCTCGGGTGTCGAGAACCACGCCGTGACCGTGACGCGAGACGCCTCACTCGATCCCGGTAGGGTCTGCCCCGACGAACATCCGAGGGGGATTCGCAGCAGTGACCGAAATACTGATCGTTGTGTTGATCGTGGTCGTGGTGGTCGCGACCGTCATCGTGATCCGGACCCGCAAATCTGCGCCGGCGGCACGGGTCGATCCGCTCGCGGACTACCCGGAGGTATGGGATCCATACGCCATCGGGGTGGGCGACATCATCTCCTACGCGGGCATCGACCACGTGGTTCGCGGCACCATCACCCTCGACGAGGAGGGGTACCGCTGGCATGAGCACCTGCTCGACGGCTCCACCGGGCGACGCTGGCTCACCGTCGAGAACGACGAGGGCGAGCTCGAGATGACGCTGTGGATGCGGCGCGAGGGCACCGGCCTGGAACCGGGCGGCGACGTGATCCTGGACGACCGCGTGTACCGGCAGATCGAACGCGGTACGGCGCGGTTCACCGCGGAGGGAACGACCGGTACCGCGCCGACCGGCACCGTGGACTACGCCGACTACGCGACCGCCGACCGCACCGGCCTGCTCTCGTTCGAACGATGGGCGCGCACCGCGTCGTGGGAGGTGTCCACCGGACGCGCCGTCACCCGCAGCGAACTCACCGTCATCCACGCCGGTCCCGCACGGTGAGCGTGCATCTGCTCGACGTCGAGTCCCGGGACGTGTCCGCGGGGCAACTGGGTCTCGTCGTCGATGCACCGGCACCCCGGCCACTCGTGGAGCTGAACCTGACCGATCCCGCAGCCGGTGTGCTGACCCTCGGAGTGCTCGGTGCCTCGCACGTCGTCACCGTGACCAGCCGTGGCCGCACCCTCACCGAGCAGGTCTCGTGCGACGCGATCGCCGCCGGTGGCCGTCCGCTGCCCGACGTCGAACACCGGCACGGCTACCGGTTCGCCAGCCGCACCGAGACGGTGTCCCGGCGGGCGCTGGGACGCCGCGCGGAGACGTTGCGCGACCAGGCCGGGGATCGGTCCCGCTGGCTGTGCGCCGCGTTCCCCGGCGATCGCGACGCGCTCACCGTCCTGACCGCCGCAGCGACCGGAGGGCATTGGAGTTGGCGCACCTGGCACCTGTATCCCCGCCGGGACGAATCGGTGATCGTCGAGACCGAGAGCCGGTGGCTGCCGTGAAACGGATGGTCGCCGCGATCGTGCTCGGTGTGGTGGCGCTGTCCGTCGCCGGTTGTGGTGCGCCGGTGCGCGACTGGCTCGCCGACACCTATCAGCTGCGCAACAGTGCCGGCGACGTCGATACCTACTACAGCCCGGATCCCGTGGGCACCACAGTCACCCGCATCGTCGACGAGACGGAACCGGCGGCACGCAGCGCGGACGGCGGTCGCGAATACCTGCGCTACGACGACGACATCGTCACCGTCGGGGCGGCCTCCGGTGGGGGGAGCACCATCACCGTCGAAGACCTCGGCGGCCGCTACAGCAGCGGCGGATACACCTATCTCGGGCCGGGATTCACCCCGGGCTCGCCGGCCTCCGGGAACACCTCGGGCGGATCGGGGAGCGCGAAATGACCGCACCACACCTCTATTCGGGAGCGCAGAACATGACCATCACCCGGTTGGCCGCGGACGTCGAGATCGGCACCGTCGACCCCACCCTGCTGGTCGGGGGCGTCCTCGCGACACTGGCCTACTTCGTCGTCGGAATCGGCGTCCTGGCGGCCGGATTCGCGGTTCTCGATGCGCTGACTCCCGGCAACCTGCGCCACCAGGTGTATGTGGACCGCAACCCCAATGCGGCGCTGCTGCTCGGCGCCAACCACCTCGCCCTCGCCGTCATCGTGGTCACCGCGATCCTCACCAGCTCCGACGGATTCGCTCAGGGTCTGGTGGATTCGGCCGTCTACGGCCTCGTCGGGATCGCACTGCAGGCGGCGGCCCTGGTGATCATGAACCGGGTGCTGCCCGGGCGGCTGGTCGCGCTCGTGACGGAGCCTCGGATGTGCGGTGCCGCGTGGGCGGTCGCGGTCACGCTCGTCTCCGTGGGCCTGGTCAACGCCGCCGCACTGTCGTGACGGTGCTCGACACGGAGGAGGCCGCGACCGCGCGGCCCCTCGGTCGTCGGGCACGGGTGGTGCTGCTCGCCGCGGTGGCGGCGTGCGCGGCGTGCGGCCTGGTGTACGAACTGGCGCTGCTCACCCTGTCGGTGAGCCTGACCGGCGGCGGCATCACCGAAACCTCGTTGATCGTAGCCGGTTTCGTTGCGGCACTCGGCGTCGGCGCGCTGCTCGCCAAGCCCCTGCTGCCGTACGCGGCGCAGGCGTTCGTCGGTGTCGAGGTGGTGCTCGGGCTGATCGGCGGGCTCAGTGCGGCGGCACTGTACGTGGCGTTCACGTTCGTCGGCTCGTCGACGTGGGTGCTCGTCGTCGCGACCGCGGCGATCGGCATGCTCGTCGGCGCCGAGGTGCCGCTGCTGATGACGTTGCTGCAGACCGGCCGGGACTCCGACGCCCGTGAAACCGGCAAGGTGCTGGCGAATCTCAATGCGGCCGACTATGCGGGCGCGTTGCTCGGCGGGCTGGTGTGGCCGCTGGTTCTGCTGCCGATGGCCGGACTGATCCGCGGTGCCGCGCTGACCGGGATGGTGAACCTGGCCGCCGCGGCGGTCGCGGCCCTGTTCCTGCTGCGTGGGCAGTTGCGGCCGGTCGCGCGGGTGCTGTCGGTCGTTGCGCTGCTGCTCGCGGCGGCGCTGCTGGGCTGGCTGCTGGTGCGTGCCGCCGACATCGAAACGACGTCGCGGCAGCGGCTGTACCCGGATCCGGTGGTGTTCGCGCAGCGTTCGCAGTACCAGGAGATCGTCGTGACCGATCGCGCCGGTGACGTGCGGTTGTACCTCGACGGAGACCTGCAGTTCTCGAGCCGCGACGAGCACCGCTACACCGAGGCACTGGTGTACCCCGCGCTGTCGCGAAGCCCCGAGCGGGTCCTGATCCTCGGCGGCGGTGACGGTCTCGCGGCACGAGAGGTGCTGCGTCACAACTTTGTTCGCGAGGTCGTGCAAGTCGAGCTGGACCCAGCGGTCGTCGAGCTGGCGAATACCCGACTGCGGGATCTCAATGCCGGTGCGCTGCAGGACGACCGGGTCACGCTGGTGGTCGCGGACGCGTTCCGGTGGCTGCGTGAACACACCGGTGCCGGGTTCGACTCGGTGATCCTGGATCTGCCCGACCCGGACACGCCGGCGTTGGGCCGGCTCTACTCCACCGAGTTCTACGGGCTGGCCGCTGCGGTGGTGAACCCCGGGGGCCTGCTCGTCGTGCAGTCGGGCAGCCCGTATTCGACGCCGGATGCGTTCTGGCGGACGGTGGTGAGCGTCGAAACGGCGGGGCTGGGGGTCACCCCCTATCACGTGTATGTGCCGAGTTTCGGCGACTGGGGATTCGCGCTGGCGCAGCCGGGCACCCCACCGGACCTTGCACTGTCGCCGTCGGCGGCACCGCGGCGCTTCCTCGATCCGGCGACCCTCGCGGCAGCGGCGGTGTTCCCGCTGGACCGCGAGCGGCGGTCGCTCGAGCCCTCGACTCTGGACCGGCCGCGGATCGTCGACGACATGCGGCGCGGTTACGAACGCTGACGCGAGAACGCTGGCCACGCACCCGTTGCAATGGTGTGTGGCACACACTATCGTGCGTCACATGCTCGATCCTGAGATCACCGCCGTACACGGCCAGGAAGTGCGCCGCGGGTCCGTGGTCGCCGCCTGTCTGCTGATGCTGCGAACGCCCGGCTACGGCTACGGGCTGCTCGAGGCGCTGGCGGCCGCGGGATTCGCGGTCGAGGCGAACACGCTCTATCCGCTGCTCCGGCGCCTCGAGAAGCAAGGGCTGCTGGTGAGCGAGTGGAACACCGACGAGACACGCCCGCGCAAGTTCTACCGAACGTCCGAGACGGGCCGCGAGCTCGCGACGTCGTTGCTGCGGGAATGGGCAGCCCTGGGACGCAGCCTCGAAGCGCTCGACCGCGGCACCACCGAACCCGTCACCGAAGGAGGCGCGCCATGACTCTCATAGATCGCTACGTCGCCGCGACCCTGCGCAGCATCCCCGTGGGCAAACGTGACGACATCGACCGCGAACTGCGGGCGTCGATCACCGACGCGGTCGACGCGCGGGTCGAGTCCGGCGCAGACCCGGACGAGGCCGAACAGGTCGTGCTCACCGAACTCGGTGATCCCGCCCGTCTGGCCGCCGACTACTCCGGCCGGCCGCTGAATCTGATCGGACCGAATCTCTATCCGGACTGGAAGCAGCTCCTGTCGGTCCTCCTCTGGATCGCGCCCATCCCCGGAATCGTCGTTCTGGTACTCGGTGTCCTCGGCGGGAGTTCGGCGCTCTCCGCGCTCGGGTCGGGGATCTGGACGGCGGGCACGGTCGCGCTGCACATCGTGTTCTGGACGACCCTCGTCTTCGCGGTGCTCGAACGCACCGGAGCTTCCGGTTCGAACCCCACGGGTGCGTGGACACCCGATCGACTTCCGGAGATCGACGAATCACGTCGAGTATCGTTGTCCGACACCGTGTTCTCGGTGGTCGTCTACGTGTTTCTGTTCGTGCTCGTGATCCTGCAGCGCACGCACTCCGGGTTCGACACCGCCGGCGGCTCGGCGATTCCGATCATCGCGCCCGAGCTCTGGTCGTTCTGGATCCCGGTGCTCCTCGGTCTGCTGGTGCTCAGCGCGGTCTTCGAGATCGCCCTGTACGCGGTCGGCGGGTGGACGATCCCCCTCGCCGCGATCAACACCGTCCTCAACCTGCTGTTCGCGATCCCGCTCCTCTGGCTGGCTGCGACCGACATGCTGTTCAACCCCGACTTCCTCGCGGCGGCCTTCGGGGACGAGTCGGGTGCGGCGACCACTGCCACGACCTCCGTGATCGTCGTCGTCGCGCTGGTCGCCGTGTGGGAGATCGGCGAGGGGTGGATGAAGGCGCTGCGGGGTCGGGCGTCACGAGTCCGTTAGCG
>NZ_BCXI01000038.1 GCF_001895025.1 Rhodococcus zopfii NBRC 100606 = JCM 9919
CCCTGGGGTACCCGGGCCGGCTATTCTCGCCTCAGCGCCCGGACATTGGGAATTGCGTGACGGTCGACACCTACACCTTGGTTCGTTTAGGTAGCGCCCTACCTACCCGCTACGTGACGTGACGTGACGTGACCAGGTCACATGCAGTAATGGCATGTTGTCGACCGAAGAGCCGACAGATTTTCCGGCGAATTGGTGTGAAACTCCTTGATCGTGATGAGTCCACTGCGTCCTCGATCCGGCAGACGGCACGGAGTCCACGGCGGAAGCCGGGTATGCGCGAGTACAGTCGCCGCGCTGATCGGCGTTGTCGGGTTGCTGGCGTCGGCATGCGGCGGAAGCGCAGCGACGCACGCCGAGGACGCCGCAGCCAGTGATCGAGCATTCGGCGAACCGGAAGACAGGTTGCCAACTGCATATCCCACCGCTCCGACGGCAGGCTGGTCGGTCAGCGCGGTACCGGTATGCGGTGCCGACAACAGCGACCATCGGTTCGTCGTCAAGGTGGTGACTGCGGATACTGTGCTCGCCTCGTGTGGATCGAGCGCTCGCCTGGTTGCCTTGGACCCGGTGACGGGCAGCGTTCGGTGGCAGTCGGAGGCCGAGCCGGGCTCGGCCGGGATCTTCTGTGCAGATGTCCCACTGGACGGTGCATTCGTATGCACGAACTACTCGGATGCAGACTCGCGGGACACCGTCGACAACGTCCGCGCGTACCGGGAATCGGACGGCGAACTGATGTGGGGTAAGCGCATCGACGGACTCAAGCAGGTCGAGGTGCGTGACAACACTCTCTACTCGACAGGCTCCTTTGGCCGCGGGTCCGCTCCAGAATGGGTTGGCAGTGGCACCGGGCGGGACTTCCGTGCGAACTGGTATGTCGAGCCGGGGACATGCATCGGAGACGAGATTTTCCTCGAACTCGAGATCGGCGCCGACGTGCTGACCACCGGCTACCACGTCATCGACCGCGAGACGGGGGCCGTCGGCACCCCGACGAACCTGTTCGTCCAGGCGGCTCTCCCCGGAGGCGGATTCGTCGCTGCCGATTGCGACGACCCCACTCGGATCACGATCCTCGACTCGGCCGGCAACAGGGTAAGGACACACAGCAGCAGCGGCGACGACGTCTACACGGCAGGCAGTGTCTACATCCTCGGTGCGCGCAGCGAGGGGACGTATGCCGGCTACGACGCGAAGACCGGCGACGAGCTGTGGACGTCCCGCGAGTTCCGTATCGACCGAATTGTGGGCGATGTGATGATCGGGGGTGACCGCACGAGCTATGTCGGTCATTCGCTTTCCGATGGGCGGGAACTGTGGCGTTGGAACGGCAATCTCGAGGACTTTCCGGATAGCGGATCCGGGTCCAGCGTCGTAGACAGCGAAGGCCGCGTTATCGGCTTCACAGAAGAGCGTGGTGGCGAGCTCGTGGCGTTCGATCCGGAGACCGGGCGGATGGTCTGGGACGGCCTTTCGATGACACGAACAACGACAAACGAATACCCCGGCATAGACACGGCGCGAGTGGGGGAAGGATTCGTGGCCAGCTTCGGGGACACGTTGACGTTCTACCCGCCGCAGTGAGAGTCCTGGCAAAGCCTGGATCAACACCCAGCCGAGCGGGGGTTTCGGTGCGAGATGACACTCGTCGATCGCTTCCGGGAAACGCGATGTCGGTCCGATCGACCGTCGGACGCGTGACGGGTGTGCCGCCAACGACCCGAGCTCCGGCGTGACGCGCAAGTAACCGCTCGTTTCACACAGCGTCATTGCGTGATTGCGTAGCTGCGCCACGGGATCGAGCTGCGGTCAGCGAACATGTCATCCGAACGCTGGATAGCGCACGCGGGAACGAACCGTCATCATCGAAGCGCGATGCGCCTCGGCCGGAGGCAGTCCGCGTTGCACAGGTGCTGAGGGGTGACGTTGTGAATAGGGCCGGTGGCTCGCACTGCAGGGCGGCAGCCAGCATATTTCGGCCGCCGTCGCGGACGATCTCGTCGAGCAACGAACGGCCGGCACCACCCGTCTTGCCGGACTCGCTGGTGTCGTCGATGTTGTCCATACCCATGAGCACGGGTGTGTCTTCCCACCAGCGCGCCAACGCCTGGTCTTGATCAGAATTGAGGTTCCTTGCAGATCATCTTCAGGGAAGGCACGCACTTTCAGGATCCACAGGTTCTGACCATTGCTCTATTCACGATGAGTTGCACCGTTCCTAATTAGATGACAGGGAATCACAATGGAATCCGCCACATGTTTCGCGCCGACGACTGTTGGAATAGTTCTGTCCGTACTAGCACTGACATCATGTAGCGGTGGTAATACCCCTGAGGACGAGATCATGGCTGTGGTTGACCAAATGAACATGGCCTACACAGAGGGCGACGTGGAGTCCTTCTACCAGAACTATTGCAGGGACTACATTGACGAAGCCCGACGCGGTTTCTCCCCAGAAGAGTTCCTCGCTCAGCTAGAGGCCGAGAAGTCTGCCAAACACGGCAAGGTCACAACATTATATGTGACAGATATTAGCGTCGACGGCGATACAGCCACCGCCACATCGGTTACCGAGCTTTTTAATGAGGACGGTGAACTGAACGCCGACAAGCGAGGTACCATCAAGTTCGTTCGCGAGGATGGCGAATGGCGAGTATGCGGAGAGGGACAGAGCTGAAATCCCGCTAGCCGCCGCTATCACGGCCGAAGCGGGATCTCACTGGTATCGAGTGGGAGAACCCACCGACACAACGAGGGATGTGTCGTTCCTTTGATGGACATCATCCGTTGGCAGTGGCGGTTAGATTTTTTCGATGAACGTTTCCGCTAGTTACATCTCGCGCTGCGCTGCACTCTCGGCCGCCTTGCTCTGCGTGGTGGCGTGCGGATCGACCGCGGAGACAACGATGGCGGTGCCATCGACCACACCGAGTTCCGTGCCGCTGACGACTGCTCCGGTAACAACGACGCCGGCTTCACACACTGCAGAGCTCATCACGAGCCCGGAGGCCGGCAACGGAATCTTCGGAGACGTCGCCAAGGTGTCCGACGAGATCATCACCTGGGGTTGCCTCGAAGGCGACGAGACAGAAGTGCGCTTCGGAACTCCGTTCATCGTCCGCGCGCAGGTCATCGACGGCGGGTCAATGGTCACATTTCCTGCGCCCATGGTGCCTTCAGGTAGCGAGCTAGAGTCTTTTGCATGCGCAACCGCAGGAACTGGCGATTCGCTGGTGGTGGTCTACGCAATGGGGCTTGTTGTCGAATCGAAGGGGCTGCAACCCGAACATCATCAGCTTGAGTTGCGGTCCTTCGATGCTCGTACCGGCAAGCTCGTCGGCCAGCAGTCCCAGATGTCGAGTGTGCCCGATTTGAAGGACGGATCGTTCGAACTGTACGGCACAACGACGAGCGTCATCGTGGGACAAGGCTTTGGGGACAAGTACGGCTACGGGGTCGTCGACGCTTTCACCACGGAGTTGGATACACAATGGTCACGCCCGGGGGAACTACTGGGCGCCACAGGGAACACCGTGCTGATCGAGCAACACGATCCGGCGACCCGTGCAACCATGACTCCCGACGGCGTCGTATACGTTCTCGATGCGAAGACCGGTGCCGAACTGTCGCGCCTCGACTACGGCGCGCAGATCGACGGTATCGAACGACTCGAAGTGATGGTGATTACGCCGAAGGGATATGCGCTGGAGAGGTTGTCCCCCCTCCCAGGTAATGGTTCTGACCTCCGCTTCACGTGGATCGATGGAACGATGGGAACCGTCCTGCATACCGACATCACTGATCTCTTCGAGATCGACATCGACCCGTTCGGGGAGTCGCTACTTGTCAACCACAATCAAGTACTCGACCGTGCGTACGTTGTCTACGATCTTAGGACATCGAAGGCGCTGCTAACTATCACGAGCGATCAGTCCGCAGGGTTGTCGATCAGGGATATTGGTTTAGCCAATGGACTGCTCTACGTTGACAACAAGGTAGACAGTCCGGTTACCGATATCGAGACGCAGGAGATGGTGTCGAGTAACTGGAAGTACCGTCCCATACTCCGCGGTGACGGGCACACCATCGTCGCAGTTGTCGGGCCCCCCGCGAGGACCTCGCCAGTGTTGGAATGCACATACCGCGATCGGTACCGACAGGAATATCGGAACTATGGAATTAACGGCGGGCACTCGACCCGAATCGACGGTTACTACAATTGCCCGGCATATAGGGTCGTGCAGGATATCAACGGAAATTTCCCCGGTCCGAACTACTAACCTCAATCTTTCGTGCGGTCCGCGTCCCCGCCTGAGCGTCTTCGGATTGGGCGTGGCGACCGCGGATTCGGTGTGCGGCCACGGTCTGTCGCCCGACGCGGTCGGGTGGCGTCGAGGTCCGCGGCCCCGAGTGTGGAATCGTCCCTCTTCGTCTCGGTCGAGTGATTTTGGCTGGTCAGGCAGGTGTGGGCAGTGCGTCGACGCGGTCCAGTGCTGCGGTGAGGACCTCGACCGACGGCCCGGACGGCGAGACTGACCACGGTGCGGCGGGCGTGACGGGTGATCCGTCCAGCGATCGACCACAGTCGCAACCGCAGACGTTCGGTTCCCAACACCGGGCCGGACGGCCGGCCAACGCGAGCATCTGGGTCCAGGTGACGAGCTCACGCGCCAGCTGCACGATCGCCAACCAGATTCTGTTCTGATCGAAACCGTGCAACGGAAGGTTCTGCACTCCGGTGGCTTTCGCCGCCCGGATCCGGTCCTCGCAACGCGCCCGGCGCCGGTGTTGCAACTCCAGACCAGACCCGACTTGACAACGTCCATGTGGACCCACCTCGTCGCGGGATCGCACATCTAACCTGACTTGCACCAGGTGAGCCGATTTCTGAGGTAGTCGTGGGCATCTGCGCAGGTAGCGGCGGTGTGCGTTCGGAAAGTGGCACACTAACGCCTCGGTAGACTCCGGCCGTGGCCGCCTACATCCGCAAAGTCCGCACCGCCTCGGGAGCAACGGCGGTGCAGATCGCGGCCAAGCAAGGACGCCGGGACAAGGTCCTCGAACACCTCGGATCGGCCCATACCGACAGCGAACTCGCCGCGCTGCTCGAGACCGCTCGGGAGAAGTTGCTCGCCGGCCAGCAAGAACTCGACCTCGACCTCGGCACGACCACCAGCACAGCACCGACGATCACCGGGAAACGCTCCCGCTGGCTGATCGAGGCCATCGACACCGCCTGGCGGCGCCTCGGCTTCGACGTGATCGACAACGAGGCGTTCTTCCAGCTCGTGGCGGCCCGCATCGTCGAGCCGACGTCGGTCGCAGACACGGGCAGAGTGCTGCGGGAGATCGGCATCGCACCGGCCCACCGCAACACCTTCGTGCGGACCCTGCAGCGGTGCACCGCCCACGGCTACCGCGATGACATCGCACGACGCTGCTTCGAGCACGCCGCCACCGCAGGGGATCTGAACCTGCTGCTCTACGACGTGACCACCTTGTATTTCGAAGCCGAGAAGGAAGACGAACTCCGCAAGGTCGGCTACTCCAAAGAACGCCGGGTGGACCCGCAGATCGTCGTCGGACTGCTCGTCGACCGCACCGGATTTCCCTTGGAGATCGGGTGTTTCGAAGGAAATCATGCCGAGACCCGCACCATCGTGCCTATCGTGCGGCAGTTCCAGGCCCGCCACAATATCGACGGGGTGGAAATGGTCATCGCCGCCGACGCCGGGATGCTGTCGGCGACGAACCTGAAGGATCTCGATGCTGCCGGACTGAAGTTCATCGTCGGATCGCGAGTGACGAAGGCACCGGCGGATCTGGCCAGTCATTTCCACTGGAACGGGGACGTATTCACCGATGGGCAGGTCATCGACACGGTCACTCCGCGGCACGCCAAAAGCGTGGTCAACGACCTCACGCGTCGTAGTGAGCCGGTGTGGGAGCCCTCCGACACGGCGGCCTGGCGGGCGGTCTGGGCGTACTCGACCAAGCGTGCCGTGCGGGACAATCAGACCCTGAATGCTCAGGAAGCGCGGGCCCGGGAGGTCATCGACGGCACCCGCGCTGCCCGCACACCCCGGTTCGTCAAGACCACCACGAAGGGCAAATCCCTCGACGCAGATGCTCTGGCACGTGCCCGTTCTCTTATCGGACTGAAGGGCTACGTCACGAACCTTCCTGTCTCGCTGATGAATCCGCGTGAAGTGATGGAGAAGTATCACGATCTGTGGCACGTCGAGCAGTCGTTTCGGATGTCGAAGACCGACCTACGGGCCCGCCCGATCTTCAGTCACACCCGGGAGTCGATCGAGGCGCACCTGACCATCGTGTTCACCGCGTTGGCGATCTCACGCTACCTGCAGGATGCGACGGGGATGTCGATCCGGAAGATCGTGCGGACCCTGCGTCCCTTGCAGGAAGTCACCATCACCATCGCCGGGCATGAACACACCGCCTTCGATCCGCTCACCGACGACGCCGCGAGCATCCTCGACTCCCTCAGCATCGCGAATCCCCGGTCGGGATTGGCACACTAAATTGGTGCAACTCGGGTCCATGTGGACCCACCTCGTCGCGGGATCGCACATCTAATGCAGGAAAGATACGGCTACCGGCGCCGATGCCCGCGCCACGACACGCCGCAGGTGAGATTGCTACCTCACTAGCGCTGGCGATGACCTGCATAAACGCCAAGATCGCCCCAGGGCGGGAGTTCTCGCATGTGCCGCAACTCCCGGCAGAAAAGTGCCGATAACATTTATTATGTCCACTCATATCGGTCTGCCGTGGTTCGGACCGATCATCGGGTCTGTCGCCGGCGACACGATCTACACGCTCGTCGGTGTTGCGGGTGCGCCGCACCGTAGGCGAGTGATCATTGCGGGTCTGCAGACAGGTTCGTTCGGTTGCATCTGCCGAGGTTCACAGAGATGGGATTGCGTCCCTGCCTTTCGTTGGGAGCGTTGAGCAGGTGCTGTGCACCGCGAATTCGTCTGCGGCATCGGAGAATCGAGGTAAGCACGACGTCGGGACCGGCGTCTCGCAGGACCTGTGCGGGTGATCGGTCACCGAGGGCGGCGTTGCGGCCCTGGAACCAGGTCTGCGCGACGGCCGGACTGTCTCGTCGGGTGAGGATCTGTGCCGCGGCGGAGGCGATGCGGAGGCGCTCGAGAAGATCGGCGGTAGGCACTGGGAGTGTGCCGTCGGACCATCCGTTGACTGCCCTGGTGTCGGTGCTGTGTCCGAGATGAGCAACGAGTTTCGTACCGATAAGCGCACGGAGAGTGATGACGACTTCCCTCGCGTCGGTGGTGTCGTTGTCCGCCATGATGATTCGCTTTCATTGGCATGCTACGCGGGAGGCGGGTGGCATATCGGGCGCCGTCCCTGTCTCGGCGCCCGGTCTACGCCGTGCCCGCAGTGTCGGGGGCCCTCCACTGGCGCTGCGAACCGCGCCGCCCCGTTGCGGCGGCACTTCGGGTGGTTCCCGCTCGCTGAATGTGTCGCGGGCCCGCACTGTCGATTCTAGGTCGCACAGCCACGGACGGCAGTGCCGAAATAGGGATGCGGCACTGCCTGCAACGGCCGCTCGATCGGATGGTTCACGCTGCTCGTTGGCAGAGTGTCGGACAGCGGAATCTGGTTCTACCGTGGGTGTTACGCCACCTGAATCCCGTTGACTCGTTGTGCGACTACGCACCACGAGTACTGCACCGCGTCGTGGTCAGGGTGGTGATCGATTGGCGGGTTATAGGCCAAAATGTGTGTACAGCCCTCGGTGTGTCGCCCTGGTTCACCGGCGTGATCTGCCCGCCCAACCCTGTTGGAGACCGTTGCCGTCCTCCCAACTGAAATCGGTGCCCATCGCCGGGCCGAGCGGTTCGTCCTCGGTGGTGACGCGGCGGGTCATCCGCGGCGGTGCGTAGTGCTCGGGCCGGACCAGAGCCCACAGATCGCGGGGCTCGGCGGTGAGACTGTTGAGTTTCCATTCGGCGGCCCGGCGGGCGTGCTCGACCGGCAGCCCACGGTGTGTGCGGAACAGGTCCTTGATCGCCTTGTTCGGGCCGCCCTCGAGCGGTGAGGTGGTCCGCTGCAGGGGGTGATCGTCGTCGGTCAGCTCGGGGTCGATCCAGGTGAACAGGTGGTTGTTGGCGATCAGGCGGCGGAACAGGCCGCGGGTCTTGCGCAGGTCCCGGTGGGTGTACCACCACTGCTGGTCGTCCGAGACCCCGCTGGGGCGGGCCACATGCGTTTTCGCGTAGGTGCGGTGGCGCAGGAAGCCGTCCCAGCGTGCCTCCCACGCGGCGTACGCCTGCAACCACAGCACGGCCTGGTCGATGCCGCGGACGTTCATCAAAGCTCGCGTGAGGGTGAGGATTTCGCGGGCGGCTTCGAGTCGGGGTTTGAGGGTGTTGGTGGCGGCGTACGACCTGGAAGATGTGGAAGTAGCAGCGTTGGATGCGGGTGGTGGGCCACTGTTCGGCGATCGCGGCGTGCAGGCCGGTGCCGCCGTCGATGACGGCGACGGTCGGGGCGCGGTGGCGCTCGAGGATCTGCAGCCAGGCGATCTTCTTCTCGCGGTCGCACCATTGCCAGTCGATGACGTGGTGGCCGTCGGTGGCGATCAGCAGGCACCAGGACTGGAAGTAGGTGCCGTCGAGGATCACCAGATCGGCCGGTGTCGGGGCGGGGGCCGGTGGTGGGATCTCGATGTTCCAGCACCAGGAGGTGTCGCGGCGGAAGGTGCGGGCGCTGGAGGCCACCTGGGTGGGTGTGTGGCCGTCGAGAAGCCATGCCCGGAATGCGTTGAGTTGTGCTTTGCGGGTGATGTCCGGGCGTGACTGGGTGGTCGATGCGCCGCAGGCTTTGCAGCGCCAGCGGGTGCGGCCGGCTGTGGTGGTGCCGTTCTTGACCAGCTTGGCTCCGCATACACCGCAGAGCGGGGAATTCCGGGTAGCTGACACCGAACATGCTTTCAGAGCATGTTCGGACGCCTATCATTCGAGGTCAGGGGCAGGAAATGGCGGGTTCTGTACACACATTCTGGCCATTAACCCCGATTGGCACTCTGAAATGCCGAAGGACGCCGAGCCGATTCGGTGTCCTTCCGGAATCATCAGCCAGGATCCTGCGGGGATCTCACATGACTCATGAGGGTGTGACTACTCATGACAATACCCCTCTGCGCGCCGACAGCGACAGCACGCTTCCGACGTTCTCCGAGTGCCGATGATCGCGGTGAACGGTGATGGCTGCGTACCGGCGTCGCGTCGATGATCCCGAATCGATTGCGGTCTGCATCCGGGGTTTCGAACCACGATCGGTCGATCCCGCATCGTGGACCGCGGTCGCCGTCTGGGTGCGCGAGACGGTCACGCTGTCGCAGCCGAGCCTGCACAGTCAGGCCGCGAACTCGATGAAGGTCCTGACCCGATTCGCGGTGTGGGCTCTCGAAGTGGGTTACGACCTCGACCGCGAGGTAGTGCTGACCCCGGAGGTGCTCGAACGCTACCGGGTGACCGGGATGCGGGAACTCGCTCCGACGTCGCGGTCGACGGAGATCTCCCGGTTGCGGACGCTGGCGAGGTCGGTGACGCGGCGGGCACCGTGGCCCGCCGCCGACGAACGCGCCGCGAGGCAGGGGCTGTCCGCGCCGTACACCGACGGCCAGATCGACGCCTACTGGGGGGCCGCGGCGGCGCAGAACGGTCCGTTCCGGGTGCAAGCGCTGCGCGCGGTCCTGGCGTTGACGGTGGGGGCCGGTGCCCGGGCTCGGGAGCTGTTCGCGGTGACGGGGGAGGACGTCGTCGATGTCGACGGGGTAACCGCGGTGCGGCTCGGGGCGGATGGGTCGGTGCGCGTCGTTCCGGTCCGCGCCCGGTGGGTCGAGCGACTGCAGACGGTCACCGGCGGTGCGGGGACGGTGCCGCTGATCGCGTCGCGGCGTGTCGGTCGGGATCGGGCGTCGGCGTTGGTGGGCTCGTTCGAGTACCCCGCCGGGATGACGCCGTTGAAGGTGGCGCGGCTGCGGTCGACCTGGCTGACCGGTGTGCTCACCGACTGTGGTGTCGCGGAGATCTTCGCGGCCGCCGGTATATCCAGTGGGAAGGCGTTGTCCGATCTCGTGCCGTATCTGCCTGCTGCGGAGGTCGGTTCGCCTGCCTGGAGGCGGTTGGGAGGTGAGCGGTGATGGCACCGACGCGGCCGGAGGACGTACTCGAGCTGTACGTACCGCGGGGTGATCCGGACTGGTGGGAGGAGATCGCGCCGTTCGTGCGGGATGTGGTCCGGCGAGGATTCGAGCCGTCACCGGTGGCTCAAGTGGTTCGGGGCCGGATCTGGAAAGTGACCTCGTTGGTGCGATGGGCGCTCGAGCAAGGGCTCCCGCTCGATGTGGAGCAGATCTTCCACCCGGCGACGGTGAATCGGTATGCGCTCACCGTCGCGGGGTTGTCCGATGCGACGCGGTGTACGCGTCGTGCCACGTTGACGGGGCTCTCACGCAGGATCACCCGCGTGGCGCCGTGGGAGCCCCCGCGTGTGGTGCTGCACAATCCGTGCACGGCGAACCCGTACACGCCGGCACAGGTGGCGCGCCTGTTGTGGTGGGCGCCGCGACAGACGACCGAGCTGCGGCGACGGACCCTTGCCGCCGCGGTTGCACTCGGGGCCGGGTGTGGTTTACGGGGCATCGAGATGATGACCGTCCGCGCCTCGGACGTTCGAGTCCGTGGGGATCATGTGATCGTCACGGTGACAGGTCCCCGGGCCAGACAGGTTCCGGTGCGCCCGCAGTACGCGGCCGCGGTACTCGCGGCCGTGGATCGGGCGGCGGGCGGTCACCTGTTCCGGGATCCGGTGCCGGGGTCGGCTCAGGGTGCCGCGCAGGCGTTGGACGAGTGTGAGGTTCCGGCGACATTGATGCCGGTGACGACGTCGCGTCTGCGGTGGACGTGGGAGTGCGCGATGATCCAGCGCGTTCCGTTGCCGGTGTTCATGGCGATGTCAGGGCGGACGGATACACACCGGCTCGCCGATGTGCTTGCCGGGGCGCGGCCGCGGTCCCGGCCCTGGTGGACCACAGCAGAACTCGCTACGCTCGCCGAGGCGGAGCCATGGTGAGAGCGACACGCGTAGCGCACCGACGTCACCGCCGACCCGACGCGGATACTCGTCGCGTCCGGCGGCTACACGAGGTGAGCACCGCCGTGTACCGCACCGAGCCGTGGCAGTTCAAACGGGTCCTGGCATTGATCGAACACTGCACCGCACGCGAATTCGTCCGCGAAGTCTTCGACCACCACCGCGGCGCGCACCGCGTGTTCACCGCCGATGCCTTCCTCGCCGCGTATCTGCTCACCCCGATGCTCGGCATCGCGCTGCACCAGACGAACGTGACCGCGGTCGTCCGCGGCTGGACCACCTCGCAGCGCCGGTCACTGGGACTGCCGCCCCATGCGGTCATCACGTACAAGAGCGTCAACGATGCGCTGCGTCGCCTGCTGTGGGCGTGCCGATCGTCCCGCTATCCGCAGTGGGACGAACGCGGCTTCGCGCAGGCTCTCCTCGATGCGTCCCTGTGGTGTTATCCGCCGACCGGTGCCGTCGCCCTGGATTCGACGGACATTTCGACGTGGGCGAAGGTTCGGTACCGCAAACCGCTCGTCGACGCCGACCCCGACGGGGTGCCACCGCCCGATCATCCGCTGGCGCCCCCGGACCCGAAGCATCCCCATGCCCGTCGCCGCGGGCATCATCTCCCGAACGCGCCGGTCGGCGCGGACAAGCGGTACATCTACACGGTCGATATCACCGCTCGAATGGGCTGGCGTAGTGCCGAGTTCGAGGAGACCTGCTACTTCTGCGGGTATGACCTCCATGTGATTACCGACGTCCCCGCCGCTCCCGGCCTCGGGCCGGTGGTGCACGTCGCACGGTCGATGAATCTCACCCCGGCCGGGTCGCACAAGGGCATCGGAGGGCTACCCGCAGTGGAGGCACTCGGGGCCACGATCCCGAAGCCGCGCCAGCTCCTCGCCGATCGTGCCTACAACAATGTCCGCAATGACACCTTCGCGCTCCCGGTCTGGCGACTCGGGTACACCACGATCTACGACCTGCACCCGAATCAGCGTGGGATGCATCCCGGACCCACGGGCACACACACGATGTGGATCGACGGGGTCCTCTACGCAGACAGTCTCCCGGAAGGCCTGTACGGCCTCGACCCGATCAGTACCGACATGAAAGAGGACGAACGCGCCCGGGTCGAACGCCGGCACCAAGCACGCCAGGCGTACGCGTACACCCCGCACGACGCCCGCCATCGCGACGGAGCACGCCGCTACCGTGGACCAGCCGTCCCACCGGCGCGGGTGCGCTGCCCGAACAACCCGCGATCGATGCGCGAGCCGCACAGTCTGCCTACCACCTCCTGTATCCGTGGCGAGGAATGCGGATGCGGGCGCACCGTCACCCTGTACGACACGGACTACCCCGACATGCGGATGCCGTTCCAGCACGGCACCCTCGCGTGGGAGGAGTCGTATCACCGTCGCCCTGGAATCGAGAGCGTCTACGCCGACCTGAAGCAGAATCGGCTGCACGTGCATCGCGGGTACTTCCGTGGTTTCGGGATCGGCCGGTACACGGTGCTTGTCGGCTTCACACTTGCTGCGCTGAACGTGCTCGAGCTGCACGACTGGTTCTGCAAGCGTGCGCGTCTCGATCCGTGGGGCCGGTTCCTCGGTGAGCCGGAACCGGTGCGCGCATTCGGCAGGCGTCGTCTCGTAACGCGATCGCGCGAGGAGTTCCCGGTGAGGTTTCGATCCGGCAGATAGCGGCCCTGCCCCGGTAGCGAAACCCACGGGTTCCGCGGCTCGACTTCGGCCACCTGGTGAAATTGCTCATCGCGTCGACGGCGCCAGAGCACGACTCGGCTCGGTCTGTGGGGAATCGCGCCGCGGTCGGGCGGCAAATCTGCCGGATCCGACCGTTCAGGCGGTGTAGCGATGCAGATCGGGGTGAGATCTCGGCGGTGGTTCCAATGGGTGAACATAACGCGGCCTGATGGGTGAACACCCTTGATCCCTCGTGATGGCGAACCCCGGCCGTACCCTCAATGCACCGATACCGATGCACCCGCCGACGATGGCGGGCAGGAGGATTTGATGGCCAAGGCCAAAGACACGGTCACCGTGAGACTTCCTGGGGAGAACCGCGCAGTCGCCTGGTCCGGTGGAACATTCGCTGGCGACCGCGAACTCGTCGAACGGGCGCAGGGCCTTGCAGCGATTGAGGCGCAGGTCGAGGTCGTCACACCCGGTGGATATGCCACCGCCGGGAGCGACAGCCGGCAGGGTGCGATGGTGGCGATGCTCGGCGCGGCACGTGGGCGCGGCCTTGTCGTCGAGGACGATCCGGAGCTGTGGGACGGCATCCTCGACACCGACACCGACACCGACACCGACGGCGTCGACGGCAGTGACAGACGGATCTACTGACCCGAAGGATTACTCGCACATGGACTATCGCAGTACCCGAGGAAATGACGGCCACACTCCGCGTGAGGATTCGCGCCGCAGGCCCCAGCCAATCACCGACGAGCGACCGGCGCCCGGGCCGAACACGACCGAGATGATCCACCGCGCGTTGTTCTCGGATTACGACTCGACAGTGCACCCGTCGTCATGACCGGAGGCTGACCTCCCGTGCGGGCGGAAGGGGTCAGCGGGCCTGCCTGGCCTCGACGATCAGGTTGTCGGGCATCGCCCGCTGTCCTTCCCTCTCGCGGACCCACCGGACTGCCTCGCGGGGCGACATCCCCAACACCTGTCCCAGCGCGGCAATCGTGGTGACCAGGGTCCCATCCACATTGCGAACATCCCAGGCCCGCATATCCCGAAACATCGGGAGCGGACGCCGAGTTCGATCAGACACGCTCAACCTCCCATTGCGCACGGCCACCGACCACGATGACCTCTTCCTCGGACAAGCATCCCATTCCGGTTCGCGGCAACGACAGGATCCGCGAGGCATGGACTGTGCCGTGCAGTCGTACCGACACGTACTCGTCGTCATCCCACTCGCGGCGTGCGAAGTACGACGACACCTCGCCGCGAAGCGTGAACGACGCTGCCGGGTTCAACGTCAAATCTGCCTGTTGCCGCTCGCCTTTCGCGGCCGGCACCCACGCAGGAGCAGGGGAGCCGGTCGGAAACCACATCCCGCGCGAAACCGACACCTCGGTGATGCCACGTGCTGCGAGATGCCGTTGCGTGAGGGCGTACTGGGCCTGCACCACCGCCCGGGCCCGCAGAGCCTCCACCGACCGCGGCGGGCCGGCGTCGGGGTGGACGAACACATCCCGGACCGCGGACTGCATGTGCACCGCCGCGGGTGACATGTCGCGCTCTGTGTGCGCAGCCCACGCCGACATCGCCTGAGAGGCGATGGTGCGCCGAGCGAGGACCGCGACAGATCCTGTCTTGCTCGGGGTCACCGTGCGGTGATCGACGCGTTCCCCGGTCCCGATCTGCCGCCACGGCTCGTCGTTGGCTGTCCGCCAGCACAACCCGGACGCGGACTGACCCCATTGCGCCTGATCGGGGGCTGCCAGCGCTGCGCACTCCGCGTCGTCGAACAGTTCGTGGTCCTCGACGGCGGCCAGCTCGTCGCCCAACTGAGCAGCGTTGTCGCGTTTGACCGGCACCGCGAACGGTTCGATCGCGCCCTGCGACAGCACGACCGGCACGGGCACTCCGTCGATGTGGTCGTCTTCGATGCACGCCCGCTGCGCTCGGTCGAGCGCCACGTTCCGATGAGCCGCGAACTGTGCGCTGCTCGTATCCAGCGACCCGTCCGCCCGGCGCGGGATTTCCGGTAGCCCCTCAGGTAGCGGCCCGTACCGGTCGTCCCGGCACACCTGCGTGATCGCGTCGGCGTCGGCCGCGATCAGCGGAATGTCCTCGTACAAGCCGGCCGACAGGGACTGCGCAGCAGCGGTTCCAGCGATGGTGCCCGCTGGTGTCGGGGGCGGAAGTTGGGTGCTGGCGGTGAGGGCGAGGCGGCGGGCGTCGAGGATCACCGAAGGACAACGGTGGGAGGCCGCGGCGAACTGGCCGCACGCAGGACAGCGCTCACCGCCACCTCGCACTTGCGGAGGCTTCCACCCATCGGCAGCTGCCGTGTTCTCCGCGATGTCGGCGGCCCGGCGGCGTGCGAGCCCACGCGTGACGAGTCGGCGCAGTTCGGTGGCGTGCTCGGGTTGGCCGCACTGTTCGTGGGCGTGGGCTTCGAGCATCAGGTTGTGAGCGCCGCGTGCGGTCGAGGCCAGGTCGATGCGTTTCTGTTGGAATCGGCGGCGGGCCTGGTCGAGTTCGCCGGCGGACTGATCGAGCCATGCCGGGGACACCGGTTCACGCTGCGCGGTCTTCAGGCGGGCATCGTGGGTGAGCTGCAATCGCCGCACTTCCTGTTCGGCGCGGTCGAGGCTTTCCGCGGTGTGGGGGAAGCATCGTCGGCCGACACGGCACACAGTTGTCCTCCTGGTTGGTGGGATCCGGGGCGGGCACACGGTACGGGCCGCGTTCGCCGGTGCGGGCCATCAGCGAGCGCACCGGGCTGCTGCTGCAGAACACTCGTCTGGCCGCGTTCGTAGCGGGTCTGCAACTCGACCCGGTCTGCAGCCGAGTGTGAAGCCATCACCCCAACCCCCCACGACCAAGAGGTTTGTATGACCGCCACCGCAGTCGCCCCCGAAGCCTCGGACCATCGTCCGCGCCGCCGAACGGCTGGCTCAGCTGAGTGCCGATGTGCCGTCGGCCGACACCCCGATCACTCTCGCGACACTCACTGCGATCGCGGCTGCGACCCCGGAGACCCTCGACGGGGTGCTGGAGGAGGTATTCGGCATCGTTCACGCTGGCGCCGTGGCCGGCGGGTACGGGGAGGACCCGGTGCGGGAGGTGGTGTGGCTGCGCACCCGCCTGCGCAACGCCCGCAGCGGCGACCCTGATCGGCGCGGTGTTCTTGAGGTCCCGGTGTTGGTGCTCGACGAGAAACTGCAGGAGGTGGGGGAGCGGACTGTGCTACTGCGGTGCTGATCGGATGTCGAGTGACTCCGACTACGGATAATATCGAATGTATGTTCGAAGATTGGCGTGCGGAGTTCGAGCCGCTGCCCTACCGCATCGTCGACCCTCCGACGCCGGTTCTCGTGCACATCGCATCGGCGTTCGGCGCGATCGGTGGGCGCCCCGCGAACACCCTTCCGCTCAGGGTGCGAGCCGAGGGACTCGCCCTGGATGTTCAGGTGATGGGAACACTGTCGGCTTGGGCAAGAGTGAACACAGGTAGCTGGATCTGCCGCGTCTCGTTTTCGATCCCGACCAGCAACGGCCGCGGACACCTCGACGTCGACCAATGGTGCCCCGCAGCCGCTGTCCGACCCTGCACGTGAACCGCGAACCCGCCCGCCAGCGCCGCTGATGTACGACGCGCCCGATCCTCGTGGATTGCCCGAAGGTCGCGAGGGTTCCTCCTGCCGACCCGTACGAACGCAGGAAAATTCATCGGCCAGGGCGGGCCGAACATCTCCGGCGTTACGTCGATGTTCGAGCGTTGGAGAAGGCGAATGGTCCCATTTCCGGCATGAGCCACCGCCGACTCTCAATCTCCCGGCCGCAGGTCAGTGCCCTGCGCAGCCGGAACAGAGCCGGCGCTGGCCCGTTCGCCGCGCTACCCGGCGAACGCCGCCGCCCGCGCGCGCAACGCCTCCGGGTCGGTATCGATCAGGCCGGCCGGGGCGTGCCCGTCCACGACGGTCACCCACCAGCGGGCAACCATCCAGCTATCGCCGTGATCGGTCAGCTGCCGGTTGACCTCGGCGACCATCGGGTGGACCCGCGCCCGCTCGACGTCGAACTGGAACGCCGGGAACAGAAATCGTCCCTGCACCTCCAGCCCGACGATCTCCCCGCGCGACCGCAACCGCGATGCGACAACCCGGTTGCTGGATCCGCGCGCACCCACGGCTTCGGCGACCTCCACCGCGGTAAACAGGGGTTGGCCGAGCACGACGTTCTGCTGTGCGATCTCGGAACGGGCGGCGGCGAGGGCCTGCTCAACGAGCTGTCCGACGCCGGCTTCGGTGACCGCGGTCAGCGTCGGTCCCATCGAAAGCAGAGTCGCGAGCTGGTCGCGCACGGCCTCGAATCCCGGGCGGCGATCGAGTTCGGTGAGGATTGCGCGCACGAACTCCGAATCGCTGAGGTCGGCGAGCTGGTCGCGCGGCGGCATGCGGTCCTTTCGTCGGCCGGTCGTAGCGGTGGCTACGCAATCTTGCCCCGTTACGCGCGTTGCACCTACTCGATCACGTCGCGACCGCCTCCCACACGCGGTGGGGACACCGAAACCACAGGTAAAGCCGGTCGGGAAACAGGGAGAGAAATTTGTGTGTGACGGGATCAACGATCCGGGCGGGCCACGTCGATGCCCCTCACAGCGCGGCGAGCGTCGCCGCGAATACCGGCGGGCGCTGTACGCGGCGCAGAAGGCCGCGGCCATTACCGATCCTGCCGGACCCGACTCCACGCCTGGCGACCACTCGGCAATCGCGGCAGACTCCCAAGTGCGCGAGGCATGCGCCGCGGCGAGCGCCGCGTTCGCCGCGTTCACCAGCAACCAGGACTTCGAGACGCTTCGCCGATATGAATCTGCTGTCCGCTACGCTGGCGAGCTCGTTGCGACCCAGGTCGACGCCGAGATCAGTGCCCGCCTCGACCCGACCGAACTCGACCGACTCGACGCCGACGCTGCCGTGCTCGAGGCGGCAGCCATCAAGCACGCCAGCGAGAAACGCGCCGTAGAACAGCGAGTGCATGACCTCAGGGCCAAGCTACGACGGCTGCCGCCATCGGAACGCGTCCAGTACCTCGACGAGATCGACGAGGTGATCACTGATTTCAACCAGCGCACCCGAACATTGCAGGCCGTTGCTGCGGAGATTGAACGTCGCCGGCTCGCACACGGCGCCTCCGAAGGCCGCGTCGCCGCAGAGGTGCTGGGCCGCTATCGCCAGTACGGCACCGTAGTGCCCGACGTCCACCAGAGCACCACGAAGCGGGCGCAACAGGTCACCGCCGCCGCCTCAACCGTCTTCCCCGCGGATTGGATGACCGCGTCCAACAACAGCCGTCGAATGATCGTCAAGGAGTCCAAGGACCGCGCGTACTACCAGCACCAATCGAGAGTGCGTGTCTCCGAGGACACCGACTACGACTACAGCGCCGACCCGAAGTCCGAGCAGACCTGGGCAACCCGCAAGGAGATGCCGCCGGCACCGGAGAAATCGACCGTTGATCGGATGCGTGAGCTCGACTGGCCCGACGGAGAACCGAAGTGGGTCGCTGTCCGGGACCCGGAAACGCGCCGCTGGGGGTGGAAACTGCGCATGACCTACAAAGGCACCGTGACGATGTCCGAACTGCGGGTGCCCAGCTCCGCATCGACTGCCGAGGACACCCACCGCACAGCGATCCACGAGATGTCCCACCGCGTCGAGGCATTCAACGTTGCAGCGACTGCTGCATGCCTGAGCTTCCGGGAACGCCGCACCATGGCAGCAGACGGAACTCCGCATCCGTTGCAGCAGTATGCGAAAGGGGAGTACGTGCGCCCCGACGATTTCGTCGACGTCTACGTCGGCAAGCAATACCAGTCGTCGGTGCACACCGAGGTGCTGTCGATGGGGATGGAATCGGTGTTCGGGGGTTCCCATGGGGGTCTGAAAGGCCGCCACGGTTACCGCGCCGACCCGGAACACCGGCACCTGATTCTCGGGCTCTGCGCCACCGTCTAACCCACTTGTTGCGGCTGCAACATCGCGGATTCCCGTTTCTAGCATCTCAATCGACCGAAATCGACTGAGACATCGGAATGTAAGGGGAATCCACGATGGCGCACCTCCCGCACACTGCCACCCACCGACCGACTGCTTCGGTGGTGCGCCACCGCACCCGGCTCGAGGTGGCGCGGCCGCCGGCCCCGGCCACGCTCGAGGACGAGCTGCTCGCGCGCCTGGACGAGTGGATGGCACACCACCCGACCGCGGCTAGCATCGTCGCCGGCGTCAGCGGCGTCGCACTGACCTTCCTCATCGCCTACGCAGTGGTCGCGTCGAGCATCTGACACCGCCCGGGCCGCCATGGGAACGGTGCGACACCTGCACCGATACACAACCCGTGCGCCCCTTCGGTATCTTCACGTCACCACCACCACACCACCGCGGGGACCATCGCAGCGTCCACCCAGAACCACAAGGACCGCCGACGATGACCACCATCGACCTCACAGATCTGCTCCCCGCCGAACAACGACTCCTCGACGCAGCAATCGCCGGCGAAGCCTGCGACCTCATCAACCCAGACGCGCGGCCCACCCATGACGAAATCGTCGCCTGGAATGACCGCGAGCGCGAAATCCGCGCCGAATTCTTCGCCCGACTGATCACCAACCAATTCGACGGCCACGAGATCGCGAAAGTCGAGGTGAGAGGGGCAATCATTCACGGAGACCTCGACCTCACCGGACCGATTGACGTCATCGACTTCCAGTCCGAGTACAGCCGGTATCAGGAGGTGACACTACAAAGCGCGACCTTCACCGGAGGCGCATCGTTCCTTGGTTCGACGTTCACGGGTGCCGCCCGGTTCGGCGATTCGAGGTTCGTAGGGGAGGCCCAGTTCAGCGGGGCGACGTTCGCCAGATACACAGGGTTCCTTGGTTCGACGTTCGACGGGGATGCCTGGTTCGCCGGGGCTACGTTCGCCAGGTATGCAGGGTTCGGCAAGGCGACGTTCACTGGGGAGGCATGGTTCTCTAACGTGACGTTCGACGGGGATGCCTGGTTCGGCGGAGCGACGTTCGCCAGATATGCAGGGTTCGGCGAGGCGACATTCGCAGCGGAGACTCGGTTCAGCGGGACGACGTTCACTGGAAAGGCATCGTTCGCACAGGTGGTGTTCTCCGGCGAGGCCTCGTTCGCTCGGGCGACGTTCGTCGACGAGGCTTCGTTCGCTCAGGCGAAGTTCACCGGCGAGTCATGGTTCCCCAACGCGACGTTCGCCGGGGAATCCTTGTTCGTCGAGGCGACGTTCACCGGGATTGCCTTCTTTTCTGAGGTGACGTTTACCAGTAAAGCGACGTTCGACAGGGCGACGTTCGGAGATCTCCTTCTCTCGGAGACAGTCATAGGAGAAGGATTTTTTCGGAGAGCAACGTTCAACGGCCCGGTCGACGGTGCATGGGCCGCGCGAACTGTCACGTTTGATGCGGCTCGATTCGTTGAACCCGTGACCATTCAGTTGCTGTGCCCAAGCGTGAGTCTGACCAACATCGAACTGCAATCCAGAGGAACCCTCCAGCTACGCGGCGAAGTCGATGGAACCGCCGCAACATTCGGTGGTCGAACAACGCTCGCCGATCCGGGGACCGAGCAATGGGAAGAGTGGCTTCCAGGCAAGCTGCTCGACGGAGAAGCAGTTCAGAACGAAGCGCGAATCAAACTTGTAGAACAGCTGCTACCTCTCCTTAAACCGGAGTTCCACACCACAGTGTCATCGCTTCGGCGGGCGACTGTCGCTGATCTCGAGCTGTCCGCAGTTGACCTGACCGAGTGCCGCTTCGCGGGTGCGCACGGTCTTGACAAGATGCGCATCGACAGCGCCTGCACTCTCCCGACCACGCCGTCTACCGCTGTGTTCTGGAAGCTGCGACGTTTCACCCGGCGGATCGTGATCGCAGAGGAAGGTATCTGGCGGAAGAAGCACGCGACATGGGATCAAGGTGGCGGGACAACTGAGCTCGCCCTGCCCGCAGCGGAGCAAGGCGGGGACACTCAACACGACCCGGTCGCCGAGGCGGTGCCGGAGGCCGAGCGTGAGGCTTCTACCGAAGGGGCGGTGCCGGAGGCTGATCCTGATCAGCGCGAGGTGGAGAAGGGAAGACGTCACGACGCACCGGACGCAGCGACGATTGCGGGGATCTACCGGGCGCTGCGCAAGGGCCTCGAGGACTCCGGCAACGAGCCTGGTGCGGCGGACTTCTACTACGGCGAGATGGAGATGCGCCGGCTTGCCCGTCGTGGGACGAAGACCGGGAATCGGGCCCAGCCGCGAGCCGAGAGTGCACTGCTGGCTGCGTACTGGGCGGTGTCCGGGTACGGGTTGCGGGCATCGCGGGCGATCGCTGCGATCGTGGTGCTGATCTTGGTGGGGTCGGTGGTGTTCTGGACGGTGGGGGTGCAGGACCCGCCGGGGTCTACATCCCAGTTGGCGAAGGTGGACCTCGGCACAGGTCAGGTCGAGTACGCGCCGGGCGAAACGTCGCAGGTGGCCATGGTGGATTCCGCTACTGGTCAGGTCGAGTATGTGCCGGTGCCGACGTCTCAGATCGACAGGGTGAATGTGGGGACCGGCGAGGTCGAGTACACGAAGGTGCCACGGCCAGCTTTCACATGGCCGGAGTCGTTGGAATTCGCCGCGCGTACCAGCGTGGCATTGCTGCGGGCCCCGGCGGGCGCACCGGCGCTGACCGGGATCGGGACCGTCACCGACATCGCGCTGCGGCTGCTGGTTCCGGTGCTGATTGCTCTCGCTGTGTTGGCGATCCGGGGTCGTACGAAGCGCTGACCCCTGGCCGAGGCGGGCGGGGAAGCGGGGTGGGCTGTCCACGAATCGCCGGCGAGGGCACCGGGGTAAACCTGCTGGCTGCCTAGGGTATCCCGGACGGTAGCGGGCGAATTGTTAGTGCAACACCCGCCGGCCCTCATCGGCAAAGTCGTTCCCGTCAGCACCGAGAACGACCGAAAGAGGTTGCCCGCCATGCCCGCTCCCGTGATCCCCACCAAGTCCAATTTCGCTGAGATTCACGGCATCGACGCCGAGACCGGCTACCTCGTCGACGTCGACGGCGCGTTCCTCGGGGTGCCCCCGGCTATCACCGCCGCCAAGCACAAGCTGTTCATTTCCGCCGCGGCCGCTGCCACACGATTGCTGCGCGCCCGCCCTGCTGCTGGTACCGCCACCGTGTGGAGCGCCAGCCACCAGCGCCTGTGGGACGCCATGAACATCGATCTCGGGCAGCTCCGCGGTCACGTCCACCACGACGCCACCCGCTGGCTGCGCGACGCGATCGACCAGGCCCGCGTCGAGCGCCGCCTTCGTGAGAACGGCCAGCCCCTGCCGCCGCGCAACGCGGTCTACATCAAGGCCCTGGCCAGCGAAATCCGCCTCGCCGAGCGCTCCGTCGCCTACCTGGCCGCCCTGACACCGCTGCGCCCTGCCCCCGGGCGGGGCGCAGCGGTCTCCAACTACCCGTCCCTGCAGCCGCCCGCCCAGGAGCCAGCATGAGCGATCAGCCGCGCATCCGCGTCACCATCACCGAGACCATCGTCTACGAGCGCATCTACACGCCCACGGAAATCGTCGAGGCCGACCCCGCTCTCGCCGACTTCGCCCCAGGCGAGATCGTCACCCTCATCAACGACCACGGCGACAGCGAGGGGCTCTTGCACGAGGACATGGAGCGCCACAACAAGGTCACCAGCGCAGTCGCCGAGGCGGTGCTCATCGACGAGTGACCAGCACCGCTGCCCCGTCCCAAGAAACTGCGCACGGGCTTGCCAACCGGGCGCTGTCCGTCCGCTCCCGGTGGCCTGCTGTACCGGGGCACGGGCACAAGGTTCGGAGGCTCGGTGGGTGCAACACATGGCGAAGAACCGCCATACATTTTGTGCATCGGATCTGCTCACACCCCCCCGCATTGAATGGAGAGCCGCCGTGCATACACCTATCGATCAGTCCGAGCTTGATCTTGTTGCTGCTGTGCTGCTCGTCGTACCCGAGGCACGCACCATCACCCTGGAGCTCGCGGACTGCACCGAGGTTCCCACGTGGGACACGATGGTCGTGCTCACCGTCGGAAAGTACGGGGCGCTCGACGCACTCGAACTCGACGCAGACGTCGTCGCAGCGTTCTCGGCCGTGCACCCGCCCGCAGGCCGGTACGTGATCGACGTCGATGCCGCGCTGACCGCGCCACTCGCACCGCCGATTCCGCTTCCCCTGCCAGCCCCGGCAGTCGAATCGATCCGGCGCCCGCTGGCGGCGTCGTGACCCAGCCAAAGCTCGCACACGCAACCGAGTGGGGGCGGATGTACGGCCGGTTTGTGGGCGACCGGCCGCGTGTGCCCTCGATTACGACTGTCCTGGGGGGGAGGCCCCGGACACCCTGCACGGGTGGCACGCCCGCGTCGCGGCCGACGCGATGAAGGCCTACCTCGACGGCGGTGACGCGCTGGCCCGGTACCCGCACGTGACCGCCGCGATCGACGAAGCCCGCGCCCGCAAGCGCGACGTGGACCGCGCAGCGCGCAAGGCAATCGCGGGAACCGGTGTCTGGCTGGCCGACCAGGCATCTGAGCGAGGCGATCGTGTGCACGACTACGCCGAACAGATCGCCCGCTTCTACCTCGGGGTCGGCACTCTCGACGAGATCGCCGATGCCCGCGATCGACTCGCTGCTCACGACGAGCTTGGCTACGCCGCACAGTTCGATGACTGGTGGATGAGGTACCAGGTGCGGCCAGTTTTCTGTGAGGCGACGGTTTGGAATCGTGACGCTGGGGGATACGCCGGCACCATCGACATCGACATCGACATCGACATCGGCTTCGAGACGAACGGGCGGTTGATCATCGGGGATTACAAGTCGAAGGAATCGTTCGACAACCGCCCGAAGCGGCTGGATCCCAAGGTCGGCCTACAGCTCGTGGCGGGATGAACGCGCAGGAGTACTGCACCGACCCGCAAGCTCCGGGTCTGTGGGAACCGTGGCGTTGGGTTCAGCCCGCGATGCTTGTCGGCATCGGCATCTCGGACGCAGGCGTTGACGTCAAACGGATCAACCCCAGCCTCCACGATTTGCTGTGGACGAAGTTCCAGCGACTGCGGGTGCTGTGGCAGTCCCACCACGACGTCAGCATGGCCGACGTCCTGTCGCCGTTGCGGCCTCACCATCTGCCGCACGGTGGCCGGACGAAGCCCTGGTCCCTCTCGACCTGGGTTCAGCAGGTGCCGCTGCATGACCTGTCGAGCTCCCAGGACGAAAACCTGGGGGCTCGACCTCACTGCTGATGCGCTGTCCATAGGCTCGTCAGTGAGTACCCGTGTCGTCCAAGAACATCGGTTGAAGCCGCCCGAAACGACACTCCCAACCGGGACTGATCGAGTGGCCAGACCAGGCCTTCCAGCGCCCCCACAGACCGTGAAGGCGCAGCGCATTGCCATTGGAGAAACGCGCGGGCCGCTTCCGGTTTGATGCTTGTATCCCATTACTCTCATGGGTGCGTTACGACACGACAGCTGGAGGATGAGAGTGGGTCAGCCGAACAAGGGGCGGTTTCTCGACCGCCCGACACCTTGGGTAGACCCACCCGCGTCGGGCCCGACCGTCGTCATCGACATCGATGGCCCGCTGGCCAACATGGACGAGTTCGCGCACCTGATTCAGGCCCCCAAGTACAAGGACCGGGACTGGAAGGCCTTCCACAGTCACTTCGGCGACGCTGCACTCAACCGAGCCGGCGGACGCCTCGTCCGGGACCTCGTCGACGCAGGCTTCACCATCGCGTACACCACCACGCGTCTCGACACGTTCATGCAGACCACGGACTACTGGCTCCGGCAGAAGTCCCTGCCTCCGGGACATATCGAGTGCCGCGACTTCTGGACTGACGGCACCGTCCGCCCGTCCCTCGACATCAAGCGCCGGCATTGGTGGAAGTGGGTCGACAAGTACGAGGACCAGTCACCGGTTGTGGCCTGGATCGACGATGGCCCCGAGGCCGTGGCGATGCTTGCCGAGCAGGGCTGTCCGGTCTGGAAGTTCGACCAGCTCGTCGTCGAGCACCTCGCCGGCAACCTGCTGCCGACGATCGAGCGCGGCCCCCGCCCCGCCGACGAGCTCGCCCAACAGCGCGCCGAAGCCCGCCCCATATTCGACGAGGCCGAAGCGGAGCACCAGCGCAAGCACAAGAAATGGCAGCAGGCACACGTAGCCCGAATGAAGCAGCGGCAGAGGGAACGCCGCCAACGACGCGCCCAGTCGTGACCGGCCGCCGCCGGGCAGTTGTCTCGTTGACACCGCCATCGGCATCAAGGACGCCTTCGCGCTGCTGACCGTCTTGCAGCCCTCGGTCGCACCAACATCCGGGTATTCATCGGATCGCTGCGGACCGGTGCCCTCGTCGCCGTGCCGTCCCATCCGGCGCCGACGGTTTCGGGGACGCAGGAATGCGGCCTACCGATGACTATGCCGTCGACCAGATTCTGCGTACCGCCAATGACCGGCGGGTCGAGAACCCTCTCGTGCTGTCCGGCTGCCGGACGGTGACGATCACGGGCGGATGAGTGCCGCTTTCCGCTGCGACACCGCCGCGGCTTCCCGAAGTTCCTGTCAAAGGGCGACACGAACGCCAACCGGTCCGCGTCGACGCGTAGCGGTGCAACATGGCTCCGCTGCGTTCATAGCGTTGCAGGCGAATCCAACCCACCAAGTTCGCCCAGGAGAACTGTATGGCCACCATCGCTGACCTCGAATCCCGCCTCACGGAGCTCTACGAAGAGCATTCCAATGCGAATCTTGAGATCGAGACGACCAGCATGGCGCTGATCGCCGCGTTGCTGCGTGAAGCAGTCCCGACCGCGACGCACCTGCTGCTCGACTGGGGCGATCAGGGCCCACACCACGACCTCGCCGACGTCACCGCCGCTGACGGCACGTCGCTGATGGACCAAGTCGACGAGCATGCTGAAAATGTCGCGGTGTACGTGACGAACCTGCGTGGCGCCATCGCCGACCGCTTCGAGCCGATCAACCCCGACGGTGGGGTCTACCGCGTCGAACTCGCTCGCTTCTGACCTCGGTTGCTGTGCTGGCGGGGTGCTCCAGGCGAGCGGCCCCGCCCAATGCCCTCCGGCACACGAGCTACCCGGCCTTCTGCCCATCGTCATCGTCGTCGCCAGCGCCTGACGCTCAACGGGATCGGAGCTCGGTATTCGTCCCCTGTCACCCTCGTGACCTGATCAGCCGACGATCCCCACGACGCCACCCCGGCTACCCGGCGCCAGATTGTCCTGGGCGCGGACCGCCCCCGTAGGGGCAGTCACACTCCTGAGGTCACCCCCAGGTGATGCGGCTGGCTCCGTTCTCGATCGCCCAGACCGCAAGGTCGTGCAGCTGAGTGAGCCGACGACCGTCGTAGCCCTCGGCGCGGCCGCAGTCGATCATCCGTGGCCCGATCGCGCGCGTCGGTACACCAGCGGACGCGGGCGCAGTCAGCGCAAGGAGTGTGCGTCCGAGGAACTGCTCGCACGACTCCTCACCCCACAGATCGTCCTCACCAGCGATCGGCAGCTCGCCGCCGTCGCCCGCGCGGGCGACGTCGCCCGCGCCGAGCCCCGGGAGCAGACCGAGCAACCGCAGCAGGTGACGTGCGTTCGCGTTCGACGCATTCACCGACGGAATCTCCTGGTCGCCGTGCACCGGCTCGACCATGTACGCCCCGTAGGCGCGAACAGTCTCGGGATCGGTGCAGCCGGGCAGCGGCTCACGGGTGGCCTTGAGCTCGGCAACGCGGGCGTACGCGGCCTCACGGGTGGCGTGCCGCTCCCGGCCATCTTCACCGTCGGTGACGTCGAAGCCGGTGGGCTCGATCTCGGGGGTGAAGGTGACCGACATGCTGCCTCCTGAAGACCGGTGGTTCGGCGATTCCGAACCGGTGCAACCACTCTCGCTCTGACGCTCGGTGGGTGTTGCACATCAGGACAGTTGGCTCGAAAAGACAGAGCGCAAGGCGTAATCGATCGGAGATCGCGGCTGACCAGACAGTACGAATCGGCCGGTGCGCCTGCCATAGACTCCGAGCCGTGAGTATTGACCTGGAGGATTTGTCCGTGCCTGAAATCTTGAAGGTGTGGACCGGAGCAATGGACGAGCTCCAGAAGCGCAACGTGATCCGAACCGCCAACAATCCGATCGGTGGTCTCGCGGAAGCCATCGTCTTCGAGCACTTCGGCGGCGAGCGAGGATCGTTCAACCAGAAGGCTTGGGACATCCGCACCGAGGCCGGCGAACGGATCCAGGTGAAGGCTCTTCGTCGTGCGGGTGAGCGGCAGCGTCGCAACCTCGGTGCGATCCGCGACAGCGACTATGACTCGGTCGTCGTCGTGATGTTCAACGCCGCCTTCGAGCTGACCAACGCTGTCAAGTTTCCCCGTGAACTCGTTGAAGAGACCTTCCAAGTCCGTGCCCACGTCAACGGGCGCATCGTGCGGCTGTCCGACACGTTTCTTCGGCATCCGCAGGTCGAAACTCTTGACTTGAGCGCGGCTTACGAGCGGATCAGCAACCCCGACGCGGTGGTGCTCTGATCCCACGCGCCGGTGACGGATAGGGGCGCGGCGCGGCTCGCTGACCCAGTAATGGGGGTGATCAGCGAGCCGTCCCGATCCTTGTTCGTTGGCCGGTTCACCCGACCCCGAACCCCACGATCTTCGGTAAAGCAACGTCGTCTGTGCGGGCGACGAGCCGCACCCCGTCCCGGCGCACCGGGGAGCCTTCCGCGTAGTACGTCAGCACCTGCGCGGCCAGCGCCCGGGTCGCCTCGTCACGAGTACGGGTTCTCATGCGGCGCAGCCGAATGTCTGCGTCGAACACGACAGTGGTGTCGTGCACCGACACCCGCCCCTCGCCGATCGCCGGTACGCCGCCATGTTCGAAGCCCACGCGTACCCGACGACCTGCTCGAGGTACGCCACCGCATACTCGTCGGGCTCGTCATCGAAGATCACCCCGAACCGGGTGTAGCCGTCGAAGTCGACGTCCGATGCGCTGAGCGGGCGCAACACTGCGCCACCCCGCCAGGACGGGAGCTGTTGCCGCATGTTCGGCCGGAGGACGGTCATGCGCGGCCACCGAGCGCGAGTGGCTGCACACCCATCCCGTAGACGTCATTGATCGCCTCCTGCACCCAGTCGACGCTGTCGGGATCCGTGCAGGCCGTGAGCATCGTCGCGAGCGCAACCTCCAATCCGAGGCCAGCATCGAGGACCTTCTGCGTGACCAGCAAGTCCGCGATCTGCGGCACCCAGCAACCGAGGCCACCGTCGCTCGTCTCCTCGGCGTTACGGGTGCGCAGATTGCGGGCGACCTTGATCAGCTTCGGGTCGACCCCGGCTGCCTCCGCGGCCGTGAAGTCCGCAGCAACCTCGATCGCGATAGGGAACCGCCGCTTGATCGCGTCATCGAGCGGGCGAACACCCTGGCCGTACTCGTTGTAGCCGATGACCATCCAGAACCCGTCAGCGGCGACGACGGGCTCAGACCCCGGCAGATCGTCGATGTTCAGGGTGCGGCGCCCGTCGGCCACCGACATGAGCACGGCCATGGTCTCGGACGGCACGCGGGAGGCCTCGTCGAGGAAGAACACCTTGCCTTCGCGCATCGCCCGGGTCAGCGGACCGTCCCGCCATTCGAACCCGCCGTCGGGCAGCGGGAGGTACTGGCCGACGAAGTGCGAGACGTTGGTGTCACCGTGGCCCTGCATCACGACCAGATCGGTGCCGAACGCGCCGTAGGGAACGGTGGACTTGCCGCCGCCGGCGGGGCCGTGCAGGCGCACGAACAGGTCGGGCGAGTTGGCGCGCAGGTGCCGCATGAGGGCGACGTCGGTATGCCCGGCGACCTGGCGCGGATACATCGTGTGCCCGTTCGGCAGCACGATCCCGTTGCGCTCGCTGGGATCAACGGTCAGGCCGGTCACCCGGGACGCCGACGGCGCCGCGGTGGCAGCGGACGCCGATGCCGGCACGGGGGAGAGAGTCTGAGCGACCACGGCCTCGACGGTCGAGACATCAGCCGACAGCACAGCGTTCTCACCCCGAGCGACGGCGACCAGCTCGGCGGGGTCGATCTCACCGGTCGCTGCGACGTCGAACGCGACCGGGCCGGCAAGCACCGTGCCGTAGCTGCCCTTCGAGCACTTCTTCGTCCACACATCCGCCATCGCAGCGACCGCGGTGTCGACCGAGGCATACTGCTTGTTGGACTGAACGCGCATCCGGTTGCCAACCCAGTTGGCGAAGCCCCCGGAGGCGGTGGCGAATCGGAACGACGAGCCGTCGCGGTACACGAATGCCGCATACACCTTCTGCTCCGGGCTATTCGAATCCTGGACGGCGAATCCGGCGACGGTCGTGGTCATGGCGTGCTTCTCCTGGTGGTGTGGTCGTGATCGGTGTGCCACCAACGTATGAACCGCCATGCCATGGTGTTTCAGACCTCGAAGGGCGGCGTGATCGGGCTGCGCCGGCACAGTCTGGATGCTCACCGCGCCCCTCGCTCAGGCACTCCCACGCGCGCATTCCCACGTTGTAGGCGTGCTGTCCGTGGCTCGGGGATGGTCAGCGCCGGAATCGGGATTAGCGGTGCTGCAACATCTTCCGTGTGAGTTCGTAGCGTCGGCAGCGTTCACGATCGCGAGATGACGAGGAGCAGGGGATGCACTACACCGATCTCAAAGGCGCACCCGCCGCAGGCGAACTCTGGTCGCCCGGCCCGAAGATGCACACCGTGTGGGTCCTCACCGCCGACGAGCCGACTGTCGTCGACACCCGCACCATGACCGAGATGCGCTACCTGGCCCCCGAGCTGGGCGTCCCGCATTCGAAGAGTGCCGTCGCCGCCGCGCGGAAGGTCCTCAAGGACTGCCCCGCCTCCGGATACCCGCGGACCCTCGAGCCTCGCGATGCGGCGGAGGCTGCGGCTGTCGGCCACGCCCGCACCGTCATCGCCGAACGGCAGGCATTCGACAACGACTGGCACCAGCGGCAGATCCGCCGTGGTCAGCGCGCCCCACTGAGCAAGAAGGTATGGGCGGACCTGTTCGCAGCGCACGTCGCCGAGTTCACCGTCGACAGCCCGGACCTGTTCGCGGCCGCCGCCTGAGCTGATCAACGAACGCCTCCGACCCGCGTGGTCGGAGGCGTTCGTTGTTGGACGCGATCAGGTGCAGCGACTGACGACGTCCGCGTACGCGCACAGGTAGGAAGCAGGTGGGAGAAGCCGGACCGTAGAAGACCTCGGTCTCCCCGGTGCAGCCCTTCAGGTCGACTACGGACAGCTGCTTCCCGAGGTCGGCGGCATGGCGCTTCACCCGGGCCTCGGCATCGTCCAGGTCGGCGCTGCGCTGGCCGGCGCGGCGCACCGTCGAGAGCCGTACCTCGGACACTCAGCTGTTCGTGATCTCCCACCCGCGCACGTCGAGGTAGTTGCGACCAACCTGGATGATCCGTGCGTCATCGGAGTGTGCTGCCGCTGTCCGCCCGACCTTGACCTGCTGGTTCTTCGGCGCTATCCCAGTCGTTCACGGCCGGGATAGCAATCCCTCGATATTGGTGTCGGTGGGTGCCAGTACGTTGCGGGCGTGCAGCTCCGATACCAGTATCGCGTCTATCCGACGCCCGGGCAGCAGGACATGCTGGCCCGGTCGTTTGGGTGTGCGCGGGTGGTGTTCAACGACGCGCTGCGCGCCCGCCAGGATGCACACAAGGCTGGGGTGAAGCTCTCGGACACCGAGGTGCAGAAGCAGGTGGTCACCGACGCGAAGAAGACCCCGCAGCGGGCGTGGCTCACCGAAGTCGCCTCGGTGGTGCTGGTGCAGGCCACCCAGGACGCGCGACGCGCCTACCGGAACTGGTTCGACTCGATGTCGGGGAAGCGGAAGGGCCGCAGGATCGGGGCGCCACGGTTCCGCTCCCGCAAGGATACCCGGCAGGCGATCCGGCTCACCCGCAACGGGTTCTCGCTGCGTTCGAACGGGAAGTTGTATGTGGCGAAGGTCGGCGAACTCGAAGTTGCGTGGTCGCGGGATCTGCCGTCGGAGCCGTCGAGCGTGTCGATCATCAAGGACACCGCGGGCCGGTACTTCGCGTCGTTCGTGGTCGAGACGGCCGACGAGCCGCTGCCGGAGTGCGATGCGGAGGTGGGGATCGACCTCGGGCTCACTACGTTTGCGGTGCTCTCGGACGGGAAGGTCATCGAGTCCCCGAAGTTTTCCGCCGCGCCGAACGCAAACTCCGCAAGGCGCAGCAATCCCTGTCCCGCAAGGACAAGAGCAGCAGAAATCGGGCCAAGGCCCGGATCAAGGTGGCCAAGGCGCACGCGAAGGTGGCCGATGCCCGCAAGGATTGGGCGCACAAGCAGTCCACGGCGATCATCCGCGAGAACCAAGCGGTGTTCGTCGAGGACTTGTGTGTCGCAGGGTTAGCACGGACCCGGTTGGCGAAGTCGGTCCAGGATGCCGGGTGGGGCATGTTCACCCGGATGCTGGAGGAGAAGGCTGCCCGGTACGGGCGCGTTTTCGTGAAGGCGGACCGCTGGTTCCCGTCGTCCCAGATGTGCTCGACGTGCGGGCGGGTCGACGGACCGAAACCACTATCGGTGCGGGAGTGGACCTGCCCGTGCGGTGCGGTCCACGATCGCGATCTCAATGCTGCGAAGAACATCCACGCCGCAGGACGTGCGGAGTGGTTAAACGCCTGCGGAGGGACCGTAAGTCCTTCCGTCTAACGGAAGGCGAGTCCCAGTGAAACAGGAACCCACTGGAGTGGCGCGTAGCGCTGCAGGAGGAATCTCGGTCGTTCACGGCAGGGAGGACGTCAACCATCCCGAACTGAATTCGAGGACGTACAGCAAACCGCTGTCCGCGCGCCGAGTCCGAGGACCTTCCGAAGGCTTGATCTCGCTGAACTGAACATCGTTGATGTCGACCACGAGGAACCCTGAACCCCCGCGATCGCCGCGTCGAGACCCCCCAACGCCGCCCGATCGATGTGAAACACGCTCGCAGGCAACGCCATAACGTCATTCCCATCAGCCGGACGACACATCCACGGAGGAATTGATGAGCAGTGCAGGAGCCATCGACCAGCTCGAGGTCATCCACGCTTACATCCGCGCCGACGCGATCGCAGACGGTGTTCTGCACGATGTCACCGAGCTTGCCGCGCAGCAGGGCATGCGGTACCCGGTCGCGATTGCGACCCACGCGTGGGATGCTGCCGTGGCCTGGGACGAGGAGCACGGGGCGATGCAGGACGAGACGGGCCGCCAGTGGGACGTCCTGACGATGGCTGCCGTGGCATTGCGTCGCGCTAGTCGGCTCCGCCTGACGGGCCTGCAGGAGTTCACCGTGTACGTCGTTCCGAACCGTCTCGGTGCCGACGAGCCCGAGCCGGTCACTCTCGGAATCTCCGTCGGCCCAGGCGACAACTACGAGCCGGCGCTGACGATCACGTCATCCGCGGACCTCTGACGCGGTTGTCGGTATCCCTTCGTCCACTGCCCCGGAACGGTCCGACGTTCCGGGGCGGTGGCGACACGAGAACAAACGGGGGAGCGACACCCTGCGTCCGCGATGAGGTGCCGGCAGTGGCTCCGCCCGCTGCGGGCGGCTGTCCTCCCTGTGTTGGCTCCTCCGCTGCCGCATGCCTGAGACGAGAGCCGCCGGCCTGCTCCCGGAGCGCTCGCCTGCAACTCCGTAGGACCGGCGTCGAGACGATCGGTGAAATCACAACCCCACGACCGCCAGGAGCACCGAATGCCCGCCACCGCCACTGCCACTGCCACCCGCGCCGCGTGGGAGAGCCCCTCCCATCCGCAGTGGCGGCAGCTCGGCTCTCGGCTGACGGACTGGGTAGACACGCTTACCCCGCGCCGCGACGTCCTCGTTTCGGTGCTCCCGCACCATCCGGGCAGTGGCCAGCCCGCGGGTGTGTTCAACCACCGCACAGCTCGCATCACCCTCGACGCCACCCAAGCGATGCCCGGGCGGCCGGACCCTGACCGGATCGATCTGCGCGACGAGCGGGACCGCGCGCGATTCCCGGTTCTGACCGGCGTCCTCGCTCACGAGGCAGGCCACGCCACCCACACCAGCCGTCGCTACGGTCTGAGCGGGGCTGTCGCGGAGTGGGCGGCGCTGCTCGAGGAGCCGCGTATGGAGGGCCGGGTGGCCGCAGGCAATCCCCAGGCCCGCCGATGGTTGCAGGCCTCGGCGCTGCACCTGCTCGGGCAGGTCGACCCCACGAGCACGGATCATGCAGCCCGCACTCTGGTTCTGCTCGGTGGCCGCGTTCTGGCCGGCGTGCTCGAGGGGGAATCGTTGCCGGACCTGGACGCCGTGCTGGCGCCGTGGCTGACCGCGGAGCAGATCGCGGTGATCGCCGAGCAGACCGACCGCGCGGTCGCCGCGGTCGACGGCGATACAGCGACGATTACTGCCGCGGCCGAGAAGATCGCCTCGCTGTTCGGGGACGACGCCGCGGAGGGTGAGGGCACCGACGACGGCGACGACGACTGCGGTGCGCACCACGGCGCACCCGGGGACGGACCGCTCGCGGCTGCGCTGACTGCTGTCGCTGTCGCCGCCGCTCGGGGGTTGCGTGCGGCGGCCGGAATCGTCGATCCATCCCCCGCTGCTGTGGCTGCCCGCGCAGCGCGTCAGGCCCACACTGCGCAGGCCGTCGAGGACCAGCGCGCCGCCCGTCAGGGGCTGCACGAGTCTCGTCGCCGCCGACCGACTGCTGACGATCACAAGCACGCGAAGGTCCTGACACGGAGTCTCGAGTCGGCGGCGTTGCGCGCTGTCGATGTGACCCGCACACCGTCGTCGACCCCACCGGGGCGTCTGCGAACCTCACAGCTGGTGCGGCGGCAGGGGCAGATTCATGCTCGGGTGCGACCGACCGCGACCCCCTGGGAGAACACCCGCCGGCGGACTGTCGACACCCCGAGCCTGGTCGTGGGGGTCGCGCTCGACATTTCCGGGTCGATGGAGCCGTTCGCTGCGCCCGCGGCGGTGGCGGCATGGGCGCTGGCCAGGGCTGTGCGGCAGGTCGGCGGCAAGGCCGCGACGGTGACCTGGAATCACACCGCGGCGATGCTGCCGGTCACCGCTGTGAGCGGATCGGTCCCTGTTCCGTCGATCGGCGGCGGGTCCACCGGCTTGCCGGCCGCGATGCGCGTCCTCGACCGCGAGCTCGCCCTCAGTCGCGATCAGGGCGCTCGGATGGTCGTGGTGGTCACTGACGGCGACCTTCCGAACGACGCCGTGGTGCGTGAGGAGGCGGAGGGGCTTATCGCTGCTGGTGTGCGGATCTTGTGGCTTGTGACCGAGGACGGTGGGATGACGCCACCTACGGGGGCGGAGGTCGCCGTGATCGAGGACCCGAGTCGCATCGGGCAGCTCATCGGTGCTGCGGCGGTGACTGCGTTGAGGTCCGAGAATCGCAGGTAGTGGAAATAGCTCAGCCCCCACCGTGTGGTGGGGGCTGAGGCTCTTTACGACTCGCGCCAGCATGAGCATCAGCGGCACGTACGGCATGTTTCGGCCGACCCGGCAAGCCGGGGTCTGTATGTGTGCGGCCCCGTAGGGGCGCGGGAACAGTATGACACGAAGTGTTGCTTGTGTGAAAGTCAAAAATCGCTTGTGTATCGCTTTTGAGTACAAGTACTCACTGAAGATCGGAGATAGTGCCAGTTCACAAGATGGATGGGTCGGTCAGTGGAAGATGATCGAAAAGCCAATTATTGCCTTTATATGCTGCCTGAATGACTGCGAGATGACGCTCAGGTGGGGGACATGGGGAGGGTAGGTGGGGCGCCGGGAGGCGCCCGCCCGTATGGTTGGTGCGCTGAAAAAGCTGCACCAGGGGGGAACGTGCACGGAGGTGTCATGAGTGGAAACAATCCGGACAACCGGATTTGTATGGAGGTTCAGGACCGCGTCAACGTGATGCTGTCGGAGATCGACCAGGCCCTGCCGGGCCTGTGGAATTTCGACGACTTTCGCGCCTGGCTGTCCGAGCGGCGTGGGGTGCCACTCGAGATCAGAACAGTGCCCGGCGGCATGGATCCGGACTCACCGTGCGGATGGACCATTGTCTGCGAAGACCGCGACATCATCTACTCGTCGAACGCCGTACGCCAGGGTCGAGTCGTGTCCTACCACGAATGCGCGCACCTGCTGTTCGACCACAGCAGCAGCGGCGAGGACCGGCAACTCCTCGGTGAGTGCCTCGCCCCCGATGTCGATCCCGAGCTGATCAAGAAGATCCTCGGCCGCACGGACTACGACCGGCCCCAGGAACAAGAAGCCGAACTCCTCGCGATGCGCCTGTGGCGCCGCGACGTCGAATACTTCGGCATCCGATCCACAAACCGCCAAGTCGCCACCCGCGTCGGGCGGGCACGACTGCTCCTGCGAGGCGGTCGATGACCTCGACCCTGCCCGACTACCTGGCCTGGCCCATGCTGGTCACACTCGCCGTCATCGTCATCCTTCGGGTGCTGTTCCTGCACACGCTCGTCGACAAACGACTGTCCACCATGCTCGCCTTCTGGGTCTTCGTCGGGCTCCTCCGCGACCCTCACGTCCAGAACCTCCTCGCCGTTCACCTCGTCGATCCCTCGGTGATCCGCCAGGCCACCCACATGTGCGCCATGCTCGCCAGCGCAGCAATGATCGGCGCCGTCACCATCTGGGCAGCCCCAGACCACGACAACGACGGCTTCATCACCAAGACCCGCCGCCGCGATCGCCAGCCGCTCATCTACTGCGCCGTATTCCTCGCAGGCCTGGCACTCTTCCCACTGTCCGCGCCCGCACGAGTGGCCGGGCAAACCCTCGAAGAGCACGGCACCTGGCATGTCGTCGCGTACATGACGATCTATTCGGCCCCGACCATCGTGGCCGTCACCTGCCTGGCCGCACTCGCCTGGGAAACCGCGCGTGCCGCCGGCACCCGAGTACTCCAAATCGGAGCCGGACTCGCCGTCTTCATTAGCGCTGTGTCCGCCTTCGACGGCATCACCCGGATCATCAACTCATTCCTCGTGGCCGCTCACCAAAACAACGCCTTCACCGAATGGCGCAGCGAGTCCAACGACATCTTGTTCCTGCCCGAAGTCACCGCGATCGCCATCGTCCTTGCGACACCGTTGGCACACCGGCTCGCGGCGAAACTCGGCATCGACGGAGCCAGCCGCCGTATCCGACGTCTCGAACCGATGTGGCGCGATCTGACAGAGGCGATGCCCACAGTGGTGCTCCACCCGCGCCCTACGGACGTCGACGCGATTGTCGACCGCCTCGAGATTGAAATATGGGACACGATCGTCCGGCTCCGCCCTTATCTCCGCCCGGACCTGACGCCCCACGACCTTCCAGACCTCGCCCAGGTGAGCCGACACTCCCGCGCCGACGTCATCCGCGCACTCGCAGTCCACGAAGCGATCGACACGTACCGCGCGCAGCAAGGCACCCGGCCCATCGCACGGCTCGACGACCACACCGAATCCATCGACATCGACCGTCTCGCCCGAGCATGGGCTACAGCACGGGACCTCAAAATTTCGACCAATGATCCCGCCAACCAGGAAGGACACGGACAGCCCCGGCTGTCTCGATCGCATGGCTGAGCACACCACAATCCCGCACCCGCCCAAGCGCATCCCGATCCTCGGCGACATCATCGGAATCGACCGAGCCAAACCCAACCAGAAGACCCTGCTCATGCACGAGCGGCTCGGACCGATCTATCGCCGCACCATCATGGGCACGCACCTGACCTTCGCCTCCGGAGCGGACGTGGTGGCCGACCTCAACGACGAGACTCGCTTCCGCAAGCACGTCGGCCGGCCGCTGCAGCAACTCCGCAGCCTCGGCGGTGACGGCCTGTTCACCGCGTTCAACGACACCCACGCCTGGACCAGCGCGCACAACGTGCTGATGCCCGGGTTCACCAAAGACGCCATGCGCGGCTACCACGACACCATGGCCACGACGATCGCTGAGCTCGTCAAGCACTGGGACGAGCGCCCCGGCCAGCGGCTCGACGTCAGTGCCGAGATGAGCAAGCTCACCCTCGAAGTCATCGGCCGATGCGGATTTGGTCGCAGCTTCGGATCGTTCAGCCGCGACGCGGTCGACCCATTCGTCACCGCGATGCTGCGCGCGCTCGACTACTCCCAGCGGTCATCGATTCCCATCCCGATTCTCGGCGCACTCCTCGGCCGTGCAGAGGCCAAGCAGAACGCCGCCGACATCGCCTACCTCCACTCGGTTGTGGACGAAGTGATCGCGGCCCGAACCGGAAACCCCGGAGCCCATGCAGACCTCCTGGATCTGATGCTGACCAATCCGGACCCGGAGACCGGTCAACAGCTCGATCTCGAGAACGTACGCGACCAGGTGATCACCTTCCTGATCGCCGGCCACGAAACGTCGTCGAATGCGCTGTCTTTCGCACTGCATCTGCTGGCGACCCACCCGGACATCGCCGCTCGTGCCCGCGCCGAGATCGACGCAATGTGGCCCGATGCCTCGGCACCGTCACTGTCCTTCGACCAGGTACCCAAGCTCCGCTACATCCGCCGTGTGATCGACGAAACCCTGCGGCTGTGGCCGTCGGCTCCCGGCTACTTCCGGGAAGCCATCGCCGACACCACCGTCGCGGGCGGATATGGATTCAAGGCCGGGGACTGGGCATTCGTGCTGCTGCTGCGGCTGCATCGCGACCCGGTGTGGGGACCCGATCCCGAGCGTTTCGATCCGGATCGATTCCTGCCGGAGAACATCAAGGCCCGGCCCGGCCACGTCTACCGGCCGTTCGGGACGGGGATTCGCTCGTGCATCGGACGCCAATTCGCGCTGCACGAGATGGTGCTCGCTCTCGCCACGATCGTGCACCAGTACGACCTGGTGGCCGACCCTGACTACACCCTCGAGGTCGATGAGCTGCTGACGTTGCGCCCGGCCGGGTTCACTCTCGAGTTCCGTCGACGCTGAGAGCGGCGTCGTCGCGGTGGCGGGCGAGGTCTTCGAGTTCGGACACCAAGTTCGTCAACTCGGGACCCGCACCGTCGCCGCGGAAACAGATGCCATTGACTTGGGCATCACGGGCGGCGATCAATGCACGGAACTGCAGATCGTAGGCGCCTGTCGCATCCAACTCCGTCAGGTAGTTGGCGGGTGCGGCGAAGACTTCCGCCACCGCCACCAGCAGGCTGGTGGGCGCGTCGGTGAGGGTGCCGCGGCGCAGCGCGACGATGGTGTCCTCGTCGACGTGGGTGTCGAGCTTGGCGGCCACCGCAGCCGCGACCGACGCGGCGGAACGCTCGGGCTCATGGAGTCCGTGCGCGAGAGTGAACAGTCGGTCGACCCGGGTAGCGATGTCCGAACCAATCACGAGTTTGGCGCCTCCTGTCTGCGGGCAAGGCGTTCGGTGAAGTCTGCTGCTTGCTCGTCCGAGATGTTATCTGTCCGGCCCGCCAGCCAGCGCCGGTAGAGGCGTTCCTCGGCGTCCGGTGACGATAGGTCGACCGGGGCTGCCAGGTGCGAGCTGAAGGCGAACTCGATCATCACCGGGATCCCGTTCGTTGAATGAGCGTTTCGCTCAAGGATTTCGGTGACCCAGATCCCGGTCAACGAGGACACGAATTCCTTCATCTCCGCGACGGTTTTCGTCAGCAGCGCATTGTCGGGATTCGCATCGGCGACCGCGACCAGGGTGCTGTGGATGTCGAGGAGCTTGGTCAGCTCCTCGAGCGAGACCGGCACCTCCATTGGGCCGAGGGTGAAAGCGGCCGGCGAGGTTCCGTTCAACGAGATCGGATCAGGCACAGGAGTGGGGTGCCCACCGCGCCATGTCCGGGCTGCGCTTCCCGGCTCCCAACGCAGAGCCGCGTCGAACTTGTTGAGGGTGCTCAAGGAGGGCTCGGGGCCATCGGCTCGTTCGACACGAGTCTGGGTGGTGTCCGAGGGGCCACCGGCGCCGAACACGTCATCCTGTGTCAGTCCGAGCTTCAGACGTCGCTCACGCACGATACGTCCGAAACGGACACGATTCGACGCCTTCATGACCTGCAGCCTAGGGTAAGGAGCGACGAAGAAGCCAACTGTTGGCAAAATATCGTCACGCTCAATGTCTCCTCTAAATCACCCGATGACCTGCGTGGATCACCGGTACTGGGGAAGCTGATTCGCTCGAATGCAACTTTTTCGCCGTTCCGACCCTTGTCCGGCGAGCGCAAGACGAGGCACACCGACCCGTCTACCGTTTCGCACGTCGCCGGCGTTACCGCCAGCGGTCGACAGCTCGTCCTGTAGCGCGGTGACGCGACGCCTGAAACACCCGGGGGTCCCGTTCATAGCGTCGAATCCGACATCGCATTCCAGCTATCTCGGAGGTTCACATGACCGCTCCCGCCGCCACCCGCATCCCCGCCAGCCGCGCACTCGGTGCCGACATCAGCACAGCACGCACCGTGCACGACGCCCTCGAGCTCGCCGGACTGGACTGGGGGATCGAAGAGCATCCGGCCGACAGCTTCGCCCTCACCACGGACGACGGTGTCACGATGACCGGCATGCCGGGGATGCGCTTCTTCTTGCGGTCGGACACCAAGGAGGCGCTGCACCTGGGCGGTGCCCGCTACACGCCCGTTACCAACGCGGACGCATTCGCTGCCGCAGACGCCGCAGTCGCGATGGGCGCCCGGTTCGCTACCGGTGGCGCGCTGCGTGGGGGTCGGCAAACCTATCTGGAACTGGACTTGCCGGACGCCGCCGTGAAGGTCGGAGGCAAGGACCTGGTGACCTTCACCCTCCTACAGCGCACTGCCCACGACGGCTCCGGGCGGGTGACCGGCCAGGCCGTCGCCCGCAGACTCGTCTGCATGAACGGACAAACCGCCAACATCGGTTTCCCGACCACGTTCGCCATTGGGCACACCCGCTCCGCACACGATCGTCTCGCCGCAGCGACGACGATGGTCCAGGGTGCGGTCCGTTACGCGAAGGAGTTCAGCGCAATCGCGGATCACATGCTCGACACCCCGATGACGCTGTCGGAGTTCGGCGCGTTCATCGATGCCATGTACCCGCGGCCCGACGAGGAGAACGCGCGCGAGTTCGGTCGGTGGGAGCGCCGCCGTCACGAGCTGATCGAGCTGTTCCGATTCGCGGACACCAACGATCTCGGCAGGGGGAGCCGGTGGGGCGCGTACTCGGCCCTGACCGAGTACGTCGACTGGTTCGCGCCGGTGCGGGGCGGTGACGACGCCCGGGCGCTGCGTCAGCTCGACGGTACCGCCCAGGGCGCCAAGGACCGGGCGATGAAGATGCTCGCCGGCGTCTGATCGCTGACTAGGGAAGGGGCGGGGAGGCCGGAGGGTCTTCCCGCCCCTTCCCATGTTTCCGCGCCGCGCTGTCCGCCGGACCCGCCGGCCGGCTATCGGAGAACCGGGAGAATCACGGGTATCGCGTGCATCGCGTGTGTCGTGTATTTCCCGGGTACTAGGCCTGCAACACAGCAGGTAGGCGACAAGCAAAGTCGAGTCATCACGCCAGACGAACAGAGAGGACACCCGCGATGACCGTCGTACAGCCCACCGGGAAGATGACCGCCCGGCAGCTCCGGCACAAGCTCAACGTCGCCCACGCGTCCGGGCGGCTGCAGCCCAACGGCCGCGCACGCGACGCCAAGGGCCAGTGGCGCGGCAACCGCTCCGCCACCCGCGGCCGCGCGATCTCCGAGCAGGTGCGCTGATGACGGCACTTGACGAGATCAATGCCCAGATCGACGTGTGGGCAACCGTCGTGAGAGACGCTCACGCCCAGATCGCACGACTCGCCGTCGACCGCGTCCGCGAAGTCGCCGCGAAGGAGCACCCCGAGGCGCGGGCCTTGCACCTGAACTGCGACGGAGGCGGGTACTACATCCTCGGCATGTTCGCCGCCGAGGGCCGCGACATGATCGACGGAACGGTAGACATCGACGGAATCGACCCCGACGACAACCTCGTCGAAGCCGTCTCGGCGCTCCCCGGTGGGGCCGTCACCTACGACCGCGACGCCGACACCCATCTCGTCACGCTGCCCGGCGGCCCGCCCCGGTGCATCGCCTGTGGCCGCACCTTCGAGGAGGACGACTCCTGCGCCGACCACATCTACGGTCGCCACCGCTTCCCGTGACCACCGGTCTCTGCGCCCCGCACGACAGTCCCGTCGTGCGGGGCGCACGTGCGTTCACGCCGACGCCTGCCGGGGAGCTGTCCGCCTGTGGGTGCGGCACGAGGAATCCCGGAATTGTGACTGCAATACCCACCCAAGGGGGAGGTACTTTTGCAGCATGAAAGGGACAACCTGGCTGCCGATCGCAGCTGAACTCGCCACCACACAGTGGGGCCTGTTCACGACCGCTCAGGCCCGCGCCGCCGGCATGCACCCCAAGCACCTCGCCACCCTCGCCGACGCCGGCGCCATCCACCACGTCCGCCACGGCGTCCACCGCATCAACGGAGCTCCCTGGCATCCCCATGAGGACCTCCGAGCGGCCTGGCTCGCGCTCGACCCCACCCACACCGCCGACGAACGCCTCACCGCAGCCACCACCCCCGCCGCCGTGTCGCATCGGAGCGCCGCCAAAGTCCTCCAACTCGGCGACACCGACGCCGACCTCCTCGAATTCACCCTCCCTCGCCGCCGCCAGACCCGACTGACCGACCAACGCTTCCACATCGGCACCCTCACCGCCGACGACATCGAATTCGTTGACGGCCTACCCGTCACCACCCCGGCGCGCACCATCGACGATCTCGCCGCCGATCTCCTCGATGGCGGCCACCTCGCCGGCATCATCCACGCCGCGATCAACACCGGTCGCCTCACCGACACCGCGGCCGCCGCCATCCTCGACCGACACTCCCGCCGCTACGGCCATCCCCGCCACAACGGTCGGCGACTGCTCGAACATCTCCTCGCCTGACCGGCGACGGACCGGGGCCAACCCTCCGATGACCCCGGCCCCTATCACTCCATCACTCCGCAGCCTGCGGAATATCCCGAACAGCCAACGGAGACGGGAACGCCCACCGCGCGATCGGATCCTTCGCCGTCGCACTGGGATACAGCGCGACCTCGGTAATCGAGACATCATCGGCGAGACCGGACGAGCTGTAGCTGGAGAACGAGATCAGTCCTTCCGCTGCGCGATCGAGCGGACGATCACCGATCACGTTGGGAACGGAACTCGTCGATGCGCCATCGACCGTCTGTCCACTGAGCGTATGCAGCTTCCAATACAGCGGCGCCGCCGGGACGGCACCGGACTCAACATCGATTGACACCGGCACCAGCACACCGTTGTATGTGAAGCTCTCACGCCTTGCCAGCTGCCCACCGACCGTGATCGTGGCACTCCAATCGCTACCCGACACGTGCTGAGCCTCGCCGACGAGCGGATCCGCGGCCGCCCTGTCCGTCGTCGTAGCTGCCGTCGTGGTCGATGCCGACACCGTCGGCTGCGCGCTCGCCGTCGTGCCTTCCACCGCCGCGCTCCGCGACGTCGCCGACGCAACGCCCTCCGAGGAATCGCTCCCACAACCAGCGAGCAGCGCGCTCGCTACCGCGCACAACGCCACACTGCCCACTACACCCCGCGAAAACGCCATCACACTGTTCCCCTCTGTCCGCGAATCTCGCCACACCCGCCGGGCCACGCCGGCGAATCGAAATGAACGGTCGCGATCGTATCTACCTCATTCCCCGACACCGTATCCATACATGCTCACCAACCATCCCGCGCCGACGTGCATATCGGAAAGGTGAACTGCAACACCAGAAACCGCTCGCACAGACGCTTAGCGGCATGACCCAGAGATACCGCAGCCCCGGCGCATTCCAGATGGCGCTGAACGCGCGCATCAAGTCCGTGGCAATGACCACCGGCACCCCCGCTGCACAGGTCCGCCGCCAGTTCCTGGCCCAGCGATTCCTCGCCCGCGTGTTCGCCGATCCGGCTGCACCCTGGGTTCTGACCGGCGGTACCGGACTGCTGGTTCGTCTCGCAGGTGCGCGGCACAGCGAAGATCTCGACCTGCTCCACACCAGCAGTGGGACCGACGCCGCAGCCGCCATCGCAGACCTGCGCGCCACTATCACCGCCACCGAAGATCTCGACCCGTTCCGGTTCACCATCAGCGTCCCCACCACACTCCACGGTCTAACCGGGGGAGCCACCGTACGCGTCAACGCGCACCTCGGCACCACCGCCGCCGGGAACTTCCCGGTCGATCTCGTGGTCGGCCGCAGCACTGTCGGCCGCATCGAACGGATCGCTCCCGCACCGGTTCTCGACCTCGACGGCATCACCCCCACCCCTGCGATTGCCCTGTACCCGATCGCAAACCAGGTGGCAGACAAGATCTCAGCGATGTTCTACCGCTACGGCCCGCGCCGCTCACCGTCGACCCGTTTCCACGACCTCGTCGACCTGCTGTTCATCGTCACCCGCTGCACCATCCCCGCCGCCGACACCCACACCGCACTCGCCAGCGAGTTCCGTCGCCGCCAGATGCCCGCCGTCGCCGCCATATCCGTACCCGGAGATCGGTGGCACGACGGCTACCGCCGTACCGCCCGCCTCGCCGGACTCGCGGCCGAATGTGCCGACCTCGACACCGCCCTCGCAATCGTCGGCACGTGCCTGAACCCGCTGCTGACAGGCACCCGCACCACCGGCACCTGGTCCCCGGAAACGGCGACCTGGCATGACGACTAACCGGCGAGCCCGCTCAAGGGGCGGGCCCGCCGATGCGCGCCCGCTGTCCACCCCGGCGGCGGCGCGCACAGCTCCGCTGAACCGGAAATCCCGAGACGACTCACCATCATCCGCAGTTCCACTTTGCAACAACACAACTGGGTCCGCGCGACAGTGAAGCCCTCACGAACCGAGCCTGCAGGAGCAGACCGTGACCCTCGCACTGATCATCCCCATCGCCACTCTCATCGCCGCCGCCGGCATCGGTGCCCGCAAATGGATCTACGTCCCGCTCGTGATCCTCGCCTTCCCCGCACCGGCGGTCGCCACGGTCATCGCCTCGATCTCACTGGCCTGGCTCGCCCGTCGCTACGCCGTCGCGGAACGCCCCGCCACCGCGATCGTCCTGGCCGTGACCGCGCTCATCGGCTGGTTCATCGGCACAGGACCGAGCCTGCAGGGCTACGGCGCGTTCTCCCTGATCCTGATCGTGCCAGGCCTCGCCCTGACCGCGGCCTCCCTCATCCGAGTCATCGCCACCGGAACGCGACCCACAGGGTTTCAGTGGCCCTCCCACGGCCGTGCCTGACACTCCACAGTCATCCCGAAAAGCAACCCGACGCCCACCGCAATCCCCACGAACCGGAGGAACCGAAATGCCCGAGGCACCTGTGAAAGCCCTGCCCGTCCTGCGCGCCGCAACCACGACTGCCGACCTCATCGAAGCAGCAGCCCTACGAGATCGCACGCCGAACACCTACGAGATCACCGAATCGACCGAAGCGAACGCGGTGCGCGGACTCAACGCGGCACGGCTGCTCGCCGAGTACATGCGATCCGTCGGCGACGACGAACTGCAGACCGGCCTCACCGACCTGCTCGGCGATCTACACCACCTCTCGGACGCGATCGGAACGGACTGGGATGCAGCCGTCGACGCCGCCGCCACGCACCACCAGGCGGAAGTGGCGGGCGAGGACTAGTCCATCGAGCCCCGGGCGCGCACGGCTGGAGTCACCGCCAGCTTCCGCGCCCGCCCTGCATCGAACATCAACCGGCGGATGCGACGGTGCGCGAGCGCTCACAGATGCACGGGCTGTCCACCTTGTGGTTCGGCGACGGTGTCCGCGCAGTCGCCGGGACTATCCGGATAACGGTGGATCCGGTTCTGGCACACAGGTTTAGTTCTCACTTGGTGTGATTCGGCCTTCGAACGTGATAGCGAAGGCGTTGAGGGCCGGCTTCCACATCGCTGCCCATCGTGCTCTTCCCTTCCCGGTCGGGTCCAGTGCCCGGGTCGCCAGATACAGGCACTTGATCGCGGCTTGCTCGTTGGTTCTGTGGAATCACGATTGTCAAGTTCGTGCTGGTCGGCCATGGTTGACAGCGACGATCGGCAACGGGGTGGCGGTCAGTTGGCGTGGTGTTGTTCCGGCCGGGGTCGGAACGTCGGCGAGGCGTTGCAGTAGCTGCTCGAGGGCGGCTTGGTCGTCTTCGACGGCCGCTTGTTCATCGTCGGTGAGCGGGATGCTGACGAGCATGCGCTGAAGGTTCGATTTCGCTTGTAGAAGTTGGCTTTTGCTGGACTCTTTGGGTATGTAGAAGTCGCAGCGGGCGCAGGCCACGCGGTGCGGGCATTGCTCGAAGAAGGTGTAGCTGCAGAATCCGTGGCCGAGGTCGTAGTGCTGCCAAGGCTCACCAGCGGCGGCAGCGCCGGAGGTCGCCGCGTCGCGGTCGACGAGGACTTCGATGGTGCGGACGTTGCGGGCGAAGTAGCCGGCGTCGTTGTATGCCTTGGCCAGGGTATTCGGGGTAATTCTGGCGTAGTGCTGGGTCGATTCCGGGCTGCGGTGCCCGAGCCAGGCCTGCAGCTCGAACAGCGTCATCGGTTCCTTGGCGTTGTAGAGCTGTGTCGCGATGGTGGAGCGAGCGCGGTGGCTGGTGATCGGCCCGCGAACGTCGGCGGCTGGAATGTCGGCCTTGCGGCAGAGCGCGGGGATGATCGTGTCGTTGATGTAGTTCTTGCTGATCCGCCCGGCCCGGACTGCGAACAGGAAGTGCACCTTCTCACCGGTTTTCCGGTCCAGCATCGGTGGTTGCGCGGGGTGCAGGGGCTGCCATGCTTCGATCGCCCGGCCCAACAGCGGGTCGACGGGCTTGGTGAACGCGGTGCCGGTCTTGTGGGTAGGGATATCGAGCAGACAGACCGATGAGTCGGTCTGCTGTGGGTCGTCGCCGACGGCGGGCTGATCGTGTTGCCAGCGGATGCAGCCGACCCGAAGCCGGGCGATTTCGTCGCTGCGCTGGCCGGCGAACAGCCAGGTCAGCGTGACGGCGCGGACCATGTCGACCGGGTGGGCCCCGGGTCCTGCGGGCAGGTCGCCGGGATCGAGGTTGAGGCCGGCCCAGAGAAGTTTGGCCCAGAGGTCATCGGCGATCACTCGGGGGTCGGGTCAGCGCGTGGACAACCTCGCCGTCTACCTGTCGCTCGGCAGCGAGCCCGCCCGACTGCCCGCACCGCTCGACCAGCTCGCGCTCGACCTGGTCGTCAACCGGTATCGCGGCCGCGCTGCCCTGGCCCGTGTCACCGATCACGACTGGCTTTTTCCCGGTGTCCGCGCAGGGACCCCAATGACCAGTGGCCACCTCAACGCACGCCTCAAAAGCCTCGGTGTCCCCGCGCGAGCCGCACGGCAGACGACACTGATGGACCTTGCCGGTCAATTGCCCGCGGCCGTTCTCTCCGCGCTTCTCGGGATCGACGTCACGACAGCCCAGGGCTGGGCAATCGAGGCCGGCCATCGCAGCGCCTACGGCGCCCTCGTCGCCACCCGACGCGTTTCCGAGCGCCCCGCAGCCGACGAGATGTCCTGACACGAAGGCGCCCTGTTCGCTGCCGCCGGATCATCCTCGGATTCACGACAGCAGATCGGACGGAGGCTGCGACCGTCTACCGGACCATCCGTCTGACCAGGTACCGGGCGTCGCGGCCGACGCCGCGCAGTGATGCGGAGGAGAGGCTGCGTTGCCATTCGAGGCCGACGTAGCCGAGACCCTGATGGGTGGTGGACACGCCCTTTCGGTGGTGAGGGAGCCCGGTGTCGGTGAGCGCGCCGAGGTCGGCGAGGTAGGGCAGGTGCGGGGTGTAGCCGGTGGCGAGAATGATCGTGTCCACCTCGGTGGTGGTGCCGTCCGGCCAGAGCGCGGTGCGGCCGTCGAGACCGGTGAACATCTGGCGGGCCTGGGGTTTCCCGGTAGCGAGGGCGGTGCGGTAACGGCCCGTATCGAACACCGGCGCGGTCGGAGTCCGGTGGAGCAGAGATCCGATCGGGAGAGTGTCGATACCGGTGACGGTGAACCAGAAGTGCATGTCACGGCCGAGGGGGCGTTGGGGCACGAACTTCGGTGGTGTGCGACTGGCGAGGGTGACGCGGGCGGTGTCGGCGAGTTCCGCGGCAATCTGGACGGCGGAGTTCCCGGCGCCGACGACGATGACGTCCTCGCCGGCGTGGTCGGCGGGATTGCGGTAGGTGCTTGCGTGGATGATCGTGCCGGCGAACCTGTCCTGACCGGGCAGGGCCGGGATGGCGGGTGATCCGAATCCGCCGGTGGCGGCAACGATCCGCGGTGCTGTGAACGTTTCCCGGGTGTCGGTGGTGGCGGTGTAGAGGTGGCCGTCGTGGGCGACGGCCGTCACACGCTGGTTGACGTGGATGTCGGCGTCGAGAATCTTGGCATAGCGGCGCAGGTAGTCGACGACCTCGTCGCGGTGCGGGTAGCGGTCTCCGTCGCCGGGGAACGGAAGTCCGGGCAGGGCACTGTATTTCGCGGGCGAGAACAAGGTGAGGCTGTCGTAGTAGTGCGGCCAGGATCCGACGGGTTCGTGCGATGCCTCGAGCACCGCGGTGCGCAGGTGTGCGCGGCGCAGTGCGGAGGCGGCGGCGAGGCCGGATTGGCCGCCGCCGATGACGAGGGCGTCGTAGTCGGGCATCGGGTTCCTTGCAGGTCAGGGTGTGGGTTCGGTGGTGCGCCGGGGTAGGGAGGCGGCGGCGAATCCTGCGCCGGCCAGGGCGATGGCGCCGAGAACGAGGTAGGCGCGGGTGTAGCTTCCGGTCCAGGTGGACAGTGCGGTGCCGGCCCACGGCGCGAGGGCCATGACGATGACGATCGGTGCGGACATCAGGCCGTTGAGACGGCCGTAGTGGGTGGCGCCCCAGCGGTCGGTGATGGCGGTGGCCTGGACGAGGGTGAACACACCGCGCACCAGTCCGGCGCCGATGGCGACGCCGATGAGCGCGACGACGGTGTCGGCGACACCGAGCAGGGCGGTGGTGGCGGCGGTGGCGGCGATGATGCCGACCGTGCGGCCGAGTGGCCCAGTGCGAGCGGACAGTGGCAGGTAGCCGATCCGCCCGAGGACCTGTCCGGCGCCGCCGAGGCCGAGGGTGAGCGCGGCCAGGCCGGGGGAGAACCCCTGCTCGATGAGCAACGGGACGAGGTTGAACACGCCGGCGAACGCCGCGAACGCGGCCAGGGCTAGGGCGATCACGAGGGCGGCGAACGCGCGACTGCGGGAGGCGTCACGGTGATCGGTGGCCTGTTGTCCGGGATGCTGCGGCGGATCGGGCCAGTGACCGCGCAGACCGACGTAGTGCCCGGGAATGGTGACGGCGGCGAGGATCACGGCGAGGACGAGATAGGTTGCCCGCCAGTCGTATCGATCGACGAGCGCCGCGGTGAGCGGCGCGAACACGGTGCTGGCCAGACCGGCGGCGAGGGTGAGGATCATCAGCGCCTTGACGTGATCGGAGCCGTACCAGCGGGTCAGGGCCGCGAACGCGGGCGGGTAGAGCACCGCGCCCATCGCGGCGCCGGCCAGCACCCACCCTGCGTAGAACCACGGCAGCGTCGGGGCCCATGCCACGAGCAGCAGCGACGGCACCGCGAGGACCGAGCCGGCGGTCATCACCGTGCGGGGACCGCCGGCATCGAGGATCCGTCCGACGGGGATCCCGACCAGCGCGGCGACCAGCTGGCTGATCGAGAAGGCCGCGACGATCACAGAGGCGGACCATCCGCTCTCACGGGAGATCGCCACCGACAGAACGGGGAAGGCGTAGTAGAGGATTCCCCAGCTGGTGATCTCGGTCAGGCACAGGGTGGCGAGCACCCGCCGCAGACCGGCGCGATCGAGGGTGCCGATCTGCGGCGTGGTGGTCGTCTCCGTCACCGGTGTCTACCGGCCCGACGGCGAGGCGAGGGTGACCAGCTCCGGTGCCGCGGGGGCGCCGCAGCACCCACCGCCGCCCTCGGCGGTGTCGGCGTTCGGGTCGTCGAACACGCCCGCGCCGCCGCATACCCCGGTCTCGGGCAGGACCAGCTCGACCCGGTTCGCGGCCTCGTGGTCGCCGGCGAGGTGGGCTGCGATGGACCGGACCTGTTCGTAGCCGGTCATCGCGAGGAACGTCGGGGCGCGGCCGTAGCTCTTCATCCCCACGACGTACACGTTCGGTTCGGGGTGGGTCAGTTCGCGGACCCCGTGCGGGTAGACGGTGCCGCAGGAGTGCACGTTCGGGTCGATCAACGGCGCCAACTCCACCGGTGCCTGCAAGACCGGGTCGAGACCGAGGCGGATCTCCGACAGCCACGACAGGTCGGGGCGGAACCCGGTCAGCGCGACGACCTGGTCCACCGCGTCGATTCGCTGACCGGCGTCGGAGACCAGGGCGATCTGGCCGTCGCCGTCGGATTCGACCGTGGCGGTGCGGAATCCCGTCACCACCTGCAGCAGTCCGTCGTCGACGGCCTTCTTCGCACGCAACCCGAGGGCGCCGCGGGCGGGCAACTGGTCCTCGTCGCCACCACCGAATGCAGTCCCGACCCCGGCGCGGCGCACCGCCCAGGTGATCCGGGTGCCCGGCGCGTCCGCGGCGAGCGAGGCGAGGGCAACGATCGCGGTCAGCGCGGAGTGGCCGGCGCCGGCGATCACCGTGTGCTTGCCCGCGTACTCGGCGCGGACCTGCGGGTCGTCGAGGTCGGGGACGCGGTAGGAGATGCGGGCAGCCGCGGCGTGTTCCCCGGCCGCGGGCAGGCCTTCGCTGCCGAGCGGGTTCGGTGCGCCCCACGTTCCGGAGGCGTCGATCACCGCACTCGCGAGGATCCGGTCCTCGGTGCCGTCTGTGCGGCGAATGTGCACCGACAACGGTTCGGTGTCGCGTCCGGCGTCGACGATCCGGTCGCGACCGCGACGCGCGACGCCGACGACCTCGGTGTTCGGCTGGACCGCATCACCGAGAGCATCGGCGAGCGGGACGAGGTAGTCGCTGGCCCACTGCGATCCGGTCGGATACGCCTCGGGGTCCGGGTGGGTCCAGCCGGCGGCGGTCAGCAGCCGCTGCGCGGCCGGGTCGACCAGCTCGGACCAGCGGGAGAACAGTCGGACGTGGTTCCACTGTGCGACCGCCGCTCCGGCGGCCGGGCCGCGCTCGAACACCAGCGGGGTCAGTCCTCGTTCGCGTAGCTCGGCGGCGGCGGCCAGGCCGATCGGGCCGGCGCCCACGACAACAACGGGCAGGTCGGACATCTCAAACACCTTTCATCGACGATCATCGATCAACTCACTTCCCGACTGTATCGACGTCCATCGATGAATGCAACCATCGACGAACATCGATATAGTGAGGTCATGACTTCCCTGGACATGCCGGTCGCCGCGACCGCCCGCCCCACCGCGGCGGAGGCACTGGCGACCGAGGACGCCGCAACGTACGCCGCCTGGTTCGCGTGCCTGGCCGAACCGACCCGGGTGCGGCTGCTGCACCAGGTCGCGAGCACTCCCGCCGGGATTACCGTCGGCGAACTGGCCGATGCGCTCGGGATCGGGCAGCCGACCGTCTCCCATCACGTCCGCAAACTCGCCGACGTCGGGTTCGTGCGCGTCCACAAGGACGGCACCAGCACCGTCGTCGTGGTCAACCCGACCTGCTGCACCGGCCTGCCGCAGGCCGCCGACGTGGTCATGGGCACGCTCGCCCCACGCCCGTGCTGCCCGGATGATCTGCCCGCCGACGTCACTGTCCGCCCGATGCAGGGCGACGACTGGGACGCGGTGCGCCGCATTTACGGCGAGGGCATCGCCACCAAGGCCGCGACCTTCACCGCCGAGGTCCCCACCCGCGAGGTCCTCGACAAACAGTGGCTCCCCGGGCACCGGTGGATCGCCGAGATCGACGGCACCGTCGTCGGATGGGCTGCCCTGAGTCCGGTGTCGAGCCGGGACTGCTACCACGGGGTCGCGGAGAACTCGGTGTACGTCGCCGCCGGGATGCGGGGCCGCGGCGTCGGCAAGGCGCTGCTGCGCAGCCAGGTCATCGCCGCCGACCAGGACGGCCTGTGGACCCTGCAGACCTCGATCTTCCCCGAGAACCGGGCAAGTATCGCCCTGCACCACTCGGCCGGATTCCGCACCGTCGGGGTTCGCGAGCGCATCGCCCAACTCGACGGCCAGTGGCGCGACACCGTCTTCCTCGAACGTCGCAGGCCCGCCAGCGAGCAATAGTCCAGTCCCGGTCGGTCGGGGTTGTCCAAGGATGGAGTGCACGATGTGCGCGATGGAGGAGGCGTGCCGTCGGCGAGCTTCTGCGCGAAGTCGGCGGGTTCGATCACGCCGCGTAGGCGGACCGCAGCCGTGGCCGACGATAGTTGTCGTCGAATATGACTGCAATGCAATATTTTTCGAGTGTCAATCTCGTTGAGCTCCGACAATTGGAGCCCCGGGATGGAGTCACCCATATCTACTACGCAGGATAGTATCTGGGTGTGATGTGCGAGCCCCGGCGATTGCCGTGCCCTTTCCGAGTGGCCCTTCTCTTCTCACCTCGAAGGCTCGATCTGCCGAGCTGTCCGGGGGTGCACGCATGAGTCGGGGAGCGAAGATCTCGCTGGCGCTCGTGGTCGTGTTCGTGGTTGCCGCCACCGCGATCCTGCTGGTCGGCCGCCCGGACAAAGACGCCGAGGATGGCACGGCTGCGGGCACGCCGGCCGTAGCCGCCGAGGTGGTCCGCCAGGACAGCCACCGGCTCTCCTCTGCTCCGCAGGGCAGCCCCGTGTTCGTGGAGTTCCTCGATTTCGAGTGTGAGGCATGCCGCGCGGTGTACCCGGCTATCGAGGAGCTGCGCGCCGAGTACGGGGACCGGGTCAGCTTCGTGGTGCGCTACTTCCCCCTGCCCGGCCACTTCAACTCCGAGCGCGCAGCCCGCGCGGTGGAGGCGGCGGCCCAGCAAGGCCGGCTCGAGCAGATGTACCAGCGGATGTACGAAACGCAGACCGAGTGGGGCGAGCAACGCGTCCCCAAGGACGACGTCTTCCGCGGATATGCCGTCGACCTCGGACTCGACATGGCCGCGTACGACGCGGCCTACGCAGATCCCGCCACCGCAGCACGGGTCGCGTCCGACGTCGCCGACGGCGAAGCGCTCGGAGTGCAGGGCACCCCGACGTTCTTCCTCGACGGTCAGCGCTTCGAGCCTTCCACCTACCAGGACCTCATCGATGCGTTCGACGCCGCACTCGACTGACGCCGTCAACCCGCCGTCCGGTGCGGCTCGTGGCGGCGCCCCCTTCGGCCGGGCGCTGTCTTGGCTGCTGCTGGTCGGCGGGCTTGTCGGCCTGGGGGCGTCGTTCGTTCTCACGGTCGAGAAGTTCACCCTCGCCGCGAATCCCGACTACATACCGACTTGCAGTCTCAATCCCGTTCTCAACTGCGGCTCGATCATGTCCACGCCGCAGGCGGCGGTGTTCGGGTTTCCCAACTCGCTGCTCGGCATCGCCGGGTTTTCGGTGGTCGCGGCGACCGGTGCGGCGCTGCTTGCCGGCGCCCGGCTCGCCCGCTGGTACTGGCTCTCCTTGCAGGTCGGGGTGACTGCGGCGGCGGCGTTCGTGCACTGGCTGATCATCCAGAGTCTCTACGAGATCGGCGCCTTGTGCCCGTACTGCATGATCGTCTGGGCCGTGACGGTCCCGGTGTTCTGGTACGTCACCCTGCGCAACATCACCTACGGCGCCTTCATCGTTCGGCCGCGTAGCGCCGAACAGGTTTCTGCGGCAGGGCTGCACCTGCTCCCGATCACGGTGTGGTTCCTGATCGTCGCCGCACTGGTCATCCACCGCTTCTTCTCGTACTGGTCCGGCCTGATCTGACTCGTTGATCGGCCCGAAGCGCGGTTCGGGAGGTTGCGGCCTTCCGGGACGAGGGTTGTCGATCGCGGTCGGCATCAGGGCCGGTGCGGACGGTGACCGCTCGATGGTCAGGGCATGGTGCGCCACGGGTGGGGGTGACGGTGACGAACACCGCCACCGCCACCGCCGCGGCCGGGAGGTGGGCAGGGTTTAATTCATCGCCGAAATCCGGTTATTATCGTCATATGACGATGAATGATGTGGATGGGTGCCTTGCCGCGGCGGGCGCCGGTTCGGAGCTGGGTGCGGCGGTGGCGTTGTTCCACAGCCTCTCCGACGGAACCCGGCTGGCGATCGTGCGCCGCCTCGCCGACGGAGAGGCGAGGGTCGCGGACCTGGTCGAAGCGCTCGGATTGGCACAGTCGACGGTGTCGGCACACGTGGCCTGCCTGCGTGATTGCGGCCTGGTGACCGGCCGCCCGCAGGGTCGGCAGGTGTTCTACTCCCTGGCCCGACCCGAGTTGCTGGACCTGCTCGCCGCCGCCGAAACCCTCCTGGACGCAACCGGCAACGCGGTCGCACTCTGCCCGAACTACGGCACCGACACCGGCGCGGGGGTGACGGCATGAGCGACGCCTGCGGCTGCGGCCACGACGAACCCCGCCCCGAGGGCGAGGAAGAACACGAACCCGAGAAGCTGTGGCAGATCACCGAGATCCGGGCCGCCGCGGCCGCGGGTGTGCTGCTGGTCGCCGCGCTGATCGTCGGCTGGAGCGGCGGCCCCCACGCGGTGAAACTGACCCTCGAAGCACTCGCGTTGATCGTCGCCGGCTACACCTTCGTCCCTTCCACCCTCACCCGGCTGGTGAAAGGCAAGATCGGCGTCGGGACCCTGATGACGATCGCCGCGGTCGGCGCCGTCCTGCTCGGCGAGGTCGGCGAGGCTGCGATGCTGGCGTTCCTGTTCGCCATCAGCGAGGGCCTCGAGGAGTACGCGGTCACCCGCACCCGCCGCGGTCTGCGCGCCCTGTTGTCCCTGGTCCCGGACACCGCCACCGTCCTTCGCGACGGCCGGGAACAGGTCGTCGCGCCGACCGAGCTGCGGCTCGGAGAGATCATGATCGTCAAACCGGGTGAGCGGATCGCCACCGACGGCACCATCCGGTCCGGGCGCACCGCTCTGGACACCTCGGCGATCACCGGGGAATCGGTGCCGGTCGAGGCCGGCCCGGGTGCGGAGGTGTTCGCCGGGTCGATCAACGGCACCGGTGTCCTCGAGGTCGAGGTCACCGCCGGCGCCGAGAACAACTCGCTGGCCAAGATCGTGAAGATCGTCGAGGCCGAGCAGTCCCGCAAGGGTGAGGCGCAACGTTTGGCCGACAAGATCGCCAAGCCGCTGGTCCCGGGGGTGATGGTCGCGGCGGCACTGATTGCCGCGATCGGCAGTGTGTTCGGCGATCCCCTGGTGTGGATAGAACGGGCCCTGGTCGTGTTGGTCGCGGCGTCCCCGTGTGCGCTGGCGATTGCGATTCCGGTGACGGTGGTCGCTGCGATCGGTGCCGCCTCCAAGCTCGGTGTCCTGGTCAAGGGTGGTGCCGCCCTCGAAGCCCTCGGCCGCATCCGCACCGTCGCGCTCGACAAGACCGGCACCCTCACCCGCAACCAGCCCGCCGTGATCGACGTCGCCACCGCGAACGGCACCACCCGCGACGACGTCCTCGCGGTGGCCGCAGCATTGGAGGCGCGCAGCGAACACCCCCTCGCCCGAGCGATTCTCGCCGCCGTCGACGACTACGAACCCGCCGACGACGTCGATGCCGTGACCGGCGCCGGACTGACCGGCCGCATCGACAGCACACCGGTTCGACTCGGTCGGCCCGGCTGGATCGACCCGGGCCCGCTCGCCACGGACATCGAGCGGATGCAGCACGCCGGCGCCACTGCGGTCCTGATCGAACGCGCCGGAACCGTGATCGGGGCGGTCGCCGTCCGCGACGAACTCCGACCCGAGGCACACGAGGTGATCGCCGGCCTGCGCCGCGATGGCTACCAGGTCGCGATGCTCACCGGCGACAACGACCGCACCGCCCGCGCCCTGGCCGCCGATGTCGGGATCGACGAGGTGCACGCGGACCTGCGGCCAGAGGACAAGGCCCGCATCGTCGAAACCCTCCGCGAGCAGCGGCCGACCGCGATGGTCGGCGACGGCGTCAACGACGCCCCCGCCCTCGCCACCGCCGACCTCGGCATCGCGATGGGCGCGATGGGCACCGACGTGGCCATCGAAACCGCCGACGTCGCCCTGATGGGTGAGGATCTGCGGCACCTGCCCCAAGCGTTGGCGCACGCTCGCCGCTCCCGGACGATCATGCTGCAGAACGTCGGCCTGTCGCTGGCGATCATCACCGTCCTGATGCCGCTGGCCCTGTTCGGGGTCCTGGGGCTGGCCGCGGTCGTCCTCGTGCACGAGGTCGCCGAGATCGTGGTCATCGCCAACGGTGTCCGCGCCGGCCGCACCCGCGCCCTCACCGCCCCCGCAGCGGCCGCGCCCGCACCGGTTCCGGCGACCGCGTCGCACGCATGACCGGCACACCGGTGTCGAGGCCGCGGCGGCCGCGGCGACTGTTGCTCGTCGTGGCCGCCGGGCTGCTCGCGGTCGCGTTGATCATCGACCCGATTGCCCGGCACATTCTCGCGGGCGGCCGCATCCTCGACCTCGGGGTGCTGGAGTTGCGGCTGACCTACAACACCGGAGTGGCATTCAGCATGGGCAGTCAGCTGCCCACCCCGCTGCTGCTCGCGGTCACCGGGCTGATCACCGCCGGTGTCGGCGTGTATGCGTGGCGGTCTGCCCCCACCAGCACCTGGCCCACCACCGCCGGATTGGCGGCGATCTTCGCCGGCGCTGCCGCGAACGTCATCGACCGCACCCTCGACGGCAAGGTCACCGACTACTTCCACACCGGATGGTTCGCCACCTTCAACCTGGCCGACACCTTTCTCACCTGCGGCGTGGCCCTGCTGTTCATCGCGATGCTCACCGAAGCCCGCACCGAAACGCCGAAGGAGACCACGCCATGACAGCGATGCCCGCCCCGGTCCGGGACGCCTACACCACCGAAATGACCGCTGCTGCCGCCGCGACCGAGGCCACCGAACGTTGGCGGCACCTCGAGCGGGCCCACATCCTGTCCCAGCCCTACCCGTGGCCGCACACCCGCAACCACTTCGCCATGTTCACACTTGCTCTGCGGCAACACGATCGGCGTGAGGCACTCGGCCAGGTGATCCGCATCATCGTTGCCGCCCCGGGGTCGGCGCTGGGTCGCTACCCCGAGGGCAACACCGGCCGCACCCGCGCCGGTCTGATGACCCCGATGCCGATCCCGCCCGATCTGGCCGCCGTCGTGGCAGCGCCCGAATGACCGGAACGATCTCCGGTCCGTTTTCGGTTTCCTCGCGGGCGCGGCGCCGCGCCGCGGGTGAGCGCTGACCAGGGCTGGGTCAGCAGCACATCATTGCGGCGCACATGTCACAGCACATGTCACACATGCCGGTGGCCATCATCACCTGGCAGTTCCACCAGCTCTGCAGATTCGTCAGCAGATCGATCATCAGCTTCTCGTCTCTGGCCCGGCCGAACGCCTTGGCATCCGACCTATCTACGTATCTACTTACGTAGTACGTACGTAGATAGTAGATGGTGGATGGACCGGAAAGGCACCACCCCACGATGGGGGAGCGATGCCGTAGGAGGTAGTGGTGCGGGTGAACGGATTCGGCGAGCTCGAGGCGGTGGTGATGGACCGCCTGTGGAACCGTACGGGAGAGAGCACGGTACGAGAGGTGTTCGACGAGATAGCGGACGACCGTGAGATCGCCTACACCACCGTGATGTCGACAATGGACAACCTGCACCGCAAAGGATGGCTCGCCCGGGTCCGCAAGGGCAAGGCATTCAGCTACTGGACCACCCTCACCCGCGAAGAACACAGTGCGCGCCTGATGCGCGAAGCCTTCGACGCTGCAGGGCAATCCGATCTGGTGCTCACCCATTTCGTCGAGCAGATGAGCGCCGAGGAATCAGCCCGGGTGCGCGCCGCGCTGCACCGCCTGACCGACGGGAAGGCACCGTGAACGCACCGCCCAGTTCGATGGCCAGGCGCGACACCGTCGTTCTGCCTCGAACGCCGCTCGCCGGGGCGGTAGAGGCCGCTCCGCCCTGGCCTGGCTGTCTCGGACGGGCGGACAATGTGTGGGGAGACGGGGTGACGGAAATTGACGGCGGATCCGTCCGAGGCGGTTGATCGAGCGGCGATAGCCGCTGACTTCGAGCGGGCGCGGGTAACGCTGCACGAGTTCCTCGACGGTGCGAGCGCCATCGATTTCGAGCGCAACTCGAGCGGGACCCGGTGGACGAACGAGCAGCTGCTGTTTCACATGGTCTTCGGTTACATGGTCGTCCGGCGGCTGCTCGTGCTGGTCAGGGTGTTCGCTCGGCTGCCGGATGGCGCGAGCCGGGTGTTCGCGCTGGCGCTCAATGCCACAACTCCGGTGTTCGACGAGGTCAACTACCGAGGATCTTGTCTGGCGGCGCGGGTGTTCGATCGACGGCGGATGGGACGCAGATGCGACCGCGTCATAGCCTCGCTTCAACGCCGCCTCGCCGACGAGTCCGAGGCTGCCCTGCACCGCGGCATGCACTTCCCTGCGAGATGGGATCCGTTCTTCGCCGAGTACATGACGCTCGAGCAGGTCTACCGATACCCCGGACGACACTTCGACTTCCACCGGAACCAGCTCACTCTCGGCTGAGACTCAACCTTCGCCTGTGGCGCGGAGAACTCAAGCCGACGGAACAACCGGTTCCTCAACCGGCGGCAGGTGCAGCGCCGCGCGCAGCGCCACCGCCGATGGTGCGCCGTCGACGCCGCCACCCTCGACCGGGTAGAGGCGGCAGGACACGCTCGGCGTGAGACCGGGATTCGCGAACGGGTCTTCGCCGTCGACCAGCAGAGTCGGCGACCCTGTCATGCCGGCGTCGGCGGCGGCCGCGGGGTCGTCGAGCACGCGGTGGGTGATCGTCAGGTTGATAGATTCGCCGGCCACGGCCTGGGCGATTCGCTGCTCGAGCAGCCCCACATTGGGGCAGTCGGGGACCTGCAGGATTTCCAACCTCATCGTACCGGTCCGGGCGGCGACGTCACTTCTGCGCATGCCGCAATTCTCCACCCGGATCCGGCTGTCGGGGCAAAGGTGGCGAGCCAGGCGGCGCCGCAACCTACGCCGCTTGGTTCGCGTACCTGGCCTGACCGACACGGGTGCGGCTGCTCCACCGGGTTGCGAGCACCCCCGCCGGATCACGGTCGGTGAGCTGGCGGACGCGCTCGGCGTCGGACAGTCGACCGTCTCGCATGATGTCCGCAAGCTCGCCGACATCGGGTTCGTCAATGTCCACAAGGGCGGCACCAGCACCGTCGGCGTGCACGAGTGCATCGCCCAACTCGACGGCCAGTGGCGCGACACCGACTTCCTCGAACGTCGACCGCCGCAGGGGCCCTTGGCGACTGAGATCGCGGCGACCCGGCGTCTCGGTCGGTCAGCGTCACAACGTCAGCAGCGAGGCCAAGTCTGTGTCGGTGCTTATGCCTGGATGCCCACGCCGGCAACCAGGGGCCTCGAATGCTGCTGGACTCCGCGTGCGCCCGAGCGAGTTCGCCTCGCGTGCACCACCTGTTTCTGTGGGCGCGCATCAGGAAGGTGTCGGTGTGGACCGGGCAGGGGTTGGCCCGGTCCACACCGCGGTACTCAGAGCGTGACGAGAGTCTCGGCGTCCAGGGGGTAGCCGAGCTGCTGGCGTCCGAACAGTCCGAAGAACCGGTCCGAGACCAGAAGATGCTGTGCGGCAACATGCGCGTCGCGCAGTCGCTTCTGCAGCGGGCTCGCCACGTGGACCGACGACCCACCGGCCAACGAATAGGCGGAGGCTGCGACGGCGGTCGCCTCGCTCGCGCTGTGGCTGATGGCGAGCCGGGCGGCGGCGCGCTGTTCGGTCGTCGGTTCGTCACCTGCGACGGTGGTCTCCCACAGCTGCGCCAGGCTGGATCGAAGGTATGCCGTGGCCGCACCGAGCTTGGCGTGGATCTCGGCGAGCCGGTACTGGAACACCTCGGATTCGGCGAGCGGAGCCTTGGATCCGGTGGGGACCTTGGTTGCGGCCAGTTCGGCGAGTTCGTCGAGGGAACCCCGGGCATTGCCCACAGCGACCGCTGCGTAGGCGGCGGCGATGTACACGAAACCGGGGAAGCGCGTGAGGTCGGCACTACCGTTCGGGATGAACCCGGCGCCGAACTCGAGGACTCGGTGTCGCGGGATGGCCACACCGGGCCGAATCGCGAAGTCCGCCGACGCGCTCGCCCGCAATCCGACCGCATCCCAGTTCTCGAGCGGCTCGAAATCGCCACGGGGTACGAAACCGATCTGCAGGACGCCGTCGACAACGAAACCGGCCGCCATCCAATCGGCTTGTGCGCCTGTCGATCCCCATGGCCAGCGGCCGGAGTCGGCGACGAGGTTGTCGTCCACCCACCGGCCGGCGCCGGTGGGGGCAAACGAACTCCCGGTCAGCGACGAGCCGTTCGGGTAGATCTCGCGGATGGCGTCCTCGGGCAGGTACCAGGCGAGCACCGAGGTGGTCGACGAGACGGCCGAGTACCACCCGGCTGCTGCATCACCGACCGACACGTCGGCGATGGCGTCGACGTAGCTGACCGGGTCGGCCTCCGGCCCGCCGAACTGCCGTGGCACGGCCAGGCGGAGCAGATCCGCCGCTGCCAACGCATCGAGAACCTCGCGGTGCAGGACCCCGTCCGCTTCGCCGGCGCGGGCGTGTCGTCGCGCGACCTCTCCGGCCTCGGTTGCGCTGTGCACCACGTTCACACTGGTAGTCATATCTATCCGTTCTTGTCGCGCCGTGTAACGACGCCTGATGTGCAATCCAGCAGGCTAGGTCGACATGAAATCGTGAAGAAGGCTTCGGATCATGGCGAGCGGAACGCTGGCGGGCCCGACGATCCTGTGCTTGCCGATTTGCGCTGATCGTGATGCACGCCCCAATTGTGTGAATTTTGATCCTCGCGATCGGAACTCTGTACGGCACGCGTGATCCGGCGGAAGCTTCATCAGACCTCCCGGATTCGATAAATGTGCAGATCGTGACTCGTACGGGTCCGACGCTGCCGGTCCCGTCGCGATTCGGAGGGTTCTCCATCCGGGGCGGGACGCGGAAGGACCCGTAGACAACGGGTGCCCGTGTCCTCGACCGAAAACAATTTCGGCCCCGTACAACCCGCATTGAGAAGGAAACTGCTATGCCGCACGACGTCGATCCGCCGGAGCCGGTCCTCGAGCCCGAATCGACACCCGGCTCGGCGCAATCCGAACCGGCAGATGAAGATCTCGGCGATCTGAATGCCTCGACCGAACCGCCGGCCTCGGGGTTGTCGCGCCGCGGGCTGATCGTGGGTGCAGGTGCCGCTGCCGCGATTGTGGTCGGTGGTGGACTGACAGCCTGGCTCACCGCTCGCCGAACACCCGGTACCGGTGGCGTCAACAAGGCACTGAAGATCGGCTATGGCGGCGGCGTCTGCGAGGCGCCCCTGTATGCCGCCTACCACCAGGGCCTGTTCGAGAAGCACGGTCTGGACGTCGAGATCGTCAAGACCGGTCCCACGGAGACGACCGATGCGGTCGGCTCCGGGAAACTCGATGCCGCACCCGGCATCTTCTTCTCCTGGCTCAAGCCGATCGAACAGGGCATCGATGCCAAGCTCGCGGCAGGCCTTCACGAAGGATGCCTGCGCATCGTTGTCCCCAACGACAGCCCGATCCGATCGGTCGCCGACCTGCGAGACAAGCCGATCGGCGTAGCTGCCATCGGCGACGCGGCGATGTCCTTCTTCTCCCTCGACTTGGTCGATGCCGGCCTCAATCCGAGTGAAGATGTCGAATGGCGGGTCTTCGCGTCCGACCAGCTTCCGGATGCCCTCGCACGCGGGGAAGTGGTAGCCCTGGCCGCAGCCGACCCGATTGCGCTTCTGCCGACGCTCAAAGGCAACGCCCGCGAACTGACGAACAACAGCCAAGGTCTCAACCGGCAGCTCTACTGCTGCGCAACCGTCCTCAACGGCCGTCTGATCCGAGAGGACCCCGACAGTGCCCGGGCCCTGGTCACCGCATGGGCCGAGGGCAGCCGCTGGGTCGGTTCCAACGTTGCCCAGACCGCGTCCATCGAGGTGGACAACCAGTACGTTGCTGCCGAACGCGACGTGATCCAGTCGATCTTGGAAACCTACGGATTCAATCCCTCCGCGGCACGACTGCGCGACGAGATCGTCCCGGGTATCGAGAAGTTCGCCAAGACCGGATATCTCGACAAGAAGACAGATCCCCAGGCGCTGGCGGACAAGGTCTACGTCGACCTCGGACTGAGCTGGTGACGTGACCACCACCGCCTCGACCCGGACCGACCCGGGAACGACACCCCCGGCCTCCCCGCGCACGCCCACCCCACCGCGCTACGCGCCGACCGTCGGTTTCGTGATCGCATGGTCACTGTGGGCGCTGACAGCCGGCGTCACCCTGTGGATGCCGGACGCGCTCGATGTGGAAGAGCCACTCGCGGCCGGTGCGATCTTCGCCCTCTGGACGCTGCTCCTGGCAGGCTGGGCCACCTACGCATACTGGAACCGCACAGCGACCGAACGCCTGCGGCACTGGACGCCGTGGATCGGGGCGGGTGCCGGGTGGGTGCTGATCTGGGAATTCACCACCGCCAAGACGGGTTGGCTGGTTCCACCGCACTTCGCGTCCCCACAACAGATGCTCGCTGTCTTCGTCAGCGACGCGGGAATTCTCGCTTCCAGCACGTGGCATTCACTGCTGCTGCTGCTCATCGGATTCACGGTGGGAGCCTTGGCCGGACTCGGGACGGGGATCGCTCTGGGCTGGTCGAAACTGGCTTCCTACTGGGGCAATCCCGTTCTGCAGACGATCGGCCCGGTACCCGCAGCAACACTGCTGCCGGTGGTGCTCGTCCTGTTTCCCACCACCTACAGCGGGAGCATCTTCATGGTCGCATTCGGGGTGTGGTTTCCCGTCGCCGTCCTGACCCGAGCGGGCATCGCCGGCGTCGGACGCGGCTATTTCGAAGTTGCACAGACACTCGGCGCGTCGAAGAACTTCCTCGTGTGGCGGGTCGCGGTCCCGGGCGCCCTACCGAGCATCTTCACCGGACTGTTCATGGGACTCGGGGCGTCCCTCGCGGCCCTGGCCGTTGCCGAACTCCTCGGTGTGAAGGACGGCCTCGGTTGGTACATCCAGTGGACCAAGGGATGGGCCGCCTACCCACGCATGTATGCAGCGATCGTGATCATGATGCTGCTGTGCCGCACCCTGATGCTCGTGCTCTTCCGCGTGCGCAACCACGTGCTGGCATACGAGAAGGACCTGGTGAGATGGTGACCGACACGACACAGCAACTGGGAAGTGCCGTCGACATCGATTCGGTGTCCCACCAGTTCACGGTCACCGGGCCGCGCACCCGCACCCTCCTCGACCGGATACTCGGCAGACCCCTCCCGCCGGCGACATCGCGACAGCAACCCGGCTACTTGCGGGTGCTCACCGACGTATCGCTGACCATCGAACCCGGACAATTCGTGGCCCTGCTCGGACCATCCGGATGCGGCAAATCCACCCTGTTGCGACTGCTGTCGGGCCTGGAACGCCCTTCCCGGGGAACCCTGAGGGTCGACGATCACCCGGTCACCGGGCCCGATCCGCACCGTGCGCTAATGTTCCAGGATCCGACGTTGCTTCCGTGGCGGACGGTGGTGCAGAACGTCGCTCTCGGGCCGCAAGCACGCGGCACGCTCGACACCGACCACCCCAGAGTCGAGGAAGCGTTGAAGCTCGTCGGCCTGGAGGGGTTCCGCGATTCCTACCCGGCGCAACTGTCAGGAGGAATGGCACAGCGGGTCGCGCTGGCCCGGGCTCTGGTGAACCGGCCGAGACTGTTCCTGCTCGACGAACCACTCGGAAAGCTCGACGCGTTGACGCGCTCGACGATGCAGACCGAGATCGCGCGACTGTGGGGCGAAGAGCGCTTCACCGCAGTGCTCGTCACCCACGACGTCGACGAGGCCCTGCGCCTTGCCGACCGGGTCGTGGTGTTCTCCCCACGACCGGCACGGGTGACCCGCGACCTCGAAGTCGACCTTCCCCGCCCGCGTCCGCACGACCACCCCGAATATCTACGCCTCCGGCGCGAGATCCTGCGCCTGCTCGGCGAGACCGAGTAGCGCACTACACCCACCCCACAACGCGTCGAGGTACCAGCCCCGCAAGGGGCGAGTTACTCATATCTGCAAGGAGCTTCACGTCATGACCGCACGCACCGCGAAGAAGATCGCCACGGTCGCGGTGGCCACCGCCGGATGGCTGATCGCATCCCCGGCCGGGGCATCCGCACACATCACCGCCACCGCCACCGACACGGCCCCGGGAGCGTATTCGGTGATCACGCTTCGAGTACCGACCGAGTCCACGACGGCCGGCACGATCGGACTCGAGGTGACACTGCCCGCCGAGCATCCGTTCGCGGTTGTGCGAAGCGAAACCACACCCGGCTGGACATCGACACAGCACACACGCACGTTGACCGAGCCGATCGATACCGGCCACGGCGGCGTCGTGAGCGAGGCAGTGAGCGCGGTGACCTTCACCGCGCAACCCGGCAGCGCGATCGCTCCGGGTGAATTCGCCCAGTTCCGACTGTTGGTCGGACCCATACCCGACGCCGAAACACTCGTCCTCCCCGCGATCCAGACCTACAGCGACGGAACGGTCGTGTCCTGGATCGAGCAGAGCAGCGATGGTACCGAGCCGGACAAGCCGGCTCCGGCCCTGGACTTGACGCAGCCGAGCGGCAACGTCGCGGGAACCACCACGGCGGGCCAGGTCTCGGCGACCGCGACGGCGGCAGATCCCGGTTCGACACCGAACGCGGACTCGTCCATCCCGTGGGTGTCGTGGGCAGCGCTGATCGCGGCAATCGGCGCCGCCGTCCTCGCGGTCTATTCCCTCGCCGTGGGGCGTACCCGGTAATCCATGCCTGACCGAACAACTCTGCACCGGTCGGTGGTGCCGATTCTCGTACTCCTCGCCGTTGCTGCGGCCTGGCCGGGGGCCGGAGTCGCGGCAGCGCACGCGGTGCTGGTCGGAGCCGACCCGGCCTACGGCGTGGCTCTCGAGACGTCTCCCGCGTCGATGACGGTGTCGTTCGACGAACCGGTCACCGCGGTCGGAAACACGGTCACGGTCGTCGATTCCGGTGGACGCCGCGTCGATGACGGACAGGCCCGATCGGCGGACGGCGGCCGATCCGTGGTCGTCGCTCTGCAACCGGATCTTCCGGTGGGCACCTACCTGGCGAGCTGGGCGGTGCTGTCCTCGGACGGTCATGTCGTCGGTGGGTCGAGCGTGTTCGGTGTCGGCGGACCGCCGGACCTGTCGGCCGGTGACCCGCCGCGGGATCCGACTACCGTTGCCGCCGATACGATGTCGAGACTGTTGGGTGCCCTGGGCTATCTCGGAGTCGCCCTCGCCGTGGGCATCCCGATCGTGGTCCTGAGCGTGTGGCGGCGGGGCCGCGAGGTGCCCGCAGTTACCCAGCTGGTGCGGATCGGCGGGTGGCTGACCGCAGGGGTATCGGTGGCGATCTTCGTCGCGCTGCCGGCACGCCTGGCGGGGACGAGCGGATGGGCCGATCCGGCGATCTGGAGGCAGGCAACCGAATCGTCGGTCGGCATCACGATGCTCGTGCGAACCATCGGTGCGGTTGCCCTGGCCCTGGCCTGGCCGCGCATACCCGTGGTCCTTCCCGCCGCTGCGCTGACGATCGTGAGCACGGCGGCGGCCGGTCACGCGGTGTCCGGCGATGCCTGGGTCGGTGCGTTGGCCTCCACGACCGTGCACGTCGCGGCCATGGCCGTATGGGTGGGCGGGCTCGTGCTGTCGGTCGTGGTGTGGCGCAATCAGGAACGCGATCGACTGCTGGCAGGATTCGCCCGCATCGCGTTCTGGTCACTGCTGGCCGTCGCCGGGACGGGCCTCTACCAGGCGTGGCGCTCGGTGGACCCGCCCGACTCGCTGTGGACAACCACATGGGGCCGCCTGCTCCTGGCGAAGATCGTGCTGGTGATTGCGGTCCTCGCCGCGGCCGGACTGGTGAGAACGCTCCTGCTCCGGCGTCGTCCGGTCGGCCGGCTGTTGCGGCTGGAACTGGCCCTGCAACTCGCGATACTGCTGGTCACCTCGATCCTGGTGGGGGCTGTCCCCGCACGCGACGCCTACGACCCGCCGGACACCCTGCTCGTCCAACTCGGGCCCCTGACTGCCGAGGTCGCCGTCGACGGAACCGGCGCCGGCGATCAGGAACTGACCGTACGGTTGGCGGCCGCGGACGGCACCCCGGTCGAGGCGTTGGAGCTCGACGGCGTGCTGACTCGTCCGGACGGGGACCTCGGGCCGGTCGAGGTGTCGTTCCGCCGTGTCGAACCGGTGGAGCTCGGCCCGACGTACTTCGTATCGAACTCGGCGCGAGTGCCGTTGGCCGGTACCTGGCATCTGCGGGTGACGGTGCGGGTCGATCGCACCACCGGGTACGCGGCCACCGTCCCGTACCGAGTGTGGTGACCGCCGAACGCGATCGGCAACCACAACCCCGTCCGCAACCCCGCCGTTCCCGCAGTTCCGACCGCCCGGCCCCTGCCTGGCACACCGTCGTTGCAGGTGACAGGTCGTCACCGCACACACCACCACCACGGAAAGGACAAGCTCATGAGCATCACACCCGACACCCCGGTGGTTTCGGTCCACTGGCTCCATCGGCACCTCGACGATCCGTCCGTACTCGTCGTCGACGCCAGCACCCATCTGTCCGGGCCCGCACCCGAATCCGGCCGAGGCACATTCGACGCCGAGCACATTCCGGGCGCGGTGTTCGCCGATCTGCTCACCGACTTCGCGGATCCGGATGCGCCCCATCCGTGGACAGTTCCCTCCTCGGAACGCTTCGCCGCCGCGGCCGGAGCACTCGGAATCGGAGATGGGATCCGGGTGGTGATCTACGACCAGCACGACGGTTACTGGGCGACCCGCTTCTGGTGGCAGCTTCGTCTGGAAGGGTTCACCGAGGGGGCGATCCTCGACGGCGGACTGCCGGCATGGCGTACTGCAGGGCTGCCGGTGACCGACCGGCCGACCGAGGTGCGCCCCACCACGTTCACCTCGCATCCCCGGCCGGAGCTGTACCGCTCGACCGAACAGATCCTCGAGTCCCTCGGCGACGCCCGCACGGTGCTCGTCAGCGTGGTCGACACCGACACCTACCGAGGAGCCGGCGACAACCCGCGATCGGGCCACATCCCAGGAGCGATCAACATCCCGGTCGCCGACCTTCGTGACCCCGAGACCGGGGTCCTCAAGCCGGTTGAGGACCTGCGTCAGGTGTTCGACTCCGCGGGTTTGCTCGATCCGGACGTGACTCCCGTGACCTACTGCATCGGTGGTATCGCCGCGACCGGCGTCGCGCACGCGTTGGCGCTGGCCGGCCGGGACGACGTCGCGGTGTATGACGGATCGCTCACCGAGTGGTTGACGGACGACTCGCTGCCCTTGGTCACCGGAGATGCGCCTCGCTGACGCCCGCTCGGTGCGGCGTCGGACTTGCGCGTAACAACGCACACCGCGCAGGTCGGCCCGGGTTCGCCACGACCTCCACGCTGGCGAATCCGGGAGCGTGGCTGCGGATTGGAGGACCGTGTACGGGCGATCGACCCGGCTCACCTCGACGGCTGGTTCGATATGTGTCAATATTGATGTATGTCGAATCAGAAACCGGACGGCAGTGCGTGCTGCTCGCCGCTGGCGCGTGAGCCCCTGACCGAGGACTGGGCCGGAGATCTGGCCCGGATGTTCAAGGCGCTCGGTGATCCGGTGCGCCTGCGCCTGTTGTCGCTGGTCGCCTCCCACGCCGGGGGTGAGGCATGCGTGTGCGACATCTCCGGTTCGTTCGACCTGTCACAGCCGACCATCTCGCATCACCTCAAGGTGCTGCGCGAGGCCGGACTGCTGGACTGCGAGCGCCGCGGTACCTGGGTGTACTACTGGGTGATCCCCGCCGCACTGCAACAACTGTCGGCGGTGCTGCTCACCGAGGGCGAGCCCGCGGCGGCGTCCGCACAGTGCGCGGAGGTCCCGGCATGAGCGAGACCGCGACCACCACGACCGAGCACCCGGCCGTCGTCAGGAAACTCTCGACCCTCGACCGGTTCCTGCCGGTGTGGATCGGCGTCGCGATGGTCGCCGGCCTGCTGCTCGGGCGGATGATCCCCGGCCTCGGCGACGTCCTGTCCGCGGTCGAGATCGACGGCATCTCGCTGCCCATCGCGCTCGGCCTGCTGATCATGATGTACCCGGTGCTGGCGAAGGTCCGCTACGACCGCCTCGACACCGTCACCGGCGACCGCAAGCTCCTGACCGGGTCACTGGTCCTGAACTGGGTGCTCGGCCCTGCCCTGATGTTCGCCCTCGCCTGGATCTTCCTGCCGGACCTGCCCGAATACCGGACCGGCCTGATCATCGTCGGCCTCGCCCGGTGCATCGCGATGGTGATCATCTGGAACGACCTGGCCTGCGGCGACCGCGAAGCCGCCGCGGTCCTGGTCGCGATCAACTCGGTGTTCCAAGTCGTCATGTTCGCCGTCCTCGGCTGGTTCTACCTCTCCGTGCTGCCCGGCTGGTTGGGCCTCGAGCAGACCACCATCGACACCTCACCATGGCAGATCGCCAAATCGGTGCTGATCTTCCTCGGCATCCCGCTGCTCGCCGGGTTCCTCACCCGCCACTACGGCGAGAAGGCCAAGGGCCGCACCTGGTACGAGCAGAAGTTCCTGCCGCGGATCGGACCGTGGGCACTGTACGGACTGCTGTTCACCATCGTGATCCTGTTCGCCCTGCAGGGGGAGCAGATCACCTCCAACCCGGTCGACGTCGTCCGTATCGCGATCCCGCTGCTGGCGTACTTCGCGATCATGTGGGGCGGCGGCTACCTGCTCGGCGCCGTCATGGGGCTCGGATACGAACGCACCACGACCCTGGCGTTCACCGCCGCGGGCAACAACTTCGAACTCGCCATCGCCGTCGCGATCGCCACCTACGGCGCCACCTCCGGGCAGGCACTCGCCGGAGTCGTCGGGCCGCTGATCGAGGTCCCCGTCCTGGTCGCCCTGGTGTACGTCTCACTCGCGCTGCGCAAACGCTTCACCCCCACCACGACGGTTTCCGTGTCATCCAAGGAGTCCTGATGTCCGATCAGTCGCTCGACGAGGAACTGCGCACCCACGACCACCGACCGCAACCGGAACTGCTGATGCCGCAGGCGGTCCTGTCGCGCACGGCCACGGATCTGGCCACCAAGTACACCGGGGTGTTCTCCCCGCAGACGGTGGAGCGGTACGTCTTCGAGTCCTACACCGCGCTGCGCCGGACCTCGAAGGTGCACACCCACCTGACGACACTGGCCGGCCGGTTCGCCGCCGACCGCCTGTCCGCGCTGGCCCAATCGCAGGGCGCGGCACCGAAAACGGTGCCCGAGGTGCTGTTCGTGTGCGTCCACAACGCGGGCCGATCCCAGATGGCTGCCGCGCTGCTCGATCACCACGGCCTCGGCCGGGTGCACGTCCGCTCCGCCGGGTCGGCGCCCGTCCACGCGATCGCTCCGACCGTGCTCGAGGCGATGACCGAGATCGGGATCGACCTGGGCGCCGAGTTCCCCAAACCGCTCACCGACGACGTCGTCGCGGCCGCCGATGTGGTGGTCTCGATGGGCTGCGGGGACGCGTGTGCGGTCTACCCGGGCAAGCGGTACCTGGACTGGAGTCTCGACGACCCGGAGGGCCAGCCGCTCGAGCAGGTCCGCCGGATCCGCGACGACATCGACGCCCGGGTCCGCGACCTGCTCCGCGAACTCGTCCCCACCACCTGACCGACCTCCCTCCTGTCCGACCCTCCTGTTCGACCTTCCTGTTCGAAAGGGACTGTGCATGTCCACCACCCCGAGTGTGCTGTTCGTCTGTGTCCACAACGCCGGCCGATCCCAGATGGCCGCGGGATTCCTCACCGCGCTGGCCGGGGACCGGATCGAGGTCCGCTCCGCCGGCTCCGCGCCCGCCGACCAGGTCAACCCGGCCGCGGTGGAGGCGATGGCGGAGGTCGGCATCGACATCTCCGCCGAGAACCCGAAGATCCTCACCGTCGACGCCGTGCAGGCCTCCGACGTGGTGATCACCATGGGCTGCGGCGACACCTGCCCGATCTTCCCCGGCAAGAGCTACCGCGACTGGGTCCTCGAGGACCCGGCCGGACAAGGCATCGACGCGGTCCGCCCGATCCGCGACGAGATCAAGACCAAGGTCGAGGCGCTGATCGCCGAACTCACCACCGAACCCGCCGCCCGCTGACCACCTGAATCCGATTCCGCCCGAAAGGACTTCTGCATGAACGCGCCGACCTCGGTTCACGAGCTGATCATCGTCGGATCCGGGCCCGCCGGATACACCGCCGCGGTCTACGCCTCCCGGGCAGAGTTGAAGCCGCTGCTGTTCGAGGGCACCCAGTTCGGCGGCGCCCTGATGACCACCACCGAGGTGGAGAACTTCCCCGGCTTCCGCGAAGGCATCATGGGCCCGGACCTGATGAACGAGATGCGCGAGCAGGCCAAGCGCTTCGGCGCGGACATCCGCACCGAGGACGTCGACGAACTGGACGTGACCGGCCCGGTGAAGAAGGTCGTCGCGAACGGCGAGACCTTCTACGCGCACGCCGTCATCCTCGCGATGGGTGCGGCCGCCCGCTACCTCGGCGTCCCCGGCGAGGAAACCCTGCTCGGCCGCGGCGTGTCCGCCTGCGCCACCTGTGACGGCTTCTTCTTCCGCGACCAGGACATCGCCGTCATCGGCGGCGGCGACTCCGCGATGGAGGAGGCCACCTTCCTGACCCGCTTCGCGAAGTCGGTCACGCTGGTGCACCGCCGCGAGGAGTTCCGTGCATCCCGGATCATGCTCGAGCGCGCGAAGGCGAACGAGAAGATCCGCATCGTCACAGGCGCGGAGCCGATCGAGGTGCTGGGCGAGAACAGCGTCACCGGTCTGGTGCTCCGCGACACCGTCACCGGGGAGCAGTCGACGCTGCCGGTCACCGGCATGTTCGTCGCCATCGGTCACGATCCGCGCAGCGAGCTGGTCACGGGCCAGGTCGACATCGACGACGCCGGCTACGTGAAGGTGCAGTCGCCGACCACCCACACCTCGGTGGAGGGCGTGTTCGCCGCGGGTGACCTCGTCGACCACACCTACCGGCAGGCGATCACCGCCGCCGGGACGGGTGCCTCCGCCGCGATCGACGCCGAGCGCTGGCTGGCCGAGCGCGGCGACATCACCGCCAACACCCTCGCGGCAGCGGGCGAACCCGTCACCGTGTCCGTCTGAGCATGATGCACACGCAATCAGTGACCGGCGTGGATGTGGTCGTGATCGGCGGCGGCCAGGCAGGTCTGGCGGCCGGCTACTACCTGCGGCGCGCCGGGCACCGGTTCGTGATCCTCGACGACCAGCCGACGCCGGGTGGGGCGTGGCCGCACACGTGGCCGTCGCTGCGCCTGTTCTCCCCGGCGGAGTTCGCGACCCTGCCGGGCTGGCCGATGCCCCACTGGCGCGGCGGGTTCCCGCCCGCGAGTCATGTCGTGGACTACCTCACCGCCTACGAAGCCCGCTACGACCTGCCGGTCGAGCGTCCGGTGCGGGTCACGGCGGTCCGCCGCGACGGCCCCGAGCTGGTGGTCGAGGCGGGTGACCGGATATGGCGGGCACGCCGGGTCATCAGCGCCACCGGAACCTGGCAGCAGCCGTTCTGGCCGATCTACCCTGGCGCACGCACCTTCACCGGCCGCCAGTTGCACACCGTCGACTACCGCACCCCGGACGAGTTCGCCGGCGCCGACGTCGTGGTCGTCGGCGGCGGCAACTCCGCAGCCCAGCTCGTCGCGGAGATCTCGACCACCGCGTCGACCACGTGGGTGACCAGCCGGCCACCACGGTTCCTCGCCGACGACGTGGACGGGCGTGTGCTTTTCCGGGTCGCGTCCGAACGTGCCATGGCCATCGCCGCTGGGAGGCCCGATCCCGGCGGACCTGCCTCCCTCGGCGACATCGTGATGGTGCCGGAGGTGCGCGAAGCCCGCGATCGCGGCGCCCTGCAGGCACTGCCGATGTTCGACCGCCTCACCCGCGATGGCGTCGCCTGGGGAACGCGGGTTCAACACACAGATGTCATCGTGTGGGCCACCGGCTTTCGGCCCGCCCTGGCCCACCTGCGACCGCTCCGGCTACGCGAGCACGATGGCACTATCGCCGTCTCTGGAACGCGGGCGCTCAAGGAACCTCGCCTGCACCTGCTCGGCTACGGCGACTGGACCGGGCCCGGCTCGGCCACCATCCTCGGCGTGGGCCGCACCGCCAAATCCGCCGTCGCCGAACTCGACTTCGACGACTGATCCGATCCCCGAAAGGACCCACTTCGATGAGCACACCCTCGGTGCTGTTCGTGTGCGTGAAGAACGGCGGCAAGTCCCAGATGGCGGCCGGGCTGATGCGCGCCGCCGCCGGTGACACCGTCACCGCGCACTCCGCCGGCACCACACCCGGTACGGCCGTCAACGCCCTCTCGGCCGAGTCCCTGCTCGAGGTCGGCATCGACATCACCGCCGAGACCCCGAAACCGATCGACCCGCAGCTGGTCCGCGACGTCGACATCGTGATCACCCTCGGCCGCGAAGCCCACGTCGACGAGGTGCCGGGCACCGCATTCGAGAACTGGGACACCATTGAGCCGTCCGACCGTGGCATCGACGGCATCGAGCGGATGCGCCTCGTGCGCGACGACATCGCCGCCCGCGTCGCCGACCTCGCCACCCGCCTCACCCAACAACACCAGGAGATCCGATGAGCACCATCGAAGTTTTCGAACCCGCCCTGTGCTGCAACACCGGCGTCTGCGGCGACGACGTCGACCAGGCGTTGGTGACCTTCTCCGCCGACATGGACTGGGTTCGCTCCCAGGGCGGCGAGATCGCCCGATTCAACCTGGCCAGTGAGTCGCTGGCCTTCGCGCAGCGGGAACCGGTCGCCGCGTTCCTGAAACTGTCGGGTTCCGAAGGGCTGCCGCTGGTCCTCGTCGACGGTGTCACCGCGATCACCGGCCGCTACCCGGACCGGGCCCAGCTCGCGAAGTGGGCCGGGATCGACGCCCCGGCGGCCGCGGTGGCTGCCCCGGCGGGGGTCACGATGCTGGGCCTGACCGACACCAAGGACACCGGCGCCGGCTGCTGCGGCGACGACTCGGCAACCTCGACCTGCTGCTGAAAAGGACTCTCCCCTCATGAAGTTTCTCGACAACCCGCCCCGATTCCTGTTCTTCACCGGTAAGGGCGGGGTCGGGAAGACCTCCATCGCGTGCGCGTCGGCGATCGCCCTGGCCCGCGCCGGCAAGAAGGTGCTGCTCGTGTCCACCGACCCGGCGTCGAACGTCGGGCAGGTGTTCGGGCTGAACATCGGCAACACCATCACCGCGGTGCCGGCGGTGGCGGGCCTGTCCGCGCTCGAGATCGACCCGCAGCAGGCCGCCGACGCCTACCGGGAACGGATCGTCGGGCCGGTGCGCGGGCTGCTGCCCGACGCCGAGATCGCCTCGATCACCGAACAGCTCTCGGGGTCGTGCACCACCGAGATCGCCTCGTTCAACGAGTTCACCGCGCTGCTCACCGACACCGACGGCGTCATCGACGGGTTCGACCACGTCCTGTTCGACACGGCCCCGACCGGCCACACCATCCGGCTGCTCCAGCTCCCCGGATCCTGGACCGAGTTCCTCGACGACGGCAAGGGCGACGCCTCGTGCCTCGGCCCGCTCGCCGGACTCGACAAGCAGCGCAGCATCTACGCCGCCGCCGTCGGAGCCCTCGCCGACCCCGACCGCACCCGCCTGGTGCTGGTGACCCGGGCGCAGCGGGCCCCGATCGCGGAAATCACCCGCACCCAGACCGAACTCGCCGACATCGGCCTGGCCCACCAGTACGTCGTCGTCAACGGACTCCTCCCGGCGCCGGACGGGCGCGACGCCCTCGACACGGCGATCCACCGCCGCGAACACGCCCTCCTGGACACACTCCCGGCGAACCTGGCCGCGCTGCCCGTCGACGAAGTCGAACTCAAACCCACCAACATGGTCGGCATCGATGCCCTCGACTCCCTGTTCACCGCCACCACCACACACTGTGACGAACCGGCCGCCCCCACGAACGGGCCGGGCGCGGTGGCCGATGCGGTGTCACTGTCGGCTCTCGTGGACGAGATCGCCGCCGACGATCACGGGCTGATCATGTTCATGGGCAAGGGCGGCGTCGGGAAGACCACCCTCGCCGCGGCCGTCGCGGTCGCGCTGGCCGAGCGTGGCCACCCGGTGCACCTGACCACCACCGACCCCGCCGCGCACCTGACCGAGACCCTCGCCGGCGCCGTCGCGGGCCTCGAGGTCTCGCGTATCGACCCGGCCGAGGCCACCGAGCAGTACCGCGCCCGTGTCCTGAAGTCGAAGGGCGCTGCGCTCGACGAGCAGGGTCGCGCCGCGCTGTCCGAGGACCTGAAATCGCCGTGCACCGAGGAAGTCGCCGTCTTCCAGGCGTTCTCGCGGGTCATCCACGAATCCCGCCGCAAGTTCGTCGTCGTCGACACCGCCCCCACCGGGCACACCCTGCTGCTGCTCGACGCCACCGGTTCCTACCACCGCGAGATCGCCCGGCAGATGGGCGAGCACGCCCACTTCACCACCCCGTTGATGCGGCTGCAGAACCCCGACGAGACCAAGGTCGTCCTGGTCACCCTCGCCGAAACCACCCCGCGTCTCGAAGCGGCGGGCCTGCAGGCAGACCTCGAACGCGCCGGGATCCACCCGTGGGCGTGGGTGGTCAACAACTCCCTTGCCGCCGCGGCACCGTCCTCGCCGCTGTTGCGGCGTCGCGCCGCGGCGGAGGCCACCGAACTGGCCACCATCACCGCCGAACACGCCACACGATGCGCGGTGGTGCCGATGCTCGCCGCCGAACCCGTGGGGGTCGAGGCGCTGCGGGCACTTGCTCGCGGTGATGTCCGCGACGACATCGCCGGCGGGTGAGCACTTTCGTTGCCGGCCTTCGGCCGTGAAGATGGGTTCGGCCGCCGGTGGGCGGCCGAACCCGTGCCCGGGGTGATCAGCAGCAGGACGTGTCAGGGGTCGGCTTCTCGCCCGCGGCGGCGGTGCCGCAGCACACCCCACCCTGAGCGCCCGGGTCGCCCGGGTGCTGCGGGCTCGATCCGAATGTTTCGGAGTCGGCGAGGACGGTATAGACCTCCCACTTCTCCCCGGCCGGGCCGGTGACCCACACCTTGTCCTGGGTGGCGAAGCAACAGGTGGTGCCGATCTCCTCGTCGGTGAACAGCCCTTCGCTGGTCAGGCGGGCGATCTCGGAGTGGACCTTTTCGCTCGATTCGACCTCGACGCCGAGGTGGTTGAGGGTGCCGCCCTTGCCGGGGTTCTCGAGCAGCACGAGTTTCAGCGGTGGCTCGGCGATCGCGAAGTTCGCGTAGCCGGGCTTGAGCTTGGCGGGCTCGGTGCCGAACAGTTTCGTGTAGAACGTGATTGCTTCCTGCAGGTCGTCGACGTTGAGGGCGAGCTGGGCGCGTGACATGACAGCCTCCCTGCTAAACGGCATATGCAGAACTATCGACCACTTCAGGATCTCACCTTTTTTACATATGTCGATAATCTGTAGGATCGATTCATGCCCAAGACGCTGCCCGTCATCGACGTCTCCGCGCCCATCTGCTGCGCCCCGGTTTCAGCCGGACCGATGACCGACGACGCGGCACTCGGGCTCGCACTCCGGCTCAAGGCCCTGGCCGACCCGGTCTGGATCAAGCTCATGTCCATCCTGCTCACCGCAGACGAGCGCGAAGTCTGCACATGCGACCTCGCTATCGACCTCAACCTCGCCGAATCCACCGTCAGTCACCATCTCACTCAGCTCCGTAAGGCGGGCATGATCGTCTCCACCCGCCGCGGTATGAATGTCTGCCACCGTGTCCACACCGCCGCCCTCGATGCACTCCTCGTCGTGCTGAACCCGAACTGCTGCAGTTAGATCCGAGTTTTCGCACGCGGAACTGCTGCGGAAGGCTGATCGGGCAGGTTCACGCAAAGCTACGGTGGACCCCAGTCTGACGACTCGATGACCGTCATCCGGAGGGAGCTGACCTGAATTCCGCAGGTTCCAACATCCCGCATTACCAGTGGGCCCGTAGGCGCCGATGCAGGTCCGTGTTCGCATGGGTGGAGTGTTTCAGGCGTTGTGACCTGGAGCGTCGAGGTGTCACGGCGCGTGGGGTGGTTAGGTTCGGTGTTGTGGTGTCGGATGAGAAGCGGGCGTCTCAGCTCGCGCAGGGGCTGTGGGGTGCGTGTGCCGGGGTGTTCGCGTGTGTCCTGAGCTACTGGTCTGCGGTTGCGCGTCTGCGTGAGGCGTGGGGTGTCGAGACTTTCCCGCCTGGCAGCGCTGCCTACTGGTGGTGCTGGGCATTGCCGCTGGTGGTGTTGGCGGCTGTCGGGGCGGTGGTGTTCGGGTTGTGGAGACGTGCGAGGGCTGCTGTTGCGGGATTTGTGGTGGCGTGCGCGCTGACGGGGATCGTGATGTGTGGTTTCGGGTATTCGGTCGACTCTATGCCGTACTACATGTAACGCCAGGCGAATTGAGATCTGCATCGCGGATGCGGTGCCGTGCTCAGGTGACATCACGCGCCGATCGCGACGGGTGATGATCCCGCGGTGTGGCAGTGTTCCGATGTGACCGTAGAACGACACCAAGCCGTCATTGATGCTGACTACCACCAGTTCATGATCGAAGCTGGACCGCCACGAGAACTCATCCACGGCCGGTATCCAGAGTTGGCACTAGCCATCTTCGCCGAGGACACCATCAGCGTGAAGGTGGGAATCAAGGGCGGGCCGGTCAACGTCGTCGTGGAAGTACACGAGGAACCGGCGGACTGCGACGACCGCGAGTGGGAAGACATCGTCGAAGGCGACCTCGTCCACGACACCGAGCATGGAGCCGATGTCCTGTCGTTTTGGAGCGATCAACCCGGATCGCCTGGTATCCGTGGCTTCACCCCAGCTGGAAGGCGCCGCTATCGAGTCCGGATTTGTGCGCGTGGCAAAGATACTCATTTCGATGGGTACCTTGTCGACAGCAGCCCAGTCGAGGACTACCTGATCCAGATGTGGCCGACGACGAAGGCCCGACCACCAGCGCAGACCAAACACACTTCGGGTCGATAGAGTAGAGCGACCAGCCCGGCGTTCCAGTCCACGCGGAGGCCCAGAGCGCCGAGAACCCGGGTGTTCGCGGTGGTGTGGACGTCGGCGGCATGCCCCCGGAAGTCACTCCGGGGGTGGCCACAGGTCGGCGTGTTTGCACAGTTGGCCGATGGGGCTCACGATGACGTCGCCGTGGGGGTCGATCCATACCGGCCGTCCGTCTCGCAGCCTGGGCAGGAGCAGGTGGCGGCCGCGGCTGGGCCACTGTACGAAGTCGTATCCGGCGAGGTTGTCCTGGACGACTTCGGCGACCCACGCTGCCGCTTCGGCGAACGGGGTTTCCATCGTCAGCCCCTCACCGATCCCGAAGCTGCTGATCCCCCGTGTGCCTTGCCATCCGATCGAGACGTAGTAGTCGCTGTTGATCGCGAGGTCCCACACCAGTCGATCGGTGTCGGCGTCACGGCCGTATCGCAGGCAGCGCAGATCGCGGCCGACCGCGGCGAGCGCCTGGATCCACGGTGTCGGTGGATCGAAACCGCGGCTGTCGAGGAATCCGGTTCCGTCGTCGACAGTGGGGATCCGCCACACCAGGCTCTCACTCCACGGATCCGGTAGGGGCATACCGCCACCATTCCAGATGGCCCGGCCCAGCGGTCGGACGCGGGCCGTGTCAGAGCCGCGTTCAGGATGTAGGTGTCCCTGTGTTCGTGGTCAAGCAACGTGGACGGTCTGCCATCCCACGCGGGCGCCTGGCTGTGTGCTGCCGCCATACTGCGCGGTCGTGCGGATAGCATCGGCCGTGTGACTACTGCGTGGAAAGGTTCATGACGGGACGTCGAACGCTGTCCGTCCAGATCGAAGCCGTCGCGATCGAGGATGGCGAGATACCGCCTCCTCGAGTCGGATCGGTCATCGCGTTCCCACTCCGGTTCGTCGAAAGGCCACCCGCCGGTGATGGGGCGGTCACTGTGCGTGCGCTTCTCGAAGCGAGTACTCGGCCGCCGGTCTGGCAGTACACGGGCGAAGCCATCCCGCGCCAGTGGGAGTGGTCAGGGCTGTTGCGCGGCGACGGCTGGACTGCATCGTGGCGTGGCTTTCGGCCGTTGACCGGCCGGGTCGAACTCCTCGGCCACTTCCACGGAGTCTTGGGTTACGACACCGAGGGGCGTGTGCGCGGTCGTGTCACCCGGGTCCGGATCGTCAGCGAACGATTCCGTCGCAGGCCCGGAACCGTGGGTTCGTGGAATGTCGTCGGCGGGCACCGGCAGTTGCGGGACGTCGACGCCGCACCCAGATTCTTCGACCGCGGCGGGTTGTTCGAACAAGACGGCGACGAGGCCGACTCCGATGTCGGGGTGTTGATCGACCTCGACTTGGACGATGTCCCGGATCTGCCTGCTCGTCCGAGCCTCGTTGCCGGTGATATCTCTGCCGCCGGTGGGTTGCTGTGGGTGGTCGACAGTTCGCTGCCGCTGGCAGTGAGCATCGGCGCGGACCGCGTTGTCCATGAATACGTGCTGCCCGGGGCGATCGGGGTCTCGCGCCGGATCTGGGCGATCCCGGGCGGCTGCTGGGTGGCCGGCGGGGACGGGCTGTTCCGGATCGATGCGGGCGAGACGCCGTGTCGGGTCGACGACATCCCGGTCCTCACCGGCGCCGTGCTGGGAGAAATCCTGCTGGCCTGCCGGGCGGAAGGTAGGTGGACACTGCACGGTCCGGACGGACCTCCGGTCGAGGTGAGCGCTCCGGATGGGTATGTGGCTGCGGTCGGCGTCGACGACGAGGACGGCTTCGTCGTCGCCGTCCGTGCCGATGACTCCACTTTCCGGCTCGTGCGCGTCCATCCGGATGGCGAATCGACTGTCGGACCGATCCTTCCGCACACGCGCCGTCAGTATCGCTTGTTCCTCGGCGGCACACCGCTGCGACTGTTTCTCGGCGAACACGCGGCACCCGTACAGGAGGACCTCACCCTCGGAGATCTGCGGCCCTTGCCGAAACGGCTCATGTCTGCCGGGCAGGTCGGGCCGTACGTGTGGTTCACCGACCATCCCCCGGACGGGACCGGGCGCTCCGGCTGGTGGCCTCTTCCAGGGCCGGTCGGTTACGACCGCACTCGCCAGTTCTGGCTGTTCACCCTGCTCGACGGGCGGACGCTCGAACCGGTCACCAGCACACCGATCTTCGCGACCCACCCACGCGTGACCATCGACGACTACGGAACGGTGTGGGTGGTCGCGGACGGCGTCGGATCCATCCCCGAAATCTCTATGCGGTGGCCGAGCGAACTCGACGTCGTGGCACTCCTCGACGCATCTCGCAGCTCCAACACAACTCGCCCCAATTGATGCCCACTTCCGCGAGCTCGTTGGTCTTCGTGAGCGGTTAGGAAGCGTTGAACTGGCAGTGAAGTGATTCGAATCGGGGGAGCGAGGCGTGGGTTTCGGCACTGGGAGGTGTTGGAATCTGCGAACCTGCTCGTTTCCGTCCCACTTCATCTCGAATGCCTGCCCTTCACCGCCCGGTGGCTGACCGAGCGCGGCAAGCATCGGCGATGGCGGTGACCAGGTGGAGGGCACGTCCAGATTGTGCCCGGTACACGGTCTGTCCGCTGCGGATCCCAGCGTGGGGCGCCCGTAGTTCTCCGTTCGCCGGGTGCGGAGAACACGACCCATACGGTGGCTGCTGCATGGTGCAACACCATGCAGCAGTCGCTGGAACTGTGCGAGTACCACCGACTGGCTCCGATCCGAGAAAGCGACCCCGCACATGACCTTCGCGCCGACCGACGAGCAGCTGTACATTCAGGAGCTGTTCCGCACTGGGGATCCGCTGCTCGTTCGTGCCAGCGCTGGCACCGGAAAGACCAGCACCCTGCTGCAGCTCGCGGAGATCCTCGCGGAGCAGAACCGCATCGGTTTGTATCTCGCCGTCAAAAAGTTGATTGCCGATGAGGCTGGCCGAAAATCTGGCTCCCGCGTCACGGCGTCGACGGCGCATTCCCTCGCCTTCCGCGGACTTCGCGGGATGGTGTTGGCTCCGGTACTCGACAAGCTCCGGATAGGGAAGATCCCGTTCTCGACCACCGCTCACGCCCTGGGGATCTCACCACTGAGCTTCCTGTTGCTCGATGAAGCGCCAGACTGCCAGCCGACCGGGACTCTTGTGCGCATGGCCGGCGGCGAAACCAAACCGATCGAGCAGGTTCGGGTCGGCGACAGGGTCGTCTCCTACTTCGCTGAACACGCGGCAATCAGGATGCGCGGCAAACCGGTGATCAATGTTGCGACACGCCGTCATAACGGCGAACTGATCCGCGTCGAAACGGAATCCGGATTGACTACCCGCTACACGCCCGAGCACATCACCTTCGCCAAGGTTGGCCCGGGGTTCGAGGGGAAGAAGCTCGTTTACTTAATGCGCCGCGGCGACAAGTACAGGGTCGGTATCACAAGTCCTTACCACGGCGGCGGTGGTCAGCGCCGCTCGTCAGGCCTGGCTGCCCGGATGCATGAGGAAGGCGGCGACGCGATGTGGGTTCTCGGTGCTTACGACACGAAGGCGGAAGCCCTCGTCGAGGAGGCCCGCGTCTCCGTCACATTCGGCATCCCTGACATCGTATTCAAAGAAGAGCGCGGACGTTCCGCCTGGGGGCAGGCGTTGATCGACGGATTCTGGCGCAGCCTGGGGGATATGACAGACCGCGCTGCACGGTGCCTGGCCGCATATGGGCGCATGATCGAGCACCCGCTCGTCACCAAGCGCTTCAACGAAGCTGGCAACCGCGCCGGGTACCTGATGCTCACTCGTACTGCCACGATCCGTGCGTGCAACCTTGTGGAGGGCATGCTGGTGTTGGATTCTCGCCCGCTCTTCGAGCGCGAGAGACATAGGGCATGGCGCGCAGGTGACCCCGCGTGGACTCCGGAGAAGGTCGTCCGCGAGAAGTTCAACGGCACCGTTCATTCACTTGAGGTTGCGGACGACCATTCTTACATCGGCGATGGCATCGTCACGCACAACTGCTCGCCGGTTCTTGCAGGTGTGCTCGCGAAGCGGGACCACCTGCAGAAGGTGCTGGTAGGCGACGTAAGTCAGTCGATCTCCAGGTTCACCGAGGATGAAGCCGCCCGCTTGTGAGCAGTCGCCGGCCATCACCTCGCAGGGTGGCTCCACCAGTTGGCTCTCGACGCGGTGAGGAGCGTTGCATGAGGATCCCCGACCAGACCCTGGGACAGATCCGTGAGCGGGCGACGATCGACGAGATCGTCGCCCGCTACACGCGTCTCGCCCCCGCATCCAGGGGAGAGTCGAAGGGCTGCTGTCCGCTTCCGGACCACGACGAGCGAACGCCGTCGTTCTACGTCAACCCGGGGACCGGGGTCTTTCACTGCTTCGGGTGCAGCTGCGGTGGTGACGTCATCACTTTCCTCGAGCTCGTCGAACAGCTCACCTTCCGTGAAGCGGTCGAGCAGCTTGCCGAACAGGTCGGGGTGGCGATCCCCACCGAGCCTGAGCAGACTCACCGCGGCAGCGCGGTGGGGACACCGAAACTGCTGCGTGCCGCCCTGGAGGTTGCCGCCGACGTGTACTCGACCGCGATTACCGATGACCTCGGTGCCGCACAGGCTCGCCGGTACCTGACCGACCGCTGCTTCACCGACGTTCACATCCGCCAGTGGGGGATCGGCTACGCGCCGCGTGCCCACACCACCGTCCTCGGCGTACACCTGGCCGCTCGCGGGCTGCCCGCGAGCGCTGGACACGACGCCGGGCTCATCCGCCAGGGACGGACCGGTCAGCCCTACGACACCTTCGCCGGCCGACTGATCTGGCCGCTGCACGACCCACAAGGCCGCATCGTCGGGCTCGCCGGTCGCAGCCTCGACAACCCCAGCCGCAACCCCGAGCGATACCGCAAGTACGTCAACAGCGACGACAGTGCCCTGTTCCGCAAGTCCGACACTCTCTTCGGGCTTGACGCCGCGCGCCCCGCGATCGTCAAACATCGCCGTGTGATCGTCGTCGAGGGCTACACCGATGTCATGGCAGTGGCCGCCGCCGGGCATCGAGAGGTCGTCGGCGTGTGCGGCACCGCGTTCACCGCGGCGCACGCGCGACTGCTGTCCAGACTGCTCGGGTCCGACGGGGAGATCGTCGTGATGCTCGACGCGGACAACGCGGGTCAGACCGCCGCCTGGAAGATCGCTGTCACCTGCCACCAGTTCGCGACTGTCACCCTCGCAGTTCCGGGGAAGCGCGGTTCGGACCCGTGTCAGCTGCGCGTCGACCACGGCGACCAAGCCGTGAGGGACGCCGTAAACGCACGTCAACCGCTGATTCGGCAGATGCTCGGCCGTCTACTTGCCGACGCTGACACCCCAGAGAAGGCGGCCGTCGCCGTGCGCCGCGCGACAGCCATGCTCGACGAACTCGCCGACGACGTCCTGATTCTGCGGTACCGGCGATGGCTCGCAAGCGAACTCGGGATCGCCGAGGGTCAACTCCAGGTCCACGCCCCGCCGACACCGCCGCCGTCTCGCAACGTCACCCCGTTCGAGCATCTGGACTGCATCCGCGATCTCGCGGCCCAGCTCATCGACGACCCGACGCTGTGGAGCCGTCTACGACTGCCCGACGTGTTCGAACTCGCGGACCTGCTGCCTGATCGGTACTGCGCCGTCGTCGAGCGCGCCGCGACGGCCCCACCAGATACCCCGGATCGGTGGGCCTGGCTGCTGTCCACTGCTCCCGACGAGGCAGCACGCGCCGCGGTTACGGCACTGCGGGCCGGCACGCCGGATCAGCGGGAACCGATGAGAGCGGTGAGCGAGTGCGCGCGGGCGTACGGCCCGGCGCGGTTGGCAGCGGTGCGCTCGAATACGGCCGACCCAGCCACGGTTCGCAGGTTCGCCCAGCTGGCAGCAGGCCTGTCCCGCCTCATGCGGTGAACTCGACATCGGGCGAGACAAACTGAAACACCGGGGAATTGGTGTCGGCATCGTTGCTTACGTTCGGAACAACGATCGAAAACGCACCTACCGGAAGGACTTACCGATGACGACAGGATTCACCGCGCCCCGCAGTCGCGGACGGCGCAGCCCCGTCAAGCCGATCGGTTCGACGCGACCCGCGGCCGCTGCGCCGGCAGGGGAGCCGACGCCCAGCGTCGACCCAACACCGACAACGTCCCAGTACGCGCCGACCGTGATCGAAACCGTCGCAGCAGCCCCCGCATCCACGGACCCCGCACCCGCCGCTGAGCCCACTCCCGAGCCGGAACTGCCGACCACGGACCCCGAGCCGATTCGCGACCTCCCGCAGACCTCCACGCCCGACCCGGAGCCGACTGCACAAGCACTGGCCACGCCGGAGCAGAAGCAGCCGCACCCCACCGAGCCCGAGCCCGAACAGGCGAAGCCGCGGGCCACCGCACCCACACCAGAGCTGGAGCAGCCCGCAGCCCCGGCCGCCCAGCCCGAGCCGGCCCAGCAGCCCGCGCCGCTACCGAGTGAAACCTCGAGAACCTCCGGCCACCCCTCCTCCCCAACCCCGCTCGTCGTGATCTGGGACGGGAGCATCAGCTACGCCAGCTCGGCGGTCCACGTGCTCGACCTCGACGCCGCCGCACGCGCCGACAACGCACACGACGTCCTCGACGCCATCACTGCGCTCAAGGAAGCCGCCACCGACGGCCCGGTCGAGGAGCTGGTCAACACGCTGTTCGGCATCCTCCGCGCCAAGGTCTGAGCACCAGCCGCAGCTCCGGCCCGCCGCGTCGTGGCGGGCCGGACCAACCCCATGAGCCCACGGAAGGAACACCCCCATGATCACCGTAAGCGCAGACCCCGCGACGATCGCCAGCTTCGCTGCCCACTTGATCGCCGACGAAGACCGGATCGACCGCCTGCTCCCCAAAGATCCGTGGTTCCACTACGGCTCCGCTTACCTCGACAGCGCGTACGGCATCCTCGCTGAATATCTGACCGGGGACTGGAAGATGCTGCCCTCGACAGATCCTGCCCTCGACCTGCACGGTGCGGTCGCCGGCACTGCCCTCGAGGTCTCCGTCGACCTCGTCGGGCCCGAACCGAACGAGCAATCCCTCAGCGGCGTCGTATACATCGACCTCCCGAACATCGACACGATCCGACTCGCACTCCCGAACGTCACCCGCGACACCGACATGTTCTCCGCGCAGCACCTGTACGACCCTGCAGCACAGATCAGCCATGTGATCGCGACACTGTGCGAACTCGTCAACAGGGCACTCAAGCCGGTATCGGCACTCCTCGACACCGTGGCCTGACGGCGTCAGAAGTCTTGAAACACCCGCCAGCACAGGTCAATAGCGTTCGGGACGAACCAACAACCTCCCGAAAGGACCTCCCATGGCAACCGTGACCCTGCCCGCGACGGAACTGCCCATCCCGGACCTCGACTGGTCCATCGCCTCCTACAAGGGTCACCAGACCTCCGATGGGTTCGCATACGTCGCGAGTTTGCGGCGCAACGGCAAGAAGGTCGCCAATGTCGAGCAAGACGGACGCGGCGGCACCGTGATGGTGTTCTGGGCAACGGCCGTGCAGGAACACCGCGAGGCATGGGATCGGTGGGTGGCTGACTACCAGAGCCTGCATCCCGAGGACGCTGCCTACGAACCCGAGGGCGTCGCAATCGAGTCGCTGATCGACGAGTACGAGATCGCGGCGAGGCTCCGTCGCGTGGCACGCCGCGAGACGCCCGTCCTGCGACCCGGCGAAACCATCCTCCCCTCCGGCAGCTACTCCGCACTTCGCGGTCGCGTTGACTCGCCCGGCGTGAAGGCCTACCTGGAGAAGCCCGACAACGAGTTCGATCGATTCTGGGACGGACGGATCTGGGTCAAGCTGTGACTGAATGGGTCGGTGACAAGCGATTTCCCTTGTCGCCGGACCATTCACGTCTTGATGGCGGTTGCAGCGAATGTGTTCACCGAGCGGGTTGTGTTGGGCCGCCTGGGGACTGGATCGTTTGACCAGCCGGTGGTCACACCGAACGGGGGCTCCGGATCACGCGGATCTGGACGGATTCCGGTTTGCTCGGTGGTCGGATATCCAATGGCAGGGACTCCGCGAAATTGGATCCGCGCCCGCCTGACTCGAGGGAGTTGACCTTGACGCTGGGGCATAGTTGACACTCGACTCATGCGAGTAGGTCAGCCTGCCGATGTGGTCGGAACGACGCCGAGAGCGGTGCGCCACTACCATCGCCTCGGCCTGTTCGAGGAGCCGCAACACCTGCCGAATGTTGCGAACGTACCATCAGCGATGATCAATCGAATGATGCGCATCCGCTGGCTTGTCAACCGCGGAGTTCCGCTCGCTTCGTATTGTCGAGGCCCCATTCGACCGACACGAAACCCGCCACCCACCCTCCGGATTCAACGGGCGTGACCGAGGCCGACCTCGAAACGGCGAATGCCCCAGCTATGCAGGGGCATTCTCCGGTCTGTTCCTACATCCGTGCGAGCAGGTCCGCCTTCTTCGCCTCGAACTCTGCTTCGGTCACGACGCCGAGGTCACGCAGTTCGGCGAGCTTCTTAATCTGATCTGCGATGTCAGGTACCGCAGCAGCGTGTGAAACAGCCGGGACGGGTGCAGACGGCGCGGTCAGATTGGCCTTTACCTTGCGAAACGCCTGAATGAAGGTCTCGGCCCGTCCGTGTGCGACCTGCTTTATATCGGCCGACCGACCAGAGATCGAGATGCTGATGACTTCGCCGCCCATCTTCTTCGAGTGGCCAAGCGATCCGATCGCGGTGATGTCGAATTCTTCGACCTTCGCACCCAGCATGGACTTGTCGAAAAAGAACAGTCGCTGCGTGGTGAGGACCAGCATTCCCTGGTTGTTGTCGTAGACGCCTTGTGCTAACTCAATGACGCGCTCGTCGGTATGGACGTACTGCGTAAGTGCAGATGCTTCGCGGAATCCGAAGAATCGTCCCATTTTACCGAGTCGCTCAAGGGCGGTGGTAACGCCAAGATCGTCGACGGTCACGCCCTGCAATGCCTCGAGGATCTCGGACAGGACGGTCGAGTGCTTGTCGCCCATCATGTCGACGGTCCAGTCGACCAGTGTGGTCGTGTCGGTCTCCGGACGAACGCTTGCCGTGACGGTGGACGCCCATCGATTCTTCATCAGCGATCGCTTCGCAGTGCCGGTGACCGGGTTGCCTGGAGTGACGTCAAGTCCGGCCGAGCCCATAGCGTCAGCGACAGCCTGGTATGTCGCGTCGATCGGGGCGAGGATGCGAGTGGTGGACGTGCGCACGATTCCCATCCCCGGATTCAATCAGACCTGCGCGTCCAGCGCATCAGGCTGGATAACCCGACACCTAGCCTCTCGCATCGAGTCCACCGGAGCCTTCCCTACCCAGTGACACCGAACGACAGGAGACGAATATGCCCCAGCGCGACAGCATTGTGGTCCTCACCGAGAGCGAGGCAGCTGTGGTCACGGCCGCCACCAACAACGACCACATCAAGGAGGCGATCAAGGCGCTGACTGCTCGACTCACCGAGAACAGCGCATCGATGAAGTCGACGAAGTCGGGGCCGAAAACCTCCGAGGAGTTCGAGAAGGCACGGAACGCAGCACAGGAGAACCTCCAGCTGCTGGAGGCGCTGCCCGAGAGTGAGGGGAAGGCCTCGCTGGTCAACGAGTTGAAGCAGGCCGCTGTGCTCTTCGACGAGGGACTGGCCATGCACGGGCAGGGACGCTGACCCATGATCGCAACGATGGATGCGGCGGATCAAGCGCTCGCGACGAAGGCAGCCCGCATCCATGCGATGCGTGCGAGGCTGTCGCGTCTCGATCCCGATCAGTCTCGGCTGTTCGCGGAGACCGCAGCAGCAGCTTTGGACGCCCAGAGCAGCGCGTTGGACGAGCTCATAGAGGCAATCGAAAGTCGCGGCTTCGCAATCGGATTCTATCGGGAGTCGCGCCCGCGCGCGTTCCTGGCACATGAGGCCGTGTGTCGAGATGCCCGGCTTCCTGGGGTCTTTCCCTACGGCGCGGAGGCGGCTGCGGTGAGCGCGTCCGCAGCGATCCTCTTCGAGAATGAGGCATTGGTTGCCGGCCAAGGAGTGCGTTCCGCTCTGGTGGCTCCGGTGGTGGCCATTCTCGGTCCGGAGCGGTACTGGACATTGCACGAGGCAGGCTGACCGTCTCGCCGCGGCGCTACGCCGGTGTATCCACAGATGATGTGGGTGCGCCGGCGTATTACGTTGTGCAGCAGCATGAAAACTGCATTCGACATTGGTGCCTGACTGTGGGGCTGGTGACCTCGGTCGGCGCGAGGTCACCCGAGGGTCGGCAAGTCCGCAGGGGTCGGGAACCCGCCTGAGCCGGCCTCCGCTGAAGTCCGCTGAGATACCGGAGCTGGTGCCCTTCGGCCGGTCGGTGGATGGGCACGACGAGTACCCCGCTCGGATCGTGCTCATCGAACGGGGTGGTGGCTGCTGCAGTGCTAAGGAACAGACCCGATCAGAATCGGGGCGGGTGATGGCCTCGGACACGCGGGGTCTCGCGACAGATGTCGGGCGCGCATGGTCAGCGTGATCAGCGGTGGGCAGAGGCCATGAAAAAGGCCCACCGCGGCATCCGGAAGTGCTGACTGGATCCGGTTGTGTGCGTGGAGGATCGACACCAGTGGTAGAGCCGGGTCTCCTCGGCAACCCCACCGTGCAAGGCCGAGCTAGGAGCGAGGGCCCGGTCGAAGTCGGCGCGCGCATAAATCGGGAGTGCACGCTCGCGGAATCACTGGGGGAGGAGAACGGAGAGGTGGTCCTGTCCGACGGCCGCGGCCGGCCTGTGGTGTGAGCGATCGACGAACCCGAGGAGATCCCGTGCGGGCCGGACGATGAATCCGCGAGGGGCGAAGACGTCTTCTGCTGAACGATTTTCGCGATGTCGACCTTGCCTGCGCGGAATCGCCGAGGGATCCGGCCGGTGAGTCGACGTAGCAGCGCACGAGGTGTAAAGGCAGGGATGGCCGCGGTAACAGCGTCGGTCCGGGCAATCTGCTCGACTGTGTCGATGGCGGTCAGGTCGTCGAAGGACAGTTGACCGCTGTCAACAGCGCGGTCCGGGGACTCGGTCTCGATGTCGTGGTCGAGGACCAGGGTCTCGAGTTCGATGACAGTCTCATCGAGGGTCTTGGTGCGCCGTGGCTTCGTTTCGAATGCGTCGCGGACGCCGAGGTTGAGCGCCAGCTTGTGGACATTGCGGTAGTGCATCCGGAGGATCTTGCCGAGGAAGTTCATCGACTTCCCCTGCTTGGCGCCACGAAGGACGATTGCCTCACTCTCGGCGACGCTGAACTCGTGCTCTCGGAGCAGACCAGGGTCGTGGAAGGCGAGCTCGACGACGTTCTCGTCCGGCTTGTCCAGGTCAGTGTTGTTGTCGTCAACGGCATCTGGACGCTTCGCGGCGTCGGGGATCCATCCGAGAGCGGTGGCGTCGGTGTGGAGGTCGGCGTCGGGGTATCCGTCGTAGTCCCATGCCACGCCGGCACGGACGACTGCGCATGGTCCGATGCCCTCGAGGATTTCGACTCGGGTTCGGTTTCGGCATGCCTGCACGAGAGGGCAGCGCGAGCAAACCTTAACTGCGCGTGCGCGATCCGATGTTTCGTCAGACTCGAACACGTCGAGGATGGCGTCGCAAAGACGACGGTCAGCAGAATCGGCGATACCAATAGGGTCGCCGAGCACAGCTGTGCTCATGGGAATGTCCTATGCAAATTGTGTGGCAGATCCGATGGTGATCACTCTAGCGCACGGTGAGCGAGGTTGTGGGATGCGCTGCGGTTTCGGTGGCCCCGAGTTGCGTTGCAACACACGGAGAAGCGAAATGTCACCGTTGATTCATGACTTACCGATTCGCCACCATCGGATGCACGCACGCCGGCTACAGCACTCGCGGCATGCGGATGCACCGCGACACCGGCTGGAACCTCCGCGTCCTCGACGGCCAACTCGCATACAGCCAGGCCGTCACACAGATCATCGACGCCGGATGCCAGGGTCTGTGGCACGGAGGAGACGTCACCCACTGGTCCCGACCACTCCCGCGCGACGTCGAATCAGTCCAGAGGCTCGACGACATCGTCTTCGACGCGGGCCTCTGGAACGGGAAGAACAGCGGCAACCACTGCGCAGGATCGGGTGCCGACCTCTCCGCCGTCGCCATGTTCGACCGACCCACGATGAACGCCTTCACCGTCTACCCCGACAGCCGCCGCGCGCCAGAAGACAGCGTCGGCCCGTACCCCGGCCTCTACGAGATCCACCAGCCCGACCCCGACCAGGCCATCTACCTACACGTCATCAGCCACTACGGACTCGACCCAGATCTCCGAAACCAGGGCATCCTGATCGAACCGGAGCCACTCGACCACGGCATCAACATCCTGTGCTCGCACGGCATCTTCGTCGGTGACGAACGCCTTTACAAGGCCGCCGAACGGCACGGCGCCGACCGCCTCGTCCCGACCGAGTGGGTGACCCGAGGGTTCGACCTCACCCTCCTGTCGGACTTCCACACCCCCGGGCCGGTCGAGGGATTCGGAGACCCCGACGGACGTGGCCAGGTCTGGTACACCGGCTCGACGGTCCGACGCGGATTCTCCGACGACGAGTCGCCCCGAGGATGGCTGCAAGTCGACCTGCCCGACGTCGGCGCACCCCAGGTGACACTGCGCGAGATCTGGCAGCGCCCCCAGCGCGACTTCCACCCGATCGACGCAACCACCATGACGGTCGCGCAGATCAACGACCTGGTGCGCGATCGCCTCGCCTCGCAGCGCTGGGTCGACCCGGAGTCGGAAGCTCTCACCGGCGACGGCGGATGGATTCTGCGTCAGCGCATCGTCGGCGCCACACCGCAGCAGCGGCAGGGAATCTACGAACTCGCCGGAGAGTGGGCGAATGCAGCACGCGACGCCGCGTACTGGTCGACCACCTTCGAGAACCCGCTCAGCGGCATCTCACTTGCGCAGCCCACCCACGAGCAGGTCTCGATCACGGAGCGGGTCGTCGACCTGCAGGTCGCCCTCGATGACCGCGTCGATCACGGAAACGTCGGGAAGACCCTGCGTGATGCCCCCGAGACCCTTCGAGTTGCTGCACTCGCCCGGGCCCGGGCCGCCCTCGGTGCACCTCGGACCGAGGCCTGACCGGACAACCGGACACCTAGCGTTCCTCATCACCGCAACCAGGAGAGATTCGATGAAGACGATCACCCTCACCGTCACCGCGACCGTGACCGACGAGGACTACGCCGCTTATGCCCGCGACTTCGACGCGAGCGATGTTCCCAGCGACCTCGCGTCCTACCTCGAACACAACCTGCTGCGGGGCAGCAGCATCGCCGATGAGTACCTGAGCGACATCACCGTCGTAGTCGCGGCCGCGTCGACAGACAGCGAGGTGGTTCGACCATGACCGGCACCCGGCCCCCGGCGTCCCCAGCCCGGATCACGGCGCTGTTCGAGCACCTCGTCATCGACGACGACACCGGCCTGGCTTGGAAGCGCGAAGGACTCTGCAGCCAAGCCGATCCCGATCTGTTCTACCCGGAGAAGGGCACGAGCGTGGCGCTGCCGAAACGAATCTGCGCCAAGTGCCCGGTCCGCGTGACCTGCCTCAACCACGCACTCGACCACGGCGAAGCGCACGGCATCTGGGGCGCGGCCACAGCACGCGAACGCCAGCGGATGCTCGCGGACCGTCGACATCGACGCGGTGCAGCCGCATGACCTGCCAAAACGGTTCACACGAGCCAGATGTGGTGAGGGCGCTCAACCACTGGAATGCGCACTTCACGTCCGGGCCGCTGGCCTGCCCCCGCGACGGCACGGAACTCACTGGAGCCTCCCTGGACGGTCCTACCTGGTCCTGCCCGACCTGCAGGATGACGCAGGCTGTCATCGAGGATCAGTTGGCCGCCGCGCTCGGCGCGATCGAACTACCGACACCAACGAGAGTCGATCGGCCCATCTCCGGCCTGCGCCGTGACGGCCGGCTCAACCTCGGTCTTCCCCGGCCTGCACTGATGGGACCTGGTGGCAATCTCGACGTATTCGGTCTCACGGTTGCCATGGCCACAACCATGGTGCTCATGGCGCAGATCGTGTCCATCACCTGGCTCGTCCACGCGCCTGCCTCCGTGTGCCTGGCAGCGTGGATTGCCTGCAGCGGTATCGGCTACCTGGGCTATGCCACGACCCGTATGGGCACTGCGACAGGACGGTGGGTGTCCGTGACGATCGCGTCCGTCGAACCGGGAATGTGGGTCGCACCCACGACGGAGGTGTCGGACGTCGCCCAGGTGCAGCAGGTGACCGCAGCACAGTTCACCGGCGCCGTCACCCTCACCTACCGCGACGGCATCTCGTACGCCCGTCCACGCGACACCGCCGTCGCACAGTTCATCCCGAACCGATGACTGACGACGCGGCCAGCGGGCACCACACACTCCGCGTACAAGGCGGACCATGCGCTGGCTGACGAGACC
>NZ_BCXI01000039.1 GCF_001895025.1 Rhodococcus zopfii NBRC 100606 = JCM 9919
CCCCGTCCGTCAGCGGGGACGAACGTGTCCGTCTACAGGGAGATTGGCATGTCCGCTTGCAAGCACCGCGCCCGCTGTCCTACAGGAGCGGTGACAGCTCACCAGCGGTGGCACATGTGATGTGACGAGTAGCCACTGGACACAGCCTTCCCGATCGACGCCTGCCGCCCGCCGAGATCCGTGCCTCCCTCGTCCGAAGCTTGAACCCGTCGGTCCTGGTGGGGCTCGAGCCCGAACGCCTTCCAGATCCGTCCGACGGTCGACTTCGAGAGCCCGGTGCGTTCGGCCATCTTCGCCCGCGACCAGTGCGTCGCGTTCGGCGGTGTGGACTCGAGCGTCGCCACGACGACGTCCTCGACTTGCTCGGCGGCGACCGTCGCCGAGCGACCCGGTCGAGGGTCGTCGACCAAGCCGTCCAGGCGGTGCGCGATGAACCGGGACCGCCACTTCCCGACTGTCGTCCTGCTGATTCCCAATCGCGCCGCGACTTCCGTGTTGAACGCTCCCGCAGCGCATTCCAGCACGATCAGTCGTCCGGGTTCGATGTGGCCGGCGAAGATCCTGCGGACGTCACCGAGCAGGTAGATCGGCATAGGCTGATCCAGCTCCCGGCGAGAACAACGCGAGTCCACTCGATCGTCATATGGCTTCCCGGGTTGTAGCGGTGGTGACGGTTTCTTGCCCCGCGGCATGAGGCAGGATCACGAGATTGCCGATTTTCCGGCCGCTGTCGATCCGTCGGTGCGCTTCGGGCAATGCCTCGAGGCTGCCGACGACCTCGACCAGCGGATCGAACGCCCCGCTCGCGACAAGGTCGAGCAGCAGCGCGAAGTCCTCCCGGCGTTCGGGCGCCGCCCCCGCGATCACGCGCCCGTGAGCGGTCACCGCGTCCGCGAGGCCCGCGACCGCGAGCACTGCCGCACCGTGATCCCCAGCGAGCCGGAGCCCGGCGGCACGGCTCAGGTTCCCGACCGCGTCGAAGACGACGTCGAAGCGCTCGCCGAGTCCGGCGACCGGTGTTTGCCGGTAGTCGATCACCTGTGCCGCGCCGAGGCGGCGCAGCAGATCGTGGTTGGGCCTGCTGCTCACCGCGGTGACAGTTGCTCCGAAGTGGGCCGCCAGCTGCACCGCCGCTGACCCGACCGACCCCGATGCTCCGTTCACGAGCACCGTCTGCCCGGTACCGAGCCTCGCGCGGTCGCGAAGAAAGTACAGGGCGGTACTGCCGCCGAAGAGCGCGCCCGCCGCATCCGAATGGGGCATGCCTGCGGGGAGGGGGGTGAGCGCGGTGACGGGTACCGTCACATACTCAGCGTGCGCACCGAACCGGGCGCCGGTCATTCCCGCAATCGAATCGCCCACCGAGAGTCCGGTGGCCCCGTCGCCCAAGCGCTCGACCTTGCCTGAGAACACCACACCGGGAATGCTGCGACGAGGCCCGCGCATGCCGATTCCGAGCCTGGCGGGGAGGCCGAATCCGCGCGGGAATCGGCCCGCCCGAATTCGGGCGTCGCCCGCGGTCACCGCCGCGGCTTCGACTCTGACGAGCACTTCGCCCCGACCGGGTGTCGGGACCGGCATTGTGGTGATCCTGATCGTCGTCGGCGGCCCGTATCGATCGATGGTTGCCGCTCTCATCTGTGTGTCCATGACTCCCCTTACGGATGTAAGTCCCGGTAGATAGGCAAGGTACCCTTACGGACGTAAGGGCACAAGGGAGGCGAGGTAGACATGGTTGCTCGGCAGCCGCTCAGCGAGGAGCGCATCGTCGCAGCCGCGGTCCGCGTCGCAGACGCGGGCGGGTATGCGGCGATCAGCATGCGCAATGTCGGCAAAGCGCTTGGGGTCGAGGCGATGTCGCTCTACCATCACGTTGCGAACAAGGATGCGCTGCTCGATGCACTGGCGGACTGGGTGTTCGCGCAGATCGAGTTGCCGGATCCCGAGATGGGGTGGCGCGAGGGTATGCGGTTGCGGGCGACATCGGCTCGAGACGTGCTGGTGGGGCATCCGTGGGCGCTGACTCTCATCGATTCACGCACGAATCCCGGCGCTGCGCTGCTCCGGCATCACGACGCGGTCATCGGATGCATGCGTCGTGGCGGGTTCCCGATCGATCTCGCGGCCCAGGCGTTCTCCGTGATCGACGCCTATGTATACGGTTTCGCGCTGACCGAGCGCAATCTCCCGTTCGACCCGAGTAGCAGCGATCAGGCGGTCGTCTTTGCTGCCGACATGATGCCGGCGCTGACCGAGTACCCGTACCTGGTCGAGTTCGTGCAGTATCTCACCGGGTCGGGTGTGTATTCCTTCTCGGACCAGTTCGGTGAAGGACTTGACATCATCTTGGACGAATTGGGGCGGCGGCTCGAGGAGCCGGGTTCTGCGTCGTGTTCCCGGTCGGGCTGATCGTGGTCGCTGCCGATCGGCGATCGACGGTGGGGACACGAGGTGGTCGCGATCGTCGTCCCCACCGCAGCTCATCGAGCACGCCGCACAGTCGAAGACCCGAACAACACGAGGGGCGGTGGCGTAGCCCCTTCGCACCGCATCCGGCCTGACGTGGTCACAATGATCCGGACACACGGCACACCGGAAGGAGTTCATATGGAGATCGCCGAGGTGATGGACAGCGTCGGCTCGGTCATCGACATGGTCGGGGTTGCCGTCATCGTCGTGGGGGCGCTTGTTTCCAGCTGGATTGCGTACAACACCCGACGCCACAGGCCTGGCCAACCGATCTACGTCGCGTATCGCCGCAATCTGGGACGGTCGATCCTGCTGGGTCTCGAGTTCCTGGTGGCGGCCGACATCATCAAGACCGTCGCCGTCACCCCCACCTTCACGTCGGTGGGAGTGCTGGCGATCATCGTCCTCATCCGCACGTTCTTGAGTTGGTCTCTGCAACTCGAGATCGACGGCCGCTGGCCGTGGCAGACGAGCGAGCGTCCGGCCGCGGCGGCCGAGCCGGCTCGCTGAGCGGCTTTGTGGCGGTCGGTCGCGCTCTCGACTCTCGACTCTCGACGATTCCACAGGGAAGCGCGGCCGGCCGATCAGCCTTCCCACGCGATTTCGACGTCGAGGACCCCGGTGACGCCGAACCGATCCCTCAGCATTGCGTAAAGCGGTGTCCACTGCGCGGGTGCGAGCGGCATGAGGATTGTCGCTCCGACTGCGAGTTCGCCCCAGCAGCCGGCGATCTCCTCGGCGTCGACGCCCCGGACGCACACGAACACCGGGACAGTGCCGGGGTCCCAGGCCGTGTGGGACGGAACGTCGTAGACCATGACGCGAAAACCGTTGTCGGACAAGATCTCGCCGTACATCATTTGATCGGACTCGGCCGGATCGGTGACGTTGTGGGCGTCATCGTCGGTCGCGACGGTGATCCGGCCGCCGAACACCGACCGGTGGAAGTCCAACGCGACACGGGCGTCCCGCGGAAGTTCAGGTGGGGGTGACATTCACGGACATGGCCTGCTCCCTGCTCATCGTCAACGGGCCGCAACCGGTTCTCGCGCCCGGACGCAGATCGTCGTCGGCGACGCCGAAACCGGCGCCGGCCTGGTCAACGTGTTCGTCGCCCGCGACCACCCCGAGATCCGACCACCCCGAGATCACTGATTCGGCGACTGGCTGAACTCGAGCCCGACGGCCCGCGCCATCTCCGGGCGCGGTGCCGGGCGGCCGGTGAACTGCTCGACTTGACCGAACGCCTGGTGCAGCAGCATGTGGAGACCGGAGACGACGACGCTGCCGCACGTCTTCGCAGCCGATGCGAGCGGTGTCGGCCACGGGTCGTAGATCGCGTCGAGGATGAACGGTGCCCGCGCAAGGACGTCGGCGAACGGTGCGGCGCCCGCGGCCGGGACGGTCGACACCAGCGCACCCGCCTCGGCGCACACATCGCCGAGACCCGGGTCGTCGAATCCCATCCAGCGGGGTGTCACCCCGACCGCTTCGGCACAGTCGAACGTCTCGGTGGCGCGGGCCTGCGATCGTGCGACGACGACGATCTCCCGGACGCCCAGGGACGCCAACCCCACGATCGCCGGCCGGGACGTTCCGCCGTTGCCGACGACGACGGCGCGGCGGCCCGTCAGGTCGGCGACGCCGATCGTGCCGAGCGCACCGGTCACGCCGTCGACGTCGGTGCAGTCGGCGCGCCAGCCGGTGTCGGTGCGGACGAGGGTGTTCGCGGAACCGACGGTCACTGCGCGATCGGTGCGTTCGTCGGCGTAGGCGAGCGCCGCGAACTTTCCGGGCATCGTGACCGACAGGCCGACCCATTCCGGCCCGAGCGAGTCGACGAATCCGGGAAGTTGCTCCCCGGTGCATTCGATGCGGTCGTACGTCCAGTCGGTCAGGCCCAGCGCCCGGTAGGCGGCCAGGTGCAGCAGCGGAGACTTCGAGTGCTGGATCGGGCTGCCCAGAACGGCGGCTTTGCGGGCACCGGTCACGTTGTCATCTACCACTGTCGAGAATTCCGCTTTCCAGGGCTCGTTCGGTGTTCGCGAGGTGCTCTTCGTAGTTGTCGGCGAACAGGGTCGTGCCCTGGGCGTCGACGGTCACGAAATACGTCCAGTTCCCCGGCTCCGGGTTCTCCACGGCCTGGAGCGCACCGATACTCGGCGACGAGATCGGCGTCGCCGGCAGGCCGGGGCTCGCGTAGGTGTTCCACGGAGTCACCCGCGCCCGGTCCGAGTCGGTCGTGGCGAGTTCGGTTTCGTCGAGCGAGTAGTTGACCGTCGAGTCGAACTGCAACGGCATGTCGATGTCGAGCCGGTTCAGGATCACCCGTGCAACCCTCGCGAAATCCGCAGGGAGCGCTTCACGTTCGACGAGGGACGCCGCGACGAGCAGCTCGTAGGGCGAGAGGCCGACCTTGGCGGCAGCATCGGCGATCCCTGTGCGGTCGTACTGTTCGGCGCTGGCCGACACGAGCCGGGCGAGCACCTCGGATGCACTGGCGGACGGATCGAAATCCCAGCTTCCCGCCGCGATGAGCCCTTCGAGCTGACGATCACGGTCCGGCACTCCGGTGACCGCCTGGCGTGCCCACTCCGGAACTCCGAGCGCCGCGAGGTCGATGCTCGCTCCGGCCTGGTTGAGTTCGTCGTAGGTCAGGCAACGGGAGGTTCCATCGTCCTCGTAGCAGCTCGCTTCCGCGATCAGCGTGTAGATGCCCTTGCGGACCGCTCCGGTGTTGACGTCGCGAATGTCGTGCAGTTGCCGGCCTTCGGACACGACGAGCGCACCCACCCGGGAGGCCGGATCGACGAGGTCGGCGACGGCGTCGACCGCCGGCATATTCGTCGCGAGACTGTAGAAGCCGGGCTGCACCGCATTCATCCCGGTGTTCTGCACCGCGGCATTGAAGAACGCGGACGCGCTGGCGACGACGCCCTTCTCGGTGAGTTCGACAGCGATCTCGTTGGCGGTTTCGCCCGAGCGGACCTGGATGATGACTGCCGGGCCGGCGGGGCCGGTGAAGTCCGGGGGCAGATCCGGTCCGACGAATCTCTTGTAGACGAAGAAGCCGCCGCCGACCGCGATCACGAGCAGCAGCGCCACGGCGAGAGCACCGATGACACGTCCGCGCTTCTTGCGTGCGCCGGCCTCGCGGTCGTGGGCACGCCGCACCGGGGACACACCGACCGCCTGGGGGGCGGCACGCTCGTCGTCCGGCCACGCGACCGGATCGGTCTCGTATGGCGCGGCGTAGTGGTCCTCGCCGGCATAGCGGGCTTGCTCGCCGGTGAGCTCTTCCCCGCCGTGGCTTTCGGTGCGCTCGGCGTAGCGGTAGCCGCCGGCGTACTCGTCTTCGTCGTAGCCGTCGCCGCTGTAGCCGTCGCCGCTGTAGCCACCGTCGGCCGAGCCGACCGGGTAGCCACCGTCGGCCGAGCCGACCGGGTAAGCACCGTCGGCAGTCCCGGTCGTCGGTGGCGGGCCGTCGAACACCCCTTCCTCGAAGCGCAGAACCGTCGTGGGCTCGTCGTCGGGGCGTGAGATCGGTCGGTGGTCCGGCTCCGGCGTCGAGCGGACCCTGTCGTAGGCGCCACCGACCTTGCGGCGACCGTCCACGGGTTCTTCACCGAAACGATCACCGAAGAAGTGCTGGTGTGTTGCTTCGGTGTCGTCTTCGGACCGTCCGTGCCTGGTCACCGGCCATCCCCCTGGTCGCCGTCCTCGGCCACGTTCAAAGCTGCACTCCGCTCGTCCAACCAACCCTGCAAGATGGCGACGGCCGCGGCCTGGTCGATGACCGGCCGCGCACCGCGCGCGCTGACTCCGCTGGCGCGGAGCGCACGCGCCGCAGTGACCGTGGTGAAGCGTTCGTCGGCCATCCGCACGGGAACGTCCGGCAGTTGCCGCCGAAGCCGGCGCGCGAAGTCGCTCGCCAGTTTCGCAGCCTTGCCGGGCTCACCGCGCAGCGTCTGCGGCAACCCGACGATAACCTCCACGGCGTCGTATTCCATAACGATTTGGACAATGCGCCGGATGTCGGGCGCGTCGGGCCCGCGGTCCTTGGACCGCGGGACCGTCTCGACCGGTGTGGCGAGGATGCAATCCGGGTCGCTCGAGGCGACCCCGATCCGGACGCTGCCCACATCGATGCCGATGCGTCGGCCTCGCCCGGGGTCGTCGTCGCCCGGGCGATCCGGGCCGGCGACTTCCGCCACGATCAGCCGGCCAGCTCGCGCAGTCGCGCCCGGAACGCGTCGAGCGCCGCGGGGATTCCGGCCGGGTCCGCACCGGACCCCTGCGCCATGTCCGGCTTGCCGCCGCCGCGGCCGCCGATCGCCGGTCCGAAGCTCGATACCAGTTCGCCGGCCTTGATGCCCTTCTCCTGGGCGGCCTTCGTCGTGGCGACGACGAACGGGACCTTGCCGTCGGCGCTGCCGAGCAGCAGCACGACGGCGGGTTCGCTGCCGAGGCGGCCACGCACATCCGTTGCCAGGCTGCGCAGGTCGTTGCCCGCGACCCCGTCGGGTGCCGCCTCGGCGATCACCAGGACGTCCCCGATCCGCTGGGCCTTCTCCGCGAAGGTGCCCGCCGAGGCGAGGACCGCCGCGGCACGGGTCTTCTCGAGTTCCTTCTCGGCCACCTTGAGGCGTTCGATGAGCGATTCGACCCGGCCGGGCACTTCCTCGGACGGCACCTTCAGCGTCGAGGACAGTCCGGCGAGCAGCGCGCGTTCCTTCGCCAGATGCCGGTACGAGTCCAGCCCGACGTACGCCTCGACGCGGCGGACGCCGGACCCGACGGACTGCTCACCGAGGAGGGTGACCGTGCCGATGTGCGACGAGTGCTGCACGTGGGTGCCGCCACACAGTTCCATCGAGAACGGTCCGCCGATCTCCACGACGCGCACCTCGTCGCCGTAGTTTTCGCCGAAGAGCGCCATCGCACCCATCTTCTTGGCCTTGTCCAGGTCGGTGACGAACGTGTTCACCGGGAAGTTCGCAGCGACGGCCTCGTTGGTGACGGCCTCGATGTCCTGCTTCTGCTGCTCGGACAGCGCCCCCGGCCACGAGAAGTCGAAACGCAGATAGCCGGGCTTGTTCAGCGAGCCGGCCTGCACGGCGTTGGGGCCGAGCACCTGACGCAGGGCGGCGTGCACCATGTGCGTGCCGGAGTGACCCTGGGTGGCGCCCTTGCGCCACTCGGGGTCGACCTGCACGAGGACCGTGTCCCCCTCGGTGATCTGACCTTCGAGGACGGTGACCTTGTGCACCCACAACTGCTTCGCGATCTTCTGCACGTCGTTGACCTTGACGCGCAGTCCAGTGGCGGTGATCGTGCCGATGTCGGCGATCTGGCCGCCGGATTCGGCGTAGAGCGGGCTGCGGTCGAGGATCAGCTCCACGTCCTGACCTGCCTGCGCCGCGTGCAGGCGTTCCCCGCCGGTGATGACGGCGAGCACGTTCGCTTCGGACACCAGCTCGGAGAACCCGGTGAACTCGGTGGGTCCGCGGTCGAGCAGTTCCTTGTAGACGGTCAGGTCGGCGTGCGCGTGCTTGCGGGCGCGGGCGTCGTCCTTCGCGCGCTGGCGCTGCTCGGCCATCAGCGACCGGAAGCCCTCCTCGTCGACGGACAGTCCGGCCTCGGACGCCATCTCCAGGGTCAGGTCGATCGGGAAGCCGTAGGTGTCGTGCAGCGTGAACGCCTCGGCTCCGCCGAGCACCGTCAGCCCTTCGGACTTGACCGCGTCGACGGCACCTTCGAACAGCTTCGAGCCGGTGTCGAGGGTCTTGAGGAACGCCGTCTCCTCACCGACCGCGACGGTCTCGATCCGCGAGAAGTCGGTGGCGAGCTCCGGGTAGGACGGGGCCATCGTGTCGCGCACGACGGCCATGAACTGGGCCATCGTCGGGGCGGTCGCGCCGAGCAGGCGCGCCGAACGCACGATGCGGCGCAGCAGGCGGCGCAGCACGTAGCCGCGGCCGTCGTTGCCGGGATTGACGCCGTCGACGATGAGCATCGCGGCGGTGCGGGCGTGGTCGGCGATGACGCGGAAGCGCACGTCGGATGCGTGTTCGGCGCCGTAGCGGCTGCCGGTCAGCTCCTGCGCCTTGTCGATGACGGGGCGCAGCAGATCGGTCTCGTAGACGTTCTCGACGCCCTGCAGCAGGAACGCGACGCGCTCGACGCCCATGCCGGTGTCGATGTTCTTCTTCGGCAGCGGTCCGAGGATCGGGTAGTCGTCCTTGGCACCGCCCTCGCCGCGCTCGTTCTGCATGAACACGAGATTCCAGATCTCGATGTAGCGGTCCTCGTCGGCTTCGGGTCCGCCCTCGACACCGTATTCCGGGCCGCGGTCGTAGAAGATCTCCGAGCACGGACCGCACGGACCCGGGATGCCCATGGACCAATAGTTGTCCTTCATGCCGCGACGCTGGATGCGTTCCTCGGGCACACCGACCTCGTCGCGCCAGATGGCGAACGCTTCGTCGTCGTCGAGGTACACGGTCGCCCAGAGCTTCTCCGGGTCGATTCCGTAGCCGCCCTCGTCGACGGAATCGGTGAGCAGCGACCAGGCGTGGGTGATCGCCTCGCGCTTGAAGTAGTCGCCGAAGGAGAAGTTGCCCGCCATCTGGAAGAACGTGTTGTGGCGGGTGGTGATACCCACCTCTTCGATGTCGAGGGTGCGCACACACTTCTGCACGGACGTGGCACGCGGGAACGGCGGTGTCTGCTGGCCGAGGAAGTACGGCACGAAGGGGACCATGCCGGCGTTGACGAACAGCAGGTTCGGGTCGGCGAGGATCAGCGAGGCGCTGGGCACTTCGGCGTGGCCGGCCTTCACGAAGTGGTCGAGAAAGCGCCTGCGGATCTCGTGGGTCTGCACGTCATGGTCCTTCGGGGTCTGGCGGTGTGGTGTGCGCCCGCGGTGGGGGCTGCCGACTCCGGCGAATCGGCCATCGTTCAGCTTATCGCGACTTCCGATGTCACCGCCGGTCCCCTCCACCCGGGCCCGCGTTCGCAGCGAAGACCACACTCGTTCCTGTCCGGCCTTCCTGTGGGCATCCGGCCGGAACGACCCGGTGGCGCAACTCGACGTCGAGGCCGGACCGCACGACCGTGCCGCCGCCTATCCGCGCACGATGCGGCGCAACTTCGGCACCCGAGACGCCAGTTCCCGTTCGACGCCATGCGCGGTGGGCCGGTAGTAGTCGACGCCCACGAGTTCGTCCGGCGGGTACTGCTGCGCGAGGACACCGTCGGGATGGTCGTGCGGATAGCGGTAGCCGATCGCATTGCCCAATCCGTGTGCGCCCTTGTAGTGGCCGTCGCGCAGATGCGAGGGCACGGACCCGGCCCGGCCCGCCTTCACATCCGCGATCGCCGCGCCGAGCGCCGCGGTCACGGCCCCCGACTTGGGTGCGGTCGCGATGTGAATCGTGGCCTGCGCGAGCGCCAGTTGCGCTTCGGGCATACCGACCTGCTGCACGACCTGCGCGGCGGCCACCGCGGTCTGCAGGGCGGTCGGATCGGCCATGCCGACCTCCTCGCTCGCCTGGATCATGAGCCGTCGCGCAATGAACCGGGGGTCCTCACCTGCGACGATCATCCGGGCGAGGTAGTGCAGTGCCGCGTCGACGTCGGAGCCGCGCAGCGATTTGATGAAGGCACTGGCGACGTCGTAGTGCTGGTCGCCGTCGCGGTCGTAGCGGACCGCGGCCTTGTCGATGCTCGATTCGACGGTGGGCAGATCGATGACCGCTTCGCCGCCCGCCGACCGGTCGACGGCGGTCTCGGCCGACGCTTCGAGGGCCGTCAGCGCCCGTCGGGCATCACCACCGGCAAGACGCACGAGATGATCGAGCGCATCGTCGGTGATCGCCACCGTGTCGCCGAGCCCGCGCGGATCGGTGCGGGCACGTTCGATCAGGGCACGGATGTCGTCGGGTGCGAGCGGCTGCAACTGCAATACCAGCGACCGCGACAGCAGCGGCGCGACCACCGAGAACGACGGGTTCTCGGTGGTGGCCGCGACGAGCAGGACGATGCGGTTCTCGACGGCGGCCAGCAGGGCATCCTGCTGGGTCTTCGAGAAGCGGTGGACCTCGTCGATGAACAACACGGTCTGCTCGCCCTGCGCGAGACGACGCCGCGCGAGTTCGATCACACCGCGCACGTCCTTGACGCCGGCGGACAGCGCGGACAGCGCCTCGAACCTGCGGCCGGTGGCCCCGGAAATCAGGGAGGCAAGCGTGGTCTTGCCGGTGCCGGGTGGCCCGTAGAGCACGACGGACGCCGCACCCGAGCCTTCGACGAGTCGACGCAGCGGCGCACCCGGCGCGAGCAGATGCTGTTGCCCGACGACTTCGTCGAGGCTGCGCGGGCGCATCCGGGCTGCGAGCGGAGCGCCCGGTCCAGTGGGTCCGAGGTTCGCGCGGCGGATCGACGGCTCGGGTTCCGGTTCCGGCGCGCTCGGCGCCTCGAACAGGGCATCCGGAGAGGCGGCAGGATCGTCCGCCCCGAAAAGGTCACTCACCCCTTCGACGCTACAAGGCGGGGCGGACAGCCGGCACAGGCCGCCACCGCCGGAACTGTGCGTGAACATCGCGCACGGCCGTGTGTCGGTCTTTACCTCTGTCCGACGGTGTGGTCGGATCGGCCGGTGCCTTCCAATTCCCCGGCCCCGCGGGTGTCCAGACGGGTCGTCCTGCGCTCCGGCGCGATCGTCGCCGGCGTCGCCGCACTCGGTACGGCCGCCCCCGCCTCGGCAGCACCGGCCGCGTTCGCCCACGGCGTCGCCTCCGGAGATCCGCTGCCCGACCGGGTGATCCTGTGGACCCGCGTCACTCCGGCCCCCGAGGCGACGCCCGGCTCCGGGTCGGGACCGGACACCGAAGTGCGCTGGGAGATCGCAACCGACGAGGGTTTCCGCGCGGTGACCGCATCCGGCTCGGTCACCGCGACCGCGGCGGCCGACCACACCGTGAAGGTCGACGCGACCGGTCTCGATCCGGACACCACCTACTTCTACCGATTCACCGCGGTCGAATCGGATGCGGCCTCCGCGACAGGGCGGACACGCACAGCCCCCGACGACGGTGCGAGCCTCGCACGACTGCGGTTGGGTGTCGTCTCGTGCGCGAACTGGGAGGACGGGTTCTTCTCCGCGTACCGGCACCTGGCAGCCCGCACGGATCTCGACGCGATCGTCCACCTCGGTGACTACCTGTACGAGTACGCGAGCGGCGAATACGCGCCGGCCAGCGGGCCGGTGCGACGCCATGCGCCGCTACGCGAAACCGTCACGCTCACCGACTACCGAATCCGGCACGGCGAGTACAAGACCGATCCGGATCTGCAGGCACTGCATGCACGGCTGCCGTGGATCGTCACCTGGGACGATCACGAGTTCGCGAACGACGCGTGGTCCGGCGGCGCCGAAAATCACGACCCGGTCACCGAGGGACCGTGGGGTGCGCGCGTGGCGGCGGCGCGCCGCGCGTACCTGGAATGGATGCCGGTGCGGGTCGCCGGTGCGGAACCTCGGCTCTACCGGCGCCTGCGGTTCGGGGACCTCGCCGAATTGTCGATGCTGGACCTGCGCAGCTACCGGTCCGCGCAGGTCCGCCTGGGACCGGGCCTGCGCGAGATCGACGACCCGGCCCGCTCGATCACCGGTGCCGAGCAGATGGCGTGGCTGACCGCCGGTATCACCAGCTCCGCCACACGCTGGCAGCTTGTCGGCAATTCGGTGATGATCTCACCGCTGCTGATACCACCGCTCGACACCCGCACCACCGCCGCGGTCACCGAGCTTCTGGGTATCCCCGCGGCGGGAGTCCCGGTCAACCCGGACCAGTGGGACGGGTACTCCGCGGACCGCCGTCGGTTGCTCGAGGCGATCGCTTCCGCCGGGCGCCGCAATGTCGTGTTCCTCACCGGGGACATCCACACGTCGTGGGCGTGCGATGTCCCGGTCGACGCTGCCGCATATCCCGCCGGCGGCAGCGTCGCCACCGAACTGGTCGTGGCGTCGGTGACCTCGCAGAACATCGACGACCTGCTCGGCGCCGCGCCCCGCACGTCTTCTCCCGGTATCGAAGCGGCGGTACGGAACCTCAACCGTCACGTGCGCTACGTGGAGCTCGATTCGCACGGCTTCGGCGTCCTCGATGTCACGCCCGACGCGGTGCAGATGGACTGGATGTATGTGCTCGATCGGGCGGATCCGGCGACCGCTGCGCGGCACGGCGCGAGCATGCGGGTGACCGCCGGATCGGCCCGCGTCGAGCCGACGGCCCCGTTGGATGCCGTCGTGCGCTGAAGCTGCTGCGCCGGCGCGCGTCGGTGGCCGGCTCAGGCGTCGGCTCGGCGCCCCTGGATGCAGGACAGCACGTCGCGGGCGTGTTCGGCGACGTCGTCGTGTCCGGTGTCGGCGGCGAAGTCGGCGAGCAGCGACCACCGGGCCTCGAGCGCGTCGAGCCGGTGCACCGACAGCTGGTGTGCCCGCACCGATGCGATCCGAGCGTGGTCCTCGGGGAGATACAGCTCGGTGCTCAGCCACACGCAGGCGAGCTGCGCGTCGAGCAGGCGCGTGATGAACACTTCGTCGAACGCCAGCTGCGGCCACATCGCCACGACCTCGGCGCGCCACGCGTCCGCCATCGCCCGGACCCGGTCGAGGGTCAGCGGCGCGGTGCACAGGCACGCCGGGAAGGAGGTGAGGGCGTACGCGATGTCGAGGGTGGCGTCCCGGAAGCCGCCCCACTCGTAGTCGAGGAACTGCACGCCGTCGTCGCCGACGACGACGTTGTCGGGGCACAGATCCGACGGGCTGAATGCCCGGAACCGGCCGCCGGTGAACAGGTTGGCGGCGCGGTCAGCGCGATCGAGGACCGACTGCGGCACCGTCAGCCCGAAATCGCGGGCAAGCAGCTCCGGCACCGCGTGGACGGCCTGCACCGCCTGCCGGGCCATCACGTCCGCGGCATTGCCGACGTCGGCGCGTCGCAGCAAGGCCGCGAAGTCCTCTTCACGGCCGACGGTCGCGGCGTGCATGCGGCCGAGCGCTTGGGCGAGGGCCATCAACGTGTTGCCGACGGTGTCGGCGTCGCCGCTGCGCAGCAACGAGGCGAGCGGGGTCGCGTCACCGAGGTCGCTGAGAACGAGCAGGCGGGTTTCGAAATCGTAGGCGAGTAGTTCGGCGCCGGGCCGGTTGTCCTTCGCGAGGGCGGTTGCGAACTGGTAGGACACCGCCTCCCGCAGGAACGCCACCTCTTCGTCGGTTTCGGCGCCGCGGAAGTCGACGTGCCCGATGGCGCGGGTCCGTGGCAACTGCTTGAGCACGAGGGTCCTCGGCAGCGAGAACGGGTTGGCCGCGACTCGCACGCGGAGCACGGTGGACAGGCCGCTACCACCGAGATCGATGGGATCGGCGAGAGTCACCGGTGCACCGGTACGCCGGGTGAGCAGCTTTTCGGCTGCCTGAACAACCTCTGAAACGGGGTCTGCCAATGTTGCGGTCATCGCCTCACAATCTACCCGGTGCGGGGCCCGCGCAGGTCCTGCAGAAGTCTCGATCCGACTAGGACCTTCGGTACGAGGACACGAAACGGCCCCGTGCTCCGGGGCTCACCGCGGCCGGCCGTCCGATCGCGCGAGCGGCGGGAATCGCGATGGCCCGATTCCGTGGCGTGCCGGCGCGGTGCACCGACACGCCACGGATCGAGACACGCAACGGATCGAACTTCCTTACTGGGCCGACACGGCGGGATCGTCCTTCTTCGGCTCGTCCTTCTTCGGCTCGGGCTTGAAGTCCATGCCGGACTCCTTGCGCTGGGCCGCGCTGATCGGGGCGGGCGCGTCGGTCAGCGGGTCGACGCCGCCGCCGGACTTCGGGAACGCGATGACCTCACGGATCGAATCCATACCGGCGAGCAGCGCGGTGATGCGATCCCAGCCGAACGCGATGCCGCCGTGGGGCGGGGCGCCGTACTTGAAGGCGTCGAGCAGGAAGCCGAACTGATCCTGCGCCTGCTCCTCCGAAATACCCATGACCTTGAAGACGCGTTCCTGCACGTCGGGGCGGTGGATACGGATCGAGCCGCCACCGATCTCGTTGCCGTTGCAGACGATGTCGTAGGCGTAGGCCAGAGCCGAACCGGGGTCGGTGTCGAAGGTGTCGAGGAACTCGGGCTTCGGCGAGGTGAACGCGTGGTGCACCGCCGTCCACGCCGACGAGCCGAGGGCGACGTCACCGGACGCGGTCGCGTCGGCGGCGGGCTCGAACAGCGGCGCGTCGACGACCCAGACGAAGGCCCACGCCTTGGGATCGATCAGGTCGAGTTTGCGTGCGATCTCGTCGCGCGCGGCTCCGAGCAGCGCCCGCATGGGCTTGGTGGCTCCGGCGGCGAAGAAGATGCAGTCGCCGGGCTTCGCACCGACGTGGTCGCACAGGCCGGCACGCTCGGTGTCGGTGAGGTTCTTCGCGACCGGACCGGACAGTTCGCCGTCCTCGCCGACCAGGACGTAGGCGAGGCCCTTCGCGCCGCGCTGCTTGGCCCATTCCTGCCAGGCGTCGAGCTGACGGCGGGGCTGGCTCGCACCGCCCGGCATGACAACTGCGCCGACGTACTCGGCCTGGAACACCCGGAAGGTGGTGTCCTTGAAGAAGTCCCTGCACTCGACGAGTTCGATGTCGAAGCGCAGGTCCGGCTTGTCGGTGCCGAACCGGCGCATCGCCTCGGCATAGGTCATGCGCGGGATCGGGGTCTCGAGTTCGAAGTCCACGAGCCGCCACAGAGCGTGCAGGATCTCCTCGGCGAGGAGGATCACGTCCTCCTGGGTCACGAAGGACATCTCGACGTCCAGCTGGGTGAACTCGGGCTGACGATCGGCGCGGAAATCCTCGTCGCGATAGCAGCGGGCGATCTGGTAGTACCGCTCGATACCGCCGACCATGAGCAGCTGCTTGAACAACTGCGGGCTCTGCGGCAGCGCGTAGAAGTTGCCGGGCTGCAGACGCGCCGGCACGACGAAGTCGCGGGCACCCTCGGGTGTGGAACGGGTCAGCGTGGGCGTCTCGACCTCGACGAACGAGTGGTGCGCGAGCACCGCACGGGCCGCGGCGTTGACCTTGCTGCGCAGGCGGATGGCCTTGCCCGGTCCCTCGCGGCGCAGATCGAGGTAGCGGTACTTCAACCGCGCTTCCTCACCGGCCTGGTCGTCGAGCTGGAACGGCAGCGGCGCCGCCTCGTTGAGAACCTCGAGGGTGGTCGCGTTGACCTCGATGGCGCCGGTCGGAATGTCGAAGTTCTGGTTGCCGTCGGGGCGCATCTCGACGACTCCGGTGACCTTGATGCAGAACTCGGCGCGCAGGCGGTGTGCCTGGTCGAGGACCGCGGCGTCGCGGAACACGACCTGGGAGACACCGGATGCGTCGCGCAGGTCGATGAAGATCACCCCGCCGTGGTCGCGCCGCCGGGCAACCCAACCGGTGAGGGTGACGGACTGCTCGGCGTGCTCGGCTCGCAACGAGCCGGCGAGATGGGTGCGCAGCACGGAATTCCTTTCGAAACGATCAACGAGGTTCTTCGTCGGCTGTAATCCTACGAAAGACACGGAGGCGACGAGGACACCCGTACCCGATTCGACGTGCCAAGCTTGTGCCGCTCGAGCACCTGCAACAAGAAGGCGATGCGATGACGTTCAACGACGGGGCACGGATCGAGGCGGGGCGAGTCCGCCGGGGCGGTGGTGGCCGCGGCGGCAAGATGGCGGTCGGCGGTGGTGTCGGCGGCATCATCGTCCTGATCCTCGTGCTGCTGTTCGGTGGCGATCCGGGGTCGCTGCTCGGGTCGGGGACCGTCGATCCGAATGCCGGGTCCGGGGCCGCCGGTTCCGAGGATTGCCAGACCGGTGCGGACGCCAACTCGGATGTGAACTGCCGGGTCGAGTACACCGTCGGCAGCCTCGATCTGGTGTGGGAGCAGCAACTGGACCAGCAGACAGGGGTGGCCTATGTGCGACCCGAGGTCCAGGTGTTCTCGGGTTCGGTCGGGACCGGGTGCGGCAACGCAACCAGCGAGGTCGGCCCGTTCTACTGTCCGGCCGACCAGACCGCCTACTTCGACACGAGCTTCTTCCAGGAGCTCGTGACCCGTTTCGGCTCGAGCGGCGGTCCGCTGGCGCAGGAGTACGTCGTCGCACACGAGTTCGGCCATCATCTGCAGACGCAGCTCGGCGACATCGGCCGGGCACAGGCCGATCCGCGCGGCCCCGAGTCCGGTGCGGTTCGCACCGAACTGCAGGCAGACTGCTACGCCGGTGTGTGGGCCTATCACGCGGACAAGATGGTGGACCCGGACACCGGTCAGCCGTTCCTCGTCCCGCTCACCGACAACGATGTCCGCGACGCGCTCTCTGCCGCGTCGGCGGTCGGCGACGACCGCATCCAGGCCGCCGCGACGGGCCGGGTGAACCCGGAGGGCTGGACGCACGGTTCGTCGGAGCAGCGGCAGAAGTGGTTCCTCGCCGGCTACCGCAGCGGTGAGGTCGGCGCGTGTGACACCTACTCGGCGCCGAACCTGGACAATCCGCCGGCATTGCGCTGACACCTGCCGTACCTCCCGAGGGCGGGCGCTCGATCGGGCGCGCGCCCTCGTTCCGGTGAGGCCCTTCCGATTTTGCGAGCGAATACCACGAACGACGACTCGGGCCGGATGATCAATCGCCGAGACGTCGCCCTGAATTGCATCGACCGAATTACACAATCGAATTCCCGCATGAATCGGACAGAATCGAAAAAGGGGACCCGCGGAGTCGTCTCCGCAGGTCCCCTTCGTTTCGGGTGACTAGCTGCTCAGACCCGAGAAGAAGTCGAGGGCACCGAACAGGTCAGCAGCAGCACCGAAGAAGTCGGCAAGGAAGGCGAGGTCGAGCACGGGGGACTCCAATTCTGATCTTGTGTATTCATGACGCGCGTCGCGCGCTACATCAATTGTTACCGCGAGCGAGCGGTTGTCGCAATTCGGAGACAAAATCGAAAATTCGGGCACGACCCCGCAACAGCGACGACAATCACCGTAATCGCACGCCGTTCAGCGGCATTCGCATCAACTCCAGCCTCCGCCCCGAGTGCGCGGAAGACGACCGGCTCCGCGCGGACACACCACCCCTATCGCGGAGTCGGACCGCCGCGGACCGCCTCCTGCGCGAGGCGGGTGAGGTCGGCGGCGGTGTGACCGGGCCAGCCGTGCAGGATGCGGCACCAGCGCGCCGGGATCGACGCCGCACCCCACCGCGCCCCGAGCAGCCCGCCGGCGATAGCCGCGGTGGTGTCGGTGTCGCCGCCGGCGCGGACAGCGGCTTCGAGCGCGGCGCGCAGATGAACCTCGCCGGTACCGGGGGTGGTCGTGATCGCCCACCATGCAGTCTGCAGGGCGTGCACGACCCAGCCGTTGTGCGCGAAGTCCGCGGGCGTGCCGCCTTCCGCCTCGTCGAGCAGCGGCCGCCAGAAGTCGGCCACACCCGAGGGTTCGATCTCCAGGTAGCCGCGCACACCGTCGAAGCTCCCGTGCCGCACGGCATGCCGGATGGCATGGGACCACAGGCGGCAGGCCTGCTCCGCGGTCGGGTCGTCGTGCGTCAGGGCGCTGATCTGCGCGGCGGCCTCGAGGCATCCGGCGCGATCGTCCAGATACGCGAGCGCGACGGGGGCGGTGCGCATGAGCGACCCGTTGCCTGCCTTGCGGCCGGTGAGTGCCCGCGCGTGCGCCTGCATGGTCGCGGCGTCTCCGGCGCGGCCACGGAGGACGCTGCGCGTCTGATTGCCGATGTCCTTCGGATCCGTGTCGTACCAGCGAACGAACTGCGCGGCAACCGCATCGAGTCCGCGGCCGCAGCCGATGTCGACGCCGGTGGCTGCGACCTCCGCGATCGCCACGGCCATAGCCGTGTCGTCGGTCCACTCCCCCGGTTCCCACGCGAACGGGCCGCCGCCGATCATGTCGATATTCGTACCGGCAGACGGGTAGGTGAATTCGTACCCGGCCCCGAGGGCGTCACCCGCGGCCATCCCGAGCAGCACTCCGGCGGCCCGGTCCATCTGCTGCGCAGACAAGTGCATCCCAAACCTCCAATTGGCTCACTTTTGCGCTAACTATAGATCAGCATTGCGCTAACATGCAAGGCGTGACCGAACGCGAGGACCCGGCGGGCAAGTCCCTCACCGACTACGACCGACCCTCCGTGGCCGTGGACGTCGCGGTGCTCACCTACCTCGACGGCGAGCTCCGCGTACTGGTCGTCGAGCACCGGCTCGGCGGCCGCGCGCTCCCGGGCACGTTTCTCCATCGCGGCGAACGCCTGATCGATGCCGCCGACCGCGCCCTCCGGGACAAGGCGGGCATCACCGGCCTGAAGTTCCACCAGCTGCGCATGTTCGACGACCCCGACCGCGACGAGCGTGGATGGGTGATTTCGATGGCGCACACCGCCGCGGTACCCGTGAGCGACCTACCGCCGGATGCGGCGCTGCGCGTCGTCGACGGTGGTGCGGTCGACGGCGACCTCGCCTTCGACCACACCGACATGGTGCGACTGGCGGTCGACGACCTGCGGGCCCGGTACACGGCACAGGTCGACCCCGACCGACTCCTCGGTGAGGAGTTCACCGTGCTCGATCTCCGTCGGCTCTACGAGGCGATCTTCGACCGGCCCCTGCAGAAGGATTCGTTCCGCCGCCACGTCGTCGCCGCGCTCGACAACACCGGACGACTGTCGCATCCCGGCCAGGGCCGGCCCGCCGAACTGTTCCGCCGGCGCGGGGCGGCACAGCTTCCCGCCCAGGCGGCCGTCCTGCTCACCGGCTGAGTTTGCCGCCGTCGGCTGCCGGGTATCTCGCTGCCGACCGATTCGAGGAGGGCAGCATCGTGACGCGTGCGGACGACACCGGCCCCGAGGGACTCGACGACACCGGGCCCGGTGAGGGACTCGACGACATCGTCGACGAACTGGAACGCAAGGTCGAGCGTGAACGCGACGAACGCGACGTTCCGGGGAGCAGATCGGACCGGGAGGACGTCGAACCCGTCGACACCGGGGACGATGCCCCCGACTGACGGGCGTGGCTCACCGCCTCCGCACCGCCGAGAACAGTGCGACGAGGATGGCGATGATGCTCCCGACGATGCCCAGCCCCAGCAGGATTCGCACGACGAGCGGCCAGTCGAACGAGCTGTCACCGAAGTCGAACGGGAATACCTGCCAGATCCGCAGCAACGCGACGAGTCCGACCGCCGTGGTCAGCACGTCGCCGAGCGACTTCAGCCACGACGTATCCCGCACCAGATACACCAGGTTCGCCGCGATGCCGACGACGATCGAGGCGTTGACCCATCCCAGTACCAGCCTCGTGTCGTCGGTGAGGAACGGCACCGCCTCCCAGCCGGGCCAGATGCTGATCGCATACAACAACGCGGCATTGACCAGCACGGCCACGACGTAACCCGTGCGCCGAGCCGCAGCCGAGGACCTGTTCGGGGCAGATGTCGCGCTCACGGCACCCCCTCCTCGGACGTCACGAGGGACCGCCCCCAGCGCTCGGCACGTTCCTCTTCGCCGGCTTCGAGGTTCGTCTCCTTGTCGACGAGGAAGCTCTCCGGTTCGGCCGCCGCGGAGAATCCCAGGTGCCGCAGCTTCCGCGCGATCGTCTTCGAGGCCCGCCCCGTCAGCAAGGGCGATGCGTCGAGCCGCGTGTCGAACGCTGCTGCCCTCCCGCCGCTCGATTCGAGGGACGCGAGCCACTCACGGACCCCTTCGCTCTCCGCGTCCGGTTCCACCTTCAGCCCCGAGTCCGGTTGCTGCGCCGCCTCGACCGCGCCGCGGCGCGTCGACTCCCGGCTCATACCGTGGATGTGGGTCGGGCCGCCGACGACCAGCAGGTCGTACTCGGAGGGATTCACCTCGTGCGCGTCGGACGCGGCGACGACCCGCACAGTCGCCCCGGATTCGGCGCCCCGCGCAATCGCTTCCGCCACGTGACGGGTATTGCCGTACATCGATTCGTAGACCACGAGCACTCGCATGTCGCACACTCCCAGGAATCGGATGGATGCTCGTTCACCGCCGCCGAGCGGCACGCGTTCACCGCCGCCGAGCGGCACAAACTCATGCTAGGCACACATCGCCGATGCTGACCCGTTCCTGCGCGGTTCGTCGCGAACGCATCCGGTGGCGCTGCGGGTTACTGTCGGCGGGTGAACGCCCTTCGAACCCCGGACGCGCCCGACATCGAGGACACCCGCGCGCACCCCGTGACTGTTCTCGGACTCGATTTCGTCGGACTCGTGGTCGCCCTGTTGTTCTTCGCATGGAGTCTGAGTCCCTCGTTGATCCCACGGGACTGGCTGTATCAGGGCTTGATCAGCGGCATCACGGCTGTGACCGGGTACGGGATCGGCGTGCTGATCGCCTATCCGGCGCGACGCTGGATCGTCCCGCACCTGACCTGGTGGCGGCGACGCCACACGGTCCGGCAGATCGCCCAGGCCGTGGCCGCGCTGCTCGTCGTTGCACTGGTGGTGGGGGCGCTGCTCGTCGCCGCCGATCGCCAGAACGAGATCGAGGCTCTCATGGGCCTCGACGCAACCTCGTCGTTTGCGTATCTGCGAACCGGTCTCGTCGTCGCCGCCGTCTTCACAGTCGTGTTGCTGATCGCCCGGGGCCTACGGCACCTCGCCGACGCGTTCGCCCGGTTTCTCGGTGCGCGCCTGCATATTCCGGTACCGGTCGCCCATGTGGTGGCGCCCGTCCTGCTGGCCGTTCTCGTTGTCGTGTTCGTGAACCAGGTGCTGCTGGCCGGCAGTTCCAAGGCTGCGAACCTGGTCTTCTCCGGCGACAACAACAGCACCGATCCCGGCGACGCTCAGCCCACAGAATCCGAACGCTCGGGCAGCCCGATGTCGGCGGCCGCGTGGGACACGCTCGGTCGTCAGGGTCGGTCCTTCGTCGACGGCGGTTCTCGCGCCGCCGAGCTGACCGCGTTCAGCGGTGCCCCGGCCCGCGAGCCGATCCGCGTGTATGCGGGACTGGAGTCGGCGCCGGACACCGCTGCCCAGGTCGATCTCGTCCTCGACGAACTGGACCGCACCGGTGCGTGGGATCGGCAGGTGCTGGTCGTGTCCGCGACCACCGGCACCGGCTGGGTCAATCCCGTCGCAGCCGATTCGATAGAGCTGATGTACAACGGGGACACCGCGATTGCTGCGATCCAGTATTCGTACCTGCCGAGCTGGATCTCGTTCCTCACCGACGGGTCCGCGGCGGCCTCGGCAGGCAAGGCGCTGATCGACGGTGTGCAGGAACGGTGGTCGCAACTGCCGCAGGATGCGCGGCCCCGGCTGCTCGTCTACGGAGAAAGCCTCGGGTCGCAATCCGCGGAGGCCGCGTTCGACGACATCGCGGATCTGCGGTCGTCCGTCGACGGGGCACTGTTCGTGGGCCCGCCGAACTCGAACACCCTGTGGCGCTCGCTGGTGGACAACCGCGACCCCGGCAGCCCCGAGGTGCTGCCCACCTACAACGACGGTCTCGAGGTGCGGTTCGCCGAGAACGCACAGAACCTCGAACCGAACGGGCGGCCCTGGCTCGAACCGCGCGTGGTGTACCTGCAGCACGCATCCGATCCGGTCGTCTGGTGGGGCCCCGATCTGCTGTTCACCCGCCCCGACTGGCTCTCCGAACCGCCCGGCAGCGACCGGGTTCCGTCGATGCGGTGGTATCCGATCGTCACGTTCTGGCAAGTGGCCGGCGACGTCATGCGCGGCACGTCCCCACCGGTCGGGCACGGGCACAACTACGAGGATCTGATCCCGTACGGCTGGGCGGCGATCGCCGCGCCCGACGGGTGGACGGATGCGGACACCGCTCGGGTAGCCGCGGCGATCGAGGACACGGTCCCGGCGGGCTGAAGACTTCGGGGGGCGTGGCCGAACTCCGCCGGCAGTTCGGCCACGCCACCTCTACCGATCAGTTCCCGGCGAGCTGCGCATTCAGAGCGGCCCCGTCACCGGAGACGATGGCCTCGACCATCTGCAGGACGAGCCCCTCGACCTGTCCACCGACGACCGGAACCTTGACGGTGACCTGGCCGCGCACCTCGAGGACCGCACCGCCGTCACGATCGCGGAGCTCCGACCGTCCCTCGATCGTGACCGGGAAGCTGGACGAACCACCGGTCAGCGTGCCCCGTGCGACACCACCGTCGAGCGGACCCCACTCGTCGGTCCGCTCCATCACGAGAGGGCCACGGAGAATGCCGCGCACGACCGCAGGAAGCCCCGAGATGTCGGTCTCGTCGGTGAGCGTGACGCGGACCGTACCGGGCCCCTGCGGGGACGCGATTTCCACTGAGCCCGTCGGGCTTCCGCCCAGACGGCCCTTCCAGTACTCCTCGCTGATCAGGGCGGCGTGGACCTGCTCCACGCTGTGGTCGATATCGGCGCTGAAAGAAAATTCTTTGGACATGGGGCGCAACAATAGCGCCCCTCACAGCAGGGGACTACAGCGCTCCCGGCAAAGCCCGTCGTTCCCTTTCGTAGACCGGGAGTCCCCGGAAAATCAGGCCGCTGGGCCGTCCGCTCCGGTCACCTTGCGCGCGAACTCGATGGTGCGGTCGAGGGCGATCCGAGCGTCCTCGAGCGAGAGATCGAACTGGTACTCGTGGCCCAGTTCGGGTGTGTGGTCGTCCGGGTAGAACAGCGTGTCCACGGCGGCGCCGAGGTCGGTGAGCTTCGCAGCCAACGGTTTCGACTGGGTGTTCGTGAGCGGGTCACCGTTCCCGCCGGTGATATAGGTCGCGGGGAATTCGGCGGTGACCCACCGCAATGTCGACATCTGCGCGGCCGCCTCCGACGAGGCGAAGTTCCGTGAGCCGGTGTAGGCCCACAGCGCCTGTTTCACCCCCCAGCCGATCAGGCCGCCGCTGCCGCCCATCGCGGGAACGTCGTAGATGCCACAGTTGAGCACGACGCCGCGAATCTGTTCCGGTGCCAGTGCCGGGGTGATTCCGAGTACGGCAGCGTAGTCCGGGTCGGTGATCGCCGCGGCGAGTTGCGCCGACAACTGCGCGCCCGCGGAATCGCCGGCCAGCACGAGCCGATCCGGGTCGATGTACAGTTCCTCCGCGTGCTCCGCCAGGTAGGCGTGGGCATCGTTGAGTTGGTGCACCGGGGTCGGATAGCGGTGTTCGGGGGCGAGCGAATAGCCGATCGAGACGACGGTGAATCCGGCGGCCGCGAGACGCCGGTAGTAGCCGGCGTAGTTCGTCCGGTCCCCCGACAGCCATGCGCCGCCGTGCGTCCACACGATGGTCGGCAGCGCGGTCGTCGTTCCGGGCGGGGTGTAGACATCGAGATACGCGTCGGGATCGTCGACCGGGCGAGCGAAGCGACGGGGATCGTCGACGCGGTAGGACACGTCGGCGACGAGGTCGGTCGTGGGTGCGCCGACCTCGAGCTTCGCGGTCAGGTCACGGGCAGTGCGTTCGAACACCGTACGCACCACAAGAGCACCGGGCGTCGGGGTCAAGGCGAAGGATGCGACGACGATCGCGAGCACCACGACGATCGATATCAGAACCCACCGCAGGACATGCCGGCGCGGGCGATCTCGGGTGGGGGCGCTGGTCGTCGTCACTCGTGTTCTCCTGCCGTGGATCGGACTCGCGTTTGCCGGCCTGGCCGTCACGTCTTCCGAGCCCGTCGATCATCGCAAACCGCGGCGTTCTCCGGGCGCATCGCGCGCCGTGTCGCGAACGCGGGACAGCCGTTCGCGAGGAACCGCCCGACCGCACCCTGCTCCCGTGTCCGGTCGAAATCCCGCGCGCTCCCGGGCCCGTCCGCGACGTACGGGACCGGGAGCGCGCCGGTCACCACACTTCGCAGAAGTTCATCGCGAGGTAGTCCTGGGGCAACCCGCCCTCGGTGATCACGTCGCCGTCCCACCAGCGGAAGGTCTGCGCCGCGAATCCGGTCGCGGCAGCGTGGATCTCACCCTCGCGCGGATAGTGGTATTCGACGTGGATCGAGTCGGCGGTCTCGGCGACAACCGCCGGGTGCAGTGCGCATCCGGTCGCCGTGCCGAGGTAGGTACCGCGGTGGAACAGCAGCAGTTGCGTCGGCGACCATCCCGTGGCGTCGACGATGCCGACCTGCGCGTAGCTCAGGTCGGTGCAGCGGTTGTAGTTGCCGTTGTACGCATACAGCCAGGTCGCGTCCGGAATCTGCTGCGGCGCGGGCAATTGGTCGATCGCCGCGAACACCTCCGGTGCCGCGAGATCGATCTGCGCGTCGCACGGCTGTCCCTCACGGAACAGCGGCGCCGGGACCCCTTCCGGCGCCGGAGCGGCCTGTGCATCCCCCGCCACAGTGCAGGCCGCCACGATCGCGGCCGCGCCGCTGAGCAGCACCGCCGTGCCGATGGTCTTCCCCCTCAATTCCACATCCCTTCGTCAGGTGAGCTCGCGTGTCGAGCACACGTCGGGTATCGCCACCCGACGTGAATTCGTACCACCCGGTTCGCACACCTGCTACGGCAGTGGTTCTCAGCTCGCGGGCGGGCAGATCACAACGGGGCACTCACTGCGCTGCAACACCTCGCGGCTGACCGACCCGACGACCGCACCCGCGAACCGTCCGCGACCGTGACTACCGACGCAGATCAGCTGCGCTTCCCCGGCATACTCGAGCAGCGCGGCCGACGGATCGTCCTCGACGGACACCTCGGCGACGGCTACCTGCGGGAACTGCTCGCGAGCCGCGATCAGGACCTCCGACGGCATATCGTGCGGCGCTGCTGTCACCCCCGGTAGCGAGAACCACGCGTGCACGGCCACCACCGACGTACCGAACAGTGCCGCCAGTTCGAACGCCGTCAGCGCGACGGTCACACCGCGCGGACCCGGCTCGATGCCGACGACGACCGGACGCTGGTCGTCGGGAAGCCGGCCCGGCTGTCCCCGCCAGCTCGCGACCGGGCACGCCGCACGCCGCACCAGGTCCTGCGCCGTGGACCGGCGCAGCAGGGCTTCGAGTGCGCCACCGCCGCTTCCGCTGTGCCCGAGCACAATCATGCGGGCCCCTTCGCTCGCTGCGGCGAGTGCGACGGCGACCGGCCCCGATTCGACCAGACCCTCGACCTCGAGCCACGGGAAGTACGCGCGCACAACGGTGACGACGTCGGTCACGATCGCTTTCGCTGCTTGGTATCCCTCCGCTGCCGACGGTTCCCGGCCCCCGACCGCGGGCGCGGTGCTCGGGCGACGCGATTCGGGCAGGACGTATACGACGCGGAGCCCGCACCGCCGCCGCGACGCCACCACCGCCGCCCATTTCGCGGCATCGGCAGCCGAGCGAGATCCGTCGACTCCGACCACCATCACGCCGTTTTCGGCCATGCGCACCGCCCGTTCACGGTTCCGGAAGGATCGACGTGACGAGAATACCGGCACTGCCGCGCCAGACCTGCCAGACTGCCCGTATGTCGTCCGGTCGGAAGATTTTCGCGCTGATCTGCGCGTTCGGGGTGGTATCGGCGTGCTCGTCGAGCGGGTCTCAGGACACGGCGCAGACACCACCCGCCTCCGCCGCCCCGGGCACTGATGTCACCGAGAGCGCCGATCCGGCTCAGGCCGACGCGATCATGCGGATCGTCGACGAGGCCATGACGGAGCGCCACCTGAGGGCAGTGATCGTTCGGGTCACCGTCGACGGTGAGGAGATCGTCACCCGCGCGGTCGGCGAGTCGATGACCGGTGTACCCGCCACCACCGACATGCATTTCCGCAACGGCGCCGTCGCGATCTCGTACGTGTCGACAGTACTGCTGCAACTGGTCGACGAGGGCACGGTGACGCTCGACGACACGGTGTCCCGATGGCTACCGGACATCCCGCACACCGACCGGGTGACGCTCGGCCAGCTCGCGCAGATGACGTCGGGCTACCCGGACTACGTGATCGGCAACGACGAGTTCGCCGACGCGATCTACGCGGATCCGTTCCGGTCGTGGACCCCCGAGGAACTGCTCGCGTACGCGACGTCGAAACCGTTGCTGTACGAGCCCGGCACGAATTGGAATTACGCCCACACCAACTACGTGATCCTCGGTCTGGCGCTCGAGAAGATCACCGGCGAGACGGTCGAAACGCTTGTGCAGGAGCGGGTCCTGGAGCCGCTGGGCCTCGACGGCACCCACGCCGCGCAGACCGCGACGATCCCGGAGCCGGTTCTGCACGCGTTCAGTTCGGAGCGTCGCGAGTTCCTGGGCGTTCCGCCCGCCACACCGTTCTACGAGGACTCGAGCTTCTGGAATCCGTCCTGGACGATCACGCACGGCGCCGTCCAGACCAGCAACATCTACGACCTCCACGACACCGCGATCGCCGTCGGCACCGGGGAGTTACTCTCCCCCGAGTCGCACCGTGCGATGGTCTCGACCGAACTGCGCGGCAGGACCCACGCACAACCCGGCTGTCCGACGTGCGCCGAGCAGTCGGAGGGCTACACCTACGGGCTCGGCGTCGTGATCTCGGGCGACTGGCTGTTGCAGAACCCCCTGTTCGCAGGGTATTCCGCGGTCGAGGCGTACCTGCCGGATCAGAAGGTCGCGATCGCGGTAGCGGTGACCTACGGTCCGGAGGCATTCGACGACACCGGCGCGTATCCGAATCAGGCCGAGATGCTGTTCCGGGAGATCGGTGCGCAGGTTGCGCCGGACCACGCACCGCCGATGCCGGCCCGGTAGGAACCACATGCGACGACACCCCACCTACGCGACGATTCGTTCCCGATCCTCCGGCGTGCGACGCTGCGGCGGGGAGTCCCGACACGGGGCCACGGACTGGAAGGTGACGCGGATGGCAGCGATGGACGCGATGGGCGCCTTGATGATGACGGCCGAGGAACTGTCGAATCCGATGCACATCTCCGCGTTGATCGTCGTGACGCCACCCGAGGACGCCGGGCCCGCCTTCGTCGACGAGATCCATCGCGCCTGCCATGTCGACGCGAACCTCATCGACCCACGGCTGCGGCGTCGCCCGCACCGCGGCGTCGACACGGGCGGGGTCTGGGTTTGGCGGGACACCGACATGGACATGAGCAAGCATGTGTTCCGGACAACGATGCCGGGCGGATCGGACGGTAAGGCACTGTGGTCGCTCGTCGGCAGCCTGCATGCCGAACCGCTCGACTGGTCGAGGCCCATGTGGGAAGTACACGTGATCGACGGTTTCGACAGCAATCGGATCGGCCTGCTCATCAAGGTGCATCATTCCGTGGTCGACGGCATCGGCGGCATCCGGATGATCGAGTCCTGGGTGTGCGACGATCCGGACCGTCGCGGCATGCAGCTGTTCGTCGCCACCCCCACCCGTGCGGCGGACTCTCCCGACGCCCCCCGCTTCCCGGGGCCGATCGCGCTGGCCCGCTCGACCGTCGGGGCCGCAGCTGCGGGCGCCGACTTCGCGGTCCGGCTCGGCAAGGGCGGATTCGTGAATGTCTTCAGGGCCCTGACCGGAGGCCATGCGACCCTGCCGTTCTCCGCGCCGAACACCCGGTTCAACGGCCGGCTCGGTCCCGCCCGCTCCGTTGCCGGCGCCGAGGTATCCCGCTCCCGCGTCCGTGCTGTCGCCGACACCACCGGGACCACCGGCAACGACGTCCTGACCGCCGTCGTCGCCGGCGTCTTGCGGCACTGGCTGCTCGCCCACGAGGAACTTCCCACCGAATCCCTGGTCGCGATCTGCCCGATCACGGTCCGCACCCGCGACGCCGCCACGGACGGCGACGACGCCAACGCGTTCGGTGTCGCACTGTGCACGCTCGGCACCGAACTCGACGATCCGGCGCAGCGGCTCGCGGTCGTCCACCGCTCGATGTCGGATGCGAAGGAGCAGGTCGCCGACCTCGGGTCGGGAGCGTCGCTGGCCGTTGCCCTTCCGGCTATCGCGCCGACCGTGCTGTTCCCCCAGATCCCGTTCGCTCCGACTCCGCGGCCGGCGTTCAACCTGGCGTTGTCGAGCGTGCCGGGGCCGCCCACCGCGCAGTACTGGAACGGCGCCCACGTCGATGCGATCTACCCGGTGTCGACGGTGTACGACGGCCTCGCCCTCAACGTCACCGTGTGCTCGTACGCCGACAAGCTCGACATCGGGTATGTCGCAGGGAGGGAACAGGTCCCCGACATCGAGACTCTCATCCCACTCACGGAACAAGCGTTGTCGGAACTGGAAACGGCCGTGGGGATCAAGCGATAGGCGAACTCGCCGAAACCGCCGCTCGGACGAGGGCGTCCACCAGGTCGAGAAGCTGACCCGCGGGCCCGCCGGCGGGGTACACCCCGCCGACGGCGAACGCTCCGACGATCACGACGTGGATCCGGTCGGCGAGCCGGTCACCGTCCGCGACGCCCAGGCGCGCGGTGAGCCCGCGCCGCCGGCGGCGGAGTTCCTCTTCGTGTTCGAGACACCTGTCCCGGATGCGGGATTGATCGGAATCGAATTCCGCTGCGGTATTTGCATCGACCGGTGTGGACGCCCGCAGTTCACTCGCGACAGGTCACAATCGAACCCGCCTCTGCAGGACCGGGCACCGGCCGCGACCGCGCAACAGCGACCCGCTCGATAGACACCCAGGGTTACGATCACGCAGATCGCAATGCTCGACCGACCGGGGAACGACCCCTACCGTCCAGGTCTATGCCTCTCGCGTTCCACTGGTTCCTGCCCACCTACGGCGACAGCCGCTCGATCGTCGGAGGAGGCCACGGCACACCGGCCGGGGCGGCCCGCGGCGACCGTCGAGCGAGCATCGGTTACCTCGCGTCCATCGCCCGGGCCGCAGAGGAATTCGGTTTCACCGGAGCGCTCACCCCCACCGGCGCGTGGTGCGAGGACGCCTTTCTCACCACCGCAATGGTCGCGCGCGAGTCGGAGCGGATCGCGTTCCTCGTCGCGTTCCGCCCGGGCCTGATCAGTCCGACGCTCGCCGCGCAGATGGCGGCCACGTTCTCGCTGCACGCACCCGGCCGGATCCTGCTCAACGTTGTCACCGGCGGTGAAGCGCACGAACAGCGCGCGTACGGCGATCACCTCGGCAAGGACGACCGCTACGCCCGCGCCGACGAGTTCCTCTCCATCGTCCGGCGACTGTGGGCCGGCGAGACCGTCACCCATCGCGGACGGCACCTCGACGTCGACGAGGCGGCGCTCGCGACGCTCCCGAACCCGGTGCCGCCGCTGTACTTCGGTGGATCGTCGCCGGCCGCGGGTCCGGTCGCCGCCGAGCATTCGGACGTGTATCTCACCTGGGGTGAACCCCCGGCGGCGGTCGCACAGAAGATCGCGTGGATTCGCGACCTCGCCGCCGCCCGCGGTCGCACGGTCCGGTTCGGCATCCGGCTACACGTCATCAGCCGCGACACCGCGGAAGAGGCGTGGGCGCAGGCCGACAACCTCGTCACCGCCCTCGGCCCGGAGGCCGTCGCAACCGCCCAGGCCGGTCTCGCCCGCAGCGAATCCGAGGGGCAACGCCGCATGCTCGCCCTGCACGAGGCCCACCGGCGCAGCGGCGACTGGCGCGACGCCCGCAATCTCGAAGTGACGCCGAACCTGTGGACCGGTATCGGACTGGTGCGCGGCGGCGCCGGAACCGCGCTGGTCGGCAGCCACAGCGAGGTCGCAGACCGGATCGCCGAGTATGCTGCGCTCGGCATCGAGGAATTCGTCCTCTCCGGATACCCGCATCTCGAAGAGCTGTACTGGTTCGGCGAGGGGGTCCTGCCGATCCTGCGCGAGCGCGCACTGTTCACCGGCGCCATCGAGACGACCGGAAGCGGAAGCGTGCCGTTCCTCGCGGCAGGGTCGAGCTGACCGCCGCACCTGCCGAGTCCGGATCACGAGCGTCTGAGCACCACGGAACCGGTGTCGGCAGCAGTGCGCTGTCGGCACCCCGGGGTGTGCGCCTCCGATCCGGTCTCGCCCCCTGTGAGACACAACAGCCGGTGTGTCGCGCCTCACTTCTGTGTAACAAGAGCGATAGCGTCACACGATAGGAATGTCACACGCCGAGTTTGCAGGGGGTTCCCAGTGACTACGACCCAGAGGCGGCTGTTGTTCGTCGGTCATCCCGACGCGGCCGAAGTATCCCAGTGGACGTCCGTGCGCGATCTGGCGTCCCAGCTGGGCTGGGAGACGACTCGCCGGTTCTCCCCGGATTTCGTCACCATCGCGATCGCGACCGACGATGTGCTGGGTGGCGTCTGTACCCCCTCGGAGGCGTCGACCCTGCACGACGTCACCGCATCGTCGATCCCCTGCATGCGCGCGGGCGACGCGCTCGTCCGGCTGTTCGACAGCAACGACATCTCCGGATCAGCCTACTGATCCCTCCGCGGCGGTTTCCTCAGCTCTGCCGGACCGGCCGGACCTGGTGCCTGCCACTGGCGGAAGCGCCTGGAGTCGTATCGACTCGCGACGGTTCGCCCCGACCGAGATGGCGCTCGTCGGATCCTTACCAACAGCGACGTCAGCTGTTCCCGGCTCGACGCTGCCGGCATCCCGATCAGCGGGTGGGCGATCCGGCCGAGCGGGAACCTGACGGCGTTCGAAGCGGAGCAGAAACGCAGGATCCAGGGCACGTCAGCCTTGGGGAGCCGACTCCCAGAGCCCCATGAGATTGCCCTCGGAGTCCCTGAAGTAGGCCGCGAAACCCATCGTGCCCACGGGTGAACGGGGCGCGACGGTCTTCCCGCCGAGCGATTCGATCTTCTGCAGCGCGTCGTCGATGTTGTCGACGTCGATGGTGACGACCGGTGCAGCGGCTTCCCCTCGCTGCATCATCCCGCCGCCGATGTACCCGGGTTCGGACGACATTCCGGTGTCGTCGACGGGCCCGGTCACGACGATCGTGTAATCCATTTCGGGCATCTCGTTGATCCGCCACCCGAATGCATCGCGATAGAAGCGGCGGGCGCGGTCGCCATCGTCGAACGGAATCTCGAAGTGCACAACTTTGCCGGACATGGCTGGTGCCTCCTTGCTGTGGGCCGCCGGAGGTGCGGCTCGTTCCAGCGTAGGACCCGCCGCCCCGTCCTCACGGGTCGATTCGGGTAGTTTTCGGGTCGAGGAGTTCGACGGTCGGTCCCGACACGGCGTCGAGCAGCGCTGCCGTCGCGGGGTCGTCCGGGTCGACGCTCCCCTCGTTCGCGGCGAGATTCGCGGCGAGAAATCCCCGGACCGGAGCCGCGTCGATGCCGTGGTCGCCGCGCCGGCACTCGTCGGCGACCGCGAACGTCATGAGGAACAGATGCGGGACACGGTCACCGTCGGCGTGGATCGCCGGCTGGAAATAGGGCACCCGGATGATCTTCGCCCCGGCGGCCGCATAGAACTTCAGGCGCCGTTCGGGGTCACCGAATCCGATGTCGGTGTGGTGTCGCGGGTCCTCGACCTCACCCACGATCAACAGCGGATCGACGCGTCGCTGCCAGTCCGCGGCGACCGCTCGCAGGATCTTGCCGCCGACTCCGTCGCCTCGCCGGCCCGGCCTGGTCGCCAGGTACGCGGTCAGCATGACGCGGCACTGCGGGAACCATTGGCCTACAGCGCCACCGAGGATCTCTCCGGCGTCTCCGAGCGCCACGGAGGCGACGGTCTCACCGCGAGGGTCGTTCAGGTCCGCAAGGAACTCGGCGCGCGGAATCAGTTCGGAGTCAACGAACGACGGCGCGAGTACCGTGTCGTAGAACTCCTCGGTTTTCGATGCCGGAAGATCTTTGGAGTCGCGGACGTCGAGTCCCACAGTTGCCGCCTTCGCCGTGCCGGGTGTACGCGCGCACTGCGTCTGTCCGGGCGCACGGATTCCGGATCGGAGCCTACCTGTGTCGCAGCTCGATCCGGCCCGAACGATCCACTGTTCGGGGTTGAGCAGGTACCGCACGGGGTACTGCACCGTGCAGTGGATGCACCGCACAGGAGGTAGGCATGAACGCCCACGTCGTCGAACTGATGTTGTTGCTGCTCGTTGCACTCGCGGCGGTGGCGGTACTGCAGTTGCGGGTGGCACGTGCGCGCAATCTCCATCGACAGACGTACCGCGGGGTGGACGTCCCTCGTGCGTGGTTTCGGTAGCGGGGACTACCGAAACCACGCACGGGACGGGGGTCAGTTGAGGTGGTGCACCTCCTGCAACCCGTACACCGGCGTCGGAATGCCCTCGTAGCGGGCCTTGAGCTGCAGCGCGAGATACAGCGAGTAGTGGCGGGATTGGTGCAGGTTGCCGCCCTGGAACCACAGCCCCTCCTGCCGGGTCGGCTTCCACATGTTGCGCTGTTCGCCTTCCCACGGCCCCGGGTCCTTCGTGGTGTCCGATCCGAGACCCCAGCACTTGCCGACCTTGTCCGCGACGTCCTGGCCGATCAGATCGGCGACCCAGCCGTTCATCGACCCGTATCCGGTGGCGTAGACGACCAGGTCGGCGTCGAGTTCGGTGCCGTCCTCGAGGATCACGGACCGTTCGGTCAGCTCCCGCACGTTCCCGTGGGCGAGCTTGATGTCGCCGTTCGCGACGAGCTCCGCGGCGCCGACGTCGATGTAGTACCCCGATGCCCGGCGCAGGTACTTCATGAACAGACCGGATCCGTCGTCACCCCAGTCGTGCCGGAACCCGGCCTTCTCGAGCCGGTCGTAGAAGTCCGCGTCGCGTTCGCGGATCTTGTCGTAAACGGGGATCTGGAACTCGTGCATGATCCGGTACGGCAGCGACGCGAACGTCAGGTCCGCCTTGTGGGTGGTCACCCCGGCCGCGAGCGCCCGCTCCGAATAGAGGTCGCCGAGACCGAGATCCATGAGCGATTCGGACTTGACGATGTGCGTGGACGACCGCTGCACCATCGTCACGTCCGCCCCGACCTCCCACAGAGCACCGCAGATGTCGTGCGCGGAATTGTTCGCGCCGATGACCACGGCCTTCTTGCCCGCGTAGGCGTCGGGGCCCGGGTGCCGGCTGGAGTGGTGCTGCTCGCCCGCGAACCGATCCATGCCGGGGAACGACGGGATGTTGGGTTTGCCGGACATCCCGGTGGCGATCACGAGCTGCTTCGGACGCAGCACCAGCGGCTCCCCGTCGCGTTCGACGTGCACGGTCCATTCCCCCGTTGCCTCGTCGTAGGACGCCGACGTGCACGTCGTCTTCGACCAGTACGGCACCTCCATGACCCGCGTGTACATCTCGAGCCAGTCCCCGATCTTGTCCTTCGGCGCGAACACCGGCCAGTTGTCGGGGAACGGCAGATACGGCAGGTGGTCGTACCAGACCGGGTCGTGCAGGCACAGCGACTTGTAGCGGCCGCGCCACTGGTCGCCGGGCCGGTCGTGCTTGTCGAGCACGATGGCGGGCACGCCGAGCTGCCGCATGCGGGCGCCGAGAGCGATACCACCCTGACCACCGCCGACGATCACGACGTAGGGCTGACGGCTGTATCCGAGTTCGCGTTCCTCCGCGGCGCGCTGTTCGGACCAGGTGACCCGGTTCCGGTCGGCGCCGTGCGTGGTGCCGCGCGGACGCCGCGTGCCCTTGCCCTCCTCGTGACCGGCCAGTTCCTGCAGGGTCGTGAGCAGGGTCCAGGCGCCGTCCTCGACGAGACGCAGGTGTCCTTCCCCGCGGCCGGTCGCGGTCTCGAATGCGATCCAGGCGCTGACGACGCCGTCGTCCTCGGTGGGCGTTTCCGTGGTGCGGAAGCCGCGCGGGTCGGTGTCGTCGAGCCGCTCGTGCAGCATGGTCGCGACACCGTCGCGGCCCTCGACCGTCTTGAGGTTCCAGGTGAACGCGACCAGGTCGCGCCAGAAGCTGTCGGTGGCGAACATGCCGGCGGCGGCGGCGACGTCGCGGGCGGCGAGCGCGGCCTCGAAATCGCGCAGCCACTCGTCGACGCGTCGTTGCGGGTCGGCGCCCCGGTCGGTGGGCTGCTCGAGAATATCGGTCATGGCGGGAACCCTTCCGGTCGTTGTTGTGATCCAGCACACATCCGACCGCCCAGCGCGCGCAATCGTTGCATCGGGTTGCACGGCCACCAGCCCCGCTTGTGGCACGGACCACATCGCCGCGCCTATGCTCCGGAGGGAACACCCCGGAAACCGGAGAGGAACCGTGAGCAGCTTCAGCGCGATCACACCCGGCACCGACCTGTCACGTCACGCGCGCGACCTCGTCCGGATGCACGACGCGGTGATCGGCAGAGGTCGACCGATCATGCGCCCGCGTGCGGTCGTCGCACGGTCGTGGTCGCGGGTGTTCGAGACCGGACTCGACCCGTCCGGCGTGAACGCCCGCACCCCGTATCCGATCGAGGAGATCGAGCTCCGACGACGCCGGTCGCCGCTGTCCACCGTGATCGGCGATCTCACGCAGATCGTTGCGCCGGTCGCGGATGCGTCACAGCTGCTGCTGGTGGTGACGGACGCCGACGGAGTGATCCTGTGGCGCAACGGTTCCGCGCGGATCCGGGCCCGCGCCGACACCCTCGGGTTCCGCGAGGGGTCGGTGTGGACCGAATCCGCGGTCGGCACCAATGCGATCGGTACCGCACTCGCGGAAGCGACTCCCGTGCAACTGTTTTCGGGCGAGCACTTCGAGCAGACTCAGCATCCGTGGTACTGCACGGCGGCACCCGTCCACGATCCGATCAGTGGTGAGATGCTCGGCATCGTCGATGTCAGCGGACCTGCGTTGACGCTGCACCCGGCGATCAGCGCGTTGGTCGACACCGCGGTGCGGCTGGCCGAATCGCAGTTGTGGCGACGACACGAGCAGCGGCTCGATCACCTGCGCACCAGCGCCGCGCCGCTGCTCGCATCGGTGCGGGGGCCGCTGCTGCTCGTCGACGACCACGGCTGGGTGGCGCACTCCTCGGGGGTCGCAACCACCGGGCGGGTCGCCGCCCCGCGGAGCGACCGGGCGATCACCGTTCCCGGCCTCGGCCTGTGCCTGCCCGAACAGCTCCCCCACGGGTGGCTGATCCGGCCGGCCGAGCGAACGTCGAGAATTTCCATGACACTTCGGCTTTCGTCGCCTCCCACGGTGGAGGTGATCGGCGCGGACTCCTCGTGGCACAGTCCGGTGACGGTGCGGCACGCCGAGATCCTGCTGCTGTTGCAGCGCCGCGGCCGCGAGGGCATGACGGTCGCCGATCTCGGTCATGCCCTGTTCGGCGACGCCGACCACGCGGTCGCGGTGCGCGCGGAGGTGTCGCGGTTGCGCCGCGCGCTCGGCGCGGTGGTGGACAGCCGGCCGTATCGGCTGGCTGAGTCCCTCGATCTCGTCGTCGAGGCGCCCGACGCGGGGCGTCTGTCCGAGTCTGCGTTCGTGCGCCGCTCGACCAGCCCGGGGGTGCGTGCGCTGGCCGCGTGACGGACCGACCGTCAGTGCATCACGCTGTCCCAGTCGATGGTCGCGTCGATGGGTTGTGTGTTGTTCTGCGTCGCTTCCCCGCTCTCGCGGGCGGGGCCGCTGCGCAGGCCGCAGTATTCGTTGACCTTGCCGAAGACGACGCGGTAGCTCTCCAGGTCGCGGGGCGAGATGCCGTGAGGTTCGAGCAGGGAGAGCACGGTTTCGCCGCGAGTGGTGTCGTCCTGGGCTGCGAAGTCGTCGCATGTCGTACCCGTCGTCGCGCCACCGCAGCCTGCCACGGTCGCGCCGAGAACGAACACCGCGGGGACGAACACCGCGGCCATCACACGACTCTTCACCGGCACACCCTCAGTTCTCCTCGACGACACAACAGGACACGATCTTGCCCGACCGTTCGACGTCGGCTTCGATGGGATCCCCGATCATCGCCGGCGGGCAGGCGGCGCCCTCAGAACAGGGTGAGTGCCGTGGCCGCCGAACGCTGCTCGCACACCGGTGACGGCACGTCCCGATGCGCGGATTCGGCGCCGGCGAGGCCGTATCGCTCCACCAGGGGCACGACGCGGGCCTTCAGCCAGCGCTTGTATTCCGGAGTGACGTACGCGCTGCGCCCGTAGAGCTGCCGATAGCGGCGAACCAGCGCGGGATGCTCCGCGGCGAGCCAGGACAGGAACCATCCGCGGGTGGCGCCGCGCAGGTGCATCGGTATCACGGTCGCACCCGAGGCACCGGCCTTCGCGATGGCGGCGAACAGGTCGTCGAGGTGGCGCGTCGAGTCGGTGAGATACGGGATGACCGGTGCCACCATCACATGGCAGGACAGGCCGGCGTCGGTGACGGCGCGGACCAGATCGAGCCGGGCCTGCGGTGAAGGGGTACCCGGTTCGAGCTGGCGTTGCAGGTCGTGGTCGCCGACGGCGAGCGACACCGCGACACCGACGTCGACCTGGCCGGCCGCGAGGGTGAGCAACGGCAGATCGCGTCGCAGCAACGTGCCCTTGGTGAGGATCGAAAACGGGGTGCCAGATTCCGTGAGAGCCCGAATGACGCCGGGCATCAGGCGATATCGGCCCTCCGCGCGCTGATACGGATCGGTATTCGTGCCGAGCGCGACCTGCTCGCGCTTCCAGGATTTCCGGGCCAGCTCCCGCCGCAGTACCGCCGCCACGTTGGTCTTGACCACGAGCTGGGTGTCGAAGTCGTGCCCCGGGTCGAGGTCGAGGTATTCATGGGTGGACCGTGCGAAGCAGTAGCGGCAGGCGTGGCTGCATCCGCGGAAGGTGTTGACGGTGTAGCGGAACGGCAGGTTCGACGCCTCCGGCGTCTTGTTCAGGGCGCTCTTGCACAGCACCTCGTGGAACGTGATGCCCTCGAAGTCCGGCGTCTGCACGCTGCGAACGAGCCCGGCCCTGTCGAAGCCGGGCAACGCGCCGTCGTCGGCGTCCAGGGACTGTGCCGCCCACCTCATACCGCCAGTCGAACACTTGTGCGAGAATCTGTCAACCGGTTGTCGAGATTTCGTTCGACGACCGTGCACCTGTCAGAATTCCGGCCATGACTCGTCAGAACATCTCCTCCGGTTCCGAATGGGAACCGAAGATCGGCTACTCCCGCGCGGTGCGCATCGGCAACCAGGTCGCGGTCTCCGGAACGACCTCGCCCGGCGCGACACTCGAGGAGCAGACCCGCGGCGCCCTGCGCACGATCGAGGCCGCGCTGGGCGAGGCGGGCGCGAAGCTGACCGACGTGATCCGCACCCGTATGTACCTGACCGACATGTCCCGCTGGGAAGAGGCGGCCACCGCGCACGGTGAGGTGTTCGGCGAGATCCGGCCTGCCAGCACGATTCTCGAGGTCAGCCGTCTCGTCGACGGTGATCTGCTCATCGAGATCGAAGCCGACGCGGTCGTCGAATAGTCTGCGATCGTGCGTCTTTCGGGAGTGCGGGACCGCCCGAAGGACGCACGGGGCGCGCGGCGCGCGGCCTCGAGTTAGAGTGCTGCACACTGAGTTCTGATCTGGGGGGATCGCCATGGGGGATCATGCTGCCGTCGGCAATTCGGTCAGGGTTGTGCCCGACGGCGTCCGCGCGTTCGGAAACACGGCACTCGAGGCCGCCGACGACGTCGCACGGGCAGGCGCGGTGGATCTGCAGGAAAACATCTCGGCACTGAGCCCGGCGCTGGGCCTGATCGGGGGGGACTTCCTGGCGGCGTTCGCTGCAGCCCAGAGCGAGCACACCCGTGCGGTCGCTCTATTGTCGGTGGCCTACGCCTCGAGCGGCACCGCCGCGCACGAGACCGCGACCGGCTACGAAACCGTTGTGGCCGAGCAGACTGCGGCATTGGAGAACGCGGCCGTGTACCTGCCCGGGTCCGCACAGTGACCGGGCAGGGAGCGCCCGAAGCGGCCCCGACCGTCCTCGACGCCCTGCGGGCCTCACCGATCGGACCGGTGCTCGACGTGCCGTTGCCCCCGGCGCCCGTCGTCCCGTTCCCCCCACCCGAGCCCGGTCCGAACCCGATCGCCGAACTGCTGCAGTCGATTCCGCTGCCACAGTTGCCGGGTATCGACCAGTTGCTCGCGCCACTGACCGACCTCGGTGGCTTGTTCGGCACCGGCGTCCTCGGCGCGGTGGACCCCGCCGCGATCCTCCGGCAGTCGTCCCGATTCCTCGACACCGCGGCCTCGATAGGACGCAGCGCCGTCGACCTGCTGCCCGATTCGTGGGAGGGTGCGCCCGCCGACGCCGCGATCGACCACGGCCGCCGCGCGCACGCCAGCGCAGTCGAGTTGAGCGAACGTGGCGACCGGATAGGTGAACTGACCCGCGCCGCGACCGCGACCGTCGAACGCGGGAACGTCGAACTGTCCGGCATCGCCCAATCGTTCGTGGCGGTTGCGTCCGCGGCCGCGCCGGTCGCCCTGACACCACCGGGCCAGGCGCTGCTGGTCTCGGCCGCCGCCGAGCACCTGCAGGCCGCGCTCGCCGTGGTGAGCCGCAGCCGCGGCGAACTGAGCATGCACACCGCGGCGATGACCACCCTCACCGCACCGATCCCGGTGCCGGCGCCCATCCCACCGGGCGGTCTGCCCGCCGCCGGCAAGGTGGCGTCGGTCGCGTCCGACGCGGTGAAGTCCATCGCATCCGAGGCGGCGTTCGCGGTCGGACCGATGTTCGGCGGATCCGCCGACGATCCCGCCGCGACCCGGGCCGCGTCCGCGGTACCGACGGTGCCGTCGGCCGGCGGTATCGGACCGATGTCGGCTTCGGCAGGCTTCGGCGGGGCAGGGATCGGTGGTTCCGGCCTCGGCGGCGTACCCGCCGCGCCGGCCCACGGGTTGTTCCCGGGGCCGGTGCCTGCACCGGCGGCTCCCGCGGCTGCCGGTCCGGTAGCCGCGGCACCCGGTCGCGGCGGGATGTACGGGGGCGTCCCCGCCGCCGGTGCCGCGCGCCGGGACGACAGGTCCGATCACCGTGGCACTCCGGGATTCCTGGTGTCCGCCGCCAATTCGACCGAGGTGGTCGGGGAACTGCCGAATGTCGTGCCGCCGGTGATCGGCGGCTCCGGCGACCGGTAGGAGCCGGACCGTCGGCCACGGATTACCCCGTGCCCCGGACGGGTACTCGCCCTAGATGAGTCCTGGCGGTGCGATTCGGCAGTTGGGTGTCGAGGAGGAATTCCAGCTCATCGATGCGAAGACACGCCGGCTCGTTCCCCGCGCCCCGGAGCTGCTCGCGCGGCTGCCGCACGACACCTACGTCGACGAACTCCAACGCTGCGTCATCGAGGTCAACAGTGACGTCCACCCGGACCTCTCGCAGCTGCGCGCGGATCTGGTCCGTCGCCGCTCCCAGCTCGTGACGGCGGCCGCCGAACTCGGTTTGGGAGTCGCTGCCGCGGGAGCCGTTCCGCTCGCCGTCCCGGAAGAACTCCAGGTCAGCGAAACGCCGCGTTATCGCCGGATGCTCGCGGACTATCAGTTGCTCGCGCGCGAGCAACTGATCTGCGGCACCCAGGTGCATGTCGATCTTCCCGATCGGGACGAGGCGGTGCGGGTCGCGAACCGGATCGCACCGCACCTTCCGGTCTTCCTGGCGCTGAGCGCGAGTTCACCCTTCTGGGCCGACGGCACCGACACCGGCTACGCGAGCGTGCGCAGCCTGGTGTGGATCCGGTGGCCGAGCACCGGGCCCGCGGCGCCCGTGTCCTCGGCCGCCGAGTACGACCGGCTCATCGCCGATCTGGTGTCGAGCGGGGTGATCACCGACCCGGGCATGGTGTACTTCGACCTCCGCCCGTCCGCGCATCAGCCGACCCTGGAGTTGCGGGTGTGCGACAGCTGCCCGTCGGTCGACACGATCGCCCTGATCGCGGGCCTGTTCCGGGCGCTCGTCGAGCACGAGTGCACCGCACTGCGCGCGGGCATTCCGGCCACGCGGGCGAACCCCACCCTGATCCGCGCGGCGATGTGGCGAGCCGCCCGGTCGGGGCTCGAGGGCGACCTGGTCGACGTCGAGGCCGCGGTGCCGCGCCCCGCCGTGGAGATGATCGACCGGCTCACCTCGCTGCTGCGGCCCGAACTGGAGCAGATGGGCGACTGGGACACGGTCTCCGAACTGGCCGCCGCGGCCGCCCGCATCGGGAGTTCCGCGGCTCGGCAGCGACGGGTGCTGCGGCGACGCGGCAAACTCAGCGATGTCGTGGACCTGCTGCTCGCCGAGACCGCGGGCCGGGTGCATCCGGTGCCGGAGGTCGCGGACCCCCACGGGACGTTGCTGCACGGGTACGCGCCGCTGCGCGTCGACGACAGCGAAGACGGAGACACCGAAGGCGGATACGACGAGGCGGTCGACGCCCGCGGGCGGCCGCGGCCGGAATACGCCCATGTCCTCGACACCTTGGCGCGGTTCGGAGCGGATGCGCTGCGAACCGCGCAGGCCGACATCGACCGCGAGCAGGGCCTCGACGGGGTGGTGTTCCGGGTCAGCGGCGAGACCCGGGCACGGGTCTTCCCGATGGATGTGGTGCCGCGGATCGTCACGGCCGACCAGTGGGAACACCTCGTACCGGGACTCGAACAACGGGCACGGGCGCTCAACGCGTTCCTCGTCGACGTGTACGGGGACGCCGCGGCGATCCGGGACGGCGTGCTGCCGGCGGAGGTGCTCGACCGTGCACCCGGGTTCCGCCGGAGCGGTGCCGCGGCCCACCCGCACCGGGTACGCGCGCACATCTGCGGCATCGATCTGGTGAGGACCGGCCCGGGACGGTTCGTGGTGCTCGAGGACAATCTGCGGGTGCCGTCGGGCGTCGGGTACGCCTGGGCACATCGCGCGATGACCCGCATGTTCCTCGGTGAACTCCTCGACGACGCCGACGTTCTCGATGTCGAAGACACTTCGGACCTGCTCGTGCGGACGCTGCTGGCCGCCGCTCCGCCCAGGGCGCGCGGCGGCGAGGTCGCCGCGGTCGTGCTCAGCGCGGGACCGGAAGATTCCGCCTGGTTCGAGCACACGATGCTCGCGGAGCGCACGGGTCTGCCGCTGGCCCAGACGCACGACCTGTCGGTTCGCGACGACGTCGTGTACATCCACCGGGGGGCGACGATGTCGCGCGTCGACGTTCTCTACGCCCGCGTCGACGAGGACATGCTGCTGTCCTCCACCGGCTACGACGGGCAGCCGCTGCGGCCCGGGCTGCTCGGCGCCCTGCGCGCGGGGACCGTGACCGTGGCCAACGCCCTCGGCAACGGTGTGGGCGACGACAAGGCCGTCTACTCCTATGTGCCGACGCTGATCGAGTACTACCTTGGTGAGCGACCGTTGCTCGAGCAGGTTCCCACATGGGTGTGCGCCGAACGCGAGCAGCGCGACCACGTGCTCGACCGGCTCTCCGAACTGGTGGTCAAACCCATCGACGGGTTCGGCGGCAGCGGAATCACGATCGGGCCGGAAGCGACAGCGGCCGAATTGGCCGGGCGCCGCCGCGAACTGTTGAGGCAGCCGGAGCGATTCGTCGCGCAGGAGGTGGTGCCGTTGTCCACGCACCCGACGTTCGACGGCACCGGCTTCCACCCGCACCACGTCGACCTGCGCGTGTTCGTGCACGTGCGCGGCGACGGCGAGACGGTCACCGCGCAGGTCGCACCGATCGCCCTGACGCGCGTGGCACCTGCAGGGAGCCTGGTCGTCAATTCGTCCCAGGGCGGGGGCGGCAAGGACACCTGGATTCTGCGGTCCCCCGGACCGCGCCCGGGCCCCGACCGGCAGGGGCACTGACGTGTGCGGCGTGTGCGGCGAGATCCGGTTCGACGGCACTGCGGCCGACACCGGTGCCGTGTCCCGGATGACCGCGGCGATGACACCCCGCGGCCCCGATTCCGGGGGAATGTACGCGCAGGAGTCGATCGCACTGGGGCACCGTCGGCTGAGCATCATCGATCTGTCGGCGCGCGGCCGCCAGCCGATGATCGACAGCGACCTCGGGCTGGCGCTCGTGTTCAACGGGTGCATCTACAACTACCGGCAGCTGCGAGCGCAGCTGGAGGCGGCCGGCTACCGGTTCTTCTCGACGGCGGACAGCGAGGTGGTCCTCAAGGCATTCCACCGATGGGGCGCGGACTGTGTGCGCCACTTCGCCGGAATGTTCGCGTTCGCGATCGTCGACACCGACTCCGGTGTGGTGACCCTTGCGCGCGACCGGCTCGGGATCAAACCGCTGTATCTGGCCGAGACGCCCGGCCGGCTGCGGTTCGCGTCGACACTTCCGGCGTTGCTGCGCGGCGGAGGCATCGACACCGACCTCGATCGGGTGGCACTGCACCACTACCTGAGCTTCCATTCGGTGGTTCCCGCCCCCCGTACCATCTTCCGTGGCGTGCGGAAACTGCCGGCAGCGACCGTGCGCGTGATCCGGCCCGACGGCCGCAGCAGCGACACCGGGTACTGGCAGCCGGTGTTCGGTCCGGACCCGGACCGGGCATCGTGGACCGAACTCGATTGGCAGCACGCCCTGCTCGGCGCCCTGCGCACGGCGGTGTCGCGCCGGATGGTCGCCGACGTGCCCGTCGGGGTACTGCTGTCCGGTGGCATCGACTCGAGCCTGGTGGTCGCGCTGCTCGCAGAACAGGGCCAGCGCGATCTCGCGACCTTCAGCATCGGATTCGACGCGGCAGCAGGAGAATCCGGGGACGAATACGAATATTCGGATCTCGTCGCCGCCACCTTCGGCACCGCGCACCACAAGATCCACATCGATTCATCGCGTCTGCTGCCGGCAGTCCCCGCGACGATCGCGGCGATGAGCGAGCCGATGGTCAGCCACGACTGTGTCGCGTTCTTCCTGCTGTCGGAGGAGGTGCGCCGATCGGTGAAGGTGGTCCAGTCCGGTCAGGGCGCCGACGAGATCCTCGCCGGATACGACTGGTATCCCCCGATGCTCGGGGTTTCCCGCGACCGGTCCGCCGAGGCGTATGCCCGCGTCTTCGTCGACCGTTCCCACGACGACATCGCCGGGCTGTTGTGTCCCGGATACCGCCTCGACCACGACGCGAGCAGCGAATTCCTGACCGCCCGGCACGCCGAACCCGGCGCCCACACCTCGGTCGACGCGGCACTGCGCCTCGACACGACGGTCATGCTGGTCGAGGATCCGGTCAAGCGGGTCGACACGATGACGATGGCATGGGGCCTCGAGGCGCGGGTCCCGTTCCTCGACCACGAATTCGTCGAGCTCGCCGCGACCTGCCCGCCCGAACTCAAGCTCACGTCCGGCGGCAAAGGTGTTCTCAAGGACGCGAGCCGGGGACTGCTGCCGGCGCGGATCGTCGACCGCACGAAGGGTTACTTCCCGGTCCCGGGAATCCGGAATCTCGACGGGGAGCTGCTGACCCTGGTGCGCGACGCCCTGCACAGCCGTTCCGCCCGTGACCGGGGCCTGTTCCGGCCGGACGCACTCGACGCACTGCTCGACGCACCGAACGACACTCGCACCACACTCGGCGCGAACGCGCTCTGGCAGGTCGCGCTGCTCGAGTTGTGGTTGCAGGCGATGGACGAGCAGACCGCAACGACGACCGCGTGGCCGGCGCGGGATCGGGAGGGGTGATCCGCGATGACTGCGGCGCCGGAGGGTTCGGCACACGTGCGTTTCACGTCGGGGGCGTCGACGTCGCCCGATGCGACGGGGTTCGCGCATCTCGTCGACGACGGTGGCTACCCGTGGGCCGTGCAGCGCTTCCTGACGGGTCGGTCGGCCGGCCCGTCCCGCCGCGTGGACCTGCCCGTCGCCGGTCCGGTCACACGGATCCTGCACTCCGAGGACGGCCGGTGGCTCGCGTGCGAGGTCGCCCCGGACGCCGGCACCCGAACCCAGGTGTGGGTGGTGCGGACCGATCCGGACGACCGCAGCGCACGGCGACTCGACACGGAATCGGACTCCTCGACGGAGCTGGTGTGCTGGGACGGTCCGCTCATTGCGGTCACCGCGACCGACGAGGAGGGTGTTGCCGAATCCCGGCTGATCGACCCGCGGTCGCTGGAGCCTGTCGTGCTCGATCGCCGGGTCGGGGGCCGTCTGGTGGATTCGTGGGACGGTTCGGCGTTGCTGCGCGTCGGTCCGCGCGGACACCGGGAGCTGCTGCTGTTGCGCGCAGATGGAATCCGGATACCGTTGCTGCCCAGCGATTTCGGATCGACCACCGATGCCGGGGTCATTCTCGACGATCACCGACTGCTCGGCGGCCTGGACAGGCACGGCTCGCCGTGGGCGTCGAGCGACGGCGAACCGGGACGGTACGTGCGGGCGGTGGTGCGCAGCGATCACGGCGGCGAGTTCGCGCGACTGCTGGGCGTTGCGGTGTCCGACGAGGGCGTCTCGTTCCGGGTACTCGCCGAGCGGCCCGACGCGGACCTCGACGAGTTCGCCGTCAGCGAGGACCACACGTCGGTGGCCCTGCTGTGGAACATCAAGGGAATGAGCGAGTTACAGATGCTCGACCTGAGGGACGGCGCACTCGAACCGCCGATCCTGCTACCGGGCCTCGTCGCTTCGGAGTTGTCGCTCAGCGCGACGGGTGCGCTGCTCGCGGTCACGGTGGAGGGCCCGGGCATGCCGCCGTCGGTCGAACTGGTCAATCCCCGTTCCGGGGACTGGGTGCCGGTCGAACACGCCCGGACCCGGGTCGACCCCGCGGACGAACCGGCGCTGCTCGAATTCGAGGCGCGGGACGGAATGCCGCTGTCCGGCTGGCATTATCGCTCCGGGCGAGGCGAACCGGGACCGGTGATGCTGTACTTCCACGGCGGCCCCGAGGCCCAGGAACGACCCGGGTACAGCGACTACTTCCCCGCCCTGGTCGACGCCGGTATCACCGTGTTCGCCCCGAACGTCCGGGGCTCCGGCGGATTCGGGCGCACCTTCATGCACGCGGACGACCGGTACGGGCGCTTCGCCGGTATCGACGACGTCGCGGACTGTGTGCAGTTCCTCGTCGATCGGGGCATCGCCGACCCGGCTCGGATCGCGTGCGCCGGCCGCTCCTACGGCGGCTATCTCACGTTGGCGTCGTTGACGTTCCATGCGCCGCTGTTCGCCGCGGGCATCGCGGTCTGCGGGATGAGCGACCTGGAGAGCTTCTACGCCAATACCGAACCGTGGATCGCCGCGGCCGCCTACCCGAAGTACGGGCATCCGGTCCACGACCGGGAACTGCTGCAGGAACTGTCCCCGATCCACCGGATCGCCGACCTGACCGCGCCGCTGCTCGTGGTGCACGGCGCACACGATACGAACGTGCCGGTCGGCGAATCCGAGCAGATCGTCGCGGCCGTTCACGCCCGCGGTGGGATCGCGGAGTTCCTGCTGTTCGACGACGAGGGCCACGAGATCGTGAAACGGGAGAACCGCCGCGCGCTGGCCTCGGCGATGGTCGCCTGGCTCACCACGCACCTGGGTCTGAGCCGCGTCGAGGAGGCCGTGCGATGAGCGTCTCGTTCGAACAGCTCGTCGCGTGGCGGCGCGATCTGCACGCGCACCCCGAGTTGGCATTCGCCGAGCACCGCACGACCGCGGTGGTCCGTGACCATCTGCGCGCGCTCGATCTGCACCCGGTGACACTGCCGCGCGGTACCGGGCTGTGGTGCGACGTGGGTCCGGCGAGCCCCCACTGCATTGCACTGCGGGCCGACCTGGATGCGCTGCCGCTGACCGAGGCCACCGGGCTGCCGTTCGCGTCGACGGTGGACGGGGTGTGTCACGCCTGCGGACACGACGCGCACACCGCGATGCTCATGGGAGCCGCCGCCGAGCTCGCCGACGATCCCCCGCCGCACCGGGTCCGGCTGATCTTCCAGCCGGCCGAGGAGGCGACGCCGGGCGGCGCGCTGGACGTCGTCGCGGCCGGGACGCTCGACGGCGTGTCGAAGATCTTCGCGTTGCACTGCGCCCCGCAGTTCGAGGTCGGGATGCTGGCGACCCGGGCCGGGCCGATCACGTCGTCGAGCGACGCCGTCACGGTGCGGCTGTCGTCCGCCGGTGGGCATTCGGCGCGGCCCTATCTGACCGGGGACCTGATCCACGCCGCGGCGGTGCTCGTCACCGGCCTGGCATCGGTCCTCGACCGGCGCATCGACGCACGCAGCGCCACCGTCCTGACGTGGGGGCGGATCTCGGCGGGCCAGGTGGGCAACGCGATCCCGAAGTCCGGGGAACTGGTCGGGACGCTGCGCAGCGCGTCCCACGCGACCTGGGCGAGCCTCGAACCCCTCGTGCGACGCACCATCGGCGAACTGCTCGCGCCCTACGAGGTCGAGCACGAACTGGAGTACGTACAGGGCGTTCCGCCGGTGGTCAACGACCCGGACTGCGCCGCCGACCTGCTCACCGCGATCGAAACGGTGGTCGGTCTGGATAATCTCGCCGAGGCCCAGCAGTCCAGCGGCGGGGAGGATTTCGCGTGGTATCTCGAAAAGATCCCGGGCGCGATGGCGCGGCTCGGCGTCTGGGACGGGGTCGGGCGACGCTGCGATCTGCACCGCCCCGAGTTCACCCTCGACGAACGCGCCCTGGTGCACGGGATGCGCACCTTCGTCGCGCTGGCCCGGCAGGGATGACGCGACCGGTCCCACTCACTCGACGAGCGAGGCCACCTCGTGATCGGTGAGAGTGGTCTGCGGCACCCGGCCCGCCTTCCGGGCCAGCTCGATCGCCCGGTACAGCGGACGCTCCTCGAGCGCCGCACCCCGCGCCTCGGCACGCAGCTGTTCGACGAGGACCGACGACAGCGCCGCGGCCGGTGCCAGTTCGGCGGCGTCCATCGCGTCGGCGAGCCGGCGCAGCGCGAGCACGTCGAGCTCGCGTCCCCCGCCGTCGGCGTACAACGCGAGGGGCACCGACACGAGGCGGTGATCCCCGTCGTTGATCCGCAGAATCACCTGGCTCACGCGCGCGACCCGCACGAGCAACTCGACACCGGCCAGGTGCCGCAGTTCCACGCTGCGCGAACGCACCGATCCCGAGGCGGTCAGCACCGTACCGTCGAGGCGTAGGTGCCGGCGTGTCACGACGAACGCGCCGACGGCGGGTGGTAGCCCGACGATGACGCCGAGCGCGATCGCGACCGACGCCGGCACGAACAGCCACGTCACGAGGCCGAGCACGACGCCGAGCAGTACCGATGCGAGCGCGACCCGGCGGGCACGCGGCAGCAGGAGGTGCGACGGCAGCAGGTCCAGCGACACGGATTCGGACGCGGGCCCGTCAGTCCCGGGCAACGACCTCACCCACGCGCTCGACCGCGTCGGCGAGCGGCACGGTCTGCTGCTCGCCGTTGCGCAGATCCTTGACGACGATCTCGCCGGACTCGAGTTCACGGTCGCCGAGGACCAGTGCGACGACGGCACCGGACTTGTCGGCGGCCTTCATCGCTCCCTTGAGGCCACGTCCCCCGTAGGCCAGGTCGACGCGAAGGCCCGCGCCGCGCAGTTTGTGGGCGAGGGGAACCAGCGCGGACTTGGCGGCGTCACCCATCGGCACCCCGTACACCTCGCAACGGGCGGGGGTGGCGGCGCTCTTGCCTTCGGCGGCGAGCGCGAGGATCGTGCGGTCCACGCCGAGACCGAAACCGATGCCGGACAGCGGCTGTCCGCCGAGTTGCTCCATCAGCCCGTCGTAGCGGCCGCCGCCGCCGATGCCGGACTGGGCACCGAGGCCGTCGTGCACGAACTCGAAGGTCGTCTTCGTGTAGTAGTCGAGGCCGCGCACCATGCGCGGGTTGATGACGTAGGGCACCCCGAGTGCGTCCAAGTGGCCGAGCACCTCGTCGAAGTGGGCCTTGGCGCTGTCGGACAGGTGGTCGAGCATGAGTGGCGCGTCGGCGGTCATCTCCCGCACCTCGCGACGCTTGTCGTCGAGCACCCGCAGCGGGTTGATCTCGGCCCGGCGGCGGGTCTCGTCGTCGAGCGGCAGCCCGAACAGGAACTGTTGCAGCAATTCCCGGTACTGCGGGCGGCAGGTGTCGTCGCCGAGCGAGGTGATCTCGAGGCGGAATCCGTCGAGTCCCAGGCCCCGGAACCCGGCGTCGGCGATCGCGATGACCTCGGCGTCGAGCGCCGGATCGTCGATGCCGATGGCCTCCACACCGACCTGCTGCAGCTGCCGGTACCGGCCGGCCTGGGGCCGCTCGTACCGGAAGAACGGACCCGCGTAGCTGAGCTTGACGGGCAGCTGGCCGCGGTCGAGGCCGTGCTCGATGACCGCGCGCATGACCCCGGCGGTGCCTTCCGGGCGCAGCGTGACGGACCGCTCACCGCGGTCGGCGAACGTGTACATCTCCTTGGTGACGACGTCGGTGGATTCGCCGACGCCGCGCGCGAACAACCCGGTGTCCTCGAAGATCGGCAGCTCGATGTGCCCGTACCCGGCCAGACGCGCGGCTCGCGTCAAACCGTCGCGCACGGCCACGAACTCCGCAGACTGCGGCGGAACGTAGTCCGGGACACCCTTCGGGGCCGAGAACGTGGAGACCTTGCTCACCTGTCGCTGCTTTCTCTCGTCGGAACGATGTGCGTGTGCCGGGATCAGCGGGATCCGGCCAGACCGGTCAGGAACGGATTCGACGCCCGCTCCCGCCCGATCGTGGTGGACCGGCCGTGTCCCGGAAGGATGTTCGTGGTGTCATCGAGCACCAGCAGTTTCGCGGCGAGCGACTCGAGCAACTGCTCGTGGTTGCCGCCCGGAAGGTCGCTGCGGCCGATGGAGCCTTCGAACAGCGTGTCGCCGGTCAAGGCGACCGGAACCTCGCTGCCGTCGGGGGTGGAGGCGACGGTACGCAGCACCACCGATCCCTGCGTGTGGCCGGGGGTGTGGTCGACGATGAAACGGATCCCGGCGTACTCGATCTCGTCGCCGTCGGCGAACTCGATCACCTCGTGCGGCTCGGTGAAGGTAGCACCCTCCAAGAACGGCGCCAGGCTCGAACCGAGTCCGACGCCCGGGTCGGCGAGCATGTGCCGGTCCCCGGGATGGATGTAGGTGGGGATGTCGTAACGGTCCGCGACTGCCTGCGCCGACCAGACGTGGTCGAGATGTCCGTGGGTGAGCAGCACCGCGCGCGGCGTCAGGTCGGATCCGGTGAGGAACTCGTTCAGCGGTTCGGCGGCGTCCTGACCGGGATCGACGACGACGCACTCCTTCGAGTTGTCCTGCGCGAGGATGTAGCAGTTGGTCTGGAACATCCCGGCGGGGAATCCGGTTACGAGCACGAGCATCGCTCCTACGGTGAGGACAGTTCTGGGGGCTCCTACAGCGTAGGTGCAACGCCCGGTCCGTCCGCTCCCAGGTTCGGGTGGCAGACTCGATCCGGCCTGACTTCACAGCTCAACCACGACTGATCGGTTACGGGAGGACTACAGCAGTGCCGAGCAACGCACAGCGGCGCCAGGCCGCGAAACGCAAACTCGAACGGCAGCTCGCACGCCGTGCGGAGCGTGAGCGCAAGCGCCGCCAACGGAACATCGGCCTGACGGCCCTCGGGGTGATCGTCGCGATCGGCGTGGGTGTCGCGCTGTGGGCGGTCAACAGCGGCGACGACGAGAGCGCCACGACCGCCGAGGGCGAGACCGAACAGAGCAGCGAATACGCGGCGTTGCCCGCCGGTCGCGCCGAACCGCTGGCCGAGTCGGTGAACTGCGCATACCCGGCCGACGGGCGCGAGCCGTCGCGTCCGGTGGAGCCACCGCGCACCGAGGGCATCCTCACCAGCGGGGAAGCCAACACCGACATCAGCGTCAGCGTCGAGACGACGCAGGGGAACATCGGGATGATCCTGCACAATTCGGAGTCTCCGTGCACGGTCAACAGCTTCCTGTCCCTCGCGGCGCAGGGATACTTCGACAACACCGACTGCCACCGGTTGACGACGTCGCCCACCCTCGAGGTGCTGCAGTGTGGTGATCCCACGGGCACCGGCAGCGGCGGACCGGGCTACCAGTTCGCCAACGAGTTCCCCACGGATCAGTTCGCCGCCGACGACCCGGCGTCGCAGGAGCCGATGACCTACCCGCGCGGCACCCTGGCGATGGCCAACGCCGGCCCGGGCACCAACGGCAGCCAGTTCTTCCTGGTCTACGGCGATTCGGTGCTGCCGCCGCAGTACACGGTGTTCGGCACGATCGACGAGACCGGCCTGGCCACGCTCGACAAGATCGCCGCGGAGGGTGTCGCCGGTGGCGGCGCCGACGGCAAGCCCGCCGCCGCCACGTCCCTGACCAGTGTGAGGATGGACTGATGACCCGCACCCCGATCCGCCTCGCCGTCGCCGCCGGAGCGGCGCTGCTGGTGGCCGGCTGTTCCGACGACGGCACCGGCACCTCGACGACCACCACGACCCGGACGGCCACCGCGACGCAGAGCGCGCCGGCGTACACGGGTGAGCTGCCCGAACGTCCCGCCGCGGGCGCACCCGTCGACTGCAGCTACACGCCCGACGGCGGCGCGGCGAAGGACGTGGCGCCGCCGCAGGAGAGCGGGGTGACCACCGCAGGCTCGCCGGCGGTGACGATGTCCACCAGTGCGGGTCCGATCGGCCTCACGCTGGATCCGGCCGCCGCGCCATGCACCGTCAACAGCTTCGTCTCGCTCGCCGGCCAGGGCTACTTCGACGACACGCCGTGCCACCGGCTCGTGACCTCGCCGGGCCTGCAGGTGCTGCAGTGCGGCGATCCGTCCGGTACCGGGCGAGGCGGGCCGGGCTACGGATTCGACACCGAGTACCCGGAGACCGCCTACGCGCCGACCGATCCCACCCTCTCCCAGGCCGTGGTGTACCCGCGGGGCACGGTCGCGATGGCGAACACCGGACAGCCCGGCAGTAACGGCAGCCAGTTCTTCCTCGTCTACGCGGACTCTCAGCTTCCGCCGGCGTACACGATCTTCGGGACGATCGACGAGGCCGGCCTCGCGACGATCGAAAAGGTCGCGGCGGCGGGTGACGACGGCTCGATGGGCAGCGTCGGCGGCGGTGCCCCCAACCTGCCCGTGCAGATCGAATCGGTGACGGTCACGTCCTGACCGACGGACGGACGGTGCCTTCCCACCCGGAAGCCACCGTCCGTCATCCGACCCGGCCGGCCGACTCACTCGACCACCGGCCCGCCCGCTGTACCCGTGGCCGCTCACCGAACCTCCGGGACCCGTCGCGGGTACAGTTCGCGCCTTACTGTCTTATCCGTATCGGATCGGATAACGTGCCGTTTTTGTGACCCCACTTACCTCGACGGTGCCCGCCCACGATCGGACAGCCGGCGGCCTCGCACTCCGGGGCGTCGTGATTCTCGCTGCCGTTCTCATGACGGGATGCGCGGCCGACAGCGGCGCGGTCGCCACACCGCCGGCAACCACAACGTGGAATGCGTTCGACCCGTCGAATGCGTTCGACCCGTCGATCTATCCGACGCTGCCCCCGCCCCCCGCACCCCCCGGTGAGACCGTGGAGTGCCGGTACACCGAGGGGGGTCCTGCGACGCCGCGGGCTCGGTTCTCCCAGACGGCGACGGTATCGACGGTGGGGACCGTGACGATGACCCTCGACACGACCATCGGCCCGATTCCGCTCGTGCTCGACCGCGCGAAGGCGCCGTGCGCGGTCAACAGCTTCGTCAACCTGGCACGCCAGGGCTACTTCGACCGCAGCGTGTGCGACCAGCTGGCCAACGATCCGGGATCCCAGCTCTACACGTGCGGAGATCCCACGGGAACCGGGACCGGCGGGCCCGGCTATCTGTTCGCCGACGAGTACCCGGTCACGGTGGCCCCGAACGCGAACGGGTTTCTCGCGCCCATGCTGCATCCCCGCGGCACACTGGCGATGGCGTCGGACGGGGGTGTCGACAGCAACGGCAGCCGATTCATGCTCGTGTTCGGCGATACCATCCTGCCCGCCCAGTACACGATTTTCGGAACGATCGGCGAACCCGGGCTCCCACTGCTCGATGCCGCCGCAGCCACAGGATACGACGGCGGCGCGGACGCAGCCGGCCGTGGCCGTCCCGTCACCCCGGTGATGATCAACAGGGTGATCTGAGGGTGAAACGGGCGCGTAGCGGCGGCGGGGCCTGTCCGTGAATGCTCGAATCGACTACGGTCCGGATCTGTGACAGCCGTTACAGCGACGACGCAGGGGGTCGTGCGCTGGTCTCGCGCCTGCACGCTCGGTGTCGTCGCGGTGGTCGCGGTCGTCGGGACCGGGTGCAGCACCGGTACCGCGACCACCGCCGACACCCCACCCCCGGCAGCATCCGCCGCCGCGCCGGGTCTCGCCATGCCCGTCGCTGCGCCGCTGCCCCCACGCCCGGTGCCGGACGCGACGAACGTGACGTGTGCGTACGTCCCCGGCGGCCGATCGGCACGTCCCGCGACGGCCCCGGCCACGACGTCGGCGCCCACGAGCGGAACAACCGAGATCACACTCGACACCACCATCGGTGCCGTACCGCTCGTGCTCGACCGCGCGAGCGCGCCCTGTGCAGTGCACAGCCTGGAATCGCTGGCCCGCCAGGGGTTCTACAACGGCGTGGCCTGCCACCGCCTGTCCACCCACGTAGGGGCGCGCCTGTATCAATGCGGGGATCCGTCGGGCACCGGAACCGGCGGTCCCGGCTACACCTTCGCCGACGAGTGGCCGGTGACCGTGTCACACGGCTCCGGCGGATACACACCGCCGCCCGCGCTCTATCCTCGCGGCACGATCGCGATGGCCAACACCGGCCGCGCCGACACCAACGGCAGCCAATTCTTCCTGGTCATCGGAGATTCGGTGCTGTACCCGCAGTACACCGTGCTGGGTACGGTCGGCGAGGCGGGTCTGCCGCTCCTCGACGCAGCGGCGGCCGCCGGTGACGACGGCAGCAGCCCGCTCGGCGGCGGCACCCCCACGACCCCGGTGGTGATCACCGGCATCCGGTGACCGAGTAACCGTTTCGGGTCAGGCCGCCGACGTCACGCGGTACACGTCGTAGACGCCCTCCACGTTGCGGACCACGTTCAGGACGTGCCCGAGATGCTTCGGATCGCCCATCTCGAACGTGAACCGGCTGACCGCGACCCGATCTCCGGACGTGGTCACCGACGCCGACAGGATGTTCACACGCTCGTCGGCGAGCGCCTTGGTGACGTCCGACAGCAGCCGGTGCCGGTCCAGCGCCTCGATCTGGATCGCGACGAGGAACACCGACGACGGCGACGGCGCCCAGCGCACCTCGATGATCCGCTCCGACTGTTCCTTCAACGATCCGGCGTTGGTGCAGTCGGTGCGGTGCACGCTGACCGACCCGGTGCGGGTCACGAACCCCATGATCTCGTCGCCTGGGACCGGCGTGCAGCACTTGGCGAGCTTCGACACCGTGCCCGGAGCCCCGGGGACCTCGACACCCGAATCGCCGCTCTGCCGCGACCGTGTCGGCGTCGTCGACGGTGTCGCGCGTTCGGCGAGTTCCTCCTCGACCCCGCCGACCCCGCCGAGCATCGTCACGAGCCGCTGCACGGCGTGCTGCGCGGAAACGTGGTGCTCCCCCACCGCCGTGTACAGCGCGGACACGTCGGTGTAGCGCAGTTCCTTCGCCGCCGCGAGCATCAGGTCGGCGTTCATCAACCGCTGCAGGGGCAGCCCGACACGCCGCACCTCCTTCGCGATGGCGTCCTTGCCCGCCTCGAGGGCCTCCTCGCGACGCTCCTTCGCGAACCACTGCCTGATCTTCGCCTTCGCGCGCGGCGATCCGACGAACGACTGCCAGTCACGACTCGGCCCGGCGTTCGGGTCCTTCGACGTGAACACCTCGACGACCTCGCCGTTCTCGAGCTTGCGTTCGAGCGCGACGAGCCGGCCGTTGACGCGGGCGCCGATGCACCGGTGCCCGACCTCGGTGTGCACCGCGTACGCGAAGTCCACCGGCGTCGATCCCGACGGCAACGTGATGACGTCGCCCTTCGGGGTGAACACGAAGATTTCGCGGACCGCCAGGTCGTACCGCAGCGACTCGAGGAACTCCCCCGGATCCGCGGCCTCGCGCTGCCAGTCCAGCAGCTGACGCATCCACGCCATGTCGTCGAGCTCGTTGGCGTCGCCCGAGTGTTTGCCCTTGGTTTCCTTGTAGCGCCAGTGCGCGGCGATCCCGAACTCGGCGGTCCGGTGCATCTCGCGGGTGCGGATCTGCACCTCGAGCGGCTTACCCTCCGGGCCGATGACCGTGGTGTGCAGCGACTGGTACACCCCGTAGCGCGGCTGAGCAATGTAATCCTTGAAGCGGCCTGCCATCGGCTGCCACAGCGAGTGCACGACACCGACAGCGGCGTAGCAGTCCCGGATCTCGTTGCACAGGATGCGCACACCGACCAAGTCGTGGATGTCGTCGAAGTCGCGGCCCTTGACGATCATCTTCTGGTAGATCGACCAGTAGTGCTTGGGCCGGCCCTCGACGGTGGCGTCGATCCGCGACGCCGACAGCGTCGCGTTGATCTCGGCGCGCACCTTCGCCAGGTAGGTGTCACGGGACGGCGCGCGGGTCGCGACGAGGCGGACGATCTCCTCGTACTTCTTCGGATGCAGAATCGCGAACGACAGATCCTCGAGTTCCCATTTGACCGTCGCCATGCCGAGCCGGTGCGCGAGCGGCGCGATCACCTCGAGGGTTTCGCGGGCCTTGCGCGCCTGCTTCTCCGGCGGCAGGAACCGCATCGTGCGCATGTTGTGCAGCCGGTCGGCAACCTTGATGACCAGTACCCGCGGATCCCTCGCCATCGCGATGATCATCTTGCGGATCGTCTCGGCCTCGGCGGCATTGCCGAGCACGACCTTGTCGAGCTTGGTGACCCCGTCGACGAGGTGCGCGACCTCTTCCCCGAACTCGGCGGTGAGCTGCTCGAGGCTGTAACCGGTGTCCTCCACCGTGTCGTGCAACAACGCCGCGACGAGGGTGGTGGTGTCCATCCCGAGTTCGGCGAGAATCGTCGCGACCGCGAGCGGATGCGTGATGTACGGGTCGCCCGACTTTCGTTTCTGCGTCGAGTGGCGTTCCTCGGCGACGTCGTAGGCACGCTGCAGCTGCGACAGATCCGCCTTCGGATACAGCTCGCGGTGGATGGTGACCAGCGGCTCGAGCACGGGCTTGAGGGTGGTGCCGCGCTGACCGGTGATGCGCCGAGCCAGCCGGGCCCGCACCCGGCGCGACGCGGACGTCGACGCCGGTGTCGGGGTGGGGCCGGAGTTCGACGACCGATCAAGATTCTGGGTCATACCCACTCCTCCCGCCGCAGCCTGCACAGACCGCCCTGCTCGGCCCGCCGGGTCCGTCCGGCCCCGGTACCTGCGCCAACTCTAGTCCTCAGATCCGCACGATCGACGTCAGCGGGTGCTGCGCGAGCCGTGCGCGTCCGGCCAGCGCCGCGATTTCGGTGACGACCGACACCGCGACGACGTCCGCACCCGCTTCCTCGAGCAACTGCACGGTCGCGGCGAGGGTGCCCCCGGTGGCCAGCACGTCGTCGACGACGAATACCCGCCGGCCCTCGAGCACAATCGAATCGCCGGGAATCTCGATGGATGCGGTGCCGTACTCGAGCGAATACTCGCAGGTGCGGACCGGCGGCGGCAGCTTGCCGGCCTTGCGCACGGCCAGCACCCCGACGCCGAGCTCCCGGGCGATGCCTCCGCCGAGGAGGAAACCTCGCGCGTCGACGCCGGCCACGAGTTCCGCCCCGTCCGCGGCGGACGCCAGCGCCGCGATCACCGCACCGAAGGTCGGGCCGTCCGCGAACACCGGGGTCAGATCCGCGAATCGCACACCGGGGGTCGGAAAGTCGTCGACCCAGCGGGTCCGTTCCGCCACCACGTTCGCGGCGTGTTCGAGGAGGGCGGGTTCGACGATTCCGTGCGTGTTCACCTGGTCAGTATCCACCGGTCCATGTTCCAGCCCGCACCCGCGGTGGTCGGATTCGCGACGGCGGTATGCATGCCCGGCGCGAACGCGGTGGCGCGGGGCTGCGCGTACAGCGGCACCGTCGGCATCTCGTTCCACAGGATCGTCTCGGCTTCACCGGCCAGACCGGCGACCGCGGCATGGTCGTCGGTGACGAGCAGCGCGTCGAGGATTTCGTCGACGCGGCGGTTCGCAAAGCCGCCGACGTTGCTGCCGGTTCCGGAATGCAGCGCGTCGCGGGCGTCCCCCTGGTCGGCGGCGCCGCCCGCACCGGCGACCGCGGCCGTGCCGGCGAGCACGGCGTCGACCTGCCCGGCCGTCAACTGCGACGGCGTGAACGTCTCGGACGCCGCGTCGACGACCTCGATGCCGGCGTCGCGGCACGACTGGGCGACGAGTTCGACGGTCCGGGCGCGGCGCGGGTCGGGTCCGAGATAGCCGACCCGGACGGTGATCCGGTCCTGGCCGCTGCCGGAGAGTTCGCGCTTCGCGGCTTCTCGGTCGGCCTGGGTGTAACGGGACGCGGTCCCGGCCACGCCCGGATACAGCGGGGAATCCGCCGCGAGGATCCGTGAATCGACCGGGCCGGCACCGATGCCCGATTCCGGGGCGTCACCGACCGTGCCGAGCTGCTCGAACAGCTCGGCACGGGGGATGCACAACGCGAACGCGCGTCGCGCGGCCGGGTTCTCGAACACGCCCGCGGTGGCGAGAGTCAACTGTTCGACATTGCGCGACGGCACCGTCGTGACGGTGGCGCCGTCCCCGGCGGCGATGCCCTCGAGGGCACCATCGGCGCTGTCGACGACCTGGATCCGGCCGTCTTCGGACGCAGCCGACGCGCCGGTGCCGCGCGGCCACACCACGATCGTGTCGGTGGCCGGGCGGTTGCCCCACCAACGCTCGTTCACGACGAGGACGAGGCCGTCGTCGACTGTGTAGGAATCGATGCGATACGGCCCGGCGGACGGCAGCAGCGACAGGTCGAGCGTTCCGGGAGTGAGGTTCCAGCCGGTGTTCCAGAACTCCGCCATGCGACGCACCGCGTCGAGGTCACCGTTGGTGATCGCCGCGACCGGGTCGGCGACCCCGGAGGCCCGGGCCACCACGTGCGAGGGCAACAGTTCGGTCGCCCCGAACAGCGACCGCCAGTCCGTGTCGCCGCGGTCCGCGCGGAAGACCACGGTCGCTTCCTTCGAACCGGGCTGGCAGTCGACCCGGTCGATGTCGGCGTAGCCGCCGCGCTGCGCGGAGTCGAACACGTTCACCACAGCGCCAGTTTCGTTCGGCGCGGTGAACCGGCCGGACGCCGCGGCCCACGCCAGCACGAGATCGTCGCAGCTCATCGGCACCCCGTCGGAGTACACCGAATCGGCCGCGAGCCGGTACTGCACGGTGAGCCGATCGGCGGGCATGACCGTGGCGGTACCGATGTCGGTGTCGGAGACGACGCGGCCGGCCGGTCCCACATAGCCGAAGCCCGGCTGCACTCGCGCGAGTGCCTGCCGCGCACCCGAGGTCGCGCCGTCGACGGTGTTGGCGTTGTAGGTGGTGACGGCACCGTCGATCGCGTAGCCGATCGAGTGCAGCGGTTCGTCGGAGGAGCCGCAGGCCACGACTCCGGCCGCGACCGCGGTCACCGCCGCAGCGGTGACCGCGGCCCGGAGCGACCCTCGGATTCGTCGTGTTCGCCGGGCCTGCTCGGTTCCCGCCATGTCCTCGGTTCCCGCCATGTCAGGGCCTTTTCTTGGCGCGCTTTCCGGTCGGTCGCGCACCGGGTCTCGGAGAACGCTGGGCCGGCGCGACCGGCTGACGACGCACCACCGGCGCGCCGGGGCGATCCGAGCCGAACACCGGCTCGCCGTCGACCGCAGCGGCTCCGGCCGACGCCCGGCCGGACGCGGCCTCACGCTTGGCCAGCACCTTGCGGGTGTGCACGGCGACCGGGCCGCGCCACTCCTTCAGCGTCACCAGCAGGGGCGTCGCGAAGAAGATCGACGAGTAGGCGCCGACGATGATGCCCACCAGCTGCACGAGCGCCAGGTCCTTGAGCGTGCCGACACCGAGGAGCCACACGGCGATCACCATCAGCGCGATGACCGGTAGCACCGAGATGATCGTGGTGTTGATCGATCGCATCAGCGTCTGGTTGACGGCCAGGTTCGCCTGTTCGGCGTAGGTGCGCCGATGCAGATGCAGGATGCCGCGGGTGTTCTCCTCGACCTTGTCGAACACGACGACCGAGTCGTACAACGAGAAACCGAGGATGGTGAGCAGACCGATGACGGTCGCCGGCGAGACCTCGAAGCCCACCAGCGAGTAGACGCCCGCGGTGACGAGCATGTCGAAGAACAACGCCGCGATCGCCGCGATCGCCATGTCCCGTTCGTAGCGCACCGCGATGTAGATGCTGACGATCACGAGGAACACCAGGAGGGCGATCAGCGCCTTCTGGGTGATCTGCCCGCCCCACGTCTCACTGACGTCGGCGACGCTGATCGAGTTGCGCGAGGGCACTCCGTCGCTGTCGGTGGGCTGGAACTCGTCGAACAACGCGGACTGCAGGGCGTTCACCTGGGTGAGGTCGAGGGCCTCGGAGCGGATCTGGATGGTCGCGCCTGCACCGGATCCGACGGTCTGGACCGCGACCGGTTCGGACCCGAGGGTGTCGCTGTAGACCGTCTCGACCTGCTCGACCGTCACACCCTCGACGGCCGGCATCTGGATGCGGGTGCCGCCCTCGAAGTCGATGCCCCAGGAGAAGCCGCGGATGAGCATGCTCAGCAGTGCGACGAGCACGATCGCGCCGGTGAGCAGGTAGTAGAACTTGCGGCGTCCGATGATGTCGAAACCGCCGGTACCGGTGTAGAGGCCCGACAGTTTGCTGTGGTGCGGTGCCGTCGTCGTGTCGGTCATCGTCACGCCTCCTTCGCCGAGGCCGCTGCGAGCTGACGCTCACGCGCCACCTGCTGGATGGCGCCGAGTCCGTTGACACTCGGCTTGGACCAGAACTTCGAGGTCGATGCCAGATGCACCAGGGGCCACGTCACCAGGAACACCACCACCACGTCGAGGATGGTGGTCAGGCCGAGGGTGAAAGCGAATCCGCGCACCTGCCCCACGGCGAGGAAGTACAGCACCGCCGCGGCGATGAAGCTGACCGCGTTGCCGGACAGGATGGTGCGGCGGGCGCGTGCCCAACCGCGCGGTACCGCGGAACGGAAGCTCCGGCCTTCGCGGATCTCGTCCTTGATGCGTTCGAAGAACACCACGAACGAGTCGGCGGTCATGCCGATGCCGATGATGAGACCGGCGATACCGGCCAGGTCCAGGGTGTAGCCGATGTAGCGGCCGAGCAGCACCATGATCGCGTACACGGCCAGGCCCGAGAGCACCAGCGACAGCGCGGTGAGCAATCCGAGCATGCGGTAGTACGCAAGGCAGAACAGCAGCACCAGCGCGAGACCGACCGCACCGGCGATCAGGCCGGCCTGCAGCGACGCGAATCCGAGGGTCGCGGAAACCGTTTCGGCTTCGGACGCCACGAACGAGAGCGGCAACGAGCCGTACTTGAGGGTGTTCGCCAGCTCGGTCGCCTGGGTGTTGGTGAAGTTGCCGGTGATCGAGGTGGCACTGCCGGCGGGGGTCGCGCCCTGGATGACGGGGGCGCTGACGACCTTCGAATCGAGGGTGAACGCGGCCTGCTGTCCGATGTTCGCCGCGGTGAACTGCGCCCAGGTGTTGCTGCCTTCGCTGTCGAAGGTCAGGCTGACCTCGTAGCGGGACTGCTGGCTGTTGAATCCGGCCGTGGCGTCGGTGATCTGCTGACCGTCGATGATGCTGGGGCCGAGCAGGTAGACGGAGGTGCCGTCGGTCGAGCACGCGACGAGCGGCAGGGCCGGATCGTCGTTGCCGGCGAGCGGATCGGCGACCGAGCAGTCGAGGGACATCGCGGCCTGCTGCTGGGTTGCGGGATCCTCGCTCTGACGGAGTGCCTTCGCGGCCGCGATGTCCGCGGCGGCCTGCTCCTGCGGGTCGAGATCACCTTCGGCCGGCGCCTCCGGCGCGGGGTTCCCGGGTGCCGTGGTCTCGGGCGTGCCGGTGGGTACGGGCGTGACGGGCGTGTCGGTCGGCTCCTGTGCAGGGAACGGCCGGCCCTGCGGCTCGGGATTCGCCGGTGCCGGCTCACCCGGGACCACCTCCGCCGGGGTCTGCGTTTCCGGCGTCTGTGTTTCCGGAGTTTGGGCCTCGGGGTTCTGCGCCGCGGTGTTCGCGCTGGCGATCGGGCCGCCGATCACCGGCCGGATGTACAGCCGCGCGGTCTGACCGAGCGTCTTGGCCTGGGCGCTGTCGTCGCCGGGCACCGTGATGACCAGATTGTCGCCGTCGACGACCACCTCGGACCCGGACACACCGAGTCCGTTGACGCGGGTCTCGATGATCTGCTGCGCCTGCCGGAGGCTGTCCTGGCTCGGGCTGCTGCCGTCCGGTGTGCGGGCAGTGAGCGTGACGCGGGTTCCGCCCTGCAGGTCGATGCCGAGTTTCGGCGTCGGCGACTTGTCACCGGTGAAGAAGACCAGGGCATACAGCGCCACCAGAATCGCCCCGAACAGGGCGAGGGAGCGCGCTGGATGCACCGATCCGTTGGAAGGTGCCACGGTCAGTCAGTCTCCTCGTTACGAGTGAGTGGTTCGGAGGTGGCGGTCGCAGCGACCGCTGCGCGGCGGCGCCCGAGAGCCTTCCGGTGCCGCCGCCGCGATGAAACTCAGTGTTCGACGGGACGATCGGCCGGCGGATCGGTGTCGTCGTCCTTGCCGAACGAGACCGTACCGGTATCGGTGGTGTCAGAGGTGCCGGTGGTGTCAGAGGTGCCGGTGGTGTCGTCGAGCTTCTCACGGACCACCACGCGTGCCCACGTGGTCACGACGCCGGGCGCGATCTCGAGGTCGACGGTGGCGTCGGAGAGCGCCGCGACCGTCGCGTGCAGGCCCGCGGTCGTCGTCACACGGTCACCGACGCGCAGCGAATCCTGCAGCTCCGTGACCTTATGCATTTCCTTCTTCTGGCGCCGGATCCCGAGGAAGGTGGGCACCAACAGGGCAAGGATCAAGAGCGGGAAGAGCAGTTCCATCGTTGAAGTCAGTCCTCGGTGTCGTTTGACGAGCGGTCGTCACCGTGGCGGGTGACGTCACGGCAACCACGCGAGCGGCCTCCACGGACCGACGCAGTAGACCAGTGTGCCATCACTCGCCGCACTGCCGGTGAGCCCGTCGCCGCTCGGTACGATCAGTCGCCGTCGAGCAGGTCGAGCTGCGGTTCACGGGCTCGCACCTCGATGCCGCCCGTCGCGGCCTCGGGTGGTGGAGCCAGACCGAGCTGCAGCCACGCGGCCTGCGTCGCGACCCGGCCGCGCGGGGTGCGGGCGATCATTCCCGCGCGCACCAGGAACGGTTCGCACACTTCCTCGACGGTGGCCGGTTCCTCACCGACCGCGACCGCCAGGGTGGACACCCCCACCGGTCCTCCCCCGAAACTGCGTACCAGGGCTCCGAGCACCGCACGGTCCAACCGGTCCAGGCCGATCGGATCCACGTCGTAGACGGCGAGCGCCGCCTGGGCGATCTCGCGGGTGACGACACCGTCGGCACGCACGTCCGCGTAGTCGCGGACACGACGCAGCAGCCGGTTCGCGATGCGGGGCGTGCCGCGGGAACGGCCGGCGATCTCCGCACCGGCATCGTCACGCAGGTCGATGCCGAGCAGTCGCGCCGAACGATGCAGGATCCGCTCCAGTTCGGCGGGTTCGTAGAAGTCCATGTGCGCGGTGAAACCGAAACGGTCGCGCAGCGGACCGGTCAACGCGCCGGATCGGGTGGTCGCGCCGACGAGCGTGAACGGGGCGACCTCGAGCGGGATGGACGTGGCACCCGGACCCTTGCCGACGACGACGTCGACGCGGAAGTCCTCCATTGCGAGGTACAGCATCTCCTCGGCGGGCCGCGCGATGCGGTGGATCTCGTCGATGAACAGCACGTCACCCTCGGCGAGGTTGGACAGCATCGCGGCGAGGTCGCCGGCGCGTTCGAGCGCCGGTCCGGACGTGAGCCGCAGCGAGGTGCCGAGTTCCGCCGCGATGATCATCGCCATCGAGGTCTTACCGAGGCCGGGCGGTCCCGACAGCAGAATATGGTCCGGCGTGCCGCCGCGCAGTTTCGCCGCACGCAACACCAGCTGGAGTTGTTCGCGCACCCGCGGCTGTCCGATGAAGTCGTCGAGACTCTTCGGCCGCAGACTCGTCTCGATGTCACTGTCGGACGGCAGGTGCTCGGCGGTCACCGGCGACGGCTCGTCCCGGTCGGCGGCTGGGCGAGCGCGGTCGAACTCCTGATATTCGTCGGTCACCGCGACCTACCGAGCAGCTTGAGCGCGGCGCGCAGCGCCGTGGACACCTCCGCGCCCGGGTCGTCCGCGAGCACGGTATCGGTGGCCGGTTCAGCCTGCTTCGCGGTGAATCCGAGCCCGACCAGCGCCTCGACGATCTGCTCGCGGATCGGCGAGCCGGAAGCCGCCGGAACCGTGTCCCCGGCACCCGCGAACGCCGCGACCTTGTCGCGCAATTCGACGATCATGCGTTCGGCGCCGCGTTTGCCGATGCCCGGAACGCGGGTGAGGGCCGCGGTGTTGCCGTCGGCGAGCGCGGCGCGCAGCGCGTCCGGTTCCAGCACGGCGAGTGTGGCCATCGCCAGTCGCGGGCCGACCCCGGACACTGTCTGCAGCAACCCGAACAACTCGCGGGCCTCCGTGTTCGCGAACCCGTAGAGCGTCATCGAGTCCTCGCGCACGATCATCGCCGTGACGAGCCGGGTTTCGTCCCCGCGGCGCAGAGTGCCGAGCGTCGCCGGTGTCGCATTGACCCGATAGCCGAGTCCGCCGGCCTCGATCACGACATGGTCGAGGGCGATCTCCAGCACCTCGCCGCGCACCGACCCGATCACTGGCCACCCGCCTTCCGGGCTGCCGCCTGTGCGCGCAGCCGCTCTTCGTATCGTCGTTTCTGCGCGGCGGCCATGGCCTCGGCCGCGGCGAGGCGCGCAAGCATCGGTGCGCGCCAGCAGTGCGCGACGGCCAGGGCCAGCGCATCCGCGGCATCCGCCGGTTTCGGCGCCGTCTCGAGCTCGAGAATGCGGGTGATCATGGCGGTCACTTGCTTCTTGCCGGCGCTGCCGTTGCCCGTCACGGCGGCCTTGACCTCGCTCGGGGTGTGGAACATGACGGGAATCGAGCGGCGGGCCGCGGCGAGGGCCACGACACCACCCGCCTGCGCGGTCCCCATCGCGGTGCGCACGTTGTGCTGGGCGAAGACGCGTTCGACGGCGACGACATCCGGCCGGTAACGGTCCATCCACTCCTCGGCGGATTCGGAGATCCGCAACAGGCGCTGCGCGAGATCGAGGTCGGTGGGGGTGCGTACCACCCCGACGGCGACCGGTAGGACCTCCCGGCCGCGTCCGGAGTCGACCACGCCGAGCCCGCAGCGGGTCAGGCCGGGATCGACACCCATGACACGCACCCGACCACCTCTCACCGCCACGAACACCTGTTCGAGAGCATAGCCGTCGGGGCTGCGCATCGGCAGTCCGACACGCAGCCCCGGAGGCACGAAGCCTGCGATCAGTCCTCGAGCTCGGCAAGCACCTCGTCGGAGACGTCGACGTTGGTGTACACGTTCTGGACGTCGTCGCAGTCCTCGAGCGCGTCGACCAGCTTGAAGACCTTGCGGGCGCCGTCGGCGTCGACGGGCACCTCCACCGAGGCCCGGAAGTCCGGGTCCGCCGAGTCGTAGTCGATACCGGCGTCGACCAGCGCGGTCCGCACCGGGATCAGATCGGAGGCTTCGGACACGATCTCGAAGCTCTCGCCCAGGTCGTTGATCTCCTCGGCCCCGGCCTCGAGGACAACCTCGAGGATCTCGTCGTCGGAACGGCCGTTCTTCTCCAGCACGACAACGCCCTTGCGGGTGAACAGGTACGACACCGAACCCGGGTCGGCCATGTTGCCGCCGTTGCGGGTCATCGCGGTGCGCACCTCACCGGCCGCGCGGTTGCGGTTGTCGGTCAGGCACTCGATGAGGATGGCGACACCGTTGGGGCCGTAGCCCTCGTAGGTGATGGTCTGCCAGTCGGCGCCGCCCGCCTCTTCACCACCGCCGCGCTTGCGGGCGCGTTCGATGTTGTCGTTGGGGACCGAGCTCTTCTTCGCCTTCTGGATCGCGTCGTACAGCGTCGGGTTGCCCGAGGGGTCACTGCCACCCGTCCGGGCCGCCACCTCGATGTTCTTGATCAGCTTCGCGAACATCTTGCCGCGCTTGGCGTCGATGACCGCCTTCTTGTGCTTGGTGGTGGCCCATTTGGAGTGGCCGCTCATTCGCTTCGAGCCCCTTCCGGCGAGGTGATGTCGGCATGCGCCGACAGGTCGGAACGTAGATTCTACTCCCGGACTACCCGGCTTTCCGGACGGCGTCCACGAACATGCGGTGCACCCGCAGGTCCCCGGTGACCTCGGGATGGAACGAGGTCGCCATCACCACCCCCTGACGCACCGCGACGACCCGCCCCGCCGCGGGACCGTCGGGCACCGCGGCGAGCACTTCCACACCGGCGCCGACCTTCTCGACCCAGGGTGCGCGGATGAACACCGCACGCACCGGCCCGTCGTCGATACCGAGAACCTCGAGGTCCGTCTCGAACGAGTCCACCTGGCGGCCGAAAGCGTTGCGGCGCACCGTGATGTCGAGCGCGTCGAGATGCTCGGCGTCGGGCCGGGTATCCAGGACCTCCGAGGCGAGGAGGATCATGCCCGCGCACGAACCGAACGCGGGCAGACCGTCCCGCAGCCGGTCACGCAGCGGCTCGAGCAGGTCGAACACCTGCAACAAGCGGCTCATCGTCGTCGATTCGCCGCCGGGGATCACCACACCGTCGACGCGGTCGAGTTCGCTCTCGCGACGCAGCGCGATCGTGTGTGCGCCGGCCGCGCCGAGTGCGGCCCGGTGCTCGCGGACGTCGCCCTGCAACGCCAGCACGCCGATGGTCGGTGTGGAGCCCACGGAAAGTACCTACCTGTTCGTTGTGCCGCCGGGTGTCCCCGGCGGGATGTGTTCACGAATCGCGCAGGTAACGGGTCAGTCCTTCCTGCACGACCGCGGCGACCATGTTGCCGTTCCGGTCGAAGATCCGGCCCTGCGTCAGGGCGCGCCCGAACCCGGCGGACGGGGACGTCTGGTCGTAGAGCAGCCAGTCGTCGGCGCGGAAGGGACGCATGAACCACATCGCGTGGTCGAGGGATGCACCCTGTGTCTTCTCGTCGGGATGGCCGACACTCGCGGATCCGAGCAACGTCATGTCACTCATGTAGGCAAGGGTGCACACGTGGAAGACCGGGTCGTCCGGCAACGCTTCCCGCGAGCGGAACCACACCTGCTGCTGCGCCGCCCAGCGGCGCGAGGTGTCCATCTGCTCGGGCGGAACGAACCGGAACTCCCATTCGGCCCATTCGATCCGGGCCCAGCGCACCGTCTGATCGTCCACCAGGTCCGGGTCGGGCAGATCCTCGGGCATCGGGACCCGCGGCATCGTGTCCTGATGCTCGATCCCCCGGTCCTCCCCGTGGAACGACGCCGACATCGTGAAGATCGCCTTGCCGTCCTGCACCGCGGTCACCCGACGGGTACAGAACGAGCGGCCGTCGCGGATCCGGTCGACGAGATAGACGATCTGCATCGTCGGATTGCCCGGCCTCAGGAAATAGCCGTGCAGCGAATGCACCCCGAACCCGGGGTCCACGGTCCGCACCGCCGAGACCAGAGCCTGGCCCGCGACCTGTCCTCCGAACGTCCGCGGCAGCAACGTCTCCGTCGCGATACCTCGGAAGATGTCGTTCTCGATCTGCTCGAGCGCCAGGATCTCTTCGATCTTCGCCATACGGGCCCCTTCCATTGTGCGGTTCAGGCTATAACGCCTCCCTCACCGCACGGTGATGGGAACCTTCACACGCGGTCAGACCGGATATCGGTTCCCATCACCCCGGGGATCACGGGCGGCAGGTCACCAGCCGCGCTCGGCGAGACGGTGCGGCTGCGGGATGTCGTCGACGTTGATGCCGACCATCGCCTCACCGAGACCGCGGGAAACCTTCGCGAGCACATCCGGATCGTCGAAGAAGGTGGTGGCCTTGACGATTGCCGCGGCACGCTGCGCCGGGTTACCGGACTTGAAGATACCCGAACCGACGAAGACGCCCTCGGCGCCGAGCTGCATCATCATCGCGGCGTCCGCGGGAGTCGCGATACCGCCGGCGGTGAACAACGTGACGGGCAGCTTGCCGGCCTCGGCGACCTCGACGACCAGATCGTACGGCGCCTGCAGTTCCTTCGCCGCGACGTACAGCTCGTCCTCGGGCAGCGACGTGAGCCGGCGGATCTCCTGCCGGATCTTCCGCATGTGGGTGGTGGCGTTCGAGACGTCGCCGGTGCCGGCCTCGCCCTTCGAACGGATCATCGCAGCACCCTCGTTGATGCGACGCAGCGCCTCACCGAGATTCGTGGCGCCACACACGAAGGGCACCGTGAAAGCGAACTTGTCGATGTGGTTCTCGTAGTCGGCCGGGGTCAGAACCTCGGACTCGTCGATGTAGTCCACACCGAGGGACTGCAGGATCTGCGCCTCGACGAAGTGACCGATGCGAGCCTTGGCCATCACCGGAATCGACACGGCCGAGATGATGCCGTCGATCATGTCCGGGTCGCTCATACGGGACACCCCGCCCTGGGCGCGGATGTCGGCGGGCACCCGCTCGAGCGCCATGACCGCGACGGCGCCCGCATCCTCGGCGATCTTTGCCTGCTCGGGAGTGACGACGTCCATGATCACGCCGCCCTTGAGCATCTCGGCCATGCCGCGCTTGACGCGTGCCGTGCCGGTCGTGGGGGCGGATTCGGGGGTGCTCACAATGAACTCCTACACGTGCGGACCACAAATCTGAAGCCACCGGAGACACCTGGTCCTCGACGGGTTCCGTGGCGAGAAGAGCCTATGACCGCACCCGGCCGGTCACCGATAGCCAGTCGCGGGGACCTGGCCTTGTGGGCCGCGTCACCCCGACGCGACCGTCCGGTCACCGAATCGCGCGAACCTCCGGTCACCGAATCGCGCGAACCTCCGGTTCGGTGCGCCGCACGGCGACGTCCCGGGCCTCGCCGAGCAGCTCCGGCAGGTCCTGCGGATACACCGGTTCGCCGCGCTGCTGCAACCCCCGGATCTCGTCGGCGGTGAACCAGCGATGCTCGAGCCCCATTGCGCGCTCGAGATCGGTGAAGCCCGCGTCGCCGGCCACGAACACCGGCGCCTGCAACGCGAAGAACAGCTCCTCCGAGCGGATCACCTCACCGTTGAACGGGAACACCGCGACGCGACGCCACATCGGACCGGTGAGCCGATCCGGCTCGGTGACCAGACCGGTTTCCTCCTTCAGCTCCCGTACCGCAGCAGCACGCAGCGACTCCCCCACTTCGACGACGCCGCCGACGGTGAACCAGAAGTGCACGTCCGGAGTGGTCGGATCGTTTCCGCGCAGCAACAGCACCCGGCCCTCCTCGTCGAACAGCACGACCCGCGCCGAAGTGCGGGTCTCGTCCGGCACCTGTGAGGACTGCGCGGACGCATCGGCGCGTTCGGCGATCTCGAAGAACGTCGGCAGCGGCGCGGTGCCGCCGAGGTGCAGCCACCGCACCGGACGCCGGGTGCGCAGCGCCAGGGTGTCGCGAACCGCATCGTTGTGGAACCGCCGGGCGATCATGACGCGGGCCTCCGCGTCGGCCAGCTCGGCGACCAGCTGGGGTCGCAGCCGTCCGCTGTCGATCGTCGTGAGCATCGACGACAGCGCGTTCTCGGTGGCCTCCCGGTGCTCCCGGTCCGAGCGTTCGGCACGATCGGCGAGCGTGGCGAGCCGTTTGCCGTCCCCGGACGGAACCGACGCGGCGATGCTACGCACCACGACGGCCCGCCGCGCCAGCGCCGCATCCAGCGCCTGCCACGACAGGTCCGAGCGCACGTGAAGCCGATCGAGCCGGTTCGCGGTCGTGTAGGCCCACAGACCGACCCCGGCGACGACCGCCATGATCACGGCGAGGACCAGGATCGTCATCGCACTGAGTGTCACGAGCGGACCTCCCTGACCCGTCCGGCCCCGACCGTCACCGTCTCGTACACCCGCAGGATCTGCTCGGCGACCACCGGCCAGTCGTAGGTTCCGACCACCGACGAAGCCTCGGCGACCAGATCCGCGCGACGGACGTCGTTGTCGAGAACCCCCAGGATGCCCGCGGCGAGGGCGTCGGAGTCTCCGACCGGAACCAGTACGCCCGCGCGACCGTCGCGCAGCACCCGCCGGAACGCGTCGAGTTCACTGGCGACGACCGCGGTCCCGGCTGCCATCGCCTCGACCAGCACGATCCCGAAACTCTCCCCACCGAGGTTCGGGGCGCAGTACACGTCGGCGCTGCGCATCGCCGACGCCTTCTCGGAATCGCTGACCTGCCCGAGCAGCCGAAGGTGCCGGGCATGACGTCCGGCCTCCTTGCGGAGCTTGTCCTCGTCGCCGCGACCGACGACGAGCACCTCGAGATCGGGATACTGCTCGACGAGCGTCGGCAGCGCGCCGAGCAGCACCTCCATGCCCTTGCGGGGTTCGTCGTAGCGGCCCAGGAACAGCACCGTCCGACCGGCCCGCGGATAGCCGGGCAACAGCGGGGCGTGCGCGAAGAACGGCACGTCGACGCCGTTGGGGATCTCCACGGCGTCACCGCCCAGCGAGGTCACCTGCCAGCGGCGCGCCAACTCCGACACCGCGATTCGGCCGCTGATCTTCTCCAGATACGGCTGCAGCACCCCTTGGAACGTGCTGAGCACGAGCGATTTCGTCGTCGAGGTGTGAAACGTCGCGACGATCGGGCCCTCGGCGATCTTCATCGCCAGCATCGACAGGCTCGGCGCGTTCGGCTCGTGGATGTGCAAGACGTCGAAGTCGTTGTCGTTGATCCAGCGCCGCACCCGGGCGTAGGACACCGGCCCGAAGCTGAGCCGCGCCACCGAACCGTTGTACGGGATAGCGACAGCCCGGCCGGCGGACACCACGAACGGCGGTAACACCGTGTCCTCGGAGGCCGGCGCGAGCACGCTGACCTTGTGGCCTCGTTCGATCAGCACCTGGGCCAGATCGACGACGTGTGCTTGTACCCCGCCCGGTACGTCGAACGAATACGGGCAGACCATGCCGATCCTCAACTACGCCTCCATTCGGGCGCGACGCTCGGCCGACAGGTCGTCGAGCCACAGCGGCTGCAGCATGTGCCAGTCTTCCGGGTGGGCGGCGATATCGGCGGCGAACCGGTTTGCGAGCGCCTGGGTGGCATCCGCGAGTCCGCCGGCCACATCGACCTCCGGATGTACCTGGAACCCCCAGCCGTCGTCGGTGAACCAGCAGTGCACCGGCAACAGCGCGGCACCGGTCTCGATGGCGAGCTTCGCGGGACCGGCCGGCATCCGGGTGGGCTCGCCGAAGAACGTGACCGGTACACCCTTGCGGGCCAGGTCGCGCTCGCCGAGCAGACACACGATCCGATTGTCACGCAGTCGGGCGGAGAGTTCGACGAACGGCGGGCTCTCACCCCCCGAAAGCGGAAACACCTCGAACCCGAGATGCTCCCGATAATCGACGAAACGCTGGTACAGCGATTCGGGCCGCAGCCGCTCCGCGACCGTCGAGAACTGCCCGTAGGTGCGTGCGCACCAGACCCCGGCCATGTCCCAGTTGCCGCTGTGCGGCAGCGCAAGGATCGCGCCGCGACCGGCGGCCAGCGCCTTTTCGATGTGTTCGCGTCCGTCGATCGACGAGTCGACGGCGGCCGCGGTCGCGTCGAGGTCCATCGACGGCAACCGGAACGCCTCGCGCCAGTACCGCGCGTACGACCGCACCGACCGGCGGATCAGGTCGTCGGGCACGTGCTCGGGGGCGACGCCGAGCACGCGGGCGAGGTTGCGCCGCAGCTGCTCCGGTCCCCCACGTCGACGCGCCGCGATGTCGGCGCCGGCGTCGAACAGGGCTCGCGCGACCGGCTCCGGCAGCGCGCGCACGAGCCGCCATCCGGCGCCGTAGCCGAGGTCGGCCAGGCGCTCGGCGGACGTCATGCGACCTCGCCGTCGGTACCGGGAGCCGGTGCCGGTGACATCGGCAGCAATTCCCGGGCACCGGGTGACCGGCGCACGGCGAGGACCCGCTGAAAAACGGTGATCACGGAACCGACCACGAGGAGCCACATCGCGACGTGGATGGCCCCGCCGATGCCGAGACCGGTCAAGCCGGCCCCGACGAGCACGATGACCAGCCGGTCGGGTCGCTCGATCAGGCCGCCGTCGGCGGACAGACCGCTCGCCTCCGCCCGCGCTTTCGCATACGAGATGACCTGCGACAACACGAGGCAGATCAGCGTGGCGACGAACAACGGGCGGCTCTGTTCGTCGTAGACCGCCCACCACGCCAGGCCCGCGAAGATCGCGCCGTCGGCGACGCGGTCGCAGGTGGCGTCGAGAACCGCGCCGAACCGGGTTCCCCCGCCGCGGGCCCTGGCCATGGCCCCGTCGAGCATGTCGAACATCACGAACAGCCAGATCACCATCGCGCCCCAGAACAGCTGTCCCATCGGGAACAGTGTCAGGGCGGCGGCGATCGTCGCGACCGTGCCGATCAACGTCACCGCGTCGGGGGTCAGGCCGGTGCGGATCAGTGCCCTGCCGAGCGGCGCGGTGACCTTCGACACCGATGCGCGCCCGAAGAAGCTCAGCATCTCGCGACCCCCGTTTCCCGGTCTGTTCGTCCCGTTCGGGACTCGATCCTGCCACGACCCCCTGCCGTCCGTTCACTGCGCACGCCGAACCCACGTGGGCCGCGTTCACGGGTGAACGAGGTCACTCGTCCCATGCGGTGGCCAACAGTGCCCGCGTGTCGCGCAGCAACTGCACCATCACCTTCGATCCCCCGAGGACCGTGATGAAGTTGGCGTCGCCGCCCCACCGCGGAACCACGTGCAGGTGCAGGTGCTCGGAAAGCGAACCTCCCGCTGCCGCACCGAGATTGAGGCCGACATTGAAGCCGTGGGGTCGCGACACCCTCTTGATGACCTTCAGCGCGCGCTGCGCGAACGCCATCAGCTCGGCGCTCTCCTCGAGCGTCAGATCCTCGAGGTTCGCGACCCGCCGATACGGCACCACCATCAGGTGCCCCGGGTTGTACGGGTACAGGTTGAGCACCGCATAGACGAACTCGCCGCGCGCGACGACGAGCCCCTCCTCGTCGGTCATCTTCGGGATGTCGGTGAACGGCTCGTACGGACCGTCCTCCGCCCGAGGCGATTCGGTGATGTACGACATGCGGTGCGGCGACCACAACCGCTGCAGATGGTCGGATTCGCCGACCCCCCGGTCGACGAGCGCGTCGGCCTCGGCGGGGCCGCCGACCCGGTCGCCGGTCACGACCCGAGCTCCCCGCCGTCGGGCGTGATGAGCGCGGCGGACGGCGACGCGTTCTCCCGGCGCCGGACCCAGTCGACGACGATGCGCACGGCCTCGGCCACCGGTACACCGTTGACCTGGGTGCCGTCGCGGAACCGGAAGCTCACCGCACCGGCCTCGACGTCCCGCTCGCCGGCGAGCAGCATGAACGGCACCTTCTGGGTGGTGTGGTTGCGGATCTTCTTCTGCATGCGGTCGTCACTGAGGTCGACCTCGGCGCGGATGCCTTCGGCCTTCAGCTGCCGCGCGACGTCGAGCAGATGGTCGGCGAAGTTCTCGGCGACCGGGATCCCGACGACCTGCACCGGCGACAGCCACGCCGGGAACGCACCCGCGTAGTGCTCGGTGAGCACACCGAAGAACCGTTCGATCGAACCGAACAGCGCACGGTGGATCATGACGGGGCGGTGCTTGGCGCCGTCGGCCCCGGTGTATTCCAGCTCGAACCGCTCGGGCAGGTTGAAGTCGAGCTGGATCGTCGACATCTGCCAGTTGCGGCCGAGCGCGTCGGTGACCTGGACGGAGATCTTCGGACCGTAGAACGCGGCGCCGCCCGGGTCCGGGACCAGGTGCAGACCGGACGCCTCGGCGACCTCGCGCAGCGTCTCGGTGGCCGTCTCCCACAGCTCGTCGCTGCCGACGAACTTCTTCGGGTTCTTCGTCGACAACTCCAGGTAGTAGTCGTCGAGGCCGTAGTCCTGGAGCAGATCGAGAATGAAGTTCAGGACCGTGGTCAGCTCGTCGCGCATCTGCTCCGGCGTGCAGAAGATGTGCGCGTCGTCCTGCGTCATGCCGCGCACGCGGGTCAGGCCGTGCACGACGCCGGACTTTTCGTAGCGGTAGACGGAGCCGAATTCGAACATCCGCAGCGGCAGCTCCCGGTACGACCGGCCGCGCGAACGGAAGATGAGGTCGTGCATCGGGCAGTTCATGGGCTTGAGGTAGTAGTCCTGGCCCGGCTTGCGGATCGTGCCGTCCTCGTTGAGTTCCTCGTCGATGTGCATCGCGGGGAACATGCCGTCGCGATACCAGTCGAGGTGACCGGACACCTCGTAGAGGTGGCCCTTGGTGATGTGCGGGGTGTTGACGAAGTCGTAACCCGCCTGCACGTGGCGCTCCCGGGAGTAGTTCTCCATCTCCTGACGGATGATGCCGCCCTTGGGATGGAACACCGGCAGGCCCGAGCCGAGTTCGTCGGGGAAGGAGAACAGATCGAGTTCGACGCCGAGCTTGCGGTGGTCACGGCGTTCGGCCTCGGCGAGCAGCTCGAGGTGCCGGTCCAGCGCCTCCCCGGACTCCCAAGCGGTGCCGTAGACGCGCTGCAGGCCGGCGTTGTCCTGGTCGCCGCGCCAGTACGCGGCGGAGCTGCGGGTCAGCTTGAACGCGGAGATGAACTTCGTCGTCGGCAGGTGCGGTCCGCGGCACAGGTCCTTCCACACGACCTCACCCGTGCGCGGGTTCAGGTTGTCGTAGATGGTGAGCTCGGCGCCGCCGACCTCCATGATCTCGGGGTCGTCGATCCCGGATTTGTCGTCGATCAGTTCCAGTTTGAACGGTTCGTTCTTCAGTTCCTCGCGGGCGTCCTCGAGGTTCTCGACGACGCGGCGGGAGAAGCGCTGCGCGTCCTTGACGATCTTCTTCATCCGCTTCTCGAGCTTCGCGAGATCCTCCGGGGTGAAGGGGCGCTCGACCTGGAAGTCGTAGTAGAAGCCGTCCTTGATCGGCGGGCCGATGCCGAGCTTGGCATCGGGGAATTCCTGCTGCACGGCCTGGGCAAGAACGTGTGCTGCGGAGTGTCGGATGACGCTGCGGCCGTCCTCGGTATCGGCGGCGACAGCCTCCACCTCGACGTCCCGGTCGGGCGTCCACGACAGGTCACGCAGGGCACCGTCGGAGTCACGGACGACGACGATCGTGTCGGGTCCCTTCACCGGCAGTCCGGCCTCGCGCACGGCGGCGCCGGCAGTGGTTCCCGCGGGCACCCGGACGAGCGTGGCTGGTTTCGCGGATGCGGGCGTGGTCACTGTGGTGAACTCCTCCGGCTCGATGCCTGACGATGGACGGTGGCCGGTCGCGCGGATGCGCGCGTCGGCAACCTCACCATGCTATCGGCACGGTCCGGTGGCACCGCTATCGGCACGGTAGCGACGGCGCGGGCCGCCGTCAGAGCTCGTTGAGTCCGGTCAGAACCCGTCGGAGCAGGTCCGCGCCGGGGCCGATCCGATCAACGGTCCGGTGCACAGTGAGCTCACCCGAGGCCGCCAGATCGCCGACGAGCACCCGCGCGACGCCCAGTGGAATACCGGCCAGTGCCGCTACCTCCATGATCGAGCGCGGTTGCGAGCACAGCCCGAGCACGACGCGGTGCTCCTCGAGTCCCGGCAGCGACCCGGTGTGCTCGGACGTCGCGACCATCGCCGATGTCGAAACCAGCGCTTCGAGCGGAAGATCCACTTCAGCCCTGGTGCGCCCCTGACTCCGCACGAACGGGCGCACGAACGACGGCGCTTCCTGATCCATTTTCTTGTCCCCCACGAAATTCTCGGACGCCCTGGGGAGCATGGCCCCCACCGCTTCCACAGGATGCCGTTCGGCCAGGTCGTCCGCTACAGGCTCATCATCGACATTCGGCGCTTCGTCGCCGATTTCCGGGACGGATGCGGCGGCGTGTTTCGGAATGTACGTCCGACGTCGTCGGCCGGCAGTGCCGAATCGGGCGCCCGTCGCCCCCACGGCCGGCCATTGATTGTCGGCGACACTCATCTCAGCCCCATCCTCCTCGCGGTGAGAACGATCCTGCCATCAGTCGCACCATCAGGTGAGGTTGCGCAGGTCACACCCGCCACGCCAGCCCCATTATCCCCGTCGAACCCACCCGGAACAGAGCGGCGGGAACGCTGCACGGGGACGAGCGCATACGAAAAAAGCACCCCATCAGGGTGCTTTCGTGATCATGCGATTGTTGTGGTCCCGGCTGGGATCGAACCAGCGACCTCCCCGGTGTGAACGGGACGCTCTTCCACTGAGCCACGGGACCTTGCCGCTTCGCAGCGGCTCGAACGAGAAGGAACACTAACACGACTACCGAGTGAAGACGAATCAGCAGGTCAAACAGCGATTCCGAACGAACGGCGAGACCACCCGCGCCTCCCGCTACCCGGGACCGAGCCCACGCTCACGCGCGCGAGCAACGCGCGTGAGCAATCCAGGCGCCGGAACCGCGCGGCCGAACATCCCACCTCGGTTTCCGCCGGCGGAAACCGAGGTTCGGCCCGAGGGCAACGCCCACCGCCGAGGATTCGGTGCGCGAGCGCCGCGACTGCGCTGGTTCATGTAGCCATTTATGGCCGTTTACCTGCTGATTTGTGCGTTTCGACGATGGTCGACTAATGTTCTCAACCGCACCACGGAGAGCACAACGCCGAACGGTGCGAATGCGGATGTAGCGCAGCTGGTAGCGCATCACCTTGCCAAGGTGAGGGTCGCGGGTTCGAATCCCGTCATCCGCTCGAGAGGTTGGACTCGACCTTTTACGGTGGAGTGGCCGAGTGGTGAGGCAACGGCCTGCAAAGCCGTGCACACGGGTTCGATTCCCGTCTCCACCTCGCGCGATTAGCTCAGCGGGAGAGCGCTTCCCTGACACGGAAGAGGTCACTGGTTCAATCCCAGTATCGCGCACCACGATCGACCTGCACGTGGGTCGATCGGTTGAAAATCACGTGCATGCGGATGTAGCGCAGCTGGTAGCGCATCACCTTGCCAAGGTGAGGGTCGCGGGTTCGAATCCCGTCATCCGCTCCACAACCGGCGTATTCGAGCCGGCGCGATTAGCTCAGCGGGAGAGCGCTTCCCTGACACGGAAGAGGTCACTGGTTCAATCCCAGTATCGCGCACCAGAATACGGCGAAGACCCCCTTCAACCGAAGGGGGTCTTCGTCGTTCGGCAGTTCCGCGACCGGCACACAACCGCCGAACCGGAGGCAGCCGCGCGGCTGCCTCCGGCACTGCTGGATCAGCGCGTGCCGTACAGGCGGTTGATTCCCGCGGTCATGGCCCGCAACGTCGACTCTGCGGCCGTGGCGCCCAGCCCCATCACCCAACCACTTCGCTCGTCGTCGGACTCGCACAGCAGGAACGTCGCGTGAGTATCGCCCATGTCCTGTCGGTGGAACGAACGAATCTCGAGACGGAATCCCAGCTCGTGGATCATTCCGGTCATAGCCGACACCGGCCCGGTCGCCACGGCGGCGCTGCTGTGGACGGTCCCGCCGAGCGCGAACCTGGCCTCATAGGCGCACAGGCCGCCGGCCAGCACGGTGGTGCTCCAGCCCCCCAGACGCAACGGACCGTCCTGCGGCGCGTAGGTCGCCGTGAAATCGGCCCACGACATGCCGGCGGCCTCGGCGCGCAGCGCGAGCGGCAAGACGCGACCGTATCGGGCGGCGAAGGGGTCGAGCGAGGAGAGCCGATCCGCGTCGGTGCAGAAGCCGAAAGGTCGGGTGGCGGCGGGACGGCGATCGGAAGCGAAGGAGGTGAAGGCGTTCATCGAAGGAGGTCTTCCACGAGAAGGGAGGACCGACAGGTAGCTCAACGACCCGCAGCGAGGGGTCGGTCCGAATCAGACCCCGCTACGGCGGTGAACTACGAGTACGCGCTTCATGGGAAGCCACAGTAGAGCGTCGGCGGGTGAAAGGCAACCGGTGATCTCAGCGATACGTGATGTAAACGTGACCGCGGGAAGTGGAACCTGAGGAACCCCTCATGTATCGTCGATGGTGCCATCCCCCCCGATGGTAAATGAACCCCAGCCATGACCCCCCATCCAAGGCTGGGGTTCAGCCATTTCCGGAGTGGATCGACTTCCGGGGTGGATCGAGGCACCGACTGCCGACGCCGGACCGGGTGGTCTACTGGATTCATGTCCACGCCCTCAGTCGAAGAGTCCGCCGTCTCCGTCGCCCAAGCCGGCATCTGGGACACCGAGACACTCGCCGACGTCGCCGCCACCACGTTTCCGCTCGCGTGCCCGCCCGGAGCGAACCGGGACGACATCGCCGCGTTCATCGCTCGGACACTTTCGGCGGAGCGATTCGGTGAGTACCTGACCGATCCGACGCGGATCGTGCTGAAGGCAAGCATCGGCGGCGAGATCGTCGGCTATCTCATGGCGATCGATGCGCCTCCGACCGATCCTCGGATCGCAGCGATGATCACGGTGACACCGGCTGTGGAGATCAGCAAGCTGTACGTGCTTCCCGGCCGCCACGGTACCGGCGTGTCGGCGGCGCTGATGGCCGCGATCGTCGAGCGCGCCGCCGAAAGGGGCCGGGCGGGACTGTGGCTCGGTGTGAACCAGGAGAACGAACGCGCCCAGCGCTTCTACACCAAGCAGGGATTCCGGACGGTCGGCACGCGCACATTCCTGGTGGGTACACAGACCCACCAGGACTACGTCATGCAGCGCGAACTGTGAGATCCGGTCACGGCCCCGCACCGGGGCGCGGGGTCGGCGGACACAGAGAGTCGAGAAATCAACCGCCTAGCTGGCGGCGACCTCGAAGCGCGACAGCGCCAGCAGACGCGACGTCGCGCGCAGGTACTTCTTGCGGTAGCCGCCGGCCAGCATCTCGGGGGTGAAGATCTCGTCGAGCTTCGCGCCGGCCACGGTGACCGGGATGCTCGCGTCGTACAGACGGTCGGCGAGCACCACCAGACGCAATGCGACGGACTGGTCCTCAGCCGGATGCACACCGTTGAGGAATACGGCCGTCACACCCTCGATGAGCTTGCCGTAGCGCGACGGGTGCAGCGTGCTCAGGTGCGCACACAGTTCGTCGAAGTCGTCGAGCGTGGAGCCGGGAACCTGTTCGGCGCGCTCGATCAGTTCCTCCGCCGCGATCGGTTCCGGCGCAGGCGGCAGATCGCGGTGCCGGTAGTCCGGACCGTCGACGCGCAGCGTCTCGAAGATCGACGAGAGCTTCTTGATCTCACGCAGGAAATCCTGTGCTGCGAACCGGCCTTCACCGAGCTGGCCGGGAAGCGTGTTGGAAGTCGCCACGATCGACACACCGCGCGCGGATAGCTCGGTCAGCAGACGCGAGACGAGCATCGTGTCACCCGGATCGTCCAGCTCGAACTCGTCGATGCACAGGACGCTGTGGGTGGAGAGCTCCTCGACCGCCTTGTTGAAGCCGAGGGCACCGACCACGTGCGTCAGCTCGACGAACGTGCCGAACGCCTTGGGTGAGGGTGCGCTGTGGAAGATCGACGCGAGCAGGTGGGTCTTGCCGACGCCGAACCCACCGTCGAGGTACAGCCCGGCACCGGTGGACGGCGCCTTGCGGCCGAAGAGGCCGCGCTTACCGCCGCGGATCTTGCCGACCTTGCCGGCAAACGCCTCGGCGGCGCGCACCGCGGCGGCCTGGCTCGGCTCGTCCGGATCGGGGATGTAGGAAGCGAAACTCACCTCGTCGAACATCGCGGGCGGCACGAGCTGTGCAACCAATTGTTCGGCCGGCACCACGGGACTGCGATCGACGAGACGTTCTTGCATTCCTCCAGGGTAGAGGCGCGCAGTGAGGCCACACCTACACCAACCGCGGATTGCGACCTACTTCACATCCACGTCACGTGATCTTCACCTCACGAGAGCGCACGCGTCATAGCGGTGCGCATGTCCGCGCAAACCGGTGCGCACCCGGGCATCAGCGACCTGGCAAGCTGTCGGCATGCGCAGAACCGGTGTGCTCGCGGTCTCCCTCGTCGCACTCGCGTGGACGGTCGCCGCCTGCGGGGCGGGACCCTCGGCACGACCCGATGTCGCGGTGGTTCAGGACGTCGATGACGGTGCAGTTCCCACGCTTGAGCAGGAGGGTGCCGGCGCGCCCGAACTCCCGGTGCCCGGGGAGGACCTGACGTGGCGCGACTGCACCGCGGACACCCTGGCGGCACAGAAACTGCCGGCAGGCCCGACAGGTCTGGTTATCGAATGCTCCGAGATCACCGCGCCCATCGACGAGGCCGGGACGGTGCCGGGAACGTTCCCGCTCGGGATACTGCGGGCGCGCGTGCCGCAGACCCCGGCCGATGTCGCGCCGGTCGTGCTCACCACCGGAACGGACATGTCGTCCGGTAGCGCACTCGCCGCCCTCGCCACGGGTCCGATGTCCGGTGTGCTCGCCACACGACCGGTCGTCGCGGTCGACCGCCGCGGTATCGGCGCGTCGCAGCCCATCGATTGCGTCTTTCCCGCCGATCTCCGTGCGCTCGGCGATCTGGGCCAGTTCGGCCGTAGCGGCGACGGGCCCGCCCGGGTCGCGGAGCTCGGCCGCGAAGCCACCATCGCATGCACCGACTACCTGCAACCACAGGAGCTGATGTTCGGGGCCGCGCACGCCGCCGACGACCTCGACCAACTGCGCCTTGCCTGGAACGTGGACCGGATCGGGCTGCTCGGTGTCGGGAACGGCGCGACCGTCGCGCTGGCGTACGCCGCCGAACATCCGGCCAATGTGGGCCGGCTGATCCTCGACTCCCCCGCCGCCGCCACCGCCGACGCCGAGCTCCTCGCGGAGAGCCGGGCGCGAGGCGCCGAAGCCGCGGTCGATGCGTTCGCCCGCCAGTGTGTGGCACTGAAGTGCTCGCTCGGCACCGCCCCTCGTGCGGTCCTCGAGGAACTGCACGCGACGGCGGCGAAGGGCGAACTCGCGCCGCTGTCCTCGAACGCGCTGGCGACCGCGGTGATCGGCTTCCTCGGCAGCCCCCGCGGCGATCTGCAGTCCCGGGTCCGCGAACTGTCCGATGCGCTGGCCGCCGCCCGCGACGGTGACGTGATGCCGCTGCTCGAGCTCGTCGATCTCGCCGAAGCGCAGCTGTCCTCCGCCGGCCAGTTCGTGTCGCGGTGCAGCGACACGCAGCGGCAGCCCACCCCGAGCCGTGCCCTGGAGCTGCAGCGGACCTGGGGGGCGAGCTATCCGCTGTTCGGCGCGGACACAGCAACCGGGCTGACGGCGTGTTCGGCGTGGCCGAGTATGCCGGCGCCGCCACTGCCGGACGGTGTGGACGTGCCGGTCCTCGTCCTCGGAGCTGCCGCCGACCCGATCGTCGGCAGCGGCGGGCTCGAATCCGCCACCGGCGCGCTCACCGCGGTGGGCGCCCGATGGGCCGTCGTGTCGTGGCAGGGAGCCGGCTATTCGGCAACCCTCCACTCGACCTGCGCGCAGGCCCGGGTCGCGGCCTATCTGGAAACCGGAGAACTACCGCCGAACGGCAGCCTGTGCCCGGCGTGAGCGGGGCCGCTCGTCGGGGCGGGTCGATCGCCGATCGGTCACTCCGGTGTACCGTGCCGTAGTGTTCCTCAGTCGTCTCGAGCCCCGCACCGCCCGCACCACTGTGGAGGTGGTCAAGTGCGTTGTTTGGCCGTTGGCCGTGCTCACGGTGCTGCACCGTGTGGTGATCAAAGCGGTCAACGGCTTCCGGACCGACGACTTCACGCCCGTGTACAACGCGGCACTGGCGTTCCTCAACCGGCAGCCCGTGTATACCGCGAACTTCCAGTGGGTCGATCCGCACTACCTGTATCCGCCGTCGGGCACGCTGCTGATCTCGCCGATCGCCGTGATCGATCCCGAACGCTCCCGTTGGTTGTTCATCCTCGCGAACGCGATCGCGATCCTCGTCGCGTTGTATCTGCTGCTGCGCATGTTCGGCTACGGTCTCGACTCGGTGATCGCACCGATTCTCGTACTCGGTGCGTTCTCCTCCGAAACTGTGACGAACACGCTGGTGTTCACCAACATCAACGGTCTCGTGTTGCTCGGCGAGATCGCTTTCCTCACGCTGCTGCTCAAGCGTCGCGATCTGTGGGCCGGCGTTGCGATCGGCTTGACGTTCGCGGTCAAACCGATCCTTGCGCCGCTGCTGTTCCTTCCGCTGGTCCGAGGCCAGTGGAAGGTGTTCGTCACGGCAGCGGCGGTTCCGGCAGCTCTCATGGCGATCGCTTGGCCGCTGTCCGTCGACGCGTGGCAGTTCGTCGAACACACGACGCCTTACCTCCTCGAGGCCCGCGACTACTTCAACAGTGCGATCGTCGGCAACGGCATGTACTACGGGCTGCCGGCTTGGCTGATCCTGGGGCTCCGCGCAGTTCTCATGGTGATGGTGCTGGTGTCGCTGTGGTTGCTGTACCGCTACTGCCGCAACGACGAGCTGTTCTTCGTCGGCACCGCGACCGGCTTGCTGCTGACCGCATCGTTCCTGCTCGGCTCGCTCGGCCAGATGTACTACTCGATGATGCTGTTCCCGCTGCTGATGACGGTGGTGCTGCGGAACTCGGTGATGCGCAACTGGCCTGCGTGGCTGGCCGTGTACGGGTTCCTCAGTTACGACAGCTGGCTCTCGAGCCGCTGGCCGGAGATGGGCCGGGCCGCCGAGTACATGAAGACGACGTTCGGATGGTCGTTGATCATCATCGTCGCGTTCGCGGTGCTGCTCGACCGATACCTGGCCGCGCGCCGCGAAGGCCGGCTCGAATCGGGCATCGAACCGGCATTCCTGCTGCCGACGACACCCGTCGACGTCCCGGACGACGCCGGAGAACCGGAAGAACCCGAGGAGCGCGTGGCCGCACCGGCTGTCCGCGACTAGCCTCGGCGTCATGACTTCCACGCCCCGACCGGAACCCGCGCCGAAGGTCGAACGCAGCGACGAAGAATGGCGCGCTCTGCTCTCCCCGGAGGAGTTCGCGGTGCTGCGCCGGGCGGGCACCGAACGCCCGTTCGTCGGCGAGTACACCGACACCGAAACCGAAGGGGTCTACGAGTGCCGCGCCTGCGGCTCCGAGTTGTTCCGCAGCAGCGAGAAGTTCCATTCGCACTGCGGATGGCCGTCGTTCTTCGACCCCGCCGATTCGGACGCGGTGATCCTTCGATCCGACGATTCGCTGGGGATGCGCCGCGTCGAGGTGCTCTGCGCGTCGTGCCACAGCCATCTCGGGCACGTGTTCGAGGGTGAGGGCTACCCGACACCGACCGATCAGCGGTACTGCATCAATTCGATCTGCCTGCGCCTGGTCCCGTCGAACTGAGCGCTCCCGGGTGCGGAACCGGACCGCGGCCGGGAAGATCGAGCCATGACCGGGGATTCCGTCGTCCGACCGACCCAGCACACCGTGGGACCGACCCAGCCCACCGTCGGTAGAGCGAAGGTGAAGGTTTCGATCGTCGGCGCGGGCGCTGTGGGCACCGCGATCGCGTATGCGTGCCTGATCCGCGGCTCGACCGAGTCACTGGCGTTGTTCGACACGAATGCCGACAAAGTCCGCGCCGAGGTCCTCGACTTGAACCACGGCACCCAGTTCGCGCCGCCGTGCCGGATCGAGGGCAGCGACGACCTCGCCGTCACCGCCGGATCGGACATGATCGTGGTGACCGCCGGCGCCAAACAGAAGCCGGGGCAGTCGCGACTCGATCTCGCCGCGGCGAACGTCGCACTGGTGCAGGTCCTGACACCGGCGCTGCTCGAGCGGTCCCCGGACGCGGTGATCCTGTTCGTCAGCAATCCCGTCGACATCGTCACCCACGCCGCGATCACTGCGACCGATGCCCCGCCCGGCCGTATCTTCGGGTCGGGCACCGTGCTGGATTCGGGACGCCTGCGTTTCCTGATCGCCGAACGCGCCGGGGTCGCGGTGGAGAACGTGCACGCCGTCGTCGTCGGCGAACACGGCGACTCGGAGATCACGTTGTGGTCCGGGGCGGCGATCGGCGGAGTGCCGGCAGCGGAGTTCCAGGGCCCAGCCCTCGACGGCACCTCCGGGACCGTGTTCGACGCGGCGACCCGGGCGGACATCTCCGCGCAGGTGGTGCACAGCGCGTACGAGATCATCCGCGGCAAGGGCGCGACCAATCTTGCGATCGGGTTGTCCACGGTCCGCATCGTCGAGGCTGTGCTGGGCGACCAGCACCGGGTGCTGCCCGTGTCGACGCTCCAGACCGATCCCGAGGAGTTGTCCGGCGTATGCCTGTCGCTGCCGACCGTCGTCGACAGCCGTGGCGCGTCCCGGGTGCTCGACGTGGCGATGTCCGACGAGGAGCGTGCCGGTCTGCGCGCCTCGGCCCGCACGTTGCGGGAGGTCCAGGCAACGCTCGAACGCTGACGATGACCGGGAGGGTCAGCGGGTGCGGACCACCGGTGGGTCGTATGCGCGGATCGGGGGCAGTTCGCCGTCGAACAGTTCGATCTGCACCAGTACATGCTGTCCGGTGCAGCCGCGCGCCAGGGACGACGTGCCGACGTCCGCGGTCAGCACGTTCGGGTTACCGTGCACGCACATCGAGTCCGGGTCCGACGGATCGAGCGGGTCGTACCAGGCACCCGTCGACAGCTGCACAATGCCAGGCAGCATCCCGTCGTCGAGCACCACACCGGCCAGACACGCGCCGCGATCGTTGAACACCCGCACGATGTCCCCGGCGTCGATGCCGCGCGCCGCGGCCGCGTCGGGGTGCATCCGCAGCGGTTCGCGCCCTCGGATCTTCGACGCCTGGCTGGTGGCGCCGTGGTCGAGCTGACTGTGCAGCCGGGTGCGCGGCTGGTTCGCGATCAGGTGAAGCGGGAACTGCTGCGCGCGCGAGCCGCCGAGCCATTCCTCCGGTTCGTACCAGGTGGGGTGGCCTGCGCAGTCGTCGTAGCCGAATCCGTCGATGTCGGCGGAGAAGATCTCGATACGCCCGCTCGGGGTGCGCAGCGGATACGTCTCCGGGTCCTCGCGAAAGTCCTGGAACAGCGTGAGGTTGTCCTCGGTCCGCATCCGCACGTGACCGCGATGCCAGAACTCGTCGAACTCCGGGGCGTCCCCGCCGTCGGCGAGGACGAATCCACGCCACTGCTCGTACAGGTGCTCGAGCCACTGACGTGCGGTGCGGTTCTCGGTGAACTGCGGACCGAATCCCAGCCGGTGTGCGAGCGCAGCGAACGTGTCGTAGTCGTCGCGGGCCTGCGCGTACCGCGGCGTCGCGGCGTGCATCGCCACGAGCAGCGGGTCGTTGCGGGTACACGAGAGGTCTTCGCGTTCGAACGACGTGGTGGACGGCACGACGATGTCGGCGTGTTTGGCCATCGGCGTCCAGTACGGGTCGTGCACGACGATGGTGTCGGGCCGCGTCAGCGCCCGCTTCAACCGTCCGAGATCCTGGTGGTGATGGAACGGGTTCCCGCCGGCCCAGTACACGAGCCGGATGTCGGGGAAGGTGCGGCGTTGTCCGTCGAAGTCGTATTGCTCCCCCGGCCGCAGCAGCAGATCGGAGATCGCGGCGACGGGGATCGCCTCATCGATCGGGTTCTGCCCCTGGAACAGGGTCGGCAGCGGGTACGGCACCGGTGCCAGGCCGGGTTCGTTCATCGATCCGTAGCCGTGCCCGAATCCGCCGCCCGGTACGCCGATCTGGCCGAGCATCGCGGCGAGCGTCACCCCTGCCCACGGTGCCTGCTCGCCGTGCCGGACTCGCTGCAGCGACCACGTGACGGTGACCAGGGTGCGGCCGGCGGCCATGCGGCGAGCGAGGCCGGTGAGAGTACCTGCGGGCAGACCGGACAGTTCCGCGGCCCATTCCGGGGTCTTCGGAATCCCGTCGGTACGCCCGAGCAGGTAGTCCTCGAACTTGTCGTAGCCGGTGCAGTAGCGGTCGAGAAAGCCGCGGTCGGCGAGGCCCTCGGTGGCGAGGACGTACGCGAGGGCCAGCATGATCGCGACGTCGGTGCCGGGACGCGGGGCCAGCCATTCGGCGTCGCCGTGCAGATCGTCGCGCAGCGGGCTGATCGACACGACCCGCCCGCCGCGGGCCCGCAACCGGTCGAGTGCGTCGCGGGTCGGATGGTTGCTGGTGCCACCGTCGTTGACCGCGGTGTTCTTCAGCGGCACCCCGCCGAAGCACACCATCAGGTCGGTCTCGCGGGCGATGACATCCCAGTTCGTGGAGCGCGCGAACAGCTTCCAGTGGGTGCCGACGACACGCGGCATGATCACCCCGGTCGCACCGAGCGAATAACTGTGCACGGACCGGGTGTAACCGCCGAGCATCTTCAGGAACCGGTGCACCTGACTCTGGGCGTGATGGAACCGCCCCGGCGACGACCACCCGTAGGAACCGCCGAAGATCGCGCGGTTGCCGTGGACGTCGACGACGCGCCGCAGTTCACCGGCGAGCAGTTCGGTCAGTTCGTCCCACGACACCGCGACGAATTCGTCGCTGCCACGGTCACCGCTCGGTCCCGGTCCGTTCTCGAGCCAGCCGCGCCGTATCGCGGGGCCGGTGATCCGGGACCGGTGCCGCACCGAGCCGGGCAGATTGCCGAGAATCGGCGACGGGTCGGTGTCGCCCGGGTACGGATGCACCGCGGCGACCTCACCGTTCTTCGCCTCGGCCTCGTACATCCCCCAGTGTGAGATGTGTGAGTACCTCACGGGCGAGATGTGTGAGTACCGCGCGCGATTCGGGTCGGTTTCCTGCTCCGGCATCCGCATCAGGGCAGCGCGTTGATCAGCCGGTCCGCGTCGATACGCGGGCCGCTGAAGAACGGGATCTCGAGACGCACGTGGTAGCGGGCCTCGGTCGCGCGCAGGTCGCGCATGAGGTCGACGATCCGATCGAGCTCCGGGGCCTCGAACGCGAGGATCCACTCGTAGTCACCGAGCGCGAACGCCGGCACCGTGTTCGCCCGCACGTCCGGGTAGCCGCGGCCGGCCTTGCCGTGCTCGGCGAGGATACGGCGACGGTCCTCGTCGGGCAGCAGATACCAGTCGTACGACCGCACGAACGGGTACACGCAGATGTAGTTGCCCGGATCCTCGCCCGCGATGAACGCCGGAACGTGGCTCTTGTTGAATTCTGCGGGGCGGTGCAGGGCCACGTTCGACCACACCGGGTTGCTGGCCCGGCCGACGATCGTGCTGCGACGGAAGTCCGCGTAGAACTTCTGCAGATCCTCGATGCGCTCGGCATGCGTCCAGAACATGAAGTCGGCGTCGGCGCGCAGACCGGCGATGTCGTAGATGCCACGAACGACGACGTCGGTGTTCTCGTACGAGGCGAGGAACTTCTGCAGGTCCTCGAGCGCCTCGGCGCGGTCGTCCCCGAGGACACCCGGCCGTACCTGGAACACCGACCACATCGCGTAGCGCAGGGTCGAATTGAGCTTGTCGAAATCGAGACGTGCCATGTTCCTCATCCTGCCACTCGTGCTGTCAGCCGTGCCGCGGCCGTTGTTCCAGAATCGACGCAGGCGGGCACGCCGACACCGTGCAGCATCGCACCGGCCACTTCGATGCCGTCGACGTCGGCAACCGCGGCCTCGAGTGCGGCGACGACCGCGTCGTGCCCGGCGCGGTATTGCGGCAGGCCGCCGTGCCAGCGCTGCACGAACGTGGCGACCGGTTCCGCGGTCACTCCCGTGACGGTTTCGAGGTCCGCCCGGGCCAGTGCGATCAGCCGGTCGTCGTCGGCCTCGACGAGCTCGGCGTCCCCGAACCGACCGAACGACGCGCGGGCAAGTTCCACGTCCCGTTCGGCCAGGTGCGGCCATTTGCGGCTGGACAGCGTGAACGCCTTCGCCGACAGGTCCTCACCGGTCGCGACGAGGATCCCGGAATTGTGGGGCAGCCCCGAATCCCGCGGCAGGGCGAGCGCGACGACCACCGAGGACGCGAGCGGAATCCGTCCCGCGTGCTCGGCCGCCGCGGGTACCGCGTCTGCGAGCAGCGCAGCGGCCTGCGGGGCAGGCACCGCGAGCACGACACCGTCGACTTCCCCGATCGGGTCGATGGTCCATCGTCGGCCGGTGCGACGCAGCGCCGACGCGGGCGTCTCGCGGTGGATCTCGGCGGCGGCGGCCCGCTCGAGTGCGTCGAGCAGCACGCCGTAACCGTCGCGGAGCGTCCCGAAGACCGGTGCGGTCGACGGTGGCGGCAACGCCCGGCGCACGGCCTCGCTCAGGCTCGGCGCACCGTCGTCGAGCGCCGCGGCGAGCGCGGGGACGGTCGCGCGCACCCCGGCGGTGTCGGACAGGCCCGAATACACCCCGCCGAGTAGCGGATCGACGCTGCGCCGCACTACCTGCTCACCGAACCGCGTCCCGACGAGTTCGGCGACGGAAAGGTCTCCGCCGCGCTCCCAATGCAACGGCACGCTCGGTTCCGCGGCGATCCGGTCGAGGGTGGCGGCGTCGACGAGCCCGGCCAGCGTCTGCGCGGCGGCGGGAATGCCCATCAGGGTGCCGACCGGCATCGGGTGCAGCTCGGCTCCGGCGTAGATCAGCGGTCGTGCACCGGCCGGGTACACGAGCTGGTCGGTCAGGCCCAGCTCCTCGAGCAGCTCCGGCATCTCGGGGCGGCGGCCGATGAACGCCTCCGCACCCACGTCGACGGGACCACCTGCGAGCGGGACGGTGCGCAATTTCCCGCCGAGCCGATCGGACTGTTCCAGGATGACGATCCGGGCGCGGGAACCGAGGGTCGTCCGCAGGCGGTAGGCGGCCACCAGGCCGGTGACACCTCCGCCGATGACAGCGACGGTCGGCCCCCCGACTGCGACGGTCGGCGTGCTCACAGCGAATGCACCAGCTCGACGACGCGGGTCAGCACCGCCGGGTCGGTGTCCGGCAGCACTCCGTGGCCCAGGTTGAAGATGTGCCCGGTGGTGCCTGCAGCACGGGCACGATCCGCTTCGGCGGCGATCCGGCGCACCTCGCGTTCGACGACGTCCCACCCGGCGAACAGGATCGCCGGATCCAGGTTGCCCTGCAGTCCCTTGCCCGGGCCCACCCGCCCGGCGGCGACGTCGAGCGGAATCCGCCAGTCGACACCCACGACGTCGGCGCCGGCTTCGCCCATCGCGCCGAGCAGCTCACCGGTGCCGACCCCGAAGTGGATGCGCGGCACCCCGGCCGCCTCGATCTCGGCGAGTACGCGCTGCGAGTGCGGCAGCACGTACTCGCGGTAGTCGGCGAGCGAGAGGGCTCCCGCCCACGAATCGAACAACTGGATCGCGTCGACTCCGGCGTGCAACTGTGCCTGCAGGAACGCGATGGTGATGTCCGCCAGCCGGCCGAGCAGCGCGTGCCACGTCGTGGGATCGGAGTGCATGAGCGCCTTGGTGCGCTCGTGGTTGCGGCTCGGTCCTCCCTCGACGAGATACGAGGCGAGGGTGAACGGCGCTCCGGCGAACCCGATCAGCGGGGTGTCACCGAGCTCGCGGGTGAGCAGACCCACGGCGGTCGCGACGGCACCGACCTCCCCGGCTTCGAGGCCCGGCAGGGCGGCGACGTCCGCGGCCGATCGGATCGGGTTCGCGACGACCGGGCCGGTACCGGCGACGATGTCGAGATCGATACCGGCGGCTTTGAGGGGCACGACGATGTCGGAGAAGAGGATCGCCGCGTCGACGTTGTGGCGACGGACCGGCTGCAAGGTGATCTCGCACACCAGCTCGGGCCGGAAACAGGATTCGAGCATGCCGATACCTGCGCGGATCTCCCGGTACTCGGGCAAGGACCTGCCTGCCTGGCGCATGAACCACACGGGCCGGTGTGTCGGCTCGGCGCCGCGCGCCGCGGCGAGCAACGGGGCCGTGTCGAGCCGACGGCGGCTCGGGTACTCCGCGGGGGTGGTAGAGCCGACGTTCGTGTCTTCCAGGCCGGTCATCGATCCTCGTCTTCCAGGAGCATGGTCGGTACCCGCCACGGCGGGCACGGGATGCTGCCCATGCTGCCACGCCGCCGTCGGCCCCCGGAATCGGCGCGCCTCCCGCGTGCTCTGCATCACCGGCACTAACGTCCGCTGTCGTGACCACCTCGCCCGCAGAACCCGCCCAGTTCCGCGCCGCGATCGAAGCGATGAACGCGGCCACGGTGCGCCCGGAGATCGAGGTCGGCCCGATCCGGCCACCGCAACGGCTCGCACCGTTCAGCTTTGCGCTGGGCGCCGAGGTGCTGCACGACGAGGCCGGGCCGGTGCCCGAGGAGTCCGAAGGCGACGCGTTCGGCCGGTTGATCCTGTTGCACGATCCCGCCGGCGACGAGGCCTGGAACGGCACGATGCGTCTGGTGGCCTACATCCAGGCGGACGTGGACGCGATGCTGGCGGCCGATCCCCTGCTCCCGGAGGTCGCATGGAGCTGGCTCGTCGACGCTCTCGACGCGCACGGACAGCCGTTGACGGCGCTCGGCGGCACCGTGACGTCAACGAGTTCGGTGCGGTTCGGGGACATCGCCGGACCCGCGCGGGCGCACCAACTCGAATTGCGGGCGTCGTGGACGCCGCTGTCGGGTGAGCTGGGTCCGCACGTGGAGGCGTTCTGCGAGGTCCTCGCCTACGCGGCGGGTCTTCCACCGGTCGGTGTGGCGCGCCTGCAGCGCTGAGCGCCGCCACCGGGCCCGGTGGCGGCGTTCCCCCGACCCGAATCGGTCTAGAGTCCATTTCATGTCGGTAGCAGAAGAAAACGAGTCCGTGCGGACCCCCGTTCCCCTGCTCACCCCACGCGACGGTGTTCCGGACGTGATCACCACGGCGGGCGGGGTCGACGCCGCGGCGGCTGCGCTCTCCTCGGGAACCGGGCCGCTGGCCGTCGACGCCGAACGTGCTTCCGGCTACCGCTATTCGTCGCGTGCCTACCTGATCCAGCTGCGGCGTCCCGGATCCGGAACGGTGCTGATCGACCCGATACCCACCGCCGGTGCGCTCGCGCCGCTCGCCGAGGCCATCAACGGACTCGAATGGGTTCTGCACTCCGCGGACCAGGATCTCCCGTGTCTGGCAGAGCTGGGACTGCAACCGGATTCGGTGTACGACACCGAACTTGCCGGTCGCCTCGCCGGGTTCGAGCGGGTCGGGCTCGCCGCGATCGTCGAGCGGATGCTCGGTTTCGAGTTGCGTAAGGGCCACGGGGCCGCCGACTGGTCGACCCGGCCGCTGCCCGACTCGTGGCTCAACTACGCGGCACTGGACGTCGAGATCCTCGTCGACCTGCGGGAGGCGATGGCCGCCGAACTCGAGCGGCAGGGAAAGTCGCAGTGGGCTGCCGAGGAATTCGAGCACGTCCGGTCGGCGGGGCCGCCGGCTCCGAAACCGGACCGGTGGCGGCGCACATCGAAGATCCACACCCTGAAGGATCCGCGGCGCCTCGCGATCGTGCGGGAACTGTGGACGACCCGCGACGAGATCGCGGCACGCCGCGACGTCGCGCCCGGCCGGGTACTCCCCGATTCCGCGATCATCGCCGCCGCCGAGGCAATCCCGCGCGGCCCCGAGGAACTGCGCGCGCTGCCGGTGTTCGGCGGGCCACGGCAACGCCGGCAGTCACGGGTGTGGTTGTCCGCGATCGAACGCGCCCGCGCGCTGCCCACGTCGGAGTTGCCGCCGCTCACCCAGCCGTTCACCGGTCCCCCGCCCGCTAACCGGTGGTCGCGTCATCACCCGGAGGCTGCGGCTCGCCTGACCGCTGCCCGGACGGAGATGACGGCGCTCAGCGAGGTCGTGCAGGTTCCGGTCGAGAACCTGGTCAGTCCGGAACTCGTACGACGGTTGTGCTGGGACTGGGCGCCGGTGTCCGGTGTCGACGTCACCGACTACATCGCGATGCGGTTCGCCGACGGCGGCGCCCGGCCGTGGCAGCGTGAACTCGTCGCACCGAGACTGGCGAAGGTCCTGGGGGCCTGACCGGGACGGGTTCGTTCCGGCTTGGTCCGACCTGCGCAGACGCCGGGCGCGGCCGTTCCGGCTGCGGCGGCGCAGTCGTCGTAGCCTCGGTCGGCACCGGTGGAGTCCCGGCCGGGCTTCCCGTTCGGATGCGGGACTTCCGACTCTCGTTCCGGCTCCCGGTCGAGCGGGAGGATGGTAGCCGCAGACTTCAGCCGTTCCAGCGACAGTTCCGCCGGGATGGGAGGTGG
>NZ_BCXI01000040.1 GCF_001895025.1 Rhodococcus zopfii NBRC 100606 = JCM 9919
GGACAGGCTCCGGCCCTGTCGGACCTTCACGGACGTTTCCCCTCTCGCCCATCGCGCGGCGAGCATGTTTACGTGCCGCATCGAGAGCGCACGGGCCTCCAGCACGCCGGCTGCGCCTCCGGAACGATTCGAATCAGTCAAAGACATCCACGTTCATCCCAGCTCTCACAACGCTCCGTCCGTTACGCGACCCAGTGTTTCCGATGCCAGATGTGCTGCATCCATCACGGCCTGGAGGAAGTTGTCCCGGCCTTCCTGAAAACGTGAAGTAGGTGCAACTAAGCCTATGGCTCCAACGATGGATCCGTCCCCGCCGAAGATCGGCGAGCCGATCGAGGTGATGCCGGGACTGGTATCGATGTCCGCGGACCATCCCTGTTCCCGGACGTCTTCCAGTTCTCGTTCCAGCATCGAGCGGAACCGACGCCGGGCAGTCGGGTTCAGGTCAGCGAGGTTGCGCTCGATGATCTCGTCTTTCAGCCCGGCCTCGAGGTGTGCGAGTACTGCCTTTCCGGCCGCGCGGCGTGGTTCGTTGCCTGCCAGCCCGACGTAGAGCCCTCCGACCCGAAGAGGTTGCGAGCCTTCGACCAGCACCTTGAGGATCACGTTCCGATCGTCGAGTGTCGACAGAAACGACGTCTCGGCGGTGGATTCCGCCAGGTCCGTGACGATGGCGGAGAGTTGCTCGTTGACGTTGAATCCGAGTTGATAAGTACGAAACAACGCGCCGACGCTGGCGCCGAGTCGTAGTTTTCCGTCGGACCGGCGCTCGAGGTAGCCCCGGGACAGCAGTGTTCGCATCAGGTGATAGCACGTGGTGATGTTGAGGCCGAGGCCCGCCGACACCTGCTGCACCGTGGGTGGCGTATCGGCGGCGGCTACGTACTCGAGAAAGCTCAATGCCCGCTCGACCGTCTGCAACGTGGGTTGCCCTTGAGTGCGCGACGTTCTGTTCACTATATGAAATTATCACCGCGACGCGGAGACTGGCCTGTCGCGATGGAGCTGAGTGTTGATCCGGTCGACGCAGGCGTCCCATGCACGAACGGGAGGGTAGGCGTCAGGGTCGACGATCACGTCGATGACCACCGTGCCAGGCGATTCCAGGGCCTCATGAAGAGCCGTCTCGATGTTGTCCGGATGCTCGACGACGATCCCCGTGGCTCCGACCGCGGCTGCAATCGAGGCGTGATCGACCGCTCCGAACTCCACACCCTTCGTGGTTTCGCCGAACACGGCGTTCTCGGCATGCCGTTGCGCGGCGAGGATCGAATTGTTGAGCACGAGCACGATCACGGGCAGGTTCTCGCGGACCGCGGTCTCCAGCTCGGACCACACATGCGCGAAGCCTCCGTCGCCGACGACCGCGATGACGCGGCGATCCGGCGCCGCGAGTTTCGCCCCCATGGCGAGAGGCAGTCCCCACCCGAGCCCCGCCAGCCCTCGGGGCATGAGGAAGCGTTGACCGGGCTGCACCGCGCGGAGGTAGCTGGCGATCCAGAACGAGGAATAGCTGGCATCGGCAACCACGATGTCGTCGGGGTTCAGAACCTTGCCGAGTTCGGCGAAAAGTCGCTCGGGGGCAATGGGGGCATTGCCCGACTCGAGCAGCGGTGCAACCGTCTCGACATGCCTGTTCCGTCCGGCTGCAATGTTCGCGCGGAGCTGGTCGGCCAGCGTCCGGCGGATCGTGAGGTCGGTGGCAGCGAGAGCCTCCGTGAGATCTGCAAGCGCGGCTCGCGCATCGCCCACCAGTCGCAACGATTCGTAGTTTCGCCCCACCTCGAGGGCATCGACATCGATGTGGATATACGTGGCATCCGGCGATGTGAGCGTCCAGCCCTCGGTTCCATTCTCGTTCGTCCGCGTCCCGACCAACAGCACGACATCTGCGTCAGCGATCATCGGGAGATGGAAGTGAGCGGGCCCCCGCTCCCCCGTCACGTTTGCGGCAACTCCGAGTGAGAGCGGACCTGTTTCGTCGACTACGCCCTTACCCATGTTCGTCGTTACGACCGGCAACTGAGCGAGGTCCTGGAGCGCGCCCAGTTCTGCCACCGCACCCGAGCTGTGAACCCCACCACCCGCGATGACCAGGGGTGATCGTGCTCGTGCGATGAGTTCAGCCGCCTTCGAGACCGCGGCTGCATCCGGACGCGGACGATCGAGAGGGAACGCCCCGAGGTCTGCCGTCCTGCTGAATCGACTCACTGCGGCGGGCATTCCGAGTACATCGCGCGGGATGAGCAGGACCACCGGACCCGGCCGCCCGCTGTTGGCCATCGTCATCGCCAGATCGATGTTGTCGTCGACTCGCGCCGGGTCGTCGATTCGCCGGGTCCACTTCGAGACGCTCGCAAAAAGCCCGAAGTGGTCCATTTCCTGAAAAGCGTTGCGGTCGCGGTTTCCGGCCGGCACCTCCTGCACCAGTACCAGCATCGGCACCGAGGCCTTGATGGCCTCGGCCATCGGCGGGACCATCAACGTGGCGGCCGGTCCGTTCTGTGCCGCGACGACGGCGATTCGACCCGAGATTCTGGAGAATCCATCGGCCATGACACCAGCCGCATTCTCGGTGCGATACAGCACCTGACGGATCCCGATACGTTCCGCAGCGAGCATCAGCTCAGTCGGATTACTTTGCCCCAGAATTGTTTTCACCCCGTGCCTGGCCAAGGCGCCTGCGATGACATCGGCAACTGTCCCATTCATTCCTACGTCCTCCTCGCGATAGGTCGCCTACGGTTTCAAAGTATGAAGTACATGTCAACTATCGAAATTTTCATTATTCGAACTCGATTGCGTTTATTGACATCGGCGACCGGAGCGAATACCGTCAGGCAAACAACGTGTGCGGCACGTCACATACATGGCCCTCCCGTACACCGAAGCACCTGGACACGAGGGAGATCTGATGACATTCGACACTGGTGAACCGCACCTGAGCCCGGTGCTCTGCCTGCACTCGCTCTTTCTCGACCCGCGATCGTTCGACAGTCTCGCTGCTGCGGGCGCGGGGCGGTTCAGGTTCATCGCACCAGAGTTCCTCGGGCAGGCCGGCCGTCTGGACGAGGCCGGGTCGACCGTGACCATGGACATGTGCAGCGATGATGTTCTGGCGCTGGTCGACAGGCTCGGCCTGCGCCAGGTATCGATCATCGGTCAGTCCATGGGCGGGGACGTAGCGGTCCGAATCGCGAGCCGCAGGCCCGATCTTGTCGACAAACTGGTGTTGATGGGTTCATCCGCGCGCGGAGAATCGGTCGAGCATCTGGAAGAATTCGGCGCGTTCGTCGACATGTTCGAACGGGACGGCTTCACCGACGAAGTCGTGGAGATCGTCAAGGGCATTCTTTTTGCGGCAAGTGTTCTCGAGGACCCGGAACGTCAGGATGTCCACGACCTGTGGAGTCGACGCCTCAAAGAGCTGTCACCGAAATTGGCACATGCCGCTCGGGGTGTTGTTCAGCGCGAAAGTGCGGTGGCGCTACTGCCGCAGATCACGGCATCGACTCTCGTCATCTCCGGAACCCAGGACCATGCCCGCCCGCCGGCGTGGTCCGACGAGATGTTCGACGCGATCCCGAATGCCGAACTCTGGCGGATCAAGCGCGCGGGTCACAGCCCACTCATCGAGGCCCCGGACATCGTCATTCCTTTCGTCCTCGAGTTCCTGTCCCGTCGTCAGCACGGTGACGACCGGTCGTCATAGATCCCCCGGGGCGGCTGACGCTGCCGAAATTGCCTAGGGGGCAGTCATTTGTGTGCCCTCGATAGTGAACGCTCCACTACAGGCCCACGCCATGGCCGATTCGAATGCGCAGGCAAATCGAAGATTCACTCAGGACCTCCGTTATCGCCCCTCGGTCACTGCGACTGGCGCTGCGCTACATCCAGGCACACCCCTCCGTTCGCTACGGACGCGGAACGCGGCGATCCGCGTCGTGCACTGCTCGCCGGCCGAATGCGCCCCATGGACAGCGAAAAGCCGACGTGACACCAACGTCACCGTCGCAGATTCCGCATCACCTATCAGACCGAGCCCTTCAAGAATGGAGAAGGCGAAATGACCACAGCTGCAATGGCACCCAAGCACTCGAAAGGCTTCCTGGACCGTCGTCACGGCCTGCTCATCGACGGCCGGTTCGTCGATGCTGTCGACGGCCGGACATTCGAGACCATCGACCCCGGTACAGGACAAGTCCTCGCCACGGTGTCCGAGGGTTCGGAACGCGACATCGACGCCGCGGTGGAAGCGGCACGCCGCGCCGCAGAGGGTCCGTGGTCGAAGATGTCGCCGAGCGAGCGCGGTCGCATCGTTCACAGGATCGGAGATCTGGTCGCCGAGCATGCCGAGGAGTTGGCCGAGCTGGAATCGCTGGACAGCGGTAAGCCGGCGAGCGCAGCGCTCGCCGTCGAACTCCCGCTCGCCGCAGACATGTTCTGGTACATGGCCGGTGCGGCACGCCGAATCACCGGGACGTCAGTGACACCATCCGTTCCCTACATGCCCGGCGCAGAGTTCCACGCCTACACGACCCGCGAACCCCTGGGTGTCGCAGGCCAGATCATTCCCTGGAACGTTCCCATTCTGATGGCTGCGTGGAAGCTTGCCCCAGCCCTGGCCACGGGCAACACCGTCGTCCTCAAGCCCGCCGAGCAGACGCCATTGACCGCGCTGCGGATCGGTGAACTCCTGCTCGAAGCCGGTCTCCCCGACGGTGTCGTCAATATTGTCCCTGGATTCGGGGAGCGTGCCGGAGCACACCTTGCCGCGCACGACGGGGTCGACAAGATTGCCTTCACCGGTTCGACGGAGGTCGGACGCAGCATCGTGCGCGCCGCCGCCGGCAACCTCAAGCGGGTATCGCTGGAGCTGGGCGGGAAGTCCCCGAACATCGTCCTCGACGACGCGGACGTCGACGCTGCCATCGCAGGCGCCGCCCTCGCGATCTTCTACAACCAGGGCGAGGTCTGCTCGGCCGGAAGCCGCCTCTACGTGCACGAGTCGCAGTTCGACCGCGTCGTAGAAGGCCTCGCCGAGCATGCTCGTGGCATCAAGGTGGGCTACGGTCTCGACCCGGACACCGATATGGGTCCGCTGGTGTCGGCGGAGCATTTCGAACGTGTCAGCCGCTACCTCGATCTGGGCAAGCAGTCCGGCGGCCGGACGGTGGCCGGTGGCAGCGTACTGGACCGGGACGGATATTACGTGGAGCCGAGCGTGATTGCCCGTCCCGACCGAGATCATCCGATCGTCCGGGAGGAGATCTTCGGACCGGTGGTCACCGCTCTTCCGTTCAGCGACATCGACGATCTCGCACGGCAAGCCAACGACACGATCTACGGACTCGCCGCGGGCGTGTGGACCTCCGACCTGTCGAAGGCGCACCTGCTGGCGAAGCGACTCAAAGCCGGAACTGTGCACGTCAACACCTACCACGTGTTCGCCGCCGAGCTTCCTTTCGGCGGTTACAAGCAGAGCGGCTGGGGCCGAGAGAAGGGGGATGCAGTGCTCGAACAATATCTGGAAACCAAATCCGTCGTCGTCGCGCTCTGAAGAAACGACCCCAGGAAGAACCATGACCGAAGTGCAGACAGTGACCGGACCCATCGACTCCGGTGAACTCGGACGAACCCTCGTCCACGAACACGTCTTCGTGCTCGGCGAAGAATTCCGGCTGAACTACCAGGACGACTGGGACGAGGACGAGAAGGTCGAGCAGGCGGTCCGCGAACTGAGCGAGCTCGAGAGTCTCGGCATCGACACCATCATGGATCCGACCGTGCTGGGACTCGGCCGTTTCATCCCGCGGATTCAGCGCATCGCGGAACGCACGTCCCTCAATATCGTTGTCGCCACCGGCTTGTACACCTTCAACGATCTTCCACCTCAGTTCGCGTATCGCGGCCCCGGCTTGATGATCGACACCGAGGAACCGCTGACCGAACTGTTCATCCGAGATCTGACGAAAGGCATCGGTGACACCGGTGTGCGAGCCGCCTTCCTCAAGTGCGCCATAGATGATCCCGGACTGACCGCCGGTGTCGAACGAACCATGCGCGCGGTCGGTCAGGCGAGTGTCGAGACCGGTGCGCCGATCACCGTTCACACCCATGCCGGATCGGAATCCGGCCTCGTTGCCCAGCGGGTCCTCGCGGAGGAAGGTGTCGATCTGACACGGGTAATCATCGGGCATGCCGGCGATACCACCGACGTGGACTACTTGTGCCGCCTCGCTGACGCAGGATCCCTACTCGGACTCGATCGGTTCGGGGCCGACGCCTTCCTGCCGTTCAACGAGCGGATCGACACCCTCGTCGAACTCGTCCGCCGCGGTTACACCGCGAGCATCGTCATCTCACACGACGCGTCCTGTTTCCTCGACTTCGTCGCCGTCGAATCCCGGGACCGGATCGGCCCGAAGTGGAACTACCGTCACATCCCCGAGGACGTGATTCCGGCTCTGCTCGATGCGGGAGTCACCGAAGAAGACATCGACACCATCCTTGTCTCCAATCCACACCGACATTTCGCCGGAGCGAGGCGATGACAGTGACGAGCAGCAATCGTCTACCTCTGTCTGCATCGATCTGGAACGCAGAGACCGATCCGCATGATTCGGACAGCACGATCGGGGATGCTCTCATCCGAGCCGCCGCTCGATGGGGAGACCGAACGGCCCTCGTTGAGGGCATTCTGGGTGACGATGCGCGCCGGTGGACATTCGGCGAACTGCTGGAGGCATCCACCCACGTCGCTCGGGCTCTCTTGCTCAGGTTCTCCCCTGGCGAGCACCTGGCAGTCTGGGCCGCCAACAGCCCGGAGTGGATCCAGCTGGAGTTCGGTGCCGCGCTGGCGGGACTGACGCTGGTGACGGTCAACCCGGCCTTCCGGCAGGCCGAGCTGGCGTATGTGCTGCGTCAATCTCGGGCGGTGGGGATCGTGGTGCAACCGCATTTCCGGTCCCGGGATCTGCTACCGATCGTGACTGCTGCACTCGACGGCACCCGGGTCCGCGAGGTGATCTCCTTCGGAGATTGGGACGAGTTCGTTTCCGATGGAAGAGATTTCGGCGTACCGCTCGGACCTTTGCCGACGGTCCGCCCCGAGGACCCGGCACAGATCCAGTACACGTCGGGAACGACTGGCCTGCCGAAAGGCGCTCTCCTGAGCCACCGTGGTCTGGCCACCAACGGTCGGAGGTACGCGACCGTCATCGGTGCGCGCCCGGACGATGTATGGATCAATCCCATGCCGCTGTTCCACACCGCTGGCTGCGGTCTCGTGACGTTGGGTGCGCTACAGACCGGCGGCTGCCACATCATCCCACCGAGCTTCGATGCCGACCTCATGTTGGACCTGTTCGAGACCCAGCACGGCACCGTGATGCTGAGCGTGCCGACCATGCTCATCCGGATACTTGAACGGCAGGAAGACAAACCACGTGACGTGTCGAGCTGGCGACTGACCACGCTCGGCGGAGCGCCTGTTCCGCTCGATCTGGCGCTGCGTGCCCGCCGTGTCCTCGGAGTCGAGGTGGGTATCGGATACGGACAGACAGAATCGTCGCCCTACATCACCCACACCGCGAGCGGAGACCAGCAGAAGCAGACGCTGACCACCGTCGGCCGGCCGCTTCCCGGGATCGAGGTCAAGATCGTCGACCTGAATTCTCGCGGCGTGATCGATGTCGGTGAACTCGGCGAGGTGTGCACCCGGAGCAGTTGTGTGATGACGGAGTACTTTTCTGATCCCGCATCGACCGCGGAGGCCATCGACGCCGACGGGTGGCTTCACACAGGTGACCTGGGCACCATCGATGCTTCCGGATTCGTCACGATCCGAGGCCGACTCAAGGACATGATCATTCGGGGCGGGGAGAACATCTTTCCTCGTGAGATCGAAGACATCCTCTACGCTCACCCAGCGGTCAGCGCAGTGTCCGTGGTCGGGCTTCCGGACCCCGAATGGGGGGAGATCGTGGCGGCTTTCATCGTTACGGCCGAGGGAATGCACCTCACCGAGGACGATCTGGCCATGCACTGCGGAGCCCACCTCGCCTCGTTCAAGATCCCGCGGGTGTGGCAATTCAGAACCGAACTGCCGCAGACCGCGTCCGGAAAAATCCAGAAGTTCGTCCTCCGCGACGGATATCTCGAGAATCTGCGCACGCATACAGCCAACGCCACGGAGCAGCTATCCACCAGCCGCACCGGCCGCGAAAGCAGCGAGTACACATCCAAGCTCGATCAATGATTCGTCGACGCCGCTCTGCGGGGAGATTCCATGACAACGCTCAGAGACAGAACAGTTTTCATCACCGGCGGAAGCCGGGGCATCGGGCGCGCGATCGCGCTGCGCGCGGCGGCTGACGGCGCCAACGTCGTCATCGCTGCGAAGACGGACACACCTCACCCCAAATTGCCCGGGACCATCCACTCGGTTGCAGACGAGATCGTTGCCGCTGGTGGCCGCGCACTGCCCCTGGTTGTCGACGTCCGCAACGACGACCAGGTCGCCGGCGCCGTGGACAAGGCTGCTGCCATGTTCGGTGGGATAGACGTGCTCGTCAACAACGCGAGTGCAATATTCCTCGAGCAAACACTCTCGACACCCATGAGTCGATTCGACCTCGTCTTCGACATCAACGTGCGAGGCACATTCGCGGTCTCGCAAGCGTGCCTTCCTCATCTGATGCACAGCGAGAACGCCCATATTCTGACCTTGTCGCCACCACTGGACCTGAATCCCGGATGGTTTGCCGCCCACTGTGCATACACCATGTCCAAGTACGCGATGAGCATGACCGTACTCGGGATGGCGGCGGAGTTTCGTGATCGAGGCGTCGCAGTCAACGGCCTGTGGCCCCAGACGATGATCGAAACCGCCGCGAGCTCGGTCATCGGCGTAGAGGCTGCCGGATGCCGCACGACAGAGATCATGTCCGATGCAGCACATGCCATTGTGACCAGCCCCAGCTCCGAAGTCACCGGCAACTTCTTCATCGATGAGGACCTGTTGCGGCAGCGTGGGCGCACCGACTTTCGCGAGTACGAAGTCGTGCCCGGTACGCCCCTGGTAAAGGATCTCTTCGTGGCCTGACGCGCCCTTCCTCGGTGGTCGCGTCGCAATGGTTCGAATTCGGGTTCCGAGCGCGCGGACACCATGCGCTGTTCTCGACGCGACCGCGGGCCCGTCGAGAAACACACCGACGTGATCGCCGAGGACGACCCGAACCCGCTCGCACGGCGGAGATTCGAAATACATGGACAACTTACAGACGAGACGAGTCGTGAATCGTGAATTCAATCCTGACCGCAAACCCCAAGGAACACGGCGCCACATTGCAGTTGCGTCGGCGCTCGCTTCTCGCGAGCAGTGTCGGTAATCTCCTGGAATGGTTCGACTGGACCATCTATGCGGTGTTTTCACCGTTCATTGCGAAAGCTCTTTTCGATCCTTCCGATCCCACATCGGCTCTCCTCAGCACCCTCGCAGTCTTCGCTGTGGGCTTCGCGTTCCGTCCGCTCGGGGGCATCCTGTTCGGCACCCTCGCCGACCGAGTCGGTCGTCGAACCACGATGATCACGACGATGCTGCTGATGGCGGCGGGCAGCCTTCTGATCGCCGTGACACCCAGCTATGCCGCGATCGGCGGGTTTGCGTCGTTGCTCCTCGTGGTGGCCCGTCTTCTTCAAGGACTCGCGCACGGCGGAGAGACAACCGCTTCCTACGCATACGTTTCCGAGATTGCTCCTCCCCGGCACCGCGGACTCTGGTCGAGCGCTGTGTTCGTTTCCGTCTCAGTCGGCACTCTGTTTGCCACTGCTCTGGGAGCCGGAATCTCGGCAGCGTTACCCGAAGCGGACGCCGCCGGCTGGGGCTGGCGCATCCCGTTCTTCCTCGGCGCGGGCCTCGCCGTGGTCGCGTTGTTCCTTCGTCGAGGGATGATGGAGAGCGAGGTGTACGAGGAACAGATCGCCGCGACCGGGGAGCGAACCCCTGCCACCGAGACACCGAAGCTGTCCCGGCGAACCCTCATCGTCCGTGGACTCAAACTGATGTTGTACGAAGGCGGTACCAATGTCGTCTACTACACGTGGACCTCGTTCGCCGCGGTATTCGCGATCACGTATCATGATATGAACCCCTCGAGCGCATTCCTGGCGAGCGTTTTCGCACAACTGATCTACATTGCCGCCATCCCGATCGGCGGGTTCCTGGCCGACACGTGGGGGCGCAAACCGGTGACCCTCATCTTCTACAGCGCTTTCATCATCGGCATCTTCCCGCTCATGGGCATGATCACCGACGAACCCTGGACCCTCTTCATCGCACAGTCGATCGCCTTGGTTTTCATCGCCCTCGTAGCAGGTTCAAAGCCCGCGGTTCTCTCCGAACTTCTGCCCACGCAGTACCGCACCCGAATGCTCGGCTTCTCCCTGTCGCTCGCGGTTGCGATCTTCGGTGGAACGGCCCCGTACCTGAACCAGTGGCTCTACGGCGAGGGACTCGGCTGGGCGTTCAATGTGTACATCATCGTGCTCTGCCTCATCGGCATGGCCGTCGTTTCAACCTGGAGAGAGACCAAAGGTGTTTCTTTGCAAGATATTACGTGAGAGCTTTGAATCCGAGGACCTGCATCACACGCCACCCGCATCGACCGGAACGATCGATGAAACTCGAGGGAGATTTCGAGCATGACGGACAACCTGCCTCTGCGCGGCAAGGTCGCGCTGGTTACCGGAGCAGCACGCGGCATCGGCCGCACCTACGCGCTCAGACTCGCGGATCGCGGCGCTGACGTCGCAGTGCTGGATGTAGATCTGCACTCGTACAAGGACTACCAACTCGAGGCAGAGGCAATGCACGGCGACACGACGGTCGACGAGATACGCGAAATAGGAGTGCGCGCAATCGGTTTACAGGTCGACATCACCGATTCGACCGCCGTGGACGCGGCAGTTCAACAGATCATCGGCGAGTGGGGCCGGCTCGATATCGCGATCTGCAACGCGGGGGGCGGCGTGGGATCACCCGAGGAAACTCGCGCATCCACCGTCGAGAATGATCTCGTCGAGATCGTCCTCGCCCGCAACCTCACCGGCACGATCAACACCTGCCGAGCCGTGGCCAGGCCCATGAAGGAGCAGCGGTCGGGCAAGATCGTCACCGTCGGCAGCCAGGCGGGCCATCGGGTCGAAAGCAACGGTGGTTATGCCCATTACGGCGCCGCGAAGGCCGCAGTCGCCAAGTACACCCAGTATCTGGCGAGCGACCTGGGACCGTTCGGCATCACGGCGAATTGCGTTTCCCCGGGCTATATCTCGACCGGACGCCTTGCTCCGCTGCTGAACTCGATCGGAGACGCGCAGCTGCTCGGGAATATTCCGCTCGGCCGATACGGAACGCCGGAGGACTGCGCGGGCGTCATCGAGTTCCTCGCGGGCAACCTCAGCGACTACATCACCGGCGCAATCATCCCGGTGGATGGGGGTCTGACGTATTCGTAGCGACGATCGGCGGCCGATATCCCGGTCCCGAGCCTCCGAATCCACAGATCCAGCTCGGATCAGCGGCAATCGCCGCCTCGACCATCCGTCCTCGGACCCTCACCGGGCAAATACAGCACGGTCCGAGGATTCTCGAACCAAGGAGTACACATGGCCGTCGATCTCGTGAACCCAGAAGGACTACCTGAGGTCGATCTCTATCGGCAGGTATCGGTAGCCGGCGGATCGAAGCTGATCTTCATGGCCGGCCAGGTCGCCGTCGACGCGAGCGGCGGTGTCGTCGGCACCGGTGACCTCATCGCGCAGGCCGAGCGGTGCTATCTGAATGTCGCCACATCGCTGGCCGCGGTCGGGGCGTCGTTCGACGACGTCGTCAAACTGACGGTCTACCTTGTCGACTGGACCCCCGACAAGATGGGCCGATTCATCGAAGGCGTTGCGCGGGCATCCGCCAAGCTGGGCATCGCCGCCCCGTTGCCACCACTCACGGGTATCGGTGTCGCTGCACTGGCCGAGCCCGACTTTCTCATCGAGGTCGAGGCCATCGCCGTCGTCGACTGAACCGGCCGAGTCATGCCATGACCTGGTCTCCGCGAATGCACCGGACATCTAACCGGTGCAGTCCCGCGGGGACCCTCGGCACGGACGTGTCCCCGTGCCGAAACGGCGATTGTCGTAGCGCTACTTCTCGGCAGACATGCACGCCCACGTACCCAAGGATCCCTCACCCATGCCCGTAGCCACGTCCACATCCGCTTCGATCGTCGACTCCGTGCCCAAGCAGCTTCTCATCGGAGGACAATGGGTCGCGACCGACAACACGATCACCGTCGAGAACCCCGCCACCGGGGCCGCCGTCGCCGAGGTCAGCGATGGCGGCCCCGAACATGGGCTCGCCGCCCTCTCTGCCGCGGACGACGCCCAAACACACTGGGCTGCAACTGATCCTCGGTATCGCTCGAACATACTGCGCGACGCATTCGACCTGATGAACAGGCGATCCGACGATCTCGCAGTCCTCATCACCACGGAAATGGGCAAGCCGCTCTCCGAAGCCCGCGGTGAGGTCGCCTATGCGGCCGAGTTTCTGCGCTGGTTCTCGGAGGAAGCAGTGCGAGTAGCCGGCCGCTATGCCCTTGCCCCGACCGGCAATACCAGGCTCATCACCATGAAACAGCCCGTCGGGCCGGTACTGGCCATCACGCCGTGGAACTTCCCCCTGGCGATGAGTACCCGCAAGATCGGCCCCGCCCTCGCGGCCGGCTGCACCGTCGTCATCAAGCCGTCCGAATTGACCCCACTCACCACACTCGCGTTCGGCGAGATTCTCATGGAGGCCGGCGTACCCGACGGGGTGGTCAACATCGTCACCACATCGAACGCCGCCGCACTCTGCGAACCGCTGGTCCAGGACAGTCGGCTGCGCAAGATAACCTTCACGGGGTCTACCCCGACGGGGCGCAGCCTCATCCGGCAAAGCGCGGAGAACGTTCTGCGTGTGTCGATGGAACTCGGCGGCAATGCTCCCTTCATCGTCTGTGATGACGCCGACATCGATCGAGCCGTCGACGGAGCGTTGCTCGCGAAGATGCGGAACAATGGCGAGGCCTGTACCGCAGCCAACCGCTTCATCGTCCATTCGTCGGTCGCGGACGAATTCACCTCCCGGCTGGCCGACCGGATGTGCGCCGTAGTCGTCGGTGACGGCGCCGATCCTGCCACGCAGCTCGGCCCACTGATCAACCAATCGGCAGTGGACAAGGTCACGCGGCTCGTCGATGACGCAGTCGCGCTGGGAGCTACGGCCATCGCCCCTCCGATAGCGACTCGCACCCACGGCTACTTCTATCCCCCGACTGTCCTCGCGAACGTTCCGCAAACAGCAAAGATCCTGTCCGAGGAATCGTTCGGCCCGGTCGCTCCGATCACAACGTTCGACACCGACGCCGAGGCACTCGCTTTGGCCAACGACACCGAATACGGGTTGGCGGGGTACGTATTCACCGAGAACATCACGCGCGCAGTGCGACTCGCCGAAGGACTCCAGACCGGGATGGTCGGACTCAATCAAGGCTTGGTATCCAGTCCTGCAGCGCCATTCGGAGGAATCAAGGCATCGGGTGTCGGTCGAGAAGGCGGTCCGGAAGGAATAGACGAGTACCTCGACACCAAGTATGTAGGCCTCGCCGTCTGAGCCGGTTCTGCAAACCGAAATCACCTTCTCGATCGCCCTCGACGGAGGTGCCCTGTTCGGAGACCGACGCGGCGTGGAAGACGGCGAAGCGACGGCGACCTCTTCACCCCGTCGATCTCCGATCCACGCCTTTTCCGGCCACCCCGGCCGGCCCGGTCCGCGGGTACCGGACACACGCCGCGTCGTCTCGTGCAAGGATGCGGTCGTCACGCACGTCGAGTCCACGGCAGGGAGACGCCATGCAGCACTCCGAATCCTCGTTCACCGGCGGATCCGCAACCCGGATCGTCTACGACGTCTGGTCCCCCGAAGGCGACCCGCGCGGTGTCCTGGTGTTGTGCCACGGCCTCGGCGAGCACGCCCGGCGGTACGACCACGTCGCGGAACGGCTCACCGAGATCGGCCTCGTCGTCTATGCCCCGGACCACCGCGGTCACGGACGGTCCGGTGGCAAGCGCCTGCACCTGCGGGACATGAGCGAGTTCACCGACGACATCGGCCGGCTGTTCGCCGTCGCCGACGAGGCGCATCCCGGTCTGCCGCGGTTCCTGCTCGGGCACTCGATGGGTGGTGCGATCGCGCTGAGCTACGCACTCGACCATCCGGGGGAACTGACAGCGCTCGCACTGTCCGGTCCCGCGGTCGTCGTCACCGCGGGCACGCCCGGCGTGATCGTCGAGGCCGGCAAACTGATCGGCCGGTTCCTGCCGGACGTGCCGGTGCAGAAGCTCGACTCGAATCACGTCTCGCGTGATCCCGCGGTCGTCGCAGCGTACAACGCCGACCCGCTCGTGCACCACGGTCTGGTCCCCGCGGGCATCGCGCGTGCCCTCGTGCTCGGCGAGCAGTCCTACCCGCAGCGCCTGCCGTCGCTGACGGTGCCGGTGCTGGTGCAGCACGGCACCGACGACAAACTCACCGACCCGTCGGGCAGTCGGCTGGTCGCGGACCTGGCCGGTTCGGACGACATCACGCTGAAGATGTACGACGGCCTGTACCACGAGATCTTCAACGAGTACGAGAAGGACAAAGTCCTCGACGATCTCACCGAGTGGCTGAAACCGCGCCTCGCGGCGTAGCCGACCCGCTAGGCGGAGCGGCTGCTGCCTTCGGTGGCGACGGCCCGCCGGGCGAAGTCGATGCTGAGGCCGAGCAGGGCGCGGGCCTCCGGTAACGTCTGGCCGACGACCGGGAAGGCGTGGACCTGCCCGGCCCAGATGTGGGTTTCGATCGGACGCCCGGTCCGTTCGATCGCTTCGGTGACGATCTCGACGTCGGGCCGGGTGATCTCGTATTCGGCGACGGAGAAGAACACCGGCGGGAACAGGGTGGGATCGGCGTCGACGGGCGACTGGGCGCCTTCGATGTGGTCGGGACCGTCGAGCCATTTGTCGCGCAGCTTCTCGAGCTGCCGCATCGGCAGGTAGGCGTCGCGCTTCATGTAGTCGGGGTCGTGGGATTCGAGGTTCAGGTTGAGCAGCGGCGAGAAACCGATGACTGCGGCCGGGCGGGTCATGCCGCGCAGCGCCGCGATCTCCGCGACCTTCATCGCGAGGTAGCCGCCGGCAGAGTCACCGGCGAGGATGATGCGGTTCGGGTCGTCGGCGACCGAGAGGACCGCGCTGTACGCGGCCATCGCATCCATCACGGACGTGCCGATCGAGCCTACGGGCAGCTGCCGGTACGCGGCGGAGTAGACGGGCACTCCAGACCGGGCGGCGAGCAGCGAGCACACCGTGCGGTGCGTCGCGAGTCCGCAGAACACGAACGCGCCGCCGTGGAAGTACAGAATCGTCGCGCCGGCGAGGGCGTCGGTGGCCGGACGCGGCGGCGCGATCCGTTCACTGGGCACTCCGCCGAGCGTCACGCTGTCGATGTCGACGCCCCGCGGCCGGGGCAGCAGCTTGTCGACCTGCCGGTCGAGCCTGCTCAAAGCGGAGATACCGCGGTCGGTGGCCGGCCACCAGGTCATGATCGGTTTGACGATGATCCGGACGATCCAGAAGATCAGCCAGGCCTTGACGCTGACCGACCAGTGCCAGACCGTCGCTCCGTGGGTGCGCATACACGCCACGATAAGTCGGGCGCGGCGGCCACGGCGACATACCGTCGCTCACAGATCCACCCCCGGAGTCGCCCGGGTCATGCCGTACGACGCCGGATCGGATCCGGCGACAGCACCGGAATCAGGAGTTCGTCTTCGGTGAGCGCACCGTGCTGTCCGGGCAGCCGGGACATGACGAGTTCCCCGTCCGTGCGGATCACCGACGATTCGCCGTGCCCGATCGCAACGACGTCGCCGATGCGACTCGCGGCGTCCGGAGACGGTTCCGGTCCGAACAGCCCGGCGGCGAGCACGTCGTCGCGGGTGCCCACCCACATCTCGTCGCCGAGTTCGTTGCGCCACCGTTCGAGGACCGCGTCCGGCCGTTCGGTGTGGACGTGGCGGCAGCGTGGTTCCCCGGCGATGAAGGTGACGTCCTCGGACAGTCCTGCGCAGTGGTCGTAGTCGATGCGCCGCCCGCGGCTGGTGTCGACCATTCCGTGGTCGGCGGTGACGACGAGCCGCGTTCCCTCCGGCAGCGCATCCACGAGTTGTTCGACGAAGCGGTCGACGACGGTGAGCTGCGCGAGCCACGCCGGGGATTCCGGGCCGTAGAGGTGGCCGAGGGTGTCGACCTCACCGAGGTAGCCGTAGACGAGAGTGCGTTCGGCGGAGCCGACGGCGGCGACGATCCGGGCGAGCAGGTCGCCGTAGGCGGAGACGCCGACGAATGTGCCGCCGCGCAGCACGGCGCGTGTCAGTCCGCTGCCTTCGAACATTCGCGGCACGACCGTGGTGACGGCGATCCCGTCCCGCACGGCGCGTTCGAAGACGGTGGGGTGCGCCTGCACGAGTTCGGGGACGAGCTGGGTGCGCTGGTCGACAGCAGTGCCCGCCAGCGTCCAGCGCAACCAGTTGAACGCGCTGTCGAGCTCGCGCAGATACGCCTGGTAACCGGTGACGCCGTGCCGCCCCGACGGCAGGCCGGTTCCCAGCGACGCGAGGCTCACCGCAGTGGTCGTGGGGAATCCGGCACGGATCGGCTGTCCCGTCATCCCGGTCAGAAAGGGTGCGGCACTGCTGTTGCGTTGCAGCAGGTTCCATCCCATTCCGTCGACGAGCAGTACGACGGTGCGGGCGCAGTCGGTCAGCTCGAGCCGGTTGTGTTCTCCGGCGGCACCCGCGGATGCGATCACCGACGGAAGCAGGTCCGCGAGGGTCGGCTGTTCGTAGACGTCTCGGAGCGGCAGACTCATATGTCGAGTATGAACCGCCGACGCCGGTCTACTCCTTGATGTCGGATCCGTGCCGCGTCAGCGGCATGATCTCGATCTTCATGAACGGGAACAGCGGCAGGTTCCACAGGATCTCGTGCAGTTCGTCCGCCGAGTCGACATCGAAGATGCTGATGTTGCTGTACTGGCCGACGATGCGCCAGATCTCCCGCCACTTGCCCTTCCGCTGCAGTTCCTGGCTGTACGCCTTCTCCTTCGCGATGGTGTCGGCGCGGACCTCGGGGTCGAGGTCGCGGGGGATGTCGACGTCCATGCGAACGTGGAACAGCGCCATGGTCGGTTATCTCCTGATCTGTGGCTGGTCGGTCGGGTCAGTCGCGGGCGAGGTGCTTGACGACGTCCATGTCGAGCTCGACACCGAGGCCGGGCCCCTGCGGGAGGTGCACCTGGCCGTCGGAGTAGTCGAGCGGTGTCTTCAGCAGTTCCACGGCGAACAACTGCGGACCGAAGAGTTCGGATCCGTAGTCGATGCCGGGTTCGGCGCACGCGAAGTGGACGGACGCCGCCGTGCCGATCGGGCCTTCGATCGAGGTGGCGCCGTGGCACCGGAGCCCGGCTGCCTTCGCGACCGCGACGACCTGTTTGCTGCGTTGCAGCCCACCGCATTTGGTGGTCTTGAGCGCGACCACGTCGGCGGCGCCGCGCTTGGCGACTTCGTAGGCGTCGTGCGGTGTCTGCACGGATTCGTCGGCCATGACCGGTGCCGAGACCCTGCGATTGATCTCGGCGAGAACATCGAGTTGGTCTGCGGGGGTGGGCTGTTCGATGAGTTCGACGCCGCCGTCGACCAATTCCGGCACGTGACGCAGTGCGGTGAAGCGGTCCCACCGGGCGTTGACGTCGATGCTGAATCCGACCTTCCCGTCGAACGCTTCGACGACCTTGACGACACGGTCGGTGTCGACCACCGGATCGAGGGCGCCCATCTTGAGCTTGAACGCGAAGTTCAGGCGCTGCTCCATCTTGTGGGTGACCTCCTCGACGATCTCCTCGAGAGGGGCGGCGCCGAGAGCCCAGCGCACGTCGACACCGGTGCGGAACGCGCCGCCGAGCAGCGTGTGCACCGGGACGTCGAGGCTGCGGGCCCACGCGTCGTGCAGCGCGACGTCGACGGCGGCCTTCGCGAACCGCGCGTTCGCGACGATGCGTTCGAGGTCGACCATGATGCCCGTGATGTCGTCGACGCCGCGTCCGGTGATGAACGGAGCGATGTAGCGGTCGACGATCGCCTTCATCGTCTCGACGGATTCGCCTCCCCACCACGGTCCGCCGGGCACGACCCCCTCGCCGTAGCCGGTGACGCCGCCGGCGGTGGTGATCGCCACGAGCAGGATCGGCTGCGCTTCGGCGGTCGTGGTCGCGAACTTGTGCGGGCGGATCAGCGGGACGTCGAGAATCGTGGTCTCGACGGAAACGATCTTCAGGTCCTTGTCGGACATCGAGGGAACTCGCATTCGGGTCGGGTGCCGGCGGTGGACTCGTGCCCGTGCGTGGTTCCGGTAGCGGGGGCTACCGGAACCACGCACGAGCGCCGGGTGCCGGTCAGGCCTCGGGGTCGAGCACGAAGTTGTAGGTCACCTCGGCGATACCGTCGGCGTTCGGCTGCGGGTCGAGGATGAGCTCCGGCTTCGTCGCGGAGGCGACGTCGCTGTCGACCCAGTCCCCGTCCTTGAAGTAGAGCTGGGTGGTGATCGAGCGGTGTCCGGCACCCTTGACCATCAGGTGCAGGTGCGCCGGCCGCCAGGGGTGGCCGCCGAAGGAGTCGATGAACCAGCCGGTCGGTCCGTCCGCGGGGATCTTGTACGGCGCGGGCTTGAGGGTGGTGATCTCGAAGAAGCCGTTGTCGTCGCAGACGATCGTGCCGCGCAGGTTCCACTCGGGGATGCCAGGAGCGAACCGCGAGTAGAAGCCGTCCTCGTCGGCATGCCACAGTTCGACAGTGGCACCGGGGAGACCCTTGCCGTCGAGGTCGGTGACCTGACCCTTGAAGATCAGCGACGGTGCCGCGGCATCCTTTTCGCGCATCGGCATCGTGCACTTGGACGGCAGCTTCGGGGAGCCTTCGACGTAGTAGGGGCCTTCGATGCTGCCCTTGGTACCCGAGTAGTTGTTGCGGTCGTAGTGAACGGCCTCGACCTCGTGTTCGACGAAAACGTCGAGCCACAGCGGCCATTCGCCGTACTCGCCGACGTCGATGAGCCACTGCTTGAGGACGCGGTACTCGTCGTAGGTGACCTGATGCTTGTGGACGACGTCGGCGAGGGACCGCAGAACATCCTTGATGATCGCGCCGGCCCGCTCGACCGAGGTGTCGGAGGAGACGCGCTCGCTCTTGAACTTGTCGGTGGCGGCGTTGCCGGATCCGAAGGCGGTGGGGTTCTCCGTAGTGGTCATGGACACTCCTCGTGAGGGTCGAAACTGTCTGCCGCGAAAGTCGCGAAAGCTGGTGGGGGCACATGCGGGGGCTGACCGGTGGCCCTAGACGAAGTACGCTCTGCGTACAAGCGACACGCAATGCGTACGTTGGATACTGTGCGCGCTGTCACATCGCTTGTCAATCACATTCCGGGACACGACCGACATAACTGCAGGTAGGAGAATCGATGCCTAGCGAGGACCAGGTAGATACCCGAGGTACGGACCGCGACTTCATCCAGAGCATCGAGCGCGGCTTCGCGGTTCTCGACGCGTTCGGCGCTGTCGGCCCGACTCCTACGTCAGCCGAACTCGCCGGCGCCACAGCCCTGTCCCGGCCCGCCGTTCGCCGCATCCTGCTGACCCTGCGAAAGCTGGGCTATGTCACCGACACCGGCCCCCGGTGGTCGCTGACCCCCCGGGTGCTCAGCATCGGCCGGCACTACTCCGCCGCGAACACCCTGGTCGAGGCCGCGATGCCGCACCTGGTCGAACTCTCGGAACGCACCACCGAATCCGCCTCGCTCGGGGTGCTCGACGGTACCGAGGTCGTCTACGCCGCACGCGTGCCGGTCCGCCGCATCATGAGCATCAACGTCGCGGTCGGCACCCGGGTCCCCGCGTATGCGACGTCGATGGGACGTGCCCTGCTCGCGTGGGCACGGCCCGAGGTCGTGGACCGGGTCGTCGCGGACACCGTGTTCGAGCAGCTCGCGTCGTCGACCATCACGGGAGAGGAGGATCTCCGGGCCGAGCTCGCCCGGGTCCGGGCACGCGGCTTCGCCCTGGCGGCGGCGGAACTGGAGGACGAACTGATCTCGCTGGCCGCACCCGTGCGCGAGGCCGCGGGCACGGTCGTCGGTGTCGTCGCGTGTTCGACGTCCGCGGGCCGGCACACCCCGGATTCGTTCCGCGACGCCGCTGCCGCATCCGTGGTCGACGCCGCCGACGCTCTGAGCCGGAACCTCGGTTTCCGACCCTGACCTGCAGCAACGCGACGAATACGATTCACGAACGCAGCGTGTCGGACGGCGCGACCCCGTACTTGCGGCGGTATGCCGCAGCGAACCGGCCGGTGTGGGTGATACCCCACTCGAGCGCGACGTCGGTGACACAGACCGCCGCGGGATCTCCCTCGGAGAGCGCGGCATGGATGCGCTCGAGGCGCAGGTCGAGCAGGTATTCGCGAGGGCAGACCCCGAGGTATTCCCGGAATCCCTCCTGAAGCCGGCGCACGCTGACCCCGGCCACCTCGGCCATGTCGGCGCTGGTCCAGGCCAGAGACGGATCGGCGTGCAGCCGATCGAGAACCCGTTTGATGATGCGCGGTCGCGCGACCGTGCCGGGGTCGGCGTCCCGCATCACGGCGAGAACGAACGCCGAGGTGATGGCGCCGGACAGCTGATCGGCGACCACCGGATTGGTCCAGGGTGAGTCGCCCGATTCGAGGTTCCCGACCATTGCGCCGAGCATCGACAGCCAGTTCTTCCCGGCGTCGGTCGTCAGGTCCACCTGCGGCGGCAGCTGCAGCCCCGGCCGGCCGAGAACGCGGGCCATCTCCCGATGCAGGTAGTCCCGGTCGAGCTTGATTCCGACGATCTCGCAGCTCGCCGTCCATCGCGTGATCGCTGCCGCGGTGTCCGGGCGGAAGACACTGGCGTAACCGTGCCGGGAGACAACCTCCCGTCCTTCGCTCACCGACTCGATCTGTCCGGCGAGCGGGATGTTCACGGCATAGGCACCGGGGTGATCGGACTCGACCGACACCTCGGCCCCCCAGCCGACCCTGGCGAGCCGCAACGGACCCAGATCGACCCTGCGCAGCGTCACCCGGGGCGTTGTGATCGCGTCGAGTGGACGCAGCGAATGCGGGAAGTAGGCATCCGAAACCGCTACTTCCGCTTCCTCCCAATTGCCGGGGATCCGCCCGTCGTCGGTGCGCATTCACCCTCCTCGGATCGTCCTCGGGGTCTTTGGTCACAGTGTGACGAGCAACACTACCCGCCGCAAACAAGGCCGACGGTCACTCCGTCGCGCAAGGTGGATAGCGACCGCGCTCAGCGGATCGCACACCCCTCCCGAGTCCGCATATGGTCTGGATCACACCGCGACGGATCGACCGGAGGGCTTCCGACATGGAGCAGCGAGAACTTCGAAACATCTTCGGGCAGTTTGCAAGTGGCGTCACCGTCATCACCTGCAGCAATCACGAGGGCACTCCGCACGGGGCCACCGTCACCGCGTTCACCGCGGTCTCGCTCGAACCCCGGCTGTGCCAGGTGACCCTGACCCGCACATCGAAGGCGTGCCGCTTCCTCTCCGGTGCGCCGTTCGCGGTGAACATCCTCGCCGACGACCAGGTCGACACCGCCCTGCACTTCGCGGGACGCCCCCGGTCGCCGGAACCCGTGTGGGAGCAGGGCCCGACCGCGCCGGTCCTCGCCGGCACCGCGGCCACCCTGTCGTGTGTGCCGTGGCGCGAGTACGACGGCGGCGACCACATCATCTACATCGGCGAAATCATCGACGCCACCGCCCGCGCCGATGCACAGCCACTTCTGTTCTACCGCAGCACCTTCCATGACATCGGCGACCCCAGCGCGTCCGCCGCGTGGAACGGATCGCTCGACGACCCGCACAGCGGATGGTTCGACGCATCCACCCGGTTCACGCCGATGCGCGTCGCAGTGCCCACCGCGTGACCCGACCGTCCGTTCTTCTTCCTCACCTTCCCCGTCCCCAGGAGAGATGACATGACCACGACCGAGCCCCGCCCCACCGAGACGCTCGACCGTTCCAAGGTCAACGTCGCCGCCGACTGCGCGGCCAACCATCAGCAGAACTTCGCGAGCCGCCCGATGACCGGGGCCGAGTACATCGAGTCGATCAAGGACGGCCGGGAGATCTACCTGCACGGAGAGCGGGTGAAGAACTACACCGAGCATCCGGCCTTCCGCAATTCGATCCGCATGACGGCCCGCCTGTACGACGCGATGCACACCGGCGAGCACGTCGACACGCTCACCACGGCCACCGACACCGGCAACGGTGGAGTCACCATGCCGTTCTTCCGCACCCCCAAGTCCGCGGACGACCTGCGCGCCGACCGTGACGCCATCGCGACGTGGGCACGACTGACCTACGGCTGGATGGGCCGCAGCCCCGACTACAAGGCGTCGTTCCTCGGCACCCTCGGCGCCAACGACGAGTTCTATTCGCCGTTCCAGGACAACGCGAAGCGCTGGTACCGGGAATCGCAGGAGAAGGTCCTGTACTGGAACCACGCGATCATCAACCCGCCGGTGGACCGGTCGCTGCCGCCGGACGAGGTCGGCGACGTGTTCATGAAGGTGGAGAAGGAGACCGACGCCGGCCTCATCGTTTCCGGCGCCAAGGTCGTCGCGACCGGTTCGGCGATCACGAACTACAACTTCATCGCCCACTACGGCCTGCCGATCAAGAAGAAGGAATTCGCGCTGATCTGCACGGTGCCGATGGACGCGCCCGGCATCAAGCTCATCTCCCGCGCCTCGTACTCGCAGAACGCCAACGTCGTCGGCTCGCCGTTCGACTACCCGCTGTCCTCGCGCATGGACGAGAACGACGCCATCTTCATCTTCGACAAGGTGCTCGTGCCCTGGGAGAACGTCTTCATGTACGGGGACGTGGAGAAGATCAACAACTTCCTCGGTGGGTCCGGCTTCCTCCAGCGCTTCACGCTGCAGGGCTGCACGCGTCTCGCGGTCAAGCTCGACTTCATCGCCGGCCTGCTCATGAAGGCCCTCGACGCGACCGGCGCCGGCGGGTTCCGCGGCGTGCAGACCCGCGTCGGTGAAGTCATCGGCTGGCGAAACCTGTTCTGGTCGCTCAGCGATGCGATGGTCAACAACCCCGAGCCGTGGCTCGGCGACACCGTCATCCCGAAGCTCGAATACGGCCTGACCTACCGGATGTTCGCGATGCAGGGCTACCCGCGGATCAAGGAGATCATCGAACAGGATGTCGCGTCCGGCCTGATCTACCTGCCGTCCTCGGCCGCCGACTTCCAGAACCCCGATGTGCGGCCCTACCTGGACAAGTACGTCCGCGGCTCGGATGGCATCCAGGCCGTCGATCGCGTCAAAGTGATGAAGGCACTGTGGGATTCGATCGGCTCCGAGTTCGGTGGCCGCCACGAGTTGTACGAGCGGAATTACGCCGGCAACCACGAGAACGTCAAGGCAGAACTGCTGTTCGCCGCCGAAGGACGCGGTGACGTCGCCTCCATGAAGGGTTTCGCCGAGCAGTTCATGAGCGAGTACGACCTCGACGGGTGGACGGTTCCGGATCTCATCGGAAACGCCGACGTCAGCGCCCTCTACAAGAAGTAGCCCAGTCTGCCGCGCGCGGGCAGCAGCACCCCACCTGCCCGCGCGCGGTCCCGATCCACTCCCCCAGCGAAGGAGCGCCCGATGTTCCTGGCACAGCCGGATTCCCGACCCCCCTGCATCCCGGAGTTCGATGTGGCAGTCGTCGGGCGCTCCTTCGCGTCCCTGCGCGCGGCCGAACGATTGCGGCGCGAACTCCGTCTTTCGGTCACCGAATCCCCCGATGCACAAGCCGCCCGGTACGACGAGGTGAACCACCGATGGGAGATCGACACGGCCGGTGGCGTCGCGGCCCGGGCGAAGATTGTCGTTGAATCCTCCGGGACGATCCTGGTCGAGGGGCGTCGAGGACGATCCCTCGCCCAGGACGCCGACGGGCTCGTGGTGCATGGATATCCGAATCTGTTCCGCCTCGGCGATTCCGGAACACCCGATCCGGTCGGGTCCGTGTGCCGATTAGTCGGGCACATGCGCACGAACGTTCTCGACTACATCGAGGCCCGGCCGACTGCGGCGTTCATCAACAGGCTCGACGCGGTGACCTTCGACCGCCCGGTCCCCCGTAACCTCCTGTAATGGAACGACTCCGACCGGTCAATGAGCGGCCTCCGCGATCGCCTGCGCGAGCCAGTCGCAGCCTGCGCGCGGATCGTCGACCGTTCCGCCGTTGAAGCCGAGTTCGAGACCGCGCCGCACGTCGTCGACACTGCGCACCGGCCAGGCACCCATCTCGTACCCCGCGTCGTGCATTCGCGACACCAGTTCCTCGGTCAGTCCGTCCCAGCCGCAGTAGAACGCGGATGCTCCCGTCTCCGCGAGCACCGCTTCGATTCCACCGGGATGCCGTTCCCGATCGGGATATCCCATCGTGATCAGCCCGCGCGAAATATCCGGTGCGAGTTCGCGCATGCGCCGCAGTGCCTCCGGCTGGAAGCTCGTGAACCGGATTCGCTCGGCGTCGGCGGGACGAGCCGAGACGACGTGCGCGAGTTGCTCCGCGACCTCGCCTGCCTTGATCTCGACCTGAAGGGACACCGTCGTCGCGTCGAGGACCTCCTCGAACGTCGGTACATGATTGCCGTCACCGACGTCGACGGCCCGAATCTGCTTGTAGGTCAGGTCGGCGACCGGGCCCAAGCCACGTCCGGACTCGTCCGCCGCGGTGCGGTCGAGCGTTGCGTCGTGCAGGACGATCGCAATCCCGTCCGCAGTCAGTCGAACATCGAATTCCAGTTCATGGACCCCGATCTGCTCGGCCAACCGGAAGGACGGCAGTGTGTTCTCCGGTGCGAGCGCCATCGCGCCGCGGTGCCCGACAACGGCATAGGGGGTGATGCGTGCGTTCATTCGGCAACCAACTCCTCGTACTGGGCCCGGATGTCCTCGGCGTCCTTCCGGATGACCTTCGCGGCGGCGGACAGCACGGCCGCCGGGTTTGCGTTCTCGGTGTAGAGCTTCTGGATGACTCCGCGCATCTCGAGAATCGTCGAGGACACGTACCGGCGCGCGGCGTCGGGCTGACGTGCACGATCGAGTTGGGCCACGGCGAGACCGTAATTCGGATTCTCGGCGATACGTGCTGTGACGATCGGCGATGCGGTCGCGCCCTTGGTGGCGGGGAGATAGCCGGTATCCACGGCCCAGTCGGCGGCCTGCTGGTCCTGGGCGAGGAATTCGATCAGCTTCGCGGCCGCTGCCTTGCGTTCGGGATCGGCATGCTTGAGGATAGACAGCCCGGCACCACCGGTCGGAACACCGGTGTCCTCGGCGACCGGGAGGTATCCCGCACCGATCTCGAAATCGGCTCCCTTGGTCAGGCCTGTGAGGGAACCTGTCGAATTCGTGATCGACGCAACGAGTCCGTTCGTGAAATCGGTGTTGATCTCCTGTGCGAGATACCCGATCTTGTCGTCGTTGACGCAGGCACGGTCGAACTCGGCCGCCGCGATGGCCCGGTCGTTGTCGACAACCACGTCGAGTCCGTCGGAGATCGCGCCGTTGTGGTTCCACAGCAGACCCTGGAAATACCAGTCGTCGCCACCCGTGTAGGCACGCATCTTCAAGGTGTTGCCGCGGTAGGCGCGGCCGGTGATCCGATTGCCCCAGTCTCGGAACTCGTCCCAGGTTTCGGGTGCACGATCGGGCAGGCCGGCATCGGCGAAGATCTCCTTGTTGTAGTAGAACAACGGGGTCGACCGGCCGAAGGGAACCCAGTACGACGACCCGCGCACGACACCTTCCTGGAACAGGCGGTCGTGGTAGGTGGCGCTGTTCCAGCTTCCGGTGAAGTACTGGTCGAGCGGCTCGACCTGACTCGACAGGAAGAACTTGTTCCACGACACGTCGGAGAAGACCGCGATCTCGGGGATCTGGCGGGCCTGCAGGCCCGCAGACAGCTTCTCGGTGACCCCGTCGTATCCCTGGAATTGCTGGACCTCGACGTATGCGTCGCCCTGGGACTCGTTGAACCGATTCACCAAAGTCGTGAACGCCTCGCCGTTGGTGCCGGACCACGGGCTCCACACGACAACGTTGGTACGGCCGGCGAACTGGCCGGGCACGTTGACGTCCGGCTGCGCGAATGCTCCCGACGACGAACCCGACGACGGCGATCCGCACGCGGCCAAGATCGGCACCGCGGTGGCGGCCATACCCGCCACGGTCAGGAAGCGCCGCCGGGTGAGCGCCGGGGGCGGCGTCACACGCTGACGATCGAACAGGGACATGGCTTCTCCTCGGGGGGTGCGGAGGGGGAACGGGAGCGGAAGAGCTTGTACGTCAGCGCCTGACGGCGGCACCGGCGAGTCCGGCGATGATGTAGCGCTGCGCGAAGAGGAACAGCAGGAGCATCGGAAGCATCACGATCACGGTGCCCGCCATGATCGGCCCCCACTGGTCGACGCCTTCGGTTTCCTTCAGGAACATCAAACCGATCGGAAGTGTGCGCGCCTGGAGCGAATTCGTCACGAGCAGCGGCCAGATGAAGTCGTTCCACTCGTCGATGACGGCGATGAGCGCCACCGTCACGATCGCGGGTTTGGACATCGGCAGCACGAAGTGGACGAGACGGCGCAGGTGTCCACAGCCGTCGAGTTCCGCGGCCTCGAGCACTTCCTTGGGCAGGGACATGAAGTGCTGGCGGAGCAGGAACGTGCCGAATGCGCTGGCCAGTCCGGGCAGGAAGATGCCTGCATATGTGTTGATCAAGCCAAGGTTGCCGATGGTCACATAGTTCACGAGGAGGGTGACGTGGCCCGGCACCATGAGAGCACCCAGCACCGCCACAAAGATCCACTTCTTGCCGGGGAAGCGGAGGAACGCGAAGGCGTAGGCGCCGAACACCGCCAGCAGCACCTTCAGGGTCGAGCCGACCGTGGTGACCACGACCGAATTCACGAAGAACTGCCCGAACGGCACGGCCTCCCAGGCGCGCTCGAAGTGATCGAAGACCAAGGCCGACGGAACCCATTGCAGCGGCCAGCGATAGATCTCTTCCTCGGGCTTGAATGCCGAGCTGAGCATCCAGTAGAAGGGCACCAGGAACACCAGGCCGACCAGGATCAGCCCCAATAGTGACCACGGGTGCCTGCGTGCAGCGGTGAGCATCAGTAGTGCACCTTCTTCTCGACGTACCGCATCTGCACCACGGTCACGGCCATGAGCAGTACGAACATGATCATCGCGCCGGCCGCGGCGGTGCCCGCCTTGAACTGACGGAAACCTTCCGAATAGATGAACCAGCTGAGTGTGGTCGTGGCCTCCGCGGGTCCGCCCGCGGTCATCATCGCAATGAGGTCGAAGGATTGGAACGCGCCGATCACCTGTGTGACGGTGAGAAAGAAAGTCGTCGGAGACAACAGCGGAAATTTCACGTGCCGGAGGATCTGCCAGCGGTTCGCACCGTCGATCCGGGCCGCCTCGAGGACGTCCTGCGGCATCGCTTGGATCGCCGAAAGATAGACTATTGCAACGAAACCTACCCCTTTCCAGACCGCGACGATGATCAACGCCGGTAGTGCCCATTGGCTCGAGGTCGTCCAGTGCGGCGAGTCGAGCCCGAACAGCGAGAACACCGCCCGGGACAGGCCGTAGTTCGGGTCGAAGAGGAACAGCCAGACCGCGGCGACGGCGGCGCCGGAAAGAATGTGCGGCGAGAAGGCCAGGGCCGATACCGCCCTCCGTCCGGGTGCTTTCGAGGCGAACAGCAGTGCGAGCGCGAGCCCACCGACGATGCTGACCCCGACCACCACGACCACCCACACCAGGGTGATCGACAGCACCCGAATGAACGACGGATCGGTGAACAGCGTGAGGTAGTTGTCCAGACCGACGAAAGTCGGGCTGGGCGCGATCATGTCCCATCGGGTCAGGCTCAGATAGGCGTTCCCGATCACTGGCCAATAGGCAAATACGGCGATCAGTGCGAGGTTCGGCAGCGCGAACAACGCGAACAGCAGATACTCGCGCCGCCGGCGCCGGCTCGGACCGCTCGGAGACGGCGACGGCACCCGACGCTGCGACGCCGGCGCTCTCGGCGCCGGCACGGGGCGCTGGACTGTCAGTGACACATCCACCGTCCTTTCTCAGATATCAATGAACTGTTAAGTAGGGCCTCAAACGCGACCATGTTGACACCCAGGATCGACGGAGGTCAAACACTGCCGAATGGACCTTCCCGAGCTCGACCGAGGACTCCTGATCCGCTCAATATTGCTTTACAACAACATATTTCGATCAACTCGTACTCATTGCCGGCCGGGCCGTTTCAGCTCGGATTCGACTCTCGGGAGTCAACTCTTCCCACTGATTTCACCGGGCGTTAATCACAGTAAAAGTGATATAACTTGGACGATCTACCAATCCGAGAGGCAGGAGTGCGCGTGGGCAAGAGATCGATCAGGAGTTCCCGGCAGGATCGACTCGACTCCATCCTCGAATGTCTGATCGCCGACGAGGGTGCCTCAGCGCAATCACTCGCCGCGCGATTCGACGTCTCCCTCATGACGATGCACCGCGACCTCGACGAACTCCAGAGCCGCGGAATCGTACGGAAATTCCGTGGGGGTGTCAGCGTCCAGCGCACGAGCACCTACGAAATCGCCGCGCCGTTGCGACGACTCGTGGCCGTACCCCAGAAGCGCGCGATCGCCGCGGCCGCCGCCACGCTCGTCTCACCGGGCCAGGCCGTCCTGCTCGACGATTCCACGACCGCCGCGTCGATGCTCGACCACGTGCTCGGCATCGAGGACCTGCACATCGTCACGAACTACCTGCCCGTCCTCAACCGGATCGCGGGAGCCGGCACCGCCGGGACGACCGCGATCGGGGGAACCTACGTCCCCGGGCACGAATCGTTCCTCGGCGTCGGGGCGGTCGCGGCAATCCGAGCGGTCCGAGTCGACACTGCATTCGTGTCCACGACGACGGCCGATGCGAACGGCACGTACCATCAGGAGGAATCGATCGTCGCCGTCAAGACCGAAATGATCCGGTCGGCGCGACGGCGGGTGCTGCTCGCCGATTCGGCCAAACTCGGTGCGACGTCACTGCATCTGGTGTGTGGTTGGGAGTCGATCGACGATTTGATCACCGATACCGGTGCCCCGGCCGAACTACTCGACACGATTCGCGACCGCGGCGTCCGCGTCACGGCGGTCACCCCCGAGAACGGTGCCGGCACGTCGGACGAGGAAACACTCCCTGCCGCTCCGCTCGACCGGTCGCCGACCCACGACGAACAGGAGGATGCGTGACCCAGGTGGACACCGGAGTGCAAGCCGTACTTTGGGACATGGATGGAACGCTCGTCGACACCGAACCGTACTGGTTCCGTGCGGAAGCAGATCTTCTTGCAGCGCACGATATTCCATGGAGCCACCAGCAGGCCGCTGCGCTCGTGGGGAACTCGCTGCCCACTTCCGCCGCGGTGTTGCGCGCGGCGGGCATTCCGTTCGACGTCCGCGAGATCATCGACACCCTCCTCGAATCCGTCATCGCCCAGGTGCGCCGGCAGGTGCCGTGGCGTCCCGGTGCGCGCGAACTGCTGACCGCCGTTCGCGATGTCGGCATTCCGTGCGCGATGGTGACGATGAGCGAGAGGCCACTCGCTGCGGAGATCGACGGTCTACTTCCGGACGGAACCTTCGAGTTCCTGGTCACCGGTGACATGGTTGTGCACGGCAAGCCCCACCCGGAACCGTATCTGCGTGCCGTCGAGGGACTCCGGGGCCGCTGGGGTGATATCGAGCACGGCCGGGTGGTCGCGATCGAGGACTCACTGCCCGGTCTGGCCTCCGCGAAAGCTGCCGGGCTTGTCACCGTCGGCGTCCCGAATGTCGTGGACCTGCCCGACGATCCCGGCCACACGCTGTGGCCGACACTCGAGGGCCGGACGGTGATACACCTGCATGAACTGTTGCAGGGCAGTTGATCCTGGTGGTGGCCGGGGATCATTCCGGCCACCACCGGCCACATCATGCGCTCAGCCGCACACCACTGTCCGAGTCGAATACGTGCACCGCTGACGTCACCGGGCGGATGCGCACGACCGAATCGATCGGCGGTGGATTGTCACCGTCCGCGCGAACGGTGAGTTCGTGGCGCGCTCCCCCGCAAGAGACGTAGCCGTAGAGGAACGCGTCGGCACCGAGTTCCTCTACGACCTCCACCCGCAGCTCGATCCCGCTGTCGTCGGTACTCAGTACGAACGATTCCGGCCGCACGCCGACGGTGACCGATCCGGCGCGCGCCCGGCCGAGCACCTCCCGCTCCACGGGGACCGTGTATCCGTCGAAATCGACACCGCCGTCGGCCACCGGCAGATCGAGGAAGCTCATCGCGGGGGAACCGATGAAACCGGCCACAAATCGATTCGCCGGCCGCGTGTACAGATTTCGCGGTGTGTCGATCTGCTGCAACCGGCCACCGTCGAGCACTGCCACCCGGTCGCCCATCGTCATCGCCTCGGTCTGGTCGTGGGTGACGTACACAGTGGTGACGCCGAGCGTGCGCGTCAGGCGCGCGATGCTTGTACGCGTCTGGACCCGCAGCTTCGCGTCGAGGTTGGACAGGGGTTCGTCCATGAGGAACACCTGCGGGTTCCGCACGATCGCACGCCCCATCGCGACACGTTGCCGCTGCCCACCGGACAACGCCTTGGGCTTACGGTCGAGATACTGCTCGAGATCGAGCATTTTCGCAGCCCCAGCGATCCGCCGTTGCCGTTCGTCCTTGGAGACCCCCGCGATCTTCAGCGCGAACCCCATGTTTTCGGCAACCGACATGTGCGGATAGAGAGCGTAGTTCTGGAAGACCATGGCAATGTCACGATCCTTTGAATCCACGTCGGTGACATCGGTGCTACCGATGAGCAGCCGTCCACTGTCGATGTCCTCGAGCCCGGCGAGCATCCGCAGCGAGGTCGTCTTGCCGCAGCCGGACGGACCCACCAGGACGAGGAACTCGCCGTCGGAGATGTCGAGGTCGAGGCCATCGACGGCGGGATGGTCGGAGCCTGGGTAGCGACGGGTGGCTTTGTCGAATGTGACGGTGGCCATGGATATTTCCTTCCACGGGCAGGAACGTGCCCGACGATCCGAAGTGAACGGACGAACATCCGTCGCTGTCAGTTCACCGTCGTCACGTGAATGACCGGTTCTGCCGGCCCGAACGAGCCGTGAACGCGACCGGTCGCCCCGGGGTCCCAGGTGGTACCGGCGTCCCAGGCAGGACCGGGATATCCCACCGATGCGGATCGGCCGTGTCCAGGGCATTTCGGCCCGAACAATCCGGGGTCTTAGACATCCCTAGGTATTTGCCCGGTGTGACCGGAGACACAGCCTGGCATCGTGGAGGCATCACGGCACAGCCGCCCGCCGGCACCGAGCCGAACTCCGCATCGCCCCCGGTACGACGCCACATTGGAGATTCCATGACCGACACCATCGACCACGTGCGTTCCCATCTCGACGGCGCTCTCGTCGAGGATGCAGCGAGCGGCCGCTACCAGGTCCGGCGCGACATCTTCACCGACGAAGAGATCTTCGAGCTGGAGATGAAGCACATCTTCGAAGGCAACTGGGTGTACCTCGCGCACGAGAGTCAGGTGCCCAACGCCGGGGACTACTTCACCACCTACATCGGACGCCAGCCCGTTGTCATCACCCGCGACAAGGACGGCGAGTTGCACTGCCTCATCAACGCGTGCAGCCACCGCGGCGCGATGCTGTGCCGGCGCAAGACCGACAACCGCACGACGTTCACCTGCCCGTTCCACGGCTGGACGTTCCGCAACAACGGCAAGCTGCTCAAGGTCAAGGACCCGCGCGAGGCCGGGTACCCGGAACAGTTCAACACCGACGGCAGCCACGACCTGACCAAGGTCGCCCGATTCGGCAACTACCGCGGGTTCCTGTTCGGCAGCCTCAACGCCGACGTCGCGTCGCTCGAGGATCATCTCGGTGACGCCACCAAGATCATCGATATGGTCGTCGATCAGTCCCCCGAAGGACTCGAGGTGCTGCGCGGTGCCTCCACCTACACCTACGACGGCAACTGGAAACTGCAGGCGGAGAACGGTGCCGACGGCTACCACGTGTCCGCGACGCACTGGAACTATGCGGCCACGACCGCCCGACGCACCGCCGGGGAATCGGCCAACGAGACCAAGGCGATGGACGCCGGCACGTGGGGCAAGCAGGGTGGTGGCTACCACTCGTTCGAGAACGGCCACCTCCTGCTGTGGATGTGGTGGGGCAACCCGCAGGACCGCCCCCTCTACCCCCGCAAGGACGCACTGGCCGCCGAATTCGGGGAGAAGAAAGCCGAATTCATGGTCGGGGCATCGCGCAACCTGTGCCTGTACCCGAACATGTACCTGATGGACCAGTTCTCGTCGCAGATCCGGCACTTCCGGCCGATCTCGGTGGACAAGACCGAGGTGACGATCTACTGCATCGCCCCCAAGGGCGAGCCGGCCGAGGCCCGCGCCAACCGGATCCGCCAGTACGAGGACTTCTTCAACGCGACCGGCATGGCCACCCCGGACGATCTCGAGGAGTTCCGGTCCTGCCAGAAGACGTACCTCGCGACCGCCGCACCGTGGAACGACATGAGCCGCGGCGCCACCCACGTGCTCAACGGCCCCGACCAGGTCGCGAAGGACCTCGGCATGGACAACGTGCTGTCGAGCGGTGTGAAGACCGAGGACGAGGGCCTCTACCCGATCCAGCACAGCTACTGGCTCGAGACGATGCGCAAGGCCACCGAGGCCGAAGCCGAGTCCACCGCCACGAACGAGCGCTGAGGAACCGCGAAACAATGACCACTGCAACAGAGTTGACGCAGACCGCCATCGAGCAGTTCCTCTACCGGGAAGCGCGGTTGCTCGACGACCGCGAGTTCGAGAAGTGGCTCGAGTGCTACCACCCGCAGGCCGAGTACTGGATGCCTGCATGGGACGACAACGGTGAACTCACCGAGGATCCGCAACGCGAGATCTCGCTCGTGTACTACCCCAACCGCGGCGGGCTCGAGGACCGGGTGTTCCGCATCCGCACCGACCGCTCGTCGGCGACGTCGCTGCCCGAACCCCGCACCGGACACAACATCACCAATGTCGAGATCCTCGAGCGCCGCGGCAGCGAGATCGACCTGCGCCACAACTGGCTCTCGCTGTACTACCGGTACAACACGACCGACACGTACTTCGGCACGAACTTCGTCACCCTCGACGTCTCCGGGCCGGAGCCGGTGATCCGGAAGAAGAAGATCGTCCTGAAGAACGACTACATCCACCACATCGTGGACGTCTACGTCGTCTGATTCACCCTGATTCACGAAAGGAGGCGCATGTCATGAGTTTTCAGGTGGCATTGAGCTTCGAGGACGGGGTGACCCGCTTCATCAAGTGCGGACCGAGCGAAACGGTCGCGGATGCGTCGTACAAGGCGCGCATCAACATCCCGCTCGACTGCCGGGACGGCGCGTGCGGTACCTGCAAGGCGCTGTGCGAATCCGGTAGCTACGACGGCGGCGACTACATCGAGGAGGCGCTGACCGACGACGAGGCCGAACAGGGCTACTGCCTGCCGTGCCAGATGACCCCCGAGACCGATCTGGTGCTCCAGATCGCGACCACCTCCGATGTCGCCAAGACCGCCGCCACGACATACTCGGCGACGATCACCGACATCCGCCGGTTCTCCGACAGCACGGTCGGTTTCACCGTCGAGATCCCGAACCGCGACGACCTGGTGTTCCTGCCGGGCCAATACGTGAACATCCGGGTGCCCGGATCCGACCAGAGCCGCTCGTACTCGTTCAGCACCGGCCCGAACGACGCGCACCTGTCGTTCCTGGTCAAGATCACCGAAGGCGGCCTCATGTCGGAATACCTGCGCGATCGCGCGCAGGTCGGCGACACCCTCGAATTCACCGGCCCGCTCGGCAGCTTCTTCCTGCGCGAACGCAAGCGCCCCGCGCTGCTGCTCGCCGGCGGCACCGGCCTGGCCCCGATTCTCGCGATCCTCGCGATCCTCGCGACGATGCAGGACCAGGACTGCGACCTGCCCGTGCACCTGATCTACGGTGCCACCTTCGACCGCGACATCGTCGAACTCGACACCCTCGAGGCGTACACGAAGTCCCTGCCGAACTTCACGTTCGAGTACTGCGTCTCGGATCCGGATTCGACCGCGCCACACAAGGGCTATGTCACCTCGCTGTTCGAGCCGAAGAACCTCAACGACGGTGACGTCGACGTGTACCTGTGCGGCCCGCCCCCGATGGTGGAGGCGGTGCGCACCCACTTCGCGAACGAGGGCCTCACCCCCGCCAACTTCTACTTCGAGAAGTTCAACAACTCCGCGGCCGGTTCCGAACAGGTCATCGAGCCCACCGACGCCGAACGCGCGGCAGCCGAGAAGGCCTCCGCGGAAACGGGTCTGCCGGTCTCTCTCGGTGCCGCGATCCCCGCCGTGGACAACTACGAGATCGGCGAAGAGCATCCGCCCGTCATCGAGTCCGACGCCCAGTTCGACGCCCGCATGGCACTCGAACTCGGCGCGCTCGAGCTGACGATCGGCCGGCTCACCGAAGCCCAGCTCGTCGAGTTCCGCTTCCTGGCCGAAACGTCGACCGCGTCGATCGAACGGGACCGCTTCACGGACGCCGCGGCGTTCACCGACACCAACGCGGCGTTCCACGAGTTCCTGTTCCGCTGCTGCGGCAACCCGGTCCTCCTCGAGGCGTACAACCGGCTCGAGGTCACGCAGCTGATGCAGCGCGTACTGCGGACCGCACAGTGGGTGGACGAGCAGGTTCCGCACGACCATCTGAAGATCGTGGAGGCGTTCGAGCGCGGCAACCGGGCTGCGGCACGAGATCTCATCGTCTCTCATGCCCAGCACGCGAAGGCGACCATGCGGCACGCCATCGAGGACCGCGCGAAGGCGGACATCGCATGAGCCCCAGCATCTTTCCAGGCCGTTTCGACGGCCGCGCGGTCGTCGTGACCGGCGCCGCGCAGGGCATCGGATGCGCGGTCGCGACCCGGATCGCGGCTGAGGGCGGCGACGTCGTCCTGATCGACCGCGCCGAGCTCGTCCACGACGTCGCGAAGGAACTGCGGGAGAACGGTGCCCGCGCGCATTCCGTCACCGCCGACCTCGAGACGTTCGACGGGGCGCAGGCCGCACTCGACGAGGCGCGACAGCAGTACGGTCGCATCGACGTGCTGGTCAACAATGTCGGTGGCGCCATCTGGGCCAAGCCGTACGAGCACTACACGCCCGAGCAGATCCAGGCCGAGGTGCAGCGCTCACTGTTCCCGACGCTGTGGACGTGCCGCGCGGTCCTGCCGCACTTGATCGCCCGGAATTCGGGCACGATCGTCAACGTCTCGTCGGTCGCGACCCGCGGCGTCAACCGGGTCCCCTACGCGGCCGCGAAGGGCGGCGTCAACGCGATCACCGCGGCGTTGGCACTGGAGGTCGCGCAATACGGGATCCGGGTGGTCGCGACCGCCCCGGGCGGCACCGACGCCCCGGTCCGCCGGGTCGCGCGCGGACCGGCCGCGCAGACCGACCAGGAGAAGACCTGGTATCAGCAGATCGTCGACCAGACCGTCGGCTCGTCGCTGCTCAAACGGTACGGCACCCTCGACGAACAGGCCGCCGCGATCACATTCCTGGCATCCGAGGAAGCCTCGTACATCACCGGGACGGTTCTGCCCGTCGCCGGCGGCGATCTGGGCTAGCCCACCGCCCCGGGCCTCGCCGACAGGGCCGCATCCGGCCCCGACGGTGAGGCCCATTTTTCTCCTCCGATCGTTCTGTGATTCCCCTCACCAACTGGAGTGACTATGACCCAGCCCACCGAATGGGCCAGTGCGCAGCACCGCCGTTCCGTCCTCTGGATCGTCGCCCTCGCGACGCTCGCGATCGTCTTCGACGGATACGACCTGGTCGTCTACGGCACCATCCTGCCCACATTGATGGCCGATCCCGGCCAGCTCGGGCACATCTCGGCGGAACAGGGCGGTGCGCTCGGTTCGTACGCGCTGGTCGGCGTCATGGTCGGCGCGCTGGCCACCGGTGCGTTCGGTGACCGCGTCGGTCGCCGGAAGATGATGCTCCTGCACATCGTCTGGTTCTCCGTCGGCATGGCCGCCGCGGCACTGTCGACGAACCTCGCGATGTTCGGCGCACTGCGGTTCTTCACGGGCATCGGTGTCGGAGGGCTCGTCGCCACCGCCGGTGCCGTCGTCGCCGAGTTCGCACCGGCAGGCAAGCGCAATCTCTACAACGCGATCGTCTACAGCGGTGTCCCCGCCGGCGGGGTCCTCGCATCGCTGCTGGCAATCGTGCTGCGCGACGCGATCGGCTGGCGCGGCCTGTTCCTGATCGGCGCGCTGCCCCTGGTGATCCTGCTGCCCCTCGCCGTGGTGAAACTCCCCGAGTCGCCGCAGTGGCTGATCTCGCGCGGTCGTACCGACGACGCCACCACGGTCTGCTCCGAGTTCGGCATCCCGATGCCCGCACCGTCGGCACCGACCGTCGACAAGGCCGGGTTCGCCGCCCTGGCCACTCACCGTTATGCCTGGGGTACAACACTTCTCGGCCTCATGAGCTTCGCCGGACTGCTGCTCACCTACGGGTTGAACACGTGGCTTCCGAAGATCATGGCGGATGCCGGGTACAACGCGAAGGGCTCGCTGGCGTTCCTGCTCGTCCTCAACGGCGGCGCGATCATCGGTGGCCTGCTCGCCTCCCGGGTCGCGGACGGGCGCGGACCCCAGCCCGTCGTCGTCACCACCTTCGGTCTCGCGGCCCTCGCATTGGTGCTGCTCACCTTCGGGTTCCCGCTGCCGGTGCTCCTCGCGGCGGTCGCGATCGCCGGTGTCGGCACGATCGGCACCCAGGTCCTCGTCTACGGATTCGTCTCCAACTACTACGAGACCCGGGCCCGGGCTGCAGGGGTCGCGTGGTGCGCCGGGTTCGGTCGCCTCGGCGGGATCTTCGGACCCATCATCGGTGGCCTGCTCATCGGTGCCGGTCTGAGCAACAACGTGAACTTCTACATCTTCGCCGGGATCGCGCTGGCCGGTGCAGTCGTCACGTTCTTCGTGCCGCCCCGGCCGGCCGCCCCGAACGCCGAACCGGAGCCCGCGGTCGCGGCTACGGTGGAGGCGTGACGGGACCTTCCATGCTGGTCGGACGTACCCGCGAGCTCGCAGAGCTCGAGCGGATCCTCGACGAGGCGCGAACCGGCACCCCCGGTCTCGCCCTCGTCGGGGGTCCACCCGGCATCGGAAAGACCATTCTGGTGCGAACTTTCGTCGAATCACTGTCCGGCTGGACGGTTCTCGGCGCAACCTGCGCGGAGTGGGAGTCGCACCGCCCGTGGTCCGTCGCCGAGCAACTGTTGCACGCGCCGGTGACGGCGACGGATCCGGTCGACGTCGCGCACGAGATACTCGCGCACCTGACCGGCCCCACGGTGATCGTCGTCGACGACGCGCATCGGTCCGATCCCGAATCGCTGCAAGCACTGTCGTCGCTGGCGCGCCGCGCGCACGGTCGCCCGTTGCTCATGCTGTGGCTGATCCCCGATGTCCTGCCCGAGACCGTCACCGACGAGATCGCCCGGATCCTCGACATGCACCGCACCGTCACGGTGCACGTCGGCCCGCTCACGCCCGCGGACATCGCGCAACTGGCCCTCACACGTGCCGGCATCGACCTGTCGGCGTGGACAGCGCGGCGTCTGCACGAACACACCCTCGGCAGTCCGCACCCGACCCTACAGGTCATCGACGAGGTCCCGCGGTCGCAGTGGCATCGCTGGCAGGACCGGTTCCCCGCACCGAAACAGCACGCCGCGATGGTGCGCCGCAGGCTCGCCGGGCTCTCCGCTCCGGCTCGCACGCTCGTGGAATCCGCGGCGATCCTCGGCACCGACTGCTCCCTCGCGCACGCCGCGTCCCTCGCCGGTCTGGACGACCCGACGGCCGCTCTCGACGACGCCCACTCCGCCGGGTTGCTCACGATGCGAGAGCAGCGCGGCGTCGTCACGCTGTCGTTTCCGGAGCCCATGACCGGTGCCGCCGTCGCCGACGGACTCGGCCCGGCGCGATGGCAGGAACTGCACGCCCGGGCCGCGGAGGTCGTCGACAACGAGGGAGCATCCCTGTTCCACCTGGTTTCCGCGACCCCCCGGGCCGACGCCGACCTCGCCGACCACCTCGATCGGCACGCGCAGGCACGCGCGTCCGACGGAGCGTGGTCCGACGCGGCCGAAGCCCTCATCATCTCCAGCCGGATCACCCCGGACCGGGAGCTGCGCACCGAGCGCCTGATCCGCGGCGTCGACGCGCTCACCGGCGCCGCCGACCTCCCGCAGGCGCAGACGTTCCTGCCCGAGATCGAAAGCGCCCCCGACGGTCCGATGCGCGACGCGGTGCTCGGCTACCTGGCGGTCCAGCGCGGGCGCGCCGCCGAGGCACATCAACTGCTCACCCGCGCGTGGACATCGCTCGGCGACCCGGCCGCGGACCCTCAGCTCGCCGCGCGGATCTGCCAGCGCATGGTGCTGCACTCGCTGGCCCGGCTGCGCGGCGACGAACTCGTCGAGTGGGCCGACCGCGCCGCCGATCTGGTGCCGCGGGACACTCCGGCCGCCGTCGAATCCGCGGCCGTTCGCGGCCTCGGTCTCGCGATGACCGGACATGTCGACGAGGCGGTTTCCTCGTACGCGACACTGTCCGATCACGTGCGGCTCGGCGCCCAGAGCCAGCGTGTCCGCATGGCGGAAGGCTGGCTGGCCCTGGCGCTCGACGACCCCGACCGGGCGCGGTCGGAACTCGAAGCCGCCGAACCCACCGTGTTCCGCGGAGGTTCGCTGCGAATCTCGTTGTGGGCGCAGGCATGGCTGGCCCGGACCCAGTTCGCGCTCGGCGAGTGGGACGATGCGATCCGCACGGTCGACCGCGCCACAGCGCAACTCGACCGCACCGGACTGGATCTTCTTCGGCCCCTGGTTCATTGGACCGGCGCGCAGATCCACGCGTTGCGCGGGGACCGCACCAGAGCGCGCGAACATCTGCTGCGGGGCCGCGCCGGCACCAACGACTACGCGATGATGCTGGCACCGTCGGCGATCTCGGCGGCGCAGTGCGCCGAGGTCGCCGCGGAGTACGACGATGTGCTGCGGCATCTCGAACCACTCGTCGCCGTGCAGCACCGGGAGGGGCTCGACGAACCGGGTTTCTGGCCCTGGCCGGACCTGTACGCCAATGCGCTCGTCATGACCGGGCAGGTGGACGATGCCGACGCGTTCCTGCGACCGTTCGAGGAGCGCGCCGCCGCACGCGGGCACCGATCCGCGCGGGCACGGCTCGGGTTCGTGCGTGGCCGGATCCAGGGTTCGCGCGGCGACATCGACGGGGCCCGCGATACTTTCGAATCGGCACTCGCAGATCTGGCGCCGCTGCCGTTGCCCTACGACCGGGCCCGGGTGGCGTACGCATACGGGCAGACGATGCGCCGGGCGGGACGGCGACGCGAAGCCGATGCGGTGATGCGTTCGGCCCGGGAACTGTATTCGACGCTCGGCGCGACCAGCTACGTGCAGCGCTGCGATCGTGAACTCAAGGCCGGCGGCCTGAAGGCCGGCGAGGGAACCGCGGAGCGAACGGCCGATGCCGTCGCCCTCACCCCGCAGGAGCAGTCGGTCGCGGCGCTCGTCGCTGCCGGCCACACCAACAAGGAAGTGGCCGGCGAGTTGTTCCTGTCGGTCAAGACCGTGCAGTACCACCTGACCCGCGTGTACGCGAAGTTCGGCATCCGGTCCCGGAGCGAACTCGCAGCCCGATTCCGAGAACAGGAGTAGTTGTATCGATGACCGCAGTCGACGAGGACACCCGGCCCGATACCGGTAGCCTCCTGTTCGAACGCCCCGCGCGACCACGCACGACGCTGCGCCGGTTCGGCCGTGATCTCGGACCCGGCTATGCGGCCAACGGCCTTGTCGGGTTGATCTTCTCGTGCACCGGCCCGGTCGCGGTGATCCTCGCCGCCGGCGCCGCCGGCGGGTTGAGTGCGTCGCAGTTCGCGTCGTGGATATTCGGCGTGTTTGTGCTCAACGGGATTCTCACGATCGCGATGAGCCTCGCGTACCGTCAGCCGCTCGGGTTCTTCTGGACCATTCCCGGCACGGTGGTCGTCGGCGAATCGCTCTCGCACCTGAGCTGGCCCGAGGTGATCGGCGCCTACGTCGTCACGTCCGCACTGATTCTGCTGCTGGGGCTTTCGGGCCTGGTCCGGCGCGCGATGTCGGCCCTGCCCATGCCGATCGTGATGGCGATGGTCGCCGGGGTGTTCCTGAAGTTCGGGGTGGACCTCGTGCGGGCTCTCGACGCCGATGTCGCGATCGCGGTGCCGATGGTCCTGGTGTTCCTGGCGCTCAGCGCGGTTCCGGCCCTCGGCCGCTGGATGCCGCCGATCCTGGGGGCGCTGCTCGCAGGCGTCGTCGCGGTCGGGGTGTCGGGCCGGTTCGACCCCGCGGGCGACGATGCCGGGGTCTTCGCGTCCCCCGTGTTCACCGCGCCGGTGTTCACGTGGACGGCCATTCTCGAACTCGTTGTTCCGCTGGCCATCACGGTGCTCGTCGTACAGAACGGTCAGGGTGTGGCGGTGTTGCGGGGCGCCGGGCACCACCCGCCGATCAACGTCGCGACGGTCGCGTGCGGGGTGTGGTCGTTCGCGGCGGCGGCCGTCGGCGCCGTCTCCACGTGCCTGACCGGTCCGACAAACGCGTTGCTGGTGTCCTCCGGGGACCACAGCCGCCAGTACACCGCCACGGTGACGTGCGGGGCGCTGGCGATCGTATTCGGTTCGTTCGCACCGCTGTTCGTGCGGTGGATGACCGCGGCACCCGTCGCGTTCGTCGCCACACTGGGCGGGCTGGCGATGCTGCGGGCGCTGCAGGGCGCGTTCGCCGCCGGGTTCGGTCGCACCCACACGATGGGCGCACTGGTCGCGTTCGTGGTCACCGCATCGAATGTCGCGTTCTGGAACATCGGCGCCGCGTTCTGGGGGCTGGTCGCGGGCGTCGCCATGTCGTGGCTGCTCGAGCGCGGCGACTGGACCGAGCGACGACTGTGAGAGGCCCTGTCAGACCCTCGGACCGACGGGACACTGCCCAGCGGCAGTCATAGCAGCTCACCGATTACGCACAGCGGCAAATGGATCCAGCCCTCCCGGGCCGCTACAGCCCGCTGCGCCGCATCGGGCCGGGTAGTTCTTCCGAGCGCTGCAGCTCGGGCGACAAGGCCGGCGACAACCGCATCGAACGCGTCGTCGGAGGCGACACAGAGATCCCGGAAGCCGCCGAGCCTCAGTTCTGGAAGGGCTCGTTCCAGTGCAGCCACCGATGCGGCCCGCGCCTCACAGTTCTTCGCGCTCTTGTAGCCCTTGAAGGGCAGGTTCCAGCCCCGCAGCGCAGCGGCGGGATACACCTCGACCACGGCCCCGTCCACCCGGTCGACATCCACCCCGACGGCCTCGAGTTCTGCGAGCAGGCCCGCACACCGGAGCGCCACATGCGCGATGAGATCCGCGGACACACTCAGCGGGACGATTCCCGTTTCGGCATGCACGACGCGGTCCGTCGACCGCCGGACCAACGGGAGGCGTCCCGAGCGGCTGCTCAGGACGCGTTCGCGCGAGTGTTCCAGGCGGTGGTGCGCGGCGACGAAGTCCACGAACCCATCGGGCCAGCCGAACGGTGCGTCGATGCCGCTCCGGTCCGCCGCGGCCACCGCGTTCACGACGTCCCGGTCGGTGGCGCCGAGCCGTAACTCCAGAACGGTCGCGGTGCCGTGTTCCCAGGCGAGGGTGGCGACCGCCGTCTTCGCCGGCTCCGCCGCGAGGTCGACTCCTACCGTCTGCACCCACGTCACGGTATCCGCTGCGCACCCCGAAGTGTCCCCCTCGGCGCCGGCACGTGGCTTACGTTCCGCATTCGTGTCACGGTGGAGGCGGAGATTCCTTCCAGGAGGTGCAACACCATGGAGCACACCCAGCCCAGCGGCGCCGCGCAGGAATGCCCGGACTGCCACGCACTCGCCGCAGACCTCGAAGCGCACAAGCAATGGCACTCCAGGGTCGTCCACGACCTCGCCGTCGCCGTCGAGAAGGAAGTGGACAGACGGACGAAGACACCCTGACCGGAGCCGGTCCGCGATCCGGTCGCGCCGGAGGGGGACGGTGGATGCGCTGGTGGCCTCTTGCGGCCGCTGCGGCGCTCGTCGTGCTGCTCGCCGCAACGAACGCGATCCCCACCTGGCCGGGGCTGATCCACCTGGTGGCACTGCCGCCGCTGGATCAGTTCACCGACCTGCGGCTCCTGCTGTCGCGGGCGTCGTCGTGGCCAGTGTTCCTGACGTTGCTCGCCGGCGTGACCGCAGCCCGGGTGGTGTTCATGGCATGGCTTTTGGGCGGCCTCGACACCCGCCGCCTGCGCTTCGCGGCCCTGTTCTACACGATCGCGTCGGGACCGGTACTGCTGGCGGCGATGGCCGACGCCTCCGCGTACGCGGTCCTGTACTCCCGGCTGTTCTGGCCCGCCGTCGCCCTGATCGGGGTGCTGGTACTCACCCTCGGCCCGGTGCCGTGGCAGGGCGGATCCAAGTTGTCCGAGGCCGTCGCGCTGACCTGGCGACGGGGGCTGCGGCTGGAGGTGATGCTGCCGTACTGCGCGGTGATCCTGGCGCTGGGTGCCGTGGCCGACAGACTCCCGGTCCTTACCGTGCCGCTCGTGCCGGTCTCGGCCGTCGCGACCGGCCTGACGATCCGGGCGATGGACCGACCGTCGCTGCGCCGGCCGGGGGCGGCCTTGGCCGCGCTCACCGCGGTGCTCACCGCCGCGTCGGTCGCGTTCGTCGCGACCCCCGGGTATACCGAGCCGGAACCCGGCCCACCACAACCGGGTTCGCTGCTGATCCTGTCCGGAATCAACTCGGCGTCGGGCCGGGGCCGTATCTACGCGACAGACGTGCACCGCCTCGGTTATCGCTGCGAGCAGGTGTACTACTTCTCGTATGCCGGGCCGGGCGACGGGCAGCCGCAGGGAGATGCGACCTGCCCGATTCGCACCGGAACCCCCTACGGGCCGGACGACACCCAGCGGCCGTTCCACGAGCAGGTCGATCTGTTCGCCGAGCAGGCGACCGCACTGCCTCGACCACTCGTGGTCGCCGCGCACTCGCACGCCGTCTGGGTGGTGTGGGAAGCCGTCGCCACCGGGCGGGTCGACGTCGACACGCTGCTGCTGGTCGGCGCGTTTCCGAGCACCCCGACCGGCTACCCCCCACCGCACGTGGACGAGCCCGGCCGCGTCCTGGGCGACCTGCTGCGGGTCGCCGCACCGGCCGCCGACCTGGTCCGCTTCCACTTCGACCCGGACTCCCCCGCCGCGCGGGAACTGCTCGGCACGAAGGGAGCTGCGGAATCCATTCTTGCTCAGCCACTTCCACAAAGCGTGCGCGCTCTGAGCCTGCCCGCGGCCACCGACCTGCCCTTGATCGCGGACGGCCGGCGGCTCGATGTCGAACGAAACGGGTGCCCGGCGCGCGTCGCCCACCCGAACCTGCCCACATCGGCAGCATTCGAGGACGCGACGATCCGCTTCCTGAACGGCCGCCCTCCCCCACCGTGCCCGCCGTGGCGGGACTGGGGCGCCGTGGCCGTACGGCCGTTCGGAGTGCCCTCGGGACAGGCACGGCGACAACGCCGAGGATCGCCGACGCGAGGGACCGCCGAAGGAGCATGATGGAGGCGTGACACCTGCGTCGCCCGAAAAATGCGATTCGGTTCCCTCGGCCGGCTCCCTGGCAAATGACGTTGCGCCGCAACATTACGGCTGAGCGCCCCCGTGAGCGCCACACGATGAGGAGCAACGGTCATGACATCGATTCAACCCGCCGGCGGCGAGAACGGCGGCGCGACGATGGCCCGCCCGAACTCGTCGGGCCTCGCGGACGTCATCGACACCATTCTCGACAAGGGCCTCGTCATCGACGCGTTCGTGCGGGTCTCTCTCGTCGGCATCGAACTCGTTACCATCGACGCCCGCATCGTCGTCGCCAGTGTCGACACATACCTGCGCTTCGCCGAGGCCGTCAATCGGCTCGAGATCTCCCAGACCGAACCGAAGGGCCTGCCCGACATCGTCGGTGATGTCGGCGGCAAGGCCGTCGAGAGCGCAGCCAAGCACAAGACCAACAGTGCCCTGGACTCGGCGGCCGAGAAGATCCTCAGGTTCCTCGACGACGTCTCCGAACAGCGCCGGAGCACCCCGCGCCCCAGGCGCAGGCAGCAGTGACACCCGGTCAGGACGACGACCGCGGAATCGGAGACCGAGAAAACCGACCAACCGGGAGCAGGGAATGGGCCTCATCCACATCGAACTGTTCGCAACCGTCGACCTCGTCGGGCAGGCGCCCGGCGGCCCCGACGAGGACCCGGTGGGGTTCCGGTTCGGCGGCTGGCAAGCACCTCTGCTGGACGAGGTCACCGGAGCGCAGGTCGGTGCCGCATACGAGGGCACGGACGCTCTCCTGCTCGGCCGGCGGACGTACGACATCTTTGCCGCCTATTGGCCGTACCAGGAGGGTGGTGAGGACAACGACATTGCCACGCTCTTCAACAGCGTCCCGAAGTACGTGGCCTCCCGCGGCAGGCCCGACCTCTCGTGGTCCGGGACGACGCAGCTCGGCCCGGACCTGGCAGACGCGGTGCGCGAGATCCGTGACCGGCACGAGCACGTCAAGGTCGTCGGGAGCCTGAATCTGGTGCAGACCCTGCTGCGCGAGAAACTCTTCGATCGGCTCGACCTCTGGGTGCACCCGATCGTGCTCGGCGTCGGTAAGAAGGTGTTCGACGGGGGCGCGGTGCCCACGAACGTCACCCTCCTCGAACCGCCCGTGGCCGGCCCGAAGGGTGTCGTGTTCCTGCGCTATGGGCTCGCCGGCGGCACGCCGGGGACGGGAGACATGAGCGCACCCGATCGCGGTGTCGGACGGAGCGACTGAAGCGGCGTCCGCCAGACGGGCCTGCCTGTCCGGCCGTTTCGGCTACCCGGTGAGGTGCATGGGCGTGACATGCCGGTGCGGCAGAGGATCTCCACGACAGCACCGGGATCGATCGATCCAGTAGCGCCGCGCTCGACGTGGTGGGCGACTCGAGGTAGTCGCCGAAACACACGAACGCCGATCGCGGCTTGCCTGGGCAGCAAGCGAATAGTCGCGCCGACCCGATCACCGCCGTCACAGCCGCTACGGGTACTGCTCCGCATGGGCGATCTGACCAGGATCGTTCCCCGGGTGCCTCTTTCGAGACTCGCACCCTGATGACACTGCTCCGGTTGTGCCCGAGGACCCTCCCCCCGGACCGTGAAGCAGGCGATCCCCAGGACCGGAGCAGGCGCAGCCTCTCAGCGGTCGCGGTAGTACGCCCGGATCGCTCGGCTCATCACCTTGGCCTCCCGGGTACGCTCGTGCCGCAACCGAGCATCCGAGCGGGCCGCAACCCAGGCGTTCTCGCGCCGCAGCTTGCGATGACTCTCCACCCGCCGCGCGTCGAGGTCGCCGTCCTCGACGGCGGCGCGGACCGCACATCCCGGCTCGCTCTCGTGCGCGCAGTCGGTGAATCGGCAGTGTTGCGCGAGCTCGTCGACCTCGGGGAAGGCCGCGGCGATACCGGCACCCGCCTCCCACATCCCGACGCCGCGCAGCCCCGGTGTGTCGATGAGGGTCAGTCCGTCACCCAGAGGAAACATCTCCCGCTCGGTGGTGGTGTGACGGCCTTTGCCGTCGCGCTGTCGCACCGGTGCCGTCGCCTGGATCTCGCGCCCGCACAATGCGTTGACCAGAGTCGATTTCCCGGCGCCGGATGCGCCGACGAACACGACGGTGCCGTGGATCCGGTCGCGCAACTCGCTCAGGCCGGATCCGTTCGGCGCGCACACCTCCACTACCGAAGCCCCGGGTGCGACCGCGGAGATCCCGCTGAACACCGGTTCGGTCGCGAGGTCGGCTTTCGTCAGCGCTACGACCGGCTGCGCACCGCTGTCCCAGGCCAGTGCCAGCAGGCGTTCCACGCGTCCCGGGTCGAGCGCGGTATCCGCTGCCACCGTCACCACGACGGTATCGACATTGGCGGCGAGGACCTGTTCCTCCGAACGTCCCGATGCGTCGGCACGACGGATCACCCCGACCCGCGGCAGCACCGCGCAGACCGCACCGATCGTGTCGCCCTCGGTGGCGGGTTCGCGCACGATCACCCAGTCGCCGGTGCACACGTGGTGGCCGGACGGCCGCACTCGGAGCGGTCCCGCCGACGTGACGGCCTCGCCGCAGCCCCGGGTGACACGCACGATCCGCCCGGGTGATCCGTGAATATCACTGCCCGCGAATCGCTCTGCGATCTGCGGGGTCCAGCCGTACGCGGCCAGCGATTCGATTCCGGGTGGGACATCGACGTTCACGGTGGTGCTCCTGAATTCGCGGTGACGCGCGGGTTCCTGTCCCGCTTCGACCGGTTCCGATGGTGAACCCGCCGACCTCGCACCGCAATCGAATTTCTCCGGATGTGCGCAAGGATCGAGGGTTGTTCGGTTCCCGACCGCCCGAAATGTCCCCGCCGCATCCAGCGACCTGACACGCTGAGGATCCGTAGGGCTCGTTGGCAGACCAGGTAGGAGTGATCGCAGATGGCACGTCCGGTTCGCGTCGTCGTTCTCGGTTCCGGCTCGTGGGGGACCACGGTCGCGGGGCTCGCGGCCCAGAACACGCCGACGCTGGTGTGGTCGCGCAGTTCCGACACCGCGGCGGAGATCAACAAGGAGCACCGGAACAGCCGCTACCTCGGCGACCGCGAGCTCCCCGCCGACCTGCGGGCCACCGACGACCTGATCGAGGCCGCGCACGAGGCGGATGTGCTGGTCGTGGGGGTGCCCTCGCACGCGGTGCGGGGAACGCTCGACCGGATCGCCGACGAGGTGCGCGCCTGGGTACCGGTCGTCTCGCTCGCGAAGGGTCTCGAGCCGGGCACGCGGCTGCGGCCGACCGAGGTGATTTCGCAGTGCCTGCCGGGGCATCCGGTCGGGTTGCTCGCCGGACCGAACATCGCCAGCGAGATCGCCGACGGATTGGCCGCCGCGTCGGTGGTGGCGATGCAGGACGAGTCGGTCGCGAGCGCGCTGCAACCGTTGTTCGCGTCGAAGGTGTTCCGCGTCTACCGCAATACCGACGTACTCGGCTGCGAGCTGGGTGGGGTCCTCAAGAACATCGTCGCGATCGCGGCCGGCATGGCCGAGGGACTGGGGGTCGGCGACAACACCCGCGCGATGGTGCTCTCGCGGGGACTCGCCGAGATGATCCGGCTCGGCGTGGCGATGGGCGCGCAGCCACGGACCTTTTCCGGCCTGACCGGCATGGGCGATCTGATCGCCACGTGCATGAGCCCGGCGTCGCGCAACCGCCGGGTCGGTGAGGCGATCGCGCGCGGACTGTCCGTGGAGGAGGCGGTCGCCGAACTGGGGCAGGTCGCCGAGGGTGTCAAGACCGCTCCGACGGTGATGGAACTCGCCCGTGAGTACGGCGTCGAGATGCCGATCGCCGCCGAGGTCGAGGCGGTGGTTGCGGGGCGTCGAACCCCCACCGAGGCCTATCGCGGGCTGCGGCGCCGCGCACCCGGTGATGAGGAGGACCTCGTCTGATCAGCCGGGTATCCGGCTTTCTCGGATTTATCCCAGACATCGAGAGATTTCCCGATTTGACTGTTCACGGGCTGACTTGAACACTGTTCAAGTGCTGTCGTTCACGGAAGTCCTCATCATCGGCGCCGGATTCGCGGGGCTCGGCGCGGCCGTGCACCTGCACCGTCTCGGCCGGGACGTGCGGGTCCTCGAACGCGCGGATTCCGTCGGCGGGACGTGGCGCGACAACACCTACCCGGGCTGCGAATGCGACATCCCGCCGGCGCTGTACTCGTACTCGTTCGCACCGCAGGCGACGTGGGCACGCGGCCGCGCCGGGCAACCCGAGATCCTCGCGCACCTGCACGACCTCGCCGGCGCACCCGGCCTGCGCGAGCGCATCACGTGCGGGGTCGCCGCCACCGGGTGCCGCTGGGACGAACGCACGCAGCGCTGGCACGTCACCACCGACCGGGGAACCAGCTACGAGTCGCGCTTCCTCATCGTGGCGGTCGGCGCGCTCAACGTACCCCGGATCCCCCGCCCGGCCGGCACCTTCGACGGTCCCGCCGTTCACACCGCCCGATGGGACGACGCGCTCGATCTCACCGGGCGGCACGTCACGGTCGTCGGAACGGGTGCCAGCGCAATACAAGTCGTCCCCCAGGTTGCCGAGGTCGCGGCTCGCGTCACCGTCGTCCAGCGCACCGCGCCGTGGATCCTGCCGCGGACCCTCCCCCGGCTACCGCTCCCGCGCCCGGTCCGGCGGACACTCGAATACTGGCGCGCGGAAGCCCGATCGAGCGCCTTCACTGGGTCACCGGACCGGCTCGAGGCCCGTGCGCTGCGGCACCTGCACGATCAGGTCGCCGATCCGGCCCTGCGCGAGGCACTGACCCCGCACTACCGGATCGGATGCAAGCGGCTGCTGTTCTCCGACGACTACTACCCCGCGTTGGGTCGCGGGAACGTCGAACTGGTCCCGTCACCGCTCGCACGGCTCGCCGGGGACTCCGTCGTCACCGCGGACGGTCGCGAGCACCGCGCCGATGTTCTGGTGTATGCCACGGGGTTTCACGTGTCCGGTGCGCTCGCATCGGTCCCGGTGGCCGGGCGGGACGGGAAGATCCTCCTCGAGCAGTGGGCACGCGAGGGTGCGCAGGCGCACCTGGGTATCACCGTCGCGGGGTTTCCGAACGCGTTCGTCCTCGGCGGTCCCAACACCGGCCTGGCCCACACCTCGGTTCTCACGATGCTCGAATCCCAGTTCCGTTATGCCGCGGCAGCAATGGACGCGACCGACCAAGAGGGCGTCGACGCGCTCGAGGTCGACGAGCAGGCACCGGCCCGGTTCGCTGCCGAGATGGCCGACCGGTCGGCGGGAACGGCGTGGACGTCCGGCTGCGACAGCTGGTACCTCGACCGCGACGGCGTCAACCGATCGCTGTGGCCCGATTGCGCGTGGCGGTACCGGCTGCGCACTCGTCGATTCGACCGCGAGAACTACCGGGTTCCGGCATCCGTGATCGAGCCGTCACCGGCCTCGTTCCCGTAGTGCCAGTTTCGGAATGATGCCGCCGGCCAGCACATCCTCGAGCTGACGGGGCGACAACCTGTGCCGCACCGGAATGTCCACCTCACGGGTCGAATCATGCACCGACAGATCGGGCCCGGCCACGAGCGCGTCACGCAGCCCGTCGAGGACGAACACATCGCCTTGCTCGATCGCGTCGTAGTCGTCCGGGTTCTCGAATTCGAGAGCGAGGACACCGAAGTTCGCGAGGTTCTGCCAGTGGATCCGCGCGAACGACTTCGCGAGCACGACGCGGAGACCGAGATACCGCGGCGTGATGGCAGCATGCTCACGCGACGATCCCTGCCCGTAGTTCTCCCCGCCGACGACGATGTGTCCCGAGGTGTGCGTGGCCGCGGCCCGCTCCGGATAGGTCTCGTCGACCTGGGTGAAGGTGAACTGCGCGAGCTTGGGGATGTTGGACCGGAAGGGCAATGCCCGAGCTCCCGCCGGCGAGATCTCGTCGGTGGAGATGTTGTCTGCGACCTTCAACAGAACAGGAGCCTCGATCCGGTCCGGCAAGGGCGGGAAATCGGGCAGCGACGAGATGTTCGGTCCCTTCACCGGTTCGATGTTTCGTGCCTCCTCCTCCGGCGGCGGAGCGGCGAGCATCGCGGTGTTCACCGACGCGGCCGCAGGCAACTCCAGTGTCGGGTAGTCCATGCCGGCCTGCGCGGCCCAATCACGCGGGTCGGTGATGCAACCGGTCAGTGCGGAGGCTGCCGCGGTCTCCGGCGAACACAACCACACCGAGTCCTCCCGGGTACCGGAGCGACCGGGGAAGTTCCTCGGCATGGTGCGCAACGAGTTCCGCCCGGTCGCGGGGGCCTGCCCCATGCCGATGCAGCCCATGCATCCGGACTGGTGGATGCGGGCTCCGGCGGTCACGAGGTCGAGCGTGGCACCCATGCGGGTGAGGTCGGAGTAGATCTCCCGCGAGGACGGGTTGATGTCGAAGCTGACCTCCGGGAGGGTCTGCCGTCCGGCGACCATCGCGGCCGCGATCGCGAAGTCGCGCAGTCCGGGGTTCGCGGACGATCCGATGACGACCTGTGCGACCGGTTCCCCGGCGACCTCACGCACGGCCACCACATTGCCCGGCGACGACGGCTTCGCGATCAGCGGTTCGATGGAAGACAGGTCGACGTGCTCGACGAGGTCGTATCCCGCGCCCGGGTCGGCGACGACCTCGACGAAGTCCTTCTCCCGGCCCTCCGACCTCAGGAACTCGCGCACCGCGTCGTCGGCAGGGAACACGGTGGTGGTCGCACCGAGTTCGGCGCCCATGTTCGCGATCACGTGCCGGTCCATCGCGGTCAGCGTCTCCAGTCCAGGCCCGTGATATTCGAGAATCCGCCCGACTCCGCCCTTGACGCCGTGCCGGCGGAGCATCTCGAGAATCACGTCCTTCGCCGAGCACCACGGCGGCAGAGCGCCGGTCAGCTCCACACCCCAGATCTCGGGCATCCGCAGGTTCAGCGGCTCGCCGGCGATGGCCAGCGCCACCTCGAGTCCGCCGACGCCGATGGCGAGCATGCCGAGCGAGCCGGCCGCAGGCGTGTGCGAATCGGATCCGGCCAGCGTCTTGCCCGGTATCCCGAACCGCTGCATGTGCGTCGGGTGTGAAACCCCGTTGCCCGGCTTGGAGAACCACAGCCCGTACCGCAGGCAGGAGGTGCGCAGGTACTCGTGGTCTTCGGCGTTCTTCTCGTCGGCCTGCAGCAGGTTGTGGTCGACGTATTGGACGCTGACCTCCGTCCGCGCGCGATCGAGATGCAGCGCTTCGAGTTCCTGCATCACCAGGGTTCCTGTGGCGTCCTGGGTGAGGGTCTGGTCGATCCGGATCGCTATCTCCTCGCCGGGGACCATCTCCCCGGACATCAGATGGTCTCCGATGAGCTTGCACGCAACGTTCTCCGACATGGTGGCTCCCGTCCGCGCCCGGGGCGCCGACGGCGGACCGGGCGGCGGCTGTCGATTTCGTTACCTCCAGCATGCGCCGGTTCGATCGCGAGAACTACCGCGCCCGCCACCACCGGGCGGGTCTGGACGGACAGACCCTGAACGAGCGCTAACTCCTCGGGTGTGGGATCGTGAGGTCATGACCGTCTCCGACGCGACCAACTCCGACGCGACCATGCTGTCGACGCTGCTCGACGCCCGGTACAGCTGCCGTGCGTTCCTGTCCAAGCAGGTGCCGCGCGAGGACATCGAACGCATGCTGCGGATGGCCCAGCGCACCCCGTCGTGGTGCAACTCGCAGCCGTGGCAGGTGCACGTGACCAGCGGGGACGCCACCGACCGGCTCCGGGCGGCCACGTACGAGCAGGCCGCCTCCGGGCTCCTCGACCCGGACATCGCAGGTCCCGTCGAGTACCGCGGCGAGTACGCCGAGCGCCGGCGCAACGCGGGATACGCCCTGTACAACGCACTGAGCATCGCCCGCGACGACTATCCCGAGCGCACCCGGCAGATGCTCGAGAACTACCGGTTCTTCGGCGCCCCGCACGTCGCGATCGTTACCACCGACAAGCAGCTCGGCACGTACGGCGCCGTCGACTGCGGCGGCTACGTCGCCACCCTGCTGCTCGCCGCGCAGGCCCTCGGCATCGCCGCGGTCCCCCAGGCCGCCGTCGCGATGACCGCGACGGCGCTGCGCAACGAGCTGAACATCTCCGATGAGCGCGACATCGTGTGCGCCATCTCGTTCGGCTACGCCGACGAGTCCCATCCGGCGAACACGTGCCGCACCGACCGGGCCGAGCTCGGCGACGTCGTGCGGTGGGTGGAGGACTGACCACCCCCAGGGGTGCTGTTTCGTGACGCTGCGGCGGCGCAGGCTCGAGGTGTCGAATTACCGCCCCGAGAGGAACCACCGTGACCGACACCGAAACCGAAGCACTGCTCCGCAATTGGGTTCCGCGCGCCGTCGCCGGTGAACCGCACGCCGTGGGCGTGGTGGTGCGCTCGGTCCATCCGCACGTGATGCGTTTCTGCGACGCACGGATGGACGCGCACACCCGGGCCCACACCCCGGTCGAGGATCTCGCCCAGGAGGTGTGCCTCGCACTGACCCGCGCGCTGCCTCGCTACCGCGACCGGGGGACCTCGGTGCTGCGTTTCGCGTTCGGTATCGCCACCCGCAAGATCGCCGACGCCCGCCGCAGCGCGGCCCGGTCCGCGCCGCACGTGCACGAGGTGGCGGCGCCCGGGCCGGAGGAAGCCGTGCTCGACGAGGAGTTGATCGCTGCCGCACAGCGACTCATGGCAACGCTGCCCGAACAGCAACTGCTCGTGCTGAAACTGCGCGTCATGCAGGGCTACAGCACGGAACGCACCGCCGAACTTCTCGGCACCACGCCGGGCGCGGTCCGCATCGCCCAGCACCGGGCTCTGAATCGTATCCGGCTGCAGCTCAATCGGATTGAGCACGCAGATACCGCCCGAAGTGCGGCACGGTGAATCCGATGAAGCCGCGCTCCGCGGAGTAGATCAGCCCCTTTTTGATGAGCCCGTCCCGCGCCGGGGACAACGACGCCGGTTTACGTCCGAGTTCCGCTGCGATCTTCGACGTGGCGACGGGCCCGTCGTCACCGGACAGGTCGGCCATCGCACGCATGTATTCGCGTTCGGCGGGCGTCGCACGTTCGTAGCGGGATCCGAAGAACCCGACGGCGAGTTCTTCCTCGGCCGCCGGTGCCCCGACCCGCACGTCCTCCGCGGTGATCGGGCTCGCCGCCGCCACGTCCCACGTGGCCTTGCCGTAGGCCTGCACGAAGTAGGGGTATCCGTCGGCCGTCTCGTAGAGGGCATCGAGCGCGTCCTGGGTGAACTCGACGTCCTCGCGTTCGGCGGGGGCGATGAGCGCCAGGTCGGCGGCGGCACGTTCGAGCCGGTCGATGCGGTGATAGGTGAACAGCCGCTCCGAGTAACTCTTCGACGCGGACAACACCGCCGGTAGATGCGGCAGGCCCGCACCGACGACGATGAGCGGTGCGGCGTCCTGGCTCAGCTCGTGACAGGCTCCGCAGATCGCCGAGACGTCGGCCGCGCCGAGATCCTGCATCTCGTCGATGAACAGGGCGATGCCCACCCCGACGTCGCGGGCCAGACCGGACGCGTCGACGAGCAGTTCCACGAGGTCGATCTCGATGTCGCCCGAGTCCGCGCGACCCTTGACGGCGGGCGCGTCGATCCCCGGCTGCCAGCGTTCCCGCATGCCCTTGTCCGCGGTGGCGCGCAGCGCAAACGACTTGAGGACGCCGAGGAAGTAGTCGACCGATTCGCGGTCCGGGTGCGCCGCCGCGATCTCCCGCACCGCCATGTGCAGCGCCGACGACAGCGGTCGCCGCAGGTCCTGGTCCGGGCGCGCTTCGATCTTGCCGGTGCCCCAGCTGCGGGCGATCGCGGCCGAGCGCAGGTGATTGAGCAGCACGGTCTTGCCGACACCGCGCAGCCCGGTGAGCACAACACTCCGCTCCGGCCGGCCCCGCGCGATACGTTCGAGCACCACTTCGAACGCCGTGAGCTGCTTGTCGCGGCCGGCGAGTTCGGGCGGGCGCTGTCCCGCGCCCGGGGCATACGGGTTGCGGACCGGGTCCATCGGTCGATGGTAACGACAGGTGGGCGCGATTCCGCGTTCATCCGGACGGTGATTCGCGGACCCGGGGAGTCGCCCCCGGCTCGCTTTCGCCGGACACCGGGATGCAGACATACGCATACTAGACTTTGACATTCGTTTCCATTAACGCGTAGATCTGTGCCCATGAAAACCCTCCTCCGTCCCGGCGTCGCCGCGCTGTCCGCCGGACTCGCCGTCACCCTGCTCGCGGGATGCTCGTCGACCGATACCGACACCGACACCGGGTCGACCGCCCCCGCCGGCACCCCGGCCGAGACCGCGTCGGCGCAACCACGGCTGGCCCTCACCTACGACGGCGGCGTCCTCGTCGTCGATGCCACCAGCCTCGACGTGGTCGCGGACCTGCCGTTGGACGGGTTCAATCGCCTCAGCCCCGCGGGCGACGGCCGCCACGTGTTCGTCACGACCGCCGGTGGGTTCCGGGCACTGGACACCGGCAGCTGGTCGGAGCCGCACGGCGACCATGCGCACCACTACGCCGGCGACCCTCGTTGGTCCGGAACGGATTTCGAGGCCACCAAGCCCGGGCATGTCGTCGCGCACGCGGGGCGGACCGCACTGTTCGACGACGGCACCGGCCGCATCGAGCTGTTCGATCCGGCCGGCCTCGCGGACGGCGCACCGGAGGTCGAGACGGTCACGCTGCCCGACGCGCATCACGGGGTCGCAGTGCCCCTGTCCAACGGTGGCCTGCTCATCACGCTCGGAAACAGCGACTCCCGCAACGGAATCGCCGTCCTCGATGCCGCAGGCACCGAGACGGTCCGCAACGAACAGTGCCCGGGTGTCCACGGGGAAGCGACCGCCCGGGACGAGACGATCGTCGTCGGCTGCGAGGACGGCATGCTCGTCTACCGGGGCGGAACCATCACCAAGGTGACCGCTCCCGATCCGTATGCACGTCTCGGCAATCAGGCGGGGTCGGAGGACTCCGAGGTCGTACTGGGCGACTACAAGACCGACCCGGACGCCGAACTCGAACGGCCCGAACGCATTGCACTGGTGAACACGGCCACCTCGGGACTGCGGCTGGTCGATCTCGGCACCAGCTACACCTTCCGGTCGCTCGGTCGCGGACCGGACGGTGAGGCCCTGGTGCTCGGCACGGACGGCAACCTGCACGTCGTCGACGAGCACACGGGAGAGGTGATCCGGAAGATCGCCGTCGTCGATCCGTGGACCGAACCCGGCGAGTGGCAGCAGCCGCGCCCCGCCATGAAGGTACTGGGCGGCACGGTCTTCGTCACCGACCCTGCCGACGACGAGCTGCACGCCGTCGATCTCGCCACCGGCGCGATCACCACCGGCGCCCTGCCGCAGACCCCCAACGAGATCAGCGGAACCTGATCACCGTTCGATGCGGGTGCGCAGCAGGAAGGTGTTGTAGTCGGACCAGGTCGAAAGCATGAAGTAGACATCCTCGTCGGTCGACCACGGGTGGAGGAACCCGCCGTACAACTCGGCGTGCTCCTCCACCCCGACGAGGCGGGCGCTCTCCGACCACGCTCCCTGCGGGGTGTCCGACTCGCGCAGCACGATCGCGGCCTTCGCGGTGTCCAGATACGCCATCTGCCACCGCCCCGCGGCGGCGTCGAACCGGACGGACAACTCCGCGGCCGGTCCGTGTACCACGGGGGTCGCCGCGGTGTAACCACCCACGTGGGTCCAGCTGCCGTCGCGCCAGTACTGATAGGCGTCCGGTTCGAGCACCCGGTCCTCGGGTACCCGCGCCAGCGCCACCGATCCGAGCCGTGTGTTCGGGGTGCCGAAGAGATACACATAGCCCTCGGCGGGCACCGCCGCCGCCACCTGGAAGTTCGTCACCCCGAAGATGTTGTCCCACCGGGCATGCGGATCCTTCGTCCACGTCGACCCGCCGTCGTCGGAGTAGGCGATGCCACCGTGGTTGGTCCACCAGGTGGCCGGGATGCTGTTCCACGTGCGGATCGACATGTAGGTCAGATACTGACGCGACCCGACCGCGAACCCCGAGGTGGGAATCACCGTGATCTCGACGTTGTCGAGCTTGCGGCTGCTCAGGACCTCGGCCGCGTGACACCGTGAATCCTGCACCATCGAATCGAACGTCATGCCGTCGGCGAGGTCGCGGTCGGTGCTGAATGCGAGGACGTTGCTGCGCCAGTCCTCGCCCTGCCCGCCCGGCGGGTGAAAGCCCCGGCCGACCGTGTCGCCGAACGCGACGGCGATCCGTCCCGGCTCCGACTCCCACATGACGCCGAGGTCGGTGCCGTGCACCTGCCAGCGCTTGTCGGTCCGGTTGATCGAACCGGCGCCGGTCTGCTTGGCAACGGTGGTGACGTCCACGACGTTCGGGGCCGGCGGCGCCGGAGCGAGCGGGGCGGGTTCGATCGGCGCCTGCGCGCCGCCGGGCTCGGGGGCGGGCGGCTCCGGATCGGGCCCGGGCACCGGCGCGCCGAAGTAGAAGGGGGTCGGCATCAGGCCGATGCGCGGCAGCAACGGCGAGGTCCGTGCGGGCTCGCCGGTCAGGTCCGGGCAGGGGTCGGCGCACGGGTCCGCCGGAAGCGGGTCCGGTTCGACTCGCACCGGCACCGGCTCCGGCGCCGGGTAGGGCACGGTCGTGATCACCGGGTACGGCACGGGGATGTCCAGCTCGGACGGCACCACCGACTCGTGGCTCCACGTGTCGGTGGCACAGGGCCCGGTTCCGGTTGTCCCGTCCGGTTCGTCCGCCGCGGCAACGACCGGTTGCCCGGTTGCAACGACCACCGCGGCCAGCATCACCGCCCCGGGCAGTCCGCGCCGGTTCCGTCCTGACCGCCGGTCCACTGCCTGCATCACGTCCGAGATCGTGACACAGCCGGCCGACGGGTGCAGCGGCGAGGTCCGGCCGTCACGCGGTGCGTCTGCCACTGCCCGGCGCATCCCCCGATTCCCTCGTTCATCCGGCTATCTATCGGATTCTAGGAAACGTGGTAGATAACCGGATACAAGGGTGTTCTCGGCGACGCTCCCCGCCGGGAGTCACGGCGCCGACCCGCCGATCCGTGCGACGATGTGACTCGCCACCGACTCCGGCCTCCTGGAGGTGCTGAACGATGCAGGAAACGGCAGTGCGCGACGTTCCCCCCGCGCTCGGGAACCCCGCACTCGCTCGCCGACTCGCCGGCAGACGGCCGGCCGTGTTCCTCGATTACGACGGCGTCCTCAGCCCGATCGTGGCGCGACCCGAGGATGCGGTGATGTCGGAGAGCATGCGCACCGTCGTCCACGACCTGGCCACCCGCGTTCCGGTGTGCGTCGTCACCGGCCGCGACCGCGGCGTCGCGCAACAGTTGATGGGTGTCGACGACCTCGCGGTCGCCGGCAGTCACGGATTCGACATCTGGACACCGACGCGGGGCTCGCTCTCCGACGCCTACGTCGCGCGCTACACCGATCTCGTCGCGGAGGTCACCGAACGGCTCCGCGACGAGACCCGCGGCATCCCCGGTGCACACGTCGAATCGAAACGCGCATCGGTTGCCGTTCACTATCGCCTCGTCGATCCCGCCGACCGCGACCGCATCGCGGCGACGGTGCGGTCCGTGCTGGACGACTACGCAGGCAGGTTGAAGCTCACTCCCGGCAAGATGGTGTACGAACTCGGACCGAACGTCGACTGGAACAAGGGCAAGGCCGTCCTCTACCTCATCGACGTGCTCGGCCTCGACGGCGACGACGTGGTTCCGATCTACCTCGGCGACGACATCACCGACGAGTACGCGTTCCGGGCGTTGCGCGACCGCGGGATCGGCATCCTCGTCGGGGATCCCGACGACCCCGAGGTGGCGAATCGGACCACGGCGGCCCACTACGCACTGGCCTCCGTCGACGACGTGGAGCGTTTCCTGGCCACCCTGACCTGACCACCGGTACGTCGCGTGACTGGGAGGTGAAACACCGTGCAGGATCCGGATTTCGGTCTCGACTACGATCGTTTCGACAGTGCCGCAGAGGGTTTGCGTGAAGCTCTGACCTCCACGGGCAACGGATACTTCTGCACGCGCGGCACCGCCGAGTGGGAAGACATGGGGCCGGTTCACTATCCCGGCACGTACGTCCACGGCATCTACAACCGCGAGACCACGATCATGGGCGGGCGACCGGTCCTCAACGAGGACCTCGTCAACGTCTCCAACTGGCTGGTTCTCAAACTCCGCATCGAGGACGGGGACGCAATCCGGCTCGACAACGTCGACCTGCTGGGATATCGGCACACCTACGACATCCGGTCCGCGACCGTGATGCGCGAAATGACCTTCCGGGACCACTCCGGCCGTGAGACGACACTGCGGAGCCGCCGATTCGTCAGCATGGCCGACAGCCACCAGGCCGCGATCGAGTGGACCATCACTCCCGAGAACTGGTCGGGGCGAGTGGAAGTCGTCTCGGCACTCGACGGCCGGGTCACGAACCGCGTCGTCGCCCGCTACCGGCAACTCGAGGGCCGGCACCTGGATCCGGTCTCACCCCGCACGTTCAGCGACGAGACCATCGCGCTGCGCGTGCAGACCCGCCAGTCCGACATCTACGTGGCCGAGGCGGCCCGCACCCGGGTCTTCCGGGGAAACGACGAGGACCCGTACCACGTGGAGCGGAGCCTGTATCAGATGGAGGACTACATCCAGCAGGTGCTCGTATTCGACGTCGAACGCCGCAAGCCGGTCCGGGTGGAGAAGATGGTGTCGCTGTTCACCTCGCGGGACAACGCCATCACCGAACCCCTGGCCGCGGCCGGCCGGCACGTACTGCGGTATCCGGATTTCGCCACCTCCTTCGCCGAACACTGGGCGGCCTGGGACGAACTGTGGGACATCTGCGATGTCAAACTTCCCGGCGAACCCCGCGCGCATCTCCTGCTCGGTCTGCACGTCGCGCACGTGCTGCAGGTCTGCTCGCGACACACCGCACGACACGATGCAGGGGTCCCGGCACGCGGCCTCAACGGCGAAGCGTACCGGGGCCATGTGTTCTGGGACGAGATGTACGTCTACCCGTTCCTCAACCTCCGGATTCCGGAGGTGACCCGAAGCCTGATCCTCTACCGGTACCGCCGCCTCACCGAAGCACGTTGGGCTGCATCGGAAGCCGGTTACCGCGGTGCCATGTTCCCATGGCAGAGCGGCAGTGACGGCACCGAGGAGACCCAAGAAGTACATCTCAATCCCATGTCGGGACAATGGGATCCGGATCGGAGCCGCAATCAGCGGCACATCAACGCGGCCATCTTCTACAACGTGTGGCGCTTCCATCAGGCAACCGACGACGCCGAGTTCCTCGCCGACTACGGCGCCGAACTCATGGTCGAGATCGCCCGCTTCTGGGCGTCGATCGCGCACTGGAACCCGGAACGGGAACGGTACGAGATCCACGGCGTGATGGGCCCGGACGAATTCCACGAACACTATCCCGGCTCGGATGAACCCGGCGTACGCAACAACGCGTACACGAACGTCATGGTGGCGTGGGTGATGGCGACCGTGCCGTCCGTCCTCGAGTCGCTGTCCGCGATCCGCCGCACCGCGCTGCTGTCCCGCCTCGCGGTGGCCGACGAGGAACTGGCGCTGTGGGAAGACATGAGCCGGCGCATGTTCGTGCCTTTCCACCTCGGGGTGATCAGCCAGTTCGAGGGCTACGACGAACTCGAGGAACTCGACTGGGATCGCTACCGCGCCGGCTACCCCGACATCGGACGCCTGGATCGGATCCTGCGCGCCGAGGGCGACGATCCCAACCGGTACAAAATGGCCAAGCAGGCGGACACGGTCATGCTGTTCTTCCTGTTCGACTACGAGGAACTCGAACCGGTCTTCGCGCGGCTCGGCTATCCCTTCGATCGGGATCTCGCCGAGCGCACCATCGCGTACTACGACGAGAGAACCTCCCACGGTTCGACACTGAGCCACGTGACGTTCGCGTCCGTCCTCGCCGACCTCGACCCGCCCGGATCCTGGGAACGCTTCATGCTGGCGCTCGAGAGCGATGTCAGCGACCTGCAGGGCGGCACCACCAAGGAAGGCATCCACATGGGGGTCCTGTCCGGCACGCTCGACGTGCTGCAACGCACCTATGTCGGAACCCGCATCGACGACGGCGTGCTCGTGTTCCGGCCGCGGCTCGTCGACCGGCTCGACGGCGTGTCATTCTCGATCCGGTTCCGCGGCACACCACTGCGGGTGCGCATCACCGGAGGAGAACTGACCGTGCTCGCGCAGGCCGAGGGATTCCACGTGCCGATCCGGGTCGCGCTCGACGGCCAGGAACACGAACTCGGCGCCGGCGACAGCTGCGTGTTCACCCTCCCCGCGCAGCGGTCGTCGACCGCCCGGCAATCGGGCGGGGCGAGATCGTGACCGAGGCGCCGACGGCCTCGCCGTCGCGGACCACGGGATTCCGCGGCGCGATCTTCGACGTGGACGGGGTGCTCGTCGACTCCCCGCACGAGGCGGCGTGGCGACAAGCCCTCCACGAACTGATGGACGATGACTGGTCCGGCATCCGGGACGCGACCACGTGGTCGCCGGAGGGCTTCACCGCGCAGGTCTATCAGCAGGTGCTGTCGGGGAAGCCGCGGCGGAACGGTGCCCGCGCGGCACTCGAGTACTTCCACGTCCCGGACGCCGCGGAGCGCACCGCGACCTATGCCGAGCGCAAGCAGCGACTGCTGGTGCGCATGATCGACGCGAGGGCATTCGAGGCATACCCCGATGGGGTGCGGTTCGCACTGGCCGTGCGCGCCGCGGGAATCCCGATCGCCGCTGCGTCGTCGTCGAAGAACGCCGACCGGTTCCTGCGCGGGATCGCGCTCGACGAGTTTGGCAAGGCCCCCGGCGCAGCGCTCCACGGCCCCCCGCCCGGCGCCACCCTGCTGGATGTCTTCGACGCGAACCTGTCCGGACGGGACTTCGCCCACGGCAAGCCGGACCCGGAGATCTTTCTCACCGCGGCCGCGGAACTCGGCGTGTCGCCCGGAGCCTGTTTCGTCGTCGAGGACGCGGTCAGCGGAATCCTGGCCGCGAAATCGGGGGGCATGGCCGCGCTCGGCGTCGCCCGGTCCGACGACGCGGAGGCCCTGGCGGCGGCGCGTGCGGACCTGGTGGTGGCCTCGCTGGACGACGTCGATCCCGCCCGGTTGCGGCACGGGGAACTCGCCGCTCGCGGCGACTGACGGCAGCACATCGGAGCGGCGACCGCAATCCAGCCGCCACGACGCGATGACAACGATTGTGTAACGTAACCCGAGTTCACATGCCACACCGGTCTCCGCGCCGTCACGAACCCAGGGGGTGCACGCTCGTGCTGTCGTCCGAAATCCGAATCCGGCCCGTGCAGTCGGCGCTCGTCACGCTGGGTCTGATCCTCTCGGCGATCGTCGTGACCGTGAACCTGCACGAGTCGGTGACCGAGTACCTGATGGACCTGGACGTTTTCCGGGATGCCGGTGAAGCGTTCCTGCACCACACCCCGCTGTACACGGAGGGCTTCCACACCAGTTCGGGCTTCCGGTTCATCTATCCGCCGTTCGCGGCGGCGCTGTTCGCGGTGTTGCCGCTGGTCGGCAGCACCACCATGCAGTTCCTCTGGACGCTCGGCCTGATCGTGCTGGTCTGGTGGGTGCTGAAGGTCGCGCTCGAGCGCATGAACGTCGATCGCGCGTCCCTGCTGGCCACCGCAGCGCTCGGGCTGACGCTGTGCCTCGAGCCGATGCGGTCGAACTTCGCGTTCGGCCAGATCAACATCGTGCTCATGGCGCTGGTCGTCGCGGACTGCCTCGGGGTCATCCCCCGCCGGTTCCGCGGGATCGGGATCGCGCTCGCCGCCGCCATCAAGATCACACCCGCGGCGTTCGGCCTGCTGTTGTTGCTGCGCCGCGACCTGCCGTCCGTCGCCCGCGCGGCCGGTGGATTCCTGGCGATCGCCGCGTTCGGATACTGGCTGCGACCCGAGTCGTCGGTCTACTTCTGGACCCACGAGGCCTGGGCAACCGACCGCGCCGGTGACCAGGAGTTCTTCCGGAACCAGGCGCTGACCGGTCTGCTCGCCCGGTTCGACTTCCCCGAAACGGTCACCAAGGGCCTGTGGCTGGCCTGCGCCGTGGTCATCGTCGCGGCGGCCGCGTGGGCTGCGAATCGTTTCCTGCGTTCGGACGAACCGGTGATCGCGCTCGGCGTGATCGCGCTCGCGACGCTGCTCGCCGCGCCCATCGCCGTCACCCACCACTGGGCGTACAGCGTGCTGCTCATCGCCATCCCGATCGCGCCGCAGTACCGCAGCTGGTGGCCGGTGCTGCTGCCCGCCGCGCTCGTGTTCCTCGTCGGGCCCAACTATCTGCTCATCGATGCCTCGTCGCACGGCTGGGTGGAGCAGACGGTTCTCGAATTGCTGGGCAACGCCCAGGGCCTGACCGGGATCGTGCTGCTGGTCGCCGCGGTGGTCGCCGCCCGGTCGCGCCGCGGATCCGATACCCCGGGCACCGACACGTCCGCCGCGGAGGCCGCTCAGCCCCAGAGCGCGCCGGCCACCACGTAGGAGGCGGTGCCGACGACGGTGCTCAGCGCCGGGTTGCGTCGCCACAGATGGACCGCGACGGTCGCACCGAGCCCGATCACCGCGGGCAGCCACGTCGTCGCACCGGTGTCGCGCAGCGTGTACATCACCAGGATCACCATCACCCCGGCCGGCATCGTGGTGCCGAGAAACTTCACCACCGCCGAATCACGCAGGAACGCCAGCGCCGCGAACGGCGCCGCCCGCAGGCCGACGGTGACCACGAACATCACGAACAGCGACGCCAGCACGTAGCCGGCGCCCGGCACCGACTCAGGCATGGGACACCCGATTGCGGTAGACGTACCGGACGAGCAGCGCCAGCACGAACAACCCGAGGGCGACGGGAAGCATGACGTCCTTCGCGAGGACCAAGGCCACCAGCCCGCAGACCAGCGCGATCGCGGGTGCCGGCAGGTCTCGGTTGATGCGGAAAGCGTCGATCGCGAGCACCGTACACAGCGCGGTGAGCGCGAACTCGAGGCCCGAAAGGCCCGCCGGGAGGGCCGCCCCGATCACGGCACCGATGGTCCCCGATGCGACCCACACCACCTGACACAGCACCTGCACGGCGAGGATCCGGGGACCCGTCAGCTTCTCGTGCGGTTTCGGGGCGACGATCGCGTACGACTCGTCGGTGAGGGCGTAGACGCTGTAGATCCGCCCGATGCGGCTGCGGATCACCCGCAGCGGGAAGCTCAGACCGTAGAACACGTGCCGGAAGTTGATCAGCAGCGTCGCCGCTGCGAGCGACGCGAACGGGGTGACCGCCCCGATCAGACCGACCGCGAGGAACTCCATCGACCCGGCGTAGATGACGGTGGAGAAGATCGGCGCCCACCACCAGTCGAAACCACCCTGGGTCAGCACCACCCCGAACGCCAGACCCAGGGGGATCAGTCCGAGACCGACGGCCCAGGAATCGGCGATACCGTCGCGGATCTCGGTGGAGCGACGGTCGGACACACGCTTCAATCTATCGGTGTCCCGATCCGCCGGTGTCCCCGGCCGAGGTTGCGGCCCGGGCTGCGCCGGTACGATGACTCGTTCGGATCCCCGACGGAAGGTGCCCCTGTGTCCTCGACCCTCGCCTCGATCCCGGACGCACTGGGATCCGCGTGGGACGCGGTGTCCGCGGTGAGCGAGCCGGCCCCGCCCGCGCTGATCGTCGTCACCGCCGTGATCGCGCTCGTGCTGGTCACCGTGCGGCCGTTGTGGCTCGCGACGCGGCACCTGATCACCCAGGCCCACGAGGGGTCGCACGCGCTCGTCGCGCGTCTGGTCGGGCGGCGGCTGTCCGGGATCCGGTTGCACAGCGACACCTCCGGGGTGACCGTCTCGTCGGGTAATCCGCGGGGCCCGGGCATGATGGCGACCGCGTTCGCGGGCTACGTCGGACCGGCGGTGCTCGGGTTCCTCGCGGCGACGCTGCTGACGCTCGACCGTCCGGCCGCGGTGCTGTGGTCGGTGCTGGCCGCGCTCGCGTTGCTGATCCTGCTGATCCGCAATCTGTTCGGGTTCCTGTCCGTGCTCGCGGTCGGTGCGGCCGTGGGGGCGGCGGCCTATTACGGGGATCCGGTGATCCGCTACACCGCGGCGTATCTGCTGACATGGGTGCTGCTGTTCGGCGCGACCCGCCCGGTCGTCGAACTCGCCCGCACGCATCGACGCGGGGGCGGCGGGGGTTCGGACGCCGATCAGCTCCGGTGGCTCACGCGCATCCCGGCGGGCCTGTGGATTCTGGTGTTCGGACTGGTCACTGCCGGGACCGCGGTGTACGGGACGGCGCGGATCGTGCTGACCCAGTTCTGACCCGTGAGCACGGGTCGTGGGGCTTGGTGGGGTGCCGCAGGCCTGCCGTCCAGGACGTCCCGACGGGATCAGTCGGTGGTATCTGCAGGGGGTGCAGCCCGGCCTGAGTGCTGTTGCGCCCGGCGGAGTTCGGCGTTGATGCGTTGGGCTTCGCTGAGTTGGTCTTCGAGGATGATGATGCGGCAGGCGGCTTCGATCGGGGTGCCCTGGTCGATCAGTTCGCGGGCGCGGGCGGCGATGCGGAGCTGGTAGCGGGAGTACCGGCGGTGCCCGCCCTCGGATCGCAACGGGGTGACGAGTTTCGCGGCGTCGAGGCTGCGGAGGAACGCCTGGGTGACGCCGAGCAGTTCGGCGGCCCGGCCCATGCTGTATGCCGGGTAGTCCTCGTCGGCGAATCTGTCTCCCGGACCACTGCCGTTCGGTGTCGCTGGAATGGGCGTGACGCCTTTCGTGTAGACGGACGATGCCCCGGCGCCTGTGGAGGCGCCGGGGCGTGAGGGATTACTTGACCAGACCAACCATCAGGCCGGTCTCCTTACCGATTTCCCGCTTCGGCGGGGATACGCGATTGAGTAGCAGCTAACCGGGCACCACCTCCTGGTCGGGATCTTCCTGCGTTCCGGGCCGGTCAGCTCACTACCGCCCCGGATGCGACACCTACCGGCGCCGCAGGTCCTGCAACTTCCTGTTCCCTGCGATTTCTACCGGGCCGATCTGGCTGCCCGGTGGATGGCGGGACGCATCGAGTCTTTCCCAAACCAGCGTCAACACTCTGCTCGACGCGTCCCGCCCTACTTACCAGTTCCTTCATGCAGGTAGTTCATCCTCTACCTGCCTTTTCGGACCTCTGCTTTCATCTGCGATCCAGACGTTACAACGGCTACTAGGGATTGTCTACAGTCGCGACTATAGATTTTTTCGTGATGGCGGTCACTGCCGTTTACTGTCTCCGGTTCGGCAGACATGGCGTCGAACGCGGGGCGTCGCCGGCGCGTTCGGACGACACGGGTGATGCGTTGGGGAGTAACCCGTGCGCGCCGGTGAAGCGTGCACCGACCGAATGAAATCCTGACCCCTCACCCTCGATACAGCGTTCCGACGCCGCGTATCAGATCGACGGCGCCTGGAAGACGAGAGGGGATGGGCGGTCCGACCGGGTATCGGATGATTGAAGCTGCAACCACCATCGATGCGGAGGGCACGGCGGCGCCCGTTACACGTCGACGGGACACTCGAGTCGCGGTGTGTACAGCATCTCGGTTGCGTCGGAGCTGGGCGGGGCGAGTCCGCAGACTCTGCGGCTGCACGAACGCCGTGACCTGATCTCGCCGGCCCGCACGGTAGGGAACCCGACGCTGTCCGGCGGCACGGCTCGAGTTTTCCCGGTAGCAGCAAACACGTCCGGCCCCGCCCCCTGCAGAGGGGTCGGGGCCGGACGGTGCCTCACATCCCCGCAAGGGGGACGGTGCCTCACATCCCCGCAAGGGGGACAGTGGGGACGAATCAGATGACGGTGATGCCGGTCGCCTGGGGACCCTTGGCGCCCTGGCCGATCTCGAACTGCACGCGCTGGTTCTCGTCGAGGCTGCGGTAGCCGCCGCTCTGGATCTCCGAGTAGTGCGCGAAGACGTCAGCGGAACCGTCCGAAGGGGAAATGAAGCCGAAACCCTTGTCGGCGTTGAACCACTTCACGATGCCCTGTGCCATGTGTATCTCCTCTTGTCATGCACAACAGCTCTACCGAAAATGGGTAGGGCCGGGCCGCTATCACACGACGGCAATTCCCGAAAAGGAGATCCGCCCGCAATTAGGATTTGCGAGCGCGGAAAAGAACGCGAACAAAAACTACGACCACACTCAGTGAACCACACATGCGGCGGAAGTCCCGCATCCGGTGGTCGCCCCTCACATCCCGACGTGAGGGAATGCGCGAGAACCCCCGCGTGACAAGGCTATTGGGCGCTGAACAGTGCGCGATGGATTTCCTCGGCGGTTCGCTGCTCGGGCCGCGGCAGATCGACCGCAGGGCTGGCGACCACTGGCAGGGCAATGCTGTCCGCGCCGCCGGCCTTGGCCATCGGGTCGTAGAAAAGTGATCTGTTCATAGAGCGGTGTGTGCTGTTCACAGCAGGTCCTAACATGTTGTATTGCGTTGGGCGGCGACTCTCGTCACCAGGACGCGATCTCGCGTGACGGTGTCGATGGTCCGCATCGCCGGCGCGTGGGTGTGCCGAAGCTTGCTCATGCCTCCGCCTCATCGAGGCGAATTTCTGATGAGTAGACCGCCGAGGGAAGAAGAATTTCCCTGGCACTTCCCACCACTGTACAGCTCGTGCGGCAATCGGTCGACGACCTGCTCGTTCACATCCTGTGTTTGAACCTGCGTACGTCGATGCGGGCCTCGGCGTGCTCACGCAACGCCGACAACAGCCCCCGCCGGCGTCCGGTGACAGCGTCGACGTGCAGAGCCTCCGCGATCCGAGATCCGGCGGCAAGGAACTTGTGTTCGGACGAGGTTTCCGGCGCATCGTCCGAGGTCCGCTTCAGGAAGCGATCCGGCAGCGCCAGCTTGTGGATCGTGCGGAGCGCCAGCAGATACTGCCTGCTCAGCGGCCCGCTGGTATAGGGCAGGTCGTACTTGTCGCACAGCGCCCGGACCCGCACCGCGATCTCGGGGTACCGGTTCGACGGCAGATCCGGGAACAAGTGGTGCTCGATCTGGTAGCTGAGGTTACCCGTCATGAACCCCATGACCGGGCCCGCGTCGATGTTGGCGCTGCCGAGCATCTGCCGGAGGTACCACTGGGCGCGGGTCTCCGACTCGTACTGCTCGGAGGTGAACTTCTCGGCACCGTCCGGGAAGTGACCACAGAAAATCACCGCATACGCCCACACGTTGCGGACGAGGTTCGCGGTCGCGTTCGCGGCCAGCGTGTGCTTCCAGGCCCGCCCGGTGAGCGCCGGGAAGAGCACGAAGTCCTTACCGACCTGGCGGACGACCTTGACGGCGAACTGCTTGTGCGGCTCGGAGTTCCACCGCATCGGCTCGACGCCGTCGAGCTCCTTCTGCGCATCCAGGTCGTGCAGGGCGATGCCCCACTCGAACGTCGCGGCGAGGATGACGTTCGCGATGGGCTGCAGGAGGTTGATCGGGCGCCACTTCTCGTCGCGCGTCATCCGCAGGATGCCGAATCCCACGTCGTCGTCCATGCCGACGATGTTCGTGTACGTGTGGTGCGCATAGTTGTGGGCGCGCTTCCAGTGTTCGGAGGGACCCGTCTGATCCCACTCCCACGACGTGGAGTGGATCTCCGGATCGTTCATCCAGTCCCACTGCCCGTGCATCACATTGTGGCCGAGTTCCATGTTCTCGATGATCTTCGCGAGCGAGAGCATCGCGGTACCCGCGACCCACGCAGGACGCCGACGACTGCCGAACAGCACGGCACGTCCACCCAACTCCAGCGAGCGCTGCAGACGGATGACCCGCCGGATATAGCGGGCGTCACGGGCGCCCCTGGACTCCTCGACGTCACGGCGGATCTCGTCCAGTTCCCGTCCGAGCGCGTCGGTGTCGGCGTCGGTGAGATGGGCGAACACATTGATGTCGGTAATAGCCACCGAGGGAGCCTCCGTCGGATAGATCGATTTCACCGGCGCCGGCTCTCGACACAGGCCGCTGGTAACCAGGATAGAGAAACCGGGCATCGGCCGCAGAACCGCCGAACCGCCGTCACACCACGGCGCGGACCCGCGCCACACACCACGACGCAGGAACCGGCAGCAGCGAAATCAGGTCCGGATGCGCTCGCCCTCGACCTGCCTGGTCTCGCGGCCGACCCCTGATTCAGCCGCTTCCTGCCAGGAATGGCTGGTGCACAGCGGATTCGGAGCCGTGCACCAACCTTGCCCCTTCGAGCCGGCGGTGAAGGGTCCACGACGTCCTGACGCAAAAAGTGTCCAGCATGCCCTGACGCATCACAGGCGGCTGGAACCGCCCGAAGGACTCACGGCTGAACCTGCATTGCCACAGCCCGGACCGGGGCTCCGTCGCCGTCGCGCAATCGGATCGGCAGGATGCTGATCAGCGGGTCCGGGAAGTCGATCCGCTCGAGTCCGCACAGGTTCTCGCAGATGACGCCGCCGACGTCGGCGATGAGCCAGTGCGCGGGGAACTCGGTGGCGCCGGTTGGATCGAGGCTCGGTGCGTCGATGCCGATCGTCCGCACGCCCCGGCCGAGGAGTTCGCGGCACGCGTCGGCTGCCAGGTAGGGGTGGGCGAAGTACTCGTCGGTGCCGTAGTGCGCATCCCAGCCGGTATGCAGGAGAACGAGGTCGCCGGGTCCGCACGTTGCGCCGCCGAGCAGGTCCGCGGTGATGGGGGCACGCGCGGTGAGGCCGCGCACGTCGACGACAACGCCGCGCCCGACGAACAGTTCCGGGTCCAGGCGGTCGACGGGATCGCCGGCCGCGCGCATGTGCCGCGGGGCATCGACGTGCGTGCCGGCCTGAGAGCCCATGGCGATGTGCAGCAGGTTGTAGCCGTCGTCGCTCAGGGTCGCGTGCGGGGTGAGAGTGGTCTCGGGATCGCCGGGATAGACCTGGGTGTCCGCGGAGACGAGGCGGCTCAGGTCGACGATACGGCGTACACGCACCCGGCGATCGTATCCCCGCCGCCGGTGCCCTATCAGCTCGCAACCACGGTCTCAAGAGTGCCATTTTCAATTTCTGCAAGTATTGTTATCTGTTGCGAGAGCAGGATGTTCACACCGGCACGCGACGGCAGGGGACGAAGACACATGTTGTGGGAACCGACTCCCGACCAGGAGTTCTTCCGAGACACCACCGCACGGTTCCTCCAGGACCAGGCGCCACCGGCGGAACTGCGCCGCCTACGCGACGATCCGGCCGGGTTCGACGCCGGATACTGGCGTCGGGGTGCCGAACTGGGCTGGACCAGCCTGCTCGTCGCCGAGGACCACGGCGGCGGCTCCCTCAGCGGTGCCGGACTGGTCGATCTCACCTTCGTCGCCTACGAATTCGGCAGACAGGCCGCGCCCGGCCCGCTGACACCGAGCAATCTGGTGGCCGCGGCGCTGAGCACCCACTACACGGACGCACACGACAAACCGCTCGCCGCGCTGATCGCCGGAACGTCGACCGCCGCGTGGTGCGTCGACGAACCACGGCCCGGAAGCAGTACCGGCGGACCCCCGGTCCGGATCCGGGTCGAGGGCGACGAGGTCGTCGTGCACGGGACGAAACGGCCGGTCGAGGCCGCACCGACCGCGGATCTGCTGGTGGTGACCGGCCGCACGGGCGACGGCCTGTCCCAGGTGCTCGTGCCGGCCGGCACGCCGGGTGTCCGGGTCACGCCGCTGCGGTCGATCGACGTGACCCGCCGCTACGGGGCGGTCGAGTTCGACGAGGTGCGCCTGCCCGCGACCGCACTGGTCGGGTCCGCGGGCGGGGCAGCAGCCGACGTCGAGCACACGCGACAGCTCGCGATCGTGATCGGCTGCGCGGAATCGGTCGGCGCCCTGCAATCGGTGTTCGACCTGACCGTCGAGTGGGCTTTCGACCGCTACTCGTTCGGCCGGTCGCTCGCCTCCTACCAGGCGCTCAAGCACCGGTTCGCGGACATGAAGACGTGGCTCGAGGCCTGCCACGCCCTCGCCGACGACGCCGCCGCAGCGGTCGCGGCAGGAGTCCCCGATGCCGCCGAATCCACTAGTGCTGCAAAGGCATACATCGGCGAATACGGCGGCCTGTTGATCCAGGACTGCATCCAGCTCCACGGCGGCATCGGCGTCACCTACGAACACGACCTGCACCTGTTCATGCGGCGGGCAACCGCGAACCGGTCGAGCCACGGCAGCCCCGCCGACCACCGACACCTCATCGCCGACATCGCCCTGCAGCAGGAGGCCGCGCAGTGACCGCCAACCGCGAGAACACCGAAACCCTCGACGATTTCCGTGATCGTGCGCGCACCTGGATTCGCGCGAACCTGCGCCCCGCCGACCCCACCGCCCACGTCGGCGTGCTGCGCGCCGAGGGCAGCGACGAGGAGGAACTCACCGCGGTCGCGCGCGAACGCGAACTGCAGCGCATGCTGTTCGACGCCGGACTCGCCGGAATCTGCTTCCCCCGCGAGTACGGCGGCCAGGGACTGACCCGCGCGCATCAGCGGGTGCTCGACGAGGAACTGGCCGGATTCGAATACCCGGCGCGACTACAATCTCCGACGTTCGTGCCGTGCGCCGCAGTGCTTCTCGAATGCGGCACCGAGGAACAGAAGCGGCGTCACATTCCCGCCATCCTCAGAGGCGAGGAGATCTGGATGCAGTTCCTGTCCGAGCCGAGCGGCGGTTCGGATGTCGCGAGTGCCGTGACCACCGCCGTGCGCGACGGCGAGGACTGGGTGCTCAACGGGTCGAAGATCTGGACCACCGGCGCGTGGTGGTCGGACTGGGCCCTGTGTCTGGCCCGCACCAACTGGGACGCCCCCAAGCATCGCGGCCTCACCGTCTTCATGCTGCCGCTGAAGCGCGCCGGCGTCGAGGTCCACCGCATCGAAATGCTCAGTGGTTCAAAGGAATTCTGTCAAGAATTTCTGACCGATGTACGGATACCGGACAGCGACCGCATCGGCGAGGTCGACGACGGCTGGAGCGTCGGCACCCGCTGGATGTTCCACGAACGGATGCAGTCCAGTTCGCAGTTCGCCAGCCGCCCGCCCGGCAGTTCCCGCGGCGGATCGCGGATCGCGGAACTCGTCGCGGTCGCACGCGACGCCGGCCGGCGCGACGACCCGATCGCCCGCGACCTCGTCGGCGAGGCCCGCACCCTGGAACTGGCGAAGGAGGCGCTGCAGCGGCGCATCGGCCGGGGCATCGCGACCGGAAAGATCTCCGACCAGGCGGCCGGGATCATCCGGTTGATGGCCGGAACCGTGGCGACCCGGCTCACCACGATCATGTACGAGTTCACCGGTGCCACCGGTGCCGCGTGGGATGACGACGACGGCGCTGCGGCGGAGGTCGGACACGACTATCTGATGCAGCAGGTCTGGTGCATCGCCGGCGGCACCACCGAGATGGCCCGCAACACCATCAGCGAACGCGTGCTCGGCATGCCCCGCGAACGCACCCACGATCCGAACATCGCCTTCCGCGACATCCCGAAAGGCCGATCGTCGGACCGCTAGTCAGCCCCGGGCCGACAGGTGATGGCGGTCGTCACGGGCGATGGTGAGCGCGGCGACGACCACCCCGACGACGACGCCGATGAGGGTGTCGCCGATGCGGCTGACCGCGATGTCCGGTCCGATCGGCTCGCCGAGACCGATGAGCAGCAACGCCATCGCGGTGACCGCGATCGAGGCGAGCCCGTAGTTCCGGGTGACGTACAGTTCCGCCGTCGTCTGCAGCACGACGATCACGACCACGAGCGGCCAGTAGCCCAACGCAGCCGCGAGCAGGACCGCGGCGAGCAGGGCACCGGCGACGTTCCCGAGCAACCGTTGAATCGCACGCTGCACGGTGTGCCGGTAGTTGGCGCCCTGGAGGGCGGCCATCGCGCCCATCGTCGCCCACAGCGGATGCTGCAGTCCGGCGGCCAGTGCGATCCAGCCTGCGAGCAGCGACGCGAGCATCACGCGCCCGGCGCCGACCACGATCGCGCGGTCGCGCAGGCTCCGGACACCGGTCCGCAGGAAGCTCTCCGGACGCTCGGGCAGTGCCGCGCCGGGCGCATCGACGCGGGGGATCTCGATGTCCCGTCGCACCTTGCGCAGTTCCGATTCGAAGCGCGCGAAGTCGTCGCGGCGCGCGCGGACCGTGTCGTGCGAACCACTGTCGACGACCGCGGCGGCGGCGTCCAGCAGAGCGAGCAGTTCGTGGGTGTGCGCGCGACGGGGACCGAGCGCGACGATCTCGCGGGCCCGCGCGACCGCCGCGCGCGCAGGCGCGACCGCCGCCTCGCCGTCGATCTCGAGCACGGACACCGCTGCCAACGCGCGGGCGACGGCGACGCGGGCCGGTCCGTGCGGGTGGTACAGCGCCGGCGCCATCGCGATGACCCAGCCGACCGTCGCGCCGATCGTGGCGGCGGCCACGGCCGCGCCGATGTCCGCGGCGGTGTCGGCGAAACCGGCGGCGCCGGCCGCGGCGAAGATGAGGATTACCGCTCCCGGGCCGATGATGCGGAACGCTGCGAGCAGCCCGAACGCGATCCCGGCCGCGACGGCGAGCACCGCCGTCTGCATCCACATCGTCATTTCTGCCGCGCCGGTTGCGGCACCGAGCGCGACAGAGGCGACGACGCCGGCCCCGGCGCACGCGGACTTGCCGGCGAGGCGCCGATACGGTTCGTGCCGTCCGAACGCCGAGGACAGGGCGCCGAGCGCCGCGAACCCGGTGAGGTGCACCTGATCGAGCAGGCCACCGCCGACGAGGACGAGCAGGACCGCCAGCCCGACGCGCAGCGACGGGGCGACGACCGCGTCCGCCCTCCGCACGTCGAGCGATCGACGCCAGGCGACGGCGGACAGCGAGTGTGCGAGGGCGCCGCCGGCGTGTCGCAGTCGGCTGTAGGGCGGGTCGGCGGTCGAGGGGAGCATCCTGCCAGTCTAATACTTCACTAGTAAAATAGTTATGAATCGATTGTGAATCGGATCGCTAGACTTACCTCATGCCCGACGCAGCGACACCCGCCGACGACTTCGTCGATCGTGTGCGACACGCGTGGTCCGAGTCCTACCCGGACCTGAACACCCGGCCCATCGACATCATCGGGCGCATCATCCGGATCAGCTCGCTCACACTGAATCATCTCGACCACGAACTCTCCGGAAGTGGGGTCACCCGAACGGAATTCGAGGTGCTGTGCGCACTCGCCCGCAGCCCCCATCCGTTGCGCGCCAGCGAAGTCACCTCCGTCACCGGAATGTCCGGCGCCTCCACCACCAAACACACCGACCGCCTCGTCGGGCTCGGACTGGTCGAACGCAAACGGCTCGAACGCGACGGCCGCGTCGTGCTCCTCGACCTCACCGACGCCGGGCGGCGCGTCGTCGAATCCGAGTACCCGCGCCGCGTCACCCGCGAGATGCACATGCTCGACGGACTCTCCGACGACGAGCTCGACACCCTCACCGACCTGTTACGGCGGGTCGTGTTCAACGTCGAGCAGCAGACCCGCCCGTGACGAGAGCGACCGTCAGGGCATCTCGACGGTCTCCGCACGTTCGATCTCCCCGATCGCCCGGCGCACATACGGTCCGGGCTCGACCTTGCGGGTCGCGGCCAGATCGGCGAGGACGACGAGCCCCGCGCTGAGGTACTGCTCGGGCCGGGCCTTCGGCGCCTCCGGGTCGGTGACCCCGAGCGCGCCGGTCAGCACCGCGACCAGCGCGTCGGGCGCGGCCTGCACCGCGCCCCGGGCACAGCGTTCGAACACGGCCTGAACGTCCTCTCCGGCCAGTCCGTCCGGATGCAGTTCCTCGAGCAGTTCGCGCATCATGCCCGCATGCACCGCCGTGACCTGTTCGTACGGCAACTCGACGAGATCGGACACCGCGTCCGCGAACGACGGTAGGTCGCCCGTCCGGGCCGCGCTCAGCGCGGTCTCGGTGACACGCGCGATCTCGCGCGCGATCGTCGGCCAGTGGGTGGGCCACACGGTGTTCTCCTCGTCGGTGCTGCTGCCCGCCTCCGCCGCGGGCACTGCACCCAGTGTGCCGTTCAGCGCCGACACCCTCACAGTCGTCCACTCTCACAGTCGTTGCTGCAGCCCGAGCGCGTCCCGCGGCGCGAACCCCTTCGCGTCGTTGTCGAAGTACACGTACACGTCGAGGCCGTCGCCGAGCCACGCGCGGATCCGCTCGGCCCAGCGATCCAGGGCCGCGTCGCTGTAGCCGCTGACGTACAGCTCGGTGTCGCCGTGCATGCGCGCGTACACGAAATCCGAGGTGACCTCGGTGAGGAACGGATAGCGGCCCGCGGTGTCGGCGACGACGAGCGCCACGTCGTGTTCGCGGAGCAGCGCGGCGGCTTCCGCGGTCGCGAAGGTCGGATGCCGAACTTCCATCGCGTGCCGGATCGGACGATCGGCGTCCGGCTCGGTCCACGCCCGATCGTCCGGGACCTTGTCGGTCCGGCGAGAGGCCAAGACCGCAGCGTCTGACGTTGTGCGCGGCAGTTGCGCGCAGAAACCGGCCAGCCGATCCGGTTCGAACGCCATTGTCGGCGGGAGCTGCCACAGCAGCGGACCGAGCTTGGGACCGAGCGCGGGTACGCCGGATGCGAAGAAGTTGGCGAGCGCCTCGTCGACGTCGACGAGGCGTTTGAGGTGGGTGACGAACCGGCCGCCCTTGACCGCGAACACGAAATCGTCCGGGGTGCGGTCGCGCCAGTTCTCGAAGCTCGACTTCCGCTGCAGGCTGTAGAAGGTGCCGTTGATCTCGATCGACCCCATCCGCTCGGCGGCGTACTCGAGTTCGAGGCGCTGCGGCAACCCCGCCGGATAGAAGTCGCCGCGCCATCCGGGATAGCGCCAACCCGAGATTCCGACCCGTGCACGGACCATCGCACGACGATACCCCCGAAAATCGGACACACGAGAGCACTCATTGAGCACGCACGAACCCGTGAGCAGGCCTACGCTGTGCCGGAAGCCAAGATCAAAAACCAGGAGTGCTCATGTCCGACACTGCCGCCACTGCGAACGATCCGTTCCGTTCCCTCTTCAAACAGATCTGGTGGATCGTCCTGATCCGCGGAATCCTCGCGGTGCTGTTCGGCATCGTCGCCCTCGTCTGGCCGGGCATCACCGTGTGGGCCCTCGTCGTCGTCTTCGGTATCTACGCGATCATCGACGGCCTCGTGCTCGGCTACCACGCCGTCCGCGACCGCAGCACTCTCGAGGGCTGGGGCTGGTGGCTCTCGATGGCCGTCATCTCGGTCCTCGCCGGTATCGTCGCGCTGGTATGGCCCCAAGCGACCGCGCTCGTGCTGCTCTACATCATCGCGTTCTACGCGATCTTCTTCGGAATCGCCGGTGCCGTCGGCGCTTTGCGGTTCCGGAAGGTCCCCGAATCCGGATGGGTGTGGTCGCTGATTGCCGGCATCCTCGCGATCCTGTTCGGCATCGTCCTGCTGATCTTCCCCGGCAGCGGCATCATCGGCCTGATCTGGCTCGTGGGCATCTACGCGATCCTGTTCGGTGTCCTGCTCATCGCCGTCGCGATCCAGGCCCGCAAGGTCGCGAAGGAGGCCGGCGTCCTCTGAGACACCGCCCCTCCCCATACTCCCGCTCCCCGGGTGATGGTTCCTTCACCCGGGGAAGCCGGGAGTCGGGAGTCGGGACTACGCGTCCTTCAGCCGACCCCACGCGTGCCAACGGTCGATCTCGATCCACGCGCTGATCCGCTTGCGGTCGCGCACGTAGTACGGCTTGCCGGTGTAGTGCCGCGCGATGCGGTCGATGTCGTCGAGACCCTCGTCGTCGACGATCTCTACGACCCGGCCCTGCAGGCTCACGTGGGTGATCCAGTCCTCGGGGTCGATCGCGCTCAGGCTCACTCGCGGATCGTTGCGCAGGTGGTCGAGGCGCTTGCGGCCCTCGTCCATGTTGACCAGGATGCGACCGTTCTCGTACCGATACCAGGTCGGCACGCAACGTGCTGATGGTCGCGTAGTTGGGCCGGGCGAGGAATTCGGCCACGGCATCGGGCAGCGGTGTCGGCACGACAACCCTCAATTTCGGTGAGATCGTTTCGGTGTCGCCACGAGCCTAGGCCAGCCCCAGCGGGCCGATCGCGGCGAAACCGCCACGCGGCGCCGCCTCCGGACCGACCATGGAGACAGTCACCGATCCGAGGAGAACCGTCCCATGCCGAAATTTCTGTGGCAGGTCACCTACACCAGCGAAGGCGCGAAAGGGTTGCTCGGCGAGGGTGGAACCGCGCGCCGCGACGCGATCGTCAGCATGGTCGAGAGTGTCGGCGGCAGCGTCGAATCCGTGCATTTCGCGCTCGGCGGGCACGATCTGTACGTGATCGGCGAGGTGCCCGACGACATCGCCGCCGCCACCCTGGAACTGCGCACCATCGGTTCGGGTGCGGCCAGGTCGAAGCCGATCGTGCTGCTCACGCCCGAGCAGATCGACGAGGCCGTGCACCGCGACACCAGTTACCGGGCACCGGGCAACTGATCTCCAGGCCGGTCGACGCGTTCGACCGGACCCGTCCATGGCGACCTCCGCCATCGTGCGGTAGGACGCCCACCGCACACGTGTCCCGACACGTCCACTTCACCTGCGCGGGACCCGGTGGCCTCGACCAGCCGTCGCCATCGTCCGGGGTCGGCATCAGCCGCGGCGGTAGTCCCTTTCGCGATCGGTCCATTCCTGCGCCCACTCGCGCAATTCGACGGCCCTGATCTTCGTTCCGTTTCCACCCACGGTGGTGGGCATCCGGTCGATGATGTGCACTGCCGACGGCACCTTGAACGCGGCGAGTTCCTCACGGCACCATTGCTTCAGCGCCTCGGCATCGGTGCCGGCGGATGCGTCGTCGGCGAGGACGACGAATCCGACGGCCTCGGTGTAGCCACCGGCGCCGGCAATCCCGACGACCTTGACGACACCCACGTCGGGGTGCTGAGCGAGGCAATGCTCGATCTCCGCGGGATCGACGAGGAAACCGCGCAGCCGCAGCACATCTCCCATCCGGCACACGAATCGGTAGCCGCCGCCGGTCGCGACCGCGAGGTCGCCGCTGCGGAACCAACCGTCCGGCGTGAATGCGCGCCGCGCGGCGTCGGGGTTGCCGAGGTAGGCGTCGACGACGTTGGGGCCCCGAAACTGCAACTCGCCCTGCTCGCCATCGGCGAGCACACGGTCGTCGACCGGATCGACGATCCGCGCTTCGATCGACGGTGCGACGGGCCGGCCGCCGCCGCTCCAGCGCACCGACTCCGGGTCCTCGGCGGACCACAGCAACGTCAGCGCGAACATCTCGGACGATCCGAAGACACCGGAGGTGAGCGCGCCGAATTCGTCGCGGGCCCAGCGCGCGATGTCGTGCGATCGTCCCAGGAAGTCGGCGATACCCAGCCACCTCAGCGCCGACAGGTCGGCGCGCTGCTCCCTGTGCCAGGTGTCGTACAGCCGGCCGAGCAGGTCGTCACCGCCGACCACGTGGGTGACCTCCAGCGCCTGCATGCGGCGCAGGACGGCGGCGGCGTCGAACACCGGTTCCATGAGCAGGCTTCCTCCGCCGGCGAGTGTCGCCATGGCGGCACTGAAGCCGAACACCCCGGACACCGGCAGCACGCACAACGTCACATCGCCCGGAGCGAGGCCCATGATCGCCGCGTCGGCGCGGCCGTGCCGAACCACCGCCGAATCCCGGTGCGCGGCAAGCTTCGGCGTGCCGGTGGACCCGGACGTCGTGAAGGCCACGGCCAGCGGGTCCGACGGATCGGCGGCCGCGCCGGCCGCGGTGACCGTCGCGGTATGCGGGGTGCGGGGCACCCGGGTGCCGCGGGTGTCGCCGCTGCCGACAAGCCATGCTCCGTCGCCGAGGTCGAATCCCGCCGGGTCGACGGGCGTCACCGGAGCGGCCGGACCGGTCACGACCGCGACGGCCGGGGCCGCAACCTCGGGTACGGAGTGCGCTGCGGCGCGCAGTGTTCCGATCAGATCGAGGCCGTGGAAGGACGCGGCCACGGCGACGACCGCGGGCCGGGCGGCGACGAGGATGTGCGCGACCTCTCCGGTGTTGTAGCGGGTGTTGACGCCGATGATGTGCGCGCCGAGCGCGGATGCGGCGAACTGCCACACCAGGGCGTCGGACCAGTTCGGCAGCATCACCGCGATGCACTGCCCGGGTTCGATTCCGGCGTCGGCGAGTTCGGCGCGCACCGCCTCGACCCGTTCGCCGAATCGGGCACGGGTGCAGGTGCGGATCTCGTCACCGACGACGTCGAAAGCGAGCGGGGCCTCGGGAGTCGTGACGACCAACTCGGCGAGGAGCCCGGTCAACGAGGTGGTGCCGGTGGCCGTCACGATGCGATCTCCTCGGAAACCATTTCACTGCCGGATGTTTCGTCCAGTTCCCGGATCCAGTCGTCGACGACGGCAGCGAAGTCGTCGATCTCCTCCATCGGGTAGTGACCGATCCCGGTCAGCCCGGTGTACCGCGCGAGGCCGGGCTGCGCGTCGTTGATGCGCGCGGCGACCTGCTCGACCTCGGAGGCGCGGATCCACGGATCATCCAGTCCCGCAACGAGGTGAATGGGCGCGGTGACCAGGTGCAGTCGGTCGCGGACGTCGTGACTGCCCCAGCCGATCAGGTCGGACGAGGAGATCTCGGGATCTTCGCGCTTGTGCATCGTCGCGATCGCGCGGGCCGTGTCGTCGGGTACCGACGTGCCCACCGATGCCAATGTTCCGAGATAGGTGCGTTCCGCGCGGGCCGGGCCGGCGACGTCCTCGAGTTCCCGCCGCAGCCCGGCGACGTTGACGCGACCGGGTCCGGCCTCGGCTTCCATCGCGATGGCGCCGGCCAGCGGACGGTCGGGTCGGACGGACAGTTCGAGGGTGAGCTTGCCGCCGATGGAGCAGCCGAGGACGTACGGACGGTCGACCCCGAGTTCGTCGAGGACGGCGCAGAGCCAGTCGCCGTAGTCGGTGAGCGACGTGACCGGCCCGCCCGGAGCAGGCTCGGAGCGTCCGTGGCCGGGCAGATCGGGCACGAGGACGCGATAGCCGCGGGCGGCGAGGTCGCGGGCGACGTGGCGGTACTGCACGCCGCTCTGACCGGCGGTATGGATGCACAGCACCGTGGGCAGCGTGTCCGGTGCGGGATGCGCATCGGGGGTGACGATCTCGACGAAGCCGAGGGCACCGGCGATCTCGAGGTAGCACGCTTCGATCACGGCCGGACCTCCTGGGCGAGTGCGCGCGCGTGCGCGATGACGATGTTGAGCGGTTTGGTGAGCCGGAGGTACTCGTATCCGTTTCCGGTGGAGGAGAATTCGCCGGCGATGGCGCGGCGCATGAACTCGTCGCGTTCGGCGAGCACGACCTCGGTCCACAGATGCGCCGGGGCGACGAAGGTGAAGGTCGCGCCGTGTGGGGTGCGCCGCGTGACGTCGACGATGCGGCCCTTGTAGATCCGCAGGTGCAGTTCCCGGTCGTCGCAGCGCAGGCCGATCGTGCCGTCCCAGCTCGACAACGACGATGCGAAGTCCCGGTCCTCGTCGAGCCGTGCGCGCAGCAGCTCGCCCCACTCGGCTGTGCAGAAGTCCAGGGCCGGCTGCGCCGGGGCGGCAGCCGGGTCCTCGAACCGCCACGTTTCGGTTCCGCGCTCTCGTACGGTCCCGGTGTCGTCGAGGAGCCGGACGTACCGGTCGACGGTGCCGGCGGCGACGCGGGTGACCAGCACGTCCGTGTGGACGGTGTCGTTGTGGGCGACAGGACAGGTCGTGGACCAGGTAAGGCCGGTTCGGACGGCGCCGGGGACGGGCGGTGTCAGCAGTTCGGCGGCGAAAGCGCCGGCGAGCACACTGCCGCCGGGCAGGGCGAGGCCCGCCTCGGCGAGCAGCGGGGCGAGCGCCCGGGCGGTGCCGGCGGCGCGGTCCCCGACGGTGATGCGGTCGGATGTCCGGAGCGTCATCAGTTTTCGGACCTTCCGAGCAGTTCGTCGGAGATGATGCGCATCTGGATCTCGCTGGTGCCTTCGAAGATCTTCGTCAGGCGCGCATCCCGCCAGTGCCGTTCGACCTGGAAGTCGGTGGTGTAGCCTGCGCCGCCGTGGATCTGAACGGCTTCGCTGGTGACCTGTTCGGCCATCTCGGTGGCGACCAGTTTGCACATCGACGCCTCGAGCGAGCAGCGACGCCCGGTGTCGATATCGGTGGCGACCGAGTACATGAGCTGGCGGGCCGCTTCGATGTCGGCGGCCATCTTCGCGATCTTGAACCGGAGATGCTGGAAATCGCCGATGGGGCGCCCGAACTGGCGGCGGGTGTGAACGTAGGCGATGGAATCCTCGAGCGCGGCCCGCGCCAGGCCGATCGCCCGTGCCGCGGTGTGGGCGCGACCGACCTCCAGCCCCGACACGGCCAGGTAGAAGCCCTTGCCCTCCTCGCCGAGCATCGCCGAGGCGGGGATGCGGAAGTTGTCGAAGGACAGTTCCCACGTGCTCCACCCGAAGTAGCCGATCTTGCGGACCTTCGTGCCGGAGATCCCTTCCGGGAATCCGCCGCGGTCCTTCTCGACGAGGAACGCGCTGATGCCGCGGTGCGGCTTGGCGGGATCCTTGTTCGGGTCGGTGCGCGCGAACAGGACCAGATAGTCGGCTTCGTCGGCGTAGGTGCACCACATCTTGGTGCCGTTGACGACCCAGTCGTCACCGTCGCGGGTGGCGCGGCACGAGATGTTGGCGACGTCGGATCCGGCTTCGGCCTCGGACAGCGCGTAGGCACCGAGGTATTCGCCACGGGCGACCTTCGGCAGCAGCGCCGCCTCCTGTTCGGCGGTGAAGCCGCCGCCCATGCCGTTACCGCGGGCAAGGAGACCCGAGACGCTCATCCAGGCGCGGGACAGTTCCTCGGCGACGAGGCAGTACTCGAACACGCCGAGTCCGAGACCGCCGTGTTCCTCGGGGATCATGATGCCGAAGAAGCCGATCTCGGCCATTTCCTTCTTCAGCGAATCCGGGATCGTGCCCTGGACGGGGTCGAGTTCGTTGGCGACGGGCAGCACCTTCGTCATTGCGAAGTCCCGCGCGAGGTCGCGGATGGCGAGGCGTTCCTCGGTGAGGTAGCGCGGGGTATCGGTGCGCGGTCGGGACGGCCGGTGGGTCATGGACACTCCCTCGATGGGCCGGGAAGACGGACGAGCAAGTCATTAACGCTTGTTCACCCAGTACAGCACGGCCCGGGTCGCCGGTCAACGCCGGAGATCAGGACACCCGGTATCCGACGAGGTTGAGGGCATAGACGCCGAAGTCGTCGGCGACCTCCTGCGCGGTGAGCGGGCCGTCGGCTCGGAACCACAACGGAATGCCGGCACACATCGTCAACACCGCCGTGACCGCCTGATGGATATGCGGAACCGAGAAGATCCCTTGTTCGACACCGTCTTCCGCGATGTCGACGAACAGCTGTTCCTGCGCGTCGCGGGAGCCGACGACACGCTTGCGGTCCACTTCCCCGAGGTAGCGTAGTTCGGAGTTGGCCACCAAGCACGCGCGTGGATTGCGGGCCGTGAAGAGGGCGTGCGCGACGACCGCGGCACGCCAGCGATCGACGGGATGCGGACCGGCCTTGCGCAGCGCATTGCGGGTGGCGGTGAACTGTTCGTCGCTGGCACGCCGCAGGATCTCGACGAGCAGCTCCGACTTGTTCTCGAAGTGGTTGTAGACATTCGCGGCGCTACAACCTGCGCTGTTGGCGATGTTGCGCATCGTCGCACCGTGGAAGCCCGAAGCATAGAACTCGTCCAGCGCCGTCTCCAGAATGCGTTCGCGCACCCCCAGCGACGCAACTACCGACCGAGTGTTCATACCTCGGAGCATAGAGGCCGGACGTGAGACCAGCAAGAATCCGCAACTATTCGACTTGACGATGCGAGTCACCCGGCCCTACGGTTCAGATCACATGAACGATCGTTAATAGATTCTGTTCGATCTCGGAGGATCACCCCGTGACCACATCTGCGGATTCCGGCAGTGAGACCACTCTCGCCGAACGCATCACCCGTCTCGAAGACCTCGAGGCGATCCGCCTCCTCGACGCCCGCTACTGCCGCCACCTCGACGACGGCAACTGGGACGCATTGACGGACCTGTTCACCGACGACGGTGAATTCGACGGCCTGGCCCGTCCATGCGGGAGGGCCGAGCTGCGCGAGTTCTTCGCCGGCCTCGCCGCGGGCGGACTGACCGCCTTCTGGCACTTCATCACGAATCTGGAGATCGAACTCGACGGCGATCGCGCGACCGTCCGCTCGTTCCTGTGGCAGCCGTGCGTCGCAGATGGGGCCGCGAGTGTCGCCGCGGGCCGGTACACCGACGAGGTCGTCAAGGTCGACGGCCGCTGGCTGTACAAGGTCAAACGGGTGCGCTTCCACTTCTTCGGTCCACTCGAATCAGGCTGGGACGAAGGTCGTTTCGCACTCGACTCCGCACGAAAGGCGGCGGTACGGAGATGACGGACGCGCCGTCCCGAACCCGGAACGGGTGCGGATGCCCGACCTCCCCCGAAGGCTGCGCGGCCGTTCCTTCCGAGCCGTCCCTCTGATCGAGCCGTACGTTCCGTCGGTCGACGGACGGCACGGTCCGCTCTCACACAAGCTTCACGTATGGGGACGGGGTCTCTTCCAAGCTTCACGTATGGGGACGGGGTCTCTTCACCGAACGCCGGTTGACTCGGTGGGGAGAGAAAGGTGGTGCCGGTGATGAACACCTGGCGAAAGACAGTGACCGTACTCGCGGCAGGGGCGACGATCGCGATCGCCGGATTCGGGACGACCGTCGCGGCGGCCCAGGAGCCCGGTGAGAGCACCGGCGGCGTGCTGTCCGCACAGGAGAAGTCCGACCTGGTGACGACGCGCGACGAAGAACGCCTGACACGAGATCTGTACCAGCAGTTCGCCCAGAAGTGGGGCGCACAGATCTTCGAACGCATCTCCGCCAGCGAACAGCGTCATTACGATGCCGTGGGCGCTCTGCTCGATCAGTACGGCGTGAGCGATCCGTCTGCCGGGCTCGCTGCGGGGACCTACTCCGATCCTCTGCTGCAAGGCGCCTACGACGGTTGGCTCACCCGCGGCCTGTCCTCGGTCGAGGAGGCATACGCGGTCGGGGCCGAACTCGAGACCGCCGATATCACCAAGTTGTCCACCGCGATCGAGGTCAGCGACAAGGACACGATCGACCGGGTGTACGGCAAACTGCGTACCGGCTCGGAACACCACTTGCAGGCATTCCAGGCGGCTCTGACCGGCCAGGCACCGACCGGCGGACACCAGGGCCAGGGACGTCAGGGACACGGCCAGGGCCAAGGACACGGCCAGGGCCAGGGCCAGGGCCAGGGCCCGCAGCACTCGGAGTGATGCGCCACTGCCGGACGACCGATCCGCTGCCGGAGTGCCGGCCATCAATCGCACACGCGCTGGACGCACGGCACGCGAGCCGGTCCGCTCGGAGCACGTCGCCGCGAGCTCCGGCGATTGCGGAGGTCAGCGGCGGATCGAGTGGTCGCTTCGGGTGGGCAACTGCAGTGTGAACCGCGCCCCGTGACCGCGGCCGGAGGAATCGGCCGACAAGTCGCCGTTGTGAGCGCGCGCGATCCGGCGGCTGATGGTCAGACCTATGCCGGAGCCGAGATTCTGCTCGCCGCGGCGCCGGGACGGAACCCGGTAGAAGCGCTCGAAGATCCTGTCCACGTCGTCCGGGTCGAGCCCCTCGCCGGTATCGGTGACGGTGACGGTGGCGATGTCTCGATCTGCGGTGATGTCGAGGCTCACGCCGCCGGTCTCCGTCGCGGCAAGGGCGTTGCCGAGCAGATTGGTCAGCACCTGCGTGATCCGGTCGGCATCGGCCCACACCCGCACCGCCCGCGGCGGCGGGTCCACGGTCAGGGTCAGGCCCGCATCGTCGAACTGGGGGCGCATCCGGCCGGTGACCTGTACGACGAGATCGGACAGATCGACGTCGGCCGGGTGCAAGTCCAAACGACCTTCCTCCGCCCGGGACAGGGTGGACAGATCATCGGCGAGTCGGCGCAACCGGCCGACCTCGGTTTCGATCTGGACCAGCTCTGCCGCGTCGAAGACACCGTCGAGGACGCCCTCGGCGTATCCGTCGATCACCGTCAGGGGAGTGCGCATCTCGTGCGCCACCTCGGCCAACAGCCGGACCCGCCGGGCCTCCGTGTCGGCGAGGCGGACGGCGAGATTGTTGACGTCGGTGGCGACCGCGGCCAGTTCGGATTCCGGCGGCACTTCGATCCGGTGCCGGTAGTCACCGGCGGCGATCGCCCGAGTACCCGACCGCACCGATCGCAGCGACCGCAGCAGGCGTCGGGACGCCAGCAGGCCCAGCGCAGCGGCCGTGACCACTCCCGCGAGCACCCCGAACCACAACGCCGTCGTCACCGCGTCGGCCACGACCTCCCGCAACGGAGACGACCCGTTCGCGCGGCGGCGGCCGCCGCCCCGTTCCTCGAACAGTGCCGGCGCCGTGACCCGTACGACCGTGAAAGTGACAAGGGCCCCGACCACCGCCACCAGCAGGTGCGAGACGAACAGCCTCGTTCTCAAGCTGAGCACCGGCAACCGGAGCCGACCGGGATTCACCGGTCGGCTCCGCTCGTGGCCACGAACTTGTAACCGACTCCGCGGACGGTCCCGATGAAGCGGGGGTCGGCGGCATCATCACCGAGTGCCCGGCGGATGCTGCGGATGTGCACGTCCACGACCCGCTCGTCGCCGTAGAAGTCGCCGTCCCAGACCTTTTCGAGCAGTTGCCTGCGTGAGTACACCCGGCCGGGGGACCTTGCCATGGCCAGGAGCAGGTCGAACTCGAGCGCGGACAGTTCCACGGGTGTGCTGTCGACTGTCACTTCCCGGGTGTCGGGATCGACGGTGAGACCGGAGATCGATACTCGGGAGGGCGCGTCCGGGGCGCCTCGGGCGCGGCGTAGGACGGCACGGACGCGGGCGGCGACTTCTCGCGGTGCGAACGGTTTGGTGATGTAGTCGTCGGCGCCGACCGCGAGGCCGACCAGCTTGTCGACCTCTTCGGCGCGAGCGGTGACCAGCACGACGTAGACGTCGGAGAATTGTCGGATCCGGCGCAGCACCTCGAAGCCGTCGATGTCGGGAAGCCGGACGTCGAGCAACACCAGGTCGGGACTGCGAGACTCGATCAGCGTCAAAGCCTCTGTGCCGGTTCCGACTTCGGTGACGTTGTAGCCGTCCGCCTCGAGGTAGCCGCGCAGGACACGACGGATGTGGGGTTCGTCGTCGACAACGAGGACGCTACGCAGCATTGTGTTCCCTTTCGCTCCGACCTGCGCCCGGGAGCCAGTTTCGGCACGGGCGGGCGGCGATGTCGTTCGGGATGCCGACCACGCCGGGAATCCCACCCGGCCGCGCCGGCGAGAAGATGGCGGCTTACCGACCGGTGCCCCTGCCCGGCGGGCAGGGGCACCGGTCGATACGAGGACCGCACCGAACCATGGCTAGGTCAGTTGCGGAAGATGGAACTCACTGTGCTGTTCCAGCTTTGGGCGGTCGTGTCCTGGCCGCAGGTGCAGCGGTCGGCGGCGGGCACCGAACGCATCACGGCGTCGACATGCTGTCCACAGCCGTCCCAACCGGTCTTGCCACAGTTCGGGCAGGTGACGGGGTAACACATGGGAATTCTCCTTCGTCGAGAGTCGCTGTGGACTCGAAGTGGGTCAGGCGCCGGCAGCAGCGCGCTGTTCGGCTACCCGGGCATGAACCTCTTCCATGTCCAGAGCCTTGATCCGGGTGATCAGGTCCTCGAGAGCCGGCGCCGGCAATGCCCCGGGCTGGGAATAGACCAGCACCCCTTCACGGAACGCCATGATCGTCGGGATCGAGCGGATGTTCGCCATGGCAGCGAGCTGCTGCTCGGCTTCGGTGTCGACCTTGGCATGCACGATGTCCGGATGCGCGGCCGAGGACCGGTCGAACACCGGGGCGAAGGCCCGGCACGGTCCGCACCACGAGGCCCAGAAGTCCACGAGCACAATATCGTTGTCGACGATGGTGGATTCGAAATCCGCCATCGTGAGGTTCTTCGTTGTCATCGGTTCGGTTCCCTTCACAGTCGGAGAT
>NZ_BCXI01000041.1 GCF_001895025.1 Rhodococcus zopfii NBRC 100606 = JCM 9919
TTCGCCGACCCCGTCGGGGTTGACGATGTTTCCGCTGGACGGGTAGGACAGGAAGCTCGACGGTCCACCGAGGCTGTTGTACTTGTCGCGGATATCTCCGCACACGCTGTACGGGGACGGCCAGTAGGTCTGGCAGGTTGCCAGCAGAGACATCCGTGAGGTGCCCGCGGTGGAGCGTTGCTGGGCTTCGAGCATCTCGGCCTTGTCGGCATCTTCCTTGGTGAACGGCGCGGGGATCTCTTCCCGATCCGAACGCATCTGGCCGGGCACGATCGTCGACTTCGGGTTCTCGGTCGGCCGCCAGTCCAGGTCGGGTTCGGCGGTCTTCGACGACAACTTCGGGTCATCCGGGGCGATCGGCTGATCCGCGGCCGGAGCGGCCGGCATCAACTCCGCCGCAAGCGGCGCGACCGTCTCGGCCGGTGGTGGGGTGGCCGTGTCCTGCGCCGGTACCACCGGTGGTTGCTCCGGTGCGGGAGCGGACTCGGACGCCGGGGCCGGTACGGGACCGACCTGCTCCCGCGCCACCGATGCAGGGGTGGGATCACAGGGTGGGGCCGGGGCCGCGGTGGTCGTGGTGACCGGTGGCGTGGTGGTTGTGGTCGGCGGGGCCGTCGTGGTGGGCACCGCGCACGGATCGACGGCGTCCTCGGCCGGTGTCAGTGCTGGAACGGCGTCCGAGGGGACCGGCGCGGTCGTGGTGGTCACGGGCGCCGGGGACGGCGTGGGTGTGGTCGAGGCGGGCTGGGCGAGTGCTGCCGACCCTCCGACGGCAACCATCACCACCGTCGTGCCGGCGACCACACATCGATGCCACCATCTGCTGCGGGGCACGATGGAACCCCGCTGGGTGTGCGAATTCATCTGGTACCTACTGTCTTTCATGCGGACAGGGGTAGTGGTGGCGCCATCGCTACTTCAGAACTTAAACCTTTTCCCAAGAACCACAAACGCACCAGATAACACCTCAGTCACAAAAACCATTCGGTTGGTTTGTTTTTGATTCGAGGGGCAAACCGGACTTTCCGGTGATACACACAAGACGCGGACCGTGCCTGTCCCCCTGTTGCGGCGCCGTGTTCCCTACCGCTGTGCGGTGTCCTTCCACCCCAAGAAGCAACCATGAACCTGCATACCCATCCCACGTCCGGTAGTGCGATGCGGCGGCGGATTGCCGGCGGCGAGTTGCCAGTCGTACTGGCCCTCGCCGTATCAGGTGTGTGACGAGATCAAGGACCTGTACGCCTCACTCGGCGAGCCCGCCAGCGGGTTGGGTTTCCCACCTCGCCGCAGCAGCCGTTCGGGGTCGACGGGCTGCGGCAGAGCTTCATCGGAGGCGCGATCGTCTGGACTCCTGCCTCTGGTACGAAGCCGTCCACCAATCCAAGACCGACGGGAAGCCGACGTTCGCGAAACTGAGCAAGTTGTTGACCGCAGCCCGGGCCCGCTGGTCGTGGCTGCGGGACGGCTCCCAGGTCGCCCAGCAGCAGACGCTGCGCACCTACGGTCGAGCATTGGACGCCTCCTTCACGGTGAAGGGGCGGGGCCGACCGACGTTCAAGGCGCGGAAGAACACCCTGCCGTCGCTCGAATACACCCGCCGCGGCTTCCGGATCTGCGACGACCGATTGGTGTTGCCCAAGGGCGTGAGTGTCCCGGTGGTGTGGTCGCGGGAGTTGCCGACCGAGCCGTCGAGTGTGCGCATCTTCCGCGACTCGCTCGGGCACTGGTACGCCTCCTTCGTCGTCACCCGCGACAGTAACCCGACACCGGGCGCTCCCGAAGGGTCGGCCATCGGGATCAACTGGGGCGTGACCCCGGACCGCGACCACCACCGACGAGCGGTTCGATCTGCCGCACCATGGACACCGGAGCCGGTGTGCGGCGGAGCTGGCGAAGGCCCAACGCAAGATGGCGCGCCGCCGCCGGAAGAAGGGACATCCACCTCGAGGGGATACAAGGATGCCCGCACGGCCGCGGCGAAGGTGCACAAGAAGGCGGCCCGGCAGAACCTGCACGACGGCCGGGTCTGGGCCAAGACTGTCGTGGGCGCGCATCGGGTGATTGCGGTGGAGGATTTCCGGCCGCGGTTTCTGGCGAAGTCCAGCATGGCGCGCAAGGCCGCGGATGCCGCCGTCGCAGCGGTGAAACGGGAGTTGGTCGAACGCGGCAGGCGGGCCGGCCGGAAGGTGGTGGTGGTGGTGCGGCCCGCGTACACGAGCATGACGTGTTCGGGGTGTTTCGCGAGAGCCAGGCAACGCCTCGGACTCGGCGAACGTATTTTCCGGTGCTGGGCGTGCGGGCACACCGCGTGCCGGGACCGGAACGCTGCCGGGGTGATTCTGGCTGTGGCGGAGCGTGGCCACACCGGTGTCGACGATGTCAGTCAGTCGAATCACCTCCCTCGCGGTGGTGGTGCGGTTGCGGTCTGAGCCGGGAATCTCCTGCCTTCAGGCAGCGGAGGCGTTAATCCGAAAGCGAACGGGGCGGGGCCTACAGCCCTCGACGCCGTCACCGTGATTGGCTGGTCGGCATGATGACGAAGTGGGTACGGCGCGGCGCCGGGGTCCTTGCGTGGATCGCCACGACGATCGGAGCGGCCGGGGTCGCCTTGCATGCCAGTCCGTCGTCGTCGCGTCTGCTCGTGCTCGCGGCATCGGGTGCGCTGTACCTGATGACCGGTGCGCTGATCGGGATTGTCGTCTTCGCGGCCCTCGGGCGCTGGATCGGCGTGGCGGTCGCGGGTCTCGTCGTGATCGGCGCGGCCGTGACACAGGCGCCACTCCATGTGGGCGGGGCGGACCCTGGCGGCTCGGACACAGCCGACGTTGCGGTGCGGGTGATGCAGACGAACATCCTGTTCGGGGGCGCCGACCCTGCCGCCGTGGTGGCCGAGGTGCGCGACCGGAACGTCGAGATTCTCACCGTCGACGAACTTTCGCCGGAGGCCGTCGACGGGTTGAGCGCGCAAGGCCTCGACGGACTGCTGCCGCACCGGTATCTCGCGCCCGCCGCGGGCGCGAACGGAACCGGAATCTGGAGTGCCTACCCGCTGTCCGAGACTGTCGAGTACGACGGGTTCGTGATGAACCAGCTCTCGGCGAACGCGCATGTTCCCGGGGTCGGGCCGGTGGCCGTATATGCCTTCCATCCTGTGCCTCCGGTCTTCGGTACGCACGTGTGGGCCGCCGAACTGTCCCGTCTGCGCGACATCCTCGACCGAACCCCGGCGACGCACCCGGCGATCGTGGGCGCCGACTTCAACGCGACGTTCGACCACGCGCAGTTCCGCGCGCTGCTGGCCGGACGTTTCGGCGATGCGGTCGAACAGGCGGGTGCCGGAAACCTGGCCACCTATCCGACCGACAAGAAGTTCCCACCTGTGGTCGGCATCGATCGCATTCTCGTTGCGGGTGGGCGCGCGGCAGAGGTGACGGCCGTGGACATACCGGGCGCGGACCACCGTGCGGTGGTGGCGCGCCTTCACCTGGACGTCGAGCGGCCCTAGAACCGGCGATGCCGCCCGCCCCGGGATGGGAACCCGGGAGCAGGCGGCAGGGTGCGCGTCGGCGTGTGACGCTCGATCAGAGGGACAGGATCGACGCCGCGGCGGTTCCCGGCGCGCCGTAGACCTGCGCGAGACCGACCTGCGGGTGGTTCGGCACCTGGCGGTCGCCCGCCTGGCCGCGCAACTGCAGCACGAGCTCGTGGACCTGGCGGATACCGGACGCGCCGATCGGTTCACCGTTGGCGATGAGACCGCCGTCGGTGTTCACCGGCAAGGTGCCGCCGATCTCGGTGGCGCCCTCGGCCAGCAGCTTCTCCTGGTCGCCGTCCGCGCACAGACCCGTCTCGGCCATGTGGATGACCTCGGCGCCCGCGTCGGTGTCCTGGAGCTGTGCGACATCGACATCCTCGGGACCGATGCCGGCGGCCTCGTACGCGGCCTTCGCCGCGTACACCGTCGGCGAGACGTCCTCGTCGATCGCGGCCCACGTCGCATGCACCTCGTAGGCGCCGTACGTGCGGGTGCGAATCGCGGTGGAGCGCAGGTACACCGGCTTGTTCGCGCTGTACTTCGGGGCCAGGTCGCCACGGCACATGATGACCGCGGCGGCACCCTCGTCGGGGGCACAGAACATCTTCGCGGTCAGCGGGTAGTTCAACATGGGTGAGTTCAGGATCTCGTCGAGGCCGAACGCGGTGCGCCGGAACGCCTTCGGATTCAGGCCGCCGTTGCGGTAGTTCTTCGCCGCAACCCGGGCCAGCGTCTCGTGCGAGATACTGTGGTCGATGCAGTAGCGGTTGGCCTTCATGCCGAAGAACTTGGTGGTGACGAACTGGCCGTTCTCGGCGTACCAGGCCGGCAGACCGAGCATCGCGGGGTCGGCGGTGAACGCACCGCGCGGATGCTTGTCGGTGCCGACGGCGATGCCGATGTCGTACTTGCCGGAGCGGATGCCGTCGGCGGTCTGTTCGATCGCGCTGGCCGAGGTGGCACAGGCGTTGAACACGTTGGTGAAGGGGATGCCGGTCAGGCCCACCAGGCGTGTCACGGCGTCGGTGTTGTCGACCTCGTAGCTGCCGCCGATTCCGAACTGGATGTCCTTCCAGGCGACGCCGGAGTCGGCGAGTGCGAGCTGGATGGCGTCGGCGGCCATCTCGATGGCCGACTTCGTGCCGAACCGGCCGAACGGGTGCAGGCCCACCCCGATGATGGCAACGTCGTTCATGTTTCTCGGAACTCCTCGATCAGGGTGTGGTGGTCAGATCGGCTCGAACGCCCAGGTGACGATCTCGGTGCCGTCCTGGTCGGTGTAGAACGGGACGAACCGGAGCTCGAGCTCCATGCCCGGCCGGAGCTTGTCCGGATCGTTCTCGGTGAGGCGGGCCTCGACGCGCACCACGTCGCCCAGCTGGACGAGTCCGAATGCGAAGGGCGTGAACGTCTCTGCGGTTTCGCTGCCGGCGTAGGGCTGCTTCGGGACGAAGCCCTGTGTCGTCCACGCGACGAGCGTTCCGCGGCGGGGGAGCAGCAGTTCGGACATGTTCGGTCCGCTACACCGCGGGCAGCGTGGCTGCTGCGGCCAGGTCGTCGCGGCACAGTCGTCGCAGTGACTGCCGATGAGCTGCGGATTGTCCGCAGGCCAGGTTGAAACGTCGGGCGCGAGCGCCTTCGTCGTCATGAGCGTGTCCTCCGTTGTCCGATGCCGTCGCGGCGGCTTGTTACCGCATTCCGGCATGCCGCTCACGTTAGACGGAAATAACATTCTCTACAACGAGAGTAATATATCCGCATGATGTGCGGGCATGAAGATGTGACTGCCTGGCCGCCCGGTCGGTCGCGAGGTTCGGGAATCAGCGAGGCTCGGGAATCAGCGGCGCGTGCGCCGGCGGCGCCGCGGGACCCGCTTGCGGCGCTTGTGTCGCGGCTCGTCGTCACGGTGGTGCGCCGAGCGGTCCGCCTCGGGCCGAGGACGGACCCCTGGGGAGAGGTAGTTCTCGAGCACGGCGTTCATGTCGGCGATGGCCTGTTCCCTCGCGCGACGGTCGTCGATCCGCAACAACTTCTCGCGCAGATCCACGGCGAAGGCGGCGTACTCGTTCTGCCAGTCCCGGCCGATCATGTGCGCGCGCGGCTCGACGGTACCGAGCGGTTCGGCGGGGCCGCCCGCACGCAGGCGGTACCGCGCCCCGAGATCGGGGGTGACCACGGCGGGTATCGAATCGAGTTCCTCCACGTCACCCGCGAGGACGGCCACGGCCTCGGGTTCGCCGTGGTCGAGGAACACTGCTCCCGTGATGGGTCTGCGTTCGCGCAGCCACTCGAGCAGTTCGTCGTGGTCGGCGTGTGCGGAGTAGCCCTCGATCCGCCGGATCTGTGCCCGCACGTCGACGTCGGACCCCGAGATGCGCACGCGCTGGGCGCCGTCCAGGATGATGCGGCCGAGCGAGCCCTGCGCCTGGAACCCGACGAACAGCACCGTCGAGTCGCGGCGATGGAGATTGTTCCGGAGGTGGTGGCGGATACGTCCCGCCTCACACATGCCGGACGCGGCGATGATGATGGCGCTGGAGAAGGTGTCGATGCGCATCGACTCCTCGGCATCCTGCGTGTACCGGAATGCGGGATGGCGGAAGATGTTCCGGCCGTCGAGATCCTCGAGTTCCCCGGAGTATCGGGCGAAGACGCTGGTGGCACGAATCGCCAACGGCGAATCGACGAACACCGGTACCTGGGCGATGCGGTTCTCGTCGACGAGGTGGGCGATGTCGAGGAGCAGTTCCTGGGTCCGCTCGAGAGCGAAGGAGGGAATCACCAGATTCCCGCCGCGGTCGAGGGCGCGATTGATCTCGTCCTCGAGTACTGCCCGGCGTTCCGCGATGGTGCACCGCGTTCGTGTCCGGTCTCCGTACGTCGATTCGCACACCACGTAGTCCAGATGCGACGGCCCCTCCGGATCGGCCTGGAACGCTTTGTGTTCGGGTCCGAGGTCCCCCGAGAAGAGCATGCGCACACCACCCACCTCGAGCTCGACGGATGCCGAACCCAGGATGTGGCCGGCGTTCCACAGGCGGGCGCGGAACCCGGGGGCCGGCTCGAACCACTGCTCGAGCGGCACTGGCTCGGTGCGCCGCCAGGCCTCGAGTGCGTCGGCCTCGGTATAGATCGGCGCGAACGGTTCGTGTCCGGCGCGGTCTCGTCGCCGGTTCCGGCGTTCGGCCTCGAACTCCTGGATGCGGCCGGAGTCGGCGAGCATGAACTCGAGCAGATCGGCGGTCGCGGCCGTGCAGTGGATCGGGCCTTCGAAGCCCTGTGCCACCAGTTTCGGCAGGAGTCCGCAGTGGTCGATGTGGGCGTGCGTGAGGACGACGGCGTCGACCGAATCAGGACCGAACGCCCACTCCCCGAGGTTGAGTCTCTCGAGGCTGCGTGAGCCCTGGAACAGACCGCAGTCGACGAGTATCCGTCGGTCGCCGAAGGTGACTTCCGTGCACGAGCCGGTCACGGTCCTCGCGGCACCGTGGAATGTGATCTCCGGAACTTCGGCCACGGGTTCCTCCACCGCCGGGGATTCGCGGGACATCGCGACTGGATTCTCCACGCTATCCGATCGGGAACCGCGCCGCCCGCAGACCGGGACGACGTGTGTGGGAAGTCGAGTACCGGAGAAACCCTCTAGAACCTGTTCCAATTCCGTCCGAATGTGGCTATCGTCACGTGCGAACGTCGAAATGTGATGGAGGGCGATGTCAGATGAAGACCAAGGGTGCACTGCTGTGGGGTGTCAACGAGAAGTGGTCGGTCGAGGAGATCGAGCTCGGTGATCCCGTCGCCGGCGAAGTGCAGATCCGTATGGAAGCGGCCGGCATGTGCCACTCCGACCATCACATCGTCACCGGCGCGACGCCGATGCTCGCCTACCCGGCGATGGGCGGTCACGAAGGCGCCGGCGTCATCACCAAGGTCGGGGAGGGCGTCACCGACCTCGAGGTCGGCGATCACGTCGTGCTCTCGTTCGTTCCCGCCTGCGGCAAGTGTCCGTCCTGTGTGACCGGACACTCCAACCTGTGCGATCTCGGCGCAGGTCTGCTCAGCGGTCAGGCCATCGCCGACGGTACCTACCGTGTCCAGGCGCGCGGCCAGAACGTCATCCCGATGGTGCTGCTCGGCACCTTCGCGCCGTACATGACGGTCAACCAGACCCAGGTCGTCAAGATCGCCGAGGACATCCCGTTCGAGCTCGCCGCGCTCGTCGGCTGCGGTGTCCCGACCGGCTGGGGATCGGCCACCCACGTCGCCGACGTGAAGGCGGGCGACTCGGTCGCGATCATCGGCATCGGGGGTGTCGGCATGAGCGCGCTGCAGGGCGCCGTCGCGTCCGGCGCGCGCCACGTCTTCGCGATCGACCCGGTGCCGTGGAAGCGTGAGCAGGCCATGAAGTTCGGCGCCACGCACACCTTCGCCTCGATCGAAGAGGCCATCGTCCCGATCATGGAGATCACCTGGGGCAAGATGTGCCAGAAGACGATCATCACCGTCGGCGAGATGAAGGGTGAGTACGTCGACCCGTCGCTGACCCTCACCTCGAAGGGCGGCACGTGTGTCGTCACCGCGATGGGCTTCATGTCCGACATGGACGTCACGCTGAACAACTTCATGTTCTCGATGCTCCAGAAGACCCTGAAGGGCAACATCTTCGGCGGGTGCAACGCCCGCGTCGACATTCCGAATCTGCTGGACCTCTACAGGTCCGGTCAGCTCAACCTCGCGGACATGGTCACCCGCACCTACACCCTCGAGCAGGTCAACGAGGGCTATCAGGACATGCTCGACGGAAAGAACATCCGTGGCGTGATCCGCTACACCGAAGCCGACTGGTGACGCTCGGACTCGCACCGGTCTTCTAATCTGGACCGGTGCGCAGTCTGGATCTGATCTCTCAATGGCCTGTCGACCACGCCGCCGCCGCCGTTCTGACGCGCGGCGGCGTGGTCGGCACCGTCGGTGACACCGTCGCGGTGTATCCGCTGGCTTCGGTCACCAAGCCCCTCGTTGCGTACGCGGCGCTCGTCGCCGTCGAGGAAGGCGCGATCGAACTCGACCAGCCGGCGGGACCGCCCGGATCGACGGTCCGCCACCTGCTCGCTCACGCGTCCGGTCTCGCGTTCGGCGAACGCACCGCCCAGACCGAACCCGGCCGCAAGCGGATCTACTCGAGTGCCGGGTTCGAGGTGCTCGCCGACCTGATCGCTGCCGAAACGGGGATCGCGTTCCCGGACTATCTGACCGAAGCGGTGTTCGAGCCGCTGGGCATGCGCGAATCGACACTGCCCGGGCCCGCCGGGCACGGCGGACACTCGTCGGTTGCCGATCTGGCCTACTTCGCCGCCGAACTGCTCGCCCCGACCTTGATCTCGGGGGAGACATTCGCTGCCGCAACGTCCGTCCAGTTCCCGGGGCTCGACGGTATCGTGCCCGGCTACGGCATGCACAAGCCCAACGACTGGGGGCTCGGTTTCGAGATCCGCGGGCAGAAGAGTCCGCACTGGACGGGATCGGCCAACTCGCCGCGTACCTTCGGGCATTTCGGACAATCCGGCACGTTCCTGTGGGTCGATCCCGAGCCGGGTATCGCGTGCGTCGCGCTGACGAACCGCGCCTTCGGGGACTGGGCGAAACCGCTGTGGCCCCAGTTCTCCGACGCTGTTTTGGGTGAGATCACAGAAACCTCTCCGGTTCGCTAGCGAAACACCGGTCACAGAGGCAGACTGATTCGAGTGTCGCCGGGTGCGGCCACCGTGGACGACGTTCGTTGGGGAAGACGTTCTCGTCGAACACGGAGGTGTGTATGCGCGCGTCGAACCAGTTCGCGGATGCGGCAACGGGAGTGGTCTACATCCACTCCTCGCCCGCTGCTGTGTGCCCTCATATCGAGTGGGCGCTGGCTGCCACCCTCGACAGCCGGCCCGATCCGACCTGGATCGGGCAGCCCGCGGATCCCGGCCTCCTGCGCACCACCGTCAACTGGACCGGCCCCGTGGGCACCGCCGCCCGGCTCGTCGACGCGCTGCGTGTGTGGCAGATGCTCCGGTTCGAGGTCACCGAGGATCCCAGCGAAGGCGTCGACGGCGAGCGCTACAGCTACGCCCCCGGACTCGGCTTGTGGCGCGGCAACACATCGGCGAACGGCGACGTTGTGGTCGGTGAGGGTCGCCTGCGCGCACTGCTCGCGTCGGGCAACCTCGCCGCCGAACTGCACCGAGCCCTCGGCACGGCGTGGGACGAGGTGCTCGAGCCGTACCGCAGCGGCGGTGACGGCGCCGAGGTCACCTGGTTGCGCCGCAACGTGGGCTGACCGGTTGCGCCGCAACGGGAGCCGACCGGTTGCGCCGCAACGGGTCGAGTGTCGCAAGTACGAAGAGCGAACCTCCACCGGGCGAACACGCCGAAGCCCTCCCGGATCGACGAGATCCGGAAGGGCTTCGTGCCGTACCGCCCCCTACAGTGGGATGTTCTTGTGCTCCCCGCGGCCCGGCGTCGCGCCGGCGAGTGCCGCGGTCAGGGTGCTGCGGGTCGTGGCGGGGTCGATCAGTTCGTCGACGACACCGATCGACATCGCCCGGCCGACACCGCCGGCGATCGCCTCGTGTTCGGCCGCGAGACGGTCGTGCAGCGCTTCGCGTTCCTCGTCCGGGGCGGCCGCGAGGGCACGCTTGTGCAGGATGCCGACGGCGGCCTTGGCGCCCATCACGGCGACCTCGGCTTCCGGCCACGCGAACACCGCGGTCGCGCCGAGCGCGCGCGAATTCATGGCGATGTAGGCGCCACCGTAGATCTTGCGGGTCACCAGCGTGACGCGGGGAACGCGCGCTTCGGCGAAGGCGTGCAGCAGTTTCGCGCCGCGGCGCACGACCCCCTCCCATTCCTGTCCGACACCGGGCAGGTAGCCGGGCACGTCGACGAGGACGACGAGGGGCACACCGAACGCATTGCACATGCGCACGAAACGCGCGGCCTTCTCGGCGCTCTCCGAGTTGAGGCATCCGCCGAGCCGCAGCGGGTTGTTGGCGATGACACCGACCGTGCGACCGCCGAGACGGCCGAATCCGGTGACGACGCTGCGCGCCCAGTTGCCTTGGAGCTCTTCGAAACTCGATTCGCCTTCGACGTTGTCCAGCAGTTCGTGGACGATCGGCCGCACGTCGTAGGCGCGCCGCGGAGATGCGGGCAGCAACGCCCGCAGGTCGGTGTCACCGCGAGCGGCGACGGCCGCGTCGAACTCGCCTTGGTCGGCGAGCATCGACACCAGGCGCCGCGCGCGATGCAGGGCGTCCTCTTCGTCCTCGGCGGCGATGTGCGCGACACCGGACTTCTTGGTATGTGTGTCCGGGCCCCCGAGCGACTCCATATCGACCTGTTCACCGGTGACGCTGCGCACCACATCGGGTCCGGTCACGAACACCCGTGCTTCCGGCGCCATGATGACGACGTCGGTGAGCGCGGGACCGTAGGCCGCGCCGCCCGCGGCGAAACCGAGAACGACGGAGATCTGGGGGATCCGGCCGGAGGCGCGGACCATGGCCTCGAACACGAGGCCGACGGCGTGCAGGGCCTCGACACCCTCGGCGAGACGGGCGCCTCCGGAGTGCCAGAGGCCGACGATCGGCAGGTCGAGATCGATCGCGGTGTCGATCGCGGTGACGATGTGCTTGCAGCCTTCGACACCCATGGCGCCGCCCATCACGGTGGCGTCGGAGCAGTAGGCGACGGTGCGAATCCCGTCGATGTCGCCGATCGCGGCCAGGACGCCCGACTTGTCACGCGGATGCAGGGTTTGGGCGGTGCCGGCGTCGAACAGATTCTCGAGCCGCGTCAGCGGGTCGCGAGGGTCCACCGCGGTGTTCCGAGTATCGGCAGGATCCAGAATGGTCATCGGTGCTCCTCGGGAAGGGCGGGTGGTGGGGTGAACGTGGTGGAGGTGCCGAGAGGGATGGAACCTCCACCACGAACATCGAGCGGGCGTCGGACGGGTCAGACCCGGCCGAACGCGAGCGCCACGTTGTGCCCACCGAATCCGAACGAGTTGTTCAGCGCGAAATCGAATTCGCCGTAGCGCGGTTCACCCTTGACCACGTCGAGATCGATTTCTGGATCCTGATTCTCGAGGTTGAGCGTGGGCGGAATGACTCCGTCCCGCAGGCTCAGGACCGTCAGTACTGCCTCGAGCGCACCGACCGCGCCGATCGAATGTCCGAGCGCGGACTTCGGTGCATAGATCGCGGCGTGCTTACCCACGGCCGCACCGATCGCCTTCGCTTCGGCGATATCGCCGATCGGGGTGGCCGTTGCGTGCGCGTTGACGTGGGCGATGTCGGACTTGGTGAGTCCGGCGGTCTCGATTGCCCTGGTCATCGCGCGGGCAGCACCCGTGCCCTCGGGGTCGGGAGCCACGATGTGGTATCCGTCCGAGGTGATTCCGGCGCCCAGGACGCGGGCGTGGATCGTCGCACCACGTGCCTTGGCGTGCTCCTCGGATTCGAGGACGAGCATTGCGCCCGCCTCACCGAAGACAAATCCGTCGCGGCCCGTGTCGAACGGGCGGGACGCGCCCTTCGGGTCGTCGTTGCGGGTGCTCAGCGCGCGCATCATCGCGAAGCTGGCGGTGGCAACCGCATCGAGCTGACCTTCGACACCACCGGCGACGATGATGTCGGCGTCACCGAGCGCGATCATCCGGTACGCGTGGGCGATTGCCTCGGAGCCGGACGAGCACGCCGACACCGGCGTGATGACCCCGGCGCGGGCGCCGAGTTCGAGGCCCACCGTGGCCGAGGGACCGTTCGGCATGACCATCTGCACTGCGAACGGTGACACCTTGCGGTAACCACCGGCGCGCAGCTTGTCGACGGCGTCGATGAGGCTTTCCCCACCGCCGAGACCGGTACCGATGACGACACCGAGCCGCTCGTGCTCGACCTCCGGGCTGCCGGCGTTCTTCCACACCGTGCGCGCGAGAGTCAACGCGAGCCGCTCGACGAAACTCATGCGGCGGATCTCGACGCGGGAGAGTCCTTCGTCCGGGCTGACCTTCAGGGTTCCGCCGATGCGGACCGGAAGGTCGAACTCTTCGACGAAGCCGCCGGTGAGTGCGCCGATGCCGCTTTCCCCGGCGAGGAGTCCCTTCCACGTGGCATCCACATCACCGGCGATCGACGTCGTGGCCGCAAGGCTGGTGACGACGACGTTGCGCAACGTACGAGAGGCGGAAGTCACGGTCGGGCTCACTCGTTGTCGTTCGAGATCTGAACGCCCTCGGCCTCGAGCTTCTGGATGTAGGCGACGATGTCACCCACCGTGCGAAGGTTCGCGAGGTCCTCGTCCGGAACCTTGACGCCGTACTTGTCCTCGGTCTGGACGGCGATCTCGACCATGGAGAGGGAGTCGATGTCGAGATCGTCGACGAAGGACTTCTCGATGGTCACCTCGGAGGGCTCAATACCGGTGACCTCTTCGATGATCTCCGCGAGACCGGCGATGATTTCTTCCTGGCTGGTGGCCACGTCGTGGCTCCCTTCATGTGTTTCAGTGTGGAGGTCTGTCATCCGGCCGGACGTTCCGGCCGGGCCCGGGTGCCCGGATCGGGCGTACCCGTGTTGCTGCGCGGTGCGCGCGCAGCAACCTAGCCGAGTCCGGGCAACTCGGCCAGTGCCGTGAAATCGTCCGCGGACTTGAGCGCCAGGGTGGGGGTGCCGCGCATTTCGCGCTTGGCAATACCCACCAAGGTGTTCGCCGGGGGCAGTTCCACGACGGCCGTGACCTGGGCGGTGCGCAGATGCGCGGTGCACAGGTCCCACCGCACAGGCCGGGTCACCTGTGCGGCCAGCTTGGAGAGTGCGTCCGTTCCGGACGCAACCGGTGCGCCGTCGAAGTTGGACAGCAGGGTGCGGGTCGGTTCGCTGGGAGCGATCTTCGCCGCGGCGTCGGCGACCGCTTCCTGGGCGGGCACCATGAATCGGGTGTGGAAGGCGCCGGCGACCGGCAACTGCCGGATACGCGCCTTCTCGGGCGGGTTCGCGGCGAGTTCCTCGAGAGCCGAGATCCGGCCGGCGGCGACGATCTGTCCGGCCGCGTTCACGTTGGCCGGAGTCAGGTCGAGCTCGGCGAGCCGTGCGAGAACCTCGTCCTCCGCGCCACCGAGGACCGCGGACATGCCGGTCGGCTCGAGGGCACATGCCTTGGCCATCTCCGCACCGCGGATCGCGGCGAGGGTGACGGCGTCGTCGGCGGTGATGACGCCGGCGATCGCAGCCGCGGCGAGTTCACCGACCGAATGTCCCGCGACGATCGTGTCCGCCGGGACGAGGCCGCGGGCTTCGAGTTCTTCGTGGGCGAGCAGGGCCGTGGCGACGACCAGCGGCTGGGTCACCGCCGTATCGGTGATCTCCTCCGCCGTGGCGGTGGTGCCGAGGCGCTCGAGGTCCAGCCCGGCCGCCTTGGACCAGACCTGGACGCGATCGCGAGCGCCGGGCTGCTCCAACCAAGGAGCGAGCATGCCGGGTGTCTGGGAGCCCTGACCGGGGGCGAGCAGCGAAATCACGAAGATCAGGGAACACCCTACAGCGCCCTCCTCGAGATGTCGGCGGGAATGAAGTCTCGCGCAGGGATTTGTAGGGTTTCTACAAAAGCCCAAGTGGGCCGTCTCTATCGATCGACCGCCGACCTGTGTTACGTGCCCGAATCGCGAAATGTGAACCGTGTGACTGATGGGGACGGAGTTCGGAGTTTGTTATGACTTCGAGCCAACCGACCCACTGTCGCAGCGATTCGGAGAACGTAAGCATCACGGGGATTCGTGGGGTCGCGACCGGTCACCTCTGTGATCCGCTTCAAGCGATACCGGACGGTATTTGGATGAACAAACAGCTTTCGTGCGCAGGTCTCGACAGCACCCCCGCTGTCGAGATATGCGTCGAGCGTGTTCGACAGCGCCGAACCGGCCGCGGCCAGCGGCCCGACGATGTAGTCCTCGAGTGCCTCGATCGCCGCCGTGTCGCCCAGCAGCGCGCGTTCGGGCAGCAACTCGGTGGCGTGCACGGGGCGCGGGGCGCCGGGCCATCCCGCCACCGCTTCCATCGCGGCCATCGCCTCGACCGCAGAAACATGCGCGGAGCCGAGCGCAGGGGTGGTCGGACCGATCACGACCGCGTCGTCCGAGAACGCCCGCATCAGTTCGTCGCGGAACGCCACCGCGTCCGGTGCGCCGTGCAATATCCCGCTGACGACCATCACGAGCCGCTCACCCTGCACGACCGCCAGTGCCGCGCGCCCGTGCTGCTGGGCGATGGTGTGCACCGTCGTCACCACCGACACGTTCTCGTCCGGCGGCGGGGTCCCCACGATCACGGTTGCGGGGGCCGTCGCGTCCCAGTTGAGGGTCGCCGCGCGGGACTGCATGTCGGCACCGGTGTCACCGCGCACCACGGCGTCGACGACGAGCGCCTCGAGCCGCGTGTCCCACGCGCCGCGTGACTCGGCGGCGCTCGCGTACACCGACGCGGCCGCGAAACCCAGCTCGCGGCCGTACCGCAGGATCGCCTCCGTCAACGCCACCAGTTGCTGCTCGTTGCGAGCGAGCGCCGGCAGCCATTGCTCGAAGAACTCCATCGCGGCCCGCACCATGTCGACGGTCTGCCGCAACGTCAGCCGCCGCGCCAGGTCCTGCGGGATCACCTGGTACGCGTCGGTGCTGAACCGGATGTCGATCTCCGGGTCGCGCACCCACTCGATGAAGTCGACGACCGACGACTGGATGACCAGCTGCACCGTCGCCCGCTGCGAGGCGTCGAGGTCGGAGAAGAACGGCAACTGCTCCTGCATCACGTGCACGGCCTCGGTGGACAGGCGGCCGGAGAACTGTTTGACGCGACGCAGCAGTGCGTCGGGCAGCGGCGCGCGCTCCGGACGCGCCGGCGGCACCGGGCGCCCCGTGGGGGTGCCCGGTGCCCGTGTCAGCCGCGGTGCCGCGGAGTCCTCGACCATGGCACGAAACTACGCCCGTGGCCGATCGCCCGTCGCAGGACGTGCACGATCAGGCGACACCCGGATCCGACGTCTGCTCGGGTGCGGCGGTGACATCGTCGATCCGGTATTTCGTCGCCGCCTCGACGGCCCGCGCCCGATCGACCGCACCCTCGCGGCCGAGCGCGGCGAGCACCGCGACGACGGTCGATTCGGCATCGATGTTGAACACGCGGCGCGCGGCCGGACGGGTGTCGGAGAATCCGAACCCGTCGGCGCCGAGCACCGTGTAGTCGCCGGGCACCCACTGCCGGATCTGGTCGGGAACCGCCCGCATCCAGTCGGAGACCGCGACGAACGGGCCGGCTGCATCGGACAGCACCCGCGCGACGTAGGGGACCGGTGCCTCCGAACCCGGATCGAGCAGGGCGCGGCGATCACACTCGATGCCGTCGCGGCGCAGTTCACCCCACGACGTCACCGACCACACGTCCGCAGACACCCCCCACTCGTCGGCGAGCATCTGCTGGGCGCGCAACGCCTCCGGCATGAGCACACCCGACGCGAGGATCTGCGCCTTCGGTCCGGACGCCGCACCCGTCCGGTACAGGTACATGCCCTTGAGCAACCCGCTCACGTCGAGGTTCGCGGGCTCGGCCGGCTGCACGTACGGCTCGTTGTAGAGGGTGATGTAGTAGAAGATGTCCTCGCCACCGAATCCGTCGACTCCGGGGGTTCCGCCGTACATACGGCGCAGACCGTCGCGCACGATGTGGGCGATCTCATAGGAGAACGCCGGATCGTAGGTGACAGCCGCCGGGTTGGTGGACGCGAGCAGCAGCGAGTGGCCGTCGGCGTGCTGCAGACCTTCGCCGGTCAGCGTGGTCCGGCCGGCGGTCGCGCCGAGCACGAAGCCTCGGGCCATCTGGTCGGCGGCCGCCCACAGGCCGTCGCCGGTGCGCTGGAACCCGAACATCGAGTAGAAGATGTACACCGGGATCATCGGCTCGCCGTGCGTGGCGTACGACGTGCCCACCGCGGTGAACGATGCCGTGGATCCGGCCTCGTTGATGCCCTCGTGCAGGATCTGACCGACCGCGCTCTCCTTGTAGGCGAGCATCAGCTCGGCGTCGACCGAGGTGTAGAGCTGGCCGTTGCGGTTGTAGATCTTCAGCGACGGGAACCACGAGTCCATACCGAACGTGCGGGCCTCGTCGGGGATGATCGGCACAATGCGCTTGCCGATCTCCTTGTCGCGCAGCAGTTCCTTGAGCACGCGCACCAGCGCCATCGTGGTGGCGACCTGCTGCTTCCCCGAGCCCTTGCGCACCACGTCGTAGGTGCCGGCCTCGGGCAGCGTGAGCGGGGCGGCGGACGTGCGGCGCTCGGGCAGGAATCCGCCCAGCTGGCGGCGGCGGTCCAGCATGTACTGGATCTCGGGGGACTCGAAGCCGGGATGGTAGTACGGCGGCATCTTCGGGTTCGCCTCGAGCTCGGCGTCCGAGATCGGGATGCGCTGCAGGTCCCGGAAGTACTTCAGGTCCTCGAGCGTCAGCTTCTTCATCTGGTGCGTGGCATTGCGGCCCTCGAAGTGCTTACCGAGCGTGTAGCCCTTGATGGTGTGCGCCAGGATCACCGTCGGCTGGCCCTTGTGCTCCATCGCCATCTGGTAAGCGGCGTAGATCTTGCGGTAGTCGTGGCCACCGCGCTTGAGATTCCAGATCTCCTGGTCCGTCAGGTCCTTGACGAGTTCCTTCGTGCGCGGATCGCGTCCGAAGAAGTGCTCCCGGACGAACGCGCCGTCGTTGGCCTTGTACGTCTGGTAATCACCGTCCGGGGTGACGTTCATCAGATTGACCAGTGCGCCGTCCTTGTCGGCGTGCAGCAGCGCATCCCACTCGCGGCCCCACACAACCTTGATGACGTTCCAGCCGGCCCCGCGGAAGAACGACTCCAGCTCCTGGATGATCTTGCCGTTGCCGCGCACCGGGCCGTCCAGGCGCTGCAGGTTGCAGTTGACGACGAACGTCAGGTTGTCCAGGCCCTCGGTCGCGGCGACGTGTGCCAGGCCGCGCGACTCCGGCTCGTCCATCTCGCCGTCGCCGAGGAAGGCCCACACGTGCTGATCCGAGGTGTCCTTGATGCCGCGGTCGTGCAGGTAGTGATTGAACCGCGCCTGGTAGATCGCGTTCATCGGACCGAGACCCATCGAGACCGTCGGGAACTCCCAGAACTCCGGGAACAACCGCGGATGCGGGTACGACGGCAAGCCGCCGCCCAGCGAGGCGTGGCTGTGCTCCTGACGGAAGCCGTCCATCCGGTCGGGTGAGATGCGGCCCTCGAGGAACGCGCGGGCGTAGATGCCGGGGGAGGCGTGGCCCTGGATGAAGACCTGGTCGCCGCCACCGGGGTGGTCCTTGCCGCGGAAGAAGTGGTTGAAACCGACCTCGTAGAGCGCCGCCGACGACGCGTAGGTCGAGATGTGGCCACCGACGCCGATGCCCGGCCGCTGCGCGCGGGTCACCATGATCGCGGCGTTCCAGCGGATGTACGCGCGGAATCGTCGCTCGACCTCTTCGTCACCGGGGAACCAGGGTTCACTCTCGGTGGGAATGGTGTTGACGTAATCGGTGGAGGTCAACGCGGGAATCGATACGTGGCGCTCGCCGGCCCGTTCGAGCATCCGCAGCATCAGATAGCGGGCGCGTGAAGGGCCGGCGGCGTCGAGCATGCCGTCGAACGATTCGAGCCACTCGGTGGTCTCGGCCGGATCGATGTCCGGCAGGTAAGAGGCCACACCCTCACGAATGACGCGAACTCGGCTGTCGGTGGCCGGTGCCGTCGAACTCGGCGAGGGCCCCGATCCCGTGACGCCCGGAGTGTCGGCGCCGTCTAGGGATTGAGGTCCGTGGATCAGGTCTGTCAACGTCTGCTCCTCATCGTGGTGGGGCGCGCAGGTGTGGCGCCCGCTCCGTTGATCGGCTCTTGTGGGAGCCGACTCATCGACATCTGAACATGATGCACTCCTCATCTTCCCCCATTCGTGTCCGCGTGGCAGCGGCCGGTCGGCGGTTCCCCGCCGCCGACGACACCCGAGAATCGCCCGAACCGGACGGACCGGGTCCCGGCGGAGTAGCGTCAGGAAAGAAACTCGCGTCTTTCGTCGCGATTCGGCTTGCGCTGAGCGGTCGAACGATGTTCGCTTTGACCAATCGATGCAATCGTCGTCACACCGGCGGCCGGAGAATCCGGTGCCGGCAACCCAGGAGGAGGGAACCACCGTGGTCGCCGCGGCGGACGCCAAGAACTACGTTCAGAAGCTCGGTATCACCCACGACCACGTGGTTCAGGAACTCGGATGGGACGAGGACGTGGACGACGAGATCCGCGTCGCCATCGAGGAAGTCACCGGGTCCGAACTGCTCGACGAGGACTCCGACGAGGTCGTCGACGTGGTTCTGCTGTGGTGGCGCGACAGCGACGGTGATCTCGTCGACACGCTGATGGACGTGATCAGCCCGCTGTCGGACGACGGCGTTGTGTGGGTGCTGACGCCGAAGACGGGCCGGCCCGACCATGTCGAGCCCAGCGAGATCGCCGAATCGGCGACCACCGCCGGTCTCACCCAGACGTCCGCCGCCAACCTCGGCGACTGGACCGGTAGTCGGCTGGTGCAGCCGAAGGCCGCCCGCCCGAAGCGCTGAGCTCCGCTCACATCGACGCTGAGCTCCGCGCATTCACCCACCAGCGAAGGATCGAACTGCCCGATGGCTATCGAGGTGGGCGCCGAGGCGCCCGATTTCACCCTGAAGGACCAGAACAACCAGGAAGTGTCGCTGTCGAGCTTCCGTGGCGAGAAGAACGTGCTGCTGGTGTTCTACCCGCTCGCGTTCACCGGTGTGTGCCAGGGCGAGCTGTGCGCGGTGCGCGACGACCTGCCCACCTTCGAGAACGACAACACTGCGATCCTCGCGGTGTCGGTCGGCGCGTCGCCCACGCACAAGATCTGGTCTGCCGAGCAGGGCTACACGTTTCCGCTGCTGTCCGACTTCTGGCCGCACGGCGAGGTCGCGCAGGCGTACGGCGTGTTCAACGACAAGCTCGGCTTCGCGAACCGCGGCACCTTCGTCATCGACAAGGCCGGCATCGTGCGTTTCGCCGAGGAGAACCAGCCCGGAGAGCCCCGTGACCAGGGCGCTTGGGCGAGGGCGCTCGCCGCGCTAGAGTCCTGAGTCGACTCCGGCGGAACTCCGCCGGAGATCGGGGCGTGTAGCTCAGTGGTAGAGCTCTGGTTTTACACACCAGCGGTCGGGGGTTCGAAACCCTCCGCGCCCACCAGTGTTAATGCGGCAGGCGAACGGTGGCTCACGCCGTGGGCGTGAACCTGATGGGCAGGCGCATGCAGCCGCGGACCTGGCTGGCGTGGAGAACCGGCGGATCCTCGGCGATCAGCGAGTAGTCCCAGGTCAAGACTTTTTCGGGGGCCTGCAGGCGGACCTCATAACCTGCCGGGTCTGAAGTGAGGCCACAGCGTCTCTGTTTCGGCTTGCTTCGCGGGGCTCGGCGCGGGTCCGGGAACGTCCCGCTCAGGCGTCGACATCGTCTCATCGGTCACCTCTCTTGTCGGGTGTGCGGCGTCGGGCTTGTCTGTCGCCGGCGTGAGGCTTTCCTCGAAGTTGTAGTCGAAGATGTCGAGGGCGATCGACAGGGCGCGTGCCTGGTTGCCGCCGTACCACGTAGATGGGTGGGCCCGGTCGGGGCGGCGTGGCAGTGCCGTGGGTCGTGCGTGGTGAGCGGCAGAGTCCTCACTTGTCCGCACGACATTCTGGCACGCGACGTAGTGCGGCCGAGCGCTGCGCCCAGCGCTATACCGCAACTGCGACGAGCGGATTCGACCCCGGTTCGCGACACGAGGCTCTCCTACTACGAGATAATTGGGCGAGGGAATGTCCTGACGAGGGGGATGCCATGACATGCGAACCATCGCAATTCTCCACCATGATCACGTTCACCCGCGGCGAATTAAATGCCAGCAAAGAGTCGAAATCGAAGGCGGGCGACTGGATTGTGCCTGCTTGGCAGACGCAGAAAAAATATGCAGAAGAATACTCCAAGTATTACAAGGAACTGGCGAATTCGATTCGAACGCGCGGTGACGCGTGGGGGAAAGCGGCACTCGGCATAGGTACTGCGGTATTGGCTGCCGTGGGAATCGGAAACATTGCAAACCTATTCTCAGTCCGAGACTTTGAAATATTGCAACTTATCCCTTTTGTCGGGATAGTTGTTTCCGGAATCGGAGTCTACATTGTCTCTCGTCAGTTGGCTCTGGTGAATGAGCCTTTGATCATGTCGGCGAACCCTTTGGCGATACAGACGCTTAGGTCAAAGCGGTGGTTCCAGGGGAGGGGGTTGAAGTCGGAGGGTGATCTCGTGAGAGGAGCTTACGCGAGATTCGCGTCTCTGAACTGGCATGAAGAAGCGCAGGAGGGCATGGTTCCTCTCCAGCGTCGCGCGCTTTTCCTTGAATTGGCGGCCTCGAGGCGAGCTATGGGATTGGATCTGGCAGAAAAAGATCTCGAAATAAAGGCGATAGAAGATCATATCGTCCGATTTCAACGCTGCGAGGGTGCTGATGCGACTGTCGCCGATGAGCCATCCGGCGCTACGTCCAGCTCCCGTCGCCAGACCTCGGCCGTCCCGTCCCCGTCAGGTGGCAGTGAGAAGAATTCGGAAACTGAAGCCATCACCGATCTGATCGACTCGCGTCTGGATTTGCGCCTCAATGCTATTGATGATCGGTTGGGAATGTTGGAAAGGTCGGGGATTGAAACCGATGATACGAAATTTGATTGTCAAGGACTGGGGGCCGAGGCGAATAAATGGCTCGATTACGCAATTGCAGATCCCGGTCGAACGGCAAAACTGGCGGCGCTGTTTCAGGCGGAACTGAACGCCACGATGGATCGAGCCAAGGCCCTTGTCGTGAGACAGCGGATGGTCCAGGCTACAACCGGCGGATTGACGATCGTCGGAATCGCCCTCATTATCGTGGGGTTGTACGGAGCGTTAGTCGCCGCGGATTGGGTATCTGGCGCAGAATCGGCGGACTACTCGGTACACAAGACCTGCGCCGAGATGGTTGCCCAGGCGAAAGCGGGCGGATACACGTTCGGCGAGGACGTGCTCAGCGAATGCGGATTCACGTCGACAGCTCCCGTGTCCGACACAACGAGTCCGGCGGCCACGGGAAGCACTCAGGGGCCGTAGCCAGTCGATGCGAGTGGCGACGGGGTGCTTCGGGAGCTGGTCGTCGCCCGGATCCTCGAACTATCTGAAGACCGACTTCATGCGCGTCGCCCCACCGGAGAGCACTTCCCGCGCCGCCGCCGCTTCAGCACAGCGTGACGGTGCACCCGGGGTCCAGGGTCACGATCCTGTCCCGGCACATGATCTCGATCGATTGCTGATTCCCGGGCTCGGCGCTGACGTCGACCTTGCGTCCGCTGACCGTCAGCCACAGCTTGCGGCCGCGATAGTAGATCGGAAACTCGAGGGCGCCCAAGCTGTCCGGCCATTGCGGACCGAGTACGAGGCGATCGCCGCGCACTTCGAGTCCGGTGAAGCACCGCTGCAGCAGGTCGATGCTGCCGGCCATGGCCGCGAGGTGGATGCCTTCCGACGTCGTGCCGCCTTGAATGTCGGTGATGTCCGAGGCGAGTACCTGCTCGAAGTACTCGAGCGCCCGGTCGCGATGGCCTCGTAGGAGCACCCAGGAGTGCACCACGGCGCTCAGCGTCGAACCGTGGGACGTGCGGGCCAAGTAGTAGTCGATCGTTCGTGGGATGGTCTCGGGTTCGAGGCGGTACCCCAGTTGGTCGAAGAGTTCCCGCAGTTCGTCGGAGGACAGGAGATAGAACAGCATCACGACGTCGGCCTGTTTCGAAGCCTGATAGCGATTGACGTCGTCGCCTTCTGCTTCCAGGATCCGATCGAGGCGCCTGATGTCCGCGTACCTCAGGCGGTAGTCGTCCCAGTCGAGTTCGGCCAACTCGCCGTAGCCCTCGAACTGGCTGATGACGTGGTCGTGGAACGGGACGAACATGCGGTGGCCGAGATCCGCCCACAGCGTCATCTCGTGGGCGTCCAGATGCAGGCGGTCGACGAGTTCGGCGCGGTTGTGGTTGGGGATGGCGGCCAATGCCTCGATGGCACGATTGATGACCCAGACGGCCATGACGTTGGTGTAGGCGTTGTTGTCGATGCCTGCGTACGGCGCGTCCGGGTAGCCGGAATGGAACTCGTCCGGTCCCATGGCCCCGCGAATGACGTAGCGGGATCGGACCCGGTCGTACGAAGCCAGGCTGGCGAAGAACCGCGCGATCTCCACCAGCATCTCCGCTCCGAAGTCGCCGAGGAACTCCACGTCCCCGGTGACCTGGTAGTAGTGCCACACGTTGTAGGCGATGGCGATGCCGATGTGGTACTGGCGCCAACTCGGATCGGGCAGCCATCGTCCGGAATCCGGATTGAGATGCAGCTGCTGGCTTTCCTCCCGGCCGTCACTGCCGGACTGCCACGGGTACATCGCACCCCGGTATCCGGCTGCGGCCGCGGCACGACGGGCCTCGGGCAAGCGGCGGTACCGGTACTGCAGCAGCGACCGCGTCAGGGCGGGCTCGCGCAGATTCAACACCGGGAAGACGAACAACTCGTCCCAGAAGATATGGCCGCGGTATGCCTCGCCGTGCAATCCGCGCGCCGGCACTCCCACGTCGAGGTCGGCGGTGTTGCGGGAAACGGTCTGCAGCAGGTGCAGCAGATGGAACCGCACGATTCGTGACGCTTCCTCATGGCCGGCGAGGTCGATGCCGACCCGGTCCCACAGGTGTTCCCACGCCAGGACGTGACCGTCCAGGATCTCCTCGAACCGTCCCAACCCGGTGAGCAGACGGGAGGCCGCCTCGGCCGGGCCGGAGACCGCGTGGTCACGACCGGTGAACACGGTCACCGTCTTCTCGACGGTGATCGAGCAGCCGGCCTCGACGTCGGCGGTGAGATGGTGGCCGACGCTGCCGTCGGCGTCGAAGAATCGGTAGCTGCAGTCGCAGCGGTGCCCATCGGTCCAGACCGCGGTCCGTGCCGCCGCCGCGACCGGGATGCGGGACTGGTTCGTCTGTACCGTCAGGACCACCGAGTCGGGTGTCACCTCCGCCGCCTCCACTCGGTCGAGGTGGTCGCTGGCCAGATCGCGATATCGTTCGACGAGCGTGTTGCGGACCGCACCGTCGAGCGCCGAACGGATCTCCACGGTGCCGTTCCAGTCGTGAGCCACGATCGTGGTCTGCAGCGCGCCCACGTGGGGCAGGTGCATTGCGACGAACCGACGTTCGATCACCGTTGTCGTCCGGCCCTGCTCGTCGCGACACCGCAGCCGACGGGTGAGGACACCGCGACGCAGGTTCAGATATTGGCTGTAGTCGAGCAGTTCGACGGTGTCGACGTCGAACCACGGGCCGCCGTCGATGCGAAAGGTCATCGGCAGCCAGTTGGGGGCGTTCACCAGGCTTTCGTTCACGATCGTCGTACCCGAACGGTCGTCGTGCAGACGGTTGTACAGCCCCGCGATGTACGTGCCCGGGTAGTGCCGGCGTCCGGCCGAGGCTTCCGGTGCGCATCCGCGGGTGGCGAAGAAGCCGTTGCCCACGGTGCACAGTGCCTCGCGGAGCTTTTCGCTGGGCGGATCGTAGCCGTCGAAATACAGGATCCATCCCCCCGCGCGGGACGGGCTCGCAGGGTCGCGGTCGACCAGATCCGCAAGTCGCTGCAGCAATTCGTGCACCTGCTCCGGGTCGTTCACCGCGAACCGAGCCGCCGACCGGCGATTCCCGGATTCCTCGCTCCGGACCACGATCCCGATTCCTTCGGGAGCCAGCGCGTCGAATGCGTCCTCGTCGGCGAGGTCGTCGCCGATGTACATCGGCAGCAACCCCTCCGCGTGGGTGACGTGCCCGAGCACCCAGCGCAGGGCCCGTCCTTCGTTCCATGCCACGATCGGCCGCACCTCGAGCACGTTGCGGCCGCCCACGATCCGGAGGGAATCCTCGGTGCCTGCGATCTCGTGCACGGTGGCGCAGATTTCGTCCACGCGGTCGGGTGCGGCGCGGTAGTGGACGGCGATGGAGAAGCGTTTGTGCTCGACCAGCACTCCCGGCACGGCGTCCAGATGTTCCTCCAGCAGCCGGGCCACCCGGTCGAGGGCGGGGGTGGCGGCGAGTACATCCGGATTCTCGTACCGCTCGCCCGCCGGCCCGACGAGTTCGAGTCCGTGGCTGCCCACGTACCAGATCCCCGGTATCCCCACCCGTGTCTGCAGATCCGGGAGGTCGCGCCCGCTGACCACGGCTATCGGGCAGACGACGGCGAGCCGGCGCAGAACCTCGTCGATGCCGTCGGTGAGTGCTGCCGCTGCCGGGTCCGGCACGATGCTGGCCAGCGTGCCGTCGAAGTCGAGGAACAGCGCCGGCGTGCGCACCCGCAGCAGCGCTGTCAGCTCGTGTCGGGAGGTCAGGGCATCGGGAATCTCCGAAAGGCGGCGATCGCCTGCGCGAAGGTCGATTTCGCCCGGATCCCGCACCACCACGTCCGCGCCGCGGCGGCGCAACTTGTCGGCGTCGTCGCCGCGGTCCACAGCGATCACCAGGGCGAACCCGGCTCGGTGCGCGGCGGCCACGACGTCCTCGTCGGCGGTGACGATCACAGCGGCTGTGAGTGGTGTATTGAGTCGGGCGGCGACGTTTTGAGGCGAGCCGTCGGTGACCCCGACCAGGAACGATTCACCGAGCCCGACCGTGTCGAGGACCGCCTGCGCGTCGCCGGTCTGCGAGAACACCGCGACCTGGACGCCGAAATCGTGCAACTGGTGCAGGAGCGCAACAGCGGAGTCGACGGGCCGGACATCGACCACCACGCCCAGGTCGATGACGACGGCGCCGTGGTGACGCAGGTCGATCAGCGGCTCGGTAACGGTTTCGTGTTCCGACTCCACGGCGCCTCCCGGGCGAGCGAGCACAACCTCTCGATCCCGTTCCGCTGCCCTCGTTCACCGGCGGACCGGTCGTTGTGCTGCGTGAATGCTCTTCGGGAGGCCGCGCGATGGTGACCTGCTGCTCTGATGATGGCATCCGGGAGGCCCGGGCAGTGGATACTTCGCGCAACACCCCGATGCCGGCGCGGCAGATCTCCGATCCGGTCCTGCACGGCACGAAATCGGTTTACCGTGCACAAAGGGTGGAGTCGATCTGCTGTGGACGAGGGAGTCACCGATGGGTGAACACAACGTGTGGGTACGACCGATCGAGACGGTGAGCGCCGACGACGCGCCCACGGTGGGTGGAAAATCCGCCAACCTGGGCGAGCTCACTCGGGCAGGTTTTCCGGTTCCTGCCGCGTTCGCTCTCACGACCGATGCCTATATCGACGCGATGCAGGCGGCGGGTGTGCGCGCACGGCTGGCCGCCGAAGCGGTGCCGGCCGCCGATATCGACGACGCCACCCTCATCCGCACCTCCGCCGAACTTGCGGCGCTGGTGACCGATTCCCCGGTCCCCGACGACATGCGGGCGGACATCGTGGCGGCGTACGAGGCCCTCGGGGTGAACCTCCCGGTGGCGGTGCGGTCGTCGGCGCCCGCCGAGGACGCGGCGGACACCTCGTTCGCCGGCATCCACGAGTCCTACACCAACATCATCGGCGCGGATGCGCTGGTGCGCGCCGTGCAGGCGTGCTGGGCGTCGCTGTGGTCCGAACGGGCCCGCACCTACCGCGGGCTGCGCGGAGTGACCGACGAGCCGTCCATCGCCGTCGTCGTGCAGGTGATGGTCAAGTCCGAGTCGTCCGGCGTGGCATTCACGGCCGACCCCCGCACCGGCGAACTCGATCGCATCGTGATCGAGGCGGCGCTGGGCCTCGGGGAGGTGGTCGTCGGGGGCCAGGTCGAGCCTGACACCTACGTCGTCGCCAAGGACAGCTTCGAGGTGCTCGACGTGCACCGCGGGCATCAGGAGTTCCAGATCGCCTCGACGGACGCCGGCGACAGCCGCGTCGCGGTCGACCCGGCCCGCGACACCCGCGTGCTCGACGACGATCAACTCGACCGCGTCGCGCGCCTCGCCGCGGGAGTCGAGCAGCACTACGGCCGCCCGCAGGATCTCGAGTTCGCCTTCGCGGAGAACGAGTTGTGGATCGTGCAGACCCGCCCGATCACCACGCTCGACACGTCTCCGGTGACCGCGCCGTCCGGCAACGGTGACGCGACGCCTCTGCTGACCGGACTCGGCGCCGGTCCCGGTGTGGCGACCGGTCGGGTGCGGGTGCTCCACGAACTCGTCGACGGGAAGCGCCTGACCGACGGCGAAATCATCGTCGCGCCCATGACCCGGCCGGATTGGCTGCCGATTCTGCGGCGCGCGGGTGGCATCGTCACCGATGGCGGCGGCATCACCTGCCATGCCGCGATCGTCGGACGGGAACTCGGCAAGCCGGTGGTGGTCGGCGCCCGCACCGCCACCACGGACCTGCGCGACGGGCAGGTCATCACCGTCGATGGCGACGCGGGCGCAGTGTTCGAGGGGGAGGTGCACGCCGCGCCCCGGCCGTCTGCGACCGCGACAGCAACCCCGACGGTCGTGGGCGGCGCTCCGACCGTCACGGCGACGGCGGTGTACGTCAACCTCGCCACTCCGGATGCCGCGGAGGCGGTCGCTGCCACCGACGTCGACGGTGTCGGATTGTTGCGGGCCGAGTTCATGATCACCGAGGCCCTCGCCGGGGAGCATCCGGCGCGCCTGATCGGGCAGGGCCGGCGCGAGGAGTACGTGACGAAGATGTCCGACGGTGTCGGCCGGATCGCGGCGGCGTTCGCGCCACGGCCGGTCGTGTACCGGGCGATCGATTTGCGTAGCAACGAATTCGCGGACCTCGAGGGCGGCGAGATCGAGCCGGAGGAAGAAAATCCGATGATCGGGTATCGCGGGTGCTTCCGCTACGTCCGCGACCCGGATTTGTTCTCGTTGGATCTCGATGTGCTGCACCGCGTTCGGGATCAGCATCCCAACGTGCACCTGATGATTCCGTTCGTGCGCACCAGGTGGGAGCTGAAGGAGTGTCTGGCGCAGCTCGACGCGCATCCGCTCGGCGCGGATCGCCGGATGCTGCGCTGGATCATGGCCGAGGTGCCGTCGGTGGTGTACTGGCTGCCCGAATACGCGAAACTCGGCATCGACGGGGTGTCGATCGGCAGCAACGACCTGACCCAGCTGATGCTCGGTGTGGACCGGGACTCGGAGGTGTGCCGCGACCTGTTCGACACGCTGGATCCGGCGGTGCTCGACGCGATCGACCACATCATCGAGCGTGCCTCGGCGGCCGGCCTGACCACGTCGCTGTGCGGCCAGGCCGTTTCGACGAGCACCGCACTCGCCGAGCACCTGGTGCGGCGCGGCATCACGTCGGTGTCGGTGACTCCCGACGCGGCTGCGCGGACCCGGCGGACGGTGGCCCAGGCCGAACAGCGGATTCTGCTCGACCGCGCGCGCGGGACCGAGCGGTGACGACGTGACCGGTGCCGGCCCGGCGGATCTGCTCGATGCTCGTCTGCCGACCTACGACGTGGCCCTCACCGAACATCTGACGGTGGAGGCGGATGTGCCCGCCGTCTTCCGGGCTGCGCACGACCTCGACTTCCTCACCGTGCGAACACCGTTGCTGGCCACCGCCTTCTTCGTGCGCGGGTTGCCTGCCCGCTTGTCCGGCAAGCCGTCGCCCGAACTACCGGCGTTGCGGCTGTTCGCCGATCCGTCGTCGAGTGGGCTGCCGGGCTGGCTGGTTCTCGGGGAGGTTCCCGACCGGGAGATCGCCTTCGGTGCTGTCGGCAAGTTCTGGCAGGCCGACATCGAATGGCACGATGTTCCCCTCGATCGTTTCACCGAATTCGACGAACCCGGCTGGGGAAAGATCGGATGTCATTTCCTGATTCGGGCCAACGGACCCGGCCGCAGCGTCGTCAGTTACGAATGTCGTACGGGAACAACCGATCCGGAATCACGGAAGAAGATGATGCGCTACTGGTGGATCATTCGGCCGTTCGTCGGACACATCATGCGCGCGACGCTGCGCACCATCGCCGCCGACGCACGGTGATGTGAGCAACTGCCGCGGCTCCCGGACCTGACGAACGAACCCGAGCACGTGATGGAGGCACCAGCGGAGACGATGCCGGACCGCCGCACCCTCGAGTCCGCGGTCGCGCTGGCCAGCCGCGCACCGTCCCTGCACAACAGCCAACCGTGGCGGTGGATTCTCGACACGGCCACGCTGAGGCTCTTCAGCGACAACGACCGTATCCTGCCGGCCACGGACCCGTCCGGTCGGCAGATGGTGCTCTCCTGCGGAGCGGCACTGCATCACCTGCAGACAGCGCTGGCCGCGCAACGGTGGGCCTCGACGATCGAGCGGTTTCCGCTTTCGCCGGACCGGCAGTGTCTCGCGACCCTCCGTTTCCACCGGCTGCGCGGCTCGTCCGACACCGAGATCCGGCTGGCGGCGGCGATCCACCGCCGACGCACCGAGCGATTGCCGATGGACGCACCTCCGGAGTGGCAGCGGACCGTGGCGGCACTGCGGAAGCTCGCCGAGCGCGCCGGCGCGTATCTGGACGTGATCGGCGAGCACGAACGACCTGTTCTCGACGACATGTCCCGGCGAATCAGCCGTGTGCGCCGCGCCGACCTCGCCTATCAATCGGAACTGCGCTGGTGGACCGGACACGCGGTGTACCCCGACGGTGTTCCGGCCGACACGCTGCCGGCGGGCGGGCGGGCGGTAGCGACCGAGCGAGAGTTCCCTCCCGGTCGCGCGACGGGCGAGACTGCCGCCGAGGAGGACCGCGCGGCGATCCTGCTGCTCTCGACCGCCACGGACGGGCGACCGGACTGGTTGCGGTGCGGTGAGGCGCTGTCGGCGGTGCTTCTCGCCTGTACCGACCGCGGACTGGCGACCTGCCCGGTCACCCACCTCACCGAATCCGCGGCTTCTCGCGGGTTTCTCCGCGGACTCGCCGGCAGCGACGGCGTCCCCCAGGTGCTGATCAGGGTCGGTGTCCGCCCGCCTCCCCGCTCGGACACGGCAACTCCGAGACGGCCCCTTTCGGAGATTCTGTTCAGGGAACACCCGGGAGCCGGGGTCGGATAGTGGATCGGGTCGGGCTACGGACGATCGAAGCTCGCGTGCATTTCCCAGATCAGGATCTCCGCGGCGGTGACAGCCGTGACCCGCTGACCACCGGAGTCGGTCAGCCGCAGCGCATCGCCGTGTTCGAGTCGGCCCGATCCCTCGATGTCGACGCTGCCGCGTGCGACGAACAGGTGGCCGAACGGCGCGTCGGGGATCGTCACTGCCTGGCCCGGCTGCAACCGGGCGGCGTGCAGGCCGGCGTACCGATTGTGCAGTCCGATGGCCGCATCGTTGCGGTGGTGCGGCAGGCCGGACGCGACGACGACGAGCGCGCCCGCGTCGAGTTCGGCGTCGATGGGCAGTTCTTGGTAGCCCGGGTCGATGCCGGGTTCGTCCGGGGGAATCCACATCTGGACCACGTGCACGGGTGCGGCGATCGCCGTCCCGTCCGCGCGGCGCCGGTCGTTGCGTTCGGAGTGCAGGATGCCTCGGCCCGCGCTCATCCGCTGCGCGAGGCCCGGGTGGACGATGCCGCTGTTGCCCTGGGAATCCTGATGCACCAGCGACCCGCTCACCACCCACGTGACGATCTCGACGTCCTGATGCCGGTGGGTGTCGAATCCGTGGCCGGCGTCGACGATGTCCTCGTTGTTGACCATCAGGATGCCGTGTGCGTGCTCGGTGAGGTCGAAGTTGCCCGCGAACGGAAAGCTCTGCGCGGTGTCGATCCAGCCGAGGCGCTGGCGGGCGCGATCGCCGGAACGGTGGATCACTGGCTTGGACACGGCTGCTCCTCGGGAGGGTGGAAGCACTCAATATAGTTGACTATGCAACTATATCCGAGGTGGTCCTATCCGGTCGGCCCGGCCGCCTTCAGCGGCGTCTCGAACGCTTCTTGTTCTTCTTGCGCTTCTTCCGGCCTCGGGATTTCGGCTCGGCCGGCGGTGTCACCGGCGGTTCCGCCGTCGCCGCGGCGTCGGTGGCCGCGGGGTCCTCGCCCGCGGCGATCGGGGGCAGCGATCGGGCGGCCTCCCGGCGCAGGCTGTCCATGAGTTCGGGGGAGCGCAGCAGGAACGTCGCCTCCCGCAACGCGGTGTACCTGGCCAGCGAGATGAGCACCGCATTGTCCTGTTCGCCCACGATCTCGACCGCGACCGTGTCCCCGTTGACCTCACGGACCAGGCTCTTCAGGTTCTTGCGTGCGGATTTCACCGTGGTCGCTGGCACCGACGTCGACTCCTCTCGCATTCTTGTCCGAGTTCGCATCTTCGCATCGACGGGGCGCGTTGCGGGCGGGGACACGGCAAATCAGGAGTCAGTGGTCCAGTGGACCCCGGTGTGCTCGATGTAGCCGGCGACGGCCTCCTCGACGGTGCCGAAGAAATGCGCCGGCTCGATGGCCTCGGCCAGGCCGTAGCGGTCGATCTTCATCCGAACCGGATGCTTGAGCTCGGCGAACACCAGCGACGTGCCCTGGGCATCGAGCTCGTGATCGAGTTCGAACAACACGTCCGCCGCGGTGGTATCGACATCGGTGATGGGCTCGGCGGCGATCAGAATCCACCGGGGTTTCGGGTCGGTCCGGGCGAGGCGGCGCACGTTGTCACGGAACGTCTTGACGTTGGCGAAGAACAGCGGCGCGTCGAACCGGTAGATTGCGAGACCGGGCAGGTGCCGCGCGTCGGGGTGCACCGTCACGTCGTGGAATCCCTCGAGGCCCGGCACCCGGCCGAGCACCGTCTGATAGGGCCACCAGGCCCGCCGGAAGATGTTGAAGACCGACAGCAGCACCGCCACGGCGATGCCGGGCAGCACGCCCAGGACCGCGACACCGAGGAACGCGACGATCGACAACGAGAACTCGGTCTTTCGCTGGTGCCACAGCCGGGCGGTCCCGGGAATGTCGGCGAGCGACAACGAGGCGGTGATGACGATCGCGGCCAGTGCCGGTTGGGGGAGATTGCGGAACAGGCCCGGCAGCAGCACGATCATCACGAGGATCAGCACCGCGCCCGTGACGCCGGTGAGCTGCGTCTTCGAACCCGAGCGTTCGGCGACCGCGGTCCGCGAACCGCTCGTGCTCACCGGGAAACCCTGGAAGAGGCCGGCGGCCAGATTCGCGGCCCCGATCCCGATCATCTCCTGATTGCCGCGGATCTCCTGGCCGGTGCGCGCCGCGAACGACGAGGCGGTCGAGATCGTGTCGGTCAACGACACCAACGCGATCCCCAGCGCGCCGGCGAACAGCAACGCCAGATCGTCCGCACCCACGTGCGGAATCGTCAGGGGCGGGAAACCTTGCGGAAGTTCCCCGACGAGCGAGACATCGCGGTCGGCCAGCCCGAACGCCGACGCCGCCGCGATCGCCAGTACCACCATCACCAGCACCGCCGGGATCTTCGGAACCCACCGTTGCATCACGAGGATCAACGCGATCCCGCCGACGCCCACCGCGACCGCAGCCCCGTTCGCCTTGCCCTCCGCCACGCCTGTCACGAATCCGGTGACGTCACCGAAGAAGTTGTCCGAGTCCACCGAGAACCCGAACAACTTCGGCAACTGACCGACCAGGATGGTCAGGGCCAGGCCGTTCATGTAGCCGATCATCGTGGGCTTGGAGATGAGGTCGGCGATGAAACCGAGCTTGGCGACCGACGCGAGAATCATGATGACGGCGACCATGATTGCGAGCATCGAGGCGAGTGCGACCGCGCGGGCCGGGTCGCCGCCGGCCGCGACGAGCGGCAGTACCGTCGCGGCGATCATCGGGCCCAGCGACGAGTCCGGACCCAGCACGAGAATGCGTGACGGGCCGAACACCGCGTAGGCGAGCAGGCACAGGATGCTCGTGTAGAGGCCGGTGATCGGGGGCAGTCCGGCCAGTTCGGCGTAGGCCATGCCCTGCGGGACGAGCAGCGTGGACAGCACGATGCCGGCGACGATGTCCTTCGCGAGCCAGCTTCTGCGGTAGGTGGCGGCGGCTTCGAGGCCGGGCATCACACCGAGCAGGGAGTCCGTCCTTCGCCGCTGCGCCATCGTCACATTGTGCGGTCCGGCGGCGGCGCGCTCGGGTGGAATCCGCAGTATTCCAGTCTGTCCCTGCTCGGCCCCGTTCCGGGCATGGTGACATTCTGCTGAACGCCTCGGGGACGAGCGCCGGACACGGGCCTCGAACTTCAGCCGGCGACGACCTCGCGGAGTTCGCGGCGGGTCGTCCGGTAGATCTCCACCAGGTCGGCGTCCTCGCCGGCCTCGGCGCGTGCGACCCACGTGTCGAAGGCGATCCGTCTGGCGACCGCTGCGGCTTCGACCAGCAGCCGCGCGAACGACGCAGAGCGCACGGGAGTCACCTTCCGCGCGACCTGCTCGGTGACGCGGCACACGGCGATGGCGTCGGATGTGAAGGCGGCCGCGCGCAGGTGATCGTCCGAGAGGATGAGCCGGCGGGTGCGGAGCATCCGGTCCTTCGCGTCGTCGGAGCCGGTCATGAGGCGGCACAGCGACCGCTCGTACAGCGCTTCGAGACCGTCGAGGTCGACGTCCTCCGGAGCGACGGACTCGAGCCAGGCGGTGATCTCGGCCTCGAAGTCGCGGTCGGATCCGCAGACCGAGTCCTCCTTGGTCGCGAAGCAGCGGAAGAACGTGCTGGGGGAGACCCCGGCACGGCGGGCGATCTCGTCGACCGTTGTCGCGGTACAGCCGTGCAGTTCGAACAGTTCGATCGCGGCGCGGTTGATCTCGAGGCGCGTCTCCATCCGTCTGCGTGCCCGCAGGCCGAGGACGGGTGGGTGCGATGTGGTGTTCGGTTGGCTCATTCTCGCTCCAGTGGCCGCCTGAAAGTCGACGCCCATTAGACCCGAAATTAGTTTGACAGTCACTTCCACATCGGGAGAAGCTTTCACCTCCGTCGCGGCTGCGCCGTGCCCGCCATCCCATCGAAAAGGTTCCTCGGACATGCAGACATCACCGGTGCACGAGCATCAGGACGCCCACGCCGAGGAAGAGATGGCACCCGGAAGCGGGCTGCTTATCGGCGTGCTGGTCGTCGCGACGTTCGTCATGATCCTCAACGAGACGATCATGAGCGTCGCGTTGCCGCGGCTCATGGTCGACCTCGGAATCACCGCGAGCACCGCCCAGTGGCTCACCACCGGGTTCCTCCTGACGATGGCCGTCGTCATCCCGACCACCGGTTACCTGTTCCAGCGCTTCCCGCTCCGGCAGATGTTCATGGCGTCGATGGGCGTGTTCAGTCTCGGCACGCTGTTCGCGGCGTCCGCGCCCGGATTCGAACTGCTGCTGGCCGGCCGGATCACCCAGGCGGTGGGCACCGCCATCATGCTCCCGCTGCTGATGACCACCGTGCTGCGCGTCGTCCCGGCGAGCCGTCGCGGACGGATGATGGGCGTCATCTCCATCGTCATCGCGGTCGCGCCCGCGATCGGCCCCACGATCTCCGGCATCGTCCTTGACGCGTTCGACTGGCGCTGGATGTTCTGGATCGTCCTGCCGATCTCGCTCGTCGCGTTCGCCGTCGGATCGGTCCTGGTCAAGAACGTCACCACCACCGGTAGGGCCCCGCTCGACGCGATTTCGGTCGTGCTGTCGGCGCTCGCGTTCGGGGGCATCGTCTACGGCCTGAGCAGCATCGGCCACTCGGCGGAGGAATCACGCGTTCCGGTCTGGATCCCGCTCGCCGTCGGGGTGGTCGCGCTGATCGTGTTCGTCCTGCGGCAGATTTCCCGGCAGTCCGACGGCCGCGCCCTGCTCGACCTGCGCCCGTTCTCGACGCCGGCGTTCAGCCTGGGTCTCGGAATGCTCGTCATCAGCATGATGGCGCTGTTCGGCGCCCTGATCCTGCTGCCCCTGTACCTGCAGAACGTCCGCGGCATCGACATCCTCACCACGGGCCTGCTGTTGCTGCCCGGCGGCCTCGTGATGGGTGTGCTCTCGCCGTTCGTCGGCCGGATCTACGACCGCATCGGTCCGCGCGTGCTCGTCATCTCCGGAGCAACCGTCGTCGCCGCGGCGCTGTGGCTGATGGCGCTGCTCGACACCGAGTCGCCGCTGCCGATGGTCGTGCTGATCCACTCGCTGCTGATGGGTGGACTCGCATCGGTCATGACCCCGCTGATGACCTCGTCGCTGGGATCGCTCCCGGACGAGCTCTACTCGCACGGCAGCGCGATCTTCAGCACGATGCAGCAGCTTGCCGGTGCCGCCGGCACGGCGCTGTTCGTGACGGTCATGACGTACACGGCGGCCGCCCGCGTCGCGGACGGAGCCACCGAGATCGACGCCGCTCAGGCCGGTATCCACACCGCGTTCCTGTACGGCGGGATCGTCTCGCTCCTCGCGGTGGCAGTGTCGTTCTTCATCGGACGGCCCGCCCGCGGTCGGCTGACCGAGGTGCAGGCAGCCGCCGCGGAATAGCGCGCGATCGTGCGAGGACCGGTCGCGCCGCGTGCGTCGGTACGACCGGTCCGCGTGCGTCAGTGCGAGTCGGTACCCGCGGTCTTGTACGCCTCGGCCAGCAGCGTCGCGATGTGGTCGTCGAGCTGGTCGGGGGAGATGATGCTCAGCCGATGTGTGGTCACGGTGTCCGTCGTCGGGAACGCTTCTCGCAACTGCGGGTGATGGATCCGCCGCTGCAGATCGATCGCGACCTCGAGTCGCGTCGAGTACACGAACGCCGCCGCGAACACACGGTCGCGTGCCCACGCGACATCCGACCGCCGCACCCGCTCGTCGACATCGGGACCGAGCGCCAGCACCATGTCACGGAACCGGAGGAACCCTTCGATGCCGGCAGGATCCTTGTCGGCCAGATAGTCGTCGACGGACGCGTACATCGGGTGCTCCTCGTGCGTTTCGCGGTTGTGGTGCGGTGCGTTCACCGCGACCTGCCGTAGCGGTCGGCGAGTTTCTCTTCGGTGGTGCGCGGCGCCGGTGGGGTCTCCGGGTCCGGCGCCGCGGCGGTCTGAGCCTTGGCCTTGCGTCGTTCGCGCAGCTCCGCCCACACGACGTAGCCCAGCCCCAGCGGGGCCATGATGCCGAATGCCAGCCACTGCAGGCCGTACGACAGGTACGGGCCGGCGTCGAGTTGCGGCAGCGCGATGGTGCCGAGACCCCCCGGCTGGCCGTCGGCGAGCTGCAGGTAGCCGCCGGCCAGGTCGATGCCGGTAGCGGCCGCGACCTGCGGGGTGTCGATGTAGTACACCTGCAGGAACCCGGCGTCCCGGAACGGTTCCTTGCCCAGCACCGTGCCCTCCGACACGCGGATGCGTGCCTCGAGAGTCACCTGCCCGGTGGGGGCCGCCTCGATCGGCGGAACCTCGGTGCCGAGCACTGGGCGGACGAAACCACGATTGACCAGCATCGTGCGCCCGTCGTCCAGGACGAACGGGGTGAGCACTTCGTAGGCAGGCTTGGAATCGACGCTGCGCAACCGCAGCAGCACATCCGAATTCGGCAGGTAGCTGCCGGTCGCGGTGACCCGGCGCCACTCGTCGTCCTGCGCCGGTTCCCCGTCGCCGATCAGGTCTCCGACCGGGACCGGATCCCGCGACAGCGATTCGGCGATCCGGTCGTTGCGTTCCCCGGTGCTGGTGTTCTTGCCGAGCTGCCACGGCGCCAGGACCGTGAAGCATGCGTAGGCGAAGCCGACGACCACCAGGGCCAGCAACAACCAGCTCGGGCGCAGCAGAAACTTCAGACGTCGCACGTGTCCACGGTAGACGGTGAGCCGGGCCTCACCGTTCCCGCACCCATGCGAGCAGGCCCGGAATCGCCGCCTCGATCTGCTCACACACCAGCTCGAACTCGGGCAGACCGCCGTAGTACGGATCCGGCACCGACTCGGTGTCGGCGTCCGGATCGAAGCTGCGCAGCAGGGCGCGACGCTCGGTGGGCACGCCCAGCTCCGTGAGCACCCGGTCGTGCCCGGTGGCCAGCGCCACCACGAGATCGGCCTCGAGATGGTCGGCGCCGAGCTGCGCAGCCCGATGACCCGTCGGATAGCCGTGGCGTTGCAGCACGGCATTGGTCCGCGGATCGGCCTCGGCGCCGATGTGCCAGCCGTGCGTGCCCGCGCTGCTCACCCGCACCCGGCCGTCGAGACCCGCCCGCCGCAGATGGTCGGCGAAGATCTTCTCGGCCATCGGGGACCGGCAGATGTTGCCCGTGCACACGAATGTCACGTGCGGAACGTCAGCGTGCACCGGTGAGGATCCTCCCGAGTTCGGAGACGCTGCCGACCGCCGTATGGGCGTGCTCGGATTCCTCGGCGGCGCCGTAGCCGTACTCGACGAACACCGTCGGAATGCCGAACCGGCCTGCGCCGTGCACGTCGTGCTCACGGTCGCCGACCATCAGGACACCGGCGGTGCCGCCCGCGGCAGCCTCGACCGGGTCGATCCCCAGCGCGGCCAGGCTGTGCGCGACCACGTCGTCCTTGGCCCGGCGGTTGCCGTCGGGGCTGGCCCCGCCGATGAACTCGAACGCCTCGGCCACCCCGAAGTGCCGCAGGATCCGTTCGGCGAACACCTCGTTCTTCGAGGTGGCCACCGCGAGTCGGCTCCCGGCGTCGCGCACCTCCTCCAGCATCGTCTCGACGCCGTCGAACAGGGCGTTCTCCGCCCAGCCGGTCGCCGCGTAGTACTCGCGGTACGCGGCGGTGCCCCGGTCCACCTGCGCCTCGTCGAGGCCGAGCGCGCGCAGCGAATCGGTCATCGGCGGACCCAGCAGCCGCACCAGGTTGCCCGCCGGCACGTCGACGCCCAGCGTCGCCAGCGCGTGCCGGTAACCGTTGATCACCCCGGTCGCGGAATCGGTGAGGGTGCCGTCGAGATCGAACAACACCACCGGTGACGGCAGCATCGGCGGGCGGGTGTCGACGAGGAGAGTCACCCGCACATTGTCGCTGCTGCCCGCCGCGGCCGCCGCGTAGGGTCGGGGCGGAACGATGGTGGACGGGCGAGGAGGGCATGTGTCGGCGGTGACGTTGCGTGAGGTGATCGACGTACTGGAGGCGGCCTACCCGCCGTCGCTGGCCGAGTCCTGGGATTCGGTGGGGCTGGTCGCCGGTGACCCCGACGATCCGGTGAACAAGGTGCTCCTGGCCGTCGACGCCACCGCCGCGGTCGTCGACGAAGCGCTCGCCTGGGGTGCGCAACTGCTGGTCGTGCATCATCCGCTGCTGCTGCGAGGCGTCGACACCGTCGGCGCCCACACCCCGAAGGGCGCCTTGATCCACAAGCTGATCCGCGGTGGCTGTGCCCTGTTCACCGCCCACACGAACGCCGACCGTGCCGACCCCGGCGTGTCCGACGCGCTCGCTCAGGCACTCGGCCTGACCGGCCTGCGTCCCCTCGAACCGAAGCCGGAACCCGCCACCGACAAATGGGTGGTGATGGTCCCGTCCGATGCCGCCGACACCGTGCGCGCCGCACTGTTCGACGCCGGAGCCGGAGCGATCGGCAACTATCGCGAGTGCTGCTGGACGGCGTCGGGCACCGGGCAGTTCCGGCCGCTCACGGGCGCGGACCCGGCGATCGGCGGCGTCGGGGAACTCGAACGGGTCGCCGAGGACCGCATCGAGGTCATCGCCCCGCGTCGAGCCCGCTCCGCGATCCTCACCGCCCTGCGCTCGGCGCACCCCTACGAGGAACCCGCCTTCGACGTGTTCGAACTCGCCGAACTTCCGAGCTCCCGGGGTCTCGGCCGCGTCGGGGAGCTGCCCGAACCGCAGACGCTGCGCGCCTTCACCGAGACGGTCGCGGCCGCGCTGCCCACGACCGAATGGGGTGTGCGCGGCGCCGGCGACCCGGACCGGCAGATCCGCACCGTCGCCGTGTGCGGCGGATCCGGCGACTCCTTCCTCGGCGCGGTCGCCAAGCTCGCCGTCGACGCCTACGTCACCGCCGACCTGCGGCACCACCCCGCCGACGAGCATCTGCGCGCCGGCGGCCCCGCGCTGATCGACGTCGCGCACTGGGCCAGCGAATACCCGTGGTGCGACCAGGCCCGCGGTGTCCTCGATGCCGCACTCGGTGACCGCCCCGGGTGGGTCACGCGGGTCACCGCGTTGCGCACCGACCCCTGGACGACCGCCGCCCGATGACGCACCTCCGCGCGGTACCGTAAGCAGCTACGACCGTCCCCTCCGAAGCCCCTTCGCACAAGCTCTCGAAAGCAGGAACCACCCGCGTGAACGTCGAACCCGCCGTGCAGTCCAAGCTTCTGTCCCTCGCCGCCGTGGACGCCGAGCTGAACCGTCTCGCACACCGGCGTCGCACCCTGCCCGAGCAGCAGGAGGTCGATCGTCTCGAATCCGAGCGCACCAGCCGCAAGGATGCGGCCGTCGCCGTCGAGATCGTTCTCGACGACCTCGACCGGGACATCCGCAAACTCGAGGGGGAGGTCGACGCGGTCCGCCAGCGCGGTGACCGCGACCGCAAGCTGCTCGAGGGCGGAACGATCGGCGCGAAGCAGCTCACCGAACTGCAGCACGAACTGGGCAGCCTCGACCGCCGTCAGTCGGCACTCGAGGACGAATTGCTCGAGGTCATGGAACGGCGCGAGGCCACCAAGGCCGATCACGATCACGCCGGCGCGCAGGTTTCGAAGATCGACGAGGAGATCGCCGTGGCCGAGCGGCTGCGCGACGAAGCCCTCGCCGACATCGAGGTTGCCGAGCAGCGGTGCCGCACCGACCGCGCCACACTCGTCGACGCGTTCCCCGCCGAACTGGTCTCTGCCTACGACACGCAGCGCGAACGCAGCGGCATCGGCGCGGCGCTCCTGCAGGGCCGTCGCTGCGGCGCGTGCCGCCTCGAATTGGACCGGGGTGAGATCGCCCGCATCAGCGGGACCGCACCCGACGTGCTCGTCCGTTGCCCCGAGTGCAACGCGATCCTGGTCCGCAAGGAATCCGGGCAGTGACACCGGTCGTCGTCGAAGCCGACGGCGGCTCGCGCGGCAACCCCGGGCCGGCCGGCTACGGCGCGGTCGTGTTCGACGCCGACCGTCGGACGGTACTCGCCGAACGCAGCGAGGGCATCGGCATCGCGACCAACAACGTGGCCGAATACCGTGGACTGATCGCGGGTCTGACCGCGGCGCGGGAACTCGGTGCCGACGCTGTCGACGTGCGCATGGATTCGAAGCTCGTCGTCGAGCAGATGTCGGGACGCTGGAAGGTCAAGCATCCGGACATGATTCCGCTCGCGGCCCGGGCGCGCGAGCTGGCGGCCGGGTTCGAGCGCGTCGAATACTCGTGGATCCCGCGCATACAGAACGCCTACGCGGACCGGCTCGCGAACGAGGCGATGGACGCCGCGGCCGCGCCGGCTGAGGCCCCAGCGCCGAACAGCGCAGCACCGAACAGCGCGGCAGCGAACACTGCACCCGGCTGGACCGGCGCGACCGGCTCACCCACCCGGTTCCTGCTGCTGCGGCACGGCCAGACTCCGCTGTCGGTCGAGCGGCGCTACTCGGGCCGGGGCAACCCTCCGCTCACCGATCTCGGCCGGGCACAGGCCGCCGCTGCCGCCGCGCGCATCGGGGAGCGGGGCGGTATCACGGCGATCGTCTCGTCCCCACTGGACCGGGCCCGCAGCACCGCCGCGGCCGCCGGGCAGGCCCTGGGTCTGCCGGTGGTCGTGCACGACGATCTCACCGAGACCGATTTCGGTGCCTGGGAGGGCCTGACGTTCCGGGAAGCGGCGGACCGGGACCCGGACCTGCACCGCGCGTGGCTCGGCGACACCTCCGTGCGGCCACCACAGGGGGAGAGCTTCGACGAGGTCAACGCGCGCATCGGGAAGGTTCGTGACGAGCTGATCCGCGAATATCCGGGACGGACGGTGCTGCTGGTTTCGCACGTCACACCGATCAAGACGATGCTGCAGTTCGCGCTCGACGCCGGGCCTTCGCTGCTGTACCGGCTGCACCTGGATCTGGCGTCATTGTCGATCGCCGAGTTCTTCGGCGACGGCGGATCCTCGGTGCGGCTGGTCAACGACACCTCCCACTTGTGACGGTGCCTCGGTGAACCGGGCCGGCTGAGGTCAGGAGCCGCAGTTCCCGCCGGTCGGTCCGCCGGCGAACCGGGCGTCGAGCCACTGCAGGCCCTCCGCGGCGGCGGGCGGTAGTCCGATTCCGTGCCCGATGCCGGTCTTCGTCAGGACCGGCGGCAGTGGATACCGTCGATAGTTGACGGAAACCCCTGTGGCGCACCACTTCCCGACCATCTTGTCGACGCCTGAGACGAGCACGAAATCGTCGGCGGAGTTCTGCGCTACGAACATCGGAACGGACGGTGGGGTGTTGCCCAGCTCCTGACGTTTCACCGCGGTCGCCCACGGCTCCGCCGACAGATACTCGGCGATGGGTCGCCCGTCGAGCGTGTATCGCGTGGTGGGCGAGAACGGATTCAGCAGCGGGAAGTCGTACACGCAGGAGATCGCGGCACGGTCGAGGACAGCGCGTCCCTCGGGGTTGAACACCGCCAGCATCTCCTCGGCGTAGTCCGGGTAGGCGGCGACGAATCCGTTGACGACCCATCCGATGCCGCCGGAGAGGGTGGAGCCGTCACCGGCGACGGCGAGATCGGCCAGCGAGGCGGGTGGTGATCCGGCGACCGCCGCGACCACCGGCAACTCGGGCGCGTAGCTGTCCTTCAATTCCGCGGCGGCCGCCGAACTCATCCCGCCCTGCGAGTATCCCCAGAAGGCGAACCTGGTGTCCCCGGCGATGCCCCGGTCGGTGAGCGACCGTGCGGCCCGCGCGAGATCGAGCATCGCGTATCCCTGGGATTCGCGGTTCAGATACGGATGGATCCCGGGGGTGCCCAGGCCCTCGTAGTCGGTGACGGCCACGGCGTAGCCGCGTGAGAGCAGCGGTGCGATCTGCAGATACTCGTACTCCTGGCCGAACGTCATCAGCTTCGACGGCGCGCACTGGTCGCCCATGCCCTGCGTTCCCGGGCCGACGACGACCGTCGGCCGCGACCCGGCGCCGCTCCACGGTGCGGTGGGCACGAGCACGGTGCCCGTGACGGCCACCGGGTCACCGGCCGCGCCCACGCTCCGGTACATCACCCGGGCGACGGTCGCGTCGATCGCGAGGGGCGTGCCGGGCACGATCGCCGCCACCGACGGCTCGACCCGCAGGACGTCGCCTGGCGAACCCGCCGGTAGCGGATCGGGTGGCAGGTAGAAGTCCGCGTAACCGCCGGAGTCACCGACGGGGTCGGCTGCGGCCACCGGTGTCAGGAGCGATGCCGCGACGACGGTTCCCGCCGCCATGATCATCGCGAGTCTGCGGAGGTTCCGTGGCATTCGCAAGTCCTGTCGTCACGTGGTGTCGTCATGGCCGCGCCACCACCGATGGCCGAGAGAGCGGAGTTCTCCGATGTAGGAAGTGGGATTACTGCAGCTTGCGGATCGTACGCAAATTTCGCGTCGTCGTCACGGACTTGTATCGCGCGCGGCCCGTTGCTTTTCCGAACGGGCTGCTCAGCGTCGATCCCCTGAGGACGTGCCAGTAGACGACGCCGTCTCCCGGTGCGATCTCTTCGACCCGCGGGTCCACGGCGATATCGAGCAGCTCCTCGCGCACGGCAGGGTCGGCGACGAACACGACGTAGGTGTGCCAGCCGTCCCGGTCCTCCTCGAACGGGCAGGCGTCGGCGAGACCGGCGAACCCCGCTTGCTCGAAGACGAACACGAACGCCTGGTATCCGAACCGGGATTCGAGGGCCGCCTCGATCTCGGTCTTCGATGCGCCGGGATCGGTGCTGCCGGCGTCGAACACGACATTGCCGGACGCGAGCACCGTCCGGACGTTGCCATAGCCGAGGCCGGTGAACACGTCCCTCAGGTCGGCCATCCTGATGGTGATGCCCCCGACATTGATACCTCGTAGCAGAGCCACATAACGCGCCATGGCGGCACCGTAGTTCGCGCCACCGACAGTCCGGGCAGTATGGTTGTCGACGCGGACGAGTTGACCGGGCGGCCGCGGATCAGGGAACCGGCACCACACGGTGTCAGGCCCCGAGCCGAGGAAAGTCCGGACTCCACAGAGCAGGGCGGTTGCTAACGGCAACCCGAGGTGACTCGCGGGACAGTGCCACAGAAAACAGACCGCCTGCCCTTCGGGGCAGGTCAGGGTGAAACGGTGCGGTAAGAGCGCACCAGCACCCCGGGTGACCGGGGTGGCTCGGTAAACCCCGCCCGGAGCAAGGTCGAAGGCCGCACCACCACCCCTCGGGGCAGTGGTGCGGCTGCGCAGGTGTTCGAGGGCTGCTCGCCCGAGCCTGCGGGTGGACCGCTCGAGGTACCCGGCGACGGTGTGCCCAGATGGATGGTCGCCACCCCGCCTCGGCGGGGGACAGGATCCGGCTTACAGGTCAACTCGTCCGCCCTCGTTCGACCCCTTCCTGGACCACCAGGAACCGAAAGGGTCGGTCAGAGCGGACTGACCACCAGCAGCTGGGCCCAATACGCGGCGGCATCGGCACCCAGGTAGGGCAGCAGGTTGTCGAAGATCAGGTAGGACACGCGGTTCTCCTTGCTCACATATCGGGATCGGGGGACCGGTCGCGACGGTACCAGCCACGCCGGACCCGCGGGTTCGCCCCGATGCCGCACACCGGTGGGGCAGACTGTCGGATATGAGTGACGACGGTTGGTACTACGACGTGAGCACCGGCGAGGTCTCCCAGGGCAAGGACCCCAGCGCCCTGAATCGGATGGGTCCCTATCCGGACCGTGCCACCGCCGAGCGTGCGCTCGAGATCGCGGCCGAACGCAACAAGGCAGCGGACGACGCCGACGACGAGTGGAACGGCTGAGACGGATGGAACGGCTGATACGAGTGGAACGGCTGGGGGCTCTGTCACACCTGTGGTGAACACACGTATCGTCGTCGCGCCTGCGATCGACTTCGGTGCCGTTCGCGCCGAGTTCGCGCTCGACGACCGTCACCCCGCGGCCTCCATCGCCGAAGCGAGGAAGGCGACCGACCGTTTCGCGGCCGAGCGGGAGGACCGCACGGACCTGCCGCTGGTGACGATCGATCCGACCGGATCGATGGATCTCGACCAGGCGCTGCATCTCGAACGCACCGTCGACGGCGGGTTCGTCCTGCACTACGCGATCGCCGACGTGTACGCCGTCGTCGAACCGGGCGGTGCCGTCGACGCGGAGAGCCATCGGCGTGGTCAGACCTACTACCTGCCCGACGGCTCGGTACCGCTGCATCCCCGGGAGCTGGCGGAGGGCTCGGCGAGTCTGTTGCCCGGCGAGCCCCGGCCGGCGGCGCTGTGGCGGATGGAACTCGATGCGGCAGCCGAGCCCGTCTCCGTGACGGTGCGGCGGGCTCGGGTGCGTTCGGTAGCGCGCCTGGACTACGCCGGGGTGCAGGCCGACGCGGACGCCGGGACGCTGCATCCGTCGATCGCGGCGCTGCCCGAATTCGGGCGCCTGCGTCAGGCGGCCGCGCGGGCGCGCGGCGCGATCGAGTTGCGATTGCCGGAGCAGGACGTGGTCGCCGACGGCGCCGGCTGGACGCTGCGGATCGAACCGCGCACCGCGGCCGACGACTGGAACTCGCAGGTGTCGCTGCTGACCGGCATGTGTGCGGCGACGATGATGATCGACGCGAAGGTCGGTCTGCTGCGGACCCTGCCGCCTGCCGATCCGGAAGCGGTCGCCACGCTGCGGCACACCGCCGCCGCCCTGAACGTTCCGTGGCCGGCCGAGGTGCCCGTCGGCAGCTTCCTGGCGGGCCTGGACGCGAACCTGCCCACCACCTTGGTGCTCATGAGCGAGGCACCGGCGCTGCTGCGCGGCGCGTCGTACGGACTGCTCGACGGGTCGCTGCCGGAACTGCTCGTGCACGGCGCGATCGGGGCACCCTACGCGCACGTCACCGCGCCGCTGCGCCGGTTGTCGGACCGCTACGCCACCGAGGTGTGCCTGGCCGTGGGTGCGGGCGCACCGGTGCCGCAACAGATCCGGGACGAGCTGGCTGCGATGCCCGACATCATGTCGGCGTCGGATTCGATCGCGGGGAAGATCTCCCGCACCTGCATCGACCTGACCGAGGCGACCGTGCTGGCGCCGCGGGTCGGCGATCGGTTCGACGCGACCGTGATCAAGGGCGCGAACGGCCGCCGCGACGCGCAGGTGTTCGTCCCCTCGGAGACCGTCATCGCCCCGTGCAGCGGCGGTCCCGGCGACGGCACCCAGGTGCGGGTCATCCTCGACGTGGCGGACCCTGTGACGCGGAAGGTGCAGTTCGCGTACTGGCCTGGGACGGTACCGTCACAGGCGTGACCGACATCCGACCCGCCGCCACCCCCGGCTCCGGCCGATCCCGGAATCGCCGCCTCGCCGTCGTATCCGTGGCCGTCGTCGCGGTGCTCGCGGTCGCGGCCGGGCTCGTGCTCTGGTTCGCGCCGAGCCGCTATCTGCCGTGGGACACCGAACCGTTCCCGCAGATCGACGCGACGGCACTGTCGCCGCAGCAGGCCCGCGTCGTCGAGCTGCTCGAACAGGAACACGACTCGCAGCGGCCCGGCACGTTCTACTCCGAAGGCGTCGAGGAGCCATGGTGCGCCGACTTCGTGAGCTGGATCATGCGCGAGGCCGGTATGCCGCTGTCGAACCCGAATTCGGGGCACTGGCGGATCCCCGGCGTGTACACCCTGCAGGAGTACTACGAGCAGGAAGGCCGCTTCGAACCCGTCGGTTCCGGGCGGTCTCCTGAGGTCGGTGATGTGGTGCTCTACAACAACACCAGCTGGGTCGGTCAGCACACCAACATCGTCGTCGCGGTCGACGGCAGCACCGCGATCACGGTCGGAGGCAACGAGTTCGGCCGGATCCGGGTGCACCGCCTGGATTGGGCGTCGGACCCGGCCGTCGTCGGATTCGGGCTCCTGGCCGGCTGAGAGGGCCGAACCGCGATCACCGGAATCGGTCGGTGGCCTCGACGAGATGATGGGTGATGCCGGGCTCGTTCGCGGCATGCCCGGCATCGTCGACGATGCACAACGTCGACTCCGGCCACGCCCGGTGCAGCGCCCACGCGCTCGCCGCCGGGCACACCACGTCGTAGCGGCCTTGCACGATGACCCCCGGGATGCCGTCGAGCCGGTGCACATCCCGCAGCAACTGACCTTCGTCGAGGAATCCGCGATGGTGGAAGTAGTGGTTCTCGATCCGGGCGAACGCCAGCGCGAAACGCGGCTCGCCGGTCTCGGCGACGTGCTCCGGCCGCGGCAGCAGCGAGCTGGTCGCTCCCTCCCACGTCGACCACGCGACCGCCGCCTCGAGCGCGACGTCGGGGTCGGGGGAGTGCAGCAGGCGATGGTAGGTGTCCACCGGATGCTCGCCCGGCTCCGCGCCGGCCAGCGGTGCACAGAACTTCTCCCACAGGTCCGGGTAGATCTGCCCGGCCCCGCCGTTGTAGTACCAGTCGATCTCGCTGCGCCGCAGCAGGAACACCCCGCGCAGTACCAGCTCGGTGACCCGATCGGGATGGCGCTGCGCGTACGCCAGCGCGAGTGTCGATCCCCACGAGCCACCGAACACCTGCCAGCGCGCGATCCCGAGTCCGGTGCGCAGCAGTTCGATGTCGCGCAGCAGATGGTCGGTGGTGTTCGCCGACAGGTCCGCGCCGTCCGCGACGTGCGGCAGGGACCGGCCGCAGCCGCGCTGGTCGAACAGCACGATGCGGTACGCGGCCGGGTCGAAGAACTGCCGGTGCGTCGGGGACGTGCCGCCCCCGGGGCCTCCGTGCAGGAACACCACCGGCTTGCCGTCCGGGTTTCCGCTGACCTCCCAATACACCTGCTGGTCGTCGCCGACCTCGAGCATGCCCTGGTCGTACGGCTCGATCGGGGGATAGGGCTCGCGCAGCGCCGTCATCAGTAGCCCACGAGCGACGACGCGAAGTCGGGGATCTCGAGCGCTTCGAGCGCCTGTTCACGGATATCGGGGCACTGGGCGGCGGTGATCTCGTCGACGCGGGCACGGTTACCGGCCAAGGCGATCAGATCGACGCCGTTTGCGGCCGCCCACTCGCCGACGAGCAGGTTCAGGCCCGGCTTGTTCATCGACGGGGTGTAGGTGCGCCAGCTCTGCAGTTGCCCCTCCATCCGTGCGCACAGGTCCGCCGCCTGAGTTTCGGTGACCCCGCCCGGAAGCGCAGCCGGGGCGGTCGTGTCGGCGGGAGCCGGCGCGGGACTGTTCGATCCGCTGGGTGCGGGTTCGGATCCGGGCGCGCAGGCACCGAGCACGGTGATCGTGGCAGCAGCGACGACGGCCGCGGTCAGTGTGCGTCGGAGTCCGGTCATGGATTCACCTCGGGGGTCGGGGGTCGATGTCGCCACCGAGTGTGCCACCCGCACACCGGACGGCGGTGGTGCCGTCAGTCACCCTCGGTCGGCGATGATCCGCGCGATGTTGCGTTCGGCGAGCGCGGCGATCGTCAGCGACGGATTCGCCGTGCCGGTGCTGCCCGGGATCAGGGCGCCGTCGACGACGTACAGGCCCCGATGGCCGTGCACACGACCGTACCCGTCGGTGACGTCGCCCAGGACGGCACCGCCGAGCGGGTGGGCGGTGAACGACGCGTTGACGTCCGGAGCCATCGGCTTCGCGCCCGGCACGGTGCCGCCGGCCGCGGCCATCGCGTCGTGCACGACGCGCAGCGCGTCGACACTCTCCCGTTCGCCGCCGGCGGGCCAGTTCACGACCGCACGGCCCGCGCCTGCGTCGTAGATGACATCGGCGCGGCGCGGGTCGAGGGTCATGCCGAGCGAGGCGAGCATGCCGACGTCCTTCGCGGTACCGGCGACGAACCAGTTCTCGAGACTCAGCGGCATCCCGGCCTCGTCGACGATGCGGGAGGCGGACGGGGCGCCCTGGTCGCCGGCGAACCCGTCGGTGATCGCGAAGGAGCGGACCAGCACGGCGTCGCCGTTGGTGCCCCAGCCGCGGCCGACGCGCTCGTCGAGGTTCGCCAGCGCGCCGGTGTGACGGGCGCGCAACAGCAGTTCGGTGGTGCCGATCGACCCGGCGCCGAGCACGAGCTTGTCGCAGGTGAGCGTCTGCGTGCGCAGTACCGCGCCGAAGGGGTCGACGACCTCGACGTCGACGAAATAGCGACCGTCGGGTTCCTGGCCGACGGCGAGCACGCGGTGCGCGTGGCACACGAGCGCGCGCCCGGTGGCCTCGGCGGCCGGGATGTAGTTCTGCGTCAGATCGAACTTGGCGCCGTTGGAGTTGCCGAGGTTGCTCTCGCCGGCGATCGCCGAGCGCCGGACCCGACCGGCGAGCTCGTCGCGCACGACGTCCCAGTTCCAGATGCCGTCGATACGGTGCGGGGTGTAGCCGGCGGCGCGGGCGTCCTCGTCCCACCGGCGCGAGTGCGTGAACTCGGAGGCACCGTAGATGTCGTCGGGCATCGCATCGAGGCGCAGCATCGAACGAACCTTCGGATACCAGGTGGAGGTCATCTCGCGGTAGTCGAGCCGCGAGCCGAACACGTGCTCGAAGAAGCGCTGCTCGGGGGCGATCATGACGCCGGTGAACACGACCGAGCCGCCGCCGACCGCGGCCCCGCGCCACACCGACAGGTTCGGGTAGTCGACGACGTCGAGGACACCGGCGAAGTCGTCGCAGATCAGCGGGACACCGGTCGGGCCGATGAGCCCCTTGCGGTGATACAGACCGCGACCGTCGGCGAGTAGGTCGGTGGTGAAGATCTCCCGCTGCGGGTCGCGCGGCCAGCGCAGGCCGCGTTCGAGAACCGTGACGCGGCTGCCGGATTCGGCCAGGCGCAGCGCCGCGGCGCTCGCTCCGAAACCGGATCCGACGACGATGACCTCGGAGTGGTCGGGTGCGGTGGGGGGAGCGGCGAAGAGTTCGGGCACCAGACGCAGGTAGGTGTCGGACCCCACCGGCAGGGCAGATGCATGCCGGGTGCCGGCGAGCCCCGGCCCGAACACGGCGGCAGCCGCCAAGGTCGATGCCTGCAGGAAACGACGTCGCTTCATCCCAAATCCCCCACGGATGCCCGGTGATTCCCCCGGACGTGACCTCTGGGCCCGCCCGCTACCGGCGGCTACTGTAACCGGCGGACCGCCCGGAGGCCATCCCAGGTGCCGGCCGGACCCGGCCGCCGACGACGGGTGCCACGGCGGCGCCGCGACACCCGTTCGTGTCGATGGGTCAGAAGGAGTGCTCGGGCCCCGGGAACGTGCCCGCGGCGACCTCGGATGCGTAGTCCACTGCGGCACGGCGCAGTTCGTCGCCGACGTTGCCGAACTTCTTGACGAACTTGGCGGTCCTGCCGCTGGTGTAGCCGGCCATGTCCTGCCACACCAGCACCTGCGCGTCGCACTCGTTGCCCGCGCCGATACCGACGGTCGGGATGGTCAGCTTGCGGGTGACCTGACCGGCCAGCTCCGCCGGAACCATCTCCATCACGACCGAGAACGCACCGGCCTCCTGGACCGCGATCGCGTCGATGACGAGCTGCTCGGCGCCGTCGCCGCGGCCCTGCACCCGGAACCCGCCGAGCGTGTTGACGGACTGCGGGGTGAAACCGATGTGGGCCTGCACCGGAATGCCGGCCGCGGTGATCGCCGCGATCTGCGGGGCGACCCGTTCGCCGCCCTCGAGCTTCACGGCGTGGGCGCCGCCCTCCTTCATGAACCGGATCGCAGTCGCCAGCGCCTGTTCGGGGGACGCCTCGTACGAGCCGAACGGCAGGTCTGCGATCACGAGCGCGTGCGGTGCGCCGCGGACGACGCCGCGGACCAGCGGCAGCATCTCGTCGACGGTGACCGGGACGGTGGTGTCGTAGCCGTAGACGACGTTCGCGGCGGAATCGCCGACGAGCAGCACCGGAATGCCTGCATCCTCGAAGACGCGTGCGGACGAGTAGTCGTAGGCGGTCAGCTCGGCCCAGCGTCGGCCTTCGGCCTTCATCGCCTGCAGGTGATGCACGCGAGTCTTGCGCTTCGGGGCATCGGGCGCGGCAGCGCCGCCGTACACGGAAGTCATGTTGTCGGACATCGCTGTCCCTTTCTGCCTCGAGGCCCGTACGGGTCCCCGGGTTCGGTGATGACGGTCTCGAGTCTGCCACCGTGCGCACCGCGGGTGTACCGGGCCGGTCGGTGCGATTGGTCACAATCGAGCTCGTCGGAGCCTTGCGTGCGGCTGGTCGCGGCGCCGGCGGCCGGCACGTCGCTAGCATCGCTGCCGTGCCGAACCACACCACCGGACTCCGATCCCGCGTCCTCGCCGGTCTGGCGGTCGCCGGTCTCGCGCTGGCCGCCGCGTGCAGCGCCGAACCGGACACCACGACGGCGCTGCCGGCGGACCCGGTCGGCGTTCCCGGCGGATTGGAGCGCTTCTACGAGCAGCCGGTGACGTGGGAGTCCTGCGCGGACTACGGCGCCGACGGCAGCTACCTCGAGCGCGAGGGCGCGCAGTGTGCGCGCGTCACCGTTCCCCTCGACTACGACGACCCGGACGGCGCGACCGCCAGGATCGCGATCTCCCGCATGCCTGCGAGCGGCGACAGGATCGGATCCATGCTGGTCAACCCGGGTGGGCCGGGAGCGTCCGGTCTCGGTATGGCCACTGTTGCCACGTCCACCGAACTCGCGGACCGCTTCGACGGGATCGGATTCGATCCGCGGGGCGTCGGCGAGTCCGAACCTGCGGTGCGCTGCCTGACCGACGCGGAGGCCGACGCGGAGCGGGCCCTCGATGACGGTGACATGACCCCCGAGGGCATCGCCGCGAGCGAGAAGCGCAACCGGGAGTATGCCGACGCGTGCGCCGAGCGGTCCGGCATCGACCTGCTCGCCCACGTCGGTACCCGCGAAGTGGTTCGCGACATGGACGTCATCCGCGGTGTGTTGCGCGACGAGAAGATGACCTACCTGGGCTTCTCGTACGGCACTCGGTTGGGCACGGCGTATGCCGAAACGTTCCCGGACCGGGTCCGCGCCCTCGTCCTCGACGGCGCACTCGACCCCGAGCAGGAGCCCGTCGAGGAGGTGGTGCTGCAGGCCGCCGGATTCCAGAGGGCGTTCGACGCGTTCGCCGAGGATTGCGCCGGCTACGACACCTGCGCGCTCGGCGACGATCCGACGCAGGCGGTCGCGCGGTTCCGGGCGCTGGTGGATCCGCTGATCGCCGCCCCGGCCCGCACCACGGATCCGCGTGGGCTCAGCCATCGGGATGCGATCACCGGTGTGCAGCAAGCCCTGTACTCGCCGAGCCTGTGGGGGTCGCTGCGCGGCGGCTTGAAGTCGCTGGCCGACGGCAACGGCGACACGCTGCTGTTGCTGGCCGACATGTACGAGGGCCGGGGTGAGGACGGCACCTACAGCAACATCAACGACGCGTTCAACGCGATCCGGTGCGTCGACGACCCGCGGATCACCGACCGGGCCGTGGCCGGGGAGGCCGACACGCGGTTCCGGGAGGTCGCGCCGTTCCTCGACGACGGCCGCGGAACCGGGCAGTCGGCGCTGGATCTGTGCGCGTTCTGGCCCGTGCCGAACACCGGCGAGCCGCACACACCGGACGTCCCGGGGCTGCCTCCGGTGCTGGTCGTTTCGACCACCGAGGACCCCGCGACCCCCTATCAGGCCGGGGTGGATCTGGCTCGTCAGCTCGGCGGCGCGCTCATCAGTTTCACCGGAACCCAGCACACCGTGGTTCTCGACGGGGAGCGGTGCGTCGACGAGCCGGTGATCCGATATCTGGTGTCGCTCGACGTGCCGGAAACCGACCCGCACTGCTGATCCGTAGCGGGTGTGAGCGACACGCCGCAGCGATAACTCGCGGATGTAACACGGAGTTAACTCCCGGTGCCTAGTCTCGCCCCTATGGATCGCCAGAAGGAGTTCGTGCTCCGCACCCTCGAAGAGCGCGACATTCGGTTCGTGCGCCTGTGGTTCACCGACGTCGTGGGCACACTCAAATCCGTGGCGATCGCGCCGGCCGAACTCGAAGGGGCCTTCGAGGAGGGCATCGGGTTCGACGGCTCGGCCATCGAGGGCTTCTCCCGCATCTCCGAGGCCGACATGGTCGCGCGCCCCGACGCCACGACCTTCCAGGTGCTGCCGTGGATGGACGATCGGGGCCATCAGTACTCGGCGCGGATGTTCTGCGACATCACCATGCCCGACGGCACCCCGAGCTGGGCGGACCCGCGGCACGTGCTGCGTCGACAGCTCAACAAGGCCTCCGATCTGGGTTTCAGCTGCTACGTGCATCCCGAGATCGAGTTCTTCCTCGTCGAGAACGGTGAGCCGGGCGCGCTGCCGGTCCCCGCCGACGACGGCGGCTACTTCGACCAGTCCGTGCACCGTTCGGCCCCGCACTTCCGCCGGCACGCGATCGACGCGCTCGAATCGATGGGTATCTCGGTCGAATTCAGCCACCACGAGACCGCGCCGGGTCAGCAGGAGATCGACCTGCGCTACGCCGACGCGCTGTCGATGGCCGACAACGTCATGACGTTCCGCTACGTGGTCAAGGAGATCGCGATGGCGGAGGGTGTGCGCGCGACCTTCATGCCGAAACCGTTCCGTGAGCACGCCGGTTCCGCGATGCACACGCACATGAGCCTGTTCGAGGGCGAGAACAACGCCTTCCACGACCCGGACGATCCGCTGCAGCTCTCCGCGACCGGCAAGGCGTTCATCGCCGGAATTCTCGAGCACTCCAATGAGATCAGCGCCGTCACCAACCAGTGGGTGAACTCCTACAAGCGCATCGTGCACGGCGGGGAAGCCCCCACCGCCGCGTGCTGGGGCCCGTCGAACCGTTCGGCGCTGGTGCGTGTGCCGATGTACACCCCGAACAAGGCGTCCTCGCGTCGCGTCGAGATCCGCACCCCGGACTCCGCCTGCAACCCGTACCTGACGTTCGCGGTTCTGCTGGCGGCCGGCCTGCGCGGCATCGAGAAGGGTTACGAGCTCGCACCCGAGGCAGAGGACGACGTGTGGGCGCTGAGCTCCGCCGAGCGTCGCGCGATGGGATACCGGGAGCTGCCGACCGATCTCGACATCGCCCTGAGGGAGATGGAGCGGTCCGAACTGGTCGCCGAGGCGCTCGGTGAGCACGTGTTCGACTACTTCCTGCGCAACAAGTGGCGGGAATGGGAAAACTACCGCAGCCAGGTCACCCCGTTCGAGCTGGAGCAGTACCTGGGCCTGTAGGCGGCGTGAGAGAGTGAATGGCGTGCGGTCGCGGGCAGCGGTAGAGGTCGAGACGGAACCGGTCGGAAACGAGCCGGGGGTGGGTGCGTGGTGAAACCGCCGCCCGCCCGCTCCGCGATTCCGGGGCCGGGCCGGCTCGGGCTCGTCGAGCGCACCGCCGCCGCGGAACTCGAACAGCTCGCCTGGAACGACACCGACAGCATCGAACTGCTGTGGTCGCTGTCGCGGGCACCGAACGCCGACCTCGCGTTGCGGACCCTCGCGCGACTGCAGGAAGCGCTCGGGGAGGCCGAATGGGCCGAACTCGACGCCGCGCTGCGGATCGACAAGGGATTGCGGGGACGACTTTTCGCGTTGCTGGGTGCGTCCGCGGCGCTCGGCGATCACGTCGTCGCCCATCCGGACCGCTGGAGGATGCTGGCCGGGAAGCTGGAACTGCCGGACCGGCACACGTTCACGGCCCGCATGCTGGATTGCGTCGAAGCGGTCGCCGGACCCGGAGGTGGCGACAACCCACTGGTCCATCGGGCCGGGATCACCGGTCCGGCCGCGATCCCGGCGCTGCGCACCTGTTACCGCGATCAGCTGATGCTCATCGCCGCAGCGGATCTGGCGGCGACCGTGGAGAACGAGCCGGTGCTGCCGTATCTCGAGGTGGGCAACAAGCTCGCCGATCTCGCCGACGCGGCGCTGACCGCGGCGCTGGCTGTCGCGGTCGGCACGGTCGTTCCCGACGGGCCGTGCCCGGTCGACATCGCGGTCATCGCGATGGGCAAATGCGGTGCGCGCGAACTGAACTATGTCAGCGACGTCGATGTCGTGTTCGTGGCCGAGCCCGCCGATGCCCGCGCGAGCCGCATCGCCGGGGAGATGATGCGGATCGGCACGGCGGCGTTCTTCGAAGTCGACGCGGCGCTGCGGCCCGAAGGCAAACGCGGCGAACTGGTCCGCACCCTCGACTCGCACATCGCGTACTACACCCGCTGGGCCAAGACGTGGGAGTTCCAGGCGCTGCTCAAAGCCCGGCCGATGACCGGCGATCTGGAACTGGGCCGCCGCTACATCGAGGCACTGAGCCCGATGGTGTGGATCGCCTCCGAACGCGAGGCGTTCGTGCCGGAGGTGCAGGCGATGCGCCGGCGCGTCGAGGAACTCGTGCCCGCGGAGCTGCGGGAACGCGAACTCAAGCTCGGACGCGGGAGCCTCCGCGACGTCGAGTTCGCCGTCCAGCTCCTGCAACTCGTGCACGGCCGCGCCGACGAGTCGTTGCGGGTGCCCAACACGGTCGAAGCGTTGTCCGCGCTCGCGGACGGCGGATATGTCGGGCGCGACGACGCGGCGAACCTGCGGGCGTCGTACGAGTTCCTGCGACTGCTCGAACACCGGTTGCAGTTGCAGAAGCTCAAGCGCACGCACACCCTGCCGCCCGCCGACGACCGGGAGGCGCTGCGCTGGCTGGCGCGTGCTGCACACATGCGGCCGGACGGGCGCAACGACGCGCTCGGCGTGCTCGAGGCGGAGATCAAACGGAATTCGGCGCGGGTACGCAAACTGCACGCCAAGCTGTTCTACCGTCCGCTGCTCGAATCCGTGACGCGTATCGACGCGGAGGCGCTGAGGCTGTCCCCGGAAGGTGCGGTCCGGCAACTCGCGGCGCTCGGCTACAGCGCACCGGAACACGCGCTCGGGCACCTGACCGCCCTGTCCGGAGGCGCCTCCCGCAAGGCGCGGATCCAGGCGCTGATTCTTCCGCAGCTGCTCGAATCACTCGGCGACACAGTCGATCCCGATGCCGGATTGCTGGCGTACCGGCGTCTGTCCGATGCGATGTACAACGCGGTGTGGTTCCTGCGGACGCTGCGCGACGAGCCGTCGGTCGCCGAACGGTTGATGACGGTGCTCGGTTCGTCCGCGTTCGTGCCGGACCTGCTCATCAACGCCCCCGACGTGGTGCGGTTGTTCGCCGACGGCGCGAACGGGCCGCGTCTGCTCGAACCGCAACCCGAGGAGGTCGCCAAGGCGATCGTCACGTCGTCGGCGCGGTACGACGATCCGGTGCGCGCGATCGCGGCGGCCCGATCGCTGCGACGCGCGGAACTCGCCCGCGTCGCGAGCGCCGACATCCTCGGCATGCTCGACGTTCCGGAGGTGTGCCGGGCCTTGTCGAGCGTGTGGTCCGCGGTGCTCGAGGCGGCGCTGGCCGCGGTGGTCCGTGCGTCCGTGCAGAAACAGGGCCCGGCGCCGGCGCGCATGGCGGTGATCGGCATGGGCAGGCTCGGCGGTGCCGAACTCGGCTACGGCTCCGACGCGGACGTGCTGTTCGTGTGCGAACCACTGCCGGACGCCGACGAAACCGTGGCCGTGAAATGGTCCGTCCAGATCGCCGAGCAGGTCCGCAAGCTGCTCGGCGCACCGAGCACCGATCCGCCGCTCGAGGTGGATACGGGTCTACGGCCGGAGGGCCGTAGCGGACCGATGGTGCGCACGCTCGGCTCGTACCAGGCGTACTACGCGCAGTGGGCGCAGGCGTGGGAGGTGCAGGCGTTGCTGCGGGCGCATCCCGTCGCGGGCGACCCGGATCTCGGCGCGCGGTTCCTGCAGATGATCGACGCGGTGCGTTATCCGGCGGGTGGGGTGTCGCAGGTTGCGGTGCGCGAAATCCGGCGGATCAAGGCGCGTGTCGACTCGGAGCGGCTGCCGCGCGGTGCGGACCCCGCGACGCACACCAAACTCGGTCGCGGCGGTCTGGCGGACATCGAATGGACGGTGCAGTTGCTGCAGTTGCAGCACGCCGATCGGATTCCCGCCTTGCACAACACCTCGACGCTCGAGACGCTCGATGCGATCGGTGCCGCCGAGCTGGTCGGCGAGGAGGACGTCGCGTTGCTGCGGGAGGCCTGGATCACGGCGACCCGTGCCCGCAATGCGCTCGTGCTGGTGCGGGGTAAACCCACCGATCAACTCCCCGGCCCGGGCAAGGTGCTGACGGCCGTGGCGCGGGTCGCGGGATGGACCGGGGACGCCTCGGAATTTCGGGACCACTACTTGCGGGTCACCCGGCGTGCCCGGGCCGTCGTCGAGCGGGTCTTCTGGGGCACCGAACACGGGCACAGCGGCGGGACCGAGAGCGGATACGGCAGCGCGTACGGGTACGACGGCTGATCAGCTCTGCGCGAACAGGCGGATCCGCTGCTCGCGGCTGCGTTCGAGGTGCGCGCGCATGTGCTCACGCGCGGCGGTCTCGTCGCGTGCGCGCAGCGCGACCAGGATCTGCTCGTGCTCGGCGTTGAGCAGATCGGGTTCGCCGTAGTTCGACGGCGGGCCGGAGTCGTAGATGCGCAGCTGGGTGGTCAAGCGCACCAGTAGTGCGGTGATGGTCGAGTTGTGCGCGGCCTGCCACAGGGCTTCGTGGAAGCGGAAGTTTCCGCCGCGCACGTCGGCGTCGTCGGTTGCAGCGCAACAGAATCCGTGGAGCTGTTCGAGCCGTGCCAGGTCGAGTTCGGTGTGCCGGATCGCGGCGGCGCCGGCGGCTTCGGATTCGAGCGCGACGCGCGCGGCGTAGATCTCGATGACGTCCTCGGCGGTGCCGGAGCGCACCCGGAAGCCGCGGGTTGCCCGTTCGAGTAATCCGTCGTGGGCGAGCCAGTTCAGTGCCTCGCGGATGGGGGTGCGAGAGGCGCCGTAGGTCTCGCTGAGTTGGGTTTCGTGCAACGCGGCACCGCGGGGAAATTTTCCGGCGAGGATGTCCGCGCGCAGACGCAGGTACTGCTTCGACGTCTGGTCGTCGCGTCCGGTCGGTGGCTCTGTGAGCAGGGAACCGGTGGGGTCCGCGGTGGTGTCGCCGTGGGTCATGGATCCGATTATGCCATCGACGACATTCGAATACTTGCGTATACGTTATTCGTCGTTTAGCGTCGCTGCGGTGAGTGGCGACAGGCGAGATGTACTGATCAGCGCCGAGGACCTGGCCCGGAATCCCGGTGCCTATGCGATCCTCGACGCGACCGTGTCGTTCCCGAAGCCGCGCTTCGACGGCGACTACCGGCCCGAATGCGGTTTCGCGGAATGGGAACGGGCCCACATTCCCGGTTCGGTCCACGCGGATCTGCTCGTCGACTTCAGCGCCGCCGACGCGAAGCTGCACTTCTCCCGCCCGGCACCCGAACAGCTTGCGAACGCTCTCGCGAAGCTCGGTGTCGCACCCGGTACCGAGATCGTGGTGTACGACCAGGGCGCGAACACCTGGTCCGCGCGCCTGTGGTGGATGCTGCGCAACATCGGGATCGCCGCGCGCGTTCTCGACGGCGGGTTCGAGCGCTGGGTCGCACTCGGCCTGCCGGTCGAAACCGGGGCCGGTGACCGGCGGCCGGCGGTGGATCCGTACGCGGCGCCGACCGACCGCGGACTGTGGCGCGACCGCGACGACGTCCTCGCTGTGAGCGCGGGGGAGGCTTCCGGCACGCTGGTGTGCGCGCTGGACCCGGAGCAGTTCGCGGGCACCGCAACCACCCGGTATTCGCGGCGCGGACACATTCCGGGCAGTCGCAACCTGCCGGCCAAGAGTCTGCTCGACGGCGGGCTGCTGCGTCCGGTCGTGACGGTGTCGGCGCACGTCGATGCGGTGCTCGGCGACGCGGAGCGTCCCGTGATCCTGTACTGCGGCGGCGGTGTGTCGGCGTGCCTGGTCGCGCTTGCCCTGGTCCGCGCCGGACTCGACGAACCGGCCGTGTACGACGGGTCGCTCGAGGAATGGACGGCGGATCCCGCGCTGCCGATGGTTTCCGCCGCAATCGAAGTGGATCGGGAGGGCAACGCATGACGCGATGTCCCCGCCCCTGACCGACCCGACCCTGACTTCCCCTCTCCGACAGGAACTTCTGTGACAACCACGACGAACGCCCCCACCGTCTACGATGTGGCCGCCGCGCTCGAGGCGCTGCGCGCCCAGGTGCCGCTGGTGCAATCGCTGACGAACATCGTCTCCGCCAACTTCCTGACCAACGTTCTGCTCGCGGCCGGTGCCAGCAACGCACACATCGACAACGCCCACGAGGCCGGCGGATTCGCGCGAGTCGCCGGCGGCGTGCTGGTCAACCTCGGCACTCCGGACGACGGCACCGCCGCGGCGTTCACCGCGGCCGCCGGTGCCGCCCACGAGGCCGGAACCCCGTGGGTCCTCGACCCGGTCGGCGTCGGCGGGTTGCCGTGGCGCACCGGACTGGCCGCGGACCTGCTGACCCTGCATCCGACCGCAATCCGCGGCAACGCCTCGGAGATCATCGCGCTCGCCGGTCTGGGCGGTGACGCCCGTGGTGTCGACAGTGCCGACGAAGCCGCCGCCGCGGTTCCCGCAGCGCTCGCCCTGCTCGAGCACGCCGACGCCGTGTCGGCCTCCGGGCCGGTCGACTACCTGATCGGCCGCGGCCGCGACGGGGGGATCACCGGCGTGCGCATCGCCGGCGGCAGCGCGATGCTCCCGCGCGTGACCTCCACCGGATGCTCGCTCGGCGGCCTGGTCGCGGCGTATCTGGCGGTCGCCCCGAACCCGCTGATCGGACTGGCCGCCGCGCACACCCATGTCGCGGTCGCCGCGGAGATCGCCGAGGAGAACTCCACGGGCCCCGGATCGTTCGCTGTGGCATACCTCGATGCGCTGTACACGGTCGACGCCGACACGCTGCGGGCCCGCGCCCGCATCGAAGCGCTCGACCTCCCGAAGTAAGGACGAGAACGATGGGCATCAAGACTTTCTGGTATCTCACCCAGGCCGACGGGGACTACCCGTGGAGCCCGGGCGGGCTGTACCCGGTCGACGGGCAGCGGCAGATCGAGCTGGCGAAGACGATCGACGACGGCGGGTTCGACGGTGCGCTCGTCGCGACGTGGCCGAACGATCCATTCACTTCGGCGACCTGGGCCGCCGCGCACACCACGCGAATGAAGTTCCTCGTCGCGATCTACGCGAACATGACCCCAGCGCGCCTGCTCGCGGAGAAGGCGCTGACGTTCGACGCGTTCAGCGGCGGCCGCCTGATGATCAACTCCGTCAACGGCCGGGAGAACATCCTCACCCAGTACGACATGAACGTCGAGCACGACCGGCGGTACGAACTGGGGGAGCGGTACTGGGCGGACTTCCGGCGGATCTACGCCGAGGGCACCGAGTCGAACTTCCCGAACACGCCGCTGCGCATCGACGCACCGAGCGGCGGCCACACCGTCCCACTGTGGGGAACCGGGGATTCGCCTGCGGGACTGCAGAATTCGGGCAAGGTGCTCGACGCGTACCTGATCATGCTGCGCGAGACGGCGTTCGTCGACGCGAAGTTCACCGCGGCGCGCGAGTCCGCGGCCGCCGAGGGACGGGAGTTCACCGATTTCGGTGCGCTGTCCGGCGTCATCGTCCGGCCCACGCAGGCCGAGGCGATGGATCGGTTCCGGTCGCTGTTCGAGAAGGCCGGGATCGAGCAGATCACCGACGTCCTGGACAAGGCGGTGCGTCGCCGCACGGGTGGCAAGCAGGACCTCAGGACGTTCACCGCCCGGGACGCGCAGCGGCAGGGCTGGGTCGACACCATCAATGCCGGCCGGATTCCGGAGCCGAAGGACCTGTATCTCGGTGACGGCCTGTACGCGGGCATCACGGCGTGGTCGCCGCTCGACATCTTCGCGACCGGGTCGTCGGCGGTGTACTACGCCGGCACGCCGGACGAGATCACGGGGCATGTGCGCGCGTTGCGCGACCGGACGGGCCTGACGTCGCTGATTCTCGCCGGCTGGCCCCTGATCGACGAAGCGAAAAATGTTGCAGAACATCTGATTCCGCGCTTCCAGGAACTCTGAGAGCGCTGCGACGAGGCCGCCACGGCCGGGATCCGGTCCCGGTCGTGGCGGCCTTTTGCGTCGTCGTGGCTCGGGCTGTCCATTTACACATTCATTAATGTAGGCTACCCAAAGTGAGGTAAGGCAGACCTCTGTTACTACGAGAGAGAAGTGGCACCCAGTTGACGCGTATCGTCCGGCGCTCGCACGCCCTACCCCTCGTCCTCGCGCCGGTGCTCCTCGTGGCCGCCTGCGGTTCCGGCGACCCGACGGCCACCGCGACCGGTCCGGCGACAGCGGATTCGCTCACCATCGCGATCACCAAGGACAGCGGCCCGCTGAACATCTTCGCCGGTCAGACCGACCAGATGACCGAGCTGATCTACGACAAGCTCCTGTCCCCGTCGCCGTACGTGGCCGATCCGCAGCCGTGGCTCGCGACCAGCGTCCGCCAGGTCGATGCGACGACCTGGGACGTCGACCTCCGCGACGACGTGACCTGGCACGACGGTGAGGCATTCACGCCCGAGGACGTCGTCTTCAGCTTCCACTTCATGCACGCCGCACCCACCGGACGCTTCACACACCACGTGAACGACACTCCGTCGATCTCCACGATCGATGTCACCGGTGAGCACTCGGTGCGGTTCGTCTGCGACTACGCGTGCCCCGAACTCGGCACCGTGACGCTCGCGGACCTGCCGATCCTGCCCGAGCACGTGTGGTCGACGATCGATCCGGCCAAGGCCAAGGAGGTCACGGACCTGCCCGTGGGCACCGGTCCGTTCAAGCTCGTCGACTACAGCCCGACCAGCGGCTACCGCTTCGAGGCCAACACGAACTACTTCGCCGGCACGCCCACGGTCGGCGAGCTGGTGATGCCGGTCATCGCCGATTCGTCGGCCGCCTTCACCGCCCTGAGCTCCGGACAGATCGACGCCGCCGACCGCGCCTTGACACCTGAACTGGTGGACCGCTTCACCGCGTCCTCGGACATCGGCGTGATCACCGTCGCGCCGCTGAGCTATCCCGAACTCAAGCTCAACTTCACGCGGGAACCGTTCGCGCAGGCCGATTTCCGTGCCGCGCTCAACCTCGCGGTCGACCGGGATCAGATCCTCGACATCGTCGGACTCGGCCAGGGCCGCCCCGGCACCCAGGGCTACGTGCACCCGGACGCGCCGTTCGCCGACCCCGACGCGTCGACCCCCTACGACCCCGAAGGCGCGAAGCAGCTGCTCGATTCGTTGCGCTGGACCGACGCGAACGCCGACGGCCTCCGCGAGAACCCGCAGGGTGAACCCTCGCAGTTCTCGCTCCTGGTCAACGGCGGCGATGCGACGCAGGTGCGCGCGGCCGAACTGCTCGCCGAGGACTTCGCGGAAGTCGGCATCGACGTCGCGGTCGACCCGCTCGACGCGGGGTCGGTCTCCGATGCGTCGGCGAAGAAGAACTACGACCTGTTCATCACGACGAACAGCCCGCACGCCGTGGCGGATTCGACGCAGTTCATCATGTCCCACCGCTCCGGCAACCTGTGGAAGCACCCGGACCTCGCCTACCCGGAGTTCGACGCGCTGTACGACGCGTGGAAGGTGACCGAGACCAACGACGACCGCATCGCCGCGATGCAGGACATGCAGAGGCTGTTCAACCGTCAGCCCACGGCGATTGCGCTGTACTACCCCGACGAGTTCTGGGCCTTCCGCGCCGACACGTTCGGCGGATGGGTCGAAACCCCGGGCTACGGCATCGTCCACAAGTGGTCGTTCCTGCCGGCGGACGTCGTCGAGGCGGCGAACGCGGAAGCACCGCAGGACTGACACCCGCATGCGAATCGCGCGCCGAGCGGGGCAGTACGCCCTCGTGCTGTGGGCGGCGGTGACGCTGAACTTCGCGTTGCCGTACCTGGCACCGGGTGATCCCGTGAACTACCTCTACGGAGGTGACCAGCAGGCACTCGACCGGAAGTACGTCGAACAACTCCGTGCCGGGTACGGACTGGACCGGCCCATCCTCGAGCAGTACGTCTCGTTCTGGTCGGGTCTTCTCCACGGGGACCTCGGGATGTCCGTCGAGCACAACCGGCCGGTCGCCGAGGTGCTGTGGGACAAACTGCCGTGGACGATTTCCCTCGTCGGCATCGCCACGGTGCTGGCCTTCGTGATCGGCACCCTGCTCGGCGCGTGGGCCGCGTGGCGCCGCGGCACCGCAAAGGAGACCGGCACGGTTGTGGGTGTGCTCGTGGTGGATTCGATGCCCGGCTTCTGGGTGGGCATGATCCTCATCGCCGTGTTCTCGGTGACGCTCGGCTGGTTCCCGTCCTACGGGGCTGCGACGATCACCGCGACCGGCGGGGAATGGCTCGCCGAAGTCGCCTCGCGGATGGTTCTGCCCGTCGCGACGCTGACCATCGCGAGCATCGGCGGGTTCTTCCTCATGACCCGGGCTTCGATGATCGGCGTGCTCGGCGAACCGTTCATCCGGCTCGCCCGAGCCAAGGGTCTCGGCGAGTTCCGGGTGGCGATCCGGCACGCGCTGCGCAACGCGGTGCTGCCCGTCTACACGACCCTCACCCTGACGGTCGGTGTGCTGCTGTCCGGCGCTGTCGTCGTCGAATCGGTGTTTGCGTATCCCGGGCTGGGCAAACTCACCTACGACGCGGTGACCGCCCGCGACTATCCGCTGCTGCAGGGTGCGTTTCTGCTCGCGACCGTCGGCATCGTCGCAGCGAACCTGCTGGCCGATCTGACCTACCCGCTCCTCGATCCGCGGGTGCGCCGCGACCGGACCGCCGCCCACGGACGCAGCGAGGTGGCCGCATGAACCTCATGGGAAACATCCTCGGAACCCGAACCCGGTCGCAGCGTCTCGCGCTCGTCGGCGTGCTGATGCTCGGGGTGCTGCTGCTGTGCGCGGTCGCCGCACCCTGGCTCGCGCCGTTCGACCCCACCGAACGGGTGACGCGCCCGTTCGCGGCGCCGTCCGCCGAGCATTGGCTCGGCGCCGACGACGTCGGGCACGACCTGCTGTCCATGCTGATCCACGGTGCCCGGATCTCGTTGTTCGTCGGGATCGTCGCCGCGGTGATCGCCACCGCTGTGGGCACCATCGTCGGTGTCGTGGCCGGGTATTCGCGCGGTGTGGTCGACACCGTGCTGATGCGCATCGTCGATGTCGTGCTCGCCTTGCCGGTGCTGCCGCTGACCATCGTCATCGGGGTCTTCGCCGGACCCGGTCTGCGCACGCAGGTCATGGTCATCTCGGCGGTGTTGTGGGCGGGACTGGCCCGCGAACTCCGCGCCCAGGTCCTCACCCTGCGCGAACGCGATCACATCCAGGCCGAACGCGCCATGGGCGCCGGTCCCTGGTACGTGCTGCGGCGACACGTCGCCCCGGCGGTCCTGCCGCTGGTCGTCCCGCAGTTCGTGCTCACCATCAAGACCGCGGTGCTGCTCGAAGCATCGCTCGCCTTCCTCGGCCTCGGCGACATCTCCGCCGCGAGCTGGGGGGCGATGCTGTCGATGGCGCACGCACGCAATGCATTCCTCACCGACGCCTGGATCTGGTGGGTGATCCCCCCGGGGGCGGCCATCGCCGTCACCGTGCTCGCGTTCGCGTTGCTCGGCAATGCCATCGAGGAGCGGTCACGACCGATCCTCCTGCCGGCGCGGCGACCCCGGAAGAAGCTCGGTCCCGTACCGGCTCGGGTCGATCCGGGCGTGGAAGGGGGAGCGCCGCTGGTGATCGACGATCTCACCGTCGTCTACGGTGCGGACGGGCGCGGCGCTACGGGAGTCGGATTCACCGTCGGTGCCGGGGAACTCGTCGCCCTCGTCGGTGAGTCCGGTAGCGGGAAGTCGACGGTCGCGGCGGCCGCGATGGGGTTGCTGCCCGCGGCCGCACGGATCGTCTCGGGGGCCGTGCGGGTCGCCGGCCGGGACGTCTCGACGATGAGCCCCGCAGAACTGCGCGTCCTGCGCGGCAACCGCATCGCCCTGATCCCGCAGGAGGCGCTGAGCGCCCTCGATCCCGTCTACACCATCGGCACCCAGATCGACGAAGCCGTGCTCGCCCACCGCTCGTGCACCGGAGCGCAAGCCCGCGAACGCACCCTCGATCTGCTCACCGATGTGGGCCTCGGCGTCGACAGGGTCGACGCCTACCCGCACCAGCTCTCCGGCGGCATGCGCCAGCGCGTGGTGATCGCGATGGCGCTCGCCAACGAACCGGACGTGCTCGTCGCCGACGAACCGACCAGTGGACTGGATGTGCTGCGCGAGGCCGAAGTGCTCGCGTTGCTCGACGAACTGCGGGTGCGGCGTTCCCTCGCGTTGCTGATCGTCACCCACAACCTGCCGGTCGTCGAACGAATCGCCGATCGCATCGCCGTGATGAAGGACGGCGAACTGGTCGAGATCGGCACCGCCGAGCAGATCGCCGCGGCGCCCGTCCACCCGTACACCCGCACCCTCGTCGAATCGGCACCCCGGTTGCGTCGGGCACCACAGGAGGTCTTCTCGTGAGCGCAGAGGTGGACACCCCGCCGGTACTGAACATCGAGTCGCTGACCGTCGCATTCGACGGCAAACCCGCGATCACGGATGTGTCCCTGCAGGTCGCCGCCGGCGAATCCGTTGCGCTGGTGGGTGGTTCCGGAGCGGGAAAGTCCACGGTTGCACGGGCGATTGCGGGTCTGGTGACGCCCACCGCGGGCCGGGTCGTCTTCGACGGGGTCGACCTGACCGCCGTGCCGCAGCGTCGCCGCCGCGCGGCCCGCAGGGGCATGCATCTGGTCTTCCAGGACCCGTATGCGTCGCTGCCCCCGACCCTGCGGGTGGGGGATATCGTCGCCGAGCCGATGGTGATCCACCGGATCGGTGACCGTGACCGCCGTCGGCTGGACACGGTCACGGCGCTCGACGCCGTGCACCTGCGCCCCGCCGAGAGTTTCCTGCAGCGCTACCCGCACGAACTGTCCGGTGGGCAGCGTCAGCGGGTCGCGCTCGCGCGGGCGCTGACGACCCGGCCGAAACTTCTGCTCGCCGACGAGCCGACCAGTGGTCTGGACGCCTCGCTGCGGCTCGAGATCGTCGACCTGATGGGCGAACTCGCCGCTTCCGAGAACATGGCCGTCGTCCATATCACCCACGATCTGGCGTTGGCCGCCCGCAGTTGCCGTGACATCGTCGTGATGCACGGCGGACGGGTTGTCGAAACCGGCCGAACCGACACCGTTCTCGCCGATCCGGCGCACGAATTCACCGCCGCGCTCGTCGGCGCCGTGTCCGGTTCCTGACTCCCGATTCTGCTGCACCGACTCACCCCAGAGGAGAAATCACCATGTCCGAAACCGTCGTCGTGGCCGAGAACGGCACGGTCATCGACTTCACCGTCGACGACGTCATGAAATACCACGGCCCCGGGTTCCCGGGTGGAGTTGCGCACGCGGTGAAGGTGCTCGAGCGCGCCCTTCCGGTGCTGAGCCCCGACGCGCCCGCCGAGCGTCGCGAGATCACCGTCGCCACCGCGCATCGCGGCCCGGGCGTGCGCGACACGTTCGAGGCGGTGACCCGGGCGGTGACCGACGGACGGTTCACGGTCGATGCCGGGCTCGAACGTCGCGACCGCGGGCAGACGCTCGAGCGGTACGTGTTCGTGCTGACCTACCGCGGCCGGACCGTGCGACTGGAGATCCGCGACGGCTTCGTCACCGGCGAGTTCATCACCCTCGGCCGCAAGGCCGAGCGCACCGACACCGAGGAAGCGCGCTTGACCGTACTCAAGCGGGAGATGGCGGACCGGTTGCTCGCCGCGCCGGCCGACGAGGTCTACGACATCGTGAACTGATCCCGCCCTTGGATTCTCGTCGATCGAGTCGAACGTGTCGGACGGTGCCGCTAGCCTTCGCGCATGACCGAGAAGGCGAAGGGCCCGGAATCGTATTTCCCGTCGATCGAGAAGAAGTACGGTCGGCCGATCGACGAGTGGAAGGCGTTGATCCGGGAGTCGGATCTGACCAAGCACATGGAGTTGGTGAACTGGCTGAAGACCGATCACGGCATGGGCCACGGACACGCCAACGCCCTCGTCGCCCACACCCTGAAGGAGAACGCGGACTGAGACGGACGGGCCGCCACCGGAGTTCGGTGGCGGCCCGTCCCGTCTGTGTTCGATCGTCAGGTGTGGTCGACCCAGCGCAGCAGCGCGTACAGGAACCGGGTCGCGCCCGGCATGAAGTTGCTGCCGTGGTGGTACGTCGGATCGAGGGTCGTGACGATGAGGCGGCCCGGGGTCGACGAGGTGTCCTCGTAGAGCATCATGCCCGCATCGTGCGCATGTCCGTCGGCGTCCGGTTCCTCGGAGACCACCAGCGGCACCACGTCGGCTTCGGTGCGGAGCAGCCCGTGGTGATGCCAGATGACGGACTTCGTGCTCAGGTACGTCCACGCGCCGTGGTCGTGGCTGCGGGTGCGGATCAGCGGATCCTCACCATGGAGCCACCACCAGAAGTTGGTCGGCCGTGGCTCCCATTCCACACCCGGAAGCCATGTGTGGACACCGTTCTCGCCGAGGACGACGAGGGTGTCGCCGCGCTCGGCGACCGCACGGAACCGGGCGGCGTGGCGGGTGACGAGGCCGGGATGCAACCGGTCGGCGACGATGACCGTCGAGTAGCCGTCGAGGTCGCCGTCGGCGAGGTCGGCCAGGTAGTGGAAGTCCGGCTGGTAGGCCAGCACCGCGGGGTCCTTCATCGTCTGCAGGTGGGGGTAGGAGCCACCGTGGACGATGGCCAGTCGCCGGCCACGCAGCGGTGCGATGTCGGTGCGGGAGAAGGGTTCTGCGGTGGTCATCGCTGGGTCAGCCAATCGATCAATTGCGGGGTCATCCGCGCGGAGGTGTTCGGGTCGTCCTTCCAGCCGGTCAGGTCGTTCCCGCCGTGCACCAGTACCTGGCCGTCGCCGAGCGGGTAGACGAAATCGAGGGGCAGCGCGTGCCGGCCGATACGCGTTGTGACGATCGCGTTCTCGGGAATCTTGTCGACGTAGCCGCGGGCGTAGAAGCCCGTGACGCCCTTGCGGGAGCTCAGGTCGGCGGGATCGACGCCGGCCCACACCGGGTGCGGGTCGGCGAGGGTGATCGCGAGGTCCTTCGGACCGGTGTACGCGATCTTGCGCCACACCCCCAGACCGGGAAGGAAGTCCGTCAAGGCGTGGCCCATGACGGCGATGCGGCCGCCGCGGGTGACGAATCCGGTGAGCAGGTCGCGATTGCGTTCGAGGAAGATCTGATCGACACTGCTGCCGAGGATCAGTCCCTGCACGCTTGTGAGGTCCACCGCGGGGAGGTGGTAGACATCGACCCGGCCGACGCTCGGCTGGGTTCCGGGTTCGCCGGCGAGGTCTTCGGATCCCATGGTGACGTGGAGGACGGCGGCGATCGCGGGGAGACCGTCGCCGGTGGGGGAGTGCGCCGAGGTGGGCGGCCAGTTCGATTGCGACACTGTTGCTTCCTGAGACACTGTTGCTTCCTGATCGTGGCTTCCGGTGGAGACAAGCCCGGTGTCACGATCGTGTCGACGCCCAAACTCGCCGGGTTCGTCCTAATAAGGGGAACCTTAGAGGGTAAAGGTAAGCCTAAGCAATGCTCCATGGCAAGCTGCGGGTTCGCTCACGGCAACGACGCAGGCGGCGCGCTGCCGGCGCCGCCGACTTCGGTTTCGGTCGTCAGTTGCAGACGACGGTGAGGCCGATGCCTTGCCAGACCTCGTACCTGATGTAGTCCCATTCCTGGTCGGTCGAATCCCATTCGGCGCGGGTCTTGGTGATGTATCCCTTGTCCCGCTGATTGGTGACGTTGCATACCGTCAGGGCGCTACCCGACTTGTTCGTGATGGTGTACGGGATTCCGGCGTTCTCGAGAGTGGTGACCGCTTCCTGTTCGCTCATGCCGACGACGTTGGGAACGCCCGCATCCGGGTATCCCGTGGGATCGCCTGCGGCGACTCCGGGGCCGAACGTGAGAGCCGCGGTGGCCGCGACGGCCGCGACGGTCAGGGTTCTGTGCATGACAACGTCCTTCCGGAGACGATGTCGGGACGAGGGTGCGGACCCGGCGGTGTGAACCGGGCGGCGGTGCGGATCGCCGCGGTGTGGTGCAGCGTGCGGCGAGCCGGATGGGCACGGTCGAATCGGTCGCGCCGGTCGACATGTACGCCGGCCTGCGGGCCGTCCGATGCGCTCATCGATTGCATTCGCCGCGGGCCGCGCGGCGAATGTGCTGTACGTCACAAATCGTACTCCCGAGTCTGCCGGGCGAGGCGATCCTGGTGCAATTCGCCTATCGACAGTATGCTGTCATATTGACAGAATGCTCACATTACGAGATCCGATCGATCCGGAGGCTGCCATGAATGCCACGCGTGACACCGTCTATCTCGCCGTCTACGACACCCTCGCCGATTGGGAGACCGGCCATGCCACCGCCTATCTGGCCCGCGCCGGTTACCCGATCCGGGCGGTCGGGCCGAGCCGCGACCCCGTGACGTCACTGGGCGGCCTTCGCATCACCCCTGACCTGGGCCTCGACGAAATTGCCGTCGACGACGCCGCACTGCTCGTCCTTCCCGGCGCCGACCTGTGGGATACCGGTGACGAACTCGTGCCGTACGCGCGTCTCGCCCGCGATTTCCTCGATGCCGGCGTGCCCGTCGCCGCGATCTGCGGCGCCACCGCCGGACTCGCCCGCGAAGGACTGCTCGACGACCGCAATCACACCAGCAACGTGTCCTTCTACCTCGACGCCACCGGCTATGCGGGTGCGGGTCGCTATGTCGAGACCGACGCCGTCGCCGACGGTGGCCTCGTCACCGCCGGGGGTACGGAGCCGGTGGCGTTCGCCCGCGAGATCTTCGCGCTGCTCGGGGTGTACGAGGGGGAGGTGCTCGACGCGTGGTATCGGCTGTTCCACGACTCCGATGCCTCGGCCTTCCCGATCCTCGACGCGGCCGAACGGGCAGCAGCGGGCGGCGAGCGGTGAGTCGTGCCGAGCAGGATCTGCTCAGCCGTGCCGCACTCGCGGTGTTCCGTCTCAACGGACAGTTTCTTTCTGCCGCGGAAGAGCTCGCCAACCCGGCCGGGCTGACGGCCGCTCGATGGCAGGTCCTGGGTGCCGTCCTGCGTGAGCCGCTGCCGGTCGCCGGGATCGCCCGCGCGATGGGCATCACCCGGCAATCGGTGCAGCGCATCGCGGACCTGCTCGTCGCGCAGGGTCTCGCGGAGTACGCCCCGAATCCGGCGCACCGCCGCGCCAAGCTGGTCGCACCCACCGCGGCCGGCCGGGCGGCGATCGAGCGCATCGGGCCCGCGCACGCCGTACTCGCCGCACGGCTGGCGGCTGCGCTCGGTGTCGAGGACTTCGCCGAGACGGTGCGAGTCCTGGAACGGCTTTCGGTGGCGCTCGACGACGTGCAGGTTGCGGAGTAGTGCCCCTGCCCTTGCCTCCTGAGCACCGTGACCACCCTGGATGTGTGGCTCGCATCACCCTTATTCAGAATGATTAGTTGCTAGAGGTGCTGTTGACGCATTGAATTAGATATAGCGATCATTGCTACACCAATTGATGTGACTCGCGCGACACTGCACAACGGATGTCGCAAAGGAACGGTGGTGTGCGATGACCGAGATTGCGGTCCGCGAAAGCGACAGCCTTCCCTACGATCTGAACGACCGATACCGCTCCGGCTCCGGGAAGGTCCTGCTCACCGGAGTGCAGGCCATTGTCCGGCAGCTCGTCGAACAGCACGTGCGCGACATCCGCGACGGCCGGCGCGTGGCGACTTTCGTCTCCGGGTACCCGGGCAGCCCGATCGGTGGCCTCGACAAGCTGCTGCACGGAATGCCGCAGGTGCTCGCCGAACACGACATCACCTTCACGCCGGGATTCAACGAGGAACTCGCCGCGACGTCCGTGTGGGGCAGCCAGGGGCAGCTCGGTGCGGGCACGCCGACCCACGACGGGGTCGTCGGCGTCTGGTACGGCAAGGGTCCCGGCCTCGACCGCGCCACCGACGCGCTGCGGCACGCAAACATGTACGGCGTATCACCCACCGGCGGTGTGCTGCTGATGGTCGGCGACGACCCCGCATCCAAGTCCTCGACCGTGCCCGCCGTCAGTGAGCGGTCACTCGCTGCCCTCGGCATCCCGGTGCTGTTCCCGCGCAATGCCGCCGAGATCGTCACGATGGGCATGCACGGTGTCGCGCTCTCACGCGCCTCGGGGTGCGTCGTCGCCCTCAAGATCGTCGCCGACGTCGCCGACGGCGCCTGGTCCGTCGACGGATCGGTCGCGGACACCTCGATCACCGTTCCCGAAATCGCCTGGGAAGGGAAACCTTTCGTCTACCAGCAGCGCCCGATGGCCGCGCCGGTCGACAGTGTGATCGCCGAAGCCGACCTGTACGGACCGCGCTGGGCGATGGTCCAGGCATACGGCAAGGTCAACGCGCTCGACGTCGTCGAGGTCAACCCCACCCGAGCCCGGATCGGATTGGTCGCGACCGGCACCACCTTCGACGCGCTGCGCCAAGCCCTGGTCGACCTGTCCGTCACCGACACCGACCTGTACCGGGCCGGCATCCGGTTGCTGCGCATCGGCATGCCGTACCCGATCGGGCCCGACCTCGTCCGCGAGTTCGCCGACGGGCTCGAGCGGATCCTCGTCGTCGAGGACAAGACCGCGTTCGTCGAAACCCAGATCCGCGAGATCCTCTACGGAACCGACGCTCCGCCGGTCATCGTCGGCAAGAAGGACGCCGACGGCCGGCGCCTCGTCCCAGTCGACGGTGAACTGACCGCCGGCCGGATCCGCGGACCGCTGCACCGCGTCCTGAAGGGACACGTGGACCTCGGGCCGGCACCGCTGCCCCAGCTTCCGCTGGAGGTGCTCTCGGCCACCCGCACCCCCTACTTCTGCAGCGGCTGCCCGCACAACCGCTCCACCGCGCTGCCGGAAGGATCGATCGGGGGCGGCGGCATCGGCTGCCACGCGCTCGTCACGATGTCCGGTCGCGCCGACAGCGCCGTCACCGGACTGACCCAGATGGGCGGCGAGGGTACCCAATGGATCGGCCAGGCCCCGTTCACCGACATCGGCCACATGTTCCAGAACCTCGGCGACGGAACGTATTTCCACTCCGGGCAGCTCGCCGTGCAGGCGTGTGTCGCGGCCGGCGTGAACATCACCTTCAAGCTCCTCCACAACGACGTCGTCGCCATGACCGGCGCGCAGGACGCCGAGGGCGCGCTGACCATTCCCGCGCTCACCCGCAAGCTCACCACCGAAGGCGTCCGGCGGATCATCATCTGCTCCGACGAACCGAAACGGCACCGCAAGCGCACCCTCGCGCGCGGCGTCACCGTCTGGCACCGGGACCGCCTCGACGAAGCGCAGCGCGTGCTGCGCGAGGTGCCCGGCGTCACCGTGCTCATCTACGACCAGCACTGCGCCGCCGATGCGCGACGGCAGCGCAAGCGTGGCACGCTGCCCGCCCGCACGACCCGTGTCGTGATCAACGAGGCCGTGTGCGAAGGTTGCGGCGACTGCGGCGTCAAGAGCAACTGCCTCTCGGTGCAGCCCGTCGACACCGAGTTCGGTTCCAAGACCCGCATCGACCAGACCTCCTGCAACACCGACTACTCGTGTCTCGACGGCGACTGCCCGTCGTTCGTCACCGTCGAGATCGACCCCGCCCGCAAGCGCAAGCGCCGCACCGCACCCCGGCCGCCCGCCGTGCCCGACATCGAGATCGCCGGGGCAGGCACCCGCAACGTGTTCCTCGCCGGCATCGGTGGAACCGGCATCGTCACCGTCAACCAGGTCCTCGCGACCGCGGCGATGCGCGCCGGCTTCGAGGTCGAATCCCTCGACCAGATCGGGATGAGCCAGAAGGCCGGGCCGGTGGTCTCGCACCTGCGGTTCGCCGCCGACGCGCTCGAACCCGGCAATCGCGTCGCCACCGGTGGTGCGTCGTGCCTGCTGGCTCTGGACCTGCTCACCGCGGCCGACGCGAAGAACCTCGCGTACGCCGACGCGGCCACCACCGTCGCGGCCGCGTCGACGAGCCGCACCCCCACCGGCGACATGGTGTACGACCGGTCGATCCGCCACCCCGACGAGGCGCAACTGCTGTCCCGCCTCGAGGCGGCCACCGCCCGGCTCACCGCGTTCGACGCCCTCGCCGCCGCACAGGCACTGTTCGGCGACACCGCGGCCGCGAACTTCCTCGTCGTCGGAGCCGCCCACCAGCTCGGCGGCCTGCCGATTCCGGCCGCCGCCATCGAGGAAGCCATCGAGCTCAACGGTGTCGCGGTCGCGGCGAACATCGCCGCGTTCCGGTGGGGACGCGCCGCCGTCGCCGACCCCGACACGTTCGCTGCCGCAACCGAACCCGCCCGGCCGCCGCGCGCGACCACCGCCGTTCCGGAGGACCTGTTCGCTGGGACCACCTTCGATGGTGAGGTCTTGCGTCTGGTCCGGATCCGCGCCGCCGGGCTGATCGACTACCAGGGCCGCCGACTGGCCGCCCGGTACATCGACCGGGTGCAGGCCGTGTGGGGCGCCGAGCGTCGCGTCACCGACCGCACCGAGTTCTCCGAGGCCGTCGCCCGCGGCCTGTTCAAGTTCACCGCGTACAAGGACGAATACGAGGTCGCGCGGATGCTCGTCGATCCTGCCTTCCTCGACGAGGTGAGCGCACAGGTGCCCGGCGGAGCGGCCCTGACCTACCGTCTGCACCCGCCGATCCTGCGGGCGCTCGGCCGCACGAAGAAGGTCGGATTCGGGCCCAGAACTCATGTGGCACTGCGGCTTCTGTCAAAGGGCAGGTGGCTGCGCGGAACCCGGCTCGATCCCTTCGGCTACGCCCACGTGCGCAAGGTCGAACGCGAGCTGCTCGCGCACTACACCGACACCGTCCGCGGTCTCGCCGCCGACCTGAGCGAGGACACCTACGACCGCGCGGTCCGCATCGCGGAACTGGCCGACACGGTCCGCGGCTACGAGGACGTCAAGCTGCGCTCGATCGACCGCTACCGCACACAGCTCGCCGAACTCGGTATCGGCGCCCAGCCGGAACAGACCCCCGAACCCTCCCAGCGCCCCACCGCTCGAAAGGAATCCGTCGCATGAGCACCTCCACCGTCATCCGTCCCGTCGAGGACACCATCCCCGTCGAGGACACCGCAGCCGGAGTCTTCGGCCGATCCCGTCACCTCTCGGATCGCCCGCACGAACAGGTCGTGTTCTGCGAGGACGCCGCGACCGGGCTCCGCGCGATCATCGCGATCCACTCCACCGTGCTCGGTCCCGCGCTCGGCGGAACCCGCTTCTATCCGTACGCGAACGAGCGGCAGGCGCTCGACGATGTACTGCGGCTGTCGCGGGGAATGACCTACAAGGCCGCGGTCTCCGGGGTCCATCTCGGTGGCGGCAAGGCCGTGATCATCGGCGACCCGACCGTCCACAAGACCGAGGCGCTGCTCGCCGCGTACGGCCGGTTCGTCGAATCTCTCGGCGGGCGCTACATCACCGCCGCCGACGTGGGTACCTACGCCTCCGACCTCGACGTCGTCGGCCGGCACACCGCCCATGCGGTCGGCCGGACCGTCGCCGCCGGCGGGTCCGGGGACAGTTCACCGCTCACCGCGCTCGGAGTGTTCCAGGCGATGCGAGCAGGTGTCGAAAATATTTGGGGAACAACGAATTTGGAAGGGCGTGTGGTGGGTGTCGAGGGACTCGGCAAGGTCGGGTACTCGCTCGTCGGTCTGCTCGCAGCGGACGGTGCCCGGGTGGTGGTCTCCGACGTGAATCCCGCCGCGGTCGAACGCGTCGTCTCGGACTTCCCGGATGTGCGGGTCGCCGGCAGTGTCGTCCAGGCGTCGCTGGACGTGTACGCACCGTGTGCGCTCGGCGGCACGCTCTCCCCGGTCACCGCCGGATCTCTCGATGCGCGCCTGGTGTGCGGTGCGGCCAACAATCAGCTGACGATCCCGGAGGTCGAAACCATGCTGGGGGAGCGGGGGATCACGTGGGTACCCGACTACGTGGCCAACGCCGGCGGCCTGATCCAGGTCGCGGGGGAGGTCGACGGGTTCGACGCGGCGGTCGTGCGATCCGACGTCGAGGCGATCTTCGAGCGCACCGCCGAGATCTTCGAGATGTCACGGGTTCTGGGCACCGGTCTCGGTCCCGCCGCGAACCGGATTGCGGAGCAGCGCATCGACGCGGCGTGATGCCCGGGTAGTCCGAGAGGGGGAGGGCAGGGGAGTCGCCACGGCGGCTCCCCTGCCTCGTTGGGTCCGCGTCCGTCAGGGGAGGTCCGCGACCGGCGTCGAACGGCCGTGTCCGGCACCGCGGGTGAGCTGATCGAGCAGGGGCTGCGTCCGGTATGCCACCGGTGTCGTCAGTGCCAGTGTCGTGGTGGTGTGTGCGACGCCTTCGATCGAGTGGATGCGCTCGAGAACCTGCAGGAGATTCTCCTGCGACTGGGCGGCCATGCGGATCAGCAGGTCTTCCCGGCCCGTGGTCGCGTGCACCTCGAGCACCTCGGGGAACCGTTCGAGTTCGGCGATCACGTGCCCCATCCGGGCCTGGACCAACTCGGCGCCGATGAACGCCTGCAGGGGTAGGCCCAGCTTCGGCAGATCGACGACCGGCCGGTATCCCGTCACCGCTCCCGAGTCCTCCAGCTTCCGGATGCGTGACTGGACGGTGTTTCGTGCGACCCCGAGTTTCGCCGACAGGTCGACTATTCCGGCACGCGGGTTCTGGGTGAGTTCGGCGAGCAGGGCCGCGTCGAGGCGATCGAGACTGAGCACGGTGACATCCTTTCGACTGTGATGCGCATCACTGATTGATCATAGTGTATAGCTGTTTCGGAAGATATTGACACCAATCTCGCCAGTGCAATGATTGCTTCATTGAAATGCTCACAGAATCCCTCATCGACGCACCATCATGCGCCGCCCGTGAGCATCACGTCCCCGGCTACCCATGAGGTCCGGCGGGCAACACAACCCACACCGAGGAGCACAACATGCCCGGAGTCGGCATCTGGCGCACCAAATCCGTAGAGCAGTCCATTGCGGACACCGACGATCCTTGTTCGAAGCTCAAGCGGGAACTCACCGCGAAGGATCTGACCGTATTCGGTGTCGCCGTCGTGGTCGGCGCCGGAATCTTCACCCTCACCGCACGCACCGCCGGAAACGTTGCCGGACCGTCGATCTCGCTGGCATTCGTCCTCGCCGCGATCACCTGCGGTCTGGCGGCTCTCTGCTATGCGGAGTTCGCCTCGACGGTTCCCGTCGCCGGCAGCGCCTACACCTTCTCGTACGCGACGTTCGGCGAGTTCGTCGCCTGGATCATCGGCTGGGACCTGATCCTCGAATTCGCCCTGGCGTCTGCCGTGGTCGCGAAGGGGTGGTCCATGTATCTCGGCGGAATGCTCGGCGGCAGTGATCACACCACGATGCACCTCGGGCCGCTCGCGTTCGACTGGGGTGCATTGGTCATCGTCGGCGCCATCACCGTCGTCCTGGCCGTCGGCACCAAGGTGTCCTCACGGGTGTCTGCGGTCGTCACCGCAATCAAGGTCGCGGTCGTGCTGCTGGTGATCGTCGTCGGCATCTTCTACATCAACAAGAGCAACTACTCCCCGTACATTCCGCCTGCCGAAGCAGCGCAGACCACCGCGACCGGCGTGCACCAGTCGCTGTTCTCGGCGCTCACCGGCGCCGGCGGCAGCACCTACGGCTGGTACGGCCTGCTCGCCGCCGCGAGCCTGGTGTTCTTCGCGTTCATCGGATTCGACGTCGTCGCCACCACCGCCGAGGAAACGAAGAACCCGCAGAAGGCGCTGCCGCGCGGCATCCTCGCGTCGCTCGCCATCGTCACCGTCCTCTACGTCGGCGTCACCCTCGTGCTCACCGGCATGGTCAAGTACACCGATCTGCGGTCCGGCAGCCCGCTCGTCGGTGACGGCAGCGCCACCCTGGCCACCGCGTTCGAGGCACACGGCATCACGTGGGCCGAAATGGCCATCAACATCGGCGGACTCGCCGGACTGACCACGGTCGTGATGGTGATGATGCTGGGCCAGACCCGGGTGCTGTTCGCGATGTCCCGCGACGGACTCATGCCGAAGAAGCTCGCCACCACGAACCACAAGGGCGTCCCGGTACGGATCACCCTGGTCGTCGGTGGCATCGTCGCGGTTCTCGCGGCCGTGTTCCCGATGGGTGTGCTCGAGGAGATGGTCAACATCGGCACACTGTTCGCGTTCGTACTCGTGTGCATCGGTGTCATGGTGTTGCGCCGTATCCGACCCGACCTGCCCCGCGGTTTCCGTGTCCCGCTCGTACCGCTGGTGCCGATCCTCGCGGTGCTCGCGTGCGGCTGGTTGATGCTCAACCTGTCCGTCGAGACCTGGATCCGGTTCGTCGCCTGGATGGCACTCGGGGTGCTGGTCTACTTCGCGTACGGTCGCCGCAAGTCGGTTCTCGGGCAACGGTTGCGTGCCGAACAGCAGCAGTGGACCGAGAAGATCGCGCAGGATTCCGTGCCGCGCGAGGTCCCGCAACCAGAACCGGTGTAGACCCACAACCGCCCTCGTGCGCGTTTCCGGTAGCGGTGGCTACCGGAAACGCGCACGAGCCTTGTAACGGCGGGCGTCAGGGAACAGGGTTACGGTGCCGGACGGTCGACATCGCCGCGCCACCCACCGGTCTCCGTGCCGCGCTCCTCGATGAAGTGCTTGAACTCCTTCATGTCGTCCTTGACACGATGGGTGAGGATGCCCAGCTTGTCGGCGACACTTTCGACGAATCCTTCCGGGTCGATGTCCATCTGAGCGGTCACTCGGGTGTGCGTGTCGTCGAGACGATGAAAGGTGATCACGCCGGAATGGTCCGGACCTGCGTCGGAATGCCACGCCACGCGCTCGTCCGGATGCTGTTCCGTGATGGTGGCATCGAACTCGCGCTTCCGGCCGGCGATGTCGAGAACCCAGTGGGTGTGGGTGTCGTCGAGCTGACGGACCTCTTTCACACCGTGCATGAACCGCGGGAAAGTCTCGAACTGTGTCCACTGGTCGTACGCGACCCGGACCGGAACATCGACATCTACAGCTTCGGTGATTGTGCTCATGACAGTCGCGTACCCGGGAGACTCGGGGGTAAACACGCTCGTGCGAGGGATCGCTGTGTCGGGGTGCGAAACGGAAACCGGTCCGCTTGCCCGAATCAGGGCAAGCGGACCGGTTTCCGAAACTACTGCGGAGACTCAGCAGTCGAAGTACAGCTGGAACTCGTAGGGGTGCGGACGCAGGTTGACCGGAGCGATCTCCTGCTCGCGCTTGAGCGAGATCCAGGTCTCGATCAGGTCGGTGGTGAACACGCCGCCCTCGGTGAGGTACTCGTGGTCGGCTTCGAGACGGTCGATGACGGCGGTCAGCGACGTCGGAGCCTGCGGGATGTTCTTGGCCTCCTCCGGCGGGAGCTCGTAGAGGTCCTTGTCGACCGGGGCCATCGGCTCGATCTTGTTCTTGATGCCGTCCAGGCCGGCCATCATCTGCGCGGCGAAGTTCAGGTACGGGTTGCCCGAGGAGTCCGGCGCGCGGAACTCGAGGCGCTTGGCCTTCGGGTTGTTGCCGGTGATCGGGATGCGGACCGCAGCGGAGCGGTTGCGCTGGCTGTACACCAGGTTGATCGGCGCCTCGTAGCCCGGAACCAGGCGGTGGTACGAGTTGATCGTCGGGTTCGTGAACGCGAGCAGCGACGGCGCGTGATGCAGGATACCGCCGATGTACCAGCGGGCGAGATCCGACAGACCCGCGTAACCGGCCTCGTCGTGGAACAGCGGCTTGCCGTCCTTCCACAGCGACTGGTGCACGTGCATGCCCGAGCCGTTGTCGCCGAACAGGGGCTTCGGCATGAAGGTGGCGGTCTTGCCTGCCTTCCACGCGGTGTTCTTAACGATGTACTTGAACAACTGCAGGTCGTCGGCCGCGGCGAGCAGCGTGTTGAACTTGTAGTTGATCTCGGCCTGGCCGCCGGTGCCCACCTCGTGGTGGCCGCGCTCGAGCTCGAAGCCGGCGCTCTGCAGGTTGGTGGAGATCTCGTCGCGCAGGTCGACGTAGTGGTCGTACGGGGCAACCGGGAAGTAGCCGCCCTTCGGGCGCACCTTGTAGCCGCGGTTCGGGGTGCCGTCAGCGTTGTACTCGACACCGGTGTTCCAGGAACCGGAGATCGAGTCGAGCTCGTAGAACGCACCGTTCATCTTCGAGTCGTAGGAGACCGAGTCGAAGATGTAGAACTCGGCCTCGGCACCGAAGTACGCGGTGTCGGCGATGCCGGTGCTGATCAGGTATTCCTCGGCCTTGCGGGCGACGTTGCGCGGGTCACGAGAGTAGGACTCACGGGTGAAGGGGTCGTGGACGAAGAAGCTGACGTTCAGGGTCTTGGCAGCGCGGAAGGGGTCGATACGCGCGGTGGTCACGTCGGGAAGGAGCAGCATGTCCGACTCGTGGATGGACTGGAAGCCACGGACGGAGGATCCGTCGAAGGCCAGGCCGTCCTCGAAGACATCCTGGTTGAACGCCTTGGCGGGGATCGAGAAGTGCTGCTCGATGCCGGGCAGGTCGGTGAAGCGGATATCGACGTATTCGACCTTTTCGTCCGCGATGTACTTGATGACCTCTTCGGCCGTGGTGAACGCCACGCTTGTGCTCCTTCAGTCGGTGCGCGCCAGTGTGATGGGCGCCTGCGTCGGATGCAGACGGTATGGACATGGTGTTGCCCGCCCATCAATCCCATGTTTCGCCGGTGTTACACCTCGCGTCGTCCTGCGGTGAGGACGCAGTTTGTGGTAGAAGTCACCGGCGGAGCACAGGGCTCGTCTAATAGTGCGACACACAGCCTATCCTGGACGCATGGCACGGATGACGGGCAGTTGGCTTTCCGGTCCCTCGGCGGCACTGCCGAAGGACCAGCAGCGCGAGCAGGACTATCCCGGGCAGCTGCTCGGGCTGCCGCAGCACGGACCCGGGTCGCTCGCCACCACCGGCAAGCGCGTGCTCGCCCTGGTACTCGACTGGTTCACCGCGATGGGCGTCGCGGCGCTGCTCGTCGGCGAAGACCCGCTCGAGAGCGCGAACCTGTCCGCCTACACCCTGATCGTTTGGTATGTCGTCGGCGTGGCGTGTGTGACGTTGTTCTCGTTCACCCCCGGTCAGTACATTGCCGGCCTGCAGGTCGTGCGGATCGATGCGCCCGTGCGGGTCGGGATCGTTCGCGCACTGTCGCGTCAGTTGCTGCTCGTGTTCATCGCACCCGGCCTGGTCACCGACGTCGACAACCGTGGCCTGCAGGACCGGGCCACTCAGACCGCCGTCGTTCGCAGCCGGTAGCCGGTTCGGCTCCCTGGCCGACTCGATGTCGTCCCTGATCAGACAGTGAAGGAAGCTGCCGGCTCCCTGCCTCTCTGTCGGGTTCCCGCAGCCATCGTCGCCGCGGTGCGGGTGTCGCGGGCCGTGGCCTTCGCGAGGGCGTCCCGGTCGAGAGTTTCCGGATTCGACGTCACCGGTCGGGGTCGTCGGGGTTGTTCATGCCGGGCCGGGCGAGTTTCGCCAGGATCGGTTCGAGCAGTGCCCGTGTGTCGGGGTTGAGGAGCCCGGAGATCGGGGTCATGAGGTCGGTGCCGTGTTTGCCGATCCGCAGGCCGCGTCGGCGTCGGCGTTCCTTCTCGTCGGGGAGGTCCCCGTCCGGGTGGAGGTAGGTGAGCAGATGCGCGCCGAGTTTGGTGACCTCCTCGGGGGTGACCGAGCAGGCGGCGTCGGCCAGGATCTTCTCGGCGACGGTGCTCTCGCCGAACCCGGCCCCGTACGGAACCTTGCGCATCACGCGGGCGACCGCGGCCTCATGATCGGATCCGATCGCCCCGGCGCGTTGGGCGGCGGCGGTCGCCGGGAGTTCCGGGTCGACCCGCTCGCCGTCGAGGGAATGCCAGGTGCCGGTCTTCTTCGCGCCCGCGACGCGCCGGGTGGCGTCGGCGGCGGAGATCCGCGGGGTGCCGATGAGGAAGTCGCCCGTCGACCGGCAGCCGAGACGGCCCGGGATCATCCGTTCGGTGGTTTCCACGATGAGCCGGTGCCCGGCCGCCGCGGCCTCGCGCAGCGAGGTTCCAGTCGTTGCAGGACCTCGACGATGTCGTCGTTCGACAGGCCGGAGTGATAGCGAGGATCGCCGACGAAAATCGTCGATCTCCGAAAATGACGGGAGTTCGTCAGCGTCGGCGCATCGTGCGCTGCACGCTGCGCATCTTCGCGCCCTGCGGCAACGGACCCTTCGGCAACGCGGGCCCGGACTTCTTGGTGCTCAGCGCCGCCAGCCGGCCCTCGATGGCGTCCATGCGCTTGGCATCGATGTTGCGGGGCAGCTTCGACAAGTGCTTCTGCAACTGCGACAGCGGTACCTGACCCGCGTCGTTGCCGACCACGATCTCGTAGATAGGGGTGTCGCCGACCAGGCGCGACACGCGCTTCTTCTCCTGCGCGATGAGGCCCTTCACTCGACCGGGCGAGCCCTCGCCGACCAGGATGACGCCGGGGCGGCCGATCACGCGGTGCACGGCGTCGAGCTGGGTGGTGCCGGCGACGGCCTGGGTTACGCGCCACGCGCCCTGAAGGTTGTCGAGCGCCCACGCCGCCGCACCGGCCTGGCCGTCGGCCCTCGCATAGACGGTCTTCTGTACGCGGCGGCCGAACAGGATGAACGCCAGCAGGGCACCGATGATGATGCCGATCGGCAGGAAGAACCACTGCAGCCCGAAGATCAGGCCGATCAGGAAGAACACGACGACCGACGCGACGAGCACACCGATCATCCACGGCAGCAGGAGTTTGTCTTCCTTGCGCTGGATCTGGAAGGCCTGCCAGAGCTGGGTACGCCGCTCCTTCGATGCCTGCTTGCGCGCGGCCTTCGCCGCGGCTTTCGCTTCCTTGGTGGGTTTGCTGCCGTTCGCCATGCTTATCAGGATACGTTCCCCGTCATGGCGTCTTCGCCACCACGGGTCCCGGCCCTGTTACTGCCGGAACGGGCGAGGGTCACTGCCCGAAGCGGGCAAGCACCGAGCTCGCCTCCTGCGACGCGGTGCCTTCCTCGGCCAGATGTGCCTGGCCCGCGGGCAACTCGCGGCCGTGGTGGGCCATGGCCTGTGCATAGAGGCGCCCGGCACGATAGGAGGAACGCACCAGCGGGCCGGCCATCACCCCGGCGAAGCCGATCTCCTCCGCGGTCTTCGAGTGCGCCACGAACTCTTCCGGCTTGACCCAGCGCTCCACCGGATGGTGACGTGGAGACGGGCGCAGGTACTGGGTGATGGTCACGATGTCGCAGCCGGCGTCGTGCAGGTCGTGCAGCGCCTCGGTCACTTCCTCGGGTGTCTCTCCCATGCCGAGAATCAGATTGGACTTGGTGACCAAGCCGAACTCGCGTGCGGCGGTGAGCACATCGAGAGAACGCTGGTAGCGGAACGCCGGTCGGATCCGCTTGAAGATCCGCGGGACGGTCTCGAGATTGTGGGCGAGCACCTCGGGACGGGACTCGAACACCTCCTGCAGGAGTTCGGGCCGGCCGTTGAAGTCGGGGACGAGATTCTCGACGCCGGTACCCGGGTTCAGCTCGTGGATTTTCCGGACGGTTTCCGCGTAGAGCCAGGCGCCGCCGTCGGGCAGGTCGTCGCGAGCCACACCGGTGATGGTCGAGTAGCGCAGGCCCATGGCCTGAACGGACTCGGCGACACGGCGCGGTTCGTCACGGTCGAGCGCGGCGGGCTTGCCGGTGTCGATCTGGCAGAAGTCGCAACGCCGGGTGCACTGCTCGCCGCCGATGAGGAACGTCGCTTCGCGGTCCTCCCAGCATTCGTAGATGTTGGGGCAGCCGGCTTCCTCACAGACCGTGTGGAGACCTTCGCTGCGCACCAGGCCCTTGAGCTCGGTGTATTCCGGACCCATCTTCGCCCGGGTCCTGATCCAGTTCGGTTTGCGTTCGATCGGCGTCTGCGCGTTTCGGGTCTCGATCCGCAGCAGTTTGCGTCCTTCTGGGGCCACAGTCACGGAGACGATCGTACGCCCGCGGGTAAAGTCGGGCCCGGCCGGGGAGGCGCCGGAGACGGTGCAGTCAGAAGCGCAGGGTGGTGAATTCGGGGCCCTGCGTCGACGGTTCGGAGGCGGCGACAGCCTGCTCGAATGTGACCCGTTCGATGTCGTGTTCGGTGACGGGAAGCTTCCCGTCGAGTGCGTCGACGACCGCGGTCATCACCGCATCGGTCACCTCGTCGACGGTGACGTCGCGCCCCAGTTCGCCGGTCAACGACGCGACACCGGCGTCGCGGATGCCACACGGAACGATCGAGTCGAACGCGTCGAGCGCCGAATCGCAGTTGAGGGCGAATCCGTGCATCGCGACGCCCCGCTGCACCCGGATCCCGATCGCGGCGATCTTGCGCTCGGGCAGCCACCGGCCGTCGCGCAGTTCTGCGGGCAGCCACACCCCGGAACGACCTTCGACACGGCCGCACCGCAATCCCATGTCGGTGCACACCGTGATCAGGGCCTGCTCGATGCGTCGTACATAGTTCACGACGTCGATCGGCTCAGCGAGTCGCACGATCGGATATCCGACGAGCTGGCCCGGCCCGTGCCAGGTGATCTTGCCGCCGCGGTCGACGTCGATCACCGGGGTACCGTCGGTCGGTCGGTCGCTGTCCTCGGTGCGCCGCCCCGCGGTGTAGACGGGGGGATGTTCGAGCAGCAGAAGCGTGTCGGCGCCGATACCGTCGGCGCGCTCGGCGGCGAGTTCACGCTGACGTTCCCACGCTTCGAGATAGCCGATCAACCCGAGGCGGGCGACGACGACGGGAGTCGAATCGAGTCGGGCGGAAGCCGTGGCGCTGCTCATGTCTGTCGACCCTACGCCGTCCGGGGAGCGGCCAGAAGAGCCGGCGCTTCGCAGAGGGAACGACCTACCGGACGCGGTGATCCGCTCCCGGAATGCACGCGAAGCGGGGGCGACGCCGTGCAGCATCGCCCCCGCTTCGTGAGGCCGTCGATCACCCGCTGGGACGGGTCACCGGATCACAGGCCGAGATCGGCCTCGAACGCGCCTTCCTCGAGACGGTGCTTGACCGTGGTGAGGAAGCGACCGGCGTCGGCACCGTCGATGAGCCGGTGATCGTAGGTCAGCGGCAGGTAGCACATCGACCGCACGCCGATCGACTCGTTGCCCGACTCGTCCTTGACGACGACAGGACGCTTGACGATCGCGCCGGTGCCGAGCATCGCGGCCTGCGGCGGTACCAGGATCGGGGTGTCGAACAACGCGCCCTGGCTGCCGATGTTGGTGATCGTGAACGTGCCACCGGCCAGCTCGTCGGGCTTGAGCCCTCCGTTGCGGGCTCGGTCCGCGATGTCGACGATCGCCCGCGCGAGGCCACCGAGCGACAGATCACCGGCGTTGTGGATCACCGGGGAGAGCAGGCCCTGCTCGGTGTCCACCGCGATGCCGAGGTGCTCGGCAGCGTGGTAGGTGATCTCCTTGTTGCCTTCGTCGTACGACGCGTTGATGTTCGGGTGCACCCGCAACGCCTCGACCACTGCCTTCGCGAAGAACGGCAGGTAGGTGAGGTTCACGCCCTCACGCTCGGCGAACGACTTCTTCGCCTGCGCCCGCAGCTGCGAGATCTTGGTGACGTCGACCTCGAAGGTCTGCGTGAGCTGAGCGGTGCTCTGCAGCGACTCGCGGGTCTTGACAGCGGTGATCTGGCGAATCCGGTTGACGCGCTGCGTGGTGCCGCGCAGCTGCGCGAGCTCGGGACGCACACCGGGAGCGTTGGCCGGAGCCGTCGGTGCGGCGGCCGCCGGGGCGGCAGCGGCGGGAGCCTTCGAAGCCTCGGCCGCGGCGAGCACGTCCTGCTTGCGGATACGTCCGCCGACGCCGGTGCCCTTGACGGTCGAGAGGTCGACGCCGTTCTCGGCGGCGAGCTTGCGGACCAGCGGGGTCACGTACGGGTTCCCGTCACCCGACGGGGCGGTCGCGGCCGGAGCCGCGGGAGCCGCAGCGGGCTTCGGCGCGGCCGGCGCGGGAGCCGGTGCGGCGGGAGCCGGGGC
>NZ_BCXI01000042.1 GCF_001895025.1 Rhodococcus zopfii NBRC 100606 = JCM 9919
ACCGTTAGGTCGGTGCCGTTGGAAATGCCGAGTGAACGCAGCTTGCGATAGAGCGTGGCACGGCCGATACCGAGCACCCGTGCGGCCTCCGCCCGGTTGTTGTCGACACTGAGCAGGGCGTCAATGATCAGGTCACGTTCGGACTGCTCCATCGGCGTCAGCTTGCGCCGGTGAGCCCTCTTCATCAGCCACCCCGGGAGATCCGAGACCTGGAGCTGGCTGCCCTTCGCCTCCGCCAGCGACACGGCGAGCACGTCACGTAGCTCGGCGACGTTGCCCGGCCAGGAATAGCGCATCAGCACCTGCCGTGCCGGCATCGCGCAGGTGACCACCCGATCAGGCGCGATCTCGGCGAGCAGCTCCGGCACGATATCGACGATGTCGTCCGGCCGCTGGGCCAGCGGTGGCAGCCACAGTTGATGGGCGAAGCCGGCGATCGTACGCACCACGGTGTCGCGCGGATCATCGGTGCACGTCACGATCAGCCGCATCGGGCCCTCTGCGTTCCGCACCAGCTCCCCGAGTTCGGCACGTACCGGGACGGTCAGCTTGTCTATCCGCCGGACGATCACGGATTCACCCGCGGCGAGCGCACTGCGGCAGCGATCCGGCAGCGAGCTGTGCGAGGTACCACGCTCCTGTTCCGCATCGAAGATCCGCAGCCCGCCGCCGCGCATGGACGCCAGCCGCTTCGCGGCCCATAGTTTTCCGGTGCCGTCCTCGCCGGTGAACGCGACGGGTTCGTCGTTGTCCGCCAGCTTGGTCATCCGCTCGATCAGTTTGTTCCACTGAACGCTGCGTCCCGCCTTCGCGGGCTCGGAGCTCCGGGTCCGGGGGGTGGTGAGCGGCGATGGCCTCGACCGCGGCGTCAGGTCTCGTACCGCCCTCTGGGTGAACTCGGGATTCAGGCGCAGGACCACTCCGGCATCGATGCCGGAGTGCTCCGCGATGAGCGTCATCCGAAACGAGTAGCGGCCAGCCGAGAGTTCGGCTACCCCCGTGTCGCGGCGATGCCGTGCCGCGATACCCGCCAATTCCCACAGCATCGCCTGATCGGACGCGTTGACGTGCTCCGCCGCCGAAGTGTTGGTCAGGAACATGTTGGGTCGCATCCCCACCACGGGGCCGCGGTGCACCCGGGATGTCTTGACGAAGCACTCCAGCAGCGCCGATTCCGACGCGGACGCCTGCTGCGCGAAGCGGGTCTCGATGTGCTCAGCGACCTCGACGAGCAGGGAGGTCATGAGCGGATTGAAGTCCGTGGCCAGGCAGCTGAAGTCGAGGACTCCCTCGATCGTGCCCCGGACCGGATTGCGAATCGGCACCCCAACGCACGCGAACGGGAACAGCCGCTCCGCGAAGTGCTGCTCCCCGCTGATTGTCACCACGCGCGCTTCCTCCAGGGCAGTTCCGACGCCGTTCGTGCCCGCGAACTCCTCGGTGAAACCGAAGCCCAGCGCGATGCGCGCGTCATCGAGCGGGCCGTACAGGGACTTCGCCCCGACCCAGCGGTGGATGATCCGGGCGTCGGGGTCGGCGAGCACCAGTGCGTGGCGCATGTTGGACATCGTGCCGACCAGTCGATCGAGCACTGGCTCGGCCGCCCGGAGGAGCCTGCTGTCGTCGTCGATGTGGTCGTCATAAGGGAGGCTGAGCTCAGCCTCCCGCGCCACACCGCAGGCAGAGGAGCGTTGCCAGGACCTTTCGATGACCGGGTCCATCCCGGTTTCCGGATCCTCGGCGACCAACGTACTCATCGACACCACACCCTCTCCAGCCTGCGGCATGCATCTCTAGCTCATCAATTGTCCAGGTCGGTGACCCGGGCGCCAGCTCGTCGTCAAACAGCCACTACTCGGCAACCCCCCCTGGGCACTTCCGGGCTCAGGAATCGGCCCACTTCGCACCACAGAGCGCGTAGACCATGGTGCAGACCTCGTTGCTGCGGTTGCGCCACGCATGCCGGGTGCCGCGCTGCACGACAATCGTTCCCGGGGTGATCAGCTGCTCCTGGCCGTCATCGAGTTCGAGGTAGATCTCGCCGGACAGGCAGATGCCGTAATCGATGGTCTCGGTCGTGTGCATTCCGGGATTGGCCTCCTCGAACGCCCCGATGAGACCCGGCTGCGCCGCCTCCGGATCAGGCGCGTCTCCGTCGCTGTCCGCATCGTCAGCGGCGCCGGCCGGCGGCCAGTGCACGACGCACAGCCGGGTGCCGGTGCCCTCGGGGAAGAAGGGAGCGAACACCGGCTCGTCGCTGCCGCCCTTACCAACGGTCACCGAACCGTCGTCAGGGGTTCCCCAGACGTTGCCGATGTCCATGCCGCCCGCCGCGGCGAAACGCGGCGTTCCCACCGAGGTGAAGACCGCTTTGCCTTCGTTGTTCACTCCGGTGACAACGCGGGTGATGCTCATCTCTGCCATCTGCTGATCGCTCCTCTTGCCAGTCCCTGACGCCACCCCGGCGCCCGATGTGACCCAAATTACAAACGATCGGAACTACCGCGGTGTATCACTCTGAGACACTGCCGCGAACTGAGGTTGACCCCAGTTGCGTGGACATCCCGATGACCAGCTTTGCGCCGACAGAAGCAGGGCCACCTGCGCGCGAAAGGGCCTTGCCTGCACCCCCTCCAGGAAGTCCGCGCCGGGCTCGGAGACCAGGCGGCGGCCGGTCCGCTCCGAGAAGCCGAGCCGCCGCGCCAGTTCCTCCGGTGAGTTTGCGGGCCGTGCGCAGGAACACGAAGGGCCCCAACGGGTTTCCGGTGGCGCCCTTCGCGGCCGGTCTAGAAGTAGGCGATCTCGTCGGCGGTGAGAGTGCGGCCGGTCGTGGCCTCGACCAGCGCCGTCTTGGCGGTCGCGAACTCCTCGTCGGAGCCGTTGGCGACGGCGGCGGCGTAGTCCGCGCGCAGAACCTCGATGCTCTTGCCTGCCATGTCTTTCCCCTTTCGTTGGCGTGCCCCAACTATACAAAAGTATTTTGTAATGTGTCAACCCCTGGGCAGCTGAACCCGAAACCGGGGCTGCGCGAGGGGACGCATCCGAACCACACCCCACTCGGGACGTGCCATCACCGCAGGTCAACCCGAGTTCGTTGATTCAGCGACGCCAGTCCGACAAGGTCCGCCGACACCGAACACCCCGCAGGCTGCGATGCCGCGACCCGGCTCGCCGACACCGATCTGCCGCAACCGTCGGCACAGCATCCGCCATGTTCGTGACCACCGGGCACCGGGACGTGCCATCACCGCAGGTCACAGCGCCGAAAGACCTCCGTCCCCGCACCCGAACAGGTGCGGGGACGGATTCGAGCCACAGCGCACGGCTACCTCGTCACTGCGGCCGGTACTGCTGGGTGCGGGCAATGCCGTCGTCGTAGTCGTCGACGTACTCCCCGCCCCCGCGCGTGTACATGCCACCGACGCGATCGGGGTCGTAGGCCATGAACACCACATCGGGGCGGCCGTCGTTGAAGGTCCGGAAGGTGTCGTAGTCCCAGCCATCGGGGGCGTAGTCGTCGTTCCACTTCAGCCGCGCGACCGGCACGAACCCGGCTTGGGCGTAGAGCTTCGGCAGGACGGTGTCGAAGCAGTCCAGGCGGCGGCCGCCGAGCGCGGTGGCCTGCGAGAGCATCGATTGCACGGCCTTCGGGTGCGCACAGTCCTTGTGCGCGAATGCGGAGACGATCTCGTCGTCTTTGAGGGCGACTCCGGCCTTTCCGTCGTCGGTGACCAGCAGCCGCATTTTCCGGTATTCGTCCTCGTCGTAGACGTACACCGACGCCGCATAGGGGTTCTTCTCGGTCAGCTCGAGCATCCGGGCGCGATAGACACCGGAGTCCGCCGCGGCCAGTTCGTAGAGCGTCGGTGCCGACATCCCGGCCGAGGTGAAACGCTCGCGCTCGGCGTCGGACAGGGTGTGCTCGGCGACCGGGGTGATCTGCTGGCCGTCAATCAGAAGCCGAGCGCTTCGGCCTCCTCGATCTCCGGATCGCTCCAGTAGTCCTCGATCTTCTTGCGCTGGTCCTCCGGCAGTTCCGGGCTCCACCCGTACTGCCTCCAGAACTTCTCGCGGCGCTCCTGCGTCATCGGTTCCTCGTTGTGCATCGTCGGTTCCTTCCTCGTCGGTCTGTCCTGCGCGGGCGCGGCGCAGCGCGTCGGTTTGCTCGGCTCGTAGCCTCTCAGCGTCTCGCAGACGCGCGGTCAACGCGTCCCGGTCGGTCGGGTCGGTCGCGACCGTGATCGCCTCGCGGAGTTCGTCCTGGCCGCCGGGAGTGGAGTCGAACAACGCCAGGGTCTCGGCGAAGTCGGCCTCGGCGGCGGCGAGGCGACGTTGCAGCCGCGCGTGAGCCGGGTACTCGGCCAGCCGCGCGCGGGCGGTGGCGACGCGCGCGGCGACCTGGTCGAGGCGCTGGCGCATGTGCGGGGTGCAGCGCGGTCCAGGCTTGGGCTTACACATCGGCGGCCGCCTGGGCGGTGACCGTGTCGATCAGGGCGGCCAGCGCCCGGCCGAGCCGGTCGACGCGCGCGGGGTCGGGGGTGCGCGGGTCGGTGAGGTAGACATCGCGGCGCAGCTCGATCATCACCGAGGTGACGCGCTCGTCGTGGCCGTAGTGGCGCAGCGGCACATAGGTGCCCGCGTAGGGGGTGTTCTCGGCGATCTCGGTGATCTCGGGCAGGGACGCGAATGCGCCACGGGTGGCCTCGATCAACCAGGCCGGGGTGTGGACCGGGTCGGTGCCGATGCACAGCGCGGGGCGTGCGGCGGTGGGGTCCTCGAACCCGGACGGGGTGGCGGGGTACGAGTGCAGGTCGATGATCACCGCGCGCCCGCACACGCGCAGGCGCTCGGCGACCGCTGCGGTGACTGCGTCGGCGTAGGGACGGAAATGAGCGTCGAGCAGCTGCTCGGCGCGCGGGTAGGGCTCGGGGCGCAGCGGCGTGCCGGTGCAGGTGCGGGTGTAGACCGCACCCCGGCCGAACGCGGTGGCCGGCTCTCCGGCGTCAGGGAAGCGTTCGGGGTCGATCACCAGGCGCGATGCCGTGTTGACCACAGTGGTTGGCCGCTGCCGGGTGCGGCGCACCGCTGCCGCTGCGATCTCGTCGGTGGCAGTGTCGGTCGCTTCGTCGAGTTCGGCGGCCAGCTCGACATCGGTGACGAGCAGTTCCGCGCGCAGTTCGGGTGGGATGACGCGTGAAGCGTGCGGGACGTGGATGAGCACCGGAGACCGATCGTCTCCCGGTGTGACGAGCGCAGAACTGGGCACTTCTCCCCCTTCTCGGTGGTGGACTCTCAGCGGACCGGGCGCAACAGCAGGGCCCGGGGACGCGAATTGTCCTCGAGGTGAAGCGATTCACCAACCGGGTACCGGTGAGGCGCGGCGCTGTGTGCGGACGCGCGCAGACGGGTTCCCGCACGATCCAGGTACTGCCGATCGAATCGCCGAAAGCGAACCGGTGGTGACTCCTAGTCGTCGGCGCCGGCCCGGTCACCGGCTGCGCGATTTCGGACCGCACCGGCAGCGATACCCCGCAGCGCGGCGCGCCCGCTCGGCCTCCGCCACGCGATCGATACCCCGACCAGGGTCACGCAGCCGAAAGCGAGTTCAGCCAGGTAGTAGTAGCCGCGGATCTGCGACCACACCGCAGCTACGGCCTCGAAATGGCCGACCGCCAGAGCCGTCACCAGCGCGATGGGCCACGCGAGAAGAACTACCCGGCGCAACCCGGCTCCGAGTCTGCGGTAACGCGCAGCCACGGACTCGGCAATCACGGACTCGGCAATCACGGGCTCGGCGATCGCGGGCTCGGCGATCGTCATGCACTGAGCGTTCTCCACGGCTCTCTCCGTTCGCATGTGGTTCCCCTTCTCGGTAGTGGACTAGCGGCGGGCCGGGCACGACAGCAGGGCCCGGGGACGCGAATTGTCCTCGAGGTGAAGTGATTCACCAACCGGGTACCGGTCAGGCGCTGCGCTGCTTGCGGGCGCGCACAGCGGATTCCCGCACGATCCAGGTACTGCCGACGCGGATCGCCGGAAGCGTGCCGGTGGTGATCGCCTTGAGGACGGCCTGGCGGCTGATGCCGAGTGCGTCGGCGGCCTCCTGGACCGACACCAGCGGCGGGACCTCGATTGCGTCGATGAGGCGGTCGAAATCGTCGGTGGGCAGCACGCGCAGCGAGCGCAGCGGCCACGGGTAGGTCTCAAGGATGGCCAGGGCGGTGCTGGTGGCCTGGCGGACGGTGTCGGCGGGGATGGTGAACACCACCTCGGCGTGGCCGAGTTCGGAGCGGGAGGCGGCACCGCTGTAGTCGGCGATGGGGTCGAGCAGCGCCTCGGCGGTGTCCTCGTCGAAACTCGCGTCGAGTTCGGCAACGACGTTGAACTGCTGGGGCTGGGTGGTCACGACGGGTCCTTTCGTGTGGTCGGGTGTGGTGGTGGACAATGAGGCCGGGCCGGGGGTGGTTCCCACACCCCCGGCCCTTCCCTGTTCAGCGGCGCGGTGGCCACTCGAATCCGAGCCGCCTCAGCGGCGCGAGCGAGTTGCGGAACGAGTGACGGTCACTCGCGGTGCCCGCGAAGATCGTCACCAGCGCGCCGTCCAGATAGACCATCGGGTGACCGTTCTTCGCGCGTCGAATCACGAATCCCGCCTCCTTCAGGGCCTTGAGAACGACTCGGGTGTCCTTGTCGATCCCCTTGAACTTGTCCAATACTTCCACCTCCGTTGTTGTTTGACAACTTGAATATACATATCAAGTTGTCGTTTGACAACCTGATATGTGCCGGAGGCGGTGACCAGCACGTTCGCCTCGCGCTACAGCGCGAAGTTGTGCACCGCCGCGCGAGCCGGTACACCGCCGGCTCCCCCGAATCCCCAGGACCGGACCGTTTCGCGGACGCGGGCGGGCACCTGCGCGTCGCGGCCGCTCGTGGCGTACCGCGCATCGGTATCGAGCGCGTAGACGCCCAGGTCCGCGTGATGGGCGACCGGGTGCAGGTACCAGGTAGTGCCCTGCGGGGTGCCCAGCCAGCCCTTGGCGAACACCGTCCGCGCGCGGCCGCCGCGCTCGACGGTGGTCACCTCGGTGGCCCACTCGACCGAGACCAGCGCGTACAGCGCCGCGCCGAGCACTCCGATGGCCGTAACCGAGGTCTGCGCGCCGCCGAACGGCTGCACCAGCGCGCCCCGCTGCGGGTGACGCGGGAAACCGTGGACGAATCCGACGACGAGCGCGGCGACCCCGTCGATCTCGGTGGCGAAACCGGTGGGCAGTGCGGTGGCGGGTGCAGTCATGGGTGACCTCCTGTGTGGGGGTGTGGATTTCAGGGTTCGGTCCGCGCGTCAGGCCGCGGCGAGCGCACCGCGCGCGGCGGCGGTCAGCTCGATGTCGAGGGCGTTCGCGCGCGGCACGAGCGTGCCGTCGGCCAGGCGGACGTCGGCGTACCGGCCGCTTTCGTCGGTGTGGTACTTGCCGATTTCGGCGATCTCGGCGCGCACCGGGTCTCCGGCGATGGTGACGGTAACGAGTTCGGCGACAGTGGTTTTCGACATTTTCGTTCTCCTTCGTTCGGCGTTTCCGACAGGCATAACTATACAAATATCTTTTGTATTGTTGCAACCCCGGAAACACGAACGCTGCCTGCCGCCCCTGTCCGGGACGTGTCATCGACGCAGGTCACAGCGACTTTTCGAGCCCCTGTGATCGACAAAAAAATGCCGGGTACCGAGTACGTAACTCGATACCCGGCACGGGGTCGATCAGAGGCCGGCCACCCGCCGGGACATGTCATCCATGCAGTTCAGGGCACATTTTCGGCAACTCGTCGTACGCATCGAGCGCACCGGCAGCCCGGTCGGCGACCTCACCGAGTGCCGGGGCGATGGCCAGGGCGTCGGCGACGGCAGCAGCCAGCCGCCCCATCTGCTCGGCGTCACTGCGCGCCCGCAGCTCACGCGCCTCCTCGAACTCGGCCCGGCGCGCGGGTTCACTCAGCATCCGGTCGAACACCTCGACCCGATGCGCCAGCGCCGCGAGGGTGTTCGCTCCCTTCCGCACATTCATCAGACACGCACCGAGCGCCGTGCGGGCCTGCTCGACCTGCTCGCGGTATTCGGGCCCGGCCGAAGCGGTCTTCAGCTCGTCGCGGAGCCGGATACCGGCCAGAAGATGCTGGGCCAGCTCCCACAGCGCGGCGTCGAGGTCGATCTCGGGCAGCCAGTGTTCGCGGTAGGCGACCGACGCGCGGATCGTGTCGACAGCGGTCAGGGCGCGGCGGAACGGGTCGGCAAGATTCTTCGGCGCAGCGGCAAGATCCACGGTGGTCAGAGCCCCGTACTTCTCCGCCCTCAGTCGGGCGAGGCCGATGGCCCCGCAGCCGAGCAGGAAGGCCGCCATGCCCCCGCCGAAGGCCGACAGCGCGACGATCTGCGTGAGATCGATGCCCTGACCGGCCTCGACGCTGCCGTCGATCGCCGCAAGCGGCCGCTCCGGTGCGGAGACAACGCACGCGACGGTGGCCACCAGACCGAGCGCACTCGCTACTGCCCCGGACGCGGCCACCACGGCCCCGGCCGTGCGCGCGGCGGCCAGGGACTTACGGCGCGCGGCCGGAGCGAGCGCCACCACGTCCTGGAACTCGAGTACACGTTCGTCGACGCTCTTGCGGCGTGACCTGCGCTGCGCCGCAGCCGATCGCGCAGAGCCGGAAGCCGTCATGTTCCCCCTCGTGGTCATTGCACGGCCCCCTCGTCTGCACGTACAGCGGTTCCCTGCACTTCGCCGCGGCGGTCCTCATCGACAGCGCGAGCCGCCAGTGCGGCCAGCCCGGCGACATCGGGACGTCCCTCGGCCAGCAGCATCACCAGCGCGCGGGTCGCCTGGACATCGGCGAGGGCGCGGTGGCCACCGCCGAGCCGGAGCCGGCCACCGATGCCGAGGCCGAGCGCGGTGCAGCGCCGGACCATCACGCACTGCCAGCGGACAGCCTCGGCGAGATGGCCGGGATCGAGGCCCGCACGGTGGCAGTCGTGCAGGACCCGGCCCCGGTCGAACGGCGCGTTGTAGGCCAGGACCAGCCGTCCGGCCGTGACAGCGGTCAGCTGCGCGAACGCCTCCGGCCAGCGCGGCGCACCGGCCAGATCGGCGGCGGTGATCCCGTGCACCGCGTGCGCGCCGGGTTCGATCTCCACCGGGCCGCAGTCGACGAGGGTGTCGAGCAGGACCGCACCGGTCGCGGCATCGATGGCCGCGATCTCGACGATCGAGCCGTCGAATCCGGTGGTCTCCACATCGACGATGCAGGCCACACCGTCGGCGAGCACGGCCTCCGCCCACGCGCGCGGGGACTGGATCTTCTGGGGCACGGGTTTCTCCTTCGCTGCGGTCATGGTGGTCGAGAACCCCGACATCACCGCGAGGGACGCGGATCGTCCACGGCAGCGAGGCGGTAGCCCCGACCGGCGGCGGTGGTGTGCAGACTGTCGGCCTTGATGCTCACGACGCGGCCAGGTTCGGTGACCTGCCCGGTGTCGGTGTCGTGGGACCGGATGACGGTGCACACCACGCGCGCACCGAGCTGGCCGGCGTCGTCGAATCCGTCGACGCGCAGCGTGCGGCGCGAGGTCCGGCGGGGATCGTCGGTCCACAGCTGTCCGATGCGGATCTCGTCGCCGTGGCGGTTGGTGATGGTCTCGGTCATGAAAACCTCTCTTCGCAGGTAGGAGCGTCGTACAGGGCCCGGTGTTCCGGCGCGACAATCTCGAATCCGCCGCTGCCGGTACCTCGGGGTCCTGGTGCGGGCAGACCGTACGCACCGGCTTCTCCAGGCACCGTGTGCCCGCGGCCGGCTCCCTGCCGCGGCCACTGGATCTTGAGCAAATCCGGGCATCTTGAGATCTTGAAACAAAGAATCGGACATCTGACCGATTGCTGAGAACGGGCTACGCCCGGCCTCGCCGAGCTGATCAGTGTCGGGAGGGAATGTGAAGCTGAGAGCCGCATATCTGGTAGGCGCTGCACTCGTCGTCGCGGCGATTGCAGGGGGTGCGGGCGTGATGAATCGCGGCGCCACCGGAACCAACGACTCGACCAGTCACGAAGGGACGATCATGACCAGTTCGGAAGGACCGGATCCGAGCGAGGAGGCGTTGACCGAGGATGACTACGATCCGTCAGCTGAGGATCCGTTCATCGAAGACGGCGAACCCGAAACGTACGAGGAGTTTGCACGGGATGCTGCTGCCGGACAAAACCCGAACGACATGCCGCCGGTAGCTGGCGGCGGGTCTATTACAGTCACCGAGCGCGAAAGTGAACCTCCCCGGTAGACAGACATGCAGGTCAGGCCGGGGTGGGCCTCTTGTGCTTGCGGAGGTTGCCGATCGACGTCACGGCCGCGAGACCGCCGCATTCCTTGCACCAGGCGGAGCGGCCGCGCACCTTCCACTCCCGCATGCGCTTGTGGCTGCACATGCTCGGGTCCTCGACCTTGACCTGCCCGACAGTCCACTCGACCGGCGCGCTGGGGAAGCAGTGCGTGCACAGCAGCGGGCCGTGTGCGGTGACGGCGTCGGCTTCGGTGTCGCCGGACAGCTCCGGCAGCCAGCCGAGCCGCGTCGAGGGCCGCAGGGTGTGGCAGTGGGGGTTGGCGTGGATGTGGCCACGGTCGACGACGTAGAACCTCGGCCACGGCTTCGCCCGGTAGGGAGCCTCGGCGGTGTCGATCTCGGCGGTGACCGCGGCCCGCTCGGCGCGGTACCGGGCGACGCGGTCGATCAGGTACGCGTAGTCCCGCAGGCGCGGAGCCGGATTCGGGGCGTCGAGCAGCTCGACCAGGCGGTCGTAGGCGGCCTGATCGGTCATCGCCCACCTGGTGCGGCCGACCTGGCGGTCGTCGACCGCGTTGTGGATCGAGCGGTAGGTGGCGTCGAGCCGGTCGACGATCTCCCAGCGACGCGCGTGCAGGTCGGCGAGCGCCCGGTCGAGGGCCTTCGGGTCGATCGCGGTGGCCGGGTCGATCGCGGTGGAGGTCATGGTGTGTCGGTCCTCTCGGGGGTGTCGGTCTCGCGGTGGGGCACCTCCCGGGCGCCCTCGGTGGGCGCCCGGGAGGTGCGGCGGTCAGGCCGCGTCGGTCTCGGTGCTGGTCTCGGGCTCGATCACCCGCGCGCCGTCGACGATGCGCACCACCTTCCCGTCGGCGTCGCGCAGTCCGCGGATCTCGCTGTAGGGGACGCGATCGGTCCACGAGCCGCCGACGATCGAGCCGATAGTCACCGACTTCGCATTGACCTTCAGCACCTGGTGGAAGTGCCCGACGTAGCGGACCAGATCGCCCTTGGTGATCACCTCGCGGCTGTAGGCGGTGGCGGTGCCCGCGGCGATCTGCGCGGCGCGCACGCCCTGCCAGTAGGCGATCTCGTCGGCGGTGTGCTCGATCTCGGCGAGTACCCGCTCGCGGTAGTCGCCGGTCGCGGCCTCGTGCGTCTCGACGTACTTCTGCCCGGTCTGGGTGTTCGTGTACAGGGTGCGGGTGTGGCCGTCACGGTCACGTTCGAAGCGGCGCAGCTCGGCGGTCAGCTTCTCGATCCGGCGCGCCACGGTCACCGGCGCATAGCGGCGATCGGTGGTCTCGGCGGCAGCGTCAGCGCGGCCACGCGCGGCCGCGGCCTCCCGCTCGGCTCCCACGGCCTTGCCAAGTGCGTTCCAGGACTTCTCGACCGCGCGGCGGTGCCGCTTTTCGCTGTGGTGGCCGACCTTGATCGGTTCCCCACCCTCGGGCAGCGCCGCATGTGCGGCGGCGTCCGCAGCCCACGCGGCCTCCGCCGTCCCGGCCTTGCGGTCCGCCTTGGCACCCAGAGCATCGACGCGCTCGGCCTGGCGGGCAATCTTGTCCGCCTCGACGCGGGCGGTGGGCCGGTAGTCGTCGTCGATGTCGAGGCCGACGGTGAACCCGGCGGCCCGCAGCGCGGCGGCGGTGGCGGTGATCTGCGGATGCTTGGCGCGCCGGTCCCGGGACTGCGGGATATACCAGGCCCCGAGACCAGCGCCAACGCTGGGCCTTGAGGATCTCGGCGGAGCCGTCGCCGCGCGCGGTGCCGTCGATGAGGGTTCCCTCGGCGTGGGTGTGGGTGATGGTCAGTGCGGACATGGGCGGTCCGTCCTTTCTGATCGGATGTGCGGATCGGGGCCGAGCGCGGCCGGTCAGCGCAGCAGCCGCCATGCCGAACGCGCGGCGCGGGCCCCTGGGACCTTGCGGACGGCGAGAGTGGTGGCGACCTTGGCGGCGCGTTTGCCGTAGACCGAGCCCGCGGAGGGACGCATCGGAGCCACCGGCGCGGCCGGGCGCGCGTCGCCGGTCAGTTCGCGTTCCCACGCGGCGAAGTCGTCGACCGGGGCCGCGGGCCAGGTCGGGGCCTGCGCGCGGCCCGGGCGGGACGTGCGGCGCGCGCCGCGGGGGCTGCGGCCGTGCACCGGGTCGATGTACCGCAGCGGCGTGCGCGCGGCGATCGCCTCGGCCAGGCGCGAGCGCCAGGTCCGGGTCTTGTAGGCGGTGAGCAGGTGCCCGGCCATCCAGACGATGGCCCCGATGGCGAGCAACCGGGCGGCGCCCAGGCTCGGGCCGCTGTGAACAGTGGAGACCAGAGCGGTCACGACCAGCAGTGCGCCGCCGAGGCGACCGACGACGGGGCCGACGGTCCAGATGACCAAGGCGGCCAGAGCGACGAGTGCGGCGGTGATGATCAGCGACATCCGGTTCCCCTTTTCCTGGTGTACCTTTCGGAACGAACTATACAATGATGTTTTGTAATGTTGCAACCCGGGGACCGGGGAGGACGCCGTGACCGCCGCTGTCACCAAACAATCAATCTATGTAATGTCTCCGGTATCGCGCGCCGGGTTCACCACAGTGCCGGCGCCCCGACCGAGAAGGACCGACACCCGCATGGCCAACCCGAACCGACTCACCGCCCAACAGGTCGTCGACCTGGTCAAAGAGCTGACCGGCCGGGAGATCAAACCGGTGACGTTCCACTCCTACGCACACCGCGGCCAGGCCCCGAAGGCCGTCGAGAAGATCGGCAACACCCCCCTGTGGAAGCGCAGCGAAATCGTCGAATGGGCCGAGAACCGCCCCGGCCGCGGCGCACGCACCGACCTACGCCCGACGCGCCGGCGCACCACACCCGCCGACACCGACTGAGCACCACACCCCACGCCGGGACGTGTCATAGCCCCAGCTCACAACACCTTTACGCCGGACAACACAGTGCCCCCGCTCCATCGATCAGAGCGGGGGCACTTCCCCGTTGCGGTAGCTGTTCAGCGGCAATTCTCGACTGGTTGCACCTGAGTAGCCACGAATGCGAAGCCCTCCACCGGACAGCTCGAACTCCACCATTCGAAAGTGACCTCTTGGCCAGGGATGAGCTTTCGGAATCCTTCGATGCCGACTTCACTGAAATGCACCCAACAGCCACCCGGGGTCTGCGCGCAATCGATGACGCCCCAGCCATCTTCACATCTCCAGAATCGGACAGTGCCCCGGGAAGTCACCTACCGATGATGCGGCAATTCCGCGGCGGGCAGCGACCGAGGTTGCCGTGTCGGCGGACGAGTCCCGACACCCGGGGTGCCAAACGCTCACACAAGACGAGTGCCCACTCGCGACAAGCGCGAGGTGGAGGGTGATCCGGAGTGAGGTGACACAGAACTCCGCCTAGTTTTCGGGTTCCGCGTCGGGTGAATCGTCCGGCTCCTCCGGCTCGTCAGATGTGCTTCCGGAGGTGGCATGGTCGACGGGAGGCGAGTCGATGTCGCCCATCAGCTTCTGGAGGTAACCGGGCGGCACGTCGACGCCCCCCATCACCTTCTGGAGGTAACCGGGCGGCACGTCGACGCCCCCCATCACCTTCTGGAGATAACCGGGCGGCACGTCGACGCCCCCCATCACCTTCTGGAGATAACCGGGCGGCACGTCGACGCCCCCCATCACCTTCTCGTATCGGGTCATGGCGCTATCAGCTCGCTCCCACGCGCGGCGCTGTGGATCGTCAGCAGCGGCGTCGATTGCATCGATTGCCAACGCCGTCACTTCGTTCTGACCGTTGACATCGATGCGGCCGACAATGACAAGCGGCTTCGATTCCTCAGCTACATCCCCTGACGTGCTCGTGACCTCGATGGTGGCCTCGACGACGCAGTCGAATCGTGCGGTCCAGGCGTTGGCAGCTCGCCGCGCGGCCTCCGTGAATCGAACTGAGTCAGCCGCCCGAACGCAGGAAGTGATCCACGCAGACAACGTGTCCAATGGAAGGGCGCCCGCGCGCGGATCGACCGGAGCGCCGAACAGCGCCAGCATCAGTTGTCGGTCCAGTTCGCTCCGCTCAACAGCCGCCCACAACTCATCACGCTCTGCATCGGGGAGCGGCGCGTACTTCGCAAGCAGATGCTCCTCAAGCCGGCGCAGCCCACGCGCGTAGAACACTCGATCCGTCAGGCCCTTACTAGCCAGATCCGGGGTCAACTGCGAGTGCCAGGCAAGCGGATAATCCGATACGTCCCGGGAATCCCTATTCTCGCTTTTACCGCCGAAATCGGAGTAATTGTCGCTGACGAACCACACGTCACAAGCAGGGTGGTTTTCGGCAACTGCCAGCACGGTAAGCCAGATCAGGGTGTCGCGATACCCATCTTTCAGGTGTTCCTCTTTGCCGTTGCCGGCAGTGCCATACGGTGCCCGTCGTTCGGATGCCCTACGTGCAATATCCAGGTGGTCGATGGTCGCCGGCAGGGGAGCGATCTCGATCCCCAGCTCTTCCATCCTGCATCGGAGCGAACTGTCGTAGCGGTCAGAACGTTCGGCGGCTGCATCAAGTACTGCCTGAAACTCCGCACTCTTGCCGAGGCGGCTGATCCACCGGGAGTGCTGCTCCAGCCGTGTGATGTCGGGCTTCCAGTTTCGTCGCACAACGTTCACCGTTTCCATGACCGCGACTTCGGGCACCATGAAGCGGAGCCCCCAGTCGGTGGTGTGGACGTGAAGTTGATTCCATTCGTCAGAATCCAGGAACGGACTGTGCGCCAGGATGTTCGTGTCGAGGATGACGATCGATGTGCTCACATCGGATGATCCTGCCTGACGTGCGCTGAGTTACCTCGCGCTCCGGGCCGAATCTCGAGACGGTCCGCAAACCAGCGCCGTGCAGGATGGGAAAGGCTCGCTCGACCGAACCGATCAACGAACGAGGTCACGACCTCTTCGAGTTCGTGACCTCGTTCCTTGCAGTTCGTGGAACTGCTCCCACCGGACACCGGGACATGTCATCGTCCCAGATCACAGCACCTTTCCACCGGACAACACAGTGCCCCCGCCCCATCGATCGGAGCGGGGGCACTTCCATGCCAGCGCTACAGCGGGACATGTCGTTTATGCAGGTCATCGGCAGTCAACATGGATCGACAGATACACCCGGCCCTCGTCGTCGGCCGAGTTCCATTCGGCCGGGGCAGCGGCCGCGGCCGCGATGTCGAGCTGATCGGCCTCGGACCAGTCCACGGGCCGCGCCACGTCGGCGAACTGATCGGTGGTGTCGATCTCGACGCCGGCCAGGTTCTGCTCGGTGTTCTCCACGGTCACGATCGGTGAACCGTGGCGGGCCCGGATCGTCCAGCCGTGCGGGGCCGTGATGTCGACGGCCAGATCCTCGCCGCGGCCGGTGCAGCGCGCGGCGACGTCCTCGGGCCTGGGGGTGGTGATCGCGGTGGCCGAATGCCCCTGCCCCCAACCGATGACGATGCTGCCCAGGTCGGTGCTGTCGGGAGTGACGATCGCGCCGCTGAACGAGGTGGACACGGCCGCCGCGTCGCGTGGCCCGCCGCCGCACGCGGTCACGGCAAGTCCGCATGCGGCCGCGACGGTGGCGAGCACCGCGCGGTGGTGCAGGTGGATGAAGGGCATGTGCGGGTGGTCCTTTCGCTGGTGGGGCGGCGCGGCGGCGCGGGCGGTCACTTGAATACGTCGACGTACCAGCGGCCGTCGATCTTCGCGGTGGTGACGGTCTGGGTGCCGCGCTCGACCGGGACACCTGGCCGCATCACCGACAGGTCCACGAGGAACACCCCGTCGGACAGCTCGACGGTGCGCACGCAGTAGTTCGTGCCCTGCGGGAGCTTGTCGATGAAGGTCTGCAACTCCGGGGCCGCCTTGACCGACGAGGTCGGGGTGGCCAGGGCGCGCGCGGCCACCGCATCACGTCGGTTGTAGTACGCGTAGTTGAACGCCGCGATCACACCCGGGCCGCTGCGCTGATCACCGCGCTCGGCGCGGCACTCGACCGATTCCTCCGGTTCGGCGGCCTCGGTCTCGGCGGTGGTCGGCTCCGGCAGGTTCAGGGTGGGCAGGCCGTTCTCGTCGGTCGGCCCGAACGCGACGTCGGCCGCTTCCGCCGGTGAGGCCGGGGCGGGGTCGGTGTCGTCTCCGGTGATCTGCGCGACGGCGAGCACCCCGACCAGCACGGCGGCCGCAGCCGCAGCCACGACGGCGGTGGTGCGTGAAGGCCGCCACCGGCCACCACCGTCGCCGCGCGGCGACGCCGCCGGCCCCGGCGCCGGGGCGGTCAGGGTCAACGACGTCGCCGAGGACGCCGTCTCGCGGGGAACCGGGATTCCGGCTCCCCACGAGACGGTGGTGGGTGCGCTGTCGAGAAGGTCGATCACCGCGGGGTGGCGGGTGCTGGCCCGCCGAATGTTCGGCTTCCTCATGACGCTGCCCACTTTCCGAATCAGGCGCCGAACTGGGCGACTGCGTCGCCGACGGCGGTGGTGATGAGGTTGCCCGACAGGCCCGGGGTGGCGGTGGTGAAGAACGCCTCGAGCCCCTGGTCGATCTGCTCGACGATCTGCTCGCCTCCCGGCTGCGCCGCGACGAAGTCGCGGACACCGGTGTCGATCGCCGGGGCGGTCTCGGTGGCGAACGCCTGGACCGAGTCGACGACGACCTGCCCGACCGGGTCCTGCGACCACTGCTCGAACGTCGTCTCGACCTGCTCGCCGACCGCATCGTGCTCGACGTCGGGCACCTCGGCTTCGATCGGCGTGGCGTCCTCACCGGCGCCGTAGGCGGTGCCGACCGCGAAACCGGCGACTCCACCTAGACCGGCACCGAGAACGCCACCGACCGCGCAGCCGGCCGCCGCACCACCGGCCGCACCGGCCGCGGTCGCCGCGACACCGCTGGTGACCGGGGCGACACCCGGAATCGGCACCGGGACCATCGTTCCGGCCAGCGCGCCACCGATACCGGTGACCGTGCCGACGACCAGGCTGGTCGGGACGGCGAGCGCGGCGCAGCCTGCGGCCGCTCCCGCACCGGCACCGAGCGCGGTGCCGGCGACCTGAGCCGAGGCGATGCGTTCGGCCTCGGTGGTCTCCAGGCCCACCGACCGCCATGCGTCGGTGACCTGCGCCTCGATCACCGCGGTGCTGTTGTTGGTGCGCTCGGCGTCCTGGTCGCTGACCCAGTTCGGCTGATCGAACACCACACGGCCCATGCGCATCTTGTCCTTCGGGGCCTCGATCGGCCGCGTCGGGTCGAGCACCTGCGTCGGGGCGTGGAGCCGGCTCCAGTCCACCGGCATGACCTCGACCGTGGTGGTGTCGATCGAGTTGTCGTAGCCGCTGTACCCGCCACCGCTGTATCCGCTGTATCCGCCGCCGGAGTAGTCGGTGGAGTAGTCGACGGTCGTGACACCGCCGCCGGTGTTCGGGTCGTAGGCCCGGGTTCCCTGGTTGTACGCCACCGGCGGCGCAACCCAGAAACTGTCGTCGGACTTCGGGCCCGACGTCGACGGAGCCGGTTCGGGAGCCGGGGTCTGCGTGGCCGTGGTGCCGCCGGTCTGCGCCTCGCTGGTCACACCCTCCTGGGTAGTGCCGCCGGTCACGCCGCCCTGGATCGGATCGGCGAGCGCGGGACCGGCCACGATCGTGGAGACCCCGAACGCTGCGGTCGCCACGGCCAGGGCGGTCGCGGTGGCCTTCGGGCTGCGGCGGCGGTGCCGGCCCGCGGCGCGGCGGGCTGCACGGTTTCCGGTGTGGATGTCGATGCTCATCGTGTGCCTCTCGGTGTCTGCGGTTCGACCTGCACGAGGTCGGAACGTGAAGAAGGGGTGTTCGTAGGGGGAAGGCAGGCCCACCGCGCTGGTGGGGCAACGGATCAGCCAGCAGCACCACTGCCGATCCGGGCGACGACGGTCGCGGCCAGCATCGTCAACGCGTCGCGGGTCTCGCCGCGCAACTGGCTCAGCACGATCCGCTCCCCCGAGGCGAACAGCGGCTCGAACGGCATCCGGCACACCGGCACCCCCAACGCCGCGAACGCCTCGACCGCCTCGGTCTCGACCATCGGCGCATCCCCCGGACCGTCGGTGATCACCACAACCGTCCGGGGCAGCACATCGGGGCGGACCGCCGAGATCGCGGCGAGAGTGCGCTGCGCGGCCACCGCGGCGTCCCGGCGCAGCGGCACCGGGACGACGACCGCGTGCGCGGCGGTGATCGCCCACCGCCAGCCCCCGCAGTGGCTGGAGTTGCCGGTATCGGCGAGCAGCAGATCGTAATGACGTTCGAGGATCGAGCCCAACACCGCGGCGTCCTCGAAGCTCAACGGCGCAGCCGCGCCGGACGCTCCGGCAACAACGTACGAACCGGACGGCTGGCGGGTCAGGTAGCGGGCCAGAGTCGAGGCCCGCACCTGGTGAGCGGACGCGCCGAGATCGGCGAGCAGCGACGCCACGTCCTGCCCGGCTGCCGGCGGGATCGCGACGCGATCGGCGAAGCTACCGCCGATCTCCCCGAGATCCATGCACGTGGCCGTGGCCGGTCCGCGGTACTCGCCCAGCGTCTCGGCCAGGCTGATCGCCATCGGGGTTTTCCCGACCCCGCCCTTGACGTTGGCGAAGGCGACAACCGCGCCCTCGGGCACCGGTTGAGCGATCGTCGTCTGCGCCTCGCGCAGACGCATCTCGCGCGAATCCGTCTTCGGTGCGAGCTTGAGTCCGAGCATCGCGTTGATCCGACCCCGCACCCCACCGCGCGCGGGCTCGCTCGCGGCGGGGTTCGCGCGCGGCGCGGACAGTGCCGGCGGCGCGCCGAGCGAGGCGGTGATCGGCTCTACCGGCCGGGTGGGCATCGGGATGGGTGCGGGCATCCGAACGGGCTCACCGGGCGTCCGGAGCGATCCGGCGATCGGCCCGGTGGCCGGCTCTACCGGCCGGGCCATCGGGATGGGTGCGGGCGTTCGGATGGGCTCAGGAGACGACGGGACGGGCGCCGTGGGCTGCTCGTAGGCGATCGGCTCCGCAGCGACCACCACCGGCCCGACCGGCGCCGGGGAGACAGGCTCCGCGGCAACCGATACGGGCTCGGGGGCAACGACCGGGATGGGCACGCTGGGAGCGCTCTCGGTGAGCTTCCCATCGGGGCCGACCGTCAGGAACCGAGTGTCTTTCCCCGTCCGGTAGATCACCTCGACGGCAGCCTGCTGCTCGACCGCGATGGTGCGCACGAACTCGTGCACGACAGCGGCCAGAGCCTTGTGCTCGGTCGCTGCCAACTCCATCGGCGGCACATCGGCGCCGGGCAGCATCGCGCGCGCGGTGGTCGCGGACGTCGCCTCGATTTCGACGGTCGGCGTCATCGTTAGTTGATCCCGCCGAAGGCACCGGCGCCGGCCAGTGCGGTGTCCATGTCCTCGACCACGGCCTCGGTCTGCTCCAGATCGGCCAGTGCCTTCTCGCGGGCCTTGCCTTCGGGCAGCGCTTCGATGACCGCGCGGCGCTTGGCCGAGGCATCGCGGATCTCGGCGAGCCGTTCGCGGGTCAGTTCCTGCTTCTCGTCGAGCTTCGGCAGCCACGCCGGGACCGAGGACTTGAAGTATTCGCGCAGCGCGGCGATCACCGGATCGTTGGCTCCCTTGGCGACGAACGGGCCGCGCAGCGCGACGACGTCCTCGGCGGTGGGGGTGATCGACTGGGAAATACGACGGGACATGGTTTTCCTTTCGGTGGTGACTACTTGTGTGGATCAGGGGTGGTGAAACATCGGATCGGTGGCTCCCGGAGCGGGCTCGCTGCCGCGGTGGTTCGAGGTGGTCATGCAGGCGCTCCTACGAGGTCGGGTTCGGGCAGGACGACGACGCCGGTCGCGTCGAAGGTGATGCGGGTTTTCACGCGGCCGGTGCCGACTGTCAGGACGGTCTCGATAACCTCGCCCTTCTTGCCGCGCCGGACGTCGACCGAGTCGACGGCGACCGGCACGAGTTCGCCGTCCTCGTTGTCGATCAGCACGGTCTGCCCGGCCACCACACTCGATGCCGGGACGACGTCGGCGAAGTCGTCGTCGACCGCAGGTTCCGGGTCGGGTTCGGGGGCGCTCTTGGTCATCGACACCGCGCCCTCGTCGGTGCGGGTCGCGCCGACGACGATCGGTTCGGGGGCGCTGCCGTGGCGGCGGGCCCGCTTGGCCAGGGCGCGTTCGGATTCGATGAACTCGGCCAGCTCGGGCGAGTAGCAGACGAACTGCGGTGCCTCGGCCGGCACGAGCCCGTCGATGATCGACTTCTCACCGGCCGAAAGCTGGTTCCACTTGTTCGGATGACGGTCGACGTTCGGGGTCCACCACATCTGCGCATCGACCGGGTTTCCGTCATCGCCGAGCGCGATACCGCGGCCTTTGACCGAGGTGTCGACCTCACGGCTGACGGTGGAGTCGCCCCACATCATCAGCGCGCCGTCCTGGGACAGGTTGCCGAGGCTGATGCGGGTGCCGAAGTTGTCGCGCGCGTTGCCGGAGGCTCCACCGAACAGGGACGCGTCCGGGCGCTGCACGCCGAGCAACAACCGGATCCCGGCCGAGCGGGCGAGCACCGCGAGATCGGCCCACGCGCCGAGCGGGTCGAGTTCCTTGAGTAGCGCGCGGGTCTCGTCGTCGCCGGTCTTGGCCAGACGCTGCCACTTGCCGGAGAGGATGAAGAATTCGTCGAGCACCGCGATCATCAGCGGCAGCTGCGAGCCTTCGATCTTCATCTGATGGATGTAGGCGTTGCGGGCCATCATCTCGGTGTGCAGGGCGCGCACGAACATCGCTGCGCGCAGTGCGTCGTAGATGATCGCCCCGCACCCCGGGTAGCCCTCGAGTCCGTCGAGTTCGATCATCTTCGGATCGACGCCGACGAACGGGATGCCGCGGCGCGCGGCTTCGGTGAGCAGCGTGCGGATCACCGAGGTCTTACCGCCACCGGTGGGGCCGACGATCAGGCAGTGCGGTTTGTTGGAGCTGGTCGAGACATCCCAGTACATGATCCGGTCGGCCGCACCGGTCGCATAGGGAAGGTGACGCAGGTTCTCGTCGACCAGCGCGAGCGGATGATCGACACGCTCGGGCATCGCGGTCACCAGACGCATCACGAGGTAGCCCTTGTCCGGATACCAGTCGGTGGTCCAGTTGCGGCCCGATTCGTGCGGACCGGCAAGTGAGGCGAGAGCTTCGTCGACCTTCATCTGGAAGCCGGGCGATCCGGCGTTCATCGACTTGTCGAAGCCGACGCGGTAGCCGGTTTCGATGCCGTCCTCGTCGATGGTCTCCACACTCACGTTCGGGTTCTTGAAGATCGAGGCATCATCGAGCGCGTCCTGGAGGACCTTGTGGCGCTCGCTGCGGGTGTCCGGGGCGATCGGTTCGCGGGTGACGACGATGCGGTCGCGGCGCGCATCGTGGCGAACCTTGATCTCCGACGCTGCACTGCCGCCGAAAGCGGATTCGATCGCGCGGGACAGTTCCTCGAACTGCTTGGGCCGGATGACCGTGCCGCGGGGCAGCTTGATGGTTGCGCGGCGGATGGCGCGCCACCCGGAGGGGAACGTGACGGTGACTTTCGTGGGCAGGTGCCCGGTGGATTGGCGGACCATCGATTCGAGCATGCGCGACCACTTGCGGGTGCGGTGGCGAGAGACATCGACGGCGACCAGCGGGACCGCTGCGACGGCCAGGGGCCAGCTGTAGTCGTGCAGCTGTGTCAGCGCATCGACGACCGTTTCGTTGCCCGCAGCCGCCGACGCGATTCGGGGGGCGTAGAAGCCGACGGCCGCAGCCCCGCAGACGATCGGCGAGAACGGGAAGAAACGCGTGACGCGCGTCGGCTGGCCGTCTGCGCCGACCTGCATGCCGCGCGCGGCTCCTTGTGTGCCACGCGTGGGGCCTTGATCGCCGAACGTGTCGCGCCACGTAGCGACCAACCAGTCCTTGAGTGGGTCTGGACTTCCGCTCACTGCCTGTGCCTTTCGCTCGTGTCGACGTCCCTGACAACGCCGTCCGGGAGGCGTCTGCGAGCACAGTTGCAGAAAGTGGCGTTTTCCCCCAACGGGGTACCCCCCTCCTCGGCGCACCCATCGGCATGTCATCGGGCGAGGTTGTCCACCGATAGGCAGTGTCGGGTTGGCGTGTCTATCAACGTGTTCGGTGAGCGCTCGCACGAGTGTCGGTTTCATGGCTCGCGCGGACGGTCGATCTTGCGGTTTTTCCGTGGTCGTTGCAGCGCTCGCTGCACCGCTCCGTCGACCGCTTGTACCGCGCGTTTCGACTCGCTGTTTCGAGCGCTCTTCCGGGCGGTGCGGTCAGCTGGTGTGCTGCGCTCATTCGACTCGCTGTTTCGAGCGCGTGGACGTGGCGGCGCGACCGCTCTGTCGAGCGCATGGGCGTGGCGGCGCGACCGCTCTGTCGAGCGGTGGTCGGAGCGCTCCAGGACGCGATCGGATGATCGGTCGGCGAGCGCTCGCGTCAGCGGTGGGCCGAGCGCTACGGATAGCGTCCGACATGGGCGGTTGCGAATAGCGTTGGCGCCCTGCGGAATTCTGGATTACACTCCCCCCGAGGAACGAGGGGGGAGTGACCCCGGAGGGGTGGGCGTGTGAGGCGCTTTTTCGAGCGCTCGAATCCACCGCCGAAATCCAGCGCCTGTTTCAGCGCTCAACTCCCGCGCTCGTTTCACCGCTCATTCGAGCGTGTTCCCCGCGCACCATCTCGCCGACACTCACCGCGCGCTCCGCGGGCCTGCCACAGCTCCGCCACCGGAAGCCTCTTCGGTACCGCCGCCGATACCGTGCGCATCGGCCGCTCGACACCCGCCTCCGTCGGTCTCTATGCGAGCACATAGCCGCTATGGGATGTAGGGGGCATATGAGCACCCATAACTGATACGCCCCATAGGGTCTGATCGACACTGCCCACAGGTCCTTTCACAGGTTCTTCGTCGCTGCTCGGGTTGCGGTTGCGAATCACGTGCGCGCGCATATCCCTTCCGGACCGCGTAGCGGGTTCTTCACACGGGAGACCACACCACGGTCAGACATCGCTGAAAAAAGTCTCTCGGCACCCGCATGCCCCGCCGACCTCGACCGATGGCTGTTCTCGGGTGCAGGGACCCCGTTGGGGCGAAACGCGGATTCGTCTTACGGTCACGCGCATCCACTTTCGGGTGCACCGACCGAACTCAGCGATGGAGTGCTCATGTCCCTTACGCCCACACTCGCCGACCTGGCAATCGCCGCGGCTTCGAACGTCGATGTCCTCGCTCAGACGACGGAGGTCTCCACCGGCGGCCTGCGCGCGTGGATTCAAGACAACGTCATCCTCGTGATCCTCCTCGGGATCGCGTGTGTCGTTCTGGTGGGCGGTTTCCGCGGAAACCTCTCGCGGGTGTTCACCGTCGGCGGTCTGTCCCTCATCGGGATGGCGTACCTGGGCATCGCGAGTAGCGAGAACGCCGCAGCCGGTATCGGCAACTGGATTCTGAGCCTGTTCGGCGTCTACGTCTGACCCGTCCCGCGGACCGACCGACGATCGAAAGGCAGCGAACTGTGATCGACAACGACGATCTGCTGTACCGGGTCGACCGGCACTATCTCGGACCGACCGGGCTCACCTTTCCGGTCCGAATCAGATACGCCGCACTCGGCTTGGGTTTCGCACTATTCCTGACCTTGTTCATCATCGGCCGCGCCATCGTGCACGTGCCCCTGAGCTTCATGTCCTTCGCCATCATGATCGCGATCACCTACGTGATCACCGCGAAGGTCACCAAGTACGTCAACGCCGACCGCCCCCTTCGATCGGTCTTCCAAGCCGCGTGGAACGACCTCACTGCTCCGCGCCCGCCCCGCCGCGGTCAGACCGTCGCGGTGCGCATTCCTGCCGCTCTGCGCGCCCCTCGTAGCGCACAGGGCGGATCGCCGAACGAAGGGAAGTCCTTCTGATGACTTTGCAGCCCGACAACGACATTGCTGCGCTGTTCGATCCGAACTTCGACGAGCCCGAGCCCGCCGTCGTTCCCCCCGGCGCGCTTCCGCCGTCGTGGGCGGCCGCGATGGCGGCCAGTCGAGCGACCACCGCGCCGACGGCACCGCCGACCGCTCCGCCGCGAGAGTTGGCGTGGTCGCGAGTTCCGGACAGCGCAATGGCAGCGGTGCCGGTCGCGCCGCCGGCGGCCGCCCCGATCGCGCAGCCGGAGCGTGCAGGCAAGGACAAGCGCGGCCGGACGAAGCGTGGGAAGGACAACGCCGACACGGAGTTCACCCGCCAGGAGAAGGCCGCGAAGCAGCGCGTCGATCGTGAGCGCAAGGCGGTGCGCCTGAAGCTGGTCGGGGTCGAAGGCAATGTCACCCGCACCCGCACCCAGTCCACCGCGTGGTTCGTTCAGCCGCCGGGGCCGTGGAACATGCGCCCGGTCGGCAGGCAGCGCCGCTACATCCAGAACGAGGGCCTGGTCGTGGCGAACCTCGCCGAATCCGGCGTCACCGGGCTGCACCGCCGGCTGGTGCGCACCCCGTGGCCGGTGCGCCAGTGGGCCCAAGCTCACGACGCGTGGGCCGAGCCGATCCCCGACGTCCCGGGCGCGTTGTCGTGGGCGGACTATCTGCGCGGTCAGCAGCACGCGATGCTGTGGGGCAACCCCACGCAGAAGGGCCGCTACTGGGGCGTCGAGCTGCCGCCGCGCTCGGCGCTTGCGCGCAGCCTCGATACGGTCGGTGACTGGTTGCTTCCGGTCGTGCAGACCCCCGGGCTCGGTGCGGTTGCCCGGCTGGTGCGCCGGTGGGCGCGTGAGGCGTTCTTGAACGAGCAGAAGGCGATCGCCGATCACCTGGCCACGATCGAGCGGCACCTGTCCGGTCAGGGCGTGCGCGCCAGGCCCGCCACCGCGGCGCAGATGGACTACCTGTTGCTGCGGTCGGCATCGCTGGGGCTGCCGCTCGACGCCGAGGGCGTGATCTCCGGCGGCGGCGATTGGGAGCAGTCCGATGTCGCGGCGCTCGAAGACCTCGCCAACTTGGAGCTGACGCCCGGCGACGGCTACACCACGGTGCGCGGTCAGGTCGGCGGCCGGGACTACACCGGCTACGCGATCGTGCTCACGGTTGGGCGCATGGCGCCGCTGCCGATCCCGGAGCGGATGCTGCCGTGGCAGGTCATCGGTGATCCGTCCGGGGAGCCGTTGGAATGGTCCGAGCGCATCGTGCTCAAGACCAAGAGCCAGACCGTCTACAGCCTGCGCCGGTTGACCTCGAAGATCGAGGCGCAGTTCGACCACTACACCGTCGAGCACGACCAGGTCCCGCCGCAGGAACTCGCCGAGCAGCACGCGCTCGCCCAGCGCGTGATCTCCGACATCGAGGAAGACCACTCAGGCCTGTCGGTGCGCACCGAAGGCTGGTACCGGGTGGTCGTCGTCGGTTCCTCGCCCGAGGAGGCGAAGGAAAAGGTCTCGATGCTCCAGGAGATGTACGCCCCGCGCATCCGCCTGGAACAGGAGCACGGCCAGTACCAGCTGCTACGCGAATTCATCCCCGGTGAGCCGCTCGCCAACATCGCGCACCGCCGCCGGATGAACGTCGAGGCCCTCTCCGCCGGCATGGCCGCGGTCGGCGACCGGATCGGCGACCGCACCGGCGTCGTGATCGGGCAGACCGCCTCGATCGCACCACGCCCGGCAGTGTGGGACCTGTTCGCCGCGCACGAGAAGAAGCACAAGTCCGGTCTGACCCCGATCGTGGCGGTGCCCGGATCGGGCAAGACGTTCCTGGCCGGCATGCTCGTCTACCAGGCCGTCCGCGCCGGCGCCTACGGCGTGGTGCTCGACCCGTCCGGACCGCTCAAGAAGCTCGCCCAGCTCCCCGAGTTCCGGGGCGTCGCCGAAGTGCAAGCACTGACCGGACGCACCTCGCGGCCCGGTTCGCTCAACCCGTACCGGGTGATCGTCGATCCGCGCCGCGACGATCCGGAGTACGACCCGACCCACATCGACTACGCCGAGGATGCCGATCCGGTCACTGCGGCGCAGGCACAGTACGAGGCGGATGTGCGCGCCGCCGAAGCCGAGCGGATCTCGGTGGCGGTCTCGGTCCTGAAGATGATGCTCACGCCCTCGCGACTCGACCACGAGTGGACCGAAACGGTGCTTCAGACCGCAGCGAACATGGTCGGCGGCGGTCGGCACCACAACCTACGCGAAGTCCTCGACGCCATCGCCGCGATCGGCGATACCGACGCGAACATGGATCTGCGCTCGTGCGCCAAGAGTGTGCACCAGGACCTGGCGATGATGGCCAACCTCGCCGAGGCCCGCGTCCTGTTCCCCGAGTCGGGTGCCGGCCCGGAGACCGAGGACATCGACCGCACGGTGCGCCTGACTGTGCTGACCATGCCCGGTCTGCAACTGCCCCCGGAGGGCACCGACCCGTCGCAGTGGACCCCGCAGCAGCGGATGGCCGGCCCGTTGATGCACATGGCCGCGTGGATGGCGAACCGTCTCGTCTACGAGCTGCCGCGCTACGAGCGCAAGGTGCTGTTCCTCGACGAGAACAAGTACCTCGAGCAAACCGGCGCCGGCCGCACCCTGAACCTGCGCATCGCCCGCGACAGCCGCAAGTACAAGGTGCGCGCGCTGGTGTGCTCGCAGCTGCCCGACGACTACCTCGGCGTCGACGGCACCGACGACAAGTCGGCGCTGACCTACGAGGTGATCATCGGTGACCTCGGCGGCAACGCCCACGCGATCGAAGGCGCCCTGAAGTTGCTGAACCTGCCGACCGGCGAGGGCTACGAATCGCTGCTGGCCGATCTCGGCGGCGGCGGCGAGGACACCCTCGACGAGGACACCGACACCGAGCACCTGGACCAGGCCCGCCGGTTCATCGTGAAGATGGCCGACGACATCGAGCTGATCCGCTCGGACTGGACGCACTTCGTGCACCTGGCGCACGTGTTCGAGGCACTGGACTCGCGGGCGACCCGCGCCGCAGTGGACGGTGCCGCATGAGCCCGCAGCGGCCCCTGGCCGCGCGCGAGTGCCGTTCCCTCGTCCCGCGCCGTTTCGGGTGGCGTACGGGCCGTGTGGGGCGTGTTCTGGCCGTGCTGATGCTGACCGCGGTCTCGTGGATCGTTCTCGGTGGCGGTGTCGCCGCGGCCGGCGGGTTCGACTGCAAGGAAGTCCCGACCCCGGAGTTCCCGAACGAGGTCCTCGAGACCACCTTCGACTCGTCCAGCGCCGACCGGCCCGCACGCGAAGGCGGCGGCGGTACCGGCTACGAGACCTACGGCTGGGCGGGCCTGAAGTGGCACACCTACGACCTCGGCTGCGGTGACGACCTGGTCCGCGCGCCGGACGCCGTCGGTGACACCACGATGGGCAATGCCTTCCTCACGATCGGGAAGTCGATGGCGGCCGCGGCGTTCTGGCTCGACGACCAGACCAAAACCGGGCAGCAAGCCCAGGACGCGGGCGTCACGCCCGCACTGGAACAGTTCGACCGGATCGTCTACTCGATCACCGAGGGCATGCGCGCGGTCTACTGGCAGTGGCTGGGGATCAGCCTGACCGTCGTGGCCGCGATCGTTCTGTGGAAGGCGATGAAGGCCGATACCGCCGGGGTCACGAGAACCTCGGCGGTCGCCGCGGCCGGCCTCGCCCTCGGGGCGTTGATGGTCGGTGCGCCGCAGAAGGCGGTCCAGGTCGCCGACGAGACGTTCGGCTCGGTGATCACCGAAACCCAGGACCAGATCCTCTCCGTACGATTCGGAGACGGACCGGGAGAGGGGGGCTCCCTGGCGGGCGGCGGGCCCACCGATCCCCGAAACGTGCTGATCGACAAGATCTTCCTTCCGGACTGGCGTAAAGGCTGGTTCGGCACCAACTACGACGCGACTGACCAAGCCGGGCTCGGACCGAAACTGCGCGATTCCCTGGCCTTCACCTACGCCGAGCAGCACGAGGTCAAGGACGACCCGAAGGCGCAGCAGCAGCTCGCCGAAGCGAAGGCCGACAAGTTCCGCGAGATCGTCTCGGACCTCGAAGACGACTACCAGCTCTCCTACTACCAGTTCCAGGGCAAAGACTCCGGCCGCACGTCCACCGGCTTCATGGGCATGCTCAAACTGGCCCTGCCCTCGACCCTGTGGATCGGCGCATCCCTGCTGAAGCTGGTGGCACTGCTCGCCATCCGGGTCGCGATCCTCTTCTCGCCGCTCTGGGTTCCGATCGCCATCGCTGCCGCCGGATGGCTGGCCCGCATCCTGCGCATGCTCGGCACCGCCTACATGTGGGGCGTGATCGGAGCGGTCATCGTCGCCCTCTACCTGATGGTGCTGGTCCAGCTGTACGTCGACTCCAACGGCGAGGTCGACGGGACCTGGCGGCTGTGGTTCATGGTGCTGCTGACCGTCGCGTGCTGGGCGATCCTGCGGCCGTTCAAGCGGATCACCCAAACGTTCTCGCAGAACAGCGCGAGCATGGTCAACCGCAAGGCCCGCGGCGCGAAGCAGGCCATCAAGCGCACGGCGTTCGCCGCCGCAAGCGCGGCAGCCGGTGTACCGGGTGGCCACCGGATCGCGGAAATGGCGGCGGACCGCTGGGAACGGCGCACCAAGGGCGACGACGGCGACGCAGACCGATCCGGAGGCGGCGATCGGCTCACCACCAGGCCCGAGGGACGCACACTCAGCAACCGTCGGCAGCAGGAAATCACCAAGTCGAGGGTGGAGGCCCGCAAGGCACGCCTGGGCCTCGACGGCCATCTCGGTGGCCGGCCCGACGCCGCGGCCGAGCGGGAGGCACGGATCGCGGGGATCGCCGCGGTGGCCGGCCAGGATCTGGCCCGCGGCAAGGGCACGGTGGACGACAAGGACGCCGACCGCGCCGCGAAATCCGGTGCCGCGGCCTGGAGGCGGCTCGACAAGGACGAGGCCGAGAGCATCGTCCAGGACCGCCGCGCCCGCAAGGAACTGCTGACCGCCAGCGTCTCCCAGCGGTGGGACGGCGGTGACCGCTCGGCGATCGCGCCGATGAAGGTCTACACACCTTCGCGAGGTCAGCAGCCGACCGGCCGTGCCACGGCCCTGTCCGACCGCTCGTCGGTGAAGCCGATGCGCGGCGCCGCGGTCTGGACCGCCGCAGCCGCGGACGGCCCGACAGCCAGGGACCGGTACCTCTGATGTCTCAGTCCGGACCCAACCCTGTTCTCGCACCGATTCGGCGGTGGGTGCTCTATTCCCGCACCAACCTGGTGATCGCGGTGGTCGGTGCCGCGGCGGTGCTGTTCGCGATCGGTGCGGTGGTCGGCCAAGACCCGCAGCCGCGGGCTGCGGCCGGCAGCGCCGACGCGGTCGGTACCTCGGTCGAACCGGCCGCCGCGGCCGAGACGATCAGCTACGAGCTCGACGAAGTGAGCGAGTCCCTCGTGGTCGCCAAGACGGCGACCTGGGCTGCGTCCAGTGCGCCGGCCACCGCGATGGCCTACGCGCACGCATTCGTCGACACGACGCTGCCGGATGCGAAGTGGATCCGTGCGATCGGCCGCTACACCACGGCCAAGCCGGGGAACATCACCGTGGCGGCGCGGCCGCGGACTCCGGTGATCATCCTCGGGCCGACGATCAGCACGCTCGTCGATGGGGCCGGCGGGACGCAGCACGCACGAGTGACGGTGCCGACACAGGCCGGGAACATGCATATTCCGGTCGTGGTCGAGGAGTTGTCAGGCGGAAAGAAGCGGTGGGTAGTTGACACTCCCCTGCCGACCCTCGATCTCTCCGAGGTGAGCAGGATCGCGCCGACGGCCACCCCGGGCACGACCACGTCCGCGCCCCGCCCGTCGGCAGAGTCGCCCACCACCGAGACCGAGACGGCCGCCCCGCGGCCGTCGTCGCCCTCGACCCAGGCGGCTGCTCCTGAGCCGACGTATGACCTTGACGAGCCGTCGAGTGAGTCCGGCGGCGGTGACGATCCGACGCCCGTTCCCGGTCCGATTCCGATCCCGGACCTCGACACCCCGATCCCGGGGCAACGGTGAGCATCGGTGGCGCCCGGAAGGCGCTGTTGCTCGCAGGTGCCGCGGCGATCGTCCTCGGCACGGCCGCCTGCGCGACGCGCGCACCGGTGATTCCCCGGGACCCGTGCCGCAACATTCCGACCGACACCGGCTCGTCGTCGATCCCGCGGGATCTGGGGCTGACCGTGTCCGGCCCGATCCGTCTGCCGGTCCGCCCCGGCACCACGACCTACACGTCGGGCTTCGGCGAACGGTGGGGTGCACAGCATCAGGGTGACGATCTGGCCGGTCCGGTCGGTATACCGATCCTCGCCGCACTCGACGGAATCGTCGTCGCCGCAGGGTCTTCGGGTGAACCGCCCGGGGTCGGGTTCGAGAACTGGGTGATCATCGACTCGAACGTCGACGGCACACCGGTCAGCACCGTCTACGGGCACATGTTCTCCGACGGTATCCACGTCAAGCCTGGTCAACGCGTCGCAGCAGGCGATCACATCGCCGACATCGGGAACGCCGGCAGCAGCACCGGTCCGCACTTGCACTTCGAGTATTGGCAGGGCGGCAGGTTGCAGGGCGGCACCGCGATCGACCCGGTGAGCGTGCTCCCCGAAATCGAGCAGCAGGGCAGTGCGGGGACACCGGTGTTCATCGACGTGAACCAGGGCAGCGGTGTGCAGCTGGTCTCCGCGTCTCGGTCGACGGCCGACTGCTCGGGGTTCGGTATGGCCGGTGGTGGGGAGCTGGCGTTCGGCATCGTGCCGGCCGAGTTCGAGCCGTGGCTTCGCCGCGCAGGCGGTGTGTGCCCGGAGATCGATTCCCCGCTGCTGGCCGCGCAGCTCCAGCAGGAGAACAACTTCCGGCACGGTCCGAACGCTCCGGTGTCACCGTCCGGTGCGCTGGGGCCGGCGCAGTTCATGCCCGGCACGTGGGGCACCTGGGGCAAGGACTACGACGGCGACGGGAAGGCCGACCCGAACTCGATCGGCGATGCGGTGATGTCGCAGGCACATTTCATGTGCGCGCTCTACCAGGATGTTTCGGGGATACCCGGCGATCGGGTCGCCCTGACCTTGGCTGCATACAACGCCGGTCCCGGCGCGGTGCAGCTGCATCGCGGCGTCCCGCCGTACGCGGAGACGCAGAACTACGTCGCGAAGATCACCGCAGCGCGGGCGACGTTCATCAATCCCAATTCTCGTGGCCGGTTCGTGCCGAACGCATCGGGTGACAGCAGCCAAGTCGTCATGGCCGCACGCGAATATCTCGGCACTCCGTATGTCTGGGGTGGCGGGGGCACCAGTGGCCCCTCCGGCGGCGGGTTCGACTGCTCCGGACTGACCTCGTTCGCCGTGCATGCGGCCAGCGCCGGCAAGGTCTCGCTGCCCCGCACATCGGAGCAGCAGTGGGGTGTCGGTGTCGAGATCCCGATCGATCAGGCCCGGCCCGGCGATCTCGTCTTCGGCAGTTGGGGGCCGAACGGGCCCGGCCATGTCGGGATCTACGCCGGAAACGGCCAGATGGTCCACGCTCCGACAACGGGCGACGTCGTCAAGGAAGCCCCGATTCAGAGCGGGATGAAGGCCCGCCGGGTGATGTAGGGGACATGTCATCGTCCCAGTTGAAAGGCCAGTTGCGCGGGTCGCATCGGGGGATCTCTCACCGCTGACTCCCGCGCGCCGTGGCGCAGAGACCGATCTCGGCACAACACCACGACAGGAGGAAGGCGATGTCGGAACAGCGGCGATCGGCGAGGTACCCATTCGGCCGAGAGGGGACGTGTCATTTACCGTGCTAGAAGCCTATTTCTGCTTGCAAGATGGAGAGTAATGTGAGGGCGCGAAAGCTCGTCGTCGTGGGACTGGTCGTCGCTGCTGTGGGGTTCCTGACCTACTCGTGTGTCTCGCGAACCGACGACACCGAGGACGTGGCGAGCCCGGCTGCCTCTACGACTGTCGCGGTGCCCACCACCACGGTGGCGCCGACCGACGTAGTCACCATCGAGCCGTCGGCGGTCTCCAGCGCCGCCGAGGAGGCAGCTCGACAGGGCCTGACGGTGGCCTTCACCTGGTACCCGGCGACCGACGCGACTCAGAACGACGCGTACGGGCGGGCACGCACCTGGCTGACCTCCACTCTGGCCGCTCGCATGATCGTCGATGCCAGCACCGAGCGGGGCCCGGGCGTGCAGTGGGGCCAGTGGGCACAGCAGGGAGCGAAGGTCATCGCCGATGTCAGCATCGAATGCTCCGGCTGCCCCGAGGACACCGACACCGTCGTCCACCGCGTGGCGACGATCAAGCAGACCGCAGTGGCCGGCAACACGACCGATACCGTCAAGCCTGACACCACGGTGTGGGTCACCATCGTCCGCGAGGGCGACCGGTGGCTCATCGACGACATTCGCTACTGATCCCGGAGGACCTTTGAACCGCAAGAGCCTTGCAGCCCTGATCACCGCGGCTCTCGCTGTCGGCCTGGCCGCGTGCAGCAGCGACGACTCCCCCGCTGCTGCCCCGCCCAGCACGCAAACCACCACCGCGGCCGTCTCGCCGTTCGGTGACGACAGCACCGATCTGCTGTTCGAGATCCACCAGAACAACGCGGCGGCGATCATCGAGACCGTGGAGCAGCGCGGAGGAACACCGGATCAGGCAATCGCGGCTCTTCTTGCTGGGGAAGCCGAGACCGGGTGGCGGTCGGGGCTGCCGATGGCCCCGCCGGCATCTGATATTCGGGACATCTACGGCTGGCGCTTCGCGTACAACATCGGCGCCGAGTCCACGGATGCGGTCAGGGCAGCGACAGAGACGTTCATGGACAACGCCACGAAGGTCGCGGTCGCCGCCGCCGACCCGGTGGCGTACGCCCTGGCAGTGCAGCAAGCGGATTCGCGCGGGTACGTCGAGTCGGAGCACTTCTACAAGAAGAGCGAGACCGCAGCTTCGGAGTATGCCGCGGCCCTTCCCGCCGCTCGGGCGGCCTATGTGGAGCTGCGGGGCGCACAGTAGGTGCGATCGACCTGGGACGTGTCATTTATGCAGGTGAAATGGGCGCGATCCCCCTCCAGCCCGACACGGTGGCGCCCATCACACCGAGCGAAACACTGGACGAATGAGGTTGCATGACCTGTTTTGCCTGAAGTATGTTTCAACTCATTCGGGGGAGATGTCTCTTCCGCGTGCGCGCCGGTCGGTGAGTGATTCCCGGCTGGAAGCAGAAGGCCCCACGAAAATCGTGCGGTCTGCTTCCAGCTACCCGGAATCGGAGGACGACATGCGAGACGCGAACGCCCAAAGCAGCCGGGGTCAGACTCGTCCGGTACGAGGACTACGCAGGTTCGCCGGCCGGGCGGTTACGAGCCCGCTCGTAGCTGGATCGCAGCTCGCTCTCAGGGATCTCAAGCGCCTCAGACAGCTTTGCTGCGGCATTGTCGGACAGCGAGATCACGCCGCGCTCGACGCTGCTGACGATCTGGGTGGCGACGCCCGCCTTCGCGCCGAGCTGAGGCTGCGTAAGCCCCAGAAGCACGCGCCAGTCGCCCGGATAGCGCTCCCCCTCCGGGACGTGCACAACATCGGCGATCTCGACGCCCAGCGCTTCGACGACCTTTGCGAGCAGATCGACCTGCGGCGAGGACTCACCCTGTTCCCAGCGACGAATCGTGTCCGCACCAACGCGTGCGACACGCGCGGTTTCCGTCTGGGAAAAGCCGGCATCGCGGCGGGCTTTACGCAGCGCTTCGGCGCTAAACCCACGCATTACTCGTCGGCTCACAGACCGGGTCCTCCTGGTGAAGTCGTCATCGCTAGACACTGTGCAGTCCTCTCGATACGATGCGCACATACAAGTGCGATTAAATAAGGTTGTATAGATGAGGGGTAATGGGTGGTGAGAATGAGTGTCGAAAACTGAACGGTCCCCCAGCTGTTAGCCGCAGCTGAGGGACCGTCGAGACAGCAAGTCGACTGTTAGCCGCAGTCGAACAAGCCAGAGACCAGCGGGTTAGCGGCCCGCGGTCTCGATTGCAGAAATGGAGACTGCAATGAACACGTTAGTTGGCGCTGGGCCCTTGCACCTAGCGACCGCCGGATCGAACCCAGTCCGGGTGGAGATCGACGACACTCGGCTTGCCGACGGACCTCATCGCGAGATCCTGCTCCGGCACCGCCCGAATCAGGACGGCACCGCCTGCTCAGGCTGCGGATTCGCATATACCGAGGTCTCCCCCCTGTGCCCTCACGTTGCCGACGCGCTGCGTGAGATGGCCGCGATCGATACCCGGCCCCAGAAGCAGAAGTCGTCGCTCGGCGGCTACTCGACCAGCAGACTCCGCGCAATGGCGCGCGAGCATTCCGGCCAGGGCCGGTGCCGGCGCTGCGGGTTCGTCTACTCCGGGCGAGTGCGTCTCTGCCCCACCGCGCGCCGAATCGCCGCTGAACTCGAATCCCGATCCAAAGCACCTATGACCCAGCCGTGCGCTGGCCAGGGGCTGTGTGCGGGCAAGGGGTCGGCATGGAACGTCACCGGACATGAGGCGGCACCGTGGAAGCGCGCTATGGCCGCGTGCTCGATCTGCCCGCTGCTCACGCAGTGTGAGAAAGAGCTGGAGAGCCGACTCACAGCTGGAGCGAAGATCAGCGAGCAGATCATCGCCGGCAGGCTGTTCACGGTCAGAGGCGCCGAGGTCACGGCCCAGAAGGTCGATGAGTTCGCAGATCATCGTGGTCGGCCGAAGAAGAAGCGGACTCGCCCGACCCGGCGCACCGCCGATCAGGCTCCGGCAGTTCCCGCAGTGGGACGCCAGCTCGCACTCTTCGAGGGGGCAGCCGCATGACGCTGAACTCGACACCTGGATCGATTGCAGTGGACCGTGAGGGCAGAGAGTGGGCAGTTCTCGCTATCGACAGCGCCCTGAAGGGCCGCCTCGTCAGTGGAACCGCAACGCCGGCCGTCATGGATCTGGTCGAGCTGGTCGACACATACGGCCCGCTGATCATGTCGCCCATCCGTCCCGCCGCCGATGGCGGGTTCACGACGATCGTCGACACCGTCGGCCTCGTCGCATCCGATCCGGAAACGGCCTCGATCGAGCAGATCGAACAGGTCGCCGCCTTCGCTAAGTCGATCGTCCTGCCACAAGGTCGACTGCGCGCATGACCAACTCCACACCTCGCATTTCTTGCATGCGTGCCTCCGCAATCGAAGGGGTTCCGCATGGTGTGATGTGGGGTGCTGAAGTGGGTCAAACACACAGGAGGTGCATCTATGCACGAGTGATCTGAGACGAGCTAACCATCAACTACACAGTGCAGTGATATAGCCCAAAAAAAGAGAAAACCCCCCAGGTGGGGGTGGGTTTTCATCAGAAGATCCACGGAAGGATGAGAAGTCCTTCCCCGCTGAGGGAGATCGTCTTGGCAGGACGATCGCACTCTGGGTGAGTTTCCGAAGTTGGCGCTTCCGAGACTCTGTTACTGCTTCCCCGAAGGGACTTACCTTGACCGGTACGTCTCAGGGTAGCGCACACCCTGAAATCGACTCAACCGTTCAGAGTTCGCTGACCTCCGGCGTGTCGTCCGAGGTCAGCGAGATCCCTACCTCCCGCCCGCAGCCCTTCGCTGACGGGGAGTGGGAGGCAATCGTCGCTGCCGCGGTGGCTGCGGTCGCCGAGATCGAAGCCGCTGAAGCACGGGACGACACCGCTGAAGCAGCGATCTCCGCGCTGCTGGAAGCCCAGCCCACCGGCTCGCGCGGCGCTCTGATGTTGCCCGTCGCCCCTGGCGAGTCCGCGCAGATCCCGACCTGGCACAGCCGGGGGTATTGGCTGGCTCTGTGCGAGTGGATCGTCACCCACACCGACCGCGGACGCGCGGCCCTCCAGCGCCACGGCATCGCCGCGGCGACGTTCGTCCGGGGCTGTGCCGCACATGCCCAGGTCGCCGAGTCGGCAACCGGTCGACGGGTGTCCGCATGCCTGGATACCCTCGTCAGCCGATCCGGCCTCTCGGTCGATCAGCTCAAGCGGTGCCGACGAGTGCTCAAGCTGCTCGAGCTCGGTGTCGAGCAGGCCCGGGGCAAGAAGCTCAACAACGTCGAGCGTGAGGCTGCCGCTCGCCTCTACGGGCTGATCCACGGCCATGCCCCTGTGCGGCTCCAGCGCGGCGCGGCGAGCGTGTGGTCGTTGTCCGCACCTCGTTGGGCCGTCGAGGCCATGCCGGCGCCCGAGAAGAAGCCTCGGCCGCAGCGTCGGTCGCGCCGCCGACGGGCCCGCGCGCCCCGCGACTACGCAGCAACAGCAACTCGTCCAGTGTCGTCGACAACGCGCAGGTCAGCTGGCACCGCACCCCAATCCCCTAGTGGTTCTTTTCCCCTGGATCTTTCCGCTAGGAAAGATCACCAAGCGCGCGAGCGCGCAGGCGTAGAGAACTCGATCTCCATGACTGTCCGGCCGCTCGCACTTCAGCGAGCAGCCGCTGAGCTGGTCGAACGCATCCCCGCACTGCGTGGCAGCGTCGGCGTCGACAATCTGACCGGACATCGGCGGGGGCATATCGGGTCGGTCTGCGATCTGCTGGTCGACGCCGGAATCGATACCGATCGATGGACGGGGATCGACATTGCTCAGGCCCTGACGCTCGATGGTGCTACCCGAGGTTGGACATGGCCGACAGCGGAGTCGATGACCTCGCCGTTGCGGCTGGTGGCCTTCAGGCTGACCCAGCTGGCGTGGTCCGATCCTTCCCCCACCGAGCGCAAGATTCGTGGTCGTGGGCTTCTCGGAGAGACCCCTACGGCCACCGCGCACCGGCTGGTCCGGGCCCGCCGCAGCGCTCTGGACGAAGCTGCAACGACCCAGGCTCCCCCGGCGTCTGTCGAGCATCGGAAGGCGCTGCGGGCACAGTTCGCGGCGGAGTTGGCAGCTCGGAAAGCAGGCGCGGCTCAGACTGCATGATTCCCGAGACCAAGGGGACGTGTCGTCAGTACAGGTAAACGCCATTTTTAGGATCAAAGGGCCTGATGTTGGACGGTGTGACGTCCCACAGTCACCATCAGAGAGTGAATAGGCTGCGGAACAAGACCCGCTGAGCCCGAAAACGAGCAAGAGGACGGAGCAGTGCCATGAGCGCCAGAAGGACCACCCGCTCACACCCCCGCGTCCTCGTCAGCCGAACCCTCGACGAGCCCAGAAGGGTCTCACGCACCGCGGACTCGATCAGGGACCGACTCAGGACCGGGGCGCAACTGGTCCTCGTCGCGACCGGTGATCAGATCATCGAGCTTTCCGACAAGGAGCTGGCGGGAGCAGGACAGCAATGGACGCTGCGCATCGTCGGTATGTCGAGGGTTCGCATCCACCTGAACACTCCCCTGCCGGCTACAGCGCAGATCGTGGCGACGGACCGCGCATTCGTCGAAGTTACCGGTCACGTGACGGTTCACGCCTATACCCACGCCACGGTGCACGCGTTCGACGAATGCACCGTTCACGCCAGGAACGTCGCCGCCGTCAGCGCCTGCGATTCCTCGGCAGTGGTAGCCGTGGACGACACGGTGATCACCGCCTACGACAGCGCCCGTGTGTACGCGAGCGATCGCGCGTGGGTCATCGCAGCCGACTCCACCTCGGTGCACCTCTCCGGGGACGCGCACGCCTCGGTGGTGCGTGGGGTCCGCGTGACCGGGCCGGCGCGATCGAACCTGCACGTGGCCCCGTCCGCGATGCACGGATAGGCACCGATACCCGCGCCCATAGAGCCCATATGGGAACTATGGGCACTCGGCGTGTCTCCACTCCCCCGCTCGTAGAAGCCGCGATCGCTGCTGCGCCTACCCGTCCGGATACTCGGATACCCCGCCCAAGGGGAGCGAACAAAAGAGCAGGTAAGGGCATATTTCCCATGCTTTGATCAGTGGGGCTGACGCTATATGCCAAGCCGGTAGCTGAGCTATTGGTAGCTACCGGTAGATCAGCTACCTGTAGATCAGCTACCTGTAGATCAGCTACCGGTAGATCAGCTACCCGTAGATCAGCTACCCGTAGATAGAATCACCTAACATCAAGTAATCAGAGAGAATATAAGCTAATATTAGTGCCCATATGGGAATGGGAGAGGAGAGACTATGACGATCACCGCGATTGCCAACCTCAAAGGCGGCGTCGGCAAGACGACCATCGCCAACGGTCTGGCACACGCTGCGGCCGCCAGCGGCAAGTCCTGCCTGCTGGTCGATGCCGACATGCAGGGCAACTCGACGAAGCATCTGACCGGATACTCGGCGGCGGAGCCTGCGCCGCATTCGCTCGCCGACGTGCTCGACCGCAGCATCGACCTGCCTGCCCGCGAGGCGATCGTCCCTGCGCGACGCGAGGAGATCGACGTTCTGCCCAGCGGCTTCGGTGAGTTGCAGGCCGTCAGCGACCAACTCGGTACCAAGGCCGGGGGAGAGATGGCGTTCGCGCGGGCCCTCAAGCAGGTCTCCGGCGACTACGACCACATCCTGATCGACTGCCGCCCGGCCATCGACCTCGTTTCGCGTAGCGCTCTGTACGCAGCGGACAACGTCCTGATCGTGGTGCAGCCCGAGCAGGACGCGCTCGACGGACTCGACGCAATCCGCGACGCCATCGAGGACATAGCCAAGTACATGGACAAGGTGCTCCCCATCGCCGGTGTCGTCGTCAACCGGGTCGACGGCCGCCGCGGCGACCATGCCAAGACTCTCGACTACCTCAAGCAGTACGCGGCCGAGGACGGGATCGACCTGCTCGGCGACCCAATTCCTCAGCTCGCCGACATTTCCAAGCTCACGACCGTCGGAATGGGATTCGACCAGCACCCCAAGTCGCCGGCCTGGGCCCGCAACCTCCACACGACATTCACCGAGATCCTGGAGAAGGTGGCTCACTGATGAGTGGCATTCCTGAACCCACACGTCCGGCTCCGCGCCGGTCCCGCAACACGTTCGAGCAAGCAGCGCAATCGATGAAGGCGGGCGATGCAACGTCCGCAACGCCTGCAACGCAGCGTGTCGCCGCGGTGTCTGCACCTGTTGCACAAGTGCGTCCCGCAACGACGGAGCCTGTTGTGCAACAGGACGCAACGTCTCAGAAGAGGCGCAAAGCCGCAACGACGGACATCCTGTTGTCACTCTCGGAGGATCTGAAGAAGCGGATGGTTGCGACGCTTGAGCACACCCGTCCGCGCACGGGCATCACCAGCCAGCAGCAGTTCATTCGCACCGCGATCGACCTGCTGTGCGAGCGCCTGGAAGGCGAGTTCAACAATGGCGAGGCGTTCCCTCCGCCCGTCGAGAGCGTCAATCTATAACCCATATGGGTCATAGGGGATATGAGTGTGAATATGGGCAGTAGGACGGTCTGCAACGCCTCTACCAGCACTGTTGCGCGATTGCGCAACGTCGAATCCTCAGACAGCCAAGATGCAACGAGACCCCACCGGCTGGCACCCGGCAGGGCCTCTGCGACCGGGACCACCGTGGAAGGAAACCCCGATCAATGACTGACCTTAATCTCCGCGCAGCACGCATTCAGCTGTACGGGCTGATCGCGGCTCTGGTGTTCGCGATCGCCGTCGCTATCGGCCTCACGGCGGGCGCATTCACGCTCAGCTTCTCCGTGTTGCGTGACCTCGCAACGCAGGGCCTCATGCCGGCGCAATGGGCCTGGATCTTTCCCGCGATCGTTGACGGCGCGATCCTCGGTGCAACAATCGCCGTGGTCGTCCTGAGCAAGATCAACGGCAGTGACGAGGGCAAGAAGTTCTTCCTCTGGCTGCTCGTTGCGGTGGTGTGCATCAGTGTGGTCGGCAACGCGTTCCATGCCTACCAGGCCGCCCAGGAAGCCGCCCGCAAGATCGCCCGAGGGATCGACATCGGGTTCACGCCCCTCTCCCCGGCGGCGGCCGCGGCCATCGCCGTCATCCCGCCGCTGCTGGTCCTCGCTTTCAGCCACGGCATCGGCATCCTCATCAAGGCGATCGGCAACGCCTACGCCGAGTACAACGAGCTGGTCAACGCCGTTGTTGCATCCGCGGACGCAACAACCGAGACCGTTGCGTGGCAAGACGAGCCGATTGCATCCGTTGGCGAACCGATCCTCGATTCCTCCGCGGTGGGTGCAGTGCGGAAGCCGGATGTGGTGAACGATCCTTCCGAGAGTGCCGCCGGCGCGTACATCGAGACGCCCGTGACGCTGTTCCAAGTCCATAACGTTGCGCCTGTTGCACCGGCAATTGCACCTGTTGCGCCCTCTGTTGCGCGCGTTGCACCTGACGTGCACGACGTTGCACAGCCCGCGGCCGTTGCGGCCGACTACGCAACGAGCGCACTGGACGCAGACAGCGCACCGGAGGAACCGGAGCAGACCACCGAAGCGCTCCTCGAATTCATCGAGCAGGCTCCCGGACTCTCCACGCAGGTCCGGGCGACCGCGCGTCTGAAGATCCTCGACCCGGACATGACGTTTGCGGCCATCGCTGAGCTGACCGGCGGGGTGGCGGCCAGCACCGCAATGCGCCGCTACAACAAAGCGGAGGAAGCAGCCTTCGCCGCGGGATTCACGATGCCTCCGCTGCCCGACCTCGGGCAGCAGGTTTTCGACGAGGACCGAGAGCTGGTGACCTCCTGATGACAGGACAGGACAGCGACGCGGATCAGTTCACCCTCTTCGGCATCGAGGAAGACCACGATCTCGAAGCGGCAGCAGCACCCCAGCCGGAGCCCGTGACCTTCCCTGCTGAGGAGGCCGCACCCGCCGCAACCGAAGCGAGCGAACCGGAAGTCGCCGAGGACACCGGCGTCGAGGAAGTGGGGGAGGAGACGGCGCAGGAGCCGCGCCCGTGGGAGTCGCTGCCGGTCACCAACGACGCTGACGGCCACGCCCTCATCGTCACCGCCGAAGCCACCTACAGCCCGTCCGGTGCTCGACTGACCGGCCCGGTCGACACCATCGACAAGCTGGACAAGCTGATCCACTGGGCGGCCCTGACCCCGCACGGCCTCACCGCCCAGGTGTGGTTCGTCGGCATCGACTCCTGCGCCCAGCTCGGCTGGACGATCGATCCCGGCAGCGAAGACGACGTCGACGACCTCGAACAGCTCCGCCGCCGTGCGGCCCAGGACCTGACCCAGGCCATCGCCGCGACCCTGCCGCCGCTCACTGCCGCCGGCTGGGAGCTGCGCGGCGATCCCGGCTTCGTCGTGCACCTCAAACGGCAGATTGGCAAGGCCACCCAGATGGTCGACCTGATCCTCGAACCGTACGTGTGGACGTACTGGAACAAGGACTTCGGCTGGGGCAACCGCGTCGGCGACATGGGCATCCTCGGCAACCCCACCGCCGGCACCTACCTGCCCGACGACGACCTACCCGCAGCCCGCGAACTCGGCCGCCGCCTCGCCTGGTCCGCCCAGCACCTCGGCACCCTGCCCGGCCCCACCCCGGCCCGCACCGGCGCCGCGATCCTCGACAAGATCCGCCGCGAACGCACCCAGCGCGGGAAGGGCATCGTCGTCACCGCCGCCGGTCCGGTCCCACCGATCGACGGGGCCCCCCGCGGCGACCTGGAACCGGCCGCCGGCTGGTCCCGGGTCCCCGACAGCGACGACGTCGACGACGCCACCCGGCTGGTCACCATCGACCAACGCGCCGCCTACCTGGCCTCGGCCGGGATGCTCTCGTTCGGATACGGCCGGGTGCGGAACCTTGTCGGCGCCGACGCCGCCGACGCAGCTGCAACCGACAAGCCGGCCTTCGGGATCTGGCGCGTCACGTTGCCTGCGGCCGGTCAGTACGCCCTGCCGGCCAAGCTGCCGCTGCCGCACCCGGCGATGCTCGACGACCAGCCGGTCCAGACGTGGATCACCACCATCAGCCTGGAGGGGCTGTGCGCGCCGATCGCCGACGGCGGGATGGGCCTGGACATCGACGACCTCGATGTCACCGAGGCGTGGGTCTACGAGGAACAGGGCCGGGCCCTGGACAAGTGGGCGAAGATCCTGCGCGAGGCCCGGACCGTCGCGGTCGAGACCGGGGACGTGGCGATGAAGCGATTCCTCGGGGCCTGCTACAAGGGCTACGTGGGCCGGATGGTCAACCCCGACATGTGGACCGCCACCCGGATGCAGCACCACCACCAGCCGCTGTGGCGGGCCGCGATCATGGCGCACTGCCGCTGGCGCGGCCGCCGGGTTGCGATGCGCATCGCCCGCGAGACCGGCCGCTGGCCGATCCGCACCATGACCGACTCCTGGGTGTACCTACTGGGGGAGGACCAGAACATCGCCGACGACAGTGCCGCCCTCGGGAAGATGACCCTGGAAAAGCAGGTGGAGCTGACCGACGAGATGCTCCTGTCCTTCGCGGCCGCCGAGACCACCCACGAGATCCGGCTCGCGATCGCCGCGGCCTACGGCACCGACACCGACGAGGGGGAGTAGATGGCACTGCACCTACCGACGCCACGATCGAAATCCGTGCCGCAGAAGACGACAGGCCTCGACGGCATGAACGTCACGGTTGCCGCTGCGGCGGCCGAGGGTATCGCCAGGGCGCAGGAAACCAGCCGGGGTCTGGCGGGCCTGACCGCGCGAGTCTCGGTCCGGCAGTTGCGCCGGGAGATCGGCAACGACGGGCTGCGGCAGGCCGCGATCGATGCCGGCCGCACCCCGCCCTCGGACCGGACGCTGCGCCGCTGGGTGCAGCAGGACCGCATCCCACACGCCGAGACGGCCGAGTTGGCGCAGCGCCGCGCCGCGATCTCACGTCTCGGTGGTGTCGATGCCGTGGCGCAGCGGATCGGTCGCAGCTCGTCGTCGGTGCGTAAGTACATGTCGGGCAAGACCAACGAGTTGCGCAACGATGCGAACTCCAAACTCAAAGAAGCCAAAGCGACGGACACCATGCGCAAGGCAGGAGTTCTCCGACCGGACGGGACACCGAAGGTCGCCACCATCCGGGTCACCGGCCGTGTCCACGTCCGCAACGGCGACGAGGCTGGCTACGACTACCGCACCCGCACACTGGACTTCGGGAACTCGGACGTCCCATTCAGCGCCGAGGAGTCACGGCAGATCGCAGCAGCCCTGGCCAACGACGACCAGGCTCGGGTGGTGGCGATCCTCGAACGCCATGCCACCCTCGACTACCCGGAGAACAAGGGCTTCGATATCTACGGCGACCAGTTCGGATTCCACTTCGACGCCATCGACAAGCTCGACGTCACCTGGCACTGAGTCGACCGACCGGGGACCGCCGAGCCATGTGGCTCGGCGGTCCCGTCGTATCTCACGAAAAATCTAAATTGCGCGTAATTGTGCTGGTCAAGGCTCATTAGAGGGCCTGTGGACGGGGGACCCCCCTTGGGGGAAAACGTCGAAGTAGGTGAACGTAGGCCCACGTGTTCCTTCCGGTAATCGAGGTGCTCATGCCCGCCAGACGTTCGAGATCCCGCCGCACGGTCGCCCTGATCGCCACCGCGACCGTCGCCGGCAGTGGCGTCGCGCTCACCGCTCCCGCGATCGCCAACGCCGCCCCGGCCGGCTGTGCAGCGACGTTCAATCTGTTCATCCCGGGCACGTGGGAGACGAACGAGAACGTGGACCCCAACCAGCCGGTGGGAATGCTCAAACCCATTGCCGAGGCGTTGAAGAGTGAACACGGCAGCCAGGTCGAGGTGTACACGCTGCCCTACATGGCGCGCGCGTTCGACAACGGACACACCTACGCCGACAGCAAAGCCGACGCCGTCTCCAGAGCCAAGCAAGTGCTGGCGAAGGTCGCGAATTCCTGTCCGAGCACGAAGTTCACGATGATTGGTTATTCGCAGGGCGCCGATGCTGCGGGTGACGTGGCGTCCGACATCGGTAACGGCAAGGGCCCCGTCGACCCCGGCCGGGTGCTCGCTGTCGGGCTCCTCGCTGATCCCGGTGCCGGAACGAAGGGGTCGGCGACTGTCGGCCCGCGTACGTCGGGGCAGGGCATCGCGGACCCGCGCCCGCACGGGATGGGCGCACTGTCCGGCCGGGTCGCGTCGATCTGCGACCCGGGTGACCTGTACTGCTCGATAGAGAAGGGGTCGAGCCCGCTACTCGGTTCGCTCGGTTCGATCCTGAGCAATAGCCCGGGCGCCGGTGGCACCACAGCATCGTCCGGCGGTAACAGTCAGCTCGCCACCGCGCTGACCTCGGACTTCTCCGGCGCGGATCTGCCAGCCCTCGGGTCGAATATGGCGACTCTCGGCCAACAGTTGGCCGAGCCGACTGTCGACATCAAGCAGGTCGCCTCGACTGCCTCGTCTATCGCGAAGACCGTTGCGCCGCTGGCGGACCTGATCAATTCGGGTGCTGCAAACCCGGCCGCGAACAGCCAGCTCGCGGCCGCACCCGTCGGCTCCGCCGAGCGCAACGCCTCCGACGTCCTCACCAGGGCAAGGCAATCCGACCTCGAGGGCGCTCTCATCACCGCCACCGACCTCGTCGACGTTGCGAACAAGCTGACCGGCGGTGACCGGCTGACTCTGCCGGGGTCCGCACCGGAGGTGCAGACCCTCGCGGCGACTGCGAACTCGCTCAGCGGCCAGATCGCGCCGCTGGCCTCGTCCCCCATCGATGCGCTCACCTCGGCCACCAGCGTGCTGTCGGTCCTCAAGCCGACGGTGGTGGTCAACCAGGTCCTCAACGTCGCCACTGGTGTGACCTCGCTGGATATGCCGGGCATCCTCAACAATCTGACCCTGTTGCCGCAGAAGGTCGCAGCGCTCGACGCGCAAGGCGCGCATCAGATCGCGGGCGAGTTGAACAACCAGTTCTCCCCGCTGGTGAAGATGGCTGCCGCTGTCGACCTGAGGTGGGTCTCGCAGGTGCTGGCGATCATCCCCGATCCCTCCGGCGCGACCCAGATCGCGGCGCTCGTCGCCTCGATCCTGGCGAACGTCGACGTCATCCGTCTGGCCAACATCGTCGGCCAGATCCAGGAGATTGCCTGGTCGGCTGTCGAGAAACTGCTACCCCCACCCGGACAGATTCCAGATCCGCTCGGTGCGGGCGCGGCCATGACCGGACTCGTCCCGGTCGGCCTGGACCTCGCCTCCGTCGCGATGAACATGCTCTCGGGCAAGGCCACCAAGACCTCGCCCGAACTGCTGGGTAAGCAGGCAAACTCGGTCTCCACCAGCATCACTGCCCAGGCGCAGACCCTGGACCTGCCGCAGCTCTCGAACTCGCTGGTCACGCTGTCCCAGTCGCAGGGTGCCGAGGACCTTGTCTCGTTGGTGGGCGAAGGGCTCAATGCCGCGAGCTTCTTCGCCTCCGGTGCCCACACGAACTACAACGCCCTCGTCGTCGACAACGCCGGCCGCAACGCCATTCAGTGGCTCTCGGACTGGCTCAACCTCCAGATCGGACGTGCCGTATGAGTCCCCGTGCCCACAACCCCGCCGCTCGCTGGACCTGGTGCACCACCTGTCGGCACCGCGGCTATCACGCCCGTGGTGACGCCAAAACGGTCCGCAAACGCCACCGTGGGGAGAAAGGGATGGCCGTGTTTCCGTGCCCGCACACTCCGGGCCTGTTCCACGTCGGTCACCGTCCCGAAGCGCTGAGCAGTGGGGAGATCGACCGGGAACTCCTGAGGTCACAAGCCGTACAGGCTGTCGCGGCAGGGGAGTGGTCACGCTGAACAGACGGGCAGATCGAGGACGGATTCAAGTTGAAACAAAACAAAAGAGCATTGTAAAGTTGTGGCCTGACGAATAGGCCGGCGGATTCGCCGGCGAGCAACGACGAACCAGGCCGGCGCACCGCCGGGGGAAACGGAGGTGGCCGGCATGAACGACGTGCTCCCTGCCGGTGTATTCCCCCGTTTCGGGGCTCGATCCCGGTCCACCCTCGGCAGTCGGATGTGTCTTAGGGGCGGTCGGGGGGACGTGTCGTCTCCGCAGTACAGTGCGGGTATGTGCCGCTCGAAAGCTCACGGAACTGGTCGTCGTTGCCCGGGCTGCGGGAGTTACAAGGCCGCCGCGAAGGCCAACGGAAACCGCCGGCTCGGCCGCGAGGCTCGGAAGAAGGTCGTCGACCACCTGAAGGAACAGGGATTGGTCGAGACCGCGGCCGCCATCCAGGCGGCCCCGCCGAGCGTCCTGAAGGAGTTCATGGAAGGTCTCGGTATCGATCCCGAGATCCTCGGCAAGACACCAATGCCGAGCACCCACGCGAACCCGCCCAGCGCGAAACTGCTGATCGCGCAGGCGAAAGCCGAGCGGGACAAGCTGGCCGCCCCGAAGATCACCCCGGCACAAGCCACTCTCGCCGCCGCCGAGGCGAACGTCGCCGCAGTTGACGACGAGGCCAACGAGGCACGAAAGGCCGTCAACCGGTATCGGTCTCGGCTTCGCAAGGCCAGCAAGGAACTGGAGGAGGGGACCGGATCTGCCGCGGCGGTCGTCGAACAGCAGAAGCTGCTCGACGACGCCAAGGCCGCGTACCTCGACGCGCAGCGCCGCCAGGGCGAGGCGCGCGATGACCTTGCCGCAGCACAGTTCGGGTTGCGCGAGGACATGGCCAGCGACGAAGAACGCGACGCCTACTACGCCAGCCTCACAGGCGACGAGGTGGCGGCGATCGGCCGGTCCTACAACCGCAAGTACGCCGCCGAGGCGAACGCGGCGATCGCTGAGGGCCCCGTCCTCGCGCCGGCCGGAGTCGAGCGAGACACCACCGTCTACAAGTCGGGCACGATCCCGATGGAAACCGGATCCGGTGTCGAACAGGTCGAAGGCCGGTACCTCGACGGCGGCACAGCGATCGTCCGCCGCGGATACAGCGACTTTGTCGTGCTCCAGCGCAAGGGCGACGCGTACTACCCGGTGGCCACCGCCAACGGCAAGCAAGACGCCCTGACCAAGGCCAACCGCATTCCGATCCTCGTCGACCCCGGCGCGCTGCCTGAGGGCGCAACCGACATGCAGCGCCAGGTCCACGCAATCCAGGGCGACGTGCTGCTCGACGTGGCACGGCAGTCGGCCGCGGGGAAGGCCCTCACCGCCGAAAGCCAGCAGAAGATCATCAACGACGGCTACAGCGGCGCCGTCGAGAAGCTGACCGACTCGGTCGGCGCCGGCCCGGTCCGCGCGGACATCTACGACGGCGTCAAGCGGCACAACAAGCGCCTCCGGGAGCAGGCCGCAGTCGCCGCGGGCGAGAAGGCGCGCAGTGAGGCGTTGGCCGCCGGCAAGACCACGGCGCAGGCCGAGGAGGCGTACACCCGCGCCCACCGCCGAGCGCTCGGCACCGAGACCCGCGGCGGCGGGGTGATCCCGCACTTCGAGCACAAGATCCCACCGGAAAGCCTGGGGGCCGAGAAGCACAAGAGCTTGTACCGCAGTGGGATCCGTGCCTTCGGCAAGGAAACTGCCGACGACTACGCGGTGATTCACCAGCGGGCCGGCAATCTGACGGCATGGGGATTCTCGGTCAGCGGGGAGAAGGTGCACACCGCAGACCTGTCCAAACTGACGGCGCACAATTCCGCGTTCGTGAACAAGGTGCTCGACAAGTCCGAACGCAACGCGCTGACGACCTACACCGGCGGCAGCTACCAAACAATCAATGCTGCTGTGACAGGACGTGATCCGAACCCGGCCGCGTCGACGAAGACTACCGTCGCAGGTCTCGAGTCGGCGTTCGACAAGTTCAACGAGCACAACCCGAACAGCGAGCCGATGACCGTCATGCGCGGGACCCGGATCCCGAGCGGGTGGAAGGGAACGCCGGCCGAGTACATCGACGCCACCTTCACGGTCGGCTCGAAAATGCAGATCGGCAAGGTCACGAGCACCACGACCAAGCAGAGCACCGCGAAGGCATTCTCCGGCCAACCGCCGTACATGATGGTCATTCGCACCCGCTCCGGTCTGCCGGTCAAGTCGATCTCGCTGCACAGCGGCGAAGACGAGGTCATCGTTCCGACTGGAACCGATCTCCGGTGCGTTCGCGTCGACCACCACGGCCTCCACGGGATGCCGACGGTGTGGCTCGTCGCCGAAGACCTGGTCGCAGAAGCCGACGGTGGCACCCACACGCCACTCAAGGCGGCCGCGTAGAACAAAATGCCTATCTACATGGGAAAATGACACGTCCCCCTTTAGCGAAAGAGAACACCATGAGCGCGAAACTGACCGACGAACAACTCGACGACATCCGCGGATACCTCGAGCAGGGCATGAGCCCTGACGACATCGCCAACTACCTCGGCCGCGTCGCCGACCTCGACCTCATCGAGATCGAGCAAGTCCGGACCGCCGCCAACGAGCTCGAGCAACAGCATCAGCAGCAGGGGAAGAATCCATGACCGCACCGACCACCAACGATCACGCCGCCCAGCTCGCGCGCTATGGCAACGCTCTGACCGGTCTCGCGGCCGGCGACGCCTGGGGTTACCAGGTCGAATTCCGCAAGTACGACGCGATGCCGGCCTACCCGGTGCCGGCGCCCGCAGCCGAGTGGATCGTCAGCGACGACACACAGATGACGCTCGCCCTGCACGACGCGCTCGTCGAGGTCACCGACTTCGACGACATCCCTGCGGTCACGGACTCGATCGTCCGGCACTTCGTTCTGTGGCAGCTCGACCCCGACAACACCCGCGCACCCGGACGGGCCTGCATGGGATCTCTGTCGAACCTGCGCGCCGGCGCCCGCTGGTACGACGCCGACGGAGCCCACGAATCCGCCGGCTGCGGTGCCGTGATGCGCCTGGTACCAGCTGCATTCGCACCCGAACCCTACTGGCGGGGACTGACCGCCCTTCAGGCCGTGATCACCCACAAGCACCCGCGCGCGATCGTGCCGGCGCTGCTGCTCGCCGATGCGATCCGTCACGCACCCGAACGGCACGGTCGGTTCCTCGAGCATGCCCTGGCCGAGGCCGAGCGGATCTTCGACGGTGTCAGCGAATGGCTGGCCGATCCCTACCTCGCTGAGGTCCTCGCCCCGTATCGAGGAGACGTGTCATCTGTGCTGGTAGATGGCCTGAACGATGATGTCGTCGACATTCTGGTGGCGGCCGCGGAGGCCCTGGATCGGCTGAAGCAGATCGCCCCCGCCGAGTACGGCGATCCGTGCGCCGGCATCGGCGAGGGGTGGGAGTCCGCCAGTGCGATCGCTCTCGGACTGCTCGCCGCCGACCTGACCACCACACCGGAGGACCAGAAGGTCATGCCGCCGACCGGCGCGTGGGGTGGCCCGCAGGCGCTCGGCTGGGCGGCCACCAGCAACGGCGACTCGGACTCGATCGCCTGCATCGCTGGTGCGCTCGTCGGGGCGGCTCAGACCAGCCCGGACTACTGGCCCGTGGCCGGTCTCACGCCGCGGTTCGAGCGGCGGTACACCACCGAGATCGAGGCGGCCTCCGCCCAGCTCCCCGGAGCCGCAGCGCCGCGCTGAGCCAGGGTACCCCGTAGGTGAAATGGGCTGTGACCTGCGAAAGTGACATGTCCCCTTCCTTCTCGAAGAGGTGAGCGGGACAGATCCTGAGCGAGGAAACGGCCACATTCAAGGGGAGAACATGCAGCCCGTAGTCATGGCAATCGGCGGCGTGATGATCATCGGCGGTGTCCTCTGGATCATCTGGTCCCGGCGCACGGAATACCGGCGTGGCCGTGCCACATCGTCCTACACATGCGCATGGTCGACGGCTGCCGTGTGGTTCGGGACCTTGCCGATCATCGAGGCAGCGCACTTGTCCGCGAAGCTGCAAGATATCGCCCACGTCGTCGTGATGTGTGGTGGTCTCGCAGTCACCCTGTGGTTTCTTGCCGCGGGAGTGCGGGCCCGGCGCGCCGAGTTCCATGACCTTCGGCGTGAGTGCCTCGATGAGGGTGCGCTGGCGCCGCGGTACTTCTGGTCGCCCTGGGCGATCTTCGGTTGGACCCTCATGCTCGGGGGTGTCCTCGTCTTCGGAGGGGGATTCGCCGTCGCATCGGTAGTGGGTGCCGTGGTCGACCATTCGACCGTCGACGAGGTCGAGAAGACTGCTCAGGCCCTCGCGAACGTCATCGCGGCCTGCGCCTTTGCACTGCTGCCGATCGCGGCCGCGGCCGGCCTCTGGCGATGGTGGTGCCTGCGCAACGAAGGACGCGAGCTGCTGGGCGGTACCGCATAGCCGGGTATGAAATGCCTTTTGGACTAGGGAAATGACACGTCCCTCTTGGTCTTCTTCGCCCGCCTGGCGGGCGTTCACACCGACATTCGCAGCCAGGACATCCCACGAGGGTGCACCGAGGAAATCCGATGCCGTCTCGGACTGTGCATGTCAGCTGGGTCGTACAGTCCGGCCGCATGACGGTGGCCATTCTGTACGCGCACGTCAGCGAGAACACGGTTATCCACCGGATGTTCATGGGCCCCGGCGCCCGCAGAGTCGAACACTGGGCGAGGCTCGATCCGCCTAGACGAGGTCTGTTTAAACGGTTCCTGAGCTGCGGAGATGGCATGTCCCGAGGTGGAGGCGGAGGGGTGTGGTGCATCTATGGGGCATTAGTTCCCATAGGGGAGCGGGGGCGAGTGAACTCACAGGTGGGAACTTTTTACGGTCGCCGCCGCATCCAACGTATCGACACCGGCGTGTCGATCGAGAAAGGCATCCGGGCCCACCGCGGCCGACATCTCGGCCAGGTGCACACCTCACTGATTGCAAGGAGACACATATGAAGCGTTCGATCATCGCGCGGGCCTTGTTCGCGACGGCGGCAGCGTGTGCCCTCGGCATCACCGGCGCCGGGCTGGCCCAGGCCAGCACCGGAGCAAGCTACTTCGACGACGACGGCTGGCAGGAGTCCACCATCGATCTCGGCGTCGAGGGTCAGGTCCTCATGATCCAGACCGGCCGGTAGCAGCGAATTGAGTGGCCTTGCCCCCTGGGGGCAAGGCCACTTTCGTGTTGTCGACCTGGCACGCGTGGGCTCACGCAATTGCGCTGATTGCGTAGCCGGCCCCATCCGCACGCTTCGAACGTGTGTTCTAATCTGGGGTGTAGTCAGGAGTTGAAAGATGACCGGTCCAGGGGAAACGAGAGCCGACACGATCGTGCGTCTGCGGCGCCGAATGGCCGAGATCCCAGCTCGGTCCGACAACTCACCCCGCCTGTTGGCCGTCCTCGCCCCTGACCGGACCGCCACTGACCGGCCATCGCACAGTGCCGCTTCGACTCTGCGAACCCTTCCCACACCCGCCCCGATCTCCCAGCTGATCCCACACCATGGCCTGGTTCGCGGATCGATCGTGCAGGTCTCCGGCGCGAGCGCCCTTCGTGCCGGACTCGTCGCCTCTGTGACCGGATCGGGGGGATGGGCCGCGCTGATCGGCGTTCCCCGGTTCGGCTTGCTCGCCGCTACAGAAATGGGCGCAGACCTCAAACGGTGCGCTGTCGTGCCTGATCCCGGTCCGGACCCCATCGCCGTCGCCGCGGTCCTCGTCGACGGCATCGACCTCGTCGTCCTATCCCTCGCCGGCACAGATGTCCCGCCCAGCCGGGCTCGAGCAGTCACCGCCCGGGCCCGCCGCACCGGCGCGGTCCTCGTAGTCACCGACGGCCACTGGCCGACCGTTGATCTTCACCTCGATGCGCGCGTGGCAGGCTACCGTGGCCTCGGCGCCGCCGGAGGACGCATCACCGGAATCGATCTGACCGTCGAGGTCCGGGCGCGCGGCCAGCAGCCGCGTCGGGCCGACGTGGCGGTCACCGGCCAGTCCGGCGGAGTCGCCTGGGATGCAATGCATGGGGACCCATCGGTGCTGAGGGCTGCCCTATGAGCGAATCTGGCCTCGATACGTGGGTCGAACCGTTCCCCGAAGTGCCGATCTTGCGTCGACTCCAGACCCCTGTCGCCGTCCTCGTCGACATCTCACGTGTCCTGCCGGGAGCTGCCGGATTCACCCGCGTCGACGGCCTACCGCTGCGGGTGCGCGCCGGCGGAATCCGGCTCGAATCCCTCATGCCTGCTGCTCTGCATGCCTGGCTGCGCGCGGCCGACGGACGCTGGCTTGCGCAGATTTGTGTACCGGTGCGCTCGGCGAATGGTTACAGCGGGCTGGATCTGTGGCTGTGGGTCGATTCGTTGTTCGTTTCCCGGAATGTGGAGGCGGCAGAACGGTAGTCGCGACCAAATTCGGATGTGGTCTCTGATGTTCTGCCCGACTGGCCTCTGGCTGGTTGCGTTTGTGACTCGGGGCGTCTGTCCGGATCGAACTAAGTCGATTTCACCTGAGTAAGGCACGTGAGTTGTCTCTTGTAACCCGTTGCAGCCCTGAGCTGCACTTCTCGCTTCCGGGTTGCAACCTTACAAAGAAATTTTGTAAGGTGTGGATGTTGATGGCGCCCGCACGCCAACATCCACCGACGAAAGCAGCGCACAACGCAATGCCCCCGATTCACACCCCGACCTACCACTACGACGACCCCACGCTGACCGCGCCGACCCCCGGCCGCGCCCTGATCGAAGAAATCGGCCTCGTGGAATCCGTCCCCGGAGTCGGGCCGACAACCGGAGGCGGTTACATCGGCGTTCCGATTTCGATCGGCCCGCTGCACACCCGTTTTCGTCGCCCTCACAACGGAATCGAGATGACCCTTCCCAACGCCGACGTCACGCCGTGGACCGCCCCGTTCATCGTCGCGGGCCACGCCCGTGGATGCTTCGATCTCGCATCCCGGCCCGGCTGGTACTGGCTGCGGTGGACCGTCGCCGACCACGTCGCGCACGACGCCGGCACCACCAGCGACGAAGACCCGCTGGTGATCGTTCCGTGCGGCGCCAAGAAGGCTTCCGCCCGGTCACCGGCCGGGCAGCTCTACGTCGGCACCTACCACCGACTCGGACTCCGCGCGGCCGCCGCGCTGACCGGCCCGAACTCCACCCGCATCCTGTCCGCCCGCTACGGGCTGCTGCCGCTGCACCAGCTGGTCGACCCCTACAACCTGCGCCTCGGCCAGCCCGGATCGGTCACCGCCGCGCAGCTCCGCGCCCAGGCCGAGGACCAGGCGCTGCTCGATCACCCCAACGTTGTCCTCTTCGGCGGCCGCGAATACGTCGAACTCGCGCAGCAGGTCTGGCCCCACGCACACACTCCGCTGGCCGGAGCCAGCGGCATCGGCGAACAGCAGCAGCGCCTCGCCATGATCGCTGGAACCCGACGCCTGAACTGATCCACTCACTCACCGCTGGAAGGCCCTATGACCGACTTCCTGACGAACACTTCCGAACCCGTGACCGCGCCCCCTGCAGCCGCGCTGCGGCCATCGCCGCCAGCGTGCTGCACGAACGTCACCACCGATGCGCGCGGCGTCGGCATCCTGCTGCCCACCGCGATCGCCGAACACGCCTGGACCGCGGCCGTTGCCTGGCCGCACTCCGAGAGCGCGCTTCGCTGTGAGACCGGCCGAACGTGGACCGTTCTCGCCCACGCTGCGCAGGCGCTGGAGCGCGCCGATCGCCGCGGCCGTGAAGGATTCCAGCCGTTCAACGTCACCCCGGCGCCCGCCCTCGACGGCGAGAACCCGGTGACTCTCTGCGCCGAAGTCGGTACCGGCGACACCGATTAGCTGGTCCTGACCATCACCGCAGCGGCCGACCGCTGACCAGCAGCCGCCACGGATCCCAGAACGACCCTGCGAGAGGACTCACCATGCCCACACCCGACCTGACGACGAGCGCCTTCCCGCCGAACGGGGACGACCGGCCCCGGTTCAAGCAGTGGAACGGCCACATCGACCGCGAGGACTGGCTCACCCGGGACAAGGACGACCTGGTCGGCATCATCGGCCTGCTCAACCATCAGGTCACCAACGCGAAACAAGATGCGCTCGACGCGACCTACCTCGCTGAATGGCGCATCCACAAGATGCTCACCGAGGTCCGTATCGGAGCCCGGATCTACCTGCATCTCACCCGCGCCCGCCACCGAGGCCGCAAGACCGCCCGAATCGACGATCTGCTTGCGCTCGCCGCCGACGTCCCACAGAAGTACCGAGAATGAGGGCATCTATCAGGAAAAACGACACGTCCCCTTCTTTCGACGTCCCGGCTGACTCCCAGCCGACAGCTGCCGCGCAGAAGTTCGCCCACCCGTGCGGGCACGAATCCTCGTGGGGGCGATGCGAACTGCGCGACCCGGTCGATAAACTGGCCGCGCTCTGGGGTGTGGCTGAGATCGTCCCGGCCGCCGACGGGATCGCCGAACACCTGCACCCGTTCCAATACTGCGGGGCCGAGCAGACCGCCGTGGACATCTGGGCCCACCACAGCTTGAGCGCGACCGCCCACCCTCGCGCGGCTTGTCCTCCTCATCCGCCGTGATCGGCCCGCCAGCGGTGGGAGGCGACGCTGTGATCGGAGCGGAACGCTGTGTCGCACCGGATCGATAGCGTTCTTTCAGCGCGCGTCACTGTCCCTCTCCCAGAAGGAAATGCACAGATGTTCCCTAGTTCTTCTGCCGACGTGGCCGTGAGCCACTTCTCGAATTGGTTGGCCGCCAACTGGATTCTCGGGTACGCCCTGCTCGGTATCGCGGTGCTCCTGGCCGGATTTGCCGTGTCGCTGTGGACCAGCGCTAAGTACACCGCGGGTGTCGGCGTCTATGGGTGGAGCGTCGCGGCCGGTGTACTCGCGTGGTTGTCGAGGCGGTCACCTTGTGGCAGGTCGCGCGGCATATCGAGCAGTTCAGGTGGGTTGTTGCGCTGGCGGTTCTCGTTGTCGGAGCTGTTGCCCTGGTCGCTCACCGGGCCGCCCGCACGGCCTTGGTCGATGTGTACCGCGACTCGTACTACTCCCCGAGCGTTGAGGTGCCGATGGTGGCGATTCCAGCGGGTGTTTCCGGTGTCGTCGCGCTCGGAGTCATCATCGGAGACGGCATCGGAGACGGCACCACTCGCGCTGCGGCCTCGATTCCGACGACTGTCGGCGGGTTCGTCGCGCTCGTGATCATCGGCGGGTTGGCGCTCGTTGTCTACGCGAACTCGTCGAATTGAGCACTACCCACCCGTTTGGTCGAATTTCGTGGTTCGTGGTGTCCTGAGCATGTAGCCCTCATCCCGGCGCTACGCGCGATAAGCCGCCCCTGTCGACAGACCCCCCGCCTGATCGACAGGGGCGTCGTCGGTGGATGCCGCCTGCGGCGGAGATGGAATGCTCCAGGGATTGTGGGGGAGGCGCGGGCCCGCGGTGATGCTGGAATCGGATATCGGAAAGGGCCGTGCCCACGCCCCTGCGAGGAGACGCGGCGTCGAGTTCACGCTCGGGACGGTCAACCCAACAGCGCGCAGGCGTGCGAAGGGCGCTGCGCGGTTCGGCTTCACGCTCGTCTGCGCGCCGGCTGACCCGCGACCCGTGGCCCCCGGGAGAACTTCGTGAGAGGGTCGGTAAAATTGCCTGTTGAACTGCGAAAATGACATGTCCCCTTTCTCGTGTCGAACTGAGAGGAACTACCGTGAAGCCCGGCGATCTGGTGAAAGTCCATCCCCATGGAACGTCTGTTTTCGCCATCGTCAGCATCGAAGAAGACGGCCGCGCAATCATCGAATCTGCGGTCGACAGCCCGGGAAAATACCCGTGGTCTGTTCAGCTTTCCGAGCTTGTGCCTGCGGACGCATAACCGGCTACCGTCGGCATCCTCGTGCGGGACCGCGGATGAACGCGAAATAACGTCCGATCGGTTGCTCTGGTCTGCGGACAGGGTCGGGTTCGCCCGGGCTCTGCTTCCGGCTCTGGCAGATGGATGGCGTCAGCGCGGCCAACCGATGAATGAAATGGGCTGTGAACTGATGAAATAGCACGTCCCCTATCGTCGCGTGGTGTAGACGGCGGGACGGATCGGGCAGGGACCGATGGAAGTTCAGAGGCGCCGGGGCGGTGAGATTCCGGCATGGCTGATTCCGGGTAGGGGTTCTGCGATCGAAAGAGGGGTGCGGCAGACTCGCGGCATGACTTCTGTGGGGAGTGCCCGTTCCGGTGAGACCATGCCAACCGCCGGACCGGGGGGAAGCGCTGGGGCGGGACGACAGATGCCGCATCCGGCATGGCGGCTGCCGCTGCTCGGCGATGTCGTACGACTTGATCCGCAGCGTCCGGTACAGCGTGAAATGCAGTTTGTGCGCGAGCTTGGAGACGTCTTCGAGATCAGCATCATCGGCCGCAAAGTAGTAGTGGTGGGCGGCGGAGATGCAGCCGCAGAGGTATTCGACGAAACCCGCTTCGCCAAAGCCGTGGTGCCTCCGGTGAGCAATCTCCGCGATCTGGCCGGCGATGGACTGTTCACTGCTTTCAACAGTGAACCCGCTTGGGCACAGGCTCACAACGTGCTGATGCCGGCCTTCAGTCAGTCGGCGATGCGCACCTACCACGATGTGATGGTCGAGTGCGTCGATCAATTGTGCGGGTACTGGGCGGATCTCGCCGACCACGGGCCGATCGGCGTGTCGTCCGATATGAATCGGCTAACCCTGGAAGTCATCGGCCGCACCGGGTTCGGATACAGCTTCGACTCGTTCTCCCCGGGCCGGCATCCGTTCGTCGAGTCGATGACCAGAGCGATGTCGTACGTCTCCCAAACGGCGAACGACATCCCGGTGATCCGGGAGATTCTGGGCTGGAAGGCCATGCGCCAGAACCCCAAAGACATCGCGCTGATGAAGAGCACCGTCGACCAGGTCATCGCTGCCCGCCGCAGCGGAGCATCGCCGCGGCAAGACGACCTGTTGCAACGCATGCTCGAGAACCCGGACCCGGAGACCGGCGAACTGATGTCCGATCAGAGCATCCGCAACCAGGTTCTGACCTTCTTGATCGCAGGCCACGAGACCACCGCCGGGCTGTTGTCGTTCGCCCTGCACTATCTCTCGATGAACCCGGAGCTGGTCGAGCGGGCCCGGGAAGAAATCGACCAGGTCCTCGGCACCGAGGGTGCACCGGTGGACTTCGGACAGGTCGCCAAGCTGCGCTACGTCCGCCGAATCATCGACGAAACGCTGCGTCTGTGGCCGTCCGGTCCGGCCTTCTTCCGCAAGGCCCGGCAGGAAACCACCCTGGCCGGCTACCCCATCGGCAAGGGCGAAACGATCCTGGTGGTGCTTCTGGCCCTGCACCGCGACCCGAAACTGTGGGGCGACGACGCAGAGCGATTCGATCCGGATCGGTTCCTCCCGGCCGCGGTCCGCGCACGCCCGGCCCACGCATACAAACCGTTCGGCGTAGGTGCCCGATCGTGCATCGGCCGCCAGTTCGCACTGCATGAAGCGGTACTGGCGTTGTCGCAGATCTTGACCCGTTTCGACATCGTGCCTACCCCGGGATACGAGCTGACGGTCGAAGAGCTATTGACGATCCGGCCTGAGAATCTTCGGCTGGAGATACGACCCCGCCGATAGCACAGGATCAGCAAAATCGCCTAAAGTGCACCGCTCGTTACAATCTCTACCTGATCGTGACCGAATCGAAATGGCGGGGGCCATGAAATGGGTACGTGGTACTTGATTGAAACGCTGGTCGAAGGCGAAGCGACGCTGGTCGCTTCAGGGGATGAGGTCAAAGACCTGCTGTCGATCCGGAGGAACGTCTCTCCGGCTGCGGACATCCTGGTGGAACCGATCGTCGAGCACGTCAGACAGACGCGCGAACCGTTCGATCGGGTTCTTCGCTCGAAGCGAGCGGATCGGTCGTGGCGCTTCTATGCCTGGCCGATCATCGGTCCGTTCGGCGACGTGTACGGGATTCAGATGTGGATCGGAAACCCCAAGGAAGAGATGACCGAACGGCGTCTGACCTCGGGCGTGTTCTGGTCGACGACCGACTGGCTGATTCATCAGACGTGGGAGTCGGGGGCGATGTCCGGGACGCTCCTGGAGGAATGGAACCCGACCGCGTTGTCCTCGGACTACATCAACCGGGCGATCCACTTCGAGAAGGAACAGGAGTTCCTGGAGATCACCCTGAACCCGAAACCTGGGATGGCGCTCAGTACGTGGTTCTCGGTCAGGCATGACCACGGCCATGCCATGCAGTGGCAAGCTGTGCTCCGCCCGGCTCCGGATGGCTCAGGTGTGCGAGTGCTCTACCACGACTTTTCCGACGTGTACGCCCCGGCGATGCCGACGCTCGCCGAACTCGGCCTCACCGATGGAATGGTCGGCGCGGACGTACACGTGGCATTGTTCGAGGCCCGTCGTGGCTTGATCATGTTGTGGATAGGCCGGGCACCACAGTGGCTCGAATGGCAGTACGCGCATCTGACAGGGCCTTTGGTTCACCCGGAGGATCTGCCGCTACTGCAAGCGGGTGCACAACGAGTCAATGCCGGCGAGGTGACCCACACAGTCGATCTGGTGCGGTTGCAGGGCGTTGACGATCAGTGGGTGAAAGCATCGGTCACGGTGCGGCCGTTCCAGCTGAAGGATCGCCCGCCGCATGCTGATCTGACCCTCATGCAGATTGTCCGGGAAAACGACTCCTACTGACCTTCGAGTTGTCGACCTCGCCGTGCCTCACTGTCCGCGATCGGAACAGTGGGGCACGGCGCACACCGATCCCGGCCCACGACAGCGCCAGGGACATGTCATCAGTGCTGCTCAGCGCCGATGTTTATCAGAACCCTGACCTCGGCGAGCAGGGCTTCGGACCGGGTCATCCATTCGAGCGCATCGGCCCGTGAGGTGGGGTCGAACGATGACTCGGTAGCGGCCTCGTAGGCGGTGCGGGCGTACTGCTCGGCGCGGTGGAAGTCGCCGGAAGCGAGCATCTGGGTTGCGGTGCACACGTCAGCGGCGATCGTTTCGAGCAAGGTTGAGTCCTCCTGGGGTGGCGAGCGAGCTGGGGGCTCCGTCGGCAGGGAAAGTAACTCCCGGATTCCGGGGTGCGCGAACGATTCTCCATCACCAGGGTTGCACTTTGCAAACTTGTTTTGTAAAGTAACATCATCAAAATGAGAGGGGGAAGCCATGTCGGAGAAGATGATCGATACTGACTCGCACACCATCGGAGACGCCGGTGAGGAAAATCTTCACCGTATCCACTCGTCGAATATGCAGGCCCTCGGCACACTCGTCGCCGACACCAACCGTCGCCTGAGCCGTGCCGGAATCGATGAGCGATTCGAGTACGAAATCCGCGCGCGGCACGACGTCGTGATCGACGGCCTGGTGGACACCAGCTTCGACATTGCCCTGCGTCGCCCCCGAATCGGGTACGCCGAATGGGCGCTCGCCGCGACCGTCGTCGTCGAGGAGGCAGGCACGATCCTGCGCACTGTCCCCGGTGAAGACCTCTCGCACTGGAACCGACCCGATGCGCACCACTGCGACCACTGCAATCGCACGCAGTACCGCACGCGCTCGTACGCGCTCGTACGTCCTGTGCCATGCCGAGACCGGCGAGATCCGCCAGGTCGGTTCGAGCTGCCTGTCACTGTTCCTCGGCGTCACGCTGCGCGGGCTGTGGATCCTCGAGATGTTCACCGCCGCTGAACTCGACGAATGGCGCCTCCCCTCCGATACCGACGAGCACGGCCCCGCCGGCCCGCGGGAGGCGATCACCGCCCACGTACCGACCGTGCTGCGCCTGGCCCTGGTCGTCTCCGACCACGGTCGCCGCTTCGTGAGCCGCCGCGCCGTGGCCGAGGGCAGCTCGCTGCGTGCCACCGCCGATGACATCGTCGATGTCCTGCTCCCGCGTCCGCACGCCCCCGCAGATCACCGCCGATGGATCGCCGAGGTCAAGGCCGAGGCGAGCCAGGTTCTGCAGGACCAGATCGATGCGCTGCGCGCCCACGCCGACACCCTCGACGGCGACTACGGCCTGAACATGCGCACGCTGCTCGCGGGCGATGCGGTGACTCTGTGCTCGCTGCCGCTGCTGGTCTCGCTCGTCGGTTCCCGCTACCGCGCACAGGAGAAGGCCGCCGCACGCGCGGCGATCGCGCCTGGGTACATCGGCAAGGTCGGAGAGAAGGTCACTGTCGACGCGACGGTCACCGCAGTGCGCTCGGTACCGAACCCGTGGGGTGTGTCGGAACTCGTGTTGTTCCGCACCTCGTGCGGCCATGTCCTGAAGTGGTTTACTCAGTCGTCGCCGGACATCGCGGTCGGGGATTCTGGTCACCATTGCTGCGAAGGTCAAGGCGCACGAACAGTATCGGGGCGTCGACCAGACGAGCGTTGTTCGCCCGAAAATCGTCTCGCGGTCGGTCGAGGAAACGGCGAAGTTCCCGGTCGGTGCATGAGCGTCGCGTCGGCGTTGTCCGGCCCCCGGAGAGGCGGGCGCCGGAACAACGGCCGTGACGCTACCTGCCTCGCAGGGGCGCGCTGCTGAGGAGGGGACGTGTCGTTCAATCCCGGCACTCTCGGGCCGGGTCCACCCTCCAGGGGCGGTGGTGGCGCAGAAGCCGACGGCGAAGCTGGCGGGTTCGTGTTCGAGTCCTACCCAGTCGACGAGAATGTGCTGCACCGCCGGATCGGTGATCCGGCCCGGATGGCCGTGAAACAGCAACGGCGGCTGCGGATCCGGGGTGAGGATGTCGCGGTCGGTGTCGTGTCCGCGAAAGGCCACCGGCGCTCCGGGGCGCACCCGGTTCGTCGCCATCGCCTCGTTCCATTCCACTCGTTCAGGATTGCGTGATCGCTGTGTTCGGCGAGGGCCGGGACGGTCGGGATCGAACGGTGCGACGGAGCAGTTCAGAGGAGAACGGTTAGGCAGTGAAACGTTCGTGTCGTGGCCGGCGATAGGGCAGTGGAGGTCGGCGGCACGCCGGCGCACCGAACATCCGTTCCCGGATCACTCCCCCCTGCGATCCGGGAACGGGTGGGCCACCCGCGGTGGCCCGAACTGCTGGAAGGCTCGACCAGAACCCCCCGCCGGTCGAGCCTTCCAGCGCAGTACAGAAGACGAGCGTGCGCGGCCCAGCTTGTTCCCGCGGGATCTGCCGGCTCCCGCGGTGGGCGGTGCGCGCGTTCAATCAGGGGCGTGTCATCGACCTGATCGGACCGCGGAGCCGGTGCAACCACCGAGACCCTCGGCTGATCTCGACCTCACGCCTCGCCGCGCGGCGTGAGGGATGCGTCATGGACACAGATGATCTGTTCCCGATTCCAATGTCCTCCCCGCCAGGTCGGCACGGCTCTCGGCTGCCGCGCGGCACCGGCGTCTTCGTGGGGATCACCTCCGGCGCGGCACTCCTGCTTGGGATCCTGTGTCGGCGTTCGCCGGCAACTTCGTGATCGAGCCGTACCCGCTGATCTTCGCCGTCTATCTCGTCAGCGGTGTCCTGGCGTACCTGCTGGCCCTCCTCGGCATGGGGTGCGCTGCTGCCCTCGGCGACTCGCGCCGGAACTGGACCGTCTGTCTTCAGCCTTGCTGCGGTGTCCCCGGGCGCAATCGGTGCGGTGGCCACCGAGATCGTCATCGTGGCTGGGTTCTCGACTGCGACGTCCACCTGAGCGTGGCACGGTCCGCCATTTCCTGCGCACGCATCACCCATCGGAGGGGGCGTGTTCCAGCGGGATACCTGATATGGCTTCGGCATGACCTACCCGAACAATTGTCGATATGGCTTCGGCGTGTCCTACCCGAACAACCGATCTTGGTGATGCATGATCTTCCGATGGATATCTCGAGGGGACCGCTGCTGACCGACGAGCAGTGGGGCAGCGAGGTGTTGCTCCCGCATCGGCCGTTCGCGACGGACCACTTCGACCGCGGTCAGTACCGGATGAGCCGTGACGATGCGTTGACGATGCGCTATATCCAGCATTCCCCGCATGCGCTGCTCGGATCGATTGTCATCGACTGTGACCATCCCGATGCTGCGCTGCGTGCCTTCGAGAAGCCCTCGGATCATCCGGCGCCGAGCTGGGTGTCCCAGTCTCCGTCCGGGCGTGCGCACCTGGGTTGGTGGCTCGGTGACAACCGGGTCTGCCGCACCGATTCGGCACGGTTGACGCCGTTGCGGTATGCCCACCGCATCGAGAGGGGCCTGTGCATCTCCGTCGGTGGGGACTTCGCCTACGGCGGGCAGCTGACCAAGAATCCGATCCATCCAGAGTGGGAGACCCTCTACGGACGGGCGGACCCGTACGCCCTGCGGGATCTGGCCACCATCCACACGCCTCGTCAGGCGCCGCGCCGACCGGATCGTTCGGCGGGTCTGGGCCGCAATGTCACGATGTTCGACACCGCCCGCAAGTGGGCCTATCCGCAGTGGTGGAGCCACCGTCACGACACCCTGGATCAGTGGCTCCAGCTCGTGCTTCAACGGTGTCACGCGGTCAACACGGAGTTCGCCGACCCGTTGCCGTTCGTCGAGGTTCGGGCCACCGCGTACTCCATCGGCAAATGGATCTGGCGTAACTTCGACGAGACCACTTTCCGTGCCCGCCAGGCCGCACGCGGCCGTAAGGGTGGCAAGGCAAGCGCCAAGGTCATGACCCCCGCCAAACGAGAAGCCAACCGCACGCGCGCCACCAAATTCGATCTCGCCACTGCATTGGAGTACGCACTGTGAGCGGCGCAGCCCGGGCACAACAACGCCGATCCATCACCGCCAAAGAACTGGCGCAGCGGCTCGGCTCCTCGGAGCGGACAGCGCGTCGCTTGGTCGCCGAGCCACGCGAGGACTTCCTCGAGCGGGCACAGGCCCGCCGCACACAGGTGGTGGGCCTGCGGGAGCAGGGGATGAAGTACCGTGAGATCGCCGAGGAGCTCGATATCACGACCGGTGCGGTAGGACGAATTCTCCACGATGCACGCAAGATTAATATGTTGCAGTAGTGATCGCCGATCACCGGCCGATGAGCCTGCACATTCGATCGATGAATGCTGTATTTGACATCACCACAACAGTATTCGACGCGGGTTCTCGCTCCATGATCATCTGAATATCGGCGCGTTCGCACATTCCGCCGCCGTCGTCCGTCAATGTTGGACATATGCGCACCGAGCTGGTCACCGATGTGCTGCGGGCGGCCGCGTCGGTGCGCGGTCTCGGTGGCTTGGACGGCGACTTCGCCGACGTGGGTCGTGAATTGGGGGTGACCCGCTCGCGAGGTGCGGTCGGAACGTGCCTGTTAACCGGCTAATCGAGGCATATGCGCAGGTCAAGAGGTTACGGTCGCAGGTGTCGCGCTTGTTCTGGAAGGTGAGCAGGGCTACAACTGTCATATGACGAACCAACGCAAATGCGGCCGCGGACCCGGTGCAGGCGACGTCCGATGGTAGGTAAGCGTGCCAAACGCGCCGACCGTGTAGGGCGGGCGGCGGCACTGTCGACCGGCCGCTGGTGGACCAATGTTTCTGTTGAGCAGTCCAATTCGTGTAGGTGTGACGGGTCGTCCCTCAACGACACGGGGTCATCGTCGCTTCGAGCGCCAGGTGCCCAGCGTTCGTTCGGGTTCAACCGCAGCGATCCGAACGTGCCTCGCGCGGCGAGACGCTGTGTCAGCAGCCTTTCGGTTCGCACACCCCGTGAGACCGAAGAACCTCGTCAAGTGCCGCGAGGCCGCCAAGCGCGCTTCGCCAGCTCGGACAGGGTCTCTTCTGGAGCAATTCTGTTGTCGGGCTTATTCTCTTGGCCGCTTCTCAATCTCGGGATGTCGCGAGGTGGAGGGTCAGCACATGATCGGCTTGGAGGTGGTTCACTGAGGCGGCGATGAACCCGTCCGCACAAAATTGCAGATCCCTCAGGCTCGATTAGCCGGTCAATCGGCGGACAATGCGGCAGCGGAGTCGTTCAGCGCGAGGTTGGAACGGGGAACGTTGCAGGGCCGGAAGCGTTGGAATGGTGCGGGTGGAGCACGTGCTGACGTGTTCCGCGTGGGTCACGCGCTACAACACGAGAAGGAGGCACTCTAACCCTCGGTCAGATCTGTCCGATCGACTTCGGACAGCAATCGGCTACGCTGGCCGCTGCCGCACAGAAACTGGTGTCCACATCTCGGGGGGAACGCCCATGTCCCCCGATGTGACGAGTTTGGCGGCGAGGATGGTGCTGATGCGAAGACCCGGTCGACACGCCGCAGTCTTCTGGCGTTACCGGTGGTCAGCGGGTTCAGGATGTCAATGCAGGTGATAGGAACTGCTGTCGACGGTGTCGACGGGTAGCCTGCGGGGCCGCTGCACGGTGCTCCAGGCGATCTCGGGGCCCGTCCCGGGAACCAGAACCGCGGGCAAGTACACGCTTGCGGTCACACCACGTGCCGCGCCAGCGTCTTCGGTCGCACGTAGGCGCACTCGCAGCCCGTGTCGCTGCGCGACCCGCCCTACCACGTACAGCCCCATGTGCCGGGCCGCCTGTGTATCGGATTCGGCGCCTTCGGTGAGCCGGTGGTTCGCCCGTTCCAGATCCGCGGGGGGTATCCCGACTCCTCGATCAATGATTTCGAGTAGCAACCCGCCTTCCACAGCCGGAGAGACCAGGAACAACACCGAGGTGGCCGGATCCGACGCTCTCAGCGAATTGTCCAGAAGCTCGGTGAGCAGGTGGATCAGGTCATCGACGACGGTTCCGACCAGGGTGACGGGCGGCACTGCCCCTAACCGTACTCGCTCGTAGTTCTCGACCTGCGACACTGATGCCCGCATCACGTCCTCGAGCGGTGTCGCGACACGGGAGGCTCGGCGGCTGCGGGTATCGGCCAGCACCAGCAGCGACTCGCCGGTGCGGCGCATACGGGCGGCCAAGTGATCGAGCGTGAACAGGTTCTGCAGCCGCTCCGGGTCACGTTCTTGGAATTCGAGTGCCTCGATCAGTGCCAGCTGGCGATCCACCAGCGAGCGGTTACGGCGCGCCAGGGTCTCCAACATGGTGGTGATTTGCCGCCGCAGCGCCGCCTGTTCGGCTGCCAATCGCACTGCTTGAGTGTTCATTCCGTCGACGGCTCGAGCAACCTGACCGATCTCTTCGTTGGTGTCGACCTCGATCGGGTCGATCGTCACCGTAGCGGGGTCGGTGCCGCCGCGGATCGCGGTGACCGCAGCGGGTAGGTCACGGTAAGCCGCGCGAGCGGTGCCATCGCGCAGCTTGCGAAGTGATGACACCAGCAGGTTGGTGAGCGCCAGGGTGACCGCGACCGCGCAAGCGACGGCGATCGCGACGAGCATGGCGGTGCGAATGGCTGCCTGCCGTGCGGCGTCGCGTTCCGCGTTCAGCGTTGTGACGATTCGGTTGACCGAGGCATTGAGTAGTCGATCGCCGGCTTCCACACTGTTCAGCAGCGATGCCGTCAGATCGGGTGTCCTGGTTTCGGAGGTTGTTGGGCTCCGTAGCAGCGCGTGCCTGTGCTCTGCCTCAGTTTGTAGGTCTGTGAGAGTCTGGTGGTCTTCCTCGGCGCCTCGGAGCGCCGCCAGGGCGGCACGCTCCGAGGCGAACTCGGTCTCAAGCATTTTGCGGCCTTGGTCGGAGTCCGCGAGGACCTGTGTGAACGCGACGGCTTGGTCAAATGGTATGAGACGTGCCTGCCAGAGATCCAGCAGCCGCCCGGATTCGTCCAGCGCATTCGCGTTCTCGGCTTGATTGACCAGGGTGCGCACCGTGTCTTGGACCTGCATGCCGAAGGCTCGCATCTGTTCGATTCGCGCTGGCACGGCGTTGCCCGGCATCGAGGCCGCCTGGTTCAACTCTCGGCCGTCGGCCAGCATGCGGCTAATCTCTTCGGACAAAGCGGGGTTGAGGTCGTTTTGCAGCGCAAGCGCCTCGATCGGTTCCATGTCCGCAGCGAAGACCGCATTGTTCCTGTCCAGTGACAGGCCGAACTCCGCCACCGCGACGTTCGCTCCGACGCTGGTGGCGTATTGCATGATCGAAGGAAGGACTGCGATTTGCTCGGCGAGCGCTGCAGTGCGAGACGCCCGTTGCATCTCGGCGGTGATCTGCACACCGCCGAATCCGCCCAACACGATCAGCGGCACGGTGGCAATTACGGCTGCCTTTGTGCGTACGCCCCAGTCTCGGGGGTGGATACGTCGAGATTTGGCCGAGATCATCACTGGATCGAGCCCTTTCACATGATGGAGAACAGCCTCCTGGGCGCATCCCTCGATCACCGTCGACCTGGCCCGGCACAGACGGCGACGCCAACGTGGAGCACGCGCAGTGCAGCGAGCTGAACGACGTTGAGAACGTCCCGCCCCAGGCGCCATCCTTACGGACCTGGAGACGCCCGACTTAACGGGAGCGAGCTCACGATAAGTCGGGCGTCACTCCATATCATTTATCAAACGGTCGAGCAGCACGATTGGCACTGCCAATAGCCATGACACAGGGGTGACAACCAGTTTGTCGATCACGGCATTCACAACGAGAAACTCCTTGACTGGGGAGATAGGACGGAATGGGTCGCTGGGGGTCGACAGAGTTCGCCGGCAGGCATCAATGATGCGCAGATTATCGTGTGGTGGCCGCGCCGATCATTTCAATGGTGTGGCCGACGTGTTCCATGCACAAGTTCGCTGAGTGTGGTCAGACTCGAACGACTACATGCCGCTGCCAACCCAACTCCGCGATACAGTGGAAATTACTGGCCGCGGAAGTTCGGTTTCCTCTTCTCGAAGACTGCGCTAATCGCTTCGGTGAGGTCATCGGATGGGAGGAACGCAGAATTCCATGTTGCAACGTACGTCAAACCATCCTGAATTGACGTACGTCGTGAATAATCCAAGATCTTCTTGACTCCTTGGACAGGCAGCGGAGCGTTCTGTGCGATGCGTCGCGCGACAGCGCGTGCATGACCTACAGTCGCTGAGTGGTCATCGAGGACGTCATTGACCAAACCAATCCGTCGTGCGCGTGCGGCATCGATGTCGTCACCGGTCAATGCCAACTCGCGCAGGTGCCCTTCTCCGATAATCCCGGGAAGCCGTTGCAGCGAACCAAGATCTGCGACCATCGCTACCTTGATCTCGCGCACACTGAAACGCGCGTCGCTGCTGGCGTATCGGATATCGGCTGCGGAAATCAAATCTACAGCGCCTCCGATGCACCAGCCTTGGACAGCTGCAATTACTGGCTTGGAACAATCCGCGACAGCGGAGATGGAATTCTGCACATCGATGATTGCCCGCCTGAGGTCTGCGCGGCTAGCAGCAAGACCGCCGTCTATGACGGCCGGACCGAAAATGGCGGCCATCATCTTCAAATCGATCCCATAAGAGAAGTGCGCGCCTGTCGCGCTCAGGATAACCGCGCGCACCCGTGAATCTCGGTCCAACTGGTGGAAAACCTCGGGTAGTTCCCGCCAGAATGCGAAATTCAGCAGGTTGCCGGTTGCTCCAGTGCTCAACTCGACCTCTGCGACGCCATCCTCGACAGAGACATGGAACGATGTCCACCCTGACATCGACGTATGCATGTTCTCGGGTAAGTCGATCATCGACCGAATCGCGATTCTTGCGTGGGCCTCGGTACAGAGTTCGGTGTCATCTTCAACCTTTCTCGGAATAACTCCAAATGACTCGGTCTGCGCTCACTGCCTGCTTGGCAAATGGCAGTTCAAGGTGAGCAACTGCCGTCTCCTGGAAACGGGTTGCTACCTATGCGGAAGTTCGCCCGTGATTAGCGGGTCTTGTGTGAACAGGGCCGCCGCTTCCTGCCGGTGCTCGGGAGAGCGTTACGGGTGAAACTACGGTAATCCATACGTACCTCGAGGGAAGAACAGTAGACCCCGATTTATCTCAAAGTAGGTATGCAACTACTCAATTTTGGGTCGAACATGGACGTTGCGTGTAAATCCCTCCATTGCGAGCTATGCAGCGAAATTGGCGACGCAACCTCGCCGGGAACGTTGATTGCTGTACCCCTAAGCGGTCATTCGGTACTCATTTTTGGTGAATGTGCGGGTACCGATATTGACTCCCTGCATGCTTTCCGAGCACTATCGCCGTAGAGCACCGCTGTGGCGCACGACATGGATCGCCGCATCGTGTGTGTCAGACCATCATTCATGAAGGAGACCAGATGTCGCTCGCCGTCAACGGAAACGAAATTCGGACTGCACAGCGGAATCAGTATGTCCAACAGTTCATCGAACGTCAGCTCCCACGAACCTCCACCTCTTCGCGGTACGACTCGGTGGTTATCGCAGGTAACGGAATCGGTGCCCAAGTCTTTGCAGCGCAACTCGCCAAAAATCCTCAGTTCGAGGGAAAGGTGACTTTGGTCGCCCCCGCTGTCTCTGAGTCTCGCCGGCTCATCAACGGTGTCAGTTTGCGAGGGTCCGCTGCAGATTTTCTGTGCTCGGCTCTTGGCACCGACCACGAAAGTCTCCTGGCTGTTTCGGCCGGTACCTCAAGTCCCGCTCCTGCGGCATACCGGCAGACCGTAGCGGCCGCAATTCCTAGTGGTAACAGCTGGCACATCAAGTCTCCCGGCACCTGGCAGGGCGGAAACTGGGCCACCAATCCGATTATCTACGGGGTCAGGAACAGTCGCCTCGTTGCCGGAATGCGCGAACTCCTCGCCGATCACCCAATCTCGTTCATCGAGGACAAAGTCCAGTCCGCTGACGAGCTCCGCAGCTACGCGGAAGGGACCCGCCCGCTCCTCGTCAATGCCACACCCAATCCGACATTGTTCGGCGGAGAATCCCGCAAGCCTCGTCGGCTCGTCCTTGCGGTCCAGGCGCCGATGATTGAGAAGAAGATCAATGCTCCTTTGGAGGTTGAAACGGCGTTCGCTCCGATTATCCGCCGCGACAACATCATCGATGTCGGCTACTTCACCCCGTTCGCTGATCCGCTTTCTCCCCGATCTACCTGGTATGGGATCTTGGCTCGAGTTGTCGATGCGGACTCCGGATTTCACAAAGAGCACGAGCTCGACGTTATGACCGATGAGCTCGGTGGACTGGCGGAGTCGATGGGATTGGAGATCGACGACCCGAGTGAAACCCTCGCCCGTGCCCTAGTGCCTGCGTCTCCGTGGGGCAAGGTCACACCCTCCCAGCCCGGAACGCTCGACCTCAAGCGTATGTACTCGGGCGGAGCCCCATGCTATTACGCCGACGGGATGGTCTCGTCAGCGATTGGTGGTGTCATCGGAGCCGAAGCGGTCGTCCGCGGAGTGGATGCAGACCAGGCCATTCGGGCCGCTCTTCGACCGTTTCGTAGGCACAACTACCTGTGGTGGATCGAAACGACGAAGACGGCGTTGTTCTCCGATTACCTCCTGCGTCTCAATCCGCGGGCGGCAATGCTCTATCCCCACACCGCGGGTTTGAACCTGTGGCAGTCGGCCGCATAGCAGGAAGTCAAGAAGATGATCGAGTATGACGATTTCCGTTCCGCGATGCGGCGCCTCGCTGCAGGGGTCAGCATCATCTCCACTCAAGGGCCGGACGGACCGCTGGGCATCACTGCCACTGCTGTGACATCGCTGACCCCGGATCCTGCGAGCGTATTGTGTTGTATCAACAAGACCTCGACTGCCGGGGACGCCATCTGGTCGAATGGAACCTTTGCCCTCAACCTGCTCCGACAGGAGCACCAGGACCTTGCTTGCCGATTTGCCGGAATGACCGGCGCACACGGTACAGAGAAGTTTTCCGAAGGAGCATGGAGCGAATTTCCCAGCGGTTCACCGGCGTTATCTGACAGCCTCGTCTCGTTTGACTGCGAACTGGACAGGCTGGTCGAGGTAGGCACCCACTACGTTGTGATCGGTTTGATTACCGAGATCCGACTCGGCGAGCTCGGTGATCCCCTCATCTATTGCGACGGCACTTTCTCGGGCCTTGTGTCACTGTAGATGACTCATATAAGGCCCGTCTCAATCAGCCATTCTCGCTGGGACTCGCAATGGAGAAATCATGTCCGGAAATGAAGTTGACACGTTGGCCGTCCCGGCGACGTTCGACAGCGTCGACCCGCGCAACGGTGAGCTCGTCGCTATGTACCCCATACAGCAACTGCACGATGTGCGGGACACTGTGGAACAGGCCCGCGCTGACACTGATTGGTGGAGCGGTCTCAGCTTTGCCGGCCGTACACGCAGGCTAACGAAGTGGCGCCAGCTGATCCTCAATCGATTCGACGAACTCGCCGACCTTGTTTCCCGCGAAACTGGGAAACCCAGCGCAGACGCCAGAATCGAAGTGGTGCTCGGAGTCGACCATCTCCATTGGGCAACAAAGAACGCCAAGAGAGTACTCAGACGCCGCCACGTAGCACCTGGCATGCTGATGTTCAATCATGTCGCCACTGTCGAATACCAGCCTTACGGAGTGGTCGGTGTCATCGGTCCATGGAACTATCCCGTATTCACGCCTATGGGTTCGATCGCGTATGCTCTGGCAGCCGGCAACACCGTCGTGTTCAAGCCGAGCGAATACACCACTCGGGTGGGACAGTGGCTCGTTGACACCTTCGTCGAATCGCTCGGCGACGAAGGTATGCATCGCACACCTCTCCGCCTTATCACCGGGAATGGAATCACAGGTGCTGCCCTGTGCCGAAGCGGTATCGACAAGCTCGCGTTCACCGGTTCCACCGCAACAGCCCGGAGAGTGATGGGTGCTTGCGCGGAATCGCTCACACCAGTCCTGATGGAATGTGGTGGTAAGGACGCGCTTCTGGTTGATTCCACAGCGAATCTGAAGTCTGCCGCGGATGCGGTGGTGTGGGGTGCGCTCGCCAACGCCGGGCAAACCTGCGTCGGTGTGGAGCGGGTATACGTCGCCGATGCGGTGGCCGAAGAGTTCATCTCGATGGTATGCGATCATGTTGCATCGCTACGTATCGGTGGTGATACCAGTGCAGACATCGGTCCAATCACGATGCCCTCTCAGATCGATATCATCGAACGCCATATTAACGACGGAGTTGCCGCAGGTGGACAACCACTCGTCGGTGGTTCCTCCTCAGTCCGACCACCCTATGTATCTCCAGTTGTGCTCGTGGACGTGCCTGAGGACGCGAGCGCTGTTACCGAGGAAACGTTCGGCCCCGTGATCATCATCAACCGTGTGCCCTCCCTCGACGTTGCGGTCGCCCGCACCAACGCCAGTCGCTATGGACTCGGAGCAACGGTCTTCTCACGAAGGAACGGCAACCGCGCTGCCCGGAGCCTGAGAGTCGGCATGGTCGGTATCAATTCGATCTTGCCGTACGTGGCAATGCCGTCACTGCCCTTCGGAGGCGTCGGCAACTCAGGATTCGGACGTATTCACGGTGCCGACGGCCTACGAGAGTTTGCCATGCCGAAATCAGTAGCACGAAAAGTACTGCCGGCTGCGATGAACCCGACATCGTTCAACCGCCCATTTTGGACGGTTCGTGCTCTCGTATCGCTGACCAAAAGTCTATATCGCTGGTGATGACTGATCGGTCGTCGTCTTGCTGTTCCGACCGAGTTCAAACCACCGCCAGGGGGTGCCGAGTCGCAATCAGGACCTGTTGGCGACTCGGCACATTCATTCCAGCCGACACACAACCTTGAGCCCGCAGTCTGCTGGTGACCTTCTCTTTCTCAGCTTCTGCATACGCGACGATTTTCAACACCGGGAGCGCTTTTCCATATGAGCAGTCCATATCCGCACCTCCTTCAACCCCTGGATCTCGGCTTTGTCGCACTGCCCAATCGTGTACTGATGGGATCGATGCATCTCGGCCTTGAGGAGGCGCCGAACGGGTTTTCTCGAATGGCGGAGTTCTATGCGATCCGTGCTCGTGCAGGAGTCGGACTCATCGTGACAGGCGGCGTCGCCCCGAACAATGAAGGTCGTCCGTTTCCAAATGGAGCCACCCTGACGTCCGAAGCAGAGGCCGAGGAACACACCGTGATCACCGAAGCAGTTCATCGAGAGGGCGGTAAGATTGCTCTCCAACTGTTGCATTTCGGTCGATATGCCCACCACTCCGATCTAGTTGCACCGAGCGCACTGAAGGCCCCGATCGTCGATTTCGCTCCCCGCGAACTCACGACCGACGAAGTCGAGGCTACGATCGGCGACTTCGTCTCTGCGGCCAAGTTGGCTCAGCGAGCCGGATACGACGGCGTCGAGATCATGGGGTCAGAAGGCTACCTAATCAACGAATTCCTCACTAGTGCGACCAACCACCGCACCGACGAGTGGGGCGGTGACTACGAGAACCGGATGCGTTTCGCTATCGAAATCGTCCGCCGTATCCGCCAGGCGGTCGGGCCGCAGTTCATCCTTATCTACCGACAGTCCATGCTAGATCTGGTGGAGGACGGCTCTACCCTTGACGAGGTCCTGATGCTCGCCCAGCGTATTGAGGCGGCCGGTGCATCGATCCTCAACACGGGAATCGGGTGGCATGAAGCGCGCATCCCAACGATCGCGACCATGGTTCCCCGCGGCGCTTATGCGTGGGTGACTCGAAAAGTAAGACACGTGGTGGACATCCCGGTCGTTGCCAGCAACCGGATCAACACTCCCGATGTCGCCGAATCGATACTCGCTGACGGTTTCGCGGATATGGTTTCGATGGCACGGCCGTTTCTCGCCGACCCAGAGTTCATTCAGAAGGCCGAGCGCGGCGCCGCGCACAGCATCAACACCTGCATCGGTTGCAACCAGGCATGTATAGACCATACGTTCAGCGGAAAGATCACTACCTGCGTGGTTAATCCCCGAGCCTGCCGGGAGACCGAACTCGTCTTGAGTAGAACGGTGCGATCAAAGAGAGTCGCCATTGTTGGTTCCGGTCCTGCCGGACTTGCGGCGGCAACCACGGCGGCGGAACGTGGACACAGAGTCACCCTGTTCGAGGCGTCGCCTGAAATCGGTGGACAGCTCAATGTTGCCAAGACGATTCCGGGAAAGGACGAGTTCTACGAATCAATCCGCTACTTTGCGGACCGCGTTCATGTCACCGGGGTGGATCTTCAGTTGAACACGTCGGTCATTGCTCAGGATCTGCGAGACGGAGGCTACGACCACGTCGTCCTAGCCACCGGTGTCGTCCCACGCGTCCCGGACATTCCCGGAGTAGACCACCCCAGTGTCGTCGGCTATCTGGATGTCTTGCGCAATGCTGTGCCGGTCGGGACGCGCGTGGCGATTCTAGGTGCCGGCGGTATCGGGTTCGACGTTGCGAAGAAGCTCACCTTCGACGCTGATGAATCCCGCGACGCCACAGACTCGTTCTTCCGCTACTGGGGAATCGATCCAAGTTATCGCAACCGTGGCGGCCTGACCGCCCCGCCGAACACGCGGTCGGCTCGTCAGATCTTCTTGCTGCAACGAAAGTCTACGAAAGTCGGAGCCGGGCTAGGGAAGACGACCGGATGGATTCACCGTGCCGAGCTAAAACGTCACGGCGTGGAGATGATCTCCGGCGTCGCTTACGACCGCATCGACAACGACGGACTGCACATCACGGTGGACGGTCAGCGGCGCGTGCTTGTGGTCGACACAGTAGTACTGTGTACCGGTCAGGAGCCACGGCGTGAACTGTACGAGGATCTTCTCTCGATGGGCGTGCCTGTCCATCTGATCGGTGGAGCGGACGTCGCAACGGAGCTTGATGCTAAGCGCGCAATCCGTCAGGGAACTGAGCTCGCGGCATCGTTGTAAGGAAATTCGGCGACGAGTGGGGCTCCCCCCGAAAAGTGGACACGGTTAGCCCCATACCGTTCAGTTCGCGACGGCTGATGCTGATGGTGGTGCGAGAGCCAGGTTGGGGCCAGGCCGCGTGAGCGGCGCGTTTGACGTGCCACTTGAGGTATTTGTGCGCTTGATCACGGGCGCGGCGCTGATAGGCGGCGACGGGCGCGGTTGAGCCGGTCGAGTCGATCGGAGTACGGTGCGTAGCCCGCGCTGGTGGGTCTCGAGTTCGTCGAAGGCCACGCGATATCCCGGCCTCTGGGAGTCGGCTGCGGCCAGGTCGGTGGCGGACGCTATTGGCAGGATCGAGCAGGGTCGTGAACAGGTGGTAGATCGTGGGGTTCTCGCGGCCGTCGTCGAGGGGTAGTCGATGATGATGAGGCTCATCGAAAGTGCTCAGCTGTGCTCGGTGAAAGTGCGCAGCCGTGGGCAGGGATCACTGTAGCGGTTGCCGAGTCCCGGTGGTGGCTTGACGGAGCTTTTCCGCTCGGGCGTGGTGGTCACGCAACCGGTAGGAATCCCCGTCGAGGTTGAGCACGACCGACCGGTGCAGCAGCCGATCGAGCATCGCCGCCGCGACGGTCGTGTCACCGAGGACCTCACCCCACTCACCGACACCTCGATTGGTGGTGATCACGATCGAAGTCTTCAGATAGCGTTGCGCGACAACCTGAAACAACGCCGACGCGGCCTCACCCGGCAACGGAAGGTAGCCGAGTTCATCGATCACCAACAGCGTCGGCCCGGCGTAGAACCGCATCGTCGTCGCCCACCGGCCCTCGATCGCCGCCCGATGACAGCGCGCTGCCAGATCGGCGGCGGTGGTGAAGTAGGTGCGATAGCCGGCATAGGCGGCAGCCCGCGCCAAACCCACCGACAGGTGGGTCTTTCCGACCCCAGGGGGCCCGATGAGCAGGACGTTCGTCGCGGTTTCCAGGAACCGGCAGGAGCCCAGCTCGGCGATCAGGGCCCGATCCAGCCCCGGAGCGGCATCGAAATCGAAGTCGTCGAGGGAGGCCGGGGTGGGCAAGCATGCGAACCGCAACCGGCCGGCCAGCCGCCTGGCCTCGGTGGCGTCGACCTCGATCGACAGCAGCTGTTCGAGGGCCGCGGTCATCGACAGCCCGTCCTTCTGGGCCCGGTCGAGCACCGACGGCAGTGCCTCGGCGGCGTCGTGCAACTTCAGGGTCGCCAGGTGACCACGCAGACGCTGATAGAGACTGGCTGTGGTGGTGTCGGGAGCGGTCATGACAGGGTGTTCCTTCCGCGGGCAGCACGCTCGTAGGCGGCCAGATCGGTAACCGTCGACTGCGGTGTCGTCGACGGTGAGTGATGGTCGGTGGTGTCGGTGCGCAGTGCTGCTGCCGCAGCCAGTGCGTCCGCGCCGGGTGGGATGCGTTCCTTGCGGCGGTGCGGCCGCCCTCCGGCCGCGGCACCGGGCATCGCGGCCTGTTCGAGAGCGTGGACGTGGCCGTGATCGCGCACGATCACGCCGGCCCCGTCCGGGGCCAGGCGGTGGCGGGCGACGGTGATCTGTGAGGCGGTGACGATGTCGATCGCCTCGTCGCCGAGCCGTCGGGTGACATGCACCTGTGCTGCGGCCAACTCCGGCGGCACCGAGTAGCGGTTGCCGCGGTAGGCCACCAACGACTGCCGGGAGGCGGTCCGCGGCTCGCTGAGCACCACCGGATACGGACTGCTCGGCATCGGCGCGAGCGGTTTCCGAGCGGCGACGGTGAGCACCGAGGCCTTGCCGTCGGCGGTGGCCCGCATCCGGGCATCGGCCCGCAGGGTGCAGAACTTGTCGATGCTTGCCTGCGCCTGCTCGACGGTGAGTTCGTCCGCGACGGTGCGCCACCAGCGTTGGGCCGCAGTGTGATTGGCCTTCTCGACGACGCCCTTGCGGTTCCCGGACCGGGATGGGCAGATCGCCACCGACACGCCGTAATGCTTGGCGACGCCGGCGAAGGAGGCGGTGACCTTCCCGCTGTCGGGGTGGCAGACCGTGGCCATCCGATCGAACCGCCAGGTGCGGGTCACGCCGCCGAGTTTGCGGCAGATCCGGTCGAGACCGTCGATCAAGTGCGGCTGGGTCATTGCCGGGGCGAGCACCCCACGCCACCGACCGGAATGCGCCAGCGAGCCGACCAGTAGATATGCGGTCTTGCCCCACCCCCACGAGGCGGGTGGGTTCGGCAGTTCGACCCAGTCCCATTGGGTTTCCTCCCCGGGCGGATGCTCGATGACCGCGTTGGGGCGGTCGGTGGCGCACGCGCAGGCCGGGCAGACGGGCCGCAGGTGTCGTTGCCGAATCTGGCGGGTCAGAGTCTGATACGAGGCGGTGTAGCCGAGGTCTTCGAGTTCGTCGCACAAGGTCCGCGCCCACAGGTGCGGGTCCTCGCGCAGGCGAGCGATGACGTAGTCGACGAACGGCTCGAACGGGTCTTCACCAGCGGGTTTACGCACGCCGGGGGTGGTGGTTCCGTTCAGATAGTTGCGGATGGTGCGGCGGTTGCGGCCGGTGTGCCGGGCGATCGCCGAGATCGTCCAGCCTCGTTTGTGCAGTGCGTGGATCTCCACGTCTTCCTCCCATGTCAACATGAGAAAGCGGGTCTCCTTCGAGTAGCTGGTGCGTGGTCAGAGACCACCAGCATCGAAGGAGACCCGCCCTCATCGGCGGAACCACACGGGTGAGCACTTTCGGTGAGCAGGACTGAGCAGGATCAATGAGCGCCATCAATGACGCGCACGCGCACTGGTTCGGCACCTCGAGCCGCGGCCGAGTGGATCTGGCACAGGTCGGCCAGCCCGGACCCGTCGGGAAGGTCCTCGACATAGACTGGCTTCGGCGCGGACTTGTCGGTGCGGATGCACCGCAACAAGTCCGCGCCGGTTGCGGTGGGCGCTGCGCACAGGGCATAGGAGAAGAACCCGCGGTCGGCGGTGAGCAACATGAGTCGACCGAAATCCTGGGCCGATCTACTGCGCGATTGCCACCGTAGCGGGATGCGCGCCCCGGTGCTCGCGGTCGGCGACGGCATGCTGGGTTCGCTCCGGTGCGGGTCGGCGCGCTCTGTTCCACAAAGGCAAGCTCCTCGAGCGTCCGGTCGACAGCACCCCGGAACCCTCGCCCGACATCTCGGTGTCCGAGGCTGCCTGACAAACCCAGATCCACAGGTACTGCCAATTCCTCGTCACTGCGGAATTGACACGAGTCCGCCGGAGACTTTCCTCGTGGTCTCCGGGCTGGCTTCCATAAACCGACCAGTAGTTTCCCGCCGACCTCGGCGGGTGCGCACCGCGTCCTGTCCAGATCCGCCAGGTGTCGAGCAGGTGCATCGAGGGACGTAATGGCACGGTTCCTCGCGTACTCCTTTTCATCTCGCTTGCCGGACCCGCACCATCTGGCAGTACTGGCCGCGTCCCGGCGTTGTCAGGGCTGCTCCCACTCTCCCGGGCACCACCCGGATCAGGCTGCCCTCAGCTCCACCGACCTGCTACAACAGGTCAGCGGGGGTCTCTCACCTTCACTCGAATCGCCGTGCCTCACGGCGCGAACTGAAAACGCGCCAGGTCCAGTTCCGAGGAGCTCCATCACATGTCCCGGTAGCCGCACGCGTCTCGCCCTGCGTCATCGTCACGGCGCCCGCCGAGTCTCTTGGTGCAAGAGTCGCTGATATGTGGCCACGGCCTGCCCCCGATTACGCGCATCGAGCTTGCGCAATATCCGCTTGACGTGTGTCTTCGCCGTTCCGTCTGCCACCACCAGCTGAGAGGCGATCTCCGCATTGGTGGCGCCGGTGCTCATCAGCTGGAGAACCTCCATCTCCCGACGTGTCAGACTTTGCAGGACGTGGTGGTTGGGCGTCGGTGGGGCCTGAGCAGTGGCTTGACGTTCGACCTGTTGCGCCAGTTGCAGTGGGGGCATCAACGGCAGGCTGGACGCTGTAATGTGTCGCAGGCTGTTTTCCGTGCATCGCGCCAGTTCGTTCAGACGAACATGCTGCTCCTGCAGCTGCTGTGCCAGTAGGGCCCGTTCGAGTGCGTGTCCGACTGAAGCTGCGAGATCTGCGGCGACGTCTCTGTCGAAGCTGTCGGTGTCGCGGTCGCTGTAGTATGCATCGAGGTGTAATGTTCCTTCGACCTTGCCGTTGACGAAGATCGGCGCCGCAACATAGCTGCGCGTTCGGATCAGCCCGGTGATTGGCTGAAATGCCTGCGGGTCGTTGATTGGATCCGTGATCAAAGCCGGTAGTCGACGACGAACAACCTCAGACTCGAGGACGCCGGGGACAATCTTGATCGGGGTTTGCTCGGCTTGCCGCTGGCACTCGGTGGCCCAGTTTCTATTGCCCGAGAAGTACGTCGCAGCAGCATGTAGGTAGCCGGCGTCGTATCTGAACACCATCGAACGGTCCAGACCGGAAACCTTGCACGCAACCTCGGCTGCATGCTCGAACACGCTCGCCGGATCGTATCGGCCTGCGAAAAAGTCTGTGCCGTGTCGTACCGAGGTCAGCATTCGGATTCTCTCGGCGGCAAGAATCTGTTGTTGATCGGCCCGCAACTGTTGCAGGGTTAGAACGACGTCGCAGATCTTCGCCATCTCAGCCGAACTGCAGGTCGATGCGGCTGACTTCATCGTGGTCCGCAGATGTTCGATCACGACATCGACGTACTCACCAATCTCATTGACCAGTTCACCATGCGCAGACGGTGCCCACTGTGGAAGTTCGACAAGTGCACGCGCGGACTCAAGGGTTGCGGCCAAACGAGACGCACTCGATCGGGCGGATCGGGCACTCTGCCGGGTCGCAGTATCAACTCCCGTCCGAGCCCGTGGGGGGGAAAAGGCAATCGGCATTGTGACCTCCATCACCTGGCATTGCTCCGTCGAGCATGCTCGCCCTGAAAGGGGTGCGCAAGCTTGCATACCTCCAAATGGGTAGATGAACCGCCACAAAATGGGACGCGATACGCCCTCCTCGATCGGAAGGATGGACATCAGAAAATGTCCGACTGCGACAGTGGAGTCAGTGTTGAATTACGCATCTTTGATCAGTTGGGCTAGCGCCCGCCATCCGGATCGACCGGCAGTGCGCTTCGAAGACTCCACCCTGAGCTACCGAGAACTAGACTGCGAGGTACGCGTTATGGCTCAAACGCTACGCGCGCACGGTCTCGTGTCTGGTGACCGCGTGGCTCTGATGATGTCCAACTGCCCTCAGTTCGTCGTCGCGTTCTGGGGAGCTCTGCGCGCCGGCTGCGTCGTAGTGCCGATGAATCCTCTCTTCCAGGAGCGGGAGGTGGACTACTACCTGAAGGACTCCGGAACCAAGGCGTTCATCCACAGCGAGAGCGTCCTACTGGATGCCGGGACCGGTGCCGTCTCGGCAGGGCAACTGCACGCGCGGTGGACCGTCCGCGATCACGCACCCCAGACAGGAGAGCCGTTGTCGACCGATCTCGAAGCGGCAATGGAACGCGTCCGCAACAGTGACCTTCCTCCCTCCGACGACCTGACACTGACCAATGCCGATGATCCAGCGGTCTTGCTCTACACCAGTGGTACAACCGGCCGGCCAAAGGGTGCGATTCTCACTCACTCGAACCTGACCGCCAATGTGTCCGTATTCAGCAGTCGGTGTCTTCAGATCACCGAGGAAGACGTTGTCTTCGGGGCACTGCCACTATTCCACAGTTTCGGACAAACGCTCGGTATGGGTAGCGCATTTGCGGCCGGTGCCTGTCTGAGCCTGCTTGGACGGTTTAGTCCGGACGCCGCGCTGAAATTGATTGCTGAACAATCGGTTACGATCATGCTCGGGGTCCCGACAATGTACACCGCGATCCTGAATGCTGTCGACGAGAAAATCGACCAGCTATCGACGTTGAGGGTGTGCGTTAGCGGAGGCGCGGCCGCCTCGGTTGAACTACTTCGACAGCTTCAAGACAAGACCGGATGTACAGTTTTGGAGGGCTATGGACTATCCGAGACCTCGCCTGCCGCATCATTCAACCATCCTGACCGTCCTGCGAAAGCGGGCTCGATCGGTACCCCGATCTGGGGCACGGAGATGCGTATCGTCGACTCCAACGGTAACGAGCTATTGCCACACGAGGTGGGAGAAATCCAGATACGCGGACACAACGTGATGGCCGGCTACCACAATAAGCCGGACGAGACCCAGGCTGCATTCGATTCCGGCGGATGGTTCCGAACCGGTGATATAGGTTACATCGATACGGATGGATACTATTTCATCATTGATCGCAAGAAGGATCTCATCATCCGCGGTGGATACAACGTCTACCCGCGCGAGATCGAGGAAGTGCTCTACGAACACCCCTCTGTACTCGAAGCAGCAGTCATCGGTACCCCACACGGAACACTCGGAGAAGAGATTGTCGCTGTCGTGACTGTTAAGCCAGGTCATGTATTCGATAGCGACGATCTCCAGAAGTGGTGCAAGAACCGCCTTGCCGCGTTCAAGTATCCGCGCACAGTGCTCCAGACGTCAGTCCTGCCCAAAGGTGCCACCGGAAAGATCCTCAAACGCGAGATCGAGATCCCCGAAACAATCGCCGCAACTTACGCAGCTGCAGGTTCCTAGCCTCGATCTTTCTCGAATCCTGCGTGCCGCCTGAGCATCTTCGGATTGGTGTCGAGACTGTGGATCCGGTGTGGTCCACAGTCGAGTCGTCGCGGGACGCTGGGTGACCGATCCTTCACGGCCATCGCCAACTGCAGACAGATGAAAGCCATACCCGGCGTCCCTGGGTGGTTCGAAGCCTACGGCCGTCGCCCAGCTCGAACCCCCTAAAGAAAAGTAAGGACTGATGCAACTCTTCATCGGAGACGACTGGGCCGAAGACCACGTGCGCCACGAGGTGCTTGAAGTCGAACGGAGGTGAAAGACCTTCGCCTCCCGGCCGTCGCAGCGGTCGGGTGAAGCTGGGAACAGCCTAATCCGGAAGACGCCCGGGAGGGATCTGGGTGTCAGGCATCCCTGGAGCTTTGATGTCAACGACGAGATGTTGGTAGAGGTGAGACCACCCAACGACTTGACTGTAGGGAGTCTAGGTCTTGAGGCAGCCGTACAGGATTCCGACAAGCCGATTTCCGAGTTGGCGTGGTGCGGCGTTGTGTTCAGCTTCGCAGGCGCGTAGCTCGTCGTAGTAGTCGCGTGCTGCGGTGTCGTGCAGGATCGCCGTTCCTGCTTGCAGATGCAGGGCATCGACGAGGCGGTCGTTGTGAATGAACCGTCCGTGGACAGTCTTGGACTTGTCGGATTGGCGAGTGATCGGGGCGGTGCCTCGCTGATCCCTGGCCGTCGCCCGCACGTCCAGGCTCGCCGCCGCGGCCTGATGGGGCATCGTGGCGTCCGTACTCGGATTTCTGACCCTGCTGCTCGGATGGGTCGCGATCCGCAGCCGCACCACCACGTTGCACGCCGAACCCTGAGGAGCAGCTATGTCCAAGACCTACCGGATCTCGACGGGAACGCGGCTGGTCAACCGCGCGTTCCAGGCGATGACCCAGCTCGGCGTGGGCAAGCAGTACCGCCACATTCTGACCGTGCCGGGTCGCAAGACCGGAAGACTGTACTCGACCCCGGTCGACGTCATGCGCCGCGGCGATCAACGGTGGCTGGTCGCCGCCTACGGCGTGACGAACTGGGTGCACAATGCTCGCGCCGCCGGCCAGGTCACCCTCAGTCGAGGCCGTCGGTCGGAGACCCTGCGCGTCGTCGAACTGAGCCCGCAGGACAGTGTCCCGGTGCTGCGTCAGTATCTGCAGGAGGTACCCGTCACCCGCCCCTACTTCGATGTGACGCACGAGTCCTCCGACGCAGAGTTCGCCGCTGAGGCGCCCCGCCATCCGGTGTTCGGGCTCATCCCGATGAGCTGACCGTTGGCACACGAGATGATGACCTGTAGGCTCGGCGCCGACGGCCGGCTCGAGTAGCCCTTCCTGCATGCTTTCGGTGATCTCAGTCATCGCGACACTGACCTGGTCGGGGATCGTGGGTGCACTCCGGTCGGCGGACTAGTCCTGGCTCCTCTTCTTGATGGCGGTCCCCTGCTGTTGGTGTGTTTTGGCGGATGCCCGATGCCTACCACACGGCAGGGTTCGAGCATTGGATCGCCACCTCAACTTCTACGACTTACGCGACAACCTCCGTCCTCCACTTCGTCCCCGCCGCGACGGGTCGTGATCGAATTACGCAGAAAAACCGATGGTTTCGTCGTCGATACTCCGGATATCCGATCCTTGGTCTTCATGGGTTTGAGATAGCGGTCGATCGCGGCCGCCGACATCGTCAACAGGTTCCTCCCGCACCGCGGGGATGGTAACGGCTTTCACCAGCGACGAGCTCGCCGTGACGTTCCAACGCATCGAGCTGCAGACGCATCGACGCCGCGAGATACTTACCGCACGGGTCCACCCGAGGCCGCCCACACCCGCTGCAACACCTTCAACGCGTCGGAGGAGT